>NZ_PYBV01000014.1:164965-165618 GCF_003205615.1 Micromonospora arborensis | reverse complement strand
CCATCGGGCCCGCCTTTTTGCTGGTTGTGCTACTCGTCCGCGCCTGCGGCGGCGGTGCCAGCGGCAGTGCCACCGAGGTCGGCCGGTACGGCGTCCGGAACTTCGACCGGCTTCTCCGCGCCCCGGAAGACGAGCTTGGACTTGTCGATGTCGTTCGGGTCGCCCTCGCAGTCCACCACGACGATCTGACCAGGGGTCAGCTCGTTGAACAGGATCCGCTCGGAGAGGTTGTCCTCGATGTCGCGCTGGATCGTGCGACGAAGCGGACGGGCACCGAGCACCGGGTCGAAGCCCTTCGCGGCCAGGTACTTCTTGGCGTTGTCGGTGAGCTCCAGGCCCATGTCCTTGTTACGCAGCTGGCCTTCGATCCGCTGGATCATGATGTCCACGATCGAGAGGATCTCGCTCTGGCGCAGCTGGTGGAAGACGATGGTGTCGTCGATCCGGTTGAGGAACTCAGGCCGGAAGTGCTGCTTGAGCTCGTCGTTGACCTTCTGCTTCATCCGGTCGTAGTTGGACTCGGAGTCCTCCGACTGCTGGAAGCCCAGCGACACCGCCTTGGCGACGTCACGGGTGCCCAGGTTGGTGGTCAGGATGATGACCGTGTTCTTGAAGTCCACGATCCGACCCTGACCGTCGGTGAGCCGACCGTC
>NZ_PYBV01000014.1:99397-164903 GCF_003205615.1 Micromonospora arborensis | reverse complement strand
GGGTGGGCCTTCTCGATCTCATCGAAGAGGACCACCGAGAACGGCCGACGCCGCACCTTCTCGGTCAGCTGCCCGCCCTCGTCGTAACCGACGTAGCCGGGAGGGGCACCAACGAGCCGGGAGACCGTGTAGCGGTCGTGGAACTCGGACATGTCCAGCTGGATGAGGGCATCCTCGCTGCCGAAGAGGAACTCGGCGAGCGCCTTGGACAGCTCGGTCTTACCGACACCGGACGGGCCGGCGAAGATGAACGAGCCCGACGGGCGCTTCGGGTCCTTCAGGCCGGCCCGGGTACGCCGGATCGCCTTGGACACCGCCTTGACCGCGTCCTCCTGGCCGATGACGCGCTTGTGCAGCTCGTCCTCCATGCGCAGCAGGCGCGAGGTCTCCTCCTCGGTCAGCTTGTAGACCGGGATGCCGGTCCAGTTGCCGAGCACCTCGGCGATCTGCTCGTCGTCAACCTCGCTGACGACGTCCAGGTCACCGGCCTTCCACTCCTTCTCCCGCTGAGCCTTCTGGCCAAGGAGCTGCTTCTCCTTGTCCCGCAGCTGGGCGGCGCGCTCGAAGTCCTGAGCGTCGATCGCGGACTCCTTGTCGCGACGCACCTGGGCGATGCGCTCGTCGAAGTCACGCAGGTCTGGCGGCGCGGTCATCCGGCGGATCCGCATCCGGGCACCGGCCTCGTCGATCAGGTCGATCGCCTTGTCCGGCAGGAAGCGGTCGGAGATGTACCTGTCGGCCAGAGTTGCGGCTGCCACGAGAGCGGCATCGGTGATGCTCACCCGGTGGTGCGCCTCGTAGCGGTCCCGCAGGCCCTTGAGGATCTCGATGGTGTGCGCCAGCGACGGCTCACCCACCTGGATCGGCTGGAACCGGCGCTCAAGCGCGGCGTCCTTTTCCAGGTGCTTGCGGTATTCGTCAAGGGTGGTGGCACCGATGGTCTGCAGTTCACCACGGGCCAGCATCGGCTTGAGGATGCTCGCCGCGTCGATCGCGCCCTCGGCGGCACCCGCACCCACCAGGGTGTGGATCTCGTCGATGAACAGGATGATGTCGCCGCGGGTGCGGATCTCCTTGAGCACCTTCTTGAGGCGCTCCTCGAAGTCACCGCGGTAGCGGGAACCAGCCACCAGCGCACCGAGGTCGAGCGTGTAGAGCTGCTTGTCCTTCAGAGTCTCGGGCACCTCGCCCTTGATGATCTTCTGGGACAGCCCCTCCACCACGGCGGTCTTACCGACGCCGGGCTCACCGATCAGGACCGGGTTGTTCTTGGTACGGCGGGAGAGCACCTGCATGACCCGCTCGATTTCCTTCTCGCGCCCGATGACCGGGTCGAGCTTGCCCTCGCGGGCGGCCTGAGTCAGGTTGCGGCCGAACTGGTCCAGCACCAGGCTGGTCGACGGCGCGGCCTCACCCGGCGCGGCACCCGCCGCGGCGGGCTCCTTGCCCTGGTAGCCGGAGAGCAGCTGGATCACCTGCTGGCGGACCCGGTTGAGGTCGGCGCCGAGCTTGACCAGCACCTGGGCGGCGACGCCCTCGCCCTCACGGATCAGCCCGAGCAGGATGTGCTCGGTGCCGATGTAGTTGTGGCCGAGCTGCAGCGCCTCGCGCAGCGACAGCTCCAGCACCTTCTTGGCCCGCGGCGTGAACGGGATGTGCCCGCTCGGCGCCTGCTGACCCTGGCCGATGATCTCCTCGACCTGCTGGCGGACGCCCTCCAGGGAGATGCCGAGGCTCTCCAGGGCCTTCGCCGCGACGCCTTCACCTTCGTGGATCAGGCCCAGCAGGATGTGTTCCGTACCGATGTAGTTGTGGTTGAGCATCCGGGCCTCTTCTTGGGCCAGGACGACAACCCGTCGCGCTCGGTCGGTGAACCGCTCGAACATGCCCTCGTGCTCCTCACGTGCCGTGCGCCTTGATGGTCAAGATCTTGGCGGGGCCGGTGCACGAACGTCCAGGACGGGCGTCCGTGCCTCCTTACTCTATCGTCGCTGACCGACTCAGCTGAGGTCGTGTGTCTCTGGTCCGGGTCGGTTGCACGTCGTTTTGGACAACCGTCCGCGCTCAGGAGGTGTTCCGGTAGTCCTGTCGCTACGCGCAGAGCGAAATCCGACTGGCGCGACGGAGGCCCGATCCCGGCTCCGGAAGCGTTCCGGGAGCCCCTGGAAGGCGGTTCGGCGGTCTGGACGAACGCCGCATCACCCCTGAGGGAGGTTGTCCACAGGCTGTGGATAGTTGGTCCACTGGTTGTGGATAACGCCGGTGGGTGCGGAATGCTTCCCGGCCCCGGACGCGGTCAGTCGACCGGGAGCGGGTGGGCGGCCAGCGTCCGACCGGGATGGGCCGCAGACACGGCGACGCCGGCCCGGAGAACTGCTCCGGCCCGGCGTCGGTGTCGCCCGCGGTGGTGGTGCTAACCACCCAGCTGCTGAATGATCAGCGCTTCGCGTGGTACTCGTCGACGATCTCCTGCGGGATACGACCCCGGTCGGAGATGTCCTTGCCGGCCTTCTTGGCCCACTCCCGGATCGCCTTGTTCTGTTCCCGATCGGCGGTCGCGCCACCCCGACCGCGGGCAGCACGCCCACCGATCACCACGCCGCCCCGGCCGACCTTCGTGCCGGCACCCACGTACGAGGCGAAAGCGTCGCGCAATTTCGCGGCGTTGGCGCTCGACAGGTCGATCTCATACTGAACGCCGTCGAGGGCGAACTTGACGGTCTCGTCAGCGTCCCCGCCGTCCAGGTCATCGACCAGCTTGTGAATGATCTGCTTGGCCACGTCCCACATTCCTTTCGAGCAGGGTGCTCCTGCTAACGAGAGCACAATAACCCGTGCGCTGCTCGCCTCGTCAATAGGAGGCCGTTACAACTCTGCGCGAGCCGGGGCGAGACTACTCCGGGCGGACCAACGGGAAGAGGATCGTTTCCCGAATTCCCAGCCCGGTCAGGGCCATCAACAGCCGGTCGATTCCCATTCCCATACCGCCGGCCGGCGGCATTCCATACTCCATCGCCCGGAGAAAGTCCTCGTCGAGACGCATCGCCTCGTCGTCGCCACGGGCGGCCAGCTGCGCCTGGGCCACCAGCCGCTCGCGCTGCACGACCGGGTCGACCAGCTCGGAGTACCCGGTGCCCAGCTCGAAGCCGAGCACGTAGAGGTCCCACTTCTCGGCCAGCCCCGGCTCACTGCGGTGGGCCCGGGTGAGCGGGCTGGTCTCCTCCGGGTAGTCCCGCACGAAGGTGGGCTCCACCAGACCGGGGACGACCAGTTCCTCGAACAGTTCCTCGGCCAGCTTGCCCGGACCCCACTTCGGGTCGACGGCCAATCCCACCTTGTCCGCGTACTCCACGAGGCGGGCTCGGTCGGTGCGGACCGTGACCTCCTCGCCGAGTGCTTCGGAAAGCGCGCCGAACAGTGTCACGGACCGCCACTCGCCGCCGAGGTCGAACTCCCGTCCGTCGGCGTGGGTCACCACCATCGAGCCGCTGACCGCGATCGCGGCCTGTTGCACGAGATTACGGGTCAGCTCGCCGATCGTGTCGTAGTCGCCGTACGCCTGGTACGTCTCCAACATCGCGAACTCCGGCGAGTGCGAAGAGTCGACACCCTCATTACGGAAGTTGCGGTTGATCTCGAAGACGCGGTCGACACCACCGACCACGGCGCGCTTGAGAAACAGTTCCGGGGCGATTCGAAGATACAGATCGGTGTTCAACGCATTGCTGTGGGTCACGAACGGTCGGGCCGCCGCGCCACCATGCAGCAGTTGCAGCATCGGCGTTTCCACCTCGATGAAGCCCTGCCCGTGCAATGAATCACGCAGACTGCGGACCGCAGCGGCTCGGGTACGGACCATCTCCCGCGCCTGCGGCCGGACGATCAGGTCGACGTAGCGCTGCCGGACGCGGGCCTCCTCGGAGAGCGGCTTGTGCGCCACCGGCAACGGTCGCAGCGCCTTGGCGGTCATCTCCCACTGCTGGGCCAGCACCGACAGCTCACCCCGACGGCTGGTGATCACCTCACCGGTGACACCGACGTGGTCGCCCAGGTCGACCAGGCGCTTCCACGCCTCCAACCGCTCCGGCCCGACCCGGTCCAGGGAGAGCATCGCCTGCAACTCGGTGCCGTCGCCGTCACGCAGAGTCGCGAAGCAGAGCTTGCCGGTGTTGCGTACGAAGATCACTCGACCGGTGACCGCCACCTGGTCACCGGTCGCGGTGTCGGTCGGCAGGTCGGCGTAGCCCGCACGGACCTGGGCCAGGGTGGTGGTGCGGGGGAAGCCGACCGGGTAGGGCTCGACGCCCTCGGCGAGCATCCGGTCCCGCTTCTCCCGGCGGACCTTCATCTGCTCGGGAAGGTCGTCGGCGGGGTCCACTGGCACGGCGTTCTGCTCGCTCACGGCACGCTTCCTCGTCACGGGAGATACAGGGGGTCAGGCCCGAGCGTACTCAAGCGTCCCGGGGGCTGTTAGCGGATAACCTGCCCGTTATGGTCGATCACACTCGGGCCCTCTCCTTCGGCGCTGCGGCGAACGATTACGACCGGTTTCGGCCGAGTTATCCCGAAGAGGCGGTCCGCTGGGCGCTTGACGGATTGGACGACGGCGCCCAGGTGGTCGATCTCGCCGCCGGCACCGGCATCCTGAGCCGGGTCGTGCGGACCATCGGGCACCAGGTGCTGCCGGTGGAGCCCGACCCCGGCATGCGCGCCCAACTGGACCTCACCACCCCGGGTCTCACGTCCCGGGCGGGCAGCGCCGAGTCGATGCCGTTGCCGGACGCCAGCGCCGACGCGGTGCTGGTCGGCCAGGCCTACCACTGGTTCGACAAGGAGGCCGCGCACGCCGAGATCGCCCGGGTGCTCCGGCCAGGCGGAACGTTCGCCCCGATCTGGAACATCCGTGACCAGCAGGCGGCCAGTTGGATGGTGGAACTGACCCGGATCGCCGACCTCCGGGACAACGCCCCCGACCTGCGCAAGCAGGTCGGGGGCTTCGGGCCGGCCTTCGGGCCGGTGGAGGTGGCCCAGTTCGTGCACCGGACGCTGCTCACCCCGGACGAGCTGCTCGGCATGCTGCACACCCGCTCCTACTGGCTGACCGCCAGCGCCGAGGAGCAGCTCGAGGTCGACCGGAACGTACTCGACCTGCTCGCCCGCCACCCGGACCTGGCCGGCCGGGAGACCATCGAGATGCCGTACCGGACCGTGGTCTATCGCGCCCGACGGCGGTGAAGCCCCGCGCGGCAGCCGGCCGGGCGGCGACCGGGGTCAGAGGTTGCGCTCGTAGACCATTCGCAGGCCGATCAGCGTGATCATCGGCTCGTGATGGGTGATGGTGCGGCATTCGTTGATCACCAGAGACGCCAGGCCACCGGTGGCGATCACCGCCTTCACCTCGCCCAACTCCTCGGTCATCCGCTCGACGATCCGGTCCACCTGGCCGGCGAAGCCGAAGTACAGGCCGGCCTGGAGGCACTCCACGGTGTTCTTTCCGATCACCGAGCGGGGTTTGGTGGCCTCGACCTTGCGCAGTTGGGCGGCCCGGGCGGCCAACGCGTCGAAGGAGATCTCGATGCCCGGGGCGAACGCACCACCGAGGAACTCGCCCCGCCCGCTGATGACGTCGAAGTTGGTGGTGGTGCCGAAGTCCACCACGATCGACGGCCCGCCGTAGAGGGTGTACGCGGCCAGCGTGTTCACCACCCGGTCGGCACCCACCTCCTTCGGGTTGTCGATCGCCAACTGCACCCCGGTCCGCACGCCCGGCTCGACGATGACGCTCGGCAGGTCGGCGTAGTAGCGGCCGAGCATGGTGCGCAGCGACCGCAGTGCGGCCGGCACCGTGGAGCAGGCGGCGACACCGGTGATCTCGACGTTGTCGCCGGCCAGCAGACCCCGGAACATCAGGCCCAACTCGTCCGCCGTCGAGCGGGCATCGGTCTTGATTCGCCAGGAGTGCACCAGCCTGTCGCCGTCGAAGGTCGCCAGCACGGTGTTGGTGTTTCCGATGTCGATGCAGAGCAGCACGCACGCAGCCTAGACAACGACCGTACGGGCGGATGCGGACCGGCCGGCGGACCGTATCCTTGTCACATCGCGACATGAGCATGGATCAATCCACGGCGCGGCCGGACGGGGAGCGGACATGTCGGGGACGTGGTGGGGCCAGGCCGGTCGGGACCTGGAGACCTGCGACGCGCTCTACGTACGCTCCGACGGCGAGTGGTACATCGCCGGCACCGACCTGGTGCGCAACGTGGCCCGGCACGGCCTGGCCGGGCTGACCGTCGTGCTGGACCGGCCCGAGGCGGCCGGCGAGGTCTTCGCCATCGGTGAGGCCGACGAGTTGCCGCCCGAGATCTACAACCGGGTGTTGGAGCTCTTCCGGGCCAAGTACGGCCTGGACGGCCGACAGGACACCGAGAACCGGGTGATCTTCAACCTGGCGACCAACTCGCTGACCACCGTCTGAGTCGCCGGCCCGCGCCCGCTACTCGGTCCGCAGGTCCAGTGCGATGTCCAGGATCGGCGACGAGTGGGTCAACGCACCCACCGAGAGGAAGTCGACGCCGGTGGCGGCGTACCGGCCCGCGACCTCCAGGGTCAGCCCGCCGGTCGCCTCCAACTCCGCCCGGTCACCCACCGCGGCCACCGCCTCGGCCAACACCTCCGGCGTCATGTTGTCGCAGAGCAGGAAATCGGCCCCGGCCTCCACCGCCTCCACCGCCTCGTCGACCGTGGTCACCTCGACCTGCACCGGCACCTCCGGGAACGCCTCCCGAACCCGCCGGTAGGCCGGCGTGATGCCCCCCGCCGCCAGCTTGTGGTTGTCCTTGATCATGGCCACGTCGTAGAGGCCCATCCGCTTGTTGGTGCCCCCGCCGGCCCGCACCGCGTACTTCTCCAGCGCCCGCAGGCCCGGCGTCGTCTTGCGGGTGTCCAGCACCATCGCCTTCGTGCCAGCCAGCGCGTCCGCCCAGGCGCGGGTGTGGGTGGCCACCCCGGACATCCGGCAGAGCAGGTTGAGGGCCGTCCGCTCGGCCGTCAGCAGCAGCCGGGTCGGGCCGGTCACCGTCGCCAGCACCGCGCCGCGGGCCACCCGCTCCCCGTCGCGGGCCAGCACCGACACCTCGACGGTACGACCGAAGCCCGTCACCTCGCCGACCAGCTCGAACACGGCGGCGGCCACGGCCATCCCGGCCAGCACACCGTCCGCGCGAGCCACCAGATCGGCGGTGTCGGTCTGCTCCGCCGGAATGGTGGCCACGCTCGTGACGTCAAGGAAATCCGGGCCCAGGTCCTCGATCAGCGCGGTCTCGATCACCTGCCGCACCTGCCCCGGATCCAGCCCGGCCGCCCGCAAAGCCGCCTGCGTCGACTCCGTCATGAAGATCGCCCCTCCCAGTGCTGCCCTATCCGGCCCTGCGCCCCCACCGACCCGACCAGGTGGCCCAGCCACCGCTCGTCGGCCGTCGGAAAATCCTCCCGCCAGTGGCAACCCCGGGTCTCGCCGCGTGCGTACGCGGCAGCGACAAGTGTGGACGCCACGGTGAGCAGGTTGGTCGCCTCCCAGTCGGCGGTCCGGGGCCGACCCCGGGCAGCGCCCAACTCGGTAAGCGTTCCGGCCGTCTCGGCCAGCGTCGCCGCGGATCGGAGCACCCCGGCCCCCCGGGTCATCGCCCGTTGCAGGGTCGGCGTCACCTCCGCGGGCAACACCCAGCCCGCGCCCCCGCGCCAGGCGCCGGTGTCCGCCGGCTGAACCTGCTCGGGCAGCCCGGCCGCGATGTCCTCGGCGATCCGCCGGGAGAAGACCAGACCCTCCAGCAGCGAGTTGCTGGCCAGCCGATTCGCGCCGTGCACACCCGTGCAGGCCACCTCGCCGCAGGCGTACAGGCCCGGGATGGAGGTGCGGCCGCGCAGGTCGGTGCGGACACCGCCGGAGGCGTAGTGGGCGGCCGGCGCCACCGGAATCAGGTCGGTCGCCGGGTCCACGCCGATCGCCAGGCAGGACGCCACGATGGTGGGGAACCGCCCGGCCAGGAAGTCCCCGCCCAGGTGCCGCGCGTCGAGGAAGACGTGGTCCGCGCCGCTGGCCAGCAACACCCGGTGGATGCCCTTGGCCACCACGTCCCGGGGTGCCAGCTCGGCCAACTCGTGCTGGCCCACCATGAACCGCTTGCCGTCGGCATCCACCAGGTACGCGCCCTCGCCGCGCAACGCCTCGGAGACCAGCGGCTGCTGCGCGTGCCCGGCACCGGGGACCCCAGCGCCGTTCGGAGTGATCAGGGCGGTCGGGTGGAACTGGACGAACTCCACGTCGGTCACCGCCGCGCCGGCCCGCAGCGCCAGCGCCACCCCGTCGCCGGTGGAGACCGCCGGATTGGTGGTGGCCGCGAAGATCTGCCCCATCCCGCCGGTGGCGAGCACCACCGCCCGGGCCAACAGGGCGCCGACGCCGTCCTCGCTGCCCTCGCCGAGCACGTGCAGGGTGATCCCACAGGCCGGGCCGAGCCCGTCCGGGCCGTCGCCGGGCGCACGCAGCAGGTCGAGCACCAGGGCGTGCTCGACCAGTCGGATCCACGGGTCGCGCTGCACCGCGGCGTGCAGGGCCCGCTGCACCTCCGCGCCCGTGGCGTCCCCGCCCGCGTGCACGATCCGGTCCGCCCGGTGCCCACCCTCGCGGGTCAGCATCAGGGAGCCGTCCGGATGACGATCGAACTCCGCCCCGATACGCATCAGCTCCCGCAGCCGGGTCGGCCCCTCCTCGACCAGCACCCGGACCGCCGCCGGATCGCAGAGCCCGACCCCGGCGACCTCGGTGTCACGAGCATGCGCCGCCGGGGTGTCCGAGGGGTCGAGCACAGCGGCGATGCCGCCCTGCGCCCATCGGGTCGAACCATCATCGATGTTGACCTTGGTGACCACCGTGACGTGCAGACCCGCCTCACGCAGGTGCAGCGCCGCGGTCAACCCGGCCACCCCGGAACCCACCACGATCACGTCGGTGGTCTCCACCCAGCCGGGCGCGGGCGCGGCCAGCAACGCGGGCAGGGCCGGCAGGTCGACGGTGGGAAGGTCCATCCCCCCAGTCAACCCGAACCGTCCTCGCCTGGGGCGGCGGGGGCGGGACGAGTGTTTTCGGCGACCCTGTCCGGCGTCGCCCGCGCGGTGCCGACCGTCGGGCCGTGGTCACTTCGTCGGGACCGGTAGACCAGCCGGGCCCGCGCCCTTCAGCGAGACAGTCACCGTGCGGTCGCTGAGCCACAGGTAGCAGCGGACGCCCCGGTCACCGACCCGCCAGCGGCCCGCACCCGGCGGGCGGACCACCACACCGCTGCGAAAGCTCAGCCTGGCGTCGTCCGGCACGCCCACGAACCGGGCGATGGCGCTCCGACAGCCGGTGTAGAGCGGAGCCCAGTCGGAGTCGCGGCTCGGGTACGCCATCTCCGGTGCGCGCCACACCCCGACGAACTCGGCGTCGTGCTGCTGTGCGCACTCCACCGGGACCAGCGTCTGCACGGCCCGACCGGCCGCCCTCCGGGTCTGCTGACAGCCGAGCCGCAACCCGGCGGCCCCCTTCAACGCGTCCCGCAGGCTGCCCGATCGAACCACCACCGTGGCCCCAGCCTCGACGGTGCTCAGCTCGGTCAGATCGCATCGGAAGAAGCGGGAACCCGCCGCCCAGCCCGGCCCGGAGGGCAGCGCCACCGACAGCCGCAGCCGGCCGGCCCGCCAGTCGTCGCCCACGTAGCCGGTCGCCCGGGTGTCGCACTCGGCGAACGCGCCCCGCAACTCCGCCGAGCCACCCGCCGGTGCGCTCGCCCGCTCGGCCGGGAACGCCCCCACATGCACGGTCTCCACCCGGTGCGGGCCGGCGCAGTCCACCGGCTCGTAGCTGGCCAGGGTGAGCACATCGATGAAATCGGCGGCCTGGCACACACCGGCGGCCGGGGTGAACGCCGACGGCGGCGGCAGCGCCGCCCAGTCATCGGTCAGGTCACCGTCCAGGTCACCGGAGCCGGCGCAGGCCACCAACAGCGCTGCCGTCACGGCAGCGGCGAACAGGGTCGTCGTGGCACTGCGCATCGCGGCCTCCCCCAGCCACCGCCGGCTTCCACCAGCGCGCCAAGGGTAACCGGAAATGACCTTCCGGTAACAGACCGGAATCGCGTCGCGCGAGATCAGACTCCGGACACGGCCAGCGGGCTGGGCACCGGGCCACCGACCATGCCGGACGCCACCGCAGCCGGGTCGACGCCCAACTCGATCACCCGGTTGTCGGCGTTCACGTGAACCACCCGCGGCCGGTACGACCGGGCCTCGGCGTCGTCCATCTGCCCGTACGAGATCAGGATGACCAGATCACCGGGGTGCACCAGGTGCGCGGCGGCACCGTTGATGCCGATCACACCGCTGCCCCGCTCGCCCGGGATCACGTACGTCTCCAGCCGGGCACCGTTGGTGATGTCCACGATCGCGACCTGCTCGCCGGGGAGCAGGTCGGCGGCGTCGAGCAGGTCCTCGTCCACCGTCACCGAACCGACGTAGTGCAGGTCGGCCTGGGTCACCGTGGCCCGGTGGATCTTCGACTTGAGCATGGTGCGCAGCATTGGGGTGGCCTTTCGCGGGAGTGGTGGAGGGTGGTGCGGCCCGGTCAGGGGCGAGGGGCGAGGTGGACCGCCGCGTTGTCGATCAACCGGGTGGCGCCCACCCACGCGGCAATCACCAGCCGGCCCGGCCCGGACACCAGCCCCGGCTCCAACTCGGGATCGGTGAGCACCAGGTAGTCGAGGCGGGCACCGGGCGTACCGGCGCCGAACGCGGCGTGCGCGGCGGTCAGCACCGCCCCCGCGTCCAGCCCCTCGTCGGCGGCCTGCCCACCGGCCCGCAGCGCGGCGGACAGACTCAGCGCGGCGGCCCGCTCCGGCTCGCTCAGGTAGCGGTTGCGGCTGGACAGCGCCAACCCGTCCGGCTCCCGAACGGTCGGTACGCCGACCACCTCGACCGGCACGTCCAGATCCCGGGTCATCCGCCGGACCAGGGTGAGCTGCTGGTAGTCCTTCTCGCCGAAGAACGCCAGGTCCGGCTGGGTGAGTTGGAGCAACTTCAGCACCACGGTGAGCACACCGTGGAAGAAGCCGGGGCGGCTCGCGCCCTCCAACTCCGCGCCGAGCGGCCCCGGATCGAGGCGTACGCGGGGCTGGCCGTCCGGGTACATGTCGGCCACCGACGGGGCGAAGACAAGATCAGCGCCCGCCCGCCGGCACACCTCCAGGTCCGCGTCGAGGGTGCGCGGATAGCGGTCGAAGTCCTCGTTCGGCCCGAACTGCAGCGGATTCACGAAGATCGTCACCAGTACGTGGTCGGCCTGCTCCCGGGCCGCACGCAACAACGTCTCGTGCCCGGAGTGCAACGCACCCATGGTCATCACCACGCCGACCGTGCCCGTCAGCCCGGCCCGGGCCGCGGCCAACTCGGCACGCGTGTGCACAACCTGCGTCACAGCGCCACCTCGGTTCGCGACTGCGGGGCTCGCAAGATCGACTCACTCCTCACGCTCACAGCGCCACCTCGGTTCGCGACTGCGGGGCTCGCAAGATCGGCTCACTCCTCACGCTCACAGCGCCACCTCCCGATTGCTGTCGGCGAGCACGCCGAGCAGCGACTGTGCGTCGACCGGCCGCAGCCGGCCGGCGGCGATCGCCCGGTCGGCGGTGCGCCGGGCCAACGCACGGTACGCGGGCACGGACTCCGGAGCGGTGGCGGCCAGCCGGTCCAGGTGCCGCTGGACGGTGCCCGCGTCACCACGGGAGACCGGGCCGGTCAGCGCGTCGTCACCGAGGCGCAGCGCGTTCTCCAGGGCGGCCCGCAGCAGCGGGGCGAGCACCTTCTCCGGCCGGGCCACCCCGGCGTCACGCAGCCGGTCGGTCGCCTCGTTGACCAGGGTCACCAGGTGGTTCGCGCCGTGGGCCAGCGCGGCGTGGTACAGCGGGCGGTCCGACTCGGCCACCCACTCGGGCACGCCGCCCAGGTCGGCGACCAGCCGGGCGGCAAGCGGGCGCAACTCCGCCGGGGCGGTCACCCCGTACGAGATGCCGGCCAACCGGGCCAGGTCGTCCGGCGTACCGGTGAAGGTCATCGCGGGGTGCAGGGCGAGCGGCCGGGCACCGACCTCGGCGGCCGGTGCGAGCACGGCCAGACCATGCGCGCCTGAGGTGTGCGCGACCACCTGGCCGGGACGTAGCGCCCCGTGCGCGGCCAGGTCGGCCACCACACCGGCCAGGGCGTCGTCCGGCACCGCGATCAGCAGCAGGTCGGCGGCGGCGTGGGCCACGGCGGCGACCGGGCGGCGGGGCACCTCGGGCAGGAGCAGGGCGAGTCGGGCGCGGCTGGCCCCGGAGCCGCCGGCGACGGCGACCACCCGATGCCCGGCGGCGACGAGTGCGGCACCCAGGACCGCTCCGACCCGACCGGCGCCAACGACACCGACGGTGAGCAGACGGGAGGTGGCGGGGGTGCCGAGAACGGCGGGCCCGTGCGGGGCGGCCGGACGCGGGCGCAACGGTGCGCTCATGACGACGATCCAGTCCTCGAGAAGGGGTACCGGTCGATCGCAAGTATGCGCCCGGCCTGCCGAACCAGGACAAGCATGTGTGAAAACGTTCACCGCCGAAGGAAGGGCCTCGTCAACGCTCCCTCGGGGCCGACGTGACGGTGCGCAGCTCGGCGGCCACCTCGTCGATCAGGTCGGCGAGCGTGGCATCGCTGTCGGGCGCGATCCAGCGCGCGTACGCGACGCGGAAGACCGTGGCGCCGGACTCGGTGGCCAGGATGGCCGTGCTCTCGTCGAGACCATTGGCGCGCAGGGCGACGGTGACAGCAGCCGCCAGCGCGCCCGTCTTGCGCAGCTCGCGCTCCTGCAGCTCGGGGCTGCTCGCAATGATGGAGTGACGCATCCGGACCAGCTCAAGGCGGTCGGCGAAGAGGTCCTCCGCCACCCGGCGGAAGGCGGCGACGACCGCCTCGAAGGGGGCAGCGTCCGTCTCGGCCACCGCCTTGACCAGGATCTCCTCTAGGCGCCCACTGCCGCTGAAGAGCGCCTCGCGCTTGTCGCCGAAGAGCCGGTAGAAGGTGCGCTTGTCCAGGCCGGCTCGGGTGGCGATGTCGGCGACGGTGGTCTCCTCGAAGCCGCGCTCACGGAACAGCTCGAGGGCGGCCGCCTCCAGGCGGCCGCGCGCGTCCGGTTGCCAGCGGGCCATCCGGCCATGGTATCTGATGTCACACTGCGACATTCTTTTCGTCCGAGCCATGTCATCTTGCGACATCACGGGATACGGTCATGTCGCAAGGTGACATCACCCTCCCGCGAAGGAATGACCATGCGTGTATTCGTCACAGGTGCCTCCGGCCATCTCGGCTCCGCGGTCGTGCCGGCACTGCTCTCCGCCGGACACGACGTCGTCGGCCTGGCCCGCTCCGACACGTCCGCCGCCGCGATCGAGAAGCTCGGCGCCGAGGCACGCCGTGGCGACCTGTCCGACCTCGACGTGCTTTCTGCGGAAGCAGCTGCGTCCGACGGGATCATCCACCTGGCGTTCCGGCACGACCTCATGCTCAACGGCGACATGGCCGGTGCGGCCGAGGCTGACCTGGATGCCCTCAAGGCACTCGCCGCCGGCCTGGACGGCTCCGGCAAACCCCTGGTCGGCACGAGCGGGACGGCCATGCTCGCGATGGGCGGCATCGTCGGCCGCCCCGGCACCGAACACGATGCCTTCCCAGGCGGCTACCGGATCGACGCGGAGAACTTCGTAGTCGACCTCGCCTCGCGCGGTGTGCGCGGCTCGGTCGTCCGGCTCGCACCCACCGTGCACAGTTCGCTCGACCACTACGGCTTCATCACTCTCCTCGTCGCTGCCGCCCGGCAGCACGGGTACGCCGCATACGTCGGCGAGGGTGCCAACCGGTGGCCAGCAGTGCACACGCTCGACGCGGCTCAGCTCTACCGCCTCGCGCTGGAAAAGGCCCCGCCCGGTGCGCGCCTGCACGCGGCAGCCGACGAAGGAGTCCCCTTCCGGCAGATCGCCGCTACCATCGGCGGCAACCTCGACATCCCGGTCCGAAGCATCAGCGCCGACGAGGCGAACGACTACTTCGGCTTCCTCGGGGCGTTCGCCCAGCTGGATAACCTGACGTCGTCCGCGATCACACGCGAACTGCTGGGCTGGTCCCCCACCCACCCCGGCCTGATCGCCGACCTGAACGACGGTCACTACTTCCGGGCCTGAACAAGTTTCCGGGAACCCATCTTGATCAAATGATGAAAAGTAGGTGCTGGGAGCTTTCCTGACCTACTTTTCAGCAACTGATCACCGCGCGCCCCTCCGCTGTCGAGCGGGACGGTGCGGATGATCGTGACGTGGGCAGGAATCGGAGGGCGCGGATGTCGATCGCCTGGCGGGACGCCATGAGCAGAGCCCTCTACGGGCCGGATGGCTTCTTCGTCGCCGGCACCGGGCCCGCCGACCACTTCCGCACCAGCGTGCACGCCTCACCCGCGTTCACGAGCGCCCTGCTGCGCCTGCTCACCGACGTCGACTCGACCCTCGGCCACCCGGACCGGCTCGACGTGATCGACGTCGGAGCCGGGCGCGGAGAACTCCTGCGCGGCCTGCTGCGATCGATCGAGGGCTCCCCCGAGCTCGCGGAACGGGTACGTCTCACCGCCGTCGAGCTGGCGCCCCGCCCCGAACACCTGCCGGACCGGATCGAGTGGGTACCCGAGATCCCCGCGGGGATCAACGGGCTGTTGATCGCCACCGAATGGTTGGACAACGTCCCGCTGGACGTGGCGGTACACACGGCAGACGGCTGGCGATACGTACTTGTCGATCCCGAGATCGGCGCGGAGACGCTTGGGGAGCCGGTGAGTCCCGCTGATCTTGACTGGCTCAACACATGGTGGCCACACCCCGCGACCCCTCGCTCTGCGGAAACTTCCAGCGGTGACTACCTACGAGCCGAGATCGGCCGAAGCAGAGATGAGGCGTGGGCCAACGCGGTGCGGAGGATCGAGCGGGGCCTGGCGGTCGCTGTCGACTACGGACACCTGCGGGAAAGCAGGCCGGTGAACGGGACCTTGACGGGTTACCGGGCTGGGCGGCAGGTGCCTCCGGTGCCGGACGGGTCGAGCGACGTGACCGCGCACGTCGCCATGGACTCGGTCGCCTCCGCTGGTGCGGCGGTCGCCCGGTGTGCGTACTCCCTGGTCCTGCAGCGGGAGGCGCTGCGCGCGCTCGGGGCCGACGGCGGCCGACCGCCGCTGAGCATGGCCGGCACCGACCCGGCGGGGTACGTGCGGGCGCTGGCCGCCGCGTCGCAGGTGGCCGAGCTGACCGACCCGGCTGGGCTCGGTGGCCACTGGTGGCTGCGCCAACCGGTCGGCATCCCGCTCGACCCGGCCGTGGCACGATGACGGGCATGACCACCGACGCCGGGGACCTCCGTGAACTGACCGTCGGCACCGGGGCCGGCTTGGTCGCCGGCACCGGCGATCAGCAGCTCGGCACCGACATGGTGCTGAACATCGGCCCGCAGCACCCCTCCACGCACGGTGTGCTGCGGCTGAAGCTGGTGCTCGACGGCGAGCGGGTGGTCGCCTGCGAACCCATCGTCGGCTACATGCACCGCGGCGCGGAGAAGCTCTTCGAGGTACGCGACTACCGGCAGATCATCGTGCTGGCCAACCGGCACGACTGGCTCTCGGCGTTCTCCAACGAGCTGGGTGTGGTGCTCGCCGTGGAACGCCTGATGGGCATGGAGGTGCCGGAGCGCGCCACCTGGTTGCGGATGGCCCTCGCGGAACTGAACCGGGTGCTCAACCACCTGATGTTCCTCGGCTCGTACCCGCTGGAGATCGGGGCGATCACGCCGATCTTCTATGCCTTCCGGGAACGGGAGACCATCCAGGCGGTGATGGAGGAGGTCTCCGGCGGCCGGATCCACTACATGTTCAACCGGGTGGGTGGCCTCAAGGAGGAGGTGCCGTACGGGTGGACGGGCCGTGCCCGCGCGGCGATCGGCGAGGTACGCCGGCGGTTGCCCGACCTGGACCACCTGATCCGACGCAACGAGATCTTCCTGGCCCGGACCGTGGGCGTGGGTGTGCTCTCCGCCGCTGACGCCGCCGCGTTCGGCGCGTCCGGGCCGGTGGCCCGTGCCTCCGGGCTCGACCTGGACCTGCGCCGCGACGACCCCTACCTGGCGTACGACGAGCTGGACGTGCCGGTGGTCACGCGGACCGCCGGGGACTGCCACGCCCGCTTCGAGGTGCTGCTGGACCAGGTGTACGCGTCGCTGGACCTCGCCGAGCAGTGCCTGGACCGGGTGGACCAACTGACCGGCCCGATCAACACCCGTCTGCCGAAGGTGCTCAAGGCACCGGAGGGGCACACCTACGCCTGGACGGAGAACCCGCTCGGCATCAACGGCTACTACCTGGTGTCGCGGGGGGAGAAGACGCCGTGGCGGTTGAAGTTGCGCACCGCCTCGTACGCGAATGTGCAGGCGCTGGCGACCCTGCTCCCCGGCTGCCTGGTGCCGGATCTGATCGCGATCCTCGGCTCGATGTTCTTCGTGGTCGGCGACATCGACAAGTGACGTCGGCCGTCTGACCTCTCAGCGCCAGCGGTCACCGGGCGGAGTCCCGCCGGCGCGCGGTACGTCGTCCTGCGGCGGGTAGCCGTAGCGCTCGTCGACCCGGCGTCGGCCGGGCCGCTCGGGTGCGGGTTCCGCCTGGTGACCGCGCTGACGCGGTGGGCGCCACTCGTCCGGCACCGGGACGCCGCCCACCGGCAGCGCCGGCCGGCCCGCTGGCTCGGCCCGCCAGCCGCCGTCGCGAGCGGGCCGACGCGCCGGCTCGTCCCGGTGGTGGGACTCGTACTCCTCGTGACGGCGCGGCTCCTCGTGACGGCGCGGCTCCTCGTGACGGCGCGGCTCCTCGTGACGGCGCGGCTCCTCGTGACGGACGGCGGCCCAGCGGTCGGCCATCCGGTACTCGGTGCCGGCGGCGTCGGCGTGCAGCTCGGCTCGCCGCTCGCCGACCCGCAGCTCACGGCCGTTCTCGTCGTCGCGGACAGCGGCCCAGCGGTCACCGGCCCGCAACTGCGACCAGTACTCGCCCGTGTCGTCGGCTCGCAGGGGTGGTCCGGGCTGCGGAGCGGCGGCGCTCGCCCGATCGCGCTGCTCGGACCAGGCGCGATCGTCCGGGCTGTCCCAGGAGCCCGCGGCCGGCCTCTCCGGTGAACGGTGCGACCGGGCGGCCGGGGCAGGCTCGTCGGGCTGGGCGTACGCGTCGCGCGGATCGGTCCACTCAGGTTCGCCCCGGGCCGCGGCCGGCGCCCCCCAGGAGCGGTTGTCGCCGGGGCGGGCCCGGTCATCGCCGGAGCGCCGGTCGTCGCCGTACCCGGCTCGGGGGCGTTCCTCCGCGTCGCCGCTCCGGATCCACTCCTGTGCCGGCGAGGTCCACTGGCCGGCGTACCCGCCGCCGTAGCGCCCAGCCGGCTCGGCCGGCCCGCCGTCCACCACGGTGTGTCGGGTGGTGACGTGGACGGTTTCGGTGTGCCGGACCACGCCGACCGGCCGGTGTGCCGGCTCGGGGCGATCATGCTCGCGAGGGCGGGCCGAGCCGTACGCGGTGGCAGCCGGTCGCTCCGCGCCGTACGTGCCCGCGGTTGCCGGCGACTCGGCGGCCTCTCGTGGGTACGCCGGATCGCCGTCGTCCGCGTGCTCGGAGCGACCCCACCGGGCCGCGTCGTCCGGGCCGGGCACCCGGGCCCGGCCCGGCGGTGCGTCACCCGGCGCCGGAACCCGGCTACGGGCCACCGGCACGTTGTCCACCGGCGGCTCGACCGCTGGCACCCGTGCCCGGCCGGCACCCGCCGGCTCCCCGGCCGGCGCGGCGGCAGCGACGGGGGCGGCACCGGCGAGGGCGGCACCGGTGGCGTCGAGACGGCGGCGCACCGCGGCGAGCCCCTCCTGGGCCCGGTGCGCCTGGTCGAGTGCCTGGTTACCGCGCTGCGCGACAGCCACGATCTCGGCGCGCACCTCCCGGCGGAGCTCCTCGATCTCATCCAGCAGCTCGTCGGCTCGCCCCGACGCGTCCGCATCGTCGGACCGCAGCGCGATGGAGAGACCGATCAGCACCACCGCGAGGATGGCGAGCACCGCGGCGAAGCGCAACGGGCCGTTACCGTCGGCAACCAGCAGGATCAGGGCCGCCACCGGCGCGAGACCGACGCCCGCCCAGAAGAGCATGGTCAGCAGCGGTGGTTGACGCCGGGCGTCGGAGGTGGCCGGGGCTGGCATGGATGTGCAGCCTACCGAGGTTCTTTACCGGAGGGAACGGGGTCCCGGGACGCGCGGACGCCCCCGCCAGGCAGGGGCGGGGGCGTCCGCAGCACGCAGGAGAGGGTCAGCTGGTGGCGAAGGCGCCGTCCGAGGAGAAGATCAGGCCCACGCTGATCGAACCGTCGCGCAGCCCGCTCTTGGTCAGCGGTCCACCCTGGTCCAGCGAGGAGAACCTGCCGACCGACAACCCGTACGTCTTCTCCAGGCCCGGCTTGCAGAACGGACGCTGCTCGCACTCCGGCGGGCCACCCAGCACGGTCGCACTGCCGGAGCACTTCGCGGCGAACTCGGAGAGGGTCCGCACGCCGTACTTGTCGGCGAAGGCCTGGGTGACGGCGAAGGCGTTCTGGTCCTGTGCGGCGGCCGGAGCACCGAAGGTGATGCCGGCCTTGTCGCCCTCGGCCTTGAGCACGGTCACCGTCGTGTTGATGTCGGGCGAGGACACCGGCTGAGCATCCTTGCCGTTGGCCTTGGTGTTGAGGAACTCGGCCATCGTCGCCGCGTACTCCGGAACGACCTGGATCTCGCCCTTCTCCAGTGCCGGCTCGTAGAGCTCGCGGTTGCCGATCTGCTGCACCTTGACCTGGTAGCCGGCGGCGGTCAGCGCGATCCGGTACAGCTCGCCCAGGATCTGGCTCTCGGCGAAGTTGCCGGCACCTACCGTGATGTCGCCGCCCGAGCCCTTGGCGATGCCCGCGGTGAGGTTGTTGGCGGAGGCGAACTCCTCGGCCGCCACCTTGGCGGTCTTGCGGTCCTCGTTGACGGCCTTGTTGAGCTGGATCAGCTTCGGGGTGTCGAGCGCGGCGGAAACCTTGTCCAGAGCGGCGATCAGCTGCGGGTTGGCCGCCTTGCTGTTGACCGCGGGAATGACGTTGTCGGAGTTCTGCAGCTTCTTGTCGTCCTGCAGAGCGATGAGCTGCTGACCGGCGACCGGGGCGCACCCGGCGCCGGAGGCGCTCGTCTTGGGTGCGTCGGTGCCGGACGAACCGGCGTCACCGCACCCGGTGAGGAGCGCTGCCCCGGCGACGGCGCCGATGGCGCCGATCGCCAGACGTGTACGTGCGCGCATGTGCCCGCCTTCCGTGTCCCGGCGCGGCCCGTCCCGGGCCGGCCGCGTGTCCGACGGGCGATCCTGACTGTCGGTCGCCCGCGAATATCCACCCAACATGCTCCGCAACCGACCGACAACCTGGGATGGACTTCGTCACCGCATCGTCACCGATCGGCCCGCTGTTGGCCGCGGGCTCGACGGAAGCCTCACCCGGACGGGTCAGGCGCTCCCGGTGGCATCAGCGGGCCGGGGCCGGCCCGCGCGCTGCCGTCCACGCCGCAGCGGTCGGGGGGTGACCAGTCGTTCGACGCCGCCGAGGACCACCTCGGCCAGCAGCGCGAGCCCGGCCACCAGCACACCACCGGCGACGATCTGCCCACCGCCGGCCGCGATACCGATGCCGAACCCGGTGCGGATGATCTGGCCGAGGCCGCCGCCGTTGACGAACGAGGCCAGCGCGGCGGTCGCGATCACCTGGACCGCAGCGGTCCGGAACCCGGCCGCCAGGTAGGGCACCGCGAGCGGCAACTCCACGCGACGGAGCAACTGCCCGCCGGACAGGCCCATCCCCCGGGCGGCGTCAAGCGCCTCCGGGTCCACCTGCCGCACCCCGGTGTACGCGTTGGCCAGCAGTGGTGGGACGGCGAAGACGGCCAGCGCCACCACGACCGGCGTCCGCCCGAAGCCGCTGGCGAAGACCACCGGCAGGATGGTCAGCAGTGCCAGGGTGGGGATGGCCAGGGTGGCGTTGGACACCAGCACCACCAGACCGCCGCCCCGGCCGAGGTGCCCCAGCCAGAGACCCAGCGGCCAGGCCACCAGGCAGCCGAGCGCCACCGCCAGGGCCGAGATCGTCAGGTGCTCGCCGAGGCGGTCCAGCATGCCTCCGGGATTTGTCCAGTTCAGTGGGTCATTGATCCAGACGACCGCCTGGCCGATCGGGTTCGACGCGACGGTCACCGTGCCCTCCGGGTGGACCAGGGGGTCACCAGGCGGGCGACCAGGACGAGCAGGAGATCGAGCACGACCGCGAGCGCCACGCAGAGCAGAGCGGCGGTCATGATCTCGGCCTTGTAGAGGTTGTTCTGGAAGCCTGCGAAGATCAACTGCCCGAGGCCGCCGTGCCCGACCAGCACCCCGACCGTGACCAACGCCACCGTGGAGACGGTCGCCAACCGCACGCCGGTCACGATGCCCGGCACAGCCAGCGGCAGGTCGATCCGGAACAGCCGCCCCCAGCGGCCGTACCCCATGCCCTCGGCGGCCTCGCCGACCTCCGGAGGCACCTGGTTGAGCCCGGCCACCACGTTGCGCACGATCAGCAGCAGCGCGTAGAGGACCAGCCCGACCAGCACGGTGGTGGTCCCGGTGCCCAGGTAGGGCGCGATGAACGCGAAGAGCGCCAACGACGGAATGGTGTAGACGACCCCGCTGACGGCGAGGATCGGACCGGCGAGCGGCCGGAACCAGTACGCCAGCACGGACAACGGCAGAGCGATCAGCACCGCGATCAGCACCGCGCGTCCCGTGAGGGAGGCGTGTTCGCGCACGGCGGCGAGGATCGTGTCAGAGTTGTCCCGCACGTACTGCCAGGAGAACCAGGGGTTACCCGGGTCGGCCCGGTAGCTCAGGCGGAAGGACATACGTGGACGTTACCCCGGAGGCTGCCGACGTGACCGAATCCCCTCGCGCGGCGTCGATCTCCCTGCAGAGCATCCAGAAGCGCTACCCGGATGGCACCGAGGCCGTCCGGGACCTCAGCCTGGACGTCCGGGCCGGCGAGCTGGTGGTGCTCATCGGCCCGTCCGGCTGCGGCAAGTCGACGGTGCTGCGCATGATCAATCGCCTGATCGAACCGACCGGCGGCCGGATCACGCTCGGCGACGAGGACGTCACAGACGTCGACCCGGTGCGGCTGCGCCGCCGAATCGGGTACGTGATCCAGAACGTCGGCCTCTTTCCACACCAGACGGTTCGGGCCAACGTGGCCACCGTGCCCGGCCTGCTCCGGTGGCCCAAGAGTCAGACCCGGGCCCGGGTCGACGAGCTGCTCGACCTCGTCGGGCTCGACCCGGCCCAGTTCGGCGGCCGTTACCCACACGAGCTGTCGGGCGGCCAGCGGCAGCGGGTCGGGGTGGCCCGCGCGCTCGCCGCCGACCCGGTGGTGCTGCTGATGGACGAGCCGTTCTCGGCCGTCGACCCGATCGTCCGGGCCCGCCTCCAGGAGGAGTTCCTGCGCCTGCAGGCCGAGGTCCGCAAAACGATCGTCCTGGTCACCCACGACCTCGACGAGGCGGTCCGGCTCGGCGACCGGATCGCGGTGCTCTCCGAGGGCGGGCACCTGGAGCAGTACGACACGCCGGCCGCTCTGCTCGGCGCACCCGCCACCCCGTTCGTACGCGAGTTCGTCGGAGCCGACCGGGGCATCCGCCGGCTGGCGGTCACCCCACTCGACCGGGAGTCGCTGGAACCGGTGCCCGGGGACACCGCGGCGGACCTGCCCACCGTGGCGTTGGACGGCTCCGCGTACGACGCGCTGGCGGTGCTGCTCACCTCGGGACGGGACCAGCTCGTGGTGACCGACGCCGGCCGACCGGTGGGTGCGCTCAGCCGCCAGCGACTGCTCGACCTCGGCCGTCCGACGAACTGACCCGCCCCGGTCGGGTCAGGCGCGACCGCCGAGGCTGGCGGTGCCGATGATCCACCCGGTGAGGAAGCCGTAGCCGGCACCGGCGCTGGCGTCCTGCAGGGCACCCAGCAGCGACGGGGCCGGGCCGAGCAGTGCCGCCAGCACGGCGGCGAGCCCGCCGGCCAGCACGTACGCGGCCCAGCCGGAGAAGAACTGGCTGACCGAGCCGGGCACCCGGGCCACCTGCGCGGCGGGCAACAGGTAGAGCAGAGCCACCGCGAGGACCACCAGCAGCACGGCCCGCAGGTCGGCGGCGAACAGGCCGCCGGCCTGCCCGTCCGCGTCGAGCCGCCAGGCCGGCCACGCGAGCAGCCGCACGTAGAAGGCGCCCGCCGACTCCGGGTCGGTCTGCGTGGCGGCCCAACCGGTGTACGCCGGGCTGCCGCAGATGCCGACCAGCAACAGCACGGCGAGCGCGCCGGTGCCGGCGGCCGTACCGTAGCGGCCGACCGGGCCGGAGCGGTGCATGAGCGATGCGATCCGCCCAGGCCCCGAACGCGTTGCTCGGGCGGACCTGGGCTGCCCCGAGCGGTTCAGTGCTTCATCAGGTAGTCGATGAAGGCAGCCCGCAGCAACGGCGCGGACTCCTCGTAACCGTGACCGGTCAGCTCCCGCCACAACGCGTTGGCCTCATCGATGGTCGGGCCGATCGAGTTCGGTGCGCCGTCCAGCACCGTGGCCTCGTCCGCGTTCGGCAGGTGCCGCAGCACCGACCAGTAGAACCCCACGTCGCGGCGATCCCGGGCGAGGGCGAACGCCCGCTCCCGCAACTCCTCGGTGGGCAGCGCGTCAAGCTCCTCGAACGAGGTTCCGCCCGGGGTGGCGGCAGGTGTGTCGGTCATGCCGCCGAGCCTAACTGTCGAGATCAGCTCCGGCTCGGCGGACGCGACGCCGGTCACCGCTCGTCGGTGTCCCACCGGCGCGGGCTGTCCTCCCAACGCGGATCCCGCCACGGGTCGACGGGTTGGGGCGCCGTCGGCGTCGGCAACGTCGGGGGCCAGTTGTCGACCGACTGCGCCTGCGGCATGGTCCAACCCGTGCTGATCGTGCCGTCACCGACCGGCTCAGGCTTGTCGGTGCTGCCCGGTCGGGGTCGCCCGAACGTCTCGACCAGCCGGGTGACCAGCAGTCCGACGCCCAGCGCGGTGCCGCCGACCGCCCAGGTGCTGAACGTCCAACCGCGCTCCGGCGCGTACACCTGGAAGACGGTGACCAGGCTGACCGCCAGGAACGTGCCGAACACGCCGCCGCGGCGCCCGTACGCGCTGGTGCCGGCGAGCAGGGCCACCCCGAACGCCAGCACCGTCAGCTCCAGCCCCGAGGTGGGCACGACCGCCCCCGGGCCGTTGGCGGCGAACAGCACCCCGGCGAGGGCGGCCAGCACGGTCGAGCCGACCAGCGCGAGCGCGGTGACCACGGCGGCAACCGCGCCCCGCCGTTGGGCCGGGTCGGCGATCGGCCGGTACCGGCCGACCAGCCGGCGGATCGCCCGGATCGCGCCGAACAACCCGCCCAGGACGGCCACCGCGGCGAACCCGGCGAAGAGGTATCCGGCATTGCGCCCGGGGTCGTAGTCGCTCTGCACCAGCACGGCCGTCGAACGGCGTTCGATGAACACCACCACACCGGCCGCGCCGGCCAGGCTGGCAGCCCAGCCCGGCACGTGCAGCACCACCACGACCAGCGCCAGCGCGAGCCCGCCCAGCGCGGCGACCGCCACGGCCGGGCCGACCGACGCGGGTAGACCCCGATCGCCCTGCTCGGCGTAGTGCAGGGCGGTGGCGACCGCGACCGGCCCGACGGCCAGGTTTGGTGCGTTCGTTCGCAGGCTCGACCCGGCGGCCAGGGCGAGCAGCCCCAGCCCCACCGCGTCGACGAGCAACGTGCGCAGGTTGTCGGCACGCAGGGCGGCCGGATTTTCCTGCCAGAGCAGCCAGCCCAGGGTCGCCAGCCCAGCCAGCAGCACGAACTCCCAGCCCAGGTGCACGCCGACCCGGTCCCGGCCGGGCTCACCGTGGGTGGGGTCGTCGAAGACGTTCTCCAAGACGGCGGCGGGCACCCCGGACGAGGGCTCGGCCGTGCGGTCCCGCCCCGCTTCTTCGTACGCCATGACGCCGCCTCCCCAGTGGCCGGCCGTCCCCGGTCCGGCACGCGGACGATCGGTGGGCGGCCCTTGCTCCCCGATCGCAGGCACCGTACCCGCGCCCGGAGCCGGGCGTAACCCCATGCTCAGCGCTGGCCGGGGCGGCTCTCCCGCGGGTCGTCCTCGCGTTCGTCGTCCGGGCGTTTCGGCACCCGGCAGGAACGCTCCAGCCACAGTGCGGCGCCGACCAGGGCCAGCGAGGCGAGCAGACCCCCACCGGCAGCCGGTCGATCGTCCAACGCGGCGCGGGTGGTCTCCACGAAGAGCCAGCCGGTGAGCCCCGCGTAGAAGCCGGCGAAGATCGCCGCAGCCAGCGCCGACGCCTTGGCCAGCACCACGAAGCGGGCCACCAGCAGCGGGTCGACCGCGTCCCGGCCGGGTTTGCGCTCGATCCGGCCCCGGGTGTTGATCGCGGCGTACGCCTCAAGCGCCGCCAGCCCGGCCAGCGTCACCACCGGCAGCCAGGGCAGCCGGGGGATGCCGCTGTAGTAGAGGGTGCTGATCAGCAGCCAGGCCACCGCCGCCGCGGCCAGGGCGGCCACGACCAGGGTCGAGATCCGGGTGGGGCCCATCCGTGACCGCTCCGGGCCCGACCCGCCCGGTGGTGGGGACTTCGCCTGCGTCATGCCGGCCGGCTCCGCTCGGTCATGTCGTCGACTCTAACGCCAACTCCGGCCGGGGACGCAGTTCCAGCGCGTCGTCGGCCGCGGGGCCGGTGGTGAGCAGGTCGGTCAGCCAGCCGTGACCGGGCAGCCGCCCGTACGGCTGGATGTCGATCCACGGCCGCAGCACGAAGGCGCGCAGGTGCGCCCGGGGGTGCGGCAGCGTCAACTCCTCGTCGTCGCTGAGCACCGGTGTGTCGTCGTCCTCCCAGACCGCGATCACGTCCACGTCGAGGGTGCGCGGCCCGAACCGCCGCTGCGGATCACGGACCCGACCGGCCGCGCGCTCCGCGGCGCGAGCCCGCTCCAGCCAGTCGCGCGGGGTCGCGGTCTCGTCCTGGGCCAGCAACACCGCGTTGAGGTACGCGGGCTGGTCGGCGTCGCCCCACGGTGGAGTCTCGTACACCCCGGAGAGCACGAGTACGGCGTCGCCGAACGTGGCGACGGCCGTACGCAGGTGACTCAGCCGGTCACCCAGGTTGCTGCCGAGCGACAGCACGGCCCTGGTCACCGGGCACGCGTCCGGGTCATGGTGACGGCCACGTCGGTGAAGGTGTGCGGCACCGGGGCCTCCGGCTTGTGCACGGTGATCGTGGCGGCGCCGACCCGCTCGTCGGCCAGGCAGACCGCGAGGAGTCGGTCCGCGAGGGTCTCGATCAGGTTGACCGGCTCGCCGGTCACCACCGCGACGAGTCGTTCGGCCAACTCGCCGTAGTGGACGGTGTCGGTGACGTCGTCGCTGGCGGCGGCCGGGGCCAGGTCCAGTTCGAGGACGGCGTCGACCACGAAGTCCTGGCCCTGCGCCCGCTCGAAGTCGTACACCCCGTGCCGGCCGCGGGCCCGCAGGCCGGTCAGGTGGATCCGGTCGGTCGTCATCGCTGCACCTTCTGCTCGTGATCGTCTCTCGCGGCGGCGGCCAGGCGCGGGCTGCCGGTCGCCGCCCAGACGGCGAGCGCGTCGGCGGTGGCCTGTACGTCGTGCACGCGGACGCCCCAGGCGCCCGCGGCGACCGCCAGCACACTCGTGGCCACGGTGGCCGCCTCCCGCTGGGCGGTCGGCCGCGGGGTGCCGTCCGGGGCGGCGAGCAACCTGCCGAGGTACGACTTGCGGCTGGCCCCGAAGAGCAGCGGGTAGCCGAGGTCCAGCAGCTCCGGCAGGCGGGCGGTGAGCTCCCAGTTGTGCGCCGCGGTCTTGGCGAAGCCGAGTCCAGGGTCGACGATGAGGCGGTCGGCGGCCACCCCGGCGGCCAGCGCCGCGTCGATCCGCTGGGCCAACTCGGTCCGGACGTCGGCCACCACGTCGGTGTAGTTGGCCAGCTCACGCATCTCGCGGGAGTGACCACGCCAGTGCATCAACACCCACGGGCAGCGCGCGTCACGGACCACGCGGGCCATGTCCGGGTCGGCCAGCCCACCGGAGACGTCGTTGACCACCATCGCCCCGGCGGCCAGGGCGGCCTCCGCCACCCGTGCCCGGCTGGTGTCGATGCTGACCGCCACGCCGGCGGCGGTCAGCTCGCGGATGACCGGCAACACCCGGGACACCTCGGTCGCGGCGTCGATCCGCTCAGCGCCCGGACGGGTCGACTCACCGCCGATGTCGACCAGGTCCGCACCGGCCTCGCGGAGACGGACGCCATGTCCGACGGCCGAGTCGAGGTCGGCGTACCGTCCGCCGTCGGAGAAGGAGTCCGGTGTGACGTTGAGGACGCCCATCACCACCGGGCCCGAAGCCCGCACCAGATCGGTCACGACTAGACGGTACCGGTCGCGGCAGCGGCGCCCACCGACCCGGGTCGGCTCGCATCACCATCCCTGACGTGCTAGTTAGAACAGGTGTACGATCGGTCATCCGGGCAGCATCGGGCAGCCCCTTCGCGGCTTGTCGCAATCCGGGGCGGCCCGTACGCTTTGGAATTGGCCAGCATAGAGATGGCGAAGCTTGGAGGGAGGGCCGAAGCGGGGGAAAACCGCCCAAACCTCGCCACGCTCTGTGGTGAGTAACGAACACAGGGTCAAGATCGCTGCGCCCTGTGGAGCACTTTTCCCGCCAGGCTCGTCTATTGCACCGCCGCGGCACCGCCGGCCGCGCTATGGGGAGGTTTCCAGTGATCGCCTTCGAGCTCATGGAGACGGCGTCGTCCGGCGTCGCCCACGCGCTCTCCACCCTGGCGTCGACTCCGCTCGCCGAGCCGGCACCGAAGGGGATCGACACCAACAGTGTCGTCACCTTCTTCGCCAGCAAGATCGCGCCGATCCTGCTCGCCGTCCTGGGCGTCATCTTCATCGGCCGTGCCAGCCGGGGCGAGATCTCCAAGGTGCTGACCAGTTCCGCGATCGCCATCGTCGGGCTCGCGTTCATCGCGGGCGCGGCAACACTCTTCTTCGTCGGCGATTACCTGATCGACCTCATCTTCGAATAGGCGCGTTCACCAGATGCGGCTGCGCACCGACGACGACATCTACCGGGCCCGCCTGGTCTACCTCGGGCCGCCCGGTTACACCCTTCCAGTCCACCTGCCCTATGCCCAGTACGGGCTCTTCATGCTGCTGGTCCCCCTCTACATGTTCATCCACTGGCTGTTCACGTTGACGGTCGAGCTCTTCCCCGCCTGGGAGATCGCCCTCGCCATCGTGACCACGTCGTTCATCTTCCGGCACGTCGACCCCGATCGGCCGGCGCGGGTGGTCATCCGCACCGCGCTGACCGACTGGCGACGTACCCGGGAGCCGGCGATCGAGCAGCGCGACCCGCGCCTGGTCGGCAGCCGGATCAGGATCCGGGAGGAGCTGGCATGACCGGGCGTACGCCGATCGGTCCGTCGCACGACGCGGGTAAGAGCCTGCGGCCTGTCGCCAGGGCCTGTTTCATAAGGGCGGCCGTCCGGGCCCGCCGCAGGCCGGCCAGTTCTCATGAAACAGGTCCTAAGGCGGTCGCATGAGTCGCTCTTCCACGCCGGGTTCCCCGGCCGGCCACCCGGCCGTGCCGGCAGGTCACCGTGCGCAGTCATACGGCTACAACGGAGCCGAGGATGAGGACGAGGTGGCGCTCGATCCTGCGCTGGTGACATCGCCCGGTCACGGTGCGGTCGGCGTGTTCCAGGCACCCCGGCCGGTCCCCCGCCGGACGCCACCCGCCGAGCCCAGCGCAGTGTCGGCTGGCGAGAACGCCGACATCGACTCTCCCTTCCTGGACCTCTTCGGCGGGGCACGGCCCGGCGCGGCCCGAGCCTTGTCGGCCGGTCCGAGCACCCGGGAGCAGCCGGCGATCCCATCGCAGCCGCCACCCGCAGCCGGCCCGGCCCCAGTTCGGCCGATACCCGAGTTGGAACCACCGTGGACGCCCGACGACCAGCCCGGCGGCGGTCACCGGCCCGTCGAGCCGCGACGCGGGGGCGGCCACCCGGCCAACGAGTCCCGGGTGCCGCATCAGGCCGGTGACCGGCTGCCGATGCTCCGTCCACCGGCTGAGCCCGACCCGACCGCCGCCGCACCGCCCTCGGCGACCGCCGGTCCCGTCAGCCGCCCAGCCAGCACCGCTCCGGACACCGGCTCCGCGGCAGGCCGGCCGACGACCCAGGCAGGCCGGCCGACAGCTCAAGCGGCTCGGCCACCAGCGCCGACGGAGCAGGAGGCCAGCACCGCGCCGGCGGAGCGGCCGGCTCTGGAGCGCACCGCGCGCCGGACCACCAACACGGAACGGCCCAGGGGCGCCGACGCCCAGCCGGCCGGGCGGGAAGTCGCCGCACCCCGACAACGTCCCTTGAGCCGACCGGACCGACCCACCAAACCGACGCGGATCCGCGCCCCGAAGATCAAATTTGGGGATCGGGACCCATCGGTCGAGCTGGCCATCACCGAGATCGCCGGACACCTGACCTTCACTCCGAACACCGTCACGGCGTGGTATTGGCTGCCCGAGGTCCGCTGGGCATTCCGTCCGGACGCGGAGCGCGAAGCGCTGCTGTCCGCGATCTCCGAGCAGTACGCCGGCCTGGCCGGCTTCCGGCTGCACCTGCGCCGCACCACCCGGCCGTTCCCCGCCGACGAGTGGGCACGCACCATCGACGCACACACGTCCGCGCCGCTCGCCGACGTGCCCGGCACCACCGGGTGGGCCGATCACCTGGTCGCCGCCCAACGCCACCTGATGGCGGTCAACCACGCCGAGGGCCAGACCTACCTGGGCGTCACCTTCGCCCGCCGCTCCCTCGGCGACTCGCTCACCGAACGGTTGCTGCGCAGCTTCGGTCGGGGCACCGCCGAGGGCGAACGCCGCAAGCTGGGTCGCACCGTGGAGCAGTTCGACGAGGTCCTCGGCGCGTTCGGCATGCGAGGCCGCCGGGTCACCGCACAGGAGCTCGAGTGGCTGCTCTACCGCTCGGTGGCCCTCTGCATGGCACCACCGGGCGCACTCTCCCCGGTGACCGACGGGCGCTGGGAACGCGGCGACCTGCTCGCCCTGACCGAGCAGGTCGAGCGTTACCGCACCCCGTACGGCTCGACGGTGAAGCTGGTCAACCGGATGACCGGCGAGGAGCGGCACGTGGCCGTGCTCGCCGTCGGCCGGATGGAGCCGTTGGAGATCCCGGAACGGCACGAGCCGTGGTTGCACTTCCACGAGCGGCTGCCCTGGCCGATGGAGATCTCCACCCGCGTCGACATCCTCGGCTCCAACGACTCCTTCCGGAATCTCGAACACCGGCTGCGGATGATCCGCTCGCAACAGCTCGACTACGCCGAGCACGGCATCGACGCACCCCCCGAGCTGGAGCGACTGGCCAAGCGCGCGCTGGTGATCGGCGACGAGATGACCACCGGCCTGCCGGTCGACTCGGCCCGTGCACACGGCTGGCACCGCATCGCCGTCGGCGGCCGGACCAGGGAGGAATGCCTGGAGCGGGCCCGCCGGCTCATCCAGCTCTACTCCCGAGAGCTGCGCATCTCACTGCAACACCCGAAGAACCAGGACTGGTTGGCCCGCGAGTTCATCCCCGGCGAGCCGATCGCCAACACCGGTTACGTCCGCCGCATGCCGGTGCCGTTGCTCGCCGCCGCGCTCCCCCAGGCCGCATCGAACGTGGGTGACCGGCGGGGCGACCTGATCGGCCGGACCGCCGGCACCTGCCGCCGTCCCGTCTTCCTCGACCTGCACTTCCCGATGGAGGTTCGGGAGCGATCCGGGCTCGCGGTCTTCGTTGCCGAACCGGGCGGTGGTAAGTCGACCCTGCTCGGCGCGCTCGGCTACCTGGCGGCCCGCAGGGGCGTCCAGGTGACCCTGCTCGACCCGTCCGGGCCGCTGGCCCGACTCTGCGCGATGCCGGAGCTGCGACCGTACTCCCGGGTGTTGAACCTGACCGGCTCGGAGCACGGCACCCTGGCGCCCTACTCGCTCATTCCCACGCCACTGCGTACCGAATTCGCCGCCGGCGCGTCCGGTGACCGCGAGTTCGAGATCGCGGTCTCCAACGCCCGAGCCGAGCGGCGGATGCTGGTGCAGGACATCTGCATGATGCTCGTCCCGCCGCAGGTGGCCCGGGAGGCGTCGACCGCCACCCTGTTCCGGCACGCGGTCCGCCAGGTCCCCGCCGAGGAAACCTCCACGTTGGACGACGTGGTGAGCTGCCTCGGTCGGCTCGACGACGACGCCGGCAAGGAGCTCGCCAACCTCCTGCTGGACACCGCCGAGATGCCACTGGCGATGCTCTTCTTCGGGCGGCCACCGGAAGGGCTGCTCGGCGCCGACGCCGCACTCACCGTGATCACCATGGCCGGGCTACGGTTGCCCGACCTCAAGATCGAACGGGAGTACTGGTCGGCCGAGGAGGCACTGGCCCTGCCGATGCTGCACACCGCGCACCGGCTAGCCGTTCGCCGCTGCTACGGCGGCTCCATGTCGTCCCGCAAACTGGTCGGCCTGGACGAGGCGCACTTCATGGAGGGCTGGCGGTCCGGGCGCTCGTTCCTGGTCCGACTCGCCCGCGACTCCCGCAAATGGAACCTCGCCGCGCTGGTCGCCTCGCAGAACCCCCGCGACATCCTCGGCCTCGACGTGCAAAACCTGGTCTCCACCGTCTTCGTCGGCCGGATCGCCGAAGACGCCGAGATCGCCTCCGAAGCGCTACGGCTGCTGCGGGTGCCCGTCAACGACGGATACGAGGCCACACTCGCCTCGCTCTCCGCCGCCGACACCAACTCGGCCACCCGCCTCGGCTTCCGCGAATTCGTGATGCGCGACGTCGACGGCCGCGTGCAGAAGGTCCGAGTCGACGTCTCGTACGTCGAGGGACTGCTGGACCACCTCGACACGACGCCCGCCGCGATCGCCGCAGCGGCCGGAGTGCTGCCGAGCATCCCCCTGCCGGATCTGGAGGCGTGACATGGCTAGGGCCTGGGTCAGGGTCCTCGGTCGAGCCGAGGCGGAGTCCAGGCGGCGCAAGCCGGCCGAAGGCCGTGACCCAGGCCCAGGTGCCCGGGCAAGGATCACGTCGTTCCTGCTCGCCCTCGGCGTACTGGCCGTGGCCACCCTCAGCTGGCCACTGATCGGTGCAGAGGCCGCGGCCGCCGCACCTCCCGTCGCTCAGGCTCGCGCCGACCTCTGCACGACCGCCGAATGGCAGGCCGACTTCCGGGCCTGCGTGGACAAACTGCAAGCGGTCAGCGAGGACGAGGTCAAGTGCCGAAACGCGCCGACCCCGGGTACGCCCGACTCGGGCCTCGCCGGCTGGTTCGCGGCCGCACCGCCAGCAGAGGCAACCAACGGGGTAGCTGGCCGGTACAGCCTCTACGGCTACGGGGGCTACAGCTACAACACCTACGACATCGAGGGCGGCTGCGCATCGAGCGTGCTGCATCCGGACTATAAGTTCACCACCACCATCGCCAACGGCGAGTTCATGGCCGCTACGGCCATCATCGGTGCCTCGAATGCGCTCAGAGAACGTGCCTGGGATCCCGGTTCGATGTGGGGTTGGGCGGACCCGCTGGTCGAGCAGGCAACGAAGGCCGTGTACGAGAAGGTGTTCAGCGTTTTCGGGATTGTCACACTGTGCGTGGTGGGGCTTTACCTGCTCTGGCGATCCCGCCAGTCGGACATGAGCAACGCGATGACCACTGCGGGCTGGGCGCTGCTGGTGATGGTCGCGGTGACGGCTCTGGCCGCCTGGCCGGTCAAGTCGGCGAACGTCGCCGACGGTGTACTTGTCACCAGTCTCGGGGTGGTGCACGACGCCGTTGGGCCGCAGGCAAGGGAGTCCGCCCCCGGCCGATGCATCGATCCCGATCCCAACCGTTGCAAGGATCTGCGCACCCCTGCCGTGCGAGCCAGCGACACCGCTACCGAGACCATGCTCTACCGAAACTGGCTCCGTGGGGTGGTGGGCTCAGCGGATAGCGAGACCGCCCGCAAGTACGGCCCGGCGCTCTACGACGCCAAGGCGTTCTCCTGGGACGAGGCCGAGAAGTTGCGCGCCAACCCGGCCACCCGGGACGCGACGATCAAGGCAAAGCAGCAGCAGTGGGCGCGGGTGGCCCAGCAGATCCAGACCGAGGATCCGGAGGCGTACGAGTACCTCCAGGGAGTTCGGGACATGGACCGGGTCGGCGCGGGCTTCATCGCGGTGCTGGCCTCGGTGCTCTTCGCCATGTTCGACCTGACGGCGTCGTTGCTGGTCCTGCTGGGTTTCCTGATCTTCCGGTGGGCGGTGATCGCGGCACCCATCCTGGGTACGGTCGGTCTGCTCCGGCCGGCCAGCGCCGGGCTGCGGCGGTTGGCGAATGCCGTGGTCGCCGCGGTCTTCAACATCGCCATCTTCGGTACCGGGGCGGCCATCTACCTGTTCGCGGTCGACCTGATCATGAGCACCCCCACCCTGCCGGGCTGGCTCCAGGTGGTGCTGGTCTGGCTGTGCGGCGTGGTCGGCTGGCTGCTCCTACGGCCGTACCGGCGGATCACCCAGCTCGGCGGCAAGGACAGCAGCGAGGCGGTCAGCTCGGCCGGGTCCTGGCACCGCCGGTTCTTCCGCGACATGCGGACCGCCGCACGACTGGACGTGGCGGAGCCGGGCGGCACGGCGGAGCCGGTGGGCGGACGGCGCCGGTCGCCGGACGCGGAGCAGACCCGGCTGCGTCCAGAGGCGCGGAGAGAAGATCCGGTCTCGACGCCGACGGCCCCGGTCGAGGACCGCCGCACCGACGGCGGCCGGCCGGATGGCCGGGAACGCACCGATGAGACGCCGACAGAGAAGACCGGCGGCCGTGGTCGCCCGGTCCCGCCCCAGCCCCGTCGGCGACAGCCGGCGGCGTGGACCGAGCCGGACGTGCCGGCCGAGAACCCGTCGTTCGTGGTGTATCGACCAGGCTCCACCGAGCGTGCGCCGGACCGCACCGGACCACGGGTGCGCTCAGAGGCTCGGTGACGGCGATGCGACGGGCCCTGGAGTTTCTCTTCACCCGGGCGCTGCGGTCCCGGCTGGGAGTGGCGCTGGTGATCGCGGTGCTCATCTTCGGCGTGATCGGGGCGGCTCGGCTGGTCTCGGACCCGGCCGACCCAGCGGACGGATTGAGCGGCCGGCCGAACCGGCCGATCACCACCGTGGACCCGACCGCCGGTGATGATGGCGTGACCTCCACCGAGGCTCCGCCGTCGCCGGTCACCTCACCGGGTGCCCGCACACCCGAGCAGACGGCCGACCGGTTCACCGCGGCCTGGCTGGGCCGCCCCGGGATGACGGCCGCGCAGTGGCAGGCGGGTCTGCGGCCGTTGTCGACCCCGGCGCTGGCCGAGAAGCTGGCCGGCGCCGAGCCTGGCGGCGTGCCGGCCGAGGAGGTCAACGGTCCACCGTCCGTGCGATCGCGCACCGAGACGTTCGTCGAGGTGCTGCTGCCCCTCGACACCGGTCGGCTCCGGCTCGAGTTGGTCGCCGCGCAGGACGGCTGGCTGGTCGACGTGGTCGATTGGCAGCGGCAGTGACCACCGGTCGAGCATCCGCCGCAGTCCGCCGGCCAGTGCGGGTGGGCGTGATCGCCGCGATACTCACCGGCGTGCTGGTCCTGCTCTGCTGCACCGGCGGCACCGCCGCGTTCTTCCTCAGTGGGCTCAGTGGCGACCCGGAAAACGGGGACACCCTCGCCGGCTGGGGCTGCGGCCCGGTCCGTCCGGTGGACATCGCCGCCGAGCTGCCACGGTTCACCGAGTACGGCGACGCGCAGGTCCGCAACGCGGCGATCATCATCAAGGTCGGCCAGGACCTGGGGGTGCCCTCGCGCGGCTGGGTGATCGCGCTGGCCACCGCGATGCAGGAGTCCGCCCTGCGCAACCTGGCGAACAGCACGGTCACCGAGTCTCTGGCCCTGCCACACGAGGGCGTCGGCGCCGACCACGACTCGCTGGGCCTGTTCCAGCAGCGGCCGGGATGGGGTTCGGTCGCCGAGCGATTGACCCCCGCCTACGCGGCCCGGAAGTTCTACGAGAAGCTGGTCAAAGTGCCGAGCTGGCAGCATCGTCCGCTGAGCGTGGTGGCGCAGAAGGTGCAGATTAGCGCGTACCCGGATGCGTACGCTCAGCACGAGGAACTGGCGAGCAAGCTCGTGGACGCGCTGGCCGGCGGTGCGGCCCGCACCGTCGAGATCAACGGTAAGGCGGTGTGCAATGCGGCCGAGCGTGGTGAGATTGCCGCGTCCGGTTGGACCGCGCCGATCCCCGGCGACGTCGGCTCCGGATTCCGGACCGCTGACCGGCCCAGCCACAACGGGGTGGACATCGGCGCGGCCAAGGGCACCGAGATCCGTGCCGCGGCCGCCGGCCGGGTGCTGGTCGCCCGCTGCGACCCGGACGACCGCGGGCGGCGGGACTGCAACGTGGACGGGTTCCCCGGCAAGGGCGGCTGCGGCTGGTTCGTCGACCTGCTGCACGCCGGCGGCTACATCACCCGCTACTGCCACATGGTGGTCCAGCCCCGGGTGACACCCAATCAGATCGTGCCCGCCGGCGAGGTGATCGGGCAGGTCGGTAGCAGCGGCAACTCGTCCGGCCCGCACCTGCACTTCGAGGTGCACCTGCGCAACGACCGGTCCAGCCGGGGCGCAGTGGACCCGATTCCGTTCATGCGCGAGCGGGGCGCCCCGTTGCGCGCTGCGGAGTGAGACCGCCACCGACATGACCGGACCGATGCCGGACCCGTTCGCCGATCAACCCGACTGGGCACCTCGGCCACCCCGCCCGTTGGCTGTCGTTCCCGCCACCGAGCGGGTGGAGCTGCGCGGGCGCCGCGTACTGGTCGGTCTGCCCGGGCTGGGTTGGCGGGGCGACCTGCGCGCGGACGACCGGGTGGTGCAGGGCGCCCGGACCTATGTGCCGGTGATCCCCGAGCACGAGTGGTACCGGGCCGAGGCCGACCAGGTCGAGGTGTTCGCGCCGTTGGTGCCGGTGGAGCGGGTCTGGGTGGAGACGGTCGGCGACCGGCCAGGAGCGGAGGGCAACCGCGAAACCGGCATCCGGTTGGTCTCGCTGGACGGTCCGGCACACCGGACCCCCACACCCGTCTTCGAGGCGGACGCCGTCACCGGGCGCCGGGTGGTGCATGTCGAGGGCGGTCTGGAGCACCGCGACCTGCGAGCCGTCACCGAGACCTACTCGGGCGCCGAAGGCGACATCTGCGTGCGGATCACGCCCGAGGTGGAATGGTACCGCTGGGCCTGGCGCGGCCAGTCACCCACCACGTTGGAGGTCCCGGTCCACCTGTTGTGGATCGAGTAAAGATCAACCAATTTTGCTACCGCCGCAAACCCGCCAGCTATCCTGCTTCTCCACGTCGAACCGCCACGTGTCTGTCAGGCTTTGCTGGACTCCGTCTATCGTGGCACTGCGCCGAATGACCGTCACGACGGTGGTGGTATTGCCTTGATCTTTGACGTCCAGGCTGCCCCAGCTAACCAGGATAGTGACGCCAAGCTGTTGCTCACGCGCGAGCAGGTCGGTCCGCAGGGACCGTATCGCCTCTAACTGCGACCCGCGCTCACAGGTAAAGAGGTTCGCTCTCGCGTCGTTGCGATCGACCAGGAACGCACGCAGATAGTTGTCCACCACCACGTCGGGTGCGCTGCGATCCGGGGCTGCGGCGCGGGTGTACAGCACATAGCCGGCAATGAGCCCGCTGAGGCAGAGCACGGCGAGCACTCCGGCGACGACCGTGAGCACCGTCCGCATTCGGCGGCGTGGCGGCTGCGGCTCCGGTGTTACCGGGGCGGGTGGCAGCTGCTCGGACGGTGTCCGTTGGGCCGGTACGCGGGAGACCTGGGAACCGGCGGGGGGCTGCACTGATTCCACCTCCTGAAGTTATCGGCTGGACGCCTCGGAGCCAATGCCTCAGATCGAGCGGATCGTGACGGACCCCTCCCCACGGGTGAGATCCACGACATCACCGACGCACCGCCGTGGCACCTCCCGGAGGAGCAGCCTGGGCTGGGATACCGTTCTGCTCGGGGAAGGGTTGCCAACCTCGTGCAGAGGGGGTGGATGCGGTGGCCGGTCCGAAGGCACGCACGAACCGTGCCGCAGCCCTGCATCGCCGTGCGGCGGCTGTCGCGACGGCTGCCACCGGGATCCTGGACGAGACCCGGCCTGCGCCGGCCGACCAGCGCCGCCAGTACGAGCTGGCCGATCGCCTCCGGGCGGTCGCGGTACGACTGGCCCCGGGTTGGTCGGGTGCCGCGTTGGACTCGCTCACCGTGGACTCTCCGGCGGGTGACGGCCCGCCACCGTTCGTCCGGGTCGGTACGGCGGCACCGTTGGACGACGCCCGTTTTCCCGCGTTGGTGCCGCTGGTGGGCACCGGTCATCTGAGCGTGGACACCGACGCCCGGGAGCCACGGGTGGCGGGGTTGCTCCGGGCCGTACTCCTGCGGTTGCTGGGTGCGGCCCCGGCGGGTGCCCTGCTGATCCGCGCGGTGGATGCCACGGGTGCCGCGCTGACCCCGTTCGGGGTGCTCGCTGATGCTGGCCTGCTGCCGCCGCCGGCGGTGGACGTGGCGGGTCTGCGGGCGGTGTTGACCGAGGCGGAGCAGTGGGTCACGCCGGGGGCGAGTGGGCGACGCCGCCACGATCGCACGCTGTTGCTGGTGGTCGCCGCGCTGCCGGAGTCGACTGGCCCGACCGATCTGGCGCGGATCGAGGCGCTGGCCGAGCAGGGTCCGGCCGCTGGGTTGCACCTGGTGGTGGCCGGTTGGCCCCCGCCCGGCCCGTACTCGGCCCGGGCGCCGCTGCCGCACACGACGCCGCTGGCGTTGCGCAACGCGTACGCGTTGCTCGGTGATCCGCCGGGGGCGTCCTTCGCCAGCCCGGGCGCGGATGCACCGGGTGGGTTGAACTCACCGGTCTTCGTTGAGTCGGACCCGCCGGCCGAGCTGGTCGACGCGGTCTGCCGGCGGCTCGCCGAGCAGGTGGAGGCTGGCTCGCGGTTGGCGTTGGCGGCTCTGCTGCCGCCGACGGGTGAGCGGCTGTGGGAGTCGGATTCCGCGGATGGGTTGACCACCACGGTCGGTGCTGCCGGGGGCCGGTCGGTGCCGCTGGGCTTTACCGAGTTGACCCCGCACTGGCTGGTCAGTGGCCGGTCGGCGGGGGGTCGCGCGGCGTTCCTGACCACTGCGCTGCTCGGCCTGGCCGCCCGGTACGGCCCGGGCGACCTGGCGCTCTACCTGGTGGATCTGGGCGACGGCGAGTCGTTCGTGGAGTTCCTGCAGACCGAGCGGGATCGGTCGTGGATCCCGCAGGTGCGTGCGGCCGCGATGGCAGCCGACCGGGAGTACGTCCGGGACCTGCTCGACGAGTTGACCGCCGAGGTGCAGCGCCGGGCGGAGGCAGGAGCGCGGGCTGGCGGGCAACGCTTCGCGGAGTTGCGTCAGCACCAGCCGCTGCCTCGGATCGTCTGTGTGTTGGACAATGTGCCGCTGCTCTTCGCCGAGCGGGACCGGCTGGCCACTGAGGTGGCCGCCCAGTTGGACGGGCTGGCCCGGTCCGGGCGGGCGTACGGCGTGCACCTGGTGTTGGCGGGCGCGGGCGAGCTGGGGTTGAACGCCCGCGCGGATGCCGGTCATCGGGATTCGGTGCTGGGGCAGTTTCCGGTGCGGGTGGCGCTGCCGGGTGGCAGCCCGGTGCTGGAGCCGACGAACGACTCGGCTGCGGGCCTTCCGGTGGGCAGCGCGGTGGTGAACACCGCTGGCGGCCTCGGCGGCCCCCGGGGTGCGACCCGAGGTCACGAACGGCTGATCCGGTACCCCGACCCGCAGGACCACCCGACGGTGGTGGAGGAGTTGCGGCACGAGCTGTGGGCGGCCCGGCCGGCCGGGTCGGTGCCGCCGGTGGTTTTCGCCGGGTACGCCCGGCCTCTGCTGGGCAACGATCCGCGGCACCGGGCCGCGTTGGCGGGGCAGTCGCACGGGCCGGCGGCGCTGCTGGGTCGCGCGGTGGACGTGGCCCGGTCGACGGTCGCCGTACCGTTGGGGCCGGCGGCGGGCCGCAACCTGGCGGTGCTCGGATCGGGTGCTGCGGCGGGCGGGCTGCTGGCGACGGCAGCCCGGAGCACCGCGGTCCACCATCCGCCGGGCACCGCCCGCTTCCTGGTGGCGGCACCGGACCCGGGTGCCCGAGCGTTGGCGGAGGCGTTGACGGCCGAGTTGGCGACCCGGCATCCGGCCGAGATGGTGGATTTGCCGACGCTGCTCGCGGACACCACCGACGAACTGCCGACGTATCTGGTGGTCTTCGGGCTGGATCGGCCGGGTCCTCGGGAGCTGCCGGTGGACCGGCTGCGTGCGTTGCTGCGGGACGGACCACCGGCGGGCCGGCACCTGCTTGGTTGGTGGCGTGCGGTGCCGCCGTTCGCCGCGCTGCTGGAGCCGGAGGGCGAGGTCGACAAGTTGGCCGCCGTGGCCGTGCTGGACGTGCCGGTCGCGCAGCTCGCCGCGGTGTTCGGTCGGCCGATGGAGTGGCGGGCTCGCCCGGATCGGGCGGTGCTCTGGGACGGTCCGGACGAGCGGGGCACGGTCCTGGTGCCGTTCGCCGATGAGGCCGGGTGATCTGGTGACGCGGGCGGGGGGTGTCGAGATGGTTCCGAAGGCGACGGTGACCGGGCCGGGTCGGCAGCGGGTCGCCGCGGCGAGCGGGGACGCCACGCCAGCGGCGGTCGAGCCCAGCACGGTTTGGGCGGAGTACCTGGCCGCCGCGCGCCAGCTCGACGGGGTGCGCCGCAGCGCGGCTGCCGCCGCCGGTGAGCAGGCTCGGTCTGCCGAGGCCGCCCGGGAGGAGCTGACGGTGGTCCGTACCGGGCTGGCGAGCCAGCAGGAACGGCTGCGTGAGTTGGGCGTACCGGCGATTTCCCTGATGCCGTCGCCGCCGGAGGTGACCGAGGCGTCCCGGTCGATGGCGGGCGGCCCGGCGGCCGTCCTGGCGGCGCTGCGGGCCGCGCGGGGCCGGGCCGAGGCGGCGGACGCGGCCCTGGCCGCGCGCCGCCGGTTCCGGCCCGGGTCGTGGCCCGCGCGGCCGCGCAACCTTCTGGTGTACGGGCCGTTGGCGCTGCTGGTGCCGCTGATCCAGGTCGTGGTGTACGCGGCGACGGGGGTGGGGCCGGCCAGTGTGGCCGCGCTGATCTGTGGGCTGCCGATGCCGGCGGTCGCGTTCGTCGCCGGCTGGGTGGGTGTCGGGCGGTTGTTCCGCGTCAGCCCGGTTGAGCGGCTGGACCGTACAGTGCGTTTCGGCGCCCTGGTGTGCCTGGTGCCGGCGGTGTTGGTCACGGCGGGTCTGCTGCTGGCCCTGCTCGCCGGCTGACCCACCCGGCTGTTCGCGGGCTGGAACGGGACGGCCGGCCGTCCCTCGAGGGAGTCGGCCGGCCGTGGTGCAGCGGGGTGTCAGCGGGGGATGATCAGCGCCATCGCCTCGGAGCGGGACTTGGAGTCCGTCTGGAGGATGCCGCGTACCGCCGACGTGATGGTCTTGGCGCCGGATTTCTGGATGCCACGCATGGCCATGCACATGTGTTCGCACTCCAGCACGACGACGACGCCGCGTGGGGCGAGTTTGCTCATCAGCAGGTCGGCGACCTGCGAGGTGAGCCGCTCCTGCACCTGGGGCCGGCGCGCGAAGACCTCGACCAGTCGGGCCAGCTTGGACAGGCCGGTGATCCGTCCGTCCGGGCCGGGGATGTAGCCGATGTGCGCACTGCCGCGGAACGGCAGCAGGTGGTGCTCACAGAGGCTCATCACGTCGATGTCCCGGACGATCACCAACTCTTCGTGGTTGGCCTCGAAGGTGGTGCTGAGCACCTGTGCCGGGTCGACCCGCAGGCCGGCGAACAGCTCGGCGTACGCGCGGGCGACCCGGGCCGGGGTCTGTTGGAGCCCGTCGCGGTCCGGGTCCTCGCCGACCGCGATCAGGATCTCGCGGACGGCCTTCTCGATCCGGCCCAGGTCGACCGCGTCCTCGACCGGGCGGCCGGTCAGCTTGCCGCTGATCAGCCGGGCGGCCACATAGTCCAGCTCGTCGTCGCCGTCGGGCTCGGTCGCGGAGACGGCCAGCTCCCGGTGCGGGGAGCTGGCCGTCGGGTCGTTGCTCAGTGTGTGCCGTCCGAGTTGTTGGACGGCGCCCCGCCGACCGACGCCTGCGCGCCGTCAGCCTGGGCCTGCGCCTTGAGCTTGTCCTTCTCCGCAGGGGTGAGCACGGGCGGCTCGGTGGAGGGCTGCCGCTTGCCGAAGCCGTTGTACGGTGCCAGCGGCGGGCGCTTGACCACCCGGGAGCAGATCCGCGCCATGTCGGCCGTGGAGAGGGTCTCCTTCTCCATCAGCTCGAGCACGATGTTGTCCAGGACGTCCCGGTATTCCACCAGGATCTCCCAGGCCTCGTCGTGCGCCAGCTCGACAAGTGCCCGCATCTCGCCGTCGATCTCGGCGGCGACCGAGTCGGAGTAGTCCCGCTCGTGGCCCATGTTGCGGCCGAGGAACGGCTCGTCCCCGCTGGTGCCGTACTTGATCGCGCCGAGCTTGGAGCTCATGCCGTACTGGGTGATCATCGCGCGGGCCAGTTGCGTGGCCTTCTCGATGTCGTTGCCGGCACCGGTGGTGGGCTCGTGGAAGACCAGTTCCTCGGCGGCCCGACCACCCAGCGCGTACGCCAGGGTGTCGATCATCTCGGCGCGGGTCTGGGTGTACTTGTCTTCGGTCGGGAGCACCAGGGTGTGGCCCAGTGAGCGGCCACGGGACAGGATCGTCACCTTGTGCACCGGCGCGGCGTGCGGCAGCGCCCAGGCGACCAGCGCGTGCCCACCCTCGTGGTACGCGGTGATCTTCTTTTCCTGGTCGCCCATCACGCGGGTCCGTCGCTGCGGACCTGCGATCACCCGGTCGATCGACTCTTCCAGCGAGTCGTTGCTGATCGCCCGCTGGTCCTTACGAGCGGTGAGCAGGGCCGACTCGTTGATCACGTTGGCCAGGTCGGCACCGCTGAAGCCCGGGGTACGCCGTGCCACCGCGTCGAGGTCGACGTCGGGGGTGAACGGCTTGCCCTTGGCGTGCACCCGCAGGACGGCCTTGCGGCCCTCCATGTCGGGGGCGTCCACCGGGATCTGCCGGTCGAACCGGCCCGGGCGCAGCAGCGCCGGGTCGAGGATGTCCGGCCGGTTGGTGGCGGCGATCAGGATGACCCCGCCCTTGGTGTCGAAGCCGTCCATCTCGACGAGCAACTGGTTGAGCGTCTGCTCGCGTTCGTCGTGACCGCCGCCCATGCCGGCGCCGCGGTGGCGACCGACGGCGTCGATCTCGTCGACGAAGACGATCGCCGGGGCGTTCGTCTTGGCCTGCTCGAAGAGGTCGCGGACCCGGCTGGCGCCGACACCGACGAACATCTCCACGAAGTCGGAGCCGGAGATGGAGTAGAACGGCACCCCGGCCTCGCCGGCGACCGCGCGGGCCAGCAGCGTCTTGCCGGTGCCGGGCGGGCCGAACAGCAGCACGCCCTTCGGGATCTTGGCGCCCAGGGCCTGGTACTTCGCGGGGTTCTGCAGGAAGTCCTTGATCTCGTGCAGTTCCTCGACGGCCTCATCGGCACCCGCGACGTCCTCGAAGGTCGTCTTCGGAGTGTCCTTGGTGATCATCTTCGCCTTGGACTTGCCGAAGTTGAGCACCCGGGAGCCGCCACCCTGCATCTGCGACATGAAGAACAGCAGCAGGAGGACGAGCAACGCGATCGGCAGCAGGTTGACCAGCAGGCTCACCCAGATGCTGTCCGACGAGACCTTGGCGTCGGCCGGGCCGGTGACCCGGTTGGCCGCCTTGGCGTCCAGCACCTCGTTCCAGATCTGGTCGCCGACCTGGTACGGGAACTGAGCCTCGATCTTGTTGGTTTCGGTCTTGCCGAACTTGGTCTTCTGCGCCAGGTCCAGCTGGAGCGTCTGCTCCTTGTCCTGGAAGACCACCTTGTTGATCTTGGCGGTGTGGAGCTGATCGAGCGCAACGGAAGTGTCCACGCGGTGGTAGCTGGGACCAGCGGTGAACAGCTGACTGAGCACAACGGCGCCGAGGATGACCAGGATGATCCAGACCACCGGTCGGCGGAAGAAACGCGTACGTTCCATACTGTTGTCGAGCGCCGGAGCGCCCGCATCCTCCTGATCGACGTCCTGACCGTCTGATGGTGTTGCCGCGTGAGCGGCGGCCGGAGCCGCCGTGCGGGCCGGCCTCGACCCCGAAGCGCGAAAACTGCCGCGCCGCGGTCATTCGACGGTACACCGTGTACGCGAGGAGTGAGCTTGCGAGCCCCGCAGTCGTGCACCATCAAAAGCCCCGTGCACGTGAAGTGCGAGCTCGTGGGCCCCACACCCGGCACACCCGTCGAGATCGACGGCACGCACCGTGGGCAGGCCCACCAGCCCCGCAACGAACGTACGGCGGGTCCGGGCAGAAACCGGCGTGGCGGAGAGTCCGGCCCGGCCACCTGAACGCCCGGTCACGCGATCGAGGGGGTCGGGCACGGAGTTACCTCCACGCCACCGGGGTCCACGGTAACCGCAACACCTGAGAGCGCGCTGAACGTCGGCTTGATGGATGCCGATGCGAGTCGACCTCACACCGCCCGTCGGGCCACCCCGACCGAGCAGGTCCGGCGTCAGGAGCGGGCGTAGACCTCGGGCTTGAGCACCCCGACGTAGGGCAGTTCCCGGTAACGCTCGCCGAAGTCCAGGCCGTAGCCGACCACGAACTCGGTGGGGATGTCGAAGCCGACGTACTTCACCGGAACGGGCACCTTGACCGCGTCCGGCTTGCGGAACAGCGCGACGACCTCGACGCTCGCCGCCGAACGCGACTCGAGGTAGCGCAGCAGCCAGGAGAGAGTCAGCCCGGAGTCGACGATGTCCTCGACGACGACCACGTGCCGACCGGCGATGTCCCGATCCAGGTCCTTGAGGATGCGGACCACCCCGGAGGAGGTGGTGCCCTGGCCGTAGGACGAGATGGCCATGAAGTCGAGCTCGGCCGGCGGGCCGTTGCGGCCCAGCGCCCGGGCGAAGTCCGCCATGAACATCACCGCACCCTTGAGTACGCACACCAGCAGCAGTCCGTCGCCCACGTGGGCGTAGTCGGCGGAGACCTGCTTGGCCAGTTCCGCCGTCTTCTCGCGGATCTGCGCCTCGGAGATGATCACGTGGTCGATGTCGGCGTCGTACCAGGAGCCGTCAGCCATGACTCCTAGCCTGCCGTACGTCGGATGGCCTCCGTCGGCGGGGCCGCACCTTTAGGCGCGGTCCCGCCAGGGATTTTTCCGGCAAATAATACTAATCGCATCAGTTGGTGCGGGACCGCCAGCGGCGGCCATCGTCGCTGGGCTTCCAGTCGGCCGAATCGTGACTGTCCGCGGTGAGGCCGGCCGCCGAGGCGGCGACGAGAAGGACGAGGAACAGGAGGAAGAACAGGAACTCCATGGCGGCGCTCGCTTTCGCATGATTGCTGTCGGTTTCGCCGCCGGTGCGCACCGGACTGAAACCAGTTTGCGGCCTCTCACGCCGGCCGGACAGTGGCAGGAATGCCATTGGCCATCGATTTACTGCCACCTGTCGGGTTACCCTCGTCACATGCTCCGGTCCGTCGCCGTCCTCGCCCTCGACCAGGTCGCCCCCTTCGAGCTCGGCGTGCTCGCCGAGGTGTTCGGCACCGACCGGACCGCCGACGGCTTCCCCGGCTACCGCTTCCAGGTGTGCAGCCCGGACGGCGCTCCCGTGCGCACCTCGTCCGGCTTCCACCTCACCCCGAACGCCGACCTCGGCCCGGTCGACGAGGCCGACCTGGTGGCCATCCCCGCGCACAGCCAGGGCACCACCGTTCCCGGCCCGGTGCTCGACGCGCTGCGCCGGGCCGACGCGCGCGGCGCGTACCTGTTCAGCGTCTGCTCCGGCGCCTTCCTGCTCGGCGAGGCCGGGCTGCTCGACGACCGGGAATGCACGACCCACTGGCGGTACGTGGACGAGTTGCAACGCCGTCACCCGCGTGCCCGGGTGCGCTGCAACTCGCTCTACGTCCAGGACGGGCGGCTGCTCACCAGCGCCGGCACGGCGGCCGGCATCGACGCCTGCCTGCACCTGATCCGCCAGGAGCACGGCTCGGCCACGGCGACCAGACTGGCCCGGCGGATGGTGGTCCCGCCGCACCGCGACGGCGGCCAGTCCCAGTACGTCGAGGCGCCCATCCCGAAGGCGCCCGAGGCGCCCACCCTGGAGCCGGTGCTGGAGTGGCTGATGGGTCACCTGGACCGGACGATCACCGTGGAGGAGTTGGCCGCCCGCGCCGGCATGGCACCACGTACGTTCGCCCGTCGGTTCCGGGCCGAGACCGGCACCACCCCGCACGACTGGCTCACCAACCAGCGGGTGCTGCTCGCCCGGCGACTGCTCGAGGAGACCCCGTTGAGCGTGGAGGCGGTCGCCGACCAGGCCGGCTTCGGCGACGCCGCGGCGCTACGCCACCACTTCAGCCGCCGAGTCGGCGCCACCCCACACAGTTACCGGACCACGTTCCGGGACCGGGCGCACAGCAGCTGAGCTGGTCAGGTGGGCTCCACCGGCGTCAGCCGGTCGGCGCGGCGAAGCACCCGGACACCCCCGGGCAGGTCGGTCGGGCCCTGACCCCGCCAATCGGTGATCAGGGCGTCCAGGGCAGTGACGTGCCGGTGCGACAGCGCACCCGCGGCAGCGCCCAACTCGCGCGCCCAACTGTGCAGCACCCGGCCGCGCACCGCGGGAACCAGGCCCACCAGCCCCGGCACGGAGAGCCCGCCGCCGGGACACCGAGCCGCCGCAAGCGCCGTCGCCGCCAACTCGTCGAGCGCGGCGTTGTCGGCCGCCACCAGCCGGGCGGTACGCGCGAGGTTGTCCACCACGCCGGGCCCGAGCGCCCGCACCAGCGCCGGCAGCAGGTCGGCTCGTACCCGGGAGCGGGCATACGACGGGTCGGTGTTGTGCGGGTCCTGCCACGGGCTCAGCCCGAGCGCGGCACACGCGGCGCGCGTCTGCGCCCGACCGATCTCCAGCAGTGGACGCAGCAGCGGCACCCCGGCCAGGTCCCGGCGGGCCGGCATCCCGGCCAGACCGCGGGGGCCGGCACCCCGGGCAAGCGCGAGCAGCACCGTCTCCGCCTGGTCGTCGCGGGTGTGCCCGGTGAGCACCGCGACCGCGTTCTGCTGCCGGGCCGCCTCGGTCAACGCCTCGTAGCGGGCCTCCCGGGCGGCCGCCTCCGGGCCTCCCGGACGCCCGGCCACCTCCACCCGCACCACGGTCGCCGACGGGAACCCGGCCCCACGGGCCCAGTTGGCCACCGCCTCGGCGCGCTCCGCGGAACCGTCCTGCAGGCCGTGGTCGACGGTGACGAACGCCGCGGCGCGGCCCAGCCGAGGCGCCACGAACACGGTGGCCGCCGCGAGGGCGAGCGAATCGGCGCCACCGGAGCAGGCGACCAGCACCGGCCCGCCGGACGGCAGACCGGTCAGCGCGCGGCGGACCGCGACCCGGATCGCGGCCACCGGCGGGGCGAGCGCGGCCACCGGCGCGTGGTCAGCCAGCGGCCGGGATGGTGCCGGCCGGGCCGTGCACCCGGGCCACCCAGGCATCCGGATCGCCCAGCTCCGACAGCCGGGGCAGGGTGAGCGGCGAGTTGAAGATCGAGTTGAAGCCCTCCATGCCGACCCGCTCGACCACGCCGTGCACGAACTTGCGGCCCTCGGCGTACTGGCGCATCTTGACGTCCACCCCGAGCAGCCGGCGGATCGCCTTCTCCAGCGGGTTGCCCGCCTCCCGGCGACGGTTGAACGACGCCCGGATCCGCTCCACGCTCGGAATCACCTGCGGGCCGACGCCGTCCATGACGAACTCGGCGTGCCCCTCCAGCAGGGTCATCAACGCGGTGAGCCGATCGAGCACGGCCCGCTGTGCCGGGGTCTGCACGATGTCCAGGACGCTGGTGCGGCTCTCCGGGTCACGGACCGCGTCGGAGAGCGTCGCCACCCCGCGCCGCAGCCGCTCGACCAGGTGCTCGCTGCCGCTGGACGAGGCGTCGACGAAGGCCTGCACCTCGCTGAGGAAGTACGCCCGCATCCACGGGACGGCGGTGAACTGGGTCCGGTGGGTGACCTCGTGCAGGCACACCCAGAGCCGGAAGTCCCGCGGGTCGGCGCCGAGCTTGCGCTCCACCTCGACGATGTTCGGTGCGACCAGCAGCAGTTGACCCGGGTCAGCCGAGAAGACCTCGTACTGGCCGAGCACCCGGCCGGAGAGGTAGGCCAGCACGGTCCCGGCCTGCACCCCGGTCAGCCGAGACCCGATCGCCTCGGTCAACGCGCCCGGCTGCTTGTCGCCGGAGAGCCGGCTCACCAGCGGAGTGATCACCTCGCGGAGACCGGCGATGTTGGTCGCCGCCCAGTCGCGCCGATCGACCACCCGGACCGGCGGATGCGCCACCTGCGCCCGCAACCCCGTGTAGTCGGCCACGTGCCCGGCCGCCTCGTCGGTCAGCCGGCGCAGGTCGCCGACCACGTCGGTGGCCTCGGCGTACGACACCCGGGGGCCCGACTTGCTCAACGCCCCCGCGGTGGCGGCGGCCAGATCCCAGTCCACGAACTGCGCCATGGACCCACCGTACCCGCGCCGCGACACCCCGGCCGGGGCTCGCACCGTCGATCGACGCCGATGGCGGCGCAGGCGGGGGCCGGAAGCCCTCGTCAGCGGCAGCCGCAGCCGGCCAACCTGGCGGCGATCCGGTCCAGTGCGGGCTGGGCTGTCTCCTTCCCGCCCGGCACCTGGTCGGTGAGCACCGCGAAGGTGAGCAGCCGACCATCAGCGGTGGTGACCAGGCCCGCAATGGAGTGCACGGCGGTCAGTGTGCCGGTCTTGGCCCGGACGCTACCCGCACCGGCGGCGGTGCCGGGGGCGTTGCGGTAACGCTCGTCCAGGGTGCCGGACCAGGCACCCACGGGCAGGCCACCGAAGACGCCGGCCAACTCCGGATGGTCCGGGCTGGCCGCCAGTCGGATCAGGTCGGTCAGCAACGACGGGCTGATCCGGTTACGGCGGGACAGCCCGCTGCCGTCGGAGAGGGTGATCTCGTCGGCGGGCAGGCCCAGCTCGGCCACCTCGGCGTCCATCGCGGCGGCACCCCCGTCGAACGAGGCCGGCTGGTTGCGGGCCAGCGCGACCTGACGGGCCAGCGCCTCGGCCACCAGGTTGTCACTCTCGCTGATCATGATGTCGACCAGCCGGATCATCGGCGGAGACTGCACCACGCCCAGTTCGGTCCCCGGTGCCGGGGCGCCACCGGCTGCGGCCGGCGCCGGGGCCGTGCCCCGCTTCACCGCGTCGGCCGACACGCCGAGCAGCCGGGCGAACGCCTTACCGGCCGCCAGGTCCGGTTCAGCGAACCGAGCGGCGGCCCCGTGCTCGACACCCGGGTCCCTGCGCGCGCCGTCGGTCATCAACGCGGTCACCGCGCCGCCAGATCCTCCGGTGGGGATGTCGGGGTCCCAGCCCGGGCCGTAGACCGGGCCGGAGTAGACCGAGCCGTCGACGGTGACGCTGGTCGGGGCGGTGCCGCCGAGCGCGGTACGCACCTGGGCGGCCAGATCGTCGAGACGCGCCGCCCCCGGGTAGTAGCCCTTCTTGTCGATCGCGAGGGTGGGATCGCCGCCCCCGATGATCACCACCTCGCCGGCCTTCGCGCCGGCCACCGCGCGAGTCGGGATCCGGTAGCCAGGTCCACGGGCTGCCAGCGCGGTCACCGCGGTCGCCAACTTGGTCACCGAGGCGGGCACGGTGCCGTCGTCAGCGCCCTTGTCGAACAACGTCTGGCCGGTGATGACATCGGCTACCGAGACGTTCACCCGGTCGCCGAGGGCGGAGACTCCGACCAGCGGGTCCAGCACGGCACTAACCCTGTCCGGGGTGGGCACCGGAGCGTTCGGGTCGGGGCCGGGCAGCACGTCCGCCGGGTCGGGCTCCGGGGTCACGCCGAGGGCACTCGGCCCGGAGGTGTCGTCGCCCAGCCATCCGGCGACCGGACCGGGCCGGGTGATGACGACTCCAACGCCGGCGAGCACCAGCAGCAGCACGACGGCCAACACCACCGGCAGCCGCCGCCGACGGCGCGGTGCGACGGGCGCGGGTGCCGGCGCGGCTCCGGCGGGAGCGGGCAGCGCGGAGATCGGGGAACCCAGCGGCGGGACGCCGTTCAGATTCGGGGTGGTCGGCCCGCGGCCGGACGACGGGGTGGTCGGGGCCGGGCTGACCGGAACCGAGGCGCTGCCGCGCGGCGGGCCGCCCCGGGTCGGGTTGGTCGGGGCGGAGCTGACCGGGACCGCGGCGTTCCCGCGCGGCGGGCCGCTCGCCGGCCACTCACCGCCGGCTGCCGGGAAGCGGCCGTTGTTCGGGCCGGCCGGGGCCGACCCGCCCGGCGGGCGCCAGGGCAGCGGTGGGGGCCTCTCGGGTGCCGGCGTCGCGGGCTCGGGAGCCCGTGGAAGGTGGGCCTCCGGCACCGGCACCCGCCCCGTCGCACCACCGGAGCCAGATCGTCCGGTACCGTGCGCGGAGCCCCCGTCCGGGCGGTAGTGTGAATCTTCCCTCCCCACGACCCCCTCCTCCCCCAGCGAAAATCGGCTTGGGTGACACTACTTCGGTCCGAAGACTATGCGGCGGCCGGAGTCGGCGGGTGGGCATTCACCTGTCCGGAGGGGCCGCCAGTGGTTCCGTTAGCCAGCGTGGGCAGACGAGGGAGCGTGCACATGGATTTCGACGTGACGGTTGAGATCCCCAAGGGTCACCGGAACAAGTACGAGGTGGACCACAAGACCGGCCGGATCCGGCTGGATCGCACCCTCTTCACCTCCACCCAGTACCCGGCCGACTACGGGTTCATCGAGGGCACCCTGGGCGAGGACGGCGACCCGCTGGACGCGCTGGTGCTGGTCCCCGAGCCGACCTTCCCCGGCTGCCTGATCCGCTGCCGCACCATCGGCATGTTCCGGATGACCGACGAGAAGGGCGGGGACGACAAGGTCCTCTGCGTGCCCTACGAGGACCCGCGCCAGGAGCACCTGCGCGACATCCACCACCTGGGTGAGTTCGACCGGCTGGAGATCCAGCACTTCTTCGAGGTGTACAAGGACCTGGAGCCCGGCAAGTCGGTGGAGGGCGCCACCTGGGTCGGCCGCACCGAGGCCGAGGCCGAGATCCACGCCTCGTACCAGCGGGCCAGGGACGCCGAGGCGCGCGGCGAATCCGCCCACTGACAACCGACTGACGCACCGGGCCCGGGGGCCGCTCAACCGAGCAGCCCCCGGGCCCGGTCGTACAGGTCGAGCACCGCGCAGGCGATCGGTACCACGGCGACCACCAGGGCCGTGTCGGTGAGGTCCGCGACCCTCCCGAGGTACGGCGAGACCGGCCGGCGGGCGTACCCGGTGCCGCTGGCCGCAGCCACCAGGGCCAGCGCCGCACCGCCCAGGACCAGCGCCAGTCGCCCCGCGTCGTCGGCCCGGCCGACCAGCACCGCACCCAGCACCGCGTAGCCGGCCAGCCCGGCGAGCACCGTCGGCACCCGGTGCCGCAGCGCCACGAACAACCGCGACCGCAGCAGCAGCACCGCCGAGGTGACCGCGACCAGCACCCGACCGGCCGTTCCACCAGCAATCCCGAGTACGACCGCCGAGGCCACCACCAGCAGGGCGTGGCCGATCAACATCCCGGTGAGCATCTCCTCGGTGCGGGTCACCGCGGCGTGTACCCGGCTTCGGTCCGGCAGATCCCGGGCCCGCTCCGGCTCCTCCGCCGACGTCGAGGGCGGCAGGGTGATGGGCGGCAAGGGCAACTTGCCCAGCCGGATGGCCAGCAGCGGGATCACGCCGACCGCGAAGACCAGTGCGCTGAGCAGCACCGCGGCCGTGCCGGCCGACGTCAGCAGCAGCCCACCGAGCGCGGCCCCGGCGCTGATCAGGCCGACCGTGACACCAGCCACGAAGACCCGGAGCCGGCTGGCCACCCCCAGCAGGCCGATCAACGCCACCAGCAGCAGCGCCACCGAGCCGGCCAGCAGCTCGGGCGCACCCACCCAGCGGGCCGGCCCGAACGGCCCGACCGGGTCGCCGGAGCCGACCGCGAGGGCACCGGCCGTGAACGCGTACGGCAACGCGTAACCGCCGAGCGTCGCCCCGGCGGCGCCATCGCCGTTCGCGCGGGACGCCACCGTTCCGGCCACGGTGAGCACCAGCGCCACCACAGCGGCCGCCACCCAGCCAACCCGGTGCGTCGGGCCGCCGGCGAGCAGAGCGAGCAGCCCGACGAAGAGCGGCACGGCCGCGCCGGCCAGACCGGCGGCCCGGGTGGCGGTGGGCGACCAGGCGCCGCCGCGGCGACGGGCACCGTCGGCGATCGCCTCGATCACGTCGTCGTACTCCAGCTCGGGCCAGTGCGCGCGGGCCGGCACGAGATGCAGCACCTCACCGTCGCGGACCCCCTGCGGCAGCAGCGCCTGAGCGGTCACCAGCAGCACGCCGTCGGTACGGCGGAGAACCCAACCGCCGTGCTGCTCACCGTCGTCGGCCAGCCCGACGCCGGCGTGCCGGAGCACGTCGGGCAGCAACTCGGCCAGGGGCACCTGCTCCGGCAGGGCGACATCCACCCGTCGTTGCGGCGCGCTGATGGTGACGCGGGCCAGCCCGGTTGTCATCGACTGGTCTCCATATCGAAGGGGATCGGAGGCTGCGCGGACGACAGGACTTTACCTACCATGAGCCAGGCTCGGGTTACCCAGCGCTGTCAGGAGGCCGAGTGTCCACCGTCGTCATCAAACGCCCGCCACGTCGACCGGCACCGGAGATCCCCTCCGGCGAGCTGCCGGTCGAGGCCCCGCCGGAGATCCCCGTGGTCACCGGCGGGCGGTGGCAGCAGATGCTCATGCTGCTGCCGATGCTCGGCGGCACGGTGGCGATGGCGATGATGTTCGGCCGGGGCGGCGGCGCCTACTCGTACGTGGTGGGCGGAATGTTCGGGCTCTCCTCGTTGGCGATGCTGGTGACGTCGTGGGGCAGCGCCTCGGGCACCCCGAAGAAGTCCGAGATGATGGCCGCCCGCCGGGAGTACCTGCGCCACCTGGCCACGCTGCGGCGCAGGGTCCGGCGCACCGCAGGGCAGCAGCGGGCCGGGCTCTACTACCGGCACCCGGACCCGGGCGGGCTCTGGTCGACCGTGGACAGCCACCGGGTCTGGGAGCGGCGACCCGCCGACCCCGACTTCGCGGTGGTGCGGGTCGCCGTCGGGCCACAGACCCTGGCCACCCCGCTCGTCCCACCGGTCACCCGGCCGCTGGAGGAGTTGGAGCCGATGACCGCCGGGGCGCTGCGCCGCTTCCTGGACGCGTACTCCGTGGTGCCGGACCTGCCGGTGGCGCTGTCGCTGCGCAGCTTCGCCCGCGTGCACGTGCGGCCGGCCGGCCGCACCGGGAGCGGTACCCCGACCACCGCCGGGCCACCCACCGGCGACCCGGCGGCGCAGGCGCTGGCCCGGGCGGTGCTGACCCAGCTGGCGGTCTTCCACGCCCCCGACGAGCTGCTCGTCGCGGTCTGCGCCGGCCCGGAACGCCGCACCTGCTGGGAGTGGGTGAAGTGGCTCCCACACGCCCACCATCCCAGCCGCACCGACGCGCTCGGCCCGGTACGCCTGGTGACCAGCTCCGCCGCCGAGTTGGAACGGCTGCTGGCCGACGTGCTGGCCAGCCGGTCCCGGTTCAGCCCGGCCGGCCCGGCGACCGACGGCCCGCACGTGGTGGTGGTCCTCGACGGTGGCGACCTGACCGGTGCCAGTGACCTGACCGGTGACGGCGGTATCGACGCGGTCACCGTGCTGGACCTGGACACCCCGGCACCACGGCTGCTCGACCGGTACGCGCTGCTGCTCGAGCTGCACGGCCGGCGGCTGCACTCGTGGTCGTCCGACGGGCACGCCGAGGTGGGCACCGCCGACCAGCTCGACCTCGCCGACGCCGAGGCGATCGCCCGACGGTTGGCGCCGCTGCGGCTCGCCGGCGCGGCCCGCGGACCCGACGCCCCACTCCAGGCCGACCTGGGCCTGCCCGAGCTACTGGGTCTCGGCGACCCGGAGAGCTTCACGGCCGAGCAGGGCTGGCTCCCGCGCTCGGCACGCGACCGGCTGCGGGTGCCGATCGGGGTGGGCGCGGACGGCGGCGCCATCGAGCTGGACCTCAAGGAGTCCGCCCAGGACGGGATGGGCCCGCACGGCCTGCTCATCGGGGCGACCGGTTCCGGCAAGTCCGAGCTGCTGCGCACGCTGGTGCTGGGGCTGGCCGTCACGCACAGCTCCGAGCAGCTCAACTTCGTGCTCGTGGACTTCAAAGGTGGCGCCACCTTCGCCTCGTTCGACCGACTGCCGCACACCGCGGCCGTGATCACCAACCTGGCCGATGCGTTGCCGCTGGTCGACCGGATGGTCGACGCGATCAACGGGGAGCTCGTCCGCCGGCAGGAGCTGCTGCGCCGCGCCGGCAACTTCGCCAGCGTGCGCGACTACGAACGGGCCCGGGCGGCCGGCAGTCCACTGGCCCCGCTGCCGTCGCTGCTGCTGATCTGCGACGAATTCTCCGAACTGCTCTCCGCCAAGCCCGACTTCATCGACCTGTTCGTGCAGATCGGCCGGCTGGGCCGGTCGCTCGGCGTGCACCTGCTGCTCGCCAGCCAACGGCTGGAGGAGGGACGACTCCGTGGGCTGGACACCCACCTGTCGTACCGGATCGGTCTGCGCACCTTCTCCGCGCTGGAGTCCCGCACCGTGCTCGGGGTGGCGGACGCGCACGAGCTGCCCCGCTCGCCGGGCCACGGCTACCTGCGCGCCGGCACCGACCCGCTGGCCCGGTTCAAGGCCGCGTACGTCTCGGGTGCCGTCCGGCGTCGGGCCGCGACGGCCGGCGTGAGCGCCGAGGGGGGCGCGCGACTGCTCACCTTCACCACCCACGTCGTGCCGGTGCCCGAGCCGGCGATCCCGGTCGCGCCCGTCGTGACGGAGGAGGAGGGCAGAGAGACACTGCTCGACCTGCTGGTGGACCGGCTCGTCGGGCAGGGCCCGCCGGCGCACCAGGTCTGGCTCCCGCCGCTCGGTCAGCCACCGGCCCTGGACGAGTTGCTCGGCCCGGTGGAGGTGGACCCGAAGCGCGGGCTCACCGTGGGCAACCCGGAGCTGCACGGCGCGCTCGGAGTGCCGCTCGCCATCGTGGACAAGCCGTTGGAGCAGCGCCGCGACCTGCTCTGGCTGGCGCTGGACGGCGCGGCCGGGCACGTCGCGGTGGTCGGTGCGCCACAGAGCGGCAAGTCCACCGCGCTGCGTACGCTGATCTGCGCGCTGGCGCTCACCCACACCCCGGCCGAGGTGCAGGTCTACTGCCTCGACTTCGGTGGCGGCGGGCTGGCCGCACTGCGCGACCTCCCACACGTCGGTGGGGTGACCGGCCGGGCCGACCCGACCGCCGTACGGCGCACCGTCGGCGAGATGACCACCCTGCTGGCCGACCGGGAACGCCGCTTCACGGAGCTGGGCGTGGAGTCGATGGCCGCGTACCGGCAGCGACGGAACGTCTCGGCAACGACCAGCCAGCCGGGCCACGATCCGTTCGGTGACGTGTTCCTGGTGATCGACGGTTGGAGCACGGTCCGCGGCGAGTACGACGACCTGGAACCGCTGGTGACCGACCTGGCCACCCGAGGGCTGTCGTACGGGCTGCACGTGGTCGCCACGGCGCTGCGCTGGCTGGACTTCCGGCCGGCGATCCGGGACCTGTTCGGCTCGCGGTTGGAGTTGCGCCTCGGCGACCCGTCCGACTCGCTGGTGGCCCGTCGTGCGGCCGCGAACGTGCCGGAGCGCTCCGGCCGAGGGGTGACCGCGGAGGGCCTGCACTTCCTCACCGCGCTGCCCCAGCTCGCCGCCGCCAGCGGGGACACTGCTGACCTGGTCAAACGAGCCGCCGACGGGTGGGCGGGCCAGCCGGCGCCCCGGGTCCGGCTGCTCCCGCCGGTGCTGCCGTACGCCGATCTGGACCTCGCCGCGACGACCGGCCTGCGGTTGCCGATCGGGATCGCGGAGGCGGACCTGCGTCCGGTGCTGCTCGACTTCGCCACCGAGCCACATTTCGTGGTCTTCGGGGACTCGGAGTGCGGCAAGTCCTCGTTCCTGCGCGCGCTGGCCACGTCGATCATCACCCGGTTCACCCCGGAGCAGGCCCGGGTGATCCTGGTCGACTACCGGCGCAGTCTGCTCGGTGCCATCGAGACGCCACACCTGATCGGGTACGGCACCGCCGCGGCGCACACCGCCGACCTGGTCGAGTCTGCCGCCGGTTACCTGGAGCGGCGGGCACCCGGCCCGGAGGTCACCCCGCAACAGTTGCGGGAGCGGTCCTGGTGGACCGGGCCGGAGCTGTTCGTACTGGTGGACGACTACGACCTGGTGGCGGCCGGGCCGGCGAACCCGTTGCGCGCGCTGGAGGAGCACCTGCCACACGCTCGGGACGTCGGGCTGCACCTCGTGCTGGCCCGGCGGTCCGGTGGCGCGGGACGCGCCCAGTACGAGCCGATCGTGCAGCGGCTGCGGGAGCTGTCCACCTCCGGTCTGGTGATGGCGGGCAGCCCGGAGGAGGGCGCACTCGTCGGGCCGGTGCGGCCCGGGCCGCTGCCGCCGGGACGCGGTCGGCTGGTCACCAGACGCGAGGGCGTACGCCTCGTCCAGCTCGCACAACTGCCGCCACAGTGACCTGACTCGCCGGTTCTTCCCGTGACGGGTGGGGAAACCGGTAATCTCCGATCGTCATGGTTCCGTCGCGATGAATGGCTGGGGATGTGACAGGGGTACGGCACAGCGGTCCGTCGGGGGACGGACGGGCGACCGTCCGGGCGCTGCTCGGTGTGGCCGCGGCGCTCGCCGTCGTGGCGCCGACCGCCGCCGCCGTGCCCGTTGTCGCGCCCACCCACGGCGGGCAGCTCGCTGGCGCGCCGATGGCGTTCGCCCCCGGCGACACGGTCGCCCGCACCGACCAGGTCCGCGACGAGCAGTGGCAGCTCGACGAGTTGCAGGCCGCGACGGCCTGGCGCAGTTCGACCGGCCGGGGTGTGACCGTCGCGGTGGTCGACTCCGGAGTGGACGGCACCCATCCCGACCTGGTCGGTCAGGTGCTGCCCGGTCAGGATCTGGTCGGCCCCGCCGGGGGTGCGGGCCCGGATCCGGTGGGGCACGGCACCACGGTCGCCGGCCTGATCGCCGGGCGCAGCGACGACAAACGGGGCGCGGTCGGTCTCGCGCCGGACGCTCGGATCCTTCCGGTCCGGGTGCTCGACGAGGACAATCGCTACGACGACGCGCTGATCGTCGCCCAGGGGGTCCGCTGGGCGGTCGACCACGGCGCCCGGGTGATCAACCTGTCGCTGGGCGGCAGCGGCGACAGCCCCGCCCTCGCCGCGGCCCTGGACTACGCGTTCGTCCGGGACGTGGTCGTGGTCGCCTGCACCGGCAACCTGGCCACCTCCACCAGCAGCAAGGTGTGGTACCCGGCCCGCGAACCGGGCGTGATCGCGGTCGCCGGTCTGGAGCGCAGCAGCGACAACCTGTGGTCCGGGTCGATCACCGGCCGGGCGACGGTGCTCACCGCCCCCGCCACCGGGCTGGTCGGCGCCAAATCCCCCGACGGGTACTGGCGGGTGCAGGGCACCAGCTTCGCCGCGCCGCTGGTGGCGGCTACCGCCGCGTTGGTCCGGTCCCGCTATCCGCAGATGCCCGCGGGCGAGGTGGTCAACCGGTTGCTGGCCACCGCCCGTGATCTTGGCCCGACCGGGCGGGACGACCGCTTCGGGTACGGGATGGTCGACCCGGTGGCCGCGCTGACCGCTCAGGTGCCGCCAGTGGCCGCCAACCCGTTGGACGATCACACGTCGCCGGGCGTGACTGGTTTCGGCCCGGCTCCCGGCTCGGCGGATGACGAGCCGGTGGCCGGTGCGGGCAGCGATCCGCTCGGTTTCGCCGCGCCTCGTCGACAGACCCAGTGGACGGCGCGTGCCGCGGGCGGCGCGGACACCTCGGCACCGGAGCAGCTGTGGACCGGGGTCGTGCTGCTCGTCGTCCTGGTCGGCGGTGCCGCCCTGTTGGTGCGCCGGCTCCGTAAGCGGGTCCCTTGATCGCGGTCGACGGGCAGGCCTGACCAGCCGCCCGGTCGGGTAGAACCGACCCATGAGTACGCATCGGCCGCCCACCCTCGCCCCCTCCGGCCAGCCGTCCTGGCGGCGCCGCCGACTCGACCCGGACCATTCGCTGGGTCTGCGGCTGACCCTCGCCGCGACGGCGGCGTTCCTGGTGCTGGTGCCTTTTGCACTGCTCGCGCTGCTGGTGCTCGGCGCCTGGGCGCCTCTGCACCGGCTGGACACGGCGGTCACCCACGCACTGCACGGCTACGCGGTCGACCACCCGGCCTGGGTCGTGCTGATGCGCATCTGGAGTGACGTGTTCGCGCCGATGCCACTGCGGGCCGTCGCCCTGCTACTGGTGATCCTGCTGCTGCGCCGGGGAGCCCGCCGGCTGGCCCTCTGGGCGACCACCACCATGGTGGTCGGTGGGTTGATCGGTCCGCTGCTCAAGTTGCTCGTCGGCCGGGACCGGCCGGAGCTGCTGGACCCGGTGGCGCGGGCCGCCGGCTATTCGTTCCCCTCCGGGCACGCGCTGAACGCCACCCTGGCCGCCGGGGTGCTGCTGCTGGTGCTCCTGCCGTACGTCGGGCGGGGGGTGGCGCGGGTCGCGCTCTGGGTCGCCGCGGTGCTGCTCACCACGGTGACCGGGCTGAGCAGGGTGGCGCTCGGTGTGCACTTCACCAGCGACGTGCTGGGCGGCTGGCTGCTCGGTCTGGCGGTGGTTGCGGCGACCACCGCCGCGTTCACCAGTTGGCGCGCACACGCCGGCCTTCGGCCGGTCCAGCCCGCCCGCGACGGCGTCTCCCCCGAAGTCGAGCGACACCCCGAGGAGGCGTGACGTCGAGGCCGACCGGGTACTGGCCCACCCATGTCCGAAACCGTGCTCCTGATCGTCCGGCGGGTGCTGCTGCCGGTGTCCCTCCTGCTGGGCGTCATGGTGCTGCTCGGGGTGCTGATCACCCGGGTGTTCGCCCGGACCTGGCCGTTCACCGTCGAGGACGCGGTGAACCGGGAACTCGCCGGCGACCGCACCGACGGCTGGAACGGCGTCTCGCTGGTGTTCAGCACGCTGGCCAGCACCCACCTGATCGTCGTGGTCACCGTGGTGGTGGCGCTGGCGCTGCGACTCTGGCTGAAGCGCTGGCGGGAGCCGCTGTTCCTGTGCGCGGCGGTGACCGCCCAGGCGCTGGTGTTCCTGCTGACCACGATGGCGATCGACCGGCAACGGCCGGCGGTGGAGCACATGGACGTGTCACCACCCACGTCGAGCTTCCCGTCCGGGCACACCTCCGCGGCAGTGGCGCTCTATGTCGGTATTGCCGTGCTGATGGCGCTGCGGGTGCGGAGCACCGGGGCGAAGGTCGCCTGGTGGACGCTGCTACTGATGGTGCCGCTGGGTGTGGCGGTGACCCGGATGTACCGGGGGATGCACCACCCGAGCGACGTGCTGGCGTCCTTCCTCAACGGCGGCACCTGCGTCGCGATCATGGCCCGTGCCGTGCTGGACCGCGGGCTGCGGTGGGGGCGGGCGAAGTTGCCGACCAGGCGACCCGCGGTGGCGGTCCGGAGCTGACCTCGCGCCGGCTCAGGTGCACTCGCCGGTGGCGACCTGCCGGTTGCGTTCGGCACCGGCCAACGCCACCGGGCGGGCCTCGGCCGCGGTCACCGCGAAGCCGGTGTTCGGGTCGTCGGCCGCCGCCGCGAAGATCACGCCGAGCACCAGGCCGTTGGCGGAGAGCAGCGGCCCGCCGGAGTTGCCGCTACGGACCAATGCTCGGATCGTGTAGATCTCCCGGGTGACGTCGCCCGCGGAGTAGATGTCCGGCCCCTTGATCCGGTCGACGTCGCGGACCCGCGCCGACTGCGCGTTGTAGGGGCCGTCGAGCGGGAAGCCGAGCACGATGGCGTCGGAGCCGCTGCCCGCGTTGCCGGCGGCGAACCGCAGGGACGGACCGGGCAACCCGGGCACGAGCAGCACCGCCAGGTCCCGGTCCGGGTCGTAGACCACCACCTTGCCGTCGTACCGTTCGCCGCCCAACTCCACCGCGACCGACCGGGTCCCGGCGACGACGTGCGCGTTCGTCATCACCCGGTCATCGGCGTACACGAAACCGGAACCCTCGATCCGGCGTGAGCAACTCGGTGCGGAACCGAGAACCTTGACCACCGACCGCTGACCACTGACCACGATCTGTGAGCCAGCCAGCGCGGGGTCGGGTGGCTCGACCTGCCGGGCCCGGGTGGGTGCGAGACCACCGAAGACGTCCGGGAACCCGTCGGTGTCGACGGTGTCCTCCAGTGCGGTGGACAGCTGGTGAGCCTGCTCCGGCAGGACCCGGTTGACCACCGTGATCAGCGCGCTGTTGCGTACCGAAGCGGCGAGCCAGGGCACCGAGGACGAACCGAGCGGCACGGCGACCAGCCAGGCGAGCAGGAGCACCGCGAAGAGCGAGACGAACGCCCCGCCGACGTCGTCGATCCGTTTGCCCACGTCGCTGGTGATCGTCTTACGTAGGTGCGAGCCGAGCCAGCCGGCGAGCGCCTGCCCGATCACGGCCAGCCCGAAGATCGCCACCAACGAGATCAACACCCGGGTGCCGGCGTCCACGAACTGCCGGGCGAACAGCGGCCCGAGCTGTAGGCCCAGCAACAGACCCAGGAAGAAGCCGGTCAGCGACGTGATGCCGATGACGAAGCCCTGGCGGTATCCGCTGATCGCGAACACGAGCATGAGCAACAGGAGGGCGAGATCCACGACGGACACGGGTCAAGCGTACGGGCAGCACGCCCGGCAGATGACCATCGCTTGCGGAAGGTGACCGTGCGGTCAGCGCACTGCGGTCTCGTCGACCTCGTCGGTGCCGGCCGACGGTGCCGGAGTCATCCCGGATGGCGGCAGCTCGACCACCCGGTCGTGCCGCCACGGGCCGGCCCAGCCGCCCATCTCCAGCAGGGTGGCCAGCACGCCGGCGGTGAAGCCCCAGACGAGCATCCCGCGCGCCGAGAACGCCGGCCCGATCCAGCCGCTGGGGTGGCGGACCCGCAGCCGGTTGGCCGGGTCGACCAGCTCGCTGATCGGCAGCCGGGCGACGTGCGCCACCTCGGCCGGCTCCCGGGGGTGCACCGGGTGCGGGTCGTGCCACCAGGCCAGCACCGGCGTGACCACGAAGTCGCTGACCGGGATCCACAGTTTCGGCAGCTCGGCGAGCACGGTCACGCTGGCCGGGTCGAGGCCGACCTCCTCGTTCGCCTCGCGCAGGGCGGTGGCGCGCACGTCGGCGTCCTCCGGGTCGGCCGCGCCGCCGGGAAACGCCGGCTGGCCGGCGTGGTTGCGCAGGGTGGCGGCGCGTTGCAGGACCAGCACGTCGGGGCCGACGCCGGGCTGCTCCCCGAGCAGCACCAGCACGGCGCTCTCCCGGCCACCCTCGGCCGGGGTGGTCAGCCGGGTGAAGTCCTCGGCGCGGGCGGTGCCCAGCCGGGTCAACAAGGGCTCGATCCAGTCCGGCGGTCGACGGGTCACGCCGGCACCGCCAGGCCGAGGTGCTGGCGGACCAGCTTGGCAAGTTGGGCATCGTCGAGCGCACCGGTGGCGTCGATGTGCTGGATCCGACCGTCGGCGTCGACGAAGAGGGTGAGCGGGATGGCGTTGCGCTTCAGCTCACGCTGCAGCGCCTCGCCCTGGTCGACCAGGATCGGGAACCGGACGCCGAAGTCCTCACCGATGGACTGGGCGCCGCCCCGGCTGTCCCGGCTGTTGACCCCGATCACCTGGAGCTGACCGGCGGCCCGCACGCTGAGTCGTTGGAAGGCGGGCAACTCCTTGCGGCACGGCGGGCACCAGGAGGCCCATACGTTGATCACGGCCGGCCCGGCCACGTCGCGCAGAGCGATGGGGGATCCGCCGGTGAAGCAGGCCAGGGTCAGCTCCGGCAACTCCTGCCCGCCGGTTTTCGGTGTCGCCGTTGCCGAGCCGGGCGACGCCGTGGTGCCCGCATCCGGCGTGGCGGCCGTGGGTGCCGTGCTCAGGCCGGCGCAGTCCCGGAATGGCGACGGTCGCTCGGCGACGGCCGGTCGGGGAGCGGGGTCGTCGGCCGTGCCGCTGGTGCAGCCGGCGACGGCCAACAGCAGCGGCAGGACGAGCAGGGCGAGTCGCCGGTTCACGGCACCTCCGCAGCGATGGCCTGCGCGGGCACCAACTCCGGGTCGACCCCGGCAGCCACCGCGAGATCGCGCGCCCGGGGGCCCTTGAGCAGCTTGGCGGCAGCGGCGGGCTCAGTCGGGCCGGTGCCGTACGAGGGGCAGAGCTTCGCGAGTGTGCATGCTCCACAGGCCGGCTTGCGGGCGTGGCAGACCCGTCGCCCGTGGAAGATGATCCGGTGCGACAGCATGGTCCAGTCACGCTTCGGGTAGAGAGCGCCGACCGCGTGCTCGATCTTGACCGGGTCGGTCTCGGTGGTCAGCCGCCACCTGTGCACCAGCCGCTGGAAGTGCGTGTCGACGGTGATGCCCGGGACGTCGAAGGCGTTGCCGAGGATCACGTTGGCGGTCTTGCGGCCGATGCCGGGCAGCGTCACCAGATCGGCGAGCCGGCCGGGGACGTTGCCGTCGTACCGGTCGAGAAGAGCCTGGCCGAGCTTGAGCAGCGAGTCGGTCTTGTTGCGGTAGAAGCCGGTGGGCCGGATCAGCTCCTCCATCTCGCCGCGGTCGGCCCCGGCGTACGCGGCGGCGCTCGGGTAGCGGGCGAAGAGCTTCGGGGTGACCTCGTTGACCTTCTTGTCCGTGCATTGCGCGGAGAGGATGGTGGCGACGGCCAACTCCAGGGCGTTGGAGTGGTCCAGCTCACAATGCGAGTCGGGGTGCGTTTCGGTCAGCACCCGACCGATCTTGCGGGCACGACGGGTGCGCCCGAGGTCGGTCTCGCTGGCGCCGGGAGGACTATCGGTCACGACGGCCAGCCTACGTCGCGCCCCGGACGTTCCCGGTCGGGTCAACCACCGGTCGGCGACGAGATCTTGCCCTGCCCGTCGAGCCGGGCACCGCTGGTCGGGAAGTCGCTGCGGCTCAACTCCGTGACCAGACCCAGGCCCCGGTCGTCCCGGTCCATGGTCGGCTTTCCGGCGTCGTTCATGTACGTCGAGGTGAAGGAGCCGCCGGCCCAGGCGCCGTCCGGCTTGAGTGACACCTTCAGCACCCCGCCCCAGCCGAGGCGGCCGTCGTTGTTCAGCGAGTTGCCGCCGCCAGCGAAGTTACCCAGGCTGTAGGCGATCAGCCGGCCCTTGTAGAACTCCATGCCGCGCAGCACGTGCGGCCCGTGCCCGACGATCAGATCCGCGCCGGCGTCGATCATGGCGTGCGAGAACTTGATCGGGTCGCCCCGGTTTTCACCGAGGAACATCTCCGTGCCCGGCTTGACCCGGGTCTGGGCGACGCCCTCGCCACCCATGTGCACCTGCACCACGACCACGTCGGCCATGGTGGCGGCCTTGGCGACCACCGTCTTCGCCTTGTCGATGTCGACCAGGCTGTTGGACCAGACGTACGACGAGAAGCCAGCCACCGCGACCTTGACACCCTTGACGTCGACCACGGTGATCTGGTCCGGCGCGCCGGTGTGCTCCAGGTCGTACTTCTCCAGCGCCTTCTGGGTGTTCTGGTAACCCTTCGGCCCGTAGTCGTAGCCGTGGTTGTTGGCCTGGTTGAGCACGTCGAAGCCGGCGTCGCGCAGGTGCGCGGCGTACTCCGGTGGAGCCCGGAACTGGTAGCAGCGGGTGGAGTTGGCCCCGCACTTGCCGGTGCCGGTGTCCACGGTCAGCGGCTCCTCCAGGTTGCCCATCACCAGGTCGGCCTTGAGCGCCTCGGTGACCGCGGTGAAGAAGCCCTTACCGCCGGCGGCGGGCAGTCGGCTCGGCGCGTTGCCCATGATGATGTCGCCGGTGGCGGAGAGCGAGATCGCGCCGCCCTCCTCGGAGGTCGCCGGCCCGGTTGCCTGCGGGCCGGCCGTGGCCACCGGTGCGCCGGTGCCACCGCCGCCGGCGCCGGGCTGCCAGACGGGGGCGTCGCCGCCGGAGTCGGAACAGCCGGCGACGAGCAGGATGGTCAGCAGCGCGGCGAGGCCAAGAGCCAGGCGGCGACGCGGGCGGGACGCGAGAGAATACATCGTTCGCGACCCTACCGGGCCGTCAACGCGCCGACGACAGCCGATCGGTTGGATATTCAGCCGGTGACCTGCTCTGACCAGGGCACGACCACCCGGGCGCCCCCGGCGAGCACCGCGGCGTGCACCGCTCGGGCGAGCGGGGCGCCCCAGGTGGAGCGAGGCCCGCCGTACACGGCCTCCGGCCCGTCGACCGGGCAGAGCACGGTGACCGCGTCGGTCGGGGTGCCGGTCCCCGGCAACCCCAACTCGGTGATCGCCTGGGTCTTCGCCTCGGTCGCCGTCGCCACGGCGTTGACGAGTGCCGAGTCGGCGAGCCGGGCCGGCACGTACACCACGATGTTGACCGTGCCGACGCGCTGGGCGAGCGCGGCCGGAGCGTGCGCGGCCGCGAGCATCGGCGTGCCGAGCCCGACCGTCGCCCAGGCCCGCACGCCGGTGTCGGTCCGTGCCACCACCTCGGTCACATCGACGCCGGTCAGCAGGCCAACCCCGGGCCCGCCCAGGGCGAGGTCGGCGGCGAGCGCCGCCAGGTGCGCGGCGGGGTCGTCCCGGTCGTACGACATGGGTACGGTCGCGTTCAACACCCAGCGGCGGGCTCCGATACCACCGCCCAGCGGGCCACTGCTGACCGCCCGCAGGGGCACGTCCGCGCGCCAGACGAGCAGCGGTATGCGCCGCCCATCCTCGGCGCGGCTGGTCAGAATCGGCTCGCTCAGCACGTCGGGCAGGTTACGCCCACCGATCAAGATTCCAGGGGCGACCTCTGATTCATGCTCACGTGCGCCTAGACTTGGCGGCGCGCGAGGGGATCAGCGGACGGCGGACCCGGCCGACGGACGGCACGCGTAAGCGGAGGTGCGCGATGGACGAGGTACTGGCCCGCAGCGGGATCTTCCAGGGTGTCGACCCGGAAGCTGCCGAGGCGCTTGCCAAGGAGATGGAGACGATCGAGGTCCGTAAGGGCGAGATCGTTTTCAATGAGGGCGAGCCCGGTGACAGTCTCTATATCCTGCTGTCCGGGAAGATCAAGGTTGGTCGCCGCGCCGCGGACGGCCGGCAGAACCTGATCGCGGTGATGGGGCCGTCGGACATGGTTGGTGAGCTGTCGCTCTTCGACCCCGGCCCGCGTACGGCGACCGCCACCGCGGTGACGGACACTCGGCTCGTTCGTCTGCGCAAGCAGGCGCTGCGGCCGTGGCTGGCCAACCGCCCGGAGATCGCCGAGCAGTTGCTCCGGGTGCTCGCCCGGCGGCTGCGCCGGACCAACGACTCGCTCGCCGACCTGATCTTCACGGACGTGCCGGGCCGGGTCGCCAAGAACCTGCTCCAGATGGCTGGTCGGTTCGGCACCCGCGACGGCGGCGTCCTGCGGGTGACCCACGATCTCACCCAGGAGGAGATCGCCCAGCTCGTCGGCGCCTCCCGGGAGACGGTCAACAAGGCCCTGGCCGACTTCGCCTCGCGCGGCTGGCTGCGGCTGGACGGCAAGAGCATCATCATCCTGGACCCGGAGCGTCTCGCTCGTCGCGCCCGCGTCTGACTGGCACGTCCCGTCCCCGCCTCCCGTCACCGACGGTAGGCGGGGACGTTTTTATCTGCCTCGCGCAGAACCGCTGGCCTCGCGGTGAGGTCAGCGGTGAGGGTGGGGCCATGGTGAACCGTGTTGCGGTGCTCTCCGACATCCATGGCGTCCTGCCGGCGCTGGAGGCCGTGCTGGCCGAACCGGACGTCGCCGCCGCCGATCTGATCGTCCTGACCGGCGACATCGCGGCCGGTCCGCAGCCGGTCGAGGTGCTGGATGTGCTCGCCGGCCTCGGTGACCGGGTCTGCTGGGTGGGCGGCAACTGCGAACGGGAGCTGGTCGAGGCGCGGGCCGGCAAGCCGGCGTCGATCGAGGTGTCGAACTGGGCCGCCGGGCAGCTCCGCGACGACCAGGTGGCTCAGCTCGCCGCGCTGCCGGCGACCGTGACGCTGGATATCGACGGCCTGGGGCCGACGCTGTTCTGCCACGCGACCCCCCGCGACGACGAGGAGGTCGTGCTCGTCGACTCCCGGATGGAGCGTTGGGTCGAGGTGTTCGCCGGCCTCCCGCCCGAGGTCTCGACGGTGGTCTGCGGACACACCCACATGCCTTTCACCCGCCTGGTCGATCGCCGTCTGGTGGTCAACCCGGGCAGCATCGGCATGCCGTACGGCGGCGCCGGCGCCTGGTGGGCACTGCTCGGGCCAGGCGTCCAACTGCGGCGCACGCACTTCGACGTGGACGCGGCCTGCGCCCGGGTGACCGCCGAGTCGGCTTACCCCGACGCCGCCGCCTGGGCCGACGAGTACCTGCGCTCCCAGCACAGCGACGCCGACGCGCTGGCGGTCTTCGGCCCCCGCGACGGCCGCTGAGCGAGGGCTGCCGGGTCGCCCGCTCGGCCGCCGTCGGCCGCGCCCGGGCGGGGCCGGGGCACGCGCAGCGGGCGCTGGTCGAGCAGGGTGAAGGTCCCTACTCGCTGCCTGTAGAGCTGCCCCAGATCTGGGGCGATCCCGGTCGCGCCACCCGGCCCGACCACCCCGGCCAGGGCACCCCAGGTCCAACCACCCCGGTCCGGCGACCCGGCCCGACCACCCCGGCCAGGGCACCCCAGGTCCGACCACCCCG
>NZ_PYBV01000014.1:0-99276 GCF_003205615.1 Micromonospora arborensis | reverse complement strand
CGGTCCGGGGCACCCAGGTCGAACCCCGGTCGAACCCCGGTCGAGTCACCCAGTCCTGCCATCCCGGTCCGGCCAGGTGCGTCGGCCCGGCACGCAGGGCCCGGCACGCAGGACCCAGCACGCAGAACCCGGCACGCAGAACCCGGCACGCAGGGCCCGGCACGCAGGACCCGGCACGCAGGACCCGGCACGCAGGACCCGGCACGCAGGACCCGGCACGCCCCATTGGTGGGGCAGCTCTACAGGGACTGCTACCCACCGGTGCATCCCGTCCCGGTGCGGGCCGCCGCCGACGACTGCGGCCCAACCACCCGTCCCGCCACCCCGCCCCTGCCGCGACCAAACGCCAAGCTCTAGAAAAAGTCAGTCTTGACTGTTTGTTTCTCAGACCGCAGGCTGTTCCCGTGTCCGCCGCATCGACGCGCGTTCCTCAGCAGGAGCGCAGCCGCGCCACCCAGGCCCGCCTGCTGGAGGCGACTGTCGACTGCCTGATCGAGCACGGCTGGTCCGGCACCACGACCACCGTCGTCGCCGCACGGGCCGGTGTCTCGCGCGGGGCCCAACTGCATCACTACCCGACGAAGGCCGCGCTGGTCACCGCCGCCGTGGCCCATCTGGCCGAGCGGCGGGCCGCCGAGTTGCGCACCGAGGCCGAGGTCCTGCCCGCTGGCCCGCAGCGGCTGGACCGGGTGATCGACCTGCTCGGTGTGGCGTTCACCGGGCCGCTGTTCGTCGCCGCCCTCGAGCTCTGGGTCGCCGCTCGCACCGATCGGGAGCTGCGGGACGCCCTGGTGCCGCTGGAGGCGACGGTCGGGCGGGAGATGCACCGCCTCACCGTCGCGCTACTCGGTGTCGACGAGCGCCGGCCCGGAGTCCGCGAGGCGGTGCAGGCCACCCTCGACCTGCTCCGCGGGCTCGGGGTGGCCAACCTGCTCAACGACGACTCGGCACGCCGTACCGCTCTGCTGACCACCTGGAAGCGCCAACTCGCCGCCCTTCTCACGCCCTGACCGCCGGCCGCGCAGGCCTGCACCGACCGGAGGCACCATGGTCGACCTCAGCAACCTGCTCACCGACCTGGCCGACGAGTCGGCCCAACTGGACGCCCTGGTGGCCCCACTGCCCTCCGTCGACTGGGCGAGGCCGACCTCCGCGCCGGGCTGGAGCATCGGACACCAGATCGCCCACCTCGCCTGGACCGACCACGTGGCGCTGCTCGCCGCCACCGATCCCGAGGCGTTCTACGCGACGGTCACCGCCGCACCGGACCCGACCCGAATGGTCGACGCCGGCGCCGAGGAGTTCCTCGCGCCGCCAGCGGAGCTGCTCCCCCGCTGGCGGGCCGGCCGGGCGGCACTCGCCGACGCACTGGCGGCCGTCCCGGCCGGCGAGAAGCTGCCCTGGTACGGCACCCGGATGTCCGCCACCTCGATGGCGACCGCCCGGATCATGGAGACCTGGGCACACGGTGCGGATGTGGCCGACACACTCGGCGTCGTCCGCCCCGACAGCGACCGACTCCGGCACGTCGCGCACCTGGGCGTGCGTACCCTCGGGCATGGCTTCGCCGCACACGGCCGGACGGCACCGACGGCGCCGGTCCGGGTCGAACTGGTCGGGCCCGGCGGTGACACGTGGAGCTGGGGTCCGGCGGACGCCGCCGACCGACTGAGCGGCCCGGCTCGGGACTTCTGCCTGCTTGTCACTCAGCGCCGACACCGCGCGGATCTCGCCCTGGTCGCCGTCGGCCCGGTCGCCGACGAGTGGCTCGACGTGGCGCAGGCGTTCGCCGGCCCGCCGGGCGCCGGCCGTGCGCCGGCAGGCGGAGACGGAGGACGAGCATGATCCGCATCGGCAACGCCTCCGGCTTCTACGGCGACCGGTTCATCGCCTGGCGGGAGATGCTCGACGGCGGCGAGTTGGATGTGCTGACCGGTGACTACCTGGCCGAGTTGACGATGCTGATCCTCGCCCGGGACCGGCTGCGCGACCCCGGCCTGGGCTACGCGAAGACGTTCCTGCGTCAACTGGAGACGTGCCTCGGCACCGCCCTCGACCGGGGGGTGCGGATCGTGACCAACGCCGGCGGGTTGAACCCGGCCGGCCTGGCCGCCGCCATCGACGCACTCGCCGGCCGTCTGGGCCTGCCAGCCCAGGTCGGGTACGTCGAGGGCGACACCATCCAGCGGCCGGACGCGTTGACCGCGAACGCCTACCTCGGCGCGTTCGGGATCGCCGCCTGCCTCGACAGTGGTGCGGACGTGGTGGTCACCGGCCGGGTCACCGACGCGTCGCTGGTGGTCGGCCCGGCCATCGCCCGGTACGGGTGGGGCCGCGACGACCTCGATGAGCTGGCCGGGGCGACCGTCGCGGGGCACCTGATCGAGTGCGGTGCACAGGTCACCGGCGGCAACTTCAGCTTCTTCACCGAGCTGCCCGACGGCGGGCACCGGCCCGGATTCCCGATCGCCGAGGTGCACGCCGACGGCTCGACGGTGCTCACCAAGCAGGTGGGCACCGGCGGCGCGGTCACCGTGGAGACGGTCACCGCCCAACTGCTCTACGAGATCGGTGGGCCGGCGTACCTGGGACCGGACGTGGTCGCCCGACTGGACACGGTGACGTTGCGGGCCGACGGGCCGGACCGGGTCCAGGTCGCCGGTGTCCGGGGTACGCCACCGCCGGCCACGCTCAAGGTCGGCGTCAACAACCTCGGCGGCTTCCGCAACTCGATGACGTTCGTCCTCTGTGGTCTGGACGTCGAGGCGAAGGCCGCTCTGGTCCGGGGGCAGGTCGAGGAGGCGGTGGGCAAGGACGGGCTGGAGTTCGTCCTGGCCCGGACCGACCACCCCGACGCCGTCGACACCGAGGCTGCCAGTGCCCTGCTCCACGTCCACCTGCGCGACGGCGACAAGGCGCGAACCGGACGGGCTTTCTCGGCGGCGGCGGTGGAATTGGCGCTGGCGTCGTACCCGGGCTGCACGCTGACCACCCTGCCGGGCGACGCGACCCCGTACGGCGTCTTCACCGCCGACACGGTGCCGCAGGAGGCGGTGGCGCACGTAGCGGTGCTGCCCAGCAGCGAGCGGGTGCCGATCGCCCCGCCGCTCCACACCGACCCCGCCGCGGCAGCAACCGCCGCCGCCGAGACAGTTTCGGGCGGCGAAACGGCGGTCGACGGCCCGACCCGACGCGGACCGCTCGGCGAGTTGGTCGGCGCACGCTCAGGGGACAAGGGTGGGGATGCCAACCTCGGTGTCTGGGCGCGGAGCGAAGCCGGGTACGCGTGGCTGCGCGCCTGGTTGACCGTCGAGCGGCTGGCCGAACTGGTGCCGGAGACCGGGCCGCTGTCGGTGCGGCGCTACGAACTGCCGAACCTGCGCGCGGTCAACTTCGTGATCGAGGGCCTGCTCGGGGCAGGGGTGGCCGCGTCGACCCGGTTCGACCCGCAGGCCAAGGCACTCGGCGAGCTGCTGCGCGCCCGGATCGTCGACCTGCCGGCCGACCATGAATGAGATCATCGCGAAGGGCATGGGGCTGTGAGCATCTTGAACAGCGCGGTCGACGTGTCCGCACCCGGGCACGTGGCAAACCGTGCGGCTCTGCTGGACCGACTGGCCGAGTTGGACGCCGCGCTGGACCAGGCTCGGGCCGGCGGCGGCGCGAAGTACGTGACCCGGCACCACGCGCGCGGCAAGTTGCTCCCCCGGGAGCGGATCGAGCTGCTGGTGGACGCGGACAGCCCGTTCCTGGAGTTGTCGCCGGTCGCCGCGTACGGCACGGACTTCCCGGTCGGGGCCAGCGTGGTCACCGGCATCGGGGTGGTCGAGGGCGTGGAGTGTCTGATCGTGGCCAACGATCCGACGGTACGCGGCGGCGCGGTCAATCCGTGGTCCCTTGCCAAGACGCGGCGGGCCGGCGAGATCGCCCTGGCCAACCGGCTGCCGATGGTCAACCTGGTCGAGTCGGCCGGGGCGGACCTGCCCACCCAGGCGGAGATCTTCATTCCGGGTGGTCGGGTGTTCCGTGACCTGACCCGGCTCTCGGCGGCGGGCATCCCCACGGTCAGCGTGGTTTTCGGCAACGCGACGGCAGGTGGCGCGTACGTGCCGGGGATGTCCGACCACGTGATCATGATTCGGGACCGGTCGCAGGTCTACCTGGCCGGGCCGCCCCTGGTGAAGATGGCGACCGGTGAGGTCACCGACGACGAGTCGTTGGGCGGTGCGGCGATGCACGCGGCCACGTCCGGGCTCGCCGACTACCTGGCCTCCGACGAGCGGGACGGCATCCGGTTGGCCCGGCAGTGCGTACGCCGGTTGAACTGGCGCAAGCAGGGCCCGCCGCCGCGGACGGCCGTGCCGCAGCCACCGAAGTACGACCCGGAGGAGCTGCTCGGCATCACCAGCGCCGACCTGAAGGTGCCGTTCGACCCGCGTGAGGTGCTGGCCCGGATCCTGGACGGCAGCGACTTCGACGAGTTCAAGCCCGCGTACGGGGACGCGCTGGTCACCGGCTGGGGCGAGCTGCACGGGTACCCGGTTGGCGTGCTGGCCAACGCCCGCGGGGTGTTGTTCAGCGCGGAGGCGCAGAAGGCGGCCCAGTTCATCCAGCTCGCGAACGCCTCCGACACCCCGCTGATCTTTCTGCAGAACACCACCGGCTACATGGTCGGCACGGAGTACGAGCAGCGCGGCATCATCAAGCACGGCGCACTGATGATCAATGCGGTGTCCAACTCGACGGTGCCGCATCTGACGGTGAACCTGGGCGCCTCGTACGGGGCCGGCAACTACGGCATGTGTGGCCGGGCGTACGAGCCGAGGTTCCTGTTCACCTGGCCGAACGCGAAGTCGGCGGTGATGGGCCCGGCTCAGCTCGCCGGGGTGCTCTCCATCGTGGCGCGGCAGGCTGCCGCCGCCCGGGGGCGCGACTACGACGAGGAGTCCGACGCCGCGATGCGGATGATGGTCGAGCAGCAGATCGAGTCACAGTCGGGCGCGTTGTTCCTCTCCGGCCGGCTCTACGACGACGGGGTGATCGACCCTCGGGACACGCGTACGGTCCTCGGGCTCTGCCTCTCGGCGATCCACAGCGGACCGGTGCAGGGCGCCGCCGGCTTCGGCGTCTTCCGGATGTAGCCCGTGAGCGCGAGGAACGCAGCGAAGCGGAGTCCCGCAGTCGCGAACGAAAGGCAGGCTCAGCGCTCATGATCAACAGACTGCTTGTCGCCAATCGCGGGGAGATCGCCCGCCGGGTCTTCGCGACCTGCCGGGCGCTCGGCGTGGAGACGGTCGCGGTGCACTCGGACGCGGACGCCGCCGAGCCGTTCGTCGCCGAGGCGGATCACGCGGTCCGGCTGCCCGGTGCCGCGCCGGCCGAGACGTACCTGCGGGTCGAGTTGATCCTGGACGCGGCCCGGCGCAGCGGCGCGGACGCCGTCCATCCGGGCTACGGGTTCCTCGCCGAGAACGCGGAGTTCGCGGCGGCGGTGACCGACGCCGGGCTGACCTGGGTCGGGCCGCCGGCCAAGGTGATCGCCGCGATGGGCGACAAGCTGGCGGCGAAGGCGCTGCTCGCCGAGGCGGGCGTGCCGATGCTGCCGAGCTGGACCGACACCGATGCGGTCACCGACTTTCCGGTGCTCGTGAAGGCGTCCGCCGGTGGTGGCGGGCGGGGGATGCGGATCGTCCGGGACGCGGGTGGGCTGGCCGAGGCCGTCGCTTCGGCACGCCGCGAGGCGGCCGCCGCGTTCGGTGACGGCACGGTCTTCATCGAGCGGTACGTCGAGCGCGGCCGGCACGTCGAGGTGCAGATCTTCGGCGACGCGCACGGTCGGGTGGTGGCCCTCGGTGATCGGGAGTGCTCGATCCAGCGCCGGCACCAGAAGATCGTCGAGGAGGCGCCGGCGGTCGTTCCGGAGCGGGTGCGGACGGCGTTGCACGAGGCGGCGGTGGCCGCTGGTCGCGCGGTGGACTACCTGGGTGCGGGCACGGTGGAGTTCCTGCTCGCTCAGGATGGGGAGTTCTTCTTCCTGGAGATGAACACCCGGCTCCAGGTGGAGCACCCGGTCACCGAGCTGTGCACGGGGCTGGACCTGGTGGGGTGGCAACTGCTCGTCGCCGAGGGTGAGCCACTGCCGGCGGCCCTGCCGGTCAGCACCGGGCATGCGATCGAGGTGCGCCTGTGTGCCGAGGACGCGGCTGCGGGCTGGCGGCCGGCCACCGGCGTTCTGCACCGGTTCGCGGTCCCGCAGGTGGCGGCCGAGTTCGGCGGGTTGGCCGGGCCGGGCCTGCGGCTCGACTCGGGTGTGGTGGCCGGCTCGGTGGTCGGGACGCACTACGACTCGATGCTGGCGAAGCTGGTCGTCTGGGGTCGTACCCGTGCGGAGGCGACCCGCCTGCTGTCCACCGCGTTGGCCCGGGCTGAGCTGCACGGGGTGACCACCAATCGGGACCTGCTGGTCCGGGTGCTGCGCAGCCCCGCGTTCGCGGCCGTGGAGATCGACACCGGGTTCCTGGACCGGCACCCGGAGGTCTTCGCCCCGCTGCTTCCCGCCGACCGGTTCCCGCTGGCCGCGCTGGCGGCGGCACTCGCCTCGGCCGCTGGGCGCCGCGCCGCCGCGCCGGTGCTGGCCGGGCTGCCGTCGGGCTGGCGTAACGTGCCGGCCGTTCCGCAGGTCACCCGATTCAGCGGGCCGGACGGTGCGATCGAGGTCCGCTACCGGCTGGACCGCAGGGGCGGGCTCGTCGAGTGGTCCGCCGAACCCGGTGCCGCCGAGTTGAGTGCCGCCGCACCAGACGCCGCTGCTGCCGCCGCCGAACGGCCGGCCGTGACGTTGGTCGAGGCCACCCCGGGCCGGGTGGTCCTCGACGTCGACGGGGTGCGGCACGCGTACCGCGTACACCGGGTGGGGTCGGCGGTGTTCGTGGACGGCCCGGACGGGGCGGCGAGCCTGGCCGAGCTGCCGCGTCTTCCGCTGCCCACCGCGGCGGTGGCCGCCGGTTCGCTGCTCGCGCCGCTGCCGGGCGCGGTGGCCCGGGTGCACGTCCAGGTCGGTCAGCGGGTCTCGGCCGGCGATCCGCTGCTCACCCTGGAAGCGATGAAGCTGGAACATCCCGTCGTCGCCCCGACCGACGGCGTGGTCGCCGAACTGCCGGTGCCGGCCGGCGGTCAGGTCCGCACCGGGGCGGTGCTGGCCGTGATCGACACTGCGGAGGAGAACCCCCGATGACCTTCGACCTCACCCCTGAGCAGGACCAACTGCGCGACGCCGTACGGGCGTTGGGCCGCCGTTACGGCCACGGTTACTTCGTCGAGAAGGCCAAGGCGGGCGAACACACCACCGAGCTCTGGGCCGAGGCCGGCCGGCTCGGCTACCTGGGGGTCAACATCCCCACCGAGTACGGCGGTGGGGGCGGCGGCATCACCGAGCTGGCCATCGTCTGCGAGGAGTTGGCGGCTGCCGGCTGCCCGCTGCTGCTGCTGGTGGTCTCTCCCGCGATCGCGGGCACGGTGCTCAACCGGCATGGCACCGAGGAGCAGCGCAAGCGGCACCTGCCCGGCCTCGCCGACGGCTCCCAGAAGATCGTCTTTGCGATCACCGAGCCGGAGGCCGGTTCCAACTTCCACCGCCTCGGCACGGTGGCTCGCCGCGACGGCGATGGCTGGCTGCTGAACGGCCGCAAGTGCTACATCTCGGGGGTCGACGAGGCGGGCCACGTGCTGGTGGTGGCCCGCACCGAGGACTCGTCCACCGGGAAGCTGAAGCCGGCGCTGTTCCTGGTGCCGACCGACGCGCCTGGCCTGACCCGGTCCAAGTTGGACATGGAGATCGTGTCCCCGGAGAACCAGTTCCTGCTCTACCTGGACGACGTGCGACTCCCCGCCGACGCGCTGCTCGGTGAGTCGCTGGACGCCGGGCTGCCGGCGCTCTTCGCCGGGCTCAACCCGGAACGGATCACGGTGGCCGCGATGGGTGCCGGCACCGGCCGGTACGCCATCGAGCGGGCCAGCGAGTACACCGCCACCCGCAAGGTGTGGGGCGGCCGGAGCATCGGCTCGCACCAGGGGGTGTCGCACCCGCTGGCACACGCCGCGGTACAGGTGGAGCTGGCCCGCCTCATGATCCAGAAGGCGGCCACCCAGTACGACGCAGGCCGCGACCTGGAGGCCGGGGTGGCCGGCAACATGGCCAAGTACGCGGCCGGGGAGGCCGCCGCGCTCGCCGTGGACACCGCCGTCCAGGTGCTCGGCGGGGCGGGCATGACCACCGAGTACGGGGTGGCGACCCTGCTCGGCGCGGTCCGGGCCGGCCGGATCGCCCCGGTCAGCCGGGAGATGATCCTCAACTTCGTCGCCCAGCACGTCCTCGGTCAGGACAAGTCCTACTGAGCCGCCCGCTCGATGCATGATCGACTCGATATCGCCGATGTGGCGGTATCCGGGGTGCGCGATACCCCCACATCGGCGACGTGGTGTCGAGCCTGGAACGTCAGGCCGGGGTACGGCAGGCGGCATCGATGCGGTGGACCGGGCGAACCCGACGGCCCATGCCCTCCAGCAGTGAGTCCTCGACGTGGAAGTCGTGGATGCGCAGTTGGTGCCGGGGCAGTTCCTCCTCGGTCGGGCAGAGCACCTGCGCGCGGACCAGGTCGACCGGCACGTACCGCACGCCACCCCGCTCCTGCAGGATCACCATGTTGACGTCGTCCGTGGTGATCACATGCCCGCGCACGTCCTCGGCAGGTCCGTTCTCCGTGCCCACGGTCGTGACGGTCAGCGGCAGCACCGGAGTGCTGATCACCGGCACTGCGGCCCAGACCAGCGTGGCCAGCATCGCCACCTCGGTCACCGACGCCAGCGGCCGGATCACCATGCCCGGCAGTGGCCCCGCGATGAACAGGGCCAACAGCGGCGGCACCACGAGAAGCACCAGCACCAGCCGCTCGTCACCCTGCTCCGCCGCGTCCCGCAGTGTGGGGAGCAGCAGCCAGCCGTACCCGGCGAGCAACGCGACGATCATGAGCAGCCGCGGCAGCACCCGTTCGTGCAGCCGCGCGGGGCGGAGTTGGAACGCGGCCACGAACGCCGGCAGCAGCAGCGGCAGGTAGAGCAGCGGCCAGGTGATCAGGGCGAGCAGGAAACTGGCCAGCACCACCCAGGCCGGGGTGATGTCCGCCCAGCGGGCGAAGAGCGGACGACGGCGGGTCCCCGGTGGCAGCCGATCGGCACTGACGGCCAACACCGCACCGAGGGCGAAGACGGCGACCATTCCGGTGGAGAGCAACCGGGCGGCCGTGGTCAGGAAACCGGCGAGCAGGTTGACCGGCCCGACGTTCGCGACCAGCAGCAACGTGGTCTGGAGTTCGCCGCCCGCCTCCACCCCGAGCCGAAGCACCGAGAAGATCGCCGGTACGCCCACCAGTGCCGTCCAGAACGACTGGCTGGCCCGAGCGCGCCGCTCCGCCGGGTCCCACCGCACCCGCCCGGACCCGACGTCGGCGACGACCGGTTCGGCGGGTGCGGCGACCGGCACACCCGCCGGCCAGCCGGCCGCGTCCGGCGCGGCATCGAGCGGACTGTCGACACCCGGCACGGTGGTGGTTTCGTGCGGCACGGACGCCCGGGGTGGCGGCACCGGTCCGTCGGCGTCGGCGCCGCCGGTGGTGGTCGGCGCCGTGCTCACCGCCGGGGAGCCTTGTCGTCGAAGTCGACGAGCTTCGGCACCTCCAGCGGCTGCGGCTGGCGCTTCTCGGCCTTCAGCCATGGACCCAACGTCCGGTTGTACGCCGTCTGCCAGGGGCTCGCCTGCCCGTCCCGACCCTGCTCGTAGCTCTTCTGCAGGAAGAACGCGACCAGGTCGCGCAGTGCGGGATCACCGATCGGCACACCGATGCCCAGCAACTCGCTGGTGCCGAACGGCATGTCCACGAACTCGAACTCCTTGGGGAAGCTGGCCAGGAAACCGGCGAGGATCGACTCGTCCGAGCTGACCGCGTCGTACCGGCCCTTGCGGATGCCATCGACGCAATCGCCGACGTCCTTCACCACGAACGTCTTGACCTGGCGCTTCTCCAGCTCGGCCTCGGTGGTGGAGCCGCCGCTCGTGCAGACCCGGTAGGCCGGGTCGCGCAGGTCCTCAATGGTGCGGATCTTGTCCTTGAGCCGGCTCGACACCAGCACTTCCTGCGTGGTGACGAAGTACGGCCCGGCGAAGCTGACCAGCTTCTTGCGCTCCTCGGTCATCGAGAAGCTGGACACCACCAGGTCGACAGTGCCGCCCTGCAGCGCCGGGATCCGGTCCTCGGTGGCCACGGAGACGAACTCCAACCGCTGGTCCCCCTCGTAGCCGAGGGAGGCGGCGATGTACCGGCCGATCTCGACGTCGAAGCCGGCGTGCTGCCCGTTGCGGAGCTCGCCCATCAGCGGCTCGTTGGTGGCGACACCGATGCGCAGCTTCGTCTGGCCGTAGATGTGCGACTCGCGGAGCACCTCCTGTACCGAAGGCAGGTCCGGTTCCTTCCGGCTGTCACAGCCGGCGGCGGCGGCCAGGGTGAGGGCGAGGGCGACCGCCAGCGTCGTCGCGACCGAGCGGAGCCGGGACCGGGAACTGTGTGCGTTCATGGGCACCTCGCTGACGGAGCAGCCTGCGGAACACCGAGAGTAGCGAGTGCGGTCCATTCCGAGGTGACGCCAACCGGGCACGTCGGACGGCCCGGTCGATCGGCGTGGCGGTCCGCTTTGCGGTTGACAGCCGCCGATGTCACGACATGCTGGACAGGTGAGTCGATTGCCCAGGCCCGATGCGCGGACCGTGGCGGTGATCGCGGCGTTGGGAGCCCTCGCGCCGCTGGTCATGCTGGTCCTCTGGCGCCGACAAGACCTTCTCGGCGTGATCCTCGCGCTGCTCTGCGTCCTGCTGATCATGGTCGCCGGGGTCGCCGCCTCGGCCGCCCGGCAGGTCGACGATCCGGAGCCGGTGGACCGGTCGGCGACCGGAGGGCCGGCCGAGCTGATGCCGTACGGGATCGACGCGGACACCCTGGACGCCCTGGACAGTCGGGACGCGTTGCGTGCGGTGCGTGACCGGCGGCGCGGGTCGAACGGGTTCAGCGGCCGGTGAGAGTGGGCGCGGCGAGCGCGTCCACGCCCCGACCGGCCAGACACCGGTAGACCCGGTCGATGTTGCCGTCGACCGGCGGGAGCACCTCCAGGTGCCAGCCGCTCGGCTCGGCGATCCCGGTGGTCAGCCGGAACGTCCTCACACTGCAGACCTGCCGCACCGGCTGGGCGGCGATTACCTCGTCGTAGTCGGCGCCGACCAGCGACACCGGCAGGATGCCCTCGGCGTACGTCTCCCAGGTGTGCCGGTCGGCGCAGGACAGTCGGGTCGCCTCGGCGCGGCTGCCGCGGATCCGCACCGGGCCGAAGCATTCCAGCTCGGGCAGGCACCGGGCGCCCTCGGGCAGGGCGGTGGGCGGGCCGGTGCCGGTCACGCAGCCGGGCAGCGGCCCGGTCGCCGGTGCGGCGATCTGGGTGGCCGACGGGTTCGGGGAGGGCGGTGGCGCCCGGTCGGCGACCCAGGCACCGGCGGTGGCGGAGGCGGCGAGTGCCAGCACCCCGGCACCACCGAAGAACCAGCGCCGCCAACGTCGGCCACCGGGGATCACCTGCTGGGTGTCCTCGATGGGCGGCCGGGGCAGCGGCTGACTGACCGCGTACGGGCCGGGGCGGGTCGCGCCTCCGCTGACCGGGGCGCCGCTGACCGGCGCCGCCGGTGGGCCGAGCGGCAGGCTGGCGAGCAGGTCGTGCAGTTCGACGGCGGAGGGACGCTCGGCCGGGTCGTTGGCCATGCCGGCGCGCAGTACGTCGATCAGTTCGTCCGGTACGCCGGGCAGGCCCGGAAGCGGCTGGTTGAACATCTCCAACACGGTGACCAGGCTGGGGTTGCGCTCGGACTGCCAGCGTGGCGGCCGACCGTGCATCACCGCGTAGAGGGTGGCGCAGAGCGCGTACACGTCGACGGCCGGCGACGGTGGGCTGTGGCTGAACATTTCCGGCGGCGCGTACGCCGGGGTGAGCACCTCCAGGGTGACCGACGCGTCCCGGTGCTCGGCGAGCACGGCCAGGCCGAAGTCGGCGAGCACGGCCGAGTTGAAGCCCGAGTAGAGGATGTTGGCCGGTTTCACGTCCCGGTGCAGCACCCCGGCCGCGTGCGAGTGGGCCAGCGCGTCGGCGATCTTGATGCCGAGGTCACGGGCCTCCACCGGGTCCAGCGGCGAGGTCCGCATCCGTTCGGCGTACGAGCCGTCGCAGAGTTCCATGATCAGGTATGGGTGCTGGTCGACGGTGACTCCGACGTCGAAGAGGTCCACCACGTGTGGGTGCGACGACATCCGGCCGGCGGCCCGCGCCTCGCGGAGGAAGCGGGCCTGATCCCGCTCGCTGTCCAGCGTCCGGTTCTCCACCTTGACGGCGACCTCACGACCCACGGAGATCTGGGTGGCCTGGTAGACGGTCGCGTACCCACCCCGGGCAAAGACCCGCAAATCAGTCAGACCAGGCACAATCGGCACCGGCGGGCCGCCGGTCGGGGTGTCGGTCACCGCTCGAAAATACCCAACCCGGCCAGCGGCTCAGCGCGCCGCGTCCGCCGGAGCGGCACCGGCCGCGCCGGTACCCCCCTCGACGGTCACTGCCGACTCGGGACCCGCAGGCGTGCCGACCCCGCCGGCCGGCGCGACCCGGCGGGCGTCCAGGCGCAGGCCAACGGCGGTGGCCACGGCCCCCAGCCCCTCCCACGCCGCCACGCCGAAGAACCCGTCGGGAGCGATGTCGGCCAGCACGGCGATGGTGAACACGGTGAACGTGACCAGCCGGAAGACCACGGTGAACCGGTAGAACGCCCGCCACTCGGTGACCGTGGCGAGGAGGTAGTAGACGCCCATGTTGAACGCCGCCATCGAGGACGCCACCAGGAACGTGCCGGTGTAGTCACCAGCGGTGCGCGTCTCCGGCACCTCGAGCCCGAGCATGCGCAACTGCGCCTCCGGCCAGAGCAGCCCGAGCGCGCCCATCGCCAGCGCCAACACGCCGAAGACCGCGATGGTCCAGCCCGCGATGGATCGCGGCAGCTTCATGAAGGGCCTCCCCAGGCACGGCGACGGTCACCAATGTGGACCGGCACACGGTGCTGACACGCTAGCCCCTCACCCCGACAACCACATCCCCGGAACCGCCAAAACCCGCCCCACCCCCACCCGCACCGGGTCGATCAAGAGGTTTCGGTCAGCGGAGGCCGGTTTCCTGACGCAAACCTCTTGATCAACCCTGTGGGGCGAGGGGGGTTAGGCGGGCGCGGAGGGCATTCGCCGCGTCGCGTTCGCTGCGCTGCTCGGTCGCGTACGCCAGGCGGACCGCCTCGTCGGCGGAGGCCAACGCCTCCGTCGGCTCACCGCACGCGGCGAGCGCCTCGGCCAGCACGCTGGCCGCGAGCACCTGGCTGCGCACGTCCTCGGCCGGCGCGGTCACCGCCCGCCGGGCCCAGTCCAACGCCTGCTCACGCTGACCGTGGGCGAGCAACGCCGACGCGTACTGGGCCATCGTCTGCCGGCGGGAGAAGAGCAGCGACGGTGCGTTCGCGGCGACCGTCGCCACCGGGGCGAGCAGCCCGACCGCGGTCGCCGAGTCACCGGCGGCCAGACGTGCCGTCGCCAGCAACACCCGGGGCGCCACCTGGGCCGGGGCCTGCGGATTGTGCGGTTCCACAGTGGTCAGCACCGCGCGGGCGACCCGCTCGGCCGTCTCGCAGTCACCCATGTCCATCGCGACGAAGCCGCGCAGCGTGCCGGCCATCCCGGTGAGCAGCGGGTGCGAGGTGCGCTCCGCGTACGCCAGGGCGTCGGTGAGCAGGTCCGCCGCGTGCTCCGGCTCGCCCAGCCCGCGTGCCACCACCGCCCGGACCACCAGCGCGAACCCGCGCCCCCAGTCGTCGGACGCGGCGGCGAACTCCCGGTACGCCCTCCGGGCCTCCCGGTCCGCCTCGGCCAGATCACCCAACTCGGCGGTGGCGAACGCCGCGACCGCACGCAGCGTGCCTACCGCCCACGCCTCACCAACCCGCTCGCCGAAGGGCAGGAACACCTGCGCCATCCGGCACGCCTCGCGCAGTCGCCCGGCGAGCAGCCGGGCGAATGCCGTCGTGCCGCGCAGCCAGGCCCGCCCGTACGGGTCCTTCAGCTCGGCGAAGAGCCGGGCGGCCCGCCCGAGCACCGCGTCGGTGCCGGCGAAGTCACCCCGGGTGGTGGTCACCCAGGCCAGGTTCTGCAGCGACCAGGCCTGCCCGCGTCGATCCTTGGCACCGAGACTGACCTGGTACGCGGCGGCCAACCGGCTGCTCGCCTGACTCAGCCGCCCGGCCACGAAGTCGGCCATGCCGAGCCGGCGCATCGCCGTGGCGCGCTGCACGGGGAGCCCACCCGCCGTGGCCACCTGCAACGCCTCCTGCCAGGCGATGATCGCCCGACCCTGGTCCCCCAGGGTCTCCTGGGCCTGGCCCGCGAGCAGCAGGGCGTTGACCCGGGTGGCCTCGTCGCCCGCGTTCGCGGCGATCTTCTCGGCGTACGTCAACGCGTCGACCACGCGACCGACCTGGAGCAGTGCCCGTGCGTGCACCACCCGATCGGCTGCGGGCACACCGTCGCGGGCCAACTCGGTGGCGCGTTCGGCGAACTCGACGGCCAGCACCGGTTCACCGGCGGACAGCGACCGGCGGGCGGCCCGGCCGAGCGCGGCGACGCCGAGCGGGACCACCGCCCGGGCTGGCGCGTCCGGACGCAACTTCACCGCGTCGGCGAGCCTGGCGGCCCGCTCGACGTGCGTCGCCACGAAGTCGTCCCGGGCCTCTTCGGTGAACCCGCCCACGGTGCCGGCCGCGGCCTCGTCCGCCGGCGCCGCCCAGCGGGCCAGCGCGGCGTGCCGCTCGGCCAGCTCGGCCTTGCTCACCCCGGCGTACGCGGCCTCCCGCATCAGCGGGGTCGCGAACGAGTAACCGGTACGGGAGCGGTGCAGCATCCGGCGTTGCAGCAGCTCCTCGACAGCACGGTCGAGCTCCACGGCGACCACGGCCGACGGCCGGCCATCGCGGCCGGCACGCTGCTCACGCAACGCCTCCAGGGCACCTGTCGGCACCGTGTCACCGACCACCGCGGCATCACGCAGCACCGAACGGGCGTCCGGCGGCAACGCGTCGATCCGGGCGGCGAGCACGGCGGCGAGGTCCCGGGAGAGCAGCCTGCTGCCCAGCGAACCGGGCACCAACCGCCAGCCGGCCGACGCGCTCTGCTCCCGCTCGCCGGACGCGGGCCGCTCCACCGCACCGCGCGCCGATTCCGCGACGCCGGCACCGCGCGCCGGTTCCGGAGCGCCGGCACCCCGCGCTGATTCCGCGACGCCGACACCGCGCGTCGATTCCGTGGCGCGGACACCGCGCGTCGATTCGGTGGCGCGGACACCGCGCGCTGATTCCGCGGCGCGGACACCGCGCGTCGATTCGGTGGTGAGCGCCCCGCGCTCGATGAGCAGGGTGACCAGCTCGGCCAGGTAGAACGGGTTGCCCTGAGCGGTGGCGAGCAACCGGTCGGCGTCGGCCGGTGGCAACTTGCCGCCGCCGAGGTAGCTCGTCAGCAGCCGCGCCGCGTCGGCACCACGCAGCGGCGGCAGGGAGTGCACCTCGGCGTCCGCGACCCGGGTCAACGCGCCTGCGGTACGCACCAACTCGGGACGGCCGAGCAGCAGCACCAGCACCGGCCCGGTGAGCCTGGACAGGGCCAGCCCGAGAGCACTTATCGTCTCGGCGGTGGCATCGTGCAGATCGTCCACCACGATCACCAGCGGCGCCTCTGAGGCGAGCCCACTGAGCAGGTCGGCGACCGCGTTCGGCACCACCTCGGCATCCGCGGGCGGGGTACCCGACCCGCCCCACTCGCCGGTGTCGGTGCCACCGTGCGCCGGGAGTTCGGCGTAGCCGAGCAGGGCGAGCAGCTGCTCGGTGGCGATCGGTGGGGTCTCACCGCCGGAGCGGGCGAGCCGCTGCCCGAGCCGCCGCAACCTCTCCTCCACCGCCGGTCGGGTCAGCGCGGTGGCGGCGTCACTGGGCAGGCCGACGGCGGCCCGCACCAGGTCGGCGAGGGGCGCCAGCCGACGCCGCTCACCAAACGCGGCGCAGCGCACCGAGAGCACCCGGGCACCCGTGTGCGCCGCGTACCGGCCCGCGCCCACGTCGTACCCGGCGGCGAGGCGTTCCACCTCCGCGGCGAACCGGGACTTGCCGATGCCCGCCTCGGCGGTCATCAGCAGCACCCGCGGGTCCCCCTGGTCGATCACCTCGGCGAGCCGGCCGGCGATCCGGCCGATCTCCGTCTCCCGGCCCACGTACGGCGCTTCGTCGCCGAGCCCCGACCGGGTGCCCGGCGCGTCCAGCAGACCCAGCAGCTCGTACGCCTCGACCGGCTCACGCTTGCCCTTGAGCCGCAGCGGGCGCAGCGCCCGCCAGGAGGACACGTGCCGGGTGGCGGCGACGGTGCGCCCGCCGGCGTAGACCGCGCCCACCGCGGCGGCGTCGGCCAGCCGGGCGGCGGTGTTCACCGTGTCGCCGATGACCGTGTATTCGATGGCGGCCTGGATGCCCGCGATGACGTCGCCGGTGTTGAGCCCGACCCGCAGCCCGAGCGGCGCTCCGCCGCCCCGCTCGTCGTCGAGCACCCGACGGACGGCCCGCTGCATGGACAGGGCGGCCCGGACGGCACGTTCGGCGTCGTCCTCGTGTGCCACCGGCGCACCGAAGACCGCCATGATCCCGTCACCGGTCAGCTTGTCGACGTGCCCGCCGAAGGTCTTCACCGCACCGGCGAGGGCGGCGAGCACCCGGTCGGTGACCGCGCCGACGCGTTCCGGGTCAAGATCCTCCGACCAGGAGGTGAACTCGGAGAGATCGCCGAACAGCACGGTGACCACCCGGCGCTCGGCCGCCGGCAACGTGGCGGCGGCCGGCAGCGCGGCACCGCAGTTGTGGCAGAACCGCGCACCGGGAACGGCAACGGTTCCACACACGGGGCAGGTCACATGTGCTCCAACCCACTGACCCCGGGTGCGGATTCCCCGGTGCCGACACCCAGATACTCCAACTGGGCCCGGACCGACCATTCGGCCGCCCACCAGAGCGAGCGGTCCACGTCCGCGTAGACCACCGCCACCACGTCGGCGGGCGTGCGGGCACCGGCGGCGACCGCCGCGCGGACCTGGTCGAGCCGGGCCCGGCGGTGGGCGAGGTAGAAGTCGGCGGCCGCGGCGCAGTCGGCCAGCGCCGGGCCGTGCCCGGGCAGCGCCGGAATCCCCCGGTACGCGGACAGCAACTCCAGGCTGGCCAGGTAGTCACCGAGGTGCCCGTCCGGGTGGGCGACCACGGTGGTGCCCCGGCCGAGGATGGTGTCACCGGTGAGCACCACCCGGTCGTCGCCGTGCTCGACGAGGAAGCAGACCGAGTCGGCGGTGTGCCCCGGAGTGTCCAGCATACGGATCTCCAGGCCGAAGCCGCCGAACTGCTCACCCGGTTCGCTCAGGGGAGCACCACCGATGGTGTGTGCCGGGTCGACGGCGAGGACGTGCACCCCACCGAGCAGCTCACTCAGCCGGGCCGCGCCCTCGGTGTGGTCCGGGTGACCGTGGGTGATCAGGATCAGACCGACGGGGCCGTGCTCGGCGATCCGGGTCAGGTGCCCCTCGTCCGCCGGCCCCGGGTCGACCACGACGCTGGACTCGGCTGCCGGGGCGCGCAGCACCCAGGTGTTGGTGCCGTCGAGGGTCATCGGCCCAGGATTCGGCGCACGCAGCAGTGTCACCCAGGTCGGCAGCTCGTCGGCGAGCGCCGCCGCCGGCGCCGTCACGTGCCCGCTCATGGCTGCGATCGTACGACCCCGCCCGCCACACCCCACGATCTTGCCCACCCAACCCGAAGGAAGGGCCCCTTGCTAGCGCGTGATCGACAAGAAGGGGCCCTTCCGGACGGGCCGCGGATCGCGGTGGCGAGGTGTCAGGCGACCTCGACGATCAGTTCGACCTCCACCGGGGCGTCGAGGGGCAACTCGGCCACCCCGACGGCGCTGCGGGCATGGCGGCCGGCCTCGCCGAAGACAGTGCCGAAGAGGTCGGAGGCACCGTTGATCACAGCGGGCTGACCGGTGAAGCCGGGCGCGGAGGCCACGAAACCGGTCACCTTGACCACCTTGACCACGTTTTCCAAGCCGACCAGCGAGTCGACCGCGGCCAGCGCGTTGAGCGCACACCGCTGGGCCAGATCCTTCGCCTGCTCGGCGGAGATCCCGGCGCCGACCTTGCCGGTCGCGAGCAGCTTGCCCTCGGCGATCGGCAGTTGACCGGAAACGTAGACGTGCTGCCCGGACTGCACGGCCGGCACGTAGCTGGCCACCGGCGGCACGACCTCGGGCAGTTCGAGACCCAGCTCGGCAAGCTTCGCGTGCGGTCCGTTGCTCACGGCGCCACCTCGATGTTCGCGACTGCGGGGCTCCGCTTCGCTGCACTCCTCGCGCTCACGCCTTGGGTCGCTTCAGGTAGGCGACGAGCTGGTCCGGGTTCGGCCCGGGGACCACGGCGACGAGCTCCCACCCGTCCTCGCCCCAGTTGTCGAGGATCTGCTTGGTCGCGTGGACCAGCAGCGGGACCGTGGAGTATTCCCACTTCTGCATCGCTGAAGGGCTCCCTCTCGGTGCGGAATTGTTCGAGGGACAGCCTACGGTCCGTTGGCCGGGCGAGACGCGGGACGCTGCTCCGGCGCAGCCGGCACCTCCCCGCAGAGCCCCTCGTGCTCGTACCCCTGGGGGCAGCGGGACCGGTCGGGCAGCAGCAGGTCGCAGAACACCCGGTGCCGGTTGTTCTGATCGTCGGCGTTGGACACGGTGGTCTCGCCGGCATCCAGTTCGGGCAGGAAGCCCAGGGACACCGCGACCCGGCCGGCCAGCACGGTCGCCGCGGCCAGGTTCGGCACCCGGATCGGCAGGTGGATGACGAAGCCCGGCTCGTCGTCGTCGCGGAACCGCTCGGCGGGGTGGCTCGGCGCCCGAGCCACCTCCGCTTGCTCCGGCATTCGGCGGTACGACCGTTCGTTGATCGCTTGGCCGCCGATCTGTCCACCGGCGTCGAACAGGGACCCGGGCCGGCGCGGCCGGTCGGTGTTCGGGTATTGGGTGCGAGGGATGTTGTCCGCGTCGCGCATGCACTGCCTCCGGTCGTACCGCTCGGATCACGCTTCCGGTCCGGACCCATTCGTCCGTTCCGGCCCCCGCGCCGGGACGAAAGGTAGGTCCGGGGTCGCAGTCCCGACAACAGGACGCGCCCGATTGGTCACCCGCAGTCACATATGCGACACAAGTCAGCCGAGAGCCCGACAGCGCACCGGACGCCGGTCCCGCCGGCGGGATCGGTGGGCAGCACTGTGCGGCGGGGGCGACACCGACGCGGTCATCGACCGTTACCCTTCCGGTCGGACGGTCGCGCAGCGCCCGGCAGCCCGCTCGATCACGCTCGACGCCAGGGGTGGCGGCGGGCTCCGCACCCCCGGGGGAAAGACGATGACCCAACCACCCAACGGTGACCAGGCCGGCCCACCCGTCCCGCCGCCGACCCAGCCGGAGCCCGGCGGTCGGCCCGGCGCTGCGGTCGTTCCCGGTCAGCCGGCCCCCGCCGCGCCGTCCGGGCAGCTCGCGCTCCCCGCCGCCCCGGCGGCGCTCCCCGCCCAGCCGACCGTCCCCCTCCAGCAATCCTTCCCCGGGCCGACCAGCGGGGCCGACGCTGCCGCCGGCCTGTCGGGCGACCCCGTGGCCGCCGCAGCGACGCAACCGGGCACCCCGGCTCCCTCGGTGATCCCGCCGCCCCCACCGGGATACCCGCCCTACCCGGGCGCCGCCGAGCCGAAGAAGAAGCGCGGCCTGCTGATCGCCGCGATCGCACTGGTCGTGATCATGGTGCTCTGTGTGGGCGGCGGTGTGGTGGCGTTCCTGACCCTGCGCAACGCCGAGACCGGCGAGGGCGCCAAGGAGCCGGCGGTCGCCGTCGACGAGTTCCTGACCGCGGTCTACAAGGACCGCGACGCGACCAAGGCGGCCAGCCGCGTGTGCGCCGCCTCCCGCGATGACGAGAAGATCACCGCCAAGGTCGCCGAGGTGCAGAAGTACGCCTCCGCGTACCAGAACCCGCGCTTCCGGTGGACCACCCCGAAGGTGGACAACCAGACCGGGGAACGGGCCACCGTCTCCACCCGGATCACCATGACCACCTCGGACGAGAAGGTGGCCGACCAGGACCTGCGCTTCACTGTGGTGCAGAAGACGGGTTGGTGGGTCTGCGAGGTCGCCTGACCACCACGCGTGGATAGGCTCGACGGGTGTCTGCAGCTGAGCGGCCGTTCGACCCGGCCGGTACCGGATGGTCCGCCCGCCTCCACGTGGTGACCGGCAAGGGCGGCACCGGCAAGACCAGCGTGGCGGCGGCCCTGGCCCTCGCGCTCGCCGCGGGTGGTCGACGCACCCTGCTGGTCGAGGTCGAGGGGCGGCAGGGCATCGCCCAACTCTTCGGCATCGACCCGCTGCCCTACGAGGAGCGACACCTCGCCGAAGCGCCGGAGGGTGGTGAGGTGCGCGCCCTCGCGGTGGACGCGGAGGAGGCGCTGCTCGAGTACCTCGACATGTTCTACAAGCTCGGCGCGGCGGGCCGGGCGCTGCGCAAGCTCGGCGCCATCGACTTCGCCACCACCATCGCGCCAGGTCTGCGGGACGTGCTCCTCACCGGCAAGGTTAAGGAGGCCACCACCCGTACGTCCGGGCAGCGGCGCGCGTACGACGCGGTGGTGCTGGACGCCCCGCCGACCGGGCGGATCGGTCGTTTCCTCAACGTGACGGCGGAGACGGCCCGGCTGGCCAAGGTCGGCCCGATCAAGACCCAGAGCGAGGGGGTCGCCGCGCTGTTGCGTTCCCCGATGACAGCGGTGCACGTGGTCACGTTGCTGGAGGAGATGCCGGTACAGGAGACGGTGGACGCGATCGCCGACCTGACCGCACTCGGCTTCGGCATCGGAAAAGTGATCGTCAACGGCACCCGGCCCCCGCTGCCTGCCGGCCGGGCGGTCACCGCGGCGGAGCTGAAGCGTGGGCTGGTCGCCGCCGGGCTGCCGGCCGATCGGGACACCGTGGCCGGGTTGCACGACGAGGCACGCGACCAGGTCATCCGGCGCGAATTGGAGGATTCGCTCCGCGCCGACCTGGTGGAGTTGGGGCTGCCGATGGTCGAGTTGCCGTTGCTGCCCGACGGGGTGGACCGGGCGGGGCTCGCGGCACTGGCCCAGGCCCTCGTCCGCGCCGATTGACTCACACCTGAGCTCAGCACGGGCGCACGGACCCAGCCGGCCCGATACGCTCGATTGGTGCCTTCCGAAGACGCGGCGCCGCAGCTGGACGTCGACCAGATCCTCGCCGACCACGGCGTCAAGATCATCGTGTGCTGCGGTGCCGGCGGGGTGGGAAAGACGACCACGGCCGCGGCGCTGGCGCTGCGGGCCGCCGAGCAGCACGGCCGGCGCACGGTGGTGCTCACCATCGACCCGGCCCGCCGGCTGGCGCAGTCGCTGGGCCTGACCGAGCTGGACAACACCCCCCGCCAGGTCAAGGGGATCGACGTCGAGAGCAGCGGCGGCGAGCTGCACGCCATGATGCTGGACATGAAGCGCACCTTCGACGACGTGGTGCTGCAGCACACCGACCCCGCGAAGGCCGCCGAGATCTTTGCGAACCCGTTCTACCAGGCGATGAGCTCGACGTTCGCCGGCACACAGGAATACATGGCGATGGAGAAGCTGGGTCAGCTGCACGCCCGGGGCGAATGGGACCTGATCGTGGTGGACACGCCACCGTCCCGCTCGGCACTGGATTTCCTGGACGCGCCGGCCCGGCTCTCCCGTTTCCTCGACGGCCGGATGTTGCGACTGCTGCTGGCCCCGGCGCGCAGCGGCGGGCGGAGCATGTTCAGCCTGGTCACGGCCTCGTTCGGGATGTTCTCGAAAGTGGTGCAGAAGGTGCTCGGTGCGCAGTTGCTCACCGACCTGTCCGGCTTCGTGGCCGCTCTGGATTCGATGTTCGGCGGTTTCCGGCAGCGGGCCGAGCAGACGTACCGCATCCTGCAGGCGCGGGAGACGGCCTTTCTGCTGGTCGCGACACCGGAGCCGGACGCGGTCCGGGAGGCCGCCTACTTCGCCGGCCGCCTGCGGGACGAACGGATGCCGCTGTCCGGCCTGGTGCTCAACCGGGTGCACCGACCGGCGGTGCCGGAGCTAGACGCCGAGCAGAGCCGGGTCGCCGCCGAGCGGCTGACCGAGCTGGGTGGGCATGAGGCCACCGTCGATGTGCTGCGGGCGCACGCCGCACTGGCCCGTCAGGCGGTACGCGAACAACAGGTGGCCGCGCGCTTCACCGAGGCGTTCCCGGCGGTGCCGGCGGTGTCGGTGACGGCGCAGCCCGCCGACGTGCACGACGTCGACGGGCTACGGACGATCGGCGCGGCGATCAGTCGGCCGTGACCGACGTCAGGTGGCCGCAGTGACGAGGACCTTGTCCTTGCCGGCCTTCTCCTTGCTGTTCTTCTTCATCGCAGCCTCGAACATCTTGCGCCAGCTCGTCACCTGCGGGTGTCGACGCAGCAGCGCCCGCCGTTCGCGTTCGGTCATGCCGCCCCACACACCGAACTCGATCCGGTTGTCCAGCGCGTCGGCCAGGCACTCGTAGCGAACAGGGCAGCTCCGGCAAATCCGCTTCGCCACGTTCTGTTCGGCACCCTGTACGAACAACGCGTCCGGGTCCCCGTTCTGACATGCCGCAAGCGACGGCCAGTCAGTGATCATGCCCATGTGTACACGTCCCCCCTTGCAGTACCTACCGACCTCGTCGATGTACGCCAGCCGGCAATTCCCCCCGATCGCCCGGCTCGCCTTCCCCAAGGCGGCACGGACGACATGTGGCGCTGTCGCCGCCCCCATCATGCTCTGTAGTCGACTGATTACGCAACGTTGTCGGCGAAATCCATCATTCCGGACACTCCCGGCTTCCCGGGCCTTCGACCGCCGGTTACCCCGCCGAGGTCGGCGATAACGCTGCGCCGCCTCCCTGAATCGGAGGAGACTCACGCCAGGTCACACGCAACCAAGCACCGGGGGTCGTGCGTTTAGCACAACGAGGGCAGCGCGTGCAGGAAATGGGGAAAGAACACCCAGGCGCCCCTCGTTCCCTACTCGCGTACCCTGTCGAGGTGAACTGGATGCGGAAACGTGACCACAATGTGCTGACCAACGCCGCATCGCTGCTCGTATGTGGCCTGTTGGCTGGCGTGGTGGTCGCTGCGGCGGCCTTCCCCGCAGTGGCGATGTCCGGCTTGGCCGCCAAGGCGGGCGCCGAGACATTCGGCGCCCTGCCCACGGAGCTGACGGTGGCCCGCGCGCCGCAGATCAGCTATCTGCTGGCCTCGGACGGCAAGACACCGCTCGCGACCATGTACGACGAGAACCGGCGCGACGTGAAGCTCGCCGACATCTCGCCCAACATGGTGAAGGCCATCATCGCGGCCGAGGACCATGACTTCTACAAGCACAACGGCGTCGACATCAACGGCGTCGCCCGCGCGTTCGTCAACAACCAGAGCGAAGGCTCCGGCCGGCAGGGCGCTTCGACGCTGACCATGCAGTACGTCCGGCTGGCCATCGCCTACTCGGCCACCCACCCGGCCGACGTGGTCGCGGCCACCGAGGACACCAGCGCCCGCAAGCTTCGCGAGATGCGGCTGGCCCTCCAGGTCGACAAGGAATTCTCCAAGGACGAGATCCTCACCCGCTACCTCAACCTCGCCTCGTTCGGCAACGGCGCGTACGGCATCTACGCCGCCAGCCAGGTCTACTTCGCCAAGCCGCCGAGCAAGCTCAAGATTGAGGAGGCGGCGCTGCTGGCCGGCATGGTCAAGGCGCCCACGACGAACGACCCGACCACCGAGGGTGGTTACCCCAAGGCTCTGGAACGGCGCGACTACGTCATCGACAACATGGTCAAGACCAAGGCCATCACCCAGCAGGAAGCCGACACGGCCAAGGCCGTCCCGCTCAAGGTGCAAGACAAGCGCACCCCCAACGGCTGCGTCGCCGCGAACCTCAACAGCTGGGGCTTCTTCTGCGACTACTTCTACCGCTGGTGGATGCAGCAGGAGACGTTCGGTTCGACCACGTACGACCGGGAGCGGCGGCTGAAGAGCGGCGGCTACACCGTCGTGACCTCGATCGACGTCAAGGCGCAGAGCGCCGCGGACAAGGCGGTCCGCAAGGCCAAGAGCGAGAACAGCAAGGAAGCCGCGATGGTCGCGGTGGTCGAGCCCGGCAGTGGCCGGGTCCGGGCGCTCGCGGTCAACCGGCAGTTCAAACTCGACGACCCGAAGAAGCCGACCAACAAGCTCTCCAGTAATCCGGCGAAGAGCAGGAAGGGCATCCGGGGCAACTACCCGGCAACCGTCAACCCGCTGCTCACCGGCGGCGACGGCATCACCGGCTATCAGGCCGGCTCGACCTTCAAGATCTTCACGATCGTGGCGGCGTTGGAGAAGGGCATCCCGCTCAGCTACTCCATCAACGCGCCAGCGATGTTCAAGTCGGAATACATCATCGACAGCAGCAGCGACGCGGCCTGCCCCGGCACCCACTTCTACTGCCCGACCAACTCGGGCAAGAAGGCCGCCGGCCCGCAGAACATGTGGACGGCGTTCGGCCAGTCGATCAACACCTACTTCGTGCCGCTTCAGCAGCAGGTCGGCGCGGAGAACGTGGTCAAGGCCGCCAAGAGGATGGGCATCAACTTCCGTGCCCAGGAGGATCTGGACCTGGAGAAGGGGGCGCACCAGTGGGGCGCCTTCACCCTGGGCGTCTCGCAGACCACCCCGCTGGATCTGGCCAACGCCTACGCCACACTGGCCGCCGACGGCACCTTCTGTGAGCCGATCCCGGTGCAGGAGATCCGCGACCCGGAGGGCAACAAGCTCGACGTCGCCAACCCGCGCTGCGAGAAGCGGTTCAGCACCGACGTGGCCCGCGCCGCGGTGGACGCGGCCCGCTGCCCGGTCGGTGACAAGTCCTCCTCCTCCCGGTGCTCCGGATCCACCGCCGGCAACGTGCGCAACGACGTCGGTTATCCGGTGGCCGGCAAGTCCGGCACCACCGACTCGGAGAAGACCGCCGCCCTGGTCGCGATGACCAAGCAGTACTCGGTCGCCGGCATCATGGCCGACCCGGACTGGCCGCAGACCAACGTGAAGATGAAGCACAAGGAGGACGACGGCATCAACCCTCCGGTGTGGCAGACGCTGCGGGACGCGATGAAGGGCAAGAAGGCGATCCCGTTCGAGCCGCCGGGCCAGAAGATCTCCGAGGGTGACCAGCGCAGCATCCCCGACGTGAAGTGCGTTTCGGTGGATCAGGCGAGGAACCGGCTCAAGGGCGCCAGCTTCGAGCCGGTGGTCTCCAGCACGAAGATCGCCTCACCGTGCAAGGCGGGCGAGGCGGCAGGCACCAGCCCGGACGGACGCACCATCAAGGGTGGCGTGGTCACCATCCTGGTCAGCAACGGTGGCGGTGCCGCCCCGCCCGGCACCCCCCCCACCGGGCAGCCCGGCGGTCGACCCGGCGGTCGACCGGGCGGCTGAGCCGCTGAGTAGGACACGACGGGCGGGCACCCTCTGCGGGTGCCCGCCCGTTTCGTCTGTCCGGACCACGGCTGGCCGCGGCTACCGCCTGCTGATCCAGGGCCGGCGATCACAGCGCCGCTGATCCAGGGCCGGCGATCACAGCGCCGCCGACCGGGGTGCCGGCGAGTCAGAGACCGAGCTGTCGGCGTACCTCGGCGGCCACCCGACCACCCTCGGCCTGGCCCGCCACCGCGGCCTGGGCCGCCTTCATGGCCGGGCCCATCTGGGCCTTACCGGTGAAGCCGCCCGCGGCGAGCGCCCCCGCCACCAGCTCGGTCAGCTCGGCGTCGCCGAGCTGCTTGGGCAGGTAGCGGTCCAACACCTCACCCTCGGCGCTCTCCTTCGCGGCCTGCTCGGAACGACCGGCGTCGGCGAAGGCGGTGGCCGCCTCCCGGCGCTTCTTGGCCTCCTTGGTCAACACCGCGAGCACCTCGTCATCGGTGAGCTCGCGCTTGGCCTTGCCGGCGACCTCGGCGGTGCCGACGGCAGCCAGGGCCATCCGCAGCGTGGAGGTGGTCAGCTCGTCGCGCGCCTTGAGCGCGGAACGCATGTCGGCAGTGAGGCGGTCCTTCAGCGTGCTCATGGACGGTCAAACTACCCTGAACGCCATGCGAAAGCGCACACTATTCCGGCTTGCCGCCGGAACCGCCACGGTCGGCGCGGCCACGCTCGCGTACGCGTCGCTCATCGAGCGCAACATGTTCACCCTGCGGCGGTACGACGTGCCGGTGTTGCCGGCCGACGCGGAGCCGCTGCGCGTGTTGCACCTCTCGGACCTGCACATGATGCCCGACCAGGCGCGCAAGCAGCGCTGGGTGGCGTCGCTGGCCGCCCTCGACCCCGACCTGGTGGTGGTGACCGGCGACAACATGGCGCACCCGGAGGCGGTGCCCGGAGTGCTGCGCGCCCTGCAGCCGCTGCTGGACTTTCCGGGCGCGTTCGTGTTCGGCTCCAACGACTACACCGGGCCGGTGTTGAAGAACCCGTTCACCTACTTCCTGCCCGACCGGGAGTACACCGAGGGTGTCGAGCTGCCCTACGAGGAGCTGCGGCAGGTGTTCACCGGCGCCGGCTGGGCGGACCTCAACAACGCCCGGACCATGCTGAAGGCCGGCGGTCGGCAGCTCGACCTGGTCGGCGTGGACGACCCCCACATCGACCGGGACGACTACCCGTCGGTCGCCGGCCCGGTCTCGTCCTCGGCCGACCTGTCGATCGCGCTGGCGCACTCCCCCGAACCACGGGTACTGGACCAGATGGCCGCGGACAGCTTCGGGCTGCTGCTGGCCGGGCACACCCACGGCGGCCAGGTCTGCGTGCCGGGCTACGGGGCGCTGGTGACCAACTGCGGCCTGCCCCGCTCGATGGCGCGCGGTCTGCACCGGTGGCCGGGCTCGGACTCCTGGCTGCACGTCTCCGCCGGCCTCGGCACCCACCCGACCGCCCCGGTCCGCTTCGCCTGCCCCCCGGAGGCCAGCATCCTCACCCTCATCCCCCGCTGACCCCGCACGCCGCGCCCGCGCGGCGCGCCCGCGCGGCGCGCCCGCGCGGCACGCCCGCGCGCCCTGCCTCGCTTCCCGCTTCAAGATCCGCGCACCATCGGGGATGTTGCTGCCTCGGCGCGTCGTGAGGCAGCAACATCCCGGAAGTTGTGCGGATCTTGGCTGCTCCGGACCTGGTCCAGGCGGCGGGGGTACCGAGTTTGACCATCGGGGCGGGTGGGCTACTATTTGTCGGCACGCCTCGGGGTGTGGCGCAGCTTGGTAGCGCGCTTCGTTCGGGACGAAGAGGTCGTCGGTTCGAATCCGGCCACCCCGACCAGAGGTAAGTGAAGGTCAAGGCCCCTCCACGGAGGGGCCTTGACTCGTTGCGCTTACCGTGCGCGGCCGGTGAGCTGCTGGTATACCTCGAACGCGTTGCGCTCGACACGGTTCGACACCAGCATGCCGTCCTCGCGTACCCCCAGACAGCCGTACCGAAGATTTCGAGTGAAGCGCCGTCGGGAGTGGTTCCGAACACACCGTTGTTGCTGCCGGTCAAGCAGAAGCTCGATGCCACCCGTGAGCCGTCCTGGTTCTCGAACGACTTGATGACCGGAGCCCGAAATCCGGGGTCGAGCTGACGCAACTGCTGCCGGCTTTCAACCTTTCGAGCCTCGGCGGAGTCGTGATGGGTAACCAATCGAGGCGGGGGCTGATGGCAGTTGACGACGAGCATTTCCGCGAGTTCGTCGATACGCGCTACATGGATCTTCTGCGCGTGGCGTACCACCTCACCGGGTCGGCGCAGGACGCCGAGGATCTGGTGCAGGCGGCCCTGGTGAAGGTGATGCGCCGGTGGCGACGGGTCGACGATCCCATGGCGTACCTGCGGCGGGTCATGATCAACCAGCACATCAGCACCTGGCGTCGCCAACGGGTGCACGAGGTGGTGACGGCGATCCTGCCGGACCGGTCGTCCACCCGAGACATGACAGAGGCCGTGGCGGAACGGCACGCCCTCTACGAGGCGATGCGGGAGCTGACGCCCCGCACCCGGGCCGTGATCGTGCTCCGGTACGTGGTCGATCTGCCGGAGGCGGCGGTCGCGGCCACCCTGGGCTGCTCCGTCGGGTCGGTCAAGAGCCGTGCGTCGAGAGGCTTGGCACGCCTGCGTCTCGCACTGGCGTCGGATGCGCCGCCACCGGTTCCGGCCTCAGCGGCAGCCAGACCAGCACCGACCGGGACGACGACGATGACGGGGGCAACACCATGACTGTCGACGAGGAACTGAGCCGGGCCCTGGCCGAGCTGAGCGGCACCCTGACCCCACAGCCGGATCCGTACGGTCGAGCCAGGGCGCGTTACCGACGGAGCCGGCAGCGCCGGCTCGGCGGGCTGGCCCTGGCCCTGGTGGTCTCGGTGGGCGGAGCGGCCTTCGCGATCGCCGACCCGGGCCGGACCACCCAACCACCACCGGCAGACTCGACCGAATCCAGCGCACCCGTGGTGGCCTGGTCGGACAAACTCCTCCAGTCACCACCACGCGGCGTCGTCGGTCAGGACAGCGGCTATGTCCGCCAGCTTTCCGAACTCCTGTTGGCCGCGCAGCGCCGGGGAGACATCCCCCGAATGGATGTACCGGTGACCGCGGTGAAGGTGTTGTTCGTCGACGATGTCGGCGGCCAGCGGATCGCGCTCGCCGCCTTCGTCCGCGACCAGCCCGATCCAGCCACCGGCTGGCCGAGTACCGCGATGTGGCTGTCCGCCGACGAGGGTGCCAGCGCCGAGGAACTGGTCAGCACCAACGCCGTTCGGGGCGTCAGCGACGGCTTGGAACCCTACGAGAGCCTCGCCTTGGGCGACCCGTCCGGCCCGGGCAAAGTCATCCACGTGGCGATCGCACCCGCCGGGTGCGTCTTCCTGAGCTCACCATTGCCCAACGGCACGGCGTTCCAGTGGACCCCGGAGCCGACCGGGTCCTACCTGATCCGTACCCCGAAGACCCAGCGGCCCGAGTGGTGGCGGGTCGACTGCGGCGCGGTGACACGCAAGATGATCCCCGGCCCCGGTTCGCTGTTGCCGGACTCGATCACCGACGCGCAGCTCGCGACCGCGATGTCCCGCGTACGCGGCAGTGTCCCGGAGCAGCGTGCCCGACTGATGGTGTCGGAGTACGCCAAGTCGAGGGGATACCAACTGGCCGCCCTGCCGAGCGTGGTGTGGGGCGGGCACGCCACCGGCCTTCCCGCCCGCTCCACCGGCGGATCGCCGGCCGCCGACGCGTCGCTGGAGAGCGGCGAGGCGACGATCCTGGCCGCTCCAGCCGCCGGCGGCGGCTGGATCGGCCAGGTGACGATCGACCTCGATCGACCAAGGCTCAACGGCGTGATCGGCACCGGCGCCTCCTTCGTCGTCACAGCGGACCCGACCGATCCCGCAGGCGTCCTGGCTGTCTCGATCGACAGTGACAACATCGGCGACGAGGGCGAGCGGACCCTGCTCGTGGTGACGCCGGCGGCAGCCACCCGGGTGCGTGTGGCCCAGGACGGGCGCGAGGTGGCGACGGCTGCGGTCAGCGGCGCCGGGGCGGTGGTGCCCGTGCCCCACTCCATGACGGGCCTCGTCGTCGAGGCGCTCGACGCGTCCGGCCGGACGCTCGCCAGCGGCCAGGTGGCCGGGGATGGTGCGGCGTCGACACTTGAGACGGACACCTGGAACCAGGACTGAGCGCGCCGAGCTGGTCCGGGTCCGCCGCCCTGTCGGCACTGCTCGGAAGATCACCGATCCTTTCGGCCGGCTACCAAGCCGGCCGAAAGGCTGTTGCCGCCCGACGCCATCCAGGATTTGATGCGGCATGATCATCCGTTCAGTAGGCGGATGGCACACGGGGAGGACCATCCACTGTGATCAAATTCAGGCCACGCCGTGCCGTCGTCAGCGCACTCGCGCTGACGCTCGGCCTCAGCGGGCTCAGTCTCATCTCCACCGCGAGTGCCGCCGTCGCGGCGCCGCACTACGACGACCCGCCGGCCGTGCAGGTCGGCTGGACCGACTCGGCGACGCCGAAGAAGGCGTACCCGATCGACAGCAACACCAACATTCCGCTCGGCACCTGGCAGGACGACGCGGGCAAGAGCCACACCTCCCGGGTGTACGCCACGTACGACCTCTCGGCCCACGAGGGCAAGAAGATCTACGGTGCCAAGGTCTTCCTCGACGAGCGCAGCGTCGCCGATTGCAGCAAGCGGGCCGTCGAGATCTGGCGGACGAAGCCGGTCACCTCGACTCCGACCTGGAACCGGCCGCCCGCACCACTCGCCAAGCTCGGCGAGGTGCTCACTCCTCCGCAGATCTGCCCCGGTGCCATCATCACGTTCGACGTCGGCGCGGCGGTGCAGGACGCGGTGGCACACCGGCAGCGGTACATCACCTTCGAGATCCGGGTCCCGGAGCAGTACGAGAGCGACGCCTCCTACGGCCGGCGATTCCACCCCTACCGCGGCGTCCAGCTGAGCACCCAGTTCAACTCGGTGCCGCAGATCGACAACGCCCACCTGTACAACGGTGGTCTGCCCTGCACCCAACTGGCCCCCTATCCGCGCATCGGCGGGTCCGCCAGCACGTTGCAGGCGGTCGGCACCGACGCAGACGAGTACGACGAGCGCTCGGTCAAGACCGAGGTCGCCATCTGGCCGAAGGCCAATCCGGAGGCCCGGCAGGTGTTCACCGGCGAGCACGGCCAGTCCGGCCGAGCCAACACCGTCAACCTGCCCGAGGGCACCCTCACCGACGGGAAGTCGTACGTCTGGCAGGCCCGGGTGACCGACGGCGCGGACTACTCGCCCTGGTCGAAGAAGTGCTTCTTCACCCATGACCGCACCGCTCCCAGCGCGCCCACCGTCACCTCGTCCAACTACCCGCCGGACACCACCGGCGAGTGGGGGCCGGTCGGTGTGCCGGGCATCTTCACGTTCTCCGGCAACGGCAACAAGGACGTCGCCGGCTTCGAGTACTCCTGGCTCGGCCTGGGCGTCCACGGCTGTTCGGCCAGCGGTGACCACGGCCAGTGGGAGTGCCACAACCCGCTCGACCAACCCGGAGCGGTGCGCTTGCAGACCCCGGGTGGGTCGGCGACCGTGACCATCAATCCGCTTCGCTCCGGCCCGCAGCGGTTGAGCGTGCGCGCCATCGACCTCGCGGGCAACGTCTCGGAGACCGTGACGTACAGCACCTTCGTCGCCTCGGGCGAGCCACAGGTGCAGGTGCAGAGCGGTCGGCCCGAGTGGGGCCAGGAAGTGTTGTTGAAGTTCATCCCGGCTCCCGGTGTCACCGTCCGGGATTACGAGTTCGTCCTCGATGGCGGAGAGCCGCAGACGCGGGACGCCCAGGAGGATGGGACGGCCTTCTTCAGCTTCGTCGCCACGAACCCGAACGGACACCGACTCACCGTCCGCAGCCGTAGCGACAACGGGTACGTGTCACCGGAGAGCCGCTGGGAGGCGTACTTCGATCCCGGCCCCGGGGTGAAGTCCGACGTCTACTACTCGCCTGACGGTTCGCCGGTCGGCGGGGTGGGGGTCGAGGGCACCTTCACCTTCTCACCGCCGCCGGGTTGGACGGACACCACGGCCTACCGTTACAGCTTCAACAACGCCGAGGCGACCGAGGTGGCGGCCGACGCGAACGGCCGGGCCACGATCACCTGGGCACCGACGGCCAGCGGGTTCACGGACCTGACCGTCTACGCCGTCCGCGCGGACGGGACGGTCAGCGACTACCCCAACTGGTACTACTTCGACGTGGCGGCCTCGACCGCCTGACGTGTCCGACGGGGGCGGCCGCTCGTGTGGCCGCCCCCGCCGGTCAGTCCTGCAGTTCGGTGCGCTCGATCTCGGCGAACGCGGCGGCCAGGTAGTCGTCCAACGGCACAGTGGTCGCCGCCAGCAGGTCGGCCACCAGCAGCGGGGCATGCCGGGCCAGGGCGGACGCGTCCGGAGGTGACTCGTCACCCTCAGGGTCGTACACCCCCAGCGCGCCGGCCAGCAGAACGAGCACCACGTGCGGGTCCACGTCCGCACGCCACCGCGCCGCGCCCTGCACGCAGCGGGTCAACACCTGGCGGATGTCGTCGCCGGTCAGCCCTTCCGGATGGCTCTCCTCCAGCAGCAGCCGAACCACCGCGCCGAGCACCAGGCCGGACCGCTCGTCCGCGGCGAGCCCGCCGACCGCGTCGTCGTAGGCCTGTCCGTCGCGTGCCTGGGCGGCAGCGACGGCCGTGGTGGCGGTCACCGCGATCGCGCGGGCGGTAGCGGGGAGGTGTCGCCAGGTGCCGGTCATCGGGCCAGCATCCCAGACCCGGCGGACACCGACGGATCGCTGCCGCGCCTAGTGGATCATCGTGCGATTGGTCACTTGACGGTCCCAGCGAGAGCGGGGACCGGCCAAAACGGTTCGCGTGGTGTCACACCTGGCCAAGAGAATGCCGAACATGCTGCGTCGTGCCCTGCCCCGCCGTTCGGAAGCCCGCCGGATCATGCTCGGCACCCTCCTGTCGGCGATCGGACGCGGCCTGACCCTGCCGTTCCTGTTCATCTACCTGACCGACGTACGCGGGCTCACCGACACGCGCGCCGGGCTCGTCATCGGCTGGTACGGCGCGGTCACCCTGGCCCTGTCGCCGCTGGGCGGCACACTGATCGACCGGATCGGCGCCCGTCGCGTGGTGCTGCCCTGCCTGCTGATCGAGGCGGTCGGCACCGGCTCGCTCGCGCTGGTCCACTCCACCGGGTCGGCCCTGCTGGTGATGACGGTGATCGCCATCGGCAGCTCGGCGATCTGGTCCGGGCAGAACACGATCCTCGCGTCGTTGACCGACGACGGTGAGCGGCAACGCGTCTTCGGGCTGAACTTCGCCCTGCTCAACCTCGGTATCGGCATCGGCGGCATGGCCTCCGGCGCGATCGTCGACACCGCCCGGCCCGGCACCTTCCAGACGATCTACCTGCTGGACGCGTTGACCTACCTGATGCCGGCGCTGATCCTGCTCACCCTGCCCGCAGTGGGCCACCGGCTCGGCAGCCGTCGAGGCACCGACGAGCCGTCGCCCGGCGGCTACCTGACCGTGCTCCGCGACCGCCCGTTCCGGCGGCTGGTGATCTTCGGGCTGGTCCTCACCACCTGCGGGTACGCGCAGATCGAGGTGGGCTTCGCCGCGTACGCGGTGCGGGTGGCCGAGGTGAACCCGCGGGTGGTGGCCTGGGCACTCGCCGCCAACACCGTGATGATCGTGCTCGCGCAACTGCTGGTGATCCGCCGGATCGAGGGGCGCAGCCGCACCCGGGCACTGGCCGTGGTCGGGGCGGTGTTCGCCGCAGCCTGGCTGGTCCTCGGCGCGGCGGGCCTGGTCAACGGTGAAAGCGCCCTGCTCGCCGCCCTGTGCGTGGTGGCCTGCTCAGCGATCTTCGGCTTCGGCGAGACGATGCTGTCGCCGGTGATGCCCGCGCTGACCAACGCGCTGGCCACGGACGAGCTACGTGGCAGGTACAACGCGATGAGCTCAATGATCTTCGGGATCAGCGGAGTGATCGGCCCGGTGACCGCCGGCCCGCTCATGGGCGCCGCCAACGGCAGGGTCTGGGTGGCGACGGTGGTCGGCGGCTGCCTGGTCGCCTCGCTGATCGCGCTCTCCCTGCGCCGCCTGCTCAGTCCCGAACAGGACGGCCGCGCGACGACCGAGCCGGTGCCCACCACCCCGGCCCCCGCCGCCGCCACCGCCTGACCCCACGCCGCGCCGCGCCGCAGCACCCCAACGCACCGCAAGTGTCGCGCTTGATCCTGGAAGTAGTGGCCTCGACCGCGCTGCAATGCCACTACTTCCTGGCTCGAGCGCGATCTTGACCCCGCAGCCGCAACCGCAACCGCTCGCCGCAGGTGAGGGCGGCGGCCAGCAGGCGGCAGGCGGGGTCGGCAAGGACGGGACGGGACGGGCCCCGGAGCATCCGCTCCGGGGCCCGATATCGCGGGGTCGGCCGTCAGGCGGCGGGGACCTCGGCGGTGGTCCGGATCCGGTCCAGCGCCGGCGCGGACACCGGCGACTGGGCGGTCAGGTACGCCACGAAGGCGTCCAGGTCGATCTGGGCCGTGACCAGGTTCGTCCCGCCGGTGAGGGCGCTGAAGCCGTCACCGCCGCCGGCCAGGAAGTTGTTCACCGTCACCCGGTAGGTGGCGGCGGTGTCGACCGTGGTGCCGCCGATGGTGAGGCTGCCCCGGACCACGCGGGTGCCGGCGCACGGGTCGGCAACCGTGCCGGTGGTGCCGGCCGGGTCGACCACGTAGCCCACCGTCGCCGACGGGTACAGCGTGCGGCCGGTGACGAACTGCTGCTCCAGCACGCAGTAGAGCTGTGCACCGGTCAGGTCCAGCGTCACCAGGTTGTTGGCGAACGGCTGCACCGTGAACGCCTCCTCGTAGGTGACCGGGCCGGCGTCGAGGTCGGCCCGGACCCCGCCCGGGTTCATGAAGGCGGCGACCGCCCCCTGTTCGTCGTCGGTGGCGGCGAGCTGCGCGTCGGCGATCAGGTTGCCCAGTGGCGATTCGCCCAGACTCGTACCGAAGAGGGTTTCCTGGCTCCGGGTGATCGCCTGGCTGGTCTCACCGACCTGGCGACCGGCGACCGGGCCGAGCACGGTCTTGTACCTGTCGATCAGTGCGGTCTGCTTCGGGTCCTTGGCCACGTCCCGGGTGACCACGACGTTCTCCGCGGCGGCGGAGATGATGTCACCGGATCGACGGTCGATCTTGAGGTCGATGTTGGTGATCAGGCGACCGAAGGAGCTGGCACTGGTGACCAGCTTGCCGTTGATGTCGCAGTTGTACGCCTGGTGGGTGTGCCCGCTGACCACCACGTCGATCGACGGGTCCATCCGGTTGGTGATGTCCACGATGGGCCCGGTCATGCCGACGCAGTCGTTGATCCCGCCGGTCGCGGCCTGGGTGCCACCCTCGTGCAACAGCACGACAATCGCCTGTACGCCCTGGCGGCGCAGCTCGCGAGCGTACCGGTTGGCGGTGTCCGCCTCGTCGGCGAAGCTGAGGCCGGCGACGCCCTGCTGACTGACGATCTCCGGGGTGTTCTCCAGGGTCATGCCGATGAAGCCGACCTTGACGCCCTGCACCTTGTGGATCGCGTACGGCGCCATCAGTGGCTTGCCGGTCGCGGTCTTGAAGGCGTTCGCGGACAGGTACCGGAAGCCGGCGCCCCGGTACGGGGTGCCGTCGGCGCAGCCGTCGACCGGGTGGCAGCCGCCGTTCTGAATCCGGAGCAGCTCGGCGGCGCCCTCGTCGAACTCGTGGTTGCCGACGCTGGCGTAGTCCAGCCCGGCCATGCTCAGCGCCTCGATGGTCGGCTCGTCGTGGAACGCGGCGGAGAGCAGCGGGGACGCGCCGATCAGGTCACCGGCGGCGACGGTGATGGTGTTCTTCTTCTTGGCGGCGGCGCGCAGCTCGGCCAGGTGGGTGGCCAGGAACTCGACGCCGCCCGCGGTCTGCCCGGCGATGGTGCCGCTGGACCCACTCGGCGGTTCGAGGTTGCCATGGAAGTCGTTCAGAGCCAGCAGGCTGACGTCGACCGGCTTCGGCCGTGCGTCGGCTTGTTCGGGGCTGGTGGCGACCGCGCCGAACGCGGCCACCGCGAACGCGGTCAGACCGACGGCGGCCCGACGCAATCCGGGTATGGACATGAATCTCCTCGTGAGAATCGGCGCGTGCGGGGCCCGGCCTCTGGGTCGACCGGGCCGCCAACCGACGCCGTCGGAAGGATCGATCGCGAATGGCGGCGGTTGGGGATGGCCGCCTGCACCGACAGCCTCTCATCCGGACGCCGACCGGTCGACCCAGGCAGCACATCAGGGCCGTGGGTGGGGCTGGACCTCAATCGACAGCCGTTCGATGCGATCTGCCGGACATTGTCGGTCCCGGGGTCTAGAAAGGACGGGACAGCCAGCGCGGACGGAGGCGGCATCGTGAGCGGGACGACACCGGCGGTGGAGCAGGTGCGATCGGCGGACGGCACGCCCATCGCGTTCGAACGGTCCGGGACCGGGCCCGCGATCATCCTGGTCGGCGGCGCGTTGAGCGACCGCAACACGACCCGCGACATCGGTGCGGCGCTGGCACCGGATTTCACCGTGTTCAGCTACGACCGCCGAGGTCGGGGCTACAGCGGCGACACCGCACCGTACGAGATCGGCCGCGAGATCGACGATCTGGCCGCCCTGATCGCGGCGGCTGGTGCTTCCGCCGCTGTCTACGGGATCTCCTCCGGCGCCGTCCTGGCCGCCCTCGCCACCGCACAGGGCCTGCCGGTGACCGGGTTGGTCCTGTTCGAGCCACCGTTTCAAGTGGGGCCGCACGTCGGGGTCTGGAAGGACACCACCGCGCAGCTCATCGAGCTGATCGCGGCCGACGACCGGGACGGCGCGGTGGAGACCTTCCTCAGCACCTCGGTGGGGCTGCCGGCCGAGATGATCACGGAGATGAAGGCCCAACCGGTGTGGAGTTCACTTACCGCGATCGCGCACACCCTGCCGTACGACGAGATCGTCACCGCGGGAGGGCGAATGCCCACCGACCGGCTCGCGGCGATCACCGCGCCGACCCTCGCCGTGGACAGCACGGGCAGCCCGCAGTGGTTGCGCGACGCGAGCCGTGCCGCGGCCGAGGCGGTCCCGGGCGGCCGGTCGATCAGCCTCGACGGTGGCTACCACGAGGTGCCGCCGACCACGCTCGCGCCCGCGTTACGCGAGTTCCTGCTCGCCTGACGGCCCGGGGCGGTCAGCGGTCAGCGACGGGTGCCCTCAGAAGCCGCAGGTCTGGCCGGCGGAGTGGCTGACCTGCACGGTGTGTGTCACGCAGCCGCCCGCCTCGACCAGATGCAACAGGAAGGCGGTTGGCTCGTCGACCCAACCGATCTGCTCGTCGGCGCTCATGGTGAGCGTGCTCTGCTTCCAGGTGCTGGGCGCCACGGTGAGCACCGTGCCCGCGTACCCCGTGGTGACCGGGCGGTGCAGGTGGCCGGCGGCGACCCGAACGACGTGCCGGTGCCGACCGATCACCTCGGCGAGCGCGTCACCATCGGCGAGCCGGATGGAGTCGGCCACGGGGATACCGACCGCTACCGGCGGATGGTGCAGGCAGACCACGGCGGGCACCTCGGGCCGCCCGGCCAGCACCCCGTCGAGCCAGCCGAGCTGCTCCTCGCCGAGTCGGCCGCTGTCGCTGCCGGGCACGAGCGAGTCGAGCACCACGACCGTCGCCGCCTCGTGGTCGACGTGGTAGTAGGCGGAGAAGCCGCCCCCGAGCCACGGTGTGCCCCCGAACGCGTCGAGCAGCGACTCCCGGTCGTCGTGGTTGCCGGGGACCAGGTGCACCGGCAGCGGAAACTGGCCGATCAGCTCGCGCAGAGCCGCGTACTCGTCGGGCCGGCCGTGGTCGACCAGATCGCCGGTGATCACCACGCAGTCCGGTCGGGGCCGTAACGCCAGCACCCGGCCGAGCGCACGGTGCAGCCCGGCGGCCGGTTGGGCGGCGAGCAGGCCGGTGGTCAGGTGCGGATCACTGAGCTGGGCGATGAGCATGGGCTCGCCTCCTCGGCGCCGGGAGCTCCACGCTATCGCCGATTGCGGCGTCCCGAGGGCCCCGCCCACAGGCTGCGTCCACAGCCTGTGGATAGCACGTGTGTACGAAGCCCGGCCGACCCCGCCGCCGTGAGTACGCTTGATCGCGCGGCTCGGCGCCGGCCGGGCCTGTCCCCTACCTGGAACGACGTGCGAGTGGATCATCAGCGAGTCATCCGTGACGTCACCGTCCGCCTGCCGATGGCGTCGAGCGCGCTGGAGGCCTGCCGGTGGACGGTCACCGCGCTGTCCCGCCACACCTCGGCGACCATCTCCGTGCTGCTCGCGGTCCACGACCGCCTGCGCTGCGTCGCGGCGACCGGGGCCTGGCAGGTCTTCGCGACCGTGCCGGCGGGGACCGGCATCGTCGGGCGGGTGTACGCCACCGGCACCCCCGCCGTCGTACCGGACGTCACTGTCGACCCGGACTACCTACCGGTACGCCCGGACGTGGCCGCCGAGCTGTGCGTACCGCTGCTGGACCCTGCGGGCCGGGCGATCGGCGTGCTCGACCTGCAGTGGAGTGAGCCGGTCGACCTGGAGCCGTGGCGGGAGACCACGCAGCGGCTGGCGAACCGGCTCGGCGCGCGGATCGCCGCGCTCGGCGGCCCACCGGCGGAGAGCCGCAGTGAGAAACTGCTCCGGCACACCGCCGCGCTCACCTCCGCGCCGACCGAGGGGGACGTACTCGCCGCGGCGGCATGCGCCGCCCGGGAGGTCTCCACCCTCTCCACCGCGGTTCTCCTGATCGCCGGTCAGCTCGGTCCGCCCCCGGTGGCGCCGAGCGACCTGGAAACCCGGATCCGCGCCGAGCTGACCGAGGCGGGTCCGGCCGCCCTGGACCGGATGGTCGACCGGGCACACCGGTACGGCGCCGGGTACACGCTGGGCGAGGCGGGGCACCCCCCGACCGAGGACTACCGGCCGTTGACCCGGGCAGGGGTGCACACACTCGTCGCCGTCCCGGTCGGGCCGCCGGACGCCGGCGGTGTGCTCCTGGTCGCCGACGAACGCGCACTGCGCCCGGACCCGACCACGGTCAGCCTGATGGAACTGCTCGCCGGGCAGGCCTGGACGAGTCTGGACCGGCTCCGCACGCTGGCCCGGCTGCGGGAACAGGCCAGCTCCGACCCGTTGACCGGGTTGGGGCACACCGGCCCGTTCGGCCAGCGGATCGCGGCGGCCACCCCGGGGCGTACGGCCCTGCTGGCGATCGACGTGGACGGCTTCAAGACCGTCAACGACACGTACGGCCACCAGGCCGGCGACCAGGTGCTTGTCGGGTTGGCCCGGGCACTGGAGGGGGCGCTTCGGCACGGCGACGAGCTGTACCGGATCGGCGGCGACGAGTTCGTCGCGGTGATCGAGGTGAGCCGCCCCGAGGAGGCGGTCCGGATTGCCGAACGGCTGACCGAGGCAGCCCGGCGCATCGGTCGCACGATCAGCGTGGGCGTCGCACTGCCTCGCCCTGGCGAGTCCCCCGATCGCACCCTACGGAGAGCCGACCAGGCCCTGTACGCGGTGAAACGCCAAGGCCGAGACGGCGTACACCTGTCCGCGGCATAACCCCCGCCCACCCTCCCTCCCGCCCGCACTCCCCTCCCGCGCTGCCCTCCCGCACTGCCCTCCCGCACTGCCCTCCCGCATTGCCCTCCCGCGCTGCCCTCCCGCACTGCCCGCTCGCACTGCCCGCTCGCCCGCGCTCCCCACAGTCCCCGGTGCCAACCAGACAGACCAACTAAGCCGCTCAAAGTCGCCGATGTGGGGGCATCCTCGGCACGGGGCACCCTGTATCGGCGATCCGGTGTGGATCACAGCAAGACGATCACCGCACGATGATCATGATCGACTCCATATCGCCGATGTGGCGGCATCTCCCCCGACAGATACCGCCACGTCGCCGACATGGAGTCGATCACCGCCCCGCACTCCCCAGGTCAATCAATCATGAAGCCGTGGCGCCCACGCAAAACGGGCATGACGGCACCTTCCGCCCAACACAACACCATGATCAACCCACACCCCCGCACCCCCCGAGCAGGACAGCACCCCGAGAGCACCGGGACCGCGTCAGGACCGCGATCTTGCATTTTCGGCCGTCGATTCGCCGCCCTTGCCCCTTTTGTCTTGACAGAAACTGCAAGATCGCCGGCGCGAGGGGTCGGGGCGAGCACGAGGAAGGCGAGCGCCGGGCAGAGCAGAGGGAGGCAAGCACCGGCCAGGGCAGAGCACCGGCCAGGGCGAGACGAGCACCGAGCAGCGCAGGACAAGCACCGAGCAGGGCGAGACGAGCACCGAGCCGAGCAGGGCAGGACGAAGCGAGCGCCGGGCGGGCGCGGGTTAGGGGGTTCTCAGCTCTTTGGCGAGGAGTTCGGCGATCTGGGCCGTGTTGAGGGCGGCGCCCTTGCGGAGGTTGTCGCCGGTGACGAAGAAGTCGAGGGCGCGGGGGTCGTCCAGGGCGCGGCGGATCCGGCCGACCCAGGATGGGTCGGTGCCGACCGCGTCGATAGGCATCGGGAACTCCCCGGCCGCGGGGTCGTCGACCAGGATCACCCCGGGTGCGTTGCGCAGTGCCTCGCGGGCGCCCTCGGCGTCCACCTCGGTGCCGAAGACGGCGTGTACGGCCACCGAGTGGGCGGTGACCACCGGCACCCGGACGCAGGTGGCGGACACCTTGAGGTCGGGCAGGCCGAGGATCTTCCGCGACTCGTTGCGGATCTTCATTTCCTCGGAGGACCAGCCGTCGTCTGCCGGGGAACCGGCCCAGGGCACCACGTTGAGCGCGAGCGGGGCCGGGAACGGGCCGAGGTCGTCGCCGACCGCCTGGCGGACGTCGCCGGTGCGCGAGCCGAGCGCGCGGTCGCCGGCGACCTTGGTGAGCTGGTCGTGCAGGATGTCGACGCCGGCCTGGCCGGCCCCGGAGACCGCCTGGTAGGAGGCGAGCACCAGTTCCCGTAGGCCGTACTCGCGGTGCAGCGGCGCAACGGCGACGATCATCGCGAGGGTGGTGCAGTTGGCGTTCGCGATGATGCCCCGGGACCGGTTGCGGACCTCTTCGGGGTTGATCTCGGGAACGACCAGCGGGACGTCCCGGTCCATCCGGAACGCGCCGGAGTTGTCGACCGCGATCGCGCCTCGGGAGACGGCGATCGGTGCCCACTCGGCGGAGACCTCGTCGGGCACGTCGAACATCGCCACGTCGACCCCGTCGAACGCTTCGGGGGTGAGTGCCTGGACGACGAGTTCTTCACCCCGGCAGCGCACCCGGCGGCCGACCGAGCGTTCGGAGGCGAGCAGCCGGATCTCACCCCAGACGTTGCGGCGTCCGGTGAGCAGCTCACACATGACGGTGCCGACGGCACCGGTTGCTCCGACCACGGCGAGGGTGGGCAGCGCCGTCATCGGCGCTACCTACCCGTCCCCGCGTAGACCACGGCTTCGGTGTCTCCGCCCAGCTCGAACGCGTCGTGGATGGCGCGGACGGCGGCGTCGAGGTCGGTGTCCCGGCAGACCACGGAGACCCGGATCTCGGAGGTGGAGATCATCTCGATGTTGACCCCGGCTGCGCCGAGCGCGGCGAAGAAGCCTGCGGCCACACCGGGGTGCGAGCGCATGCCGGCGCCGATCAGGGAGACCTTGCCGACGTGGTCGTCGTAGAGCAGGCCCTTGAACTTGACCGGCTCCTGGATCTTGCTGAGCGCCGCCATCGCGGTCGGACCGTCGGCCTTGGGCAGGGTGAACGAGATGTCCGTCCGGCCGGTGCCCTCGGTGGAGACGTTCTGCACGATCATGTCGATGTTGATCTCGGCGCTGGCGACGGTGTCGAAGATCCGCGCGGCGGCACCCGGCTCGTCGGGCACCCCGACGATCGTGATCTTGGCCTCGCTGCGGTCGTGCGCGACCCCGGTGATCAGTGCCTGCTCCACGGAAAGGTCCTCCATCGATCCGGTGACCATCGTGCCGGTGTTGGTCGAGTATGACGAACGGACGTGGATCGGCAACCCCGCCCGACGGGCGTATTCCACGCTACGAAGGTGCAGCACCTTCGCGCCGCATGCGGCCAGCTCCAGCGTCTCCTCGTAGGTGATGTGCTGGATGTGCCGGGCATTGGGCACGATCCGCGGGTCGGCGGTGAAGATGCCGTCCACGTCGGTGTAGATCTCGCAGACGTCGGCGTGCAGGGCCGCGGCGAGCGCCACGGCGGTGGTGTCCGAACCACCCCGGCCCAGCGTCGTGACGTCCTTGGTGTCCTGCGACACACCCTGGAAGCCGGCCACGATGACCACCGACCCCTCGTCGAGCGCGCCCTTGAGCCGCCCGGGCGTCACGTCGATGATCCGTGCGCGCCCGTGCACCGAGGTGGTGATCACGCCGGCCTGCGAGCCGGTGAACGAGCGGGCTTCGTACCCCAGGTTGTGGATGGCCATGGCGAGCAGCGCCATGGAGATCCGCTCCCCGGCGGTGAGCAGCATGTCCAGCTCGCGGCCCGGCGGCAGCGGGCTGACCTGGTTGGCCAGGTCGAGCAGCTCGTCGGTGGTGTCCCCCATCGCGGAGACCACCACCACCACGTCGTCGCCGGCCTTGCGGGCGGCGACGATGCGCTCGGCCACCCGCTTGATCCGCTCGGCGTTGGCGACGGAGGACCCGCCGTACTTCTGCACCACGAGTGCCACGACGGTGCACTCCCTCCAAGCGACCCTGAGCGTGCCGACGCCGCCGGAACCGGGGCCGGCGGCGCGTGTCAGACCCCTTGAGGGTATCCGGCAGGTAACGACGTCGGGTCAGGTGATCCCACCATCCGGCCCGCGCGGGGCCGGCCGGGCCGGTCCCACCAGGTCCGGCGGTACGTCGGGACGACCAAGCCCGACACGCCGGACGAACCCGGTACGCGCCGGTGCCCATCGACCGCCCGTACCCACCAGAATGGGCCGGTGCCCGTCCTCATCCGCTCGGCCGGCCGCGTGCTCGGGCCGCTCATGTTCGCCCTGCCGGCTCTCCTGGTCGCCTGCACCGGCGAGCAGCCGCCGACCCCGCCGCCCGCCGATCCAGCTCCGGTCGCGGTGGACGCCGCACGGGACGAGCTGGCCGCCCTGGCCGCGGCTGCGCAGGACCGCCACCTGGTGGCGCAGTACGTGTACGGCCAGGCGGGTCGACCGGACCGGACGATCTCGTTCACCAGCGCGAACGACGGAAGCTGGCGGGTCGACGTGCCGGGGGGCGCGTGGGGTGGTGCCGCCGACATCTCGATGGCCGCCACGACCGACGGGCTGTTCCAGTGCGCCCTGCCGTCGGCCGGCCGACCGGAGTCGGCGAGCTGCGTACGCCTCGGTGACCGCGACGACGCGATCCCACGCCGGTCGGACCCCTGGGTCCAGCATCCGCTCACCGACTGGCTGGACGTGCTCACCGACCGGCGCGCGCCGTTGGCGGTGGCCCCCGCCAGCCCGCCCAAGGGCCTCACCGGCACCTGCTACTCGGTGGACTCCACCTCGGCGTCGCTGAACGCCCCGCTGGAGGTGGGTATCTACTGCTACGACCGGGACGGCACGCCGACCGGTGTCCGGACCGGGGCCGGGACGTTGAGGCTGGCCGCAGCGCCCGGGCCGGCACCGGCCACCGTGCAGCTGGCCGGTCCGGTGGTGGTCGACCGGGACCCGCTCGACACCGCCGCGCCCCCGACCCCTGATCCGTCGGACAGCCCGAGCGCGGGAACGCCCTGATCTTTATCCCGTTACGGGTGCCCTTGCCCACATCTGGTCACCCCGCCCCTAAAGGGCGAATCGCCCATACGGGACGATCCAGAGCATGGCTGACCTCACTCCCCTGCTCGCCTACCGTTGGAGTCCGCTGGCGTTCCACCCCACCGAGGAGGTGAACGCGACGGACGCGTCCCTCCTCCTGGAGGCCGCCCGCTGGGCGCCGTCCCTGGGCAACCGCCAACCCTGGCGGTTCACCCTCGGCCACCGCGACGACGAGACCTGGAAGCGGATTCTGGTCAACCTGCCCGAGCGCGACCAACGCTGGGCACACCGTGCCGCCGCTCTGCTGCTCGCCGCGCACGTCGACGGCGACACCGCGCCCGACGCCGCGCCAGCCGACGGGGTCGCGTACGACCTGGGCCAGGCGGTCGCCCATCTCACCGTGCAGGCCACCGCGCTCGGGCTGCACGTGCGCCAGGTCCTCACCGTGGATCGCGCCGGACTCACCGCCGACCTGCACCTCCCCGCCGACGTGCGGCCGTACGCGGTGCTCGCGGTGGGGCAACTCGGTGACCCGCTCAGCCTCCCGGCCGACCTCGTCGCCGAGGAGACCGGCCTGCGCCGCCGTCGACCGCTGGCCGAACTCCTGCTCGGCTGACCGGTTGGCGGGCCTACTCGCCGCGGCTGGCGCGAAGAAGGGCTGCCGCGACCTCGGTGTTGCGATACAGGACGTGCCGACCCTGTCGGGACCGGGAAACCAGGCCGGCGGCGTGCAACGCGGCCAGGTGCTGAGAGACACCTCCGGCGGACATTCCGGCGCGTCGGGCCAGGTCAGTGGTGGTCACCGCGGTCTCGAGCAGGTGCAGCAGCGCGGCCCGGCCCGAACCGATCACGCGTCCCAGTGGGTCGCCGGGCGGCGGCGCGGTCGCCTCCCAGAGCGTCCCGAGGGCACGAACCGGGTACGCGCCGGCAGGCAGCGAGTCCTCCAGCAGGTTCCACAGCACGTGCCGCTCGGTGAACACCGTCGGGTTGAGCGCCAGCCCCCGACCGCGGAGGTCGAAGTCCCGCTCGAACGTGTCGTCGCTGATCACCCGGTCGCCGTGCCAGCGCAGGCTCGGGTGGAGCTGCTCGAAGAACCGGCCGGCGCCGCTCTCGGCGAGCTGGGCGGCCCGGTACGCCACGTCGGCGTCGAGCAGCGCCCGCATCCGCGGCCAGTCCGGGGCGATCGCCTCCTCGTACCAGACCCGCACCGCCTCGACGACCTGCGGCAGCAGCCCGCCCGGGTCGGCGAGCAGCGCCTGCCCGAACGGGCTCAGCGGTCGTTGCCAGGTGGTCGACAGCAGGTCCTGGACCACCACGGCCGGCGGCGTCGCGGCGATCTGGTCGAGCTGCTCGGCCAACTCCACGTTCGGTCGGGCCGCCGGGGTGAGGAAGTCGGGCAGCCAGCGACCCGGCACGACCAACCCCACCAGAGGTCGGACCCGGTCGGCCACCTCGGGACGACGCAACGTCACCCGGGCCCGGTCGATCCAGGGCAGGTGCACCGCGTAGCGGACCGGTTTGGCCAGCGCCCACATGCTCATGACCGTCTCGTTGACCGGTGACACGGCGAGCCGCACTCCCGCCACATCGGCCAGGCTGAACCGCAACTCGGACACACGCACCCCCGGAAGCAGGATTCGGCCCAGCCTAAAAGGCTCGACCGACCCTGTGGGGACACGGTTCACTTCCCAGCCATGGGGGCCAGAGAAACCATTCGTACCGCCGTCCGAGACGTCGTACCGCCGGCCGGGTTGACCCGCGCCCTGGCCATGCAGGCCATGGTCGCCGCCGTCGGCAGCGGACTGTTCCACGCCGGCAGCGCCGTCTTCTTCACCCGGGCGCTGGGGCTCAGCGCCGCCCAGGTCGGGTTGGGGCTGTCCATCGCGGCGGGGGTGTCGCTGCTGGGCACGGTGCCGCTGGGCGGGCTCACCGACCGGTACGGACCGCAGCGCGTCTGGGTGGTGGGGTCGGTGCTGAACGCGGCGCTGTTCGCGACGTACCCCTTCGTGGGCGGTTTCGCCGGCTTCCTCGCCGTGGTGGTGGCGCTGGCCGGCGTGGACGCCGCTGTCGGCGTGGCCCGGCAGGTCTACTCGATCAACGCGGTCCCCCCGGCCGAACGGGTTACCGCGATGGCGTACCAGCGCTCGTCGCTGAACGTCGGCTTCGGGCTCGGTGCGGTGATCAGCGGCGTGGTGCTGGCGGTAGACACGATCACGGCGTACCGGGGGATGGTCTGGTTCATCTCGACCGTCTTCCTCGTGACCGCCCTCTTCGTGCGGCGACTGCCTCGGCTGCCGCAGGTGGCCCGACGGGCGGAGCCGATGAGCCGGCTCGCCGTGCTGCGGGACCGCCCGTTCATGGTGGTGTCCCTGCTGTCCGGGCTGCTCACCGCGCACGGGGTGCTCTACCTGACGGTCATGCCGCTGTGGATCCTCACCCACACCGACGCCCCGAAGACGGTGATCGCCGGGCTGGTGCTGCTCAACACGGTCCTGATCGTGCTGCTCCAGGTACGCGTCAGCCGGGGCGCGGACACCGCGGCGGGCGCGGCACGGGCCTCCCGCCGGGGTGGGCTGCTCGTCGCCCTGTCCTGCCTGGTACTGCCGATCTCCGCGGTCACCCGGGGCCTGCTCACCGTCGTGGTGCTGGTGGCCGCCGCGTTGCTGCTGATCCTGGCCGAGCTGATCGAGTCGGCGGGCACCTGGGGGCTCACCGCCACTCTGCCGCCGGCCGGCGAGCGCGGCGCGTACGTGGGGGCGCTCGGACTCGGCGTGCAGCTCCAGTACCTGATCGCGCCGGCCGGACTGACCGCACTCGGGGTGACCACCGGCGGGTGGGGTTGGTTACCGACGGCAGCGATCTTCGTGCTGGTCGCGGCGGCGATCGTGCCCGCCGTGGCCTGGGCGCAACGGACGCCGAGGCTGGGTGCCGAGGCCCCGGACCCGGACATGACGCCGGTCCCATAGTCCGGACCTGCCTTCACACCTCCCCTTCCATCACGTAGGGTCACATGGTCATGTGGCGGGCGCTTCTTCTCCTTAGCCGCCGCGACGAGGCCTGATCGGCCGGCACCTCGTCGCGGAGTCGCATCGCGCCGTCCAGCACATCTGAGCTTTCCGATCGGCACCGCCGCGCATCGCCGCCCGGCATCTCGCCGACACCTTCCGATCTGCTGACGCCACATGTTCCAGGGAGCACTCTGAGATGGCTCAACCTGTCACCGACACCGAGACCGATCCGATCGCCCGGCAGCGCCCGAGCCGGATGCCGTACCACCGCTACCAGCCGTACCGGGACGAGTTCCGGGTCGACCTGCCGGACCGCACCTGGCCCACCCGGCACATCGACGCCGCCCCGCGCTGGTGCGCGGTGGATCTCCGTGACGGCAACCAGGCGCTGATCGACCCGATGTCGCCCGAGCGCAAGCGCCGGATGTTCCAGCTGCTGGTGCAGATGGGCTACAAGGAGATCGAGGTCGGCTTCCCGTCGGCCAGCCAGACCGACTTCGACTTCGTGCGGCAGCTCATCGAGCAGGACATGATCCCGGACGACGTCACCATCCAGGTGCTCACCCAGTGCCGGGAGCACCTGATCGACCGGACGTTCGAGTCGCTGCGCGGTGCGAAGCGGGCCATCGTGCACTTCTACAACTCGACGTCCACCCTCCAGCGCCGGGTGGTCTTCGGCCTGGACAAGGACGGCATCGCCGACATCGCCACGACCGGGGCGCGGCTCTGCCAGAAGTACGCCGAGATCCACACCCCGGACACGGACATCTTCTACGAGTACTCGCCGGAGTCGTACACGGGCACCGAGCTGGAGTACGCGCTGGAGGTCTGCTCCCGGGTGATCGACGTGATCGACCCGACGCCCGACCGGCCGCTGATCATCAACCTGCCGGCCACCGTCGAAATGGCCACGCCCAACGTGTACGCCGACTCGATCGAGTGGATGCACCGGCACCTGCCACGCCGGGACAGCGTGGTGCTGAGCCTGCACCCGCACAACGACCGGGGCACCGGGGTCGCCGCCGCCGAGCTGGGCCTGCTCGCGGGCGCGGACCGCATCGAGGGTTGCCTGTTCGGCAATGGCGAGCGCACCGGCAACGTGGACCTGGTGACGCTGGGGCTCAACATCTTCTCCCAGGGCATCGACCCGATGATCGACTTCTCGAACATCGACGAGATTCGGCGGGCCGTCGAGTACTGCAACCAACTGCCGGTGCACGAGCGACACCCGTACGCGGGTGACCTCGTCTACACCGCCTTCTCCGGCTCCCACCAGGACGCCATCAAGAAGGGCTTCGACGCCCTCGCCGCCGACGCCAAGGCGGCCGGCGTACCGCTGGACGAGCACACCTGGGCCGTGCCGTACCTGCCGATCGACCCGAAGGACCTGGGCCGCACCTACGAGGCGGTCATCCGGGTCAACTCGCAGTCCGGCAAGGGCGGCGTCGCGTACATCATGAAGAGCGAGCACCAACTGGACCTGCCCCGCCGGCTCCAGATCGAGTTCTCCGGGGTGGTGCAGCACGTCACCGATCACGACGGTGGCGAGGTCGACCCGGGCACCATGTGGGAGATCTTCGCGACGCACTACCTGCTCGACCACCAGCCCAACCCGGCGGTCCGGCTGGCCAGCTACTCGATCGGCACCACCGACGGCAAGGTCGAGATCGAGGCCCAGGTCGGCGTGGGCGCCGAGCAACGCTCGCTCGTCGCGGTCGGCAACGGCCCGATCGACGCGTACGTCAACGCGCTGGAGGCGGTCGGGGTGGGCGTGCGGGTGCTCGACTACCACGAGCACGCGCTCTCCTCCGGTGGTGACGCGCAGGCAGCCGCGTACGTGGAGTGTGAGGTGGACGGGCGGACGGTCTGGGGTGTCGGCACCGACGCCAACATCGTCACCGCCTCGATCAAGGCGGTCACCAGCGCCGTGAACCGCGCTCGACGTTGACCGGACGGGAGGCGGCTCGCACTGCGGGCCGCCTCCTACCGGGTCCGCCGGCTGCCGGTGCGAGGGCCCGACCCAGCGTCGAGCGCGACGGTCAGGGCGTGGCTCCCGCTCTGACGGTGGCGTGCAGCCCTCGTCCGGTGGCCGCGGGGGCGTGGCGGGGCAGCGCCAGGGCGGCGAACGTTCCGACGGCCACCACGGCCGCGCCGAGCCAGATGGCGGGGCGCACCGCGTCGACGAATTCCGTGCCACCCGTCAGCGGGCCGGCGGTCCGGGTCACCACGGTGGTCAGGACCGCCACCCCGAGCGCGAAACCCAGCTCACGGACGGTCGCGTTGGCGCCGGACGCCTTGCCCCGGTCGTCGGAGTGCACCGAGGCCAGCACCGCCTCCGTCATCGGCGCGAAGATCAGTCCCATGCCGATCCCGCCGAGCAGCAGGGCCGGAACGATTCGGCCGTACGGCACGGACGCGTCCATGATGGCGGCGCTCCAGCCCAGTGCCACCGCTTCCAGTACGAGCCCCGCCGCCATCAGCCGGCCGGCGCCCACCCGGCCGGTGACCAAGCCGGCCAGCACCGCGACGAGCATCGGCATGGCGGTCCAGGGCAGGGTCCGGATCCCGGCGTCGAGCGGTGAGTAGGCCAGGACGACCTGGAGATACTGCATCAGCCAGTACAGGGCGCCGAAGACGCCGAAGAACATCAGCAGGGCGACCAGATTGCTCAGTACGAAGGCCCGGGTGCGGTAGAAGTAGAGCGGCAGCAACGGTTCGGCCGCCCGCCGTTCCCAGCCGACAAAGAGTGACACCAGCAGCATGGCCGCTGCGAACCCGCTCAATGCGGTGGCGCTCCCCCAGCCTTCCTGGCCGGCCTGCACGATGCTCCAGACCAGTGCCATCACCGCCGCCGAGGCGAGCAGCACACCGAGCAGGTCGATGTCGCGGTCCGGGCCGGCGCTCTCCGGCAGGAGCAGGCGGGCGATCGGAATGAGGACGAGACCGATCGGCACCAGGATCCAGAAGATGCCCGGCCAGCCGAAGGACTCCGTGACCGCGCCACCGATCAGCGGTCCCAGTGCCACGCCGAGACCGTTGACCGCGCTCCACAGGCCGATGGCCATCGCCCGCCTGTTGTCGGCCACCCCGTTGGCCAGCAGGGTGAGCGAGAGGGGGAACACGACCGCCGCGCCGGTGCCCTGCACGACCCGTCCGGCGACCAGCATGCCGAGGGTTCCGGACACCGCGCACACCGCCGATCCGACGGTGAAGATCACGATTCCCACGGTGAAGAGCCGCCGACGTCCGAAGCGGTCGCCGAATGCGGCACCGGTGAGCAGCAGTCCCGCGAAGGACAACGAGTAGGCGTGAATGATCCATTGCAGCCGGTCCGGCCCGCTCGCCAACTCGCGAGCCAGGACCGGCAGAGCATTCGTGACCACCAGGTTGTTCAGCGACACCAGGAACATGGGCACTGCGGTGGCCAGAATCAGCAGGGTGGCTCCCCCGCGCCGGTTCGTCGACCGCCCGGATGGGCGCGGGCCAATTCCTCCGAGCATTTCTCCCCCGCCTGGGGCATTGACGATCCCGATTCGGGCTGCCGTCGCGTGACCCTCGTGTGCGCTGCCTTCGGTCAGGGATGAACCTAGCTGGACGGGCACCTGCGCGCCTGCCCGCAGCCCGGTCACGGAGGGCTCGGCGACACCGCCGGGCTACGACCGCGAGTGCGTCCGGGGCGGTCGGTGGACCAGCACGAGAGCCAGCACCGCGCCCGCCACGAGCAGTCCGGCGCACAGCTCCATCGCACCCCGGAACGCGTCGGTCAGCTCGGCCTTCTGCTCGTACCCGCTCCCGGAGAGGCCGACCAGCAGCGGCAGCGCCGCCACCGCGAGCAGACCTCCGGCGCGGGACGCGGCGTTGTTGAAGCCGCTGGCCACCCCGGAGAACCGGTCCTGCACGGCGGCCAGCACCGACGCGGTCAGCGGGGCCACCACCAGGGTCAGCCCGATACCGAAGAGCAGCACCCCGGGCAGCACGTCCGTCCAGTACGACGCACCGGGGTCGACGCCGCGCAGCAGCAGCAGACCGACCGCGGCGATCACCGGCCCGACGGTCAGCGGCAGTCGCGGGCCGATCCGTGCCGACAGGGCACCCGCCCGGGCCGACCCGATCAACAGCAGCAGGGTCATCGGCAGCAACGCGATGCCGGTGCGGAAGGCCGACCATTCGACCACGTTCTGCAGGTAGACGGCGAAGAAGAAGGTGAAACCGCCGAGCGCCGCGTACACGACCACGGTGAAGAGGTTCAGCACCGAGAAGAGTCGGCTGCTGAACAGCCCGGTGGGCAGCATCGCCGTGTCGCCGCGTCGCCGTTCCAGCAACACGAAGGCCACCGCGGCGAGCACCCCGACCAGCGCCGCGATGAGCACCGGCGCCGAGTCGTAGCCACGGGTCGGCGCGTCGATCAGGGCGTACGTGACGCCGGCGAGCGCGAGCGCTCCGAGCAGGGCTCCTCCGACGTCGAACCGCCGTCGGGTCCGTCCCGGCCCCTGGGTCCGTGACGCGCTCTCGTCTCTGCTGTCGGGCACCCAGCGCATCGCGGCCAGCACCACCAGCACGGCGATCGGCAGGTTGAGGAAGAAGATCCAGCGCCAGGACAGCGCGTCGATCAGCCAGCCCCCGATGAAGGGGCCCAGCGCGGTGGACACCCCGGAAAGCCCGGCCCAGGCACCGATGGCCCGGCCCCGGTCATCCGGGTGGAAGCTGGCCTGGAGCACCGACAGCGACCCGGGCGTGAGCAACGCACCACCGGCACCCTGGAGGAACCGGGCCGCGATCAGCCAACCGGTACCCTGGGCCAGCCCACACAGCACGGAGGCGGCGGTGAACCAGACCACGCCGACGAGGAAGATCCGTCGCCGACCGAAGCGGTCCCCGAGTGCGCCGCCGAGCAGCACGAACGCCGCCAGCATCAGCAGGTAGCCGTTGATGGTCCACTGGAGATCGGATACGTTCGCGCCGAGGTCCTGCCCGAGCTTCGGCAACGCCACGTTGACGACCGTCGTGTCGAGGAAGACCATGCCGGAGGCGAGGACGGCGGCGAGCAGCGTCCCCCGGCCGGCGGCGGTGCCCATTCGGAGGGCGGGCGCCGGTACGGGTGCGGTCATCACACCAATCTGCCTTGCACCATGTGGGAGACGCCACGAAACGCCGAAACCATCCCCGGGTACTGTGCGCAATCGCCGGGAGACCGCAAGCTGGAGAGGTGTCGTCTGTGCGTACCAGATCAGGACCGCGAGCGGCGGTGGCCGCGCTCGCCGCGGCGCTGGCGCTCAGCGTGGCCGGTTGCGTCCCGCCGGACGAGTCGGACGCGCCGCCGCCGAGCGACGGCGGCAGCGCCATGGAGCAGCTCGGTCAGCTCACCGTCGCCACCGCTGGCTCGATGAAGGGCTACAGCCGGGACCGTTTCCCGCACTGGCGGGACACGGGCAAGAACTGCGACGTGCGGGACAGCATCCTCCAGCGTGACGGCAAGGAGGTGAAGCTCTCCGGCTGCAACGTGGTCGACGGGCGCTGGGAGAGCGTGTACGACGGCCGCAGCGCCGCCGATCCCTCCGAGGTGGACATCGACCACATGGTGCCGTTGGCCAACGCGTGGCGCTCGGGCGCCGACGAGTGGGATGACGCGAAGCGCGGTGACTTCGCCAACGACACCACCCGTCCGCAGCTCCTCGCGGTTTCCGCGTCCTCCAACCGGTCGAAGGGTGACCAGGACCCGTCGCAGTGGAAGCCGGCTAACCGGTCGTACTGGTGCAAGTACGCTGAAAGCTGGGTGACCGTCAAGCACTACTGGCGGCTGACGGTGACCAGCGCCGAGAAGACCGCCCTGACCGAGATGTTGGAGGGCTGTTCAGTGGGGAGCGATTCGTGAGCACTGCCGGGGAGAGCGGCCCGTCCGCCGCCGGCATGACCGCGGACGGCACCGGCGAGGCTTCCGCCGCCGTGCCGGGGGCCGGCATGGTCGCGGATTCGGGCGGCTCGGCTGGCCCGCAGAGCCGTACCACCGACATCGTCCCCGGCCCCGGCGGCGTGATGACCGATGAGGTTGGCGTCGTCACCGGCGACCTGACCCTGCGCACCGAGTACGCGGACGGCAAGGTCACCATCCGGGTGCAGTACAAGGACGCGGACGAGTGGTACGCGGTGACCGGCGCGTCGGTCAAACTGGCCGACCCGGCGGGGCTGGACGCGGTACACGATGTCGCTGTGGGTCTGCTGCACCGCCCCGAGGGCTGAGCCGCCGGCCAGACGCCGTACCGGCCAGGGGCCGCCCGGTGTGGGACGGCCCCTGGCGGCGTCACGGGGTCGGGATCAGCTCGCCCGGCGGGTCGACCGGGCCGGTGCCGTCGGTCGGGCGGACCAGTTCCACCTCGACCTCGTGCGGCCGGATCTTGCCGGAAGCGATGTCCTCGGCGAAGTGGCAGGCCACCCGATGCCCGCCGACCACGTCGCGCAGTTGCGGCCGCTCGTCGGCGCACCGGGTCGGCTGCGCCCACGGGCACCGGGTGTGGAACCGGCAGCCCGACGGCGGGTTCGTCGGTGAGGGCAGGTCGCCGGCGAGCAGAATCCTCTCCCGGCGGTCCTCGACGAGCGGATCGGGCACCGGCACCGCGGACATCAGCGCTCGGGTGTACGGGTGCATCGGCTCGCGGTAGAGGTCGTCGCTGGACGCCTCCTCCACCAGCCCGCCGAGGTACATGACACCCACCGTGTCGGCGATGTGCCGGACCACTGCCAGGTCGTGGGCGATGATCAGGTACGTCAGACCGCGCTCGTTCTGCAGGTCCTCCAGCAGGTTGAGCACCTGGGCCTGGATGGACACGTCCAGCGCGGAGACCGGCTCGTCGGCGACGATCAGGTCCGGGTTGAGCACCAGCGCCCGGGCGATGCCGATCCGCTGCCGCTGGCCGCCGGAGAACTCGTGCGGGTATTTGCTCAGGGACGACGCGGGGAGGCCGACCGCCTCCAGCGTCTCGCGCAGCCGCCGGTTCGTCTCGGCCTTGTCGTCGGCCAGCCCGTGCGCCTTGAGCCCCTCCACCAGCAGCGACTCCACCGACTGCCGCGGATCGAGGCTGGAGAGCGGGTCCTGGAAGATCATCTGCATCCGGCGGCGGGCACGCCGCATCGCCTCGCCCTTCAGCGAGCGGACGTCGGTGCCGTCGAAGATGATCTCGCCCTCGGTCGGCTCGACGAGCCGCAGCAGGCCACGACCGAGCGTCGACTTGCCGCAGCCCGACTCACCGACCAGGCCGTACGTCTCGCCCTTGCGGATGCTCAGCGACACGCCGTCCACCGCGTAGACGTACCCGACGGTGCGGTCGAAGAGCAGGCCGCTCTTGATCGGAAAGTGGACCTTGACGTCGCGCAGCTCGATCAGGGGTTCGGTCTGTTCGGTCATCGGACCGCCACCTCCTCGGAGACGGGGTTGTTGCAGCGGAGGTCGCCGCCGGTGGCGGTGGGTTCGAGCGGCGGAGGCCCTTCCAGGCACGCGTCCACGACGTTGTCGCAGCGCGGCGCGAACGCGCACCCCTCGACCCACGGGATGTTGTCGGCGACCGACCCGCGGATCGCGTGCAGCCGCTCACCGCGCGGCGAGTCCAGTCGGGGCACCGAGTTGAGCAGCCCGTGCGTGTACGGGTGCCGGGCGTGCGCGAACAGTTCATGCCGTCGCTCCCGCTCGACCACCTTGCCGCCGTAGAGCACGTTCACGGTGTCGCAGAGCCCGGCCACCACGCCCAGATCGTGCGTGATCATGACGAGCGCGGTGCCGGTCTCGTCGACCAACTGCTTGAGCAGGGTGAGGATCTGCGCCTGGATGGTCACGTCGAGCGCGGTGGTCGGCTCATCGGCGATCAGCAGTCGCGGCTTGCAGGCGAGCGCGATGGCGATCAGCGCGCGCTGGCGCATTCCGCCGGAGATCTGGTGCGGATACTCCGTGAGTCGCCGCTGCGGGTCGGGGATTCCGACCGCGTCGAGCAGTTCCCGCGATTCGCGCAGCGCCTGCTTGCGGTCCCGGCCCTGGTGGCGCTCCAACACCTCGGCGACCTGGATCCCGATCGGGATGACGGGGTTCAGCGAGGAGAGCGGGTCCTGGAAGATCATGCTGATCTCCCGACCGCGTCGGTCGCGCATGTCGTCCGGCCGCAGCTTCAGCAGGTCGGTGCCCTCGAAGAGCACTTCCCCGGTGACCTTGTTGCCGCGCTTGGGCAGCAGGCCCATGATGGCCAGGCTGGTCACGCTCTTACCGCAGCCGGACTCGCCGACCAGGCCAACCGTCTGCCCCGGCTCCACCGTAAAGCTGACCTTGTCCACGGCGGTGAAGGGCCGCTCGCCGCGCCGCTGGAACACGACGCTCAGGTCACGGACGTCGAGCAGGCTCATCGGGTCACTTCCTCACTGCTTTGGTCCTTCGCTCGCGACTGTGTGGCTCGCAAGCTCACTCCTCGCGCTCGCCCGAGGCGGGTGCCGGCCGTGCTGCTGGCGCTCACCGTCGTCACCGCCGGTTCTTCGGGTCGATCGCCTCACGCATCGCCTCACCAAGCAGGGTGAAGCCGAGCGCGACCACGATGATCGCGAGCGCCGGGTAGTACGCCAACTCCGGGCGGACCTCGAAATAGCGCTGACCGTCCACGCCGAGCATCAGGCCCCACTCGGCCCGGTTGATGTCCGGGTCGCCGAGGCCCAGGAAGGAGAGCGCCGCAGCGTCCAGAATGGCCACCGCGAAGGTCAGGGTGGCCTGCACGATCACCGCGGTCAGCGAGTTGGGCAGCATGTGCCGCAGCACGATGTTGCGCTCCTTGACGCCGAGCGCGCGGGCGGCGAGCACGTGGTCGCTCTCCCGCTGGGCCAGCATCGAGCCGCGCAGCAGCCGGGCGAAGATCGGCACGCTCACGATGGCCACCGCGAAGATGACCGTCCACTGGCTCGACCGGCTGGCCATCGCGACCAGGGTGATCGCGAGCAACAGGCTGGGCAGGGCCAGCATCACGTCGGTGAGTCGCATCAGGACCACGTCGACCCAGCCGCCGAAGGCACCGGCGATCGCACCGATCAGCACGCCGAGCGCGAGACCGATGAGGGTGGCGAGCACGCCGACGAAGAGCGTCTGCCGGGCACCGTAGATCATGCGGGACAGGAAGTCCCGGCCGAGCGGATCGGAGCCGAGCGGGAATTCGCCGCTGGCCCCCGGGATCGTGTCGACGGTGAGGTTCTTCGTCAACTCGTCGAAGCGCTGCACCGGATCGTGTGGGGCGATCAGCGGAGCGAAGATCGCCACCAGGACGAACAGCCCCACGATGGCGGCTCCGATGATGGCGACCGGGTTGCGCCGCAGCCGGCGTGCGGCGTCGCGGACGAGGCTGACCCCGCCGCGGTCGGCGGCGCTCGCCCGGGCCAGCTCGTCGAGCCGTGCCTTCTTGCGGTCGCCGAGCACGCCGATGCTGCGCTCGCTCATGCCGGGGCGGGGCTTGTCGTCCCCGCTGCGGGGAGCCGGCGTGCCGGCCTGGGTGGTGGGGTCACTCATCGCACACGCACCCTCGGGTCGATGAAGGCGTAGGAGAGGTCGACCAGCAGGTTGACCACAACGAAGACCAGCGCGGCGAGCAGGATGATCGCCTGGAGCACCGGGTAGTCCCGGCCGCCGCTGATCGAGTCGGTGATCAGCGTGCCGATACCGCCCCAGTTGTAGACCTTCTCGGTAAGCACCGCGCCGGAGAGCAGCGCGCCGGTCTGCAGACCGATGGTCGTGACCACCGGCAGCAGCGCGTTGCGCAGGATGTGCCGGCCACGGATGGTGCGGTGCCGCAGGCCCTTCGCCTCGGCGGTCCGCACGTAGTCCTCGTTCAGCACGTCGAGCACGCTGGCCCGGGTGATCCGCACGATCACCGCCAGCGGGATGGTGGCGAGCGTGATCGCCGGCAGGATCAGATGCCACAGCGCGTCGGCGCTGGCGTCGAACTCCCGGGTGAGCAGGCCGTCGAGCACGAAGAACCCGGTGACATTGGTGTTGTCCAGTCCGGTGGTGAGCCGCCCGGACGGCGGGAACCAGTGGATGTTCTGCGTGAAGACGTCCTTGAGCAGGTAGCCCAGGAAGAAGATCGGGATCGAGATGCCGAGCAGGGTGCCGGCGATGGTGAGGTTGTCCAGCGAGCGTCCGCGCCAACGCGCGGCGAGGTAGCCGAGCGGCACCCCGAGGCCGACCGCGATGATCATCGCGGCGAGCGCCAACTCGATGGTGGCCGGGAACGCGCGGCTGATGACCTCGGTGACCGGGTCACCGGTCCGGATCGAGTTGCCGAAGTCGCCGGTCACCACCCGCTGCATGAACTTGCCGTACTGCACCAGGATCGGCTGGTCGTAGCCGAGCGCCTTGGTCAGCAGGGCGCGGCGCTCGGGCGTGGCCCGCTCGCCGAGCAGCGCCTCGACCGGGCCTCCGGGCAGGTTCCGCAGCCAGATGAAGATCAGCGCCGACAGCGCTATGAGGGTCACCACCAACTGCAGCAGGCGGCGAACTATGACTCGCAACATCTCTCACACACCAGACTCTCGATGATCGCGGAATCGGCCCGGGCCGGGAGGAGCCCCCGACCCGGGCCGATCACGCCTACGGCGTCAGCCGATGAACGTCACTTGCTGATGCTGACCGTGTTGAACCGCTCGTCGGTCAACGGGCTGGCAACCAGACCCTTGACGTCCTTGGTGACGACGATGGCCGGCGGGGCGTGCCAGAGCGGCACGGCCGGCAGCCACTTGGCGGCGATGTCCCGGTTGACCTGCTCCCAGGCCGCCTTCTTGCCGGCGTCGTCGACGGTGCCGTCGGCCTTGGCGATGGCGTCGAACATCTCGGTCATCGACTGGTCGCCGAACTCGGCCTTGGCGCGGCCGAAGAACGTGCCGACGAAGTTGCCCGGGTCGTTGTAGTCACCGGTCCAGCCGAGGATGTGCAGGTCGTGCTTGCCGAACTGCTGCACGTCGTCCTTGAAGCCACCGTTCCACGGGCGAGGCACACCGTTGACCTTGATGCCGACGGCCTGCAGGTCGTTGGCGAGGACGGTGAAGATCTCCTGCGGGTTCGGCATGTACGGCCGGGTGACGTCCGGCGGGTAGTAGAAGTTCAGCGTCAGACCCTCGGCGCCGGCATCCTTGAGGAGCTGCTTGGCCTTGTCCGGGTTGTACTCGTACTTCTGCACGTCCGGGGCGTAGCCGAGCACGGTGTCCGGCTGGAACTCGTCGGCGACCTTGGCGCCACCCGGGCCCTTGGTCTGCACCAACTGCTGGCGGTTGAGCGCGTAGGCGATCGCCTGGCGCACCCGCAGGTCCTTGAGCTTCGGGTTCTTCTGGTTGAGGCCCAGGTAGAGGATGTTGAACGCCGGGCGGTTGACGACCTGGAAGCCCTCACCCTCGAGCGCCTTGCGGTCGGCCGGGGCCGGGAAGTCGATGCCCTGGACGGTGCCGGCACGGAGCTCCTGCTTGCGGGTGCTCTCGTCCTTGATGATCTTGATGATCATCTTGTCTACCTTGGCCTTCTCGCCGTAGTAGTCCGGGTTCCGGTTCAGGGTGATCTCGTTCTTGGCCTTGTCCCACCCACCGAAGGTGAACGGACCGGTGCCGACCGGGTGCTCGTTGGCGAACGCGCTGTACGAGAACGAGTCACCGTTCTGCGTGACCGTGTTGGCGTCGTACTTCTTGAGCGCCTCGGGGCTCGCGATCGACAGCGAGGTCAGCGCGAAGGCGCCGGGGAAGGCGCCCTTGTACTTGTTCAGGGTCAGGACGGCGGTTCCGTCGTCCTTGGCCTCGCACTTGTTGTAGATCGACTCGCCGGCGCCCTCGGCCTCGTTCTTGGCGAACCCGCCGAAGGTGTCCATGTAGTAGATCATCTGGGACTGGGCGGCAGCGCCCTTCATGTTGTACCAGCGGTCGAAGTTGAAGCAGACCGCGGCGGCGTTGAACGGCGTACCGTCGTGGAACTTCACGCCCTGGCGGAGCTTGAACGTCCAGACCTTGCCCTCCGGGTCGTGCTCCCAGGTCTCGGCCAGGCCACCCTGCAGGTCCGCGGTGCCCGGCTTGTGGGTCACCAGGGTGTCGAACATCTGCCGGACCGGCCGGAACGACTCACCGTCATCGTTGAAGATCGGATCGAAGTTCTTCGGGTCACCGGCACCCGCGAAGATGAAGGTGCCGCCAGTCTTGGCCTCGCCACTGTCGCCGTCGCGCTCGCTCTTCGCGCAGCCGGCCGCGCCGACCGCCAGAGCGGCAACGGCCGCGATGGCCACGGCCGTTTTAAGCCTTCTCGCCTGCATCTCTCACCTCTGTCATGCGCATGACCACGCCGAGCTGTGGCTCGGTCCGTGTGCGGGAGGCTATGACATGTCACACGCGAAGCGGAACGGGCGTCAGGCAATCGCTACCAAGCCGACACCTTCCGCCGGGGTCTGACAGGCGACGGCACGGTGAGCACATGGAGCGACACACCGATCCACTCGGCACCGGGCACCACAACGGGGGTGGCACCGTCGGTGACGGCACCACCCCCGGGGGTACGACTCAGACGGCCCGGCGACCCTCGAAGGCCCGGCCGAGGGTGATCTCGTCGGCGTACTCCAGGTCGCCGCCGACCGGCAGCCCGCTGGCCAGCCGGGTCACCGAGATCCCCATCGGCTTCACCATCAGCGCCAGGTAGGTGGCGGTCGCCTCACCCTCGGTGTTCGGGTCGGTGGCCAGGATCAGCTCCCGAACCCCGCCGCCGCCGAGCCGGATCATCAGCTCCCGGATGCGCAGACTGTCCGGGCCGATCCCCTCCAGCGGATTGATCGCGCCACCCAGCACGTGGTAGCGACCGCGGAACTCACCGGTCCGCTCGATGGCCACCACGTCCTTGGGCTCCTCCACCACGCAGAGCACCTCGTCGGTACGGCGCGGGTCGCGGCAGATCCGGCACTGCTCGGACTCGGCCACGTTGTAGCAGGTCGTGCAGAACCGCACCAGCTCCTTGACCTTGCGCAGCGCGCCGGCCAGCCGGTTGACGTCGGCAGGATCCGCCGACAGGACGTGGAACGCGATCCGCTGAGCGCTCTTCGGGCCCACGCCCGGCAGCCGGCCCAGCTCGTCGATCAGATCCTGAATGGCACCTTCGTACATCTGCCGGCTCAGAAACCGGGCAGGCCGAGGCCGCCCATGCCACCGGCGACCGGGCCCATCTTGCGCTCGGTCAGCTCCCGTGCCGCCTCGGCGGCGTTGTGCATGGCCGCCACGACCAGGTCTTCCAGCGTCTCCACGTCGTCCGGGTCGACGGCCTTCGGGTCGATCTTGATGGCCTTGAGCTCACCGGCACCGGAGACGGTCGCGGTGACCAGGCCACCGCCGGCCGTGCCGGTCAGCTCGGCCTCGGCCAACTCGGCCTGAGCGGCGGCGATCTGCTGCTGCATCTTCTGCGCCTGCTTCAGCATCTGCTGCATGTTCGGCTGTCCACCTGGGCGCACGGATGGCTCCTTCTCGCACTCGTCTGCTCGACCGCCGCCCAGCCTATCCGTTGGGACCGACCCCACCCCGCCCGGTGCGTCGCCCACGCCGAGCCTTCCGGGTACGGCTACCCCTACCCCGAACCGACCATCTGCTGGTAGTGCGCCGAGAGCCGTCGCCCTGGTGTGCTCAAAGGTATGAATCTCAACGGCACCGGCCGGGTCGGCGCTCTGTGCTGGGTCGCGGCCGCACCGATCTTCCTCGTCGCCAGCCTGGTCACCGGCCTGCGGTGGCGCGAGCCGACCTACAGCTGGGCCATCCACAACATCAGCGACCTCGGCAACGCCCGCTGCGTCATCTGGGACAGCAGTCGACCCCGCTACGTCTGCTCGCCCTGGCACCCGTTGATGAACGCCGCAACACTGGCCACCGCCGTGCTGCTCGCCACCGGGCTCCTGCTGACCTGGCGGATCCTCGGTCGCGGCGCGGTGGTGCGCTCGGCCCAGACCCTCCTGCTGCTGGCCACCGGCGGGTACGCCCTGGCCGCCCTCTACCCGGCCGACATCGACGAGAACCTGCACGTCCTCGGCGCATTCCTGATCATGGGGCTGGGCAACGTCGGCCTGTTCCTCGCCGGCCTCGCGCCACGCACCACGACGCTCGGCCGCTGGCGACCGCTCACCCTCACCGCCGGGTTCATCGCCCTCACCGGGACCGTGCTGTTCTTCGCCCAGCAGGGCGTCGGGATCGGAGTCGGCGGTATGGAACGGGTAGCCGTGCTCCCCTTCCCGCTCTGGGCCTGCTGCCTGGGAGTTCTGCTAGCCGAAACCCCAGCCCAAGTCCCCGCCCCAGTTTCCGTCACCGACCACAACTCCATGATCGGCGAACGTTAGCGGGCGTCGACCTCGTTGATCTTCTCGGCTCCGAAGGTTTCCCGGAGCAGTCGTACCGCCTGCTCCTCACTGGACTCCCGGGCGGTCTTCTCGTCGATGACCTCGTCCAACGGCTCGTCGCCCGGGTCGAACCCCTCGTAGACCGGTGCCGCCGCTGCCGCCGCGCCACCCGGCCGACCACCCCGCGAGGGGCCATCGAAGTCCGGGTCGTAGGGCGGCTCGCCGGCCCATTCGGCGTCCGCGATGGGCCGGGCCGCCGCTCCGGTACGCGCACCACGCCCCGCCGCCGCCGCGCGAGCTGCGGCGATTGCGCTGCTCACCGGCGCACCACCGGCTGACGCCGGCTGCCGGGCCGCCGGTGTCGGGTTGCCCCGCACGCCAGGGTTACCGCCCCCGGCCGCCGGGCCGGGGCCACCTGAACCGCCCGATCCGGTGCCGTTCCCGTTACCGCCGTTGGTGCTGCCGCCGGTCGCCCTGGTGCCGTTCCCGTTACCGCCGTTGGCGCTCCCACCGTTCGCGCTCGTGCCGTTCGCGCTCGTGCCGTGCGCGCTCGTGCCGTGCGCGTTGCCGCCGTTCGCGCCGAGGCCGTGCGCGCCGGTTGAGGTGGATGCCGAGCCGGGGCCGCCGGCCGGGCTCGCGTCGTTTCCGGCCGACGCGCCACCCGGACGGGCGGCCTCCGGCCAGTCCTCGTCATCGGTCGCCTCGGCAGTGGGGGCGCCACCGCCGGGACGGGCCGCCTCCGGCCAGTCGTCCTCGTCATCAGCAGGTGCGGTGGGCGGCGTTCCACCCTGCCGGCCCGCACCGTGGTCACCGGAGCCGTTTCCGCCGCGCGCATCCGCTCCGCCCGGCAGACCAGCACGGGCACCCTGGCCGGCACCGCCGGTCGGATGCGCTGCGGCCGGCCGCGCGTCGGTCGGGCCGGCAGCGGCATTCATGTTCGACGCGGCGGAGACGGCAGTCGGGTTCGGCGCGCTCATCGAGCCGGCAGCGGCATTCACGTTCGACGCGGCGGGGCCGGCAGTCGGGTTCGGCGCGCTCGTCGGGGAGGTCGGCCCGTCCGGCGCGGAAGCGGGGCGGGCCGGCGCGGCGGATGGCGAGCGCTGTGGGCCGGACAGCGACACGCCACCGCGCTCGCCAGCCACCTCGCAGCGGATCTGCCAGCGCCCACCCAACTCCTCGTAGAGCGCGTCGGTGAGCACTGCCGCGTGATCGGCCATCATCTTGGCCAGCACGGTGGACTTCACCGTCAGCACCAGCATGTCGCCGTCAAGCTCACGTACCACGGCGTCGCGCATCAGGGCGGCGATCCGCTTGTTGGTTCGGTTGACCTTGCCGACCACGTCGGGCCAGACGCGACGAACCGCGACCGCGTCCAGCGCCGCGGCCGGCGCACCCGGACGAGGCGGCTCCGGCGTGGCCGGGTCGGGAAGCACCGCCGACGGCGGCACCACGCGACGTGGAGTCGGCGAGCCGGTGCCCGGCCCGGCGGGCGAGCCGGGTGCGAACCGATCCTCCGGTGCCGACGCGGCGACGGTCGACGCTCCGGGTGACGCCGGGATCGGCGAGTCGGCGGCCGAGATGTCCGAGGCCAACGCTCCGGAGGTCGGAGCGTGCGAAGCCGGTGCGCCCGAGACGGGAGCGTGCGAAGCCGGTGCTCCCGAAATCGGAGCGTGCGAAGCCGGTGCTCCGGAGACCGGAGCAGCCGACGTGGGAGCGCCCGAGGCCGCAGCGCTGCGGGTCGGGGACGCTGCCGGGTCGACCGCCCATGGCGGTGCGGAGGTCGGGGCGTTGACGGGTGCCGGGGTGGCGGCAGCCGGGACCGGGGTGCCTGGCTGTGGGCGTACTCCCGGGTGGGTGGCTGGAGCGGAGCCGGCGGCGGCCGACGGCGCGTCGGTGCCGCTCAGGGTGAGCCGGCGTTCCATCCGTTCCAGGCGCTGGAGCAGGCCACGGGTGGAGTCGTCCGCGCCGGGCAGCAGCATCCGGGCGCAGATCAGCTCCAGCAGCAGGCGGGGCGCGGTGGTGCCGCGCATCTCCACCAGCCCGTTGTGCACGATGTCGGCGCAGCGGGAGAGCGTGGCCGAGCCGAGCTGCGAAGCCTGGGCGGCCATCCGCTCGATCTGGTCGGCGGGGCCGTCGATCAGACCCTTCGCGGCGGCGTCCGGCACCTGCTGGATCACGATCAGGTCGCGCAGCCGTTCCAGCAGGTCGGAGGCGAACCGGCGCATGTCGTGCCCGGCCTCGGCGACCCGGTCGACGGTGGCGTACGCGGCGGCGCCGTCACCGGCGGCCAGCGCGTCGCACATCTCGTCGATCAGCGCCGAGTCGGTGACCCCGAGCAGGGCGACGGCCCGGGCGTAGCTGACCCCCTCCGCGCCGGCGCCGGCGATGAGCTGGTCGAGCACGGAGAGGCTGTCCCGCATGCTGCCGCCACCGGCGCGCACCACCAGCGGAAAGACCGCCGGCTCGACGGCGACGCCCTCGGCCTGGGTGAGCTGCTCCAGGTACGGGCGGACCACCTTCGGCGGAAACAGCCGGAACGGGTAGTGGTGGGTCCGCGACCGGATTGTGCCGAGGACCTTCTCCGGTTCGGTGGTGGCGAAGATGAACTTGACGTACTCCGGAGGCTCCTCGACCAGCTTGAGCAGGGCGTTGAAGCCCTGGGTCGAGACCATGTGCGCCTCGTCGATGATGTAGATCTTGAATCGGCTGTTGGCCGGCGCGAAGAAGGCACGCTCGCGCAGCTCGCGGGCGTCGTCGACACCGCCGTGGCTGGCCGCGTCGATCTCGATCACGTCGATGGAGCCGGCACCGTCGGCGGCCAGCGAGCGGCAGGACGCACACTTGCCGCACGGCTCGGGGGTGGGGCCCTGCTCACAGTTGAGCGAGCGGGCCATGATCCGGGCGCTGGTGGTCTTGCCGCAGCCGCGCGGGCCGGAGAAGAGGTAGGCGTGGTTGAGCCGTCCGCTGCGCAGCGCCTGCTTCAGCGGCTCGGTCACGTGCTCCTGACCGATGACCTCAGCGAAGGTACGCGGCCGGTACTTGCGGTAGAGCGCCAGCGTCACTCGTCCCGCCTCCTCTCGACCGAGCCATTCTGCGCCGGTCGGGCGCGGGTGACCACCCACCCCGCCGCGCACCGTGGTTGCGGCCCGTTTGGCCCGTTTGACCGGCTTGATCGACTCCATGTCGGCGACATGGCGGCATCCACGGCCCGGGAAAGCCCCACATCGGCGACCTGGAGTGGATCGAGGGCCCCGGAAACGAAAAGGCCTCCCGTGCACCCGGCAGAGCTCGCTTATCCTTGCTGCCTTCCGGCCCTGGGGAGGTTCACGAGATACCGCCGCACGGGAGGTGCCGCCAAGCCTACCCGACCGCCCGTCGATCTTCAGGGGGTGGTGGGGTGGCCCGGCCGACGCGGGCCTGTATTCTGGCTCGCGGAGGATTCGCCTAGAGGCCTAGGGCGCACGCTTGGAAAGCGTGTTGGGTTTACACCCTCACGAGTTCGAATCTCGTATCCTCCGCTCGTCTGAGCAGCACCAACGACAGGGCCGGCCCCACGGGGACCGGCCCTGAGTCGTCTGCGCGACGGCCTCAGCCCACCACCTGGACGCTCTCCGCGCCCTGCGCCGAGAGCCACGCTTCGAGTTCGCCGCCGCCGAGGGACCGGGTCGCCTCCTCGTCGACGAAGACCGGGCCGACGACGGCCCCCTTCGCGCCCTCGAACTGGCAGCCGAACATCCGCGCGCCACTCAGCACCGCGGGCATGCTCGCGCCGCCGAGCGTGCACCAGCGCAGGCTCGCGAATCCAAGGTTGGCGCCACGCAGATCGGTCCGGTAAAGCGTGGCGGAATTGAGGATCGCGTGGCTGAGATCGGCCCCTTCCAGAACGGCGTCGTCGAGTTGCGCCGAGAACAGCCGAGCCGAGTGAAACCGCGCCTTGCCGGCCGAACAGCCGACCAATTCCGCCTTGGCCAGATCAGCGAAGGAGAAGTCCGCGCCCCGCAACTCGGCGTTGGCCAGGTTGGCGTCGCCAAGGTTGGCCCCCGCGAATCGCACACCGGCCAGCCGGGCATTGGCGAGATAGGCCCCGGCCAGGTCAAGGCGGCTGAGATCAGCGCCGCGAAAATCAAGAAAATCACCCGACAGGTACGCCGTGGGCGCAGAGTCGGCCAACCACTTCTCAAGCGCTCCCCGAGCGTCGGGGCTGTCCGGCCAGCGAATCACGTCGCCGCTGGCCCGGTGATATCTGCTCATTTGCCGAACACCACCTTGCCGTCCCACTCCGGTCGATCAGCGGCCGCGCGAGGTTAACATGAGCCGACCCGTACGACTGTCCAACTGAGACGGCATAACTCACCCGCTGCGCTGCCCTGTGGTCTGATCGACGTCGTGACTGAGGCGGCGTGGCAGTGGGACGAGACGTTGTACCCGGGCAGCGCTCCCCACTACAGCGTCGGCCGGCTGCCCTATCCACCGCTCAGCCGCGGGCGCGGGCCCAGGAGAGGAAGCGTTCGGTCAGCCGGGCCGGGTCGACCTCGGTGAGTTGTTCGCCGGCCTCGGCCTGGAGCGTCGCCAGGTAGACGGTCAATGCCAGCCGGTCGTGCCGGTACTCGCCGAGCAACCGCAGCTTCGCTGCCGAGCAGGGCCAGGCGATGCCGCACGCCGCGCAGCGCCAGGTGGGGCGGGTCGGCAGGTGATCTCGGTGGCGGCGGCGGGACATGGGCGGGACTCCTTCGGGTTGGAGGGGTGCCGCCCCGCCTCCCCGTCGGGGCGGCACCCGAGCTGACGCCGACCGCCGGGCTCCTGCGCCTCCACCGGCCGCGCCGCCTTCTGTGAACCACCCTCGGGCGAGTCACCGGACAGGTACACCGCGTAGCGATATGGTCCTCAGATATTCGAGACATCCGATGGAGGGGCCGTGAACGACGCGCTGCGGGTGGCGCTCAGCGATACCGGGCACACCACCGAATCCCTCGCCGAGACCGTCGGCGTCGACCCGAAGACCGTGGGGCGCTGGTTGACCGAGGGGCGCATCCCGCATCCTCGGCACCGCCTGGCGGCAGCGGAGGCCCTCCATAAGGACGTGTCGGACATCTGGCCGGACACTTCAAGACGTCGTGACCCCATCTGGTTCCGTCCTTGGCAGGAGATCGAGCGGGAGGCGGTGTCGCTTCGCTGGTTCGAGTCAACCGTTCTGCCGGGGTTGCTCCAGACCGAGGCGTACGCGCGTGCGGTGCTGACCGGCGCGGGCCTGATCCCCCGCGACGACATCGACCGACACCTCACGGTCCGGCTCGGCCGGCAGGGCGTGCTCAAGCGTGACGATCCGCCGCAGTTCACGGCGGTCATCGACGAGGCGATCCTCCGTCGCCCGGTCGGCGGCCGGTCGACCATGCGCGAGCAACTGCTGGCCGTGGTGACGGCCTGCGCCGAGCCGCACATCCGGGTGCACGTCGTGCCCAGCACGGTCGGTGCCTACGCCGGCCTCAACGGGCCGTTCGTGATCGCGCACAGTCACGACCACCGGGTCGCCGGCTATCTCGACAACCAGCTCCAGGGACAAGTGGCTAGCGACCCGGATGACATCGCGGCCATGATGGCGGCGTGGGAGAACGTGCGCGGAGAGGCGCTGTCCCACTGGCAGTCAGTCGATCTCATCACGGAAGCGGCGGAGTCATGGAGCTGAACGGCGGCGGAGTCATGGAGCTGCACGGCGCCCGGTGGCGCAAGAGCAGCCGCAGCAGCGGCAACGGCGGCGCGTGTGTCGAGGTCGCCGACAATCTGCCCGGCGTCATCGGCGTACGGGATTCGAAGGACCCGACCGGCCCGGCGCTCACCTTCGCGCCGAGGTCCTGGCGCCTGTTCGTCACCCACCTCACCCACAGCGCCTAACGACACTCGCCACCTCCACCTCCACCTCAACAACTCGCCGATCTCGCACTTACTGTCCGGACGAATCAGGGCACTCCACCGGAAGAAGCGTCAGCAAGTGCAAGATCGCGAGGCCGGCGCGGGGGTCGGCGCGAGGCCGGCGCGGGGGTGGGGACGGCGGGTAACGTCCGAGGCGGGCGGACCCCTGAACCCGTCGTACACATGTTCTATCCACAGGCTGTGGACGGCGGAGGGTCGATGAGTTACCAGCTCAGCGCGGTGGTCGCGGACGCTGAGCTGTTCCGCGAGCAGACCGCCGACTTGGATCATGCGGTCCTCGGTGAGCTGCGCCAGGACTTCGCGTTGCTGCCGATCACCCCGCAGTTGGTGGTGGAGTTGACCGGGTCGCTGCCGGATTTCGCGACCGACGACCGGAGCGCCGAGCACCCATTCGGCCTGGTGTTGTCGCCGACGCTTGTCGAGTTGCTGGCCCGCTGGTCGCAGTCGGGGCCGGTGGCCTACCTGGAGGCCGAGTTCGGTGGTGGCGTCGGCTACCAGTCGGCGGCGGTGTGGTTGGGCGGGGCGCTGTCCTGGGGGCCACGGTTCGACGACGAGTTGGATACGCCGCGCGAGCAGTGGCCGATCAACTCTGCGCTCACTCGGCTCGGCGTCGAACCCGGCACGTGGATCGACCCGTTCGCCGAACTGGGATTGCACCTGGAGCGGAACACCGACGGCTGGCTGGCGCACGGGCGGCGTCGACTCAGCGCCGACTACTGGGACGAGCTGGTCGAGCAGTGGGAGCAAGACCGCTGACGGCCCGAGTTGTCTCGGCCCGGCGCGGTGGCGAAGGCGACCATGACGAGCCCGCGTAACGCTTGCGCCCCTCCCCGCCGCCTTCTCCTCGGCGGGCCATGATCCCGAGGCTCGCCCGGAGCACCTATCGGATTCACGAACGGGGAACGATGAGCCGAGCAACACGCATGGGACGGCGCCCACGATTCTGGATGGCGGGGGCTGCTGTGTTCGCGCTCCTGGCTGCCGGTGCGGGCACCGCCGCGGCGCGTACCGCCACGCCGGGCGACGACGGGGCCGCCAGCGGCAACGTCGCGCAGGCACAGTTGGTCGCCGACAGCAGCCGGTCGAAGGTCGACAGGGAGTCCAAGTCTGCGCGCCCTGGGAAGCCCCCTCGGCCGACCCCTTCGCCGACGTCCAGCCCGACCGCCGGCCCAACGCCGACGCCGACAACCAGCACCTCGCCACCGAGCACCGACGTGAACGTGCAGATCCCCATCCCGGGGTACACGACCGGCTTCCGCTTCGGCGACATCCTGGTGGACGAGGCGCGCGACCGGGTCTACATCACCGGGGGGAAGGGCACCGACGGCCTGATCGTCACCGACCTGAACGGTAGCGTCCTGCGCACCCTTTCGGGCATCGCGCCAGGTGCCGCCGGGATGGTGCTGAGCCCCGACGGCAGCAAGCTCTACATCGCCGCCGGCGATCAGGACTGGCTCAGGATCGTCGACCTGGACACCTGGGAGCTGGACGGGCAGTTCGCCGGCAAGACCGACGGGACCATGACCTGCCCGAAGGACCTGGCCTTCGCGGCCGGCCAACTCTGGGTCTCCTGGGGGTGCGAGAGCGAGTCGACGGCCGGCATCGGCCGGGTCGACCTCGCGACGGGCAAGTTCGACGTGTACGGCGTCGAAGCCATCGACGAGCGGATCACCTCAGCGATGTTGCTGGCCACCTCGCCCGCCCAACCGGACATGGTTATCGCCGGCGCGACGGGCACCAGCCCCGCCCTGCTGGTCCGCTTCGAGGCCACCGCGACGGGGCTCGTCCAGCGGGCGATCAGTCGGACCGACGGTGGTTCGGTCAAGCAGTTGGCGATCACCCCGGACGGGACCGAGGTGATCGTTCCCTCGGGTGCGCCCTACTACCACCCGGTCCTGCGCACGTCCGACCTCGTCGAGGTGCACCGGTATCCGACCGTGGCGTACCCGAACGCCGTGGCGATCCGGCCCGACGGCCTCGTCGTCGCCGGCACCAACTCGTCGTACGACAAGGACGTCTGGGTCTTCGCGCCGGGTGGCACGACGCCAGTGTCCACGTACGACTTCGGGCACCTGCCGAACCAGGAAACGTGGGCGCACAATCTGGTCAACGGCGCGCTGGCCGTGGCCGGTAACAAGATTTACGCGGTCACCGACCAGTTGGCCGAGCCGGAGATGGTGACCCTGCGAATCCGTACGCTGCCCTGACACACGTGGAAACGCCCGGGCGATCCGCACCGATCGTCCGGGCAACTCCCTCGGCCGGAGCGGTCATCCTTCAGAAATACGGCGACCGACAGCAACCTGAACGCCCTCGTTGCGTTGGGGACTGGGGGATTCCATGAAATTGCGACAATTCGCGTTTATTGCCACGCTGATGACGGCTGCCTCGATCGCCGGCAGCGGGGTACCACCGACCGGCCCGATCCCGGACGGCCGGCCCGCCGGCAGCGTGGAGATCATCGACCTGAACGGCCTCAGCAACATCGAGTTCGGTGCCACCGAGGACGAGCTGACCCGACGCGGCATCCTGCTCACCGATCTGGATGCCTGCGGGCCGGTGCTCGCCGGCCACGACGCGGTCAGCCCGGTCTTCGTGGAGGACAAACTGGTGCTGCTCTGGGTCGGTGACCCGATGCGGACACCGGAGGGCATCACGGCGGGCTCACCCGTCGAGCAGGTGTGGGCCCGCTATCCGCAGGTCACTCGGCTGCGCGCTCCACAGGGGACACATCGCCTCGATGGGTTACTCGCCCGCAGCGGCGACCGCGCGTACCTCTTCCTGCACGACGGGCGCACGGTCCGAAAGACCATCGCCGGGTACGCCGACTGGGCCCGCCGCCTCTTCGACGAAGGGGCGGGCCCGTGCTGACCGGCGCAGTAGGGCCCACCCGTCACACCCGGCCAGGCCACAACATCAGTGCAACGACCGCCAGAAGTCATACGAGTGGGCGGCCGCGAAGTCCGTCGTACCCGGTCGGTCAGCGAACACCCGCACGTACGGGGCATCAGCGCGCAACCGGGGCCAGCCCGCCCGACCCGTCCGGGCGAAGTCGCTCCAGGTCCGGACCATGTCGCTGGAGAGCCGCCGCTGAGTCGAGGTGAGCGCCTCGGCGTAGTCGACCGTGAACAGGTACGGCAGTTCGGCGCAGTGGTACGCCCCGACGGGGAAGGTCGGCTCGGGCCCCGCGGTGAAGAACGGCGCAGCCTGCTCAGCGAACTCGTACATGAACGTCGGCACCCGCCGGGCGAAGGCCAACGCGGCGGAGTAGATCGGCTCGGCGTAGTCGTGGTCGGTCAGCACGGCACCCAACGTCTCGCTGGCGAACTGCTTGTCGTCCCGATAGCGGGCCAGCACCTCCTCCGCCCGATCACCGAACATGGCGCGTACCTGGTCCCGGTACTGGTCGTCGGTGAGCGGGCACGACGCGGGCGCGGGCGACGACGGTCCGGACGACGGTTCTGGGCAGTTCAGCCCAGCGTGTTCCATGCCCCACACCACGAGCCGGGACTCGTCCCGGTTCATCCCGGTCAGCACCGGGACCGGGTGCAGCCGACCGGTGACCAGGGCGTCTGCCGGGTCCACCGGCAACGTACGGCCGTCGACGACCGGGCCGAGGTCGACACCGGTGCCCGGATAGCCGACCGTCTCGATCAGCCGGGCGGGGTCACGCCCGCGCAGGCAGGCGGCGACCGTACCCGGGTCGGTGCAGCCGATCCTGCTGGCGAACTCCTCGGCTGCCCCGGCCGCCTCGGCCCGCGTCTGGATCGGGTTCGCGCACGAGTTGCTCTGCAGGATCGCGCGGTGGAACAGACCGGCGGAGGCTGGCGCGGCGAGCTGCGCGCAGACGCTGGTCGCCCCGGCGGACTGGCCGAACAGGGTGACGTTGCCCGGGTCGCCGCCGAAGGCGGCCGCGTTGCGCCGTACCCAGCGCAGTGCGGCCTGCTGATCCTGCAACCCGAAGTTGCCGGTGATCCCGTCGGGGCCGGCGAGTGCCGGATGGGCCAGGAACCCGAGCGCGCCGAGCCGGTAGTTCACCGTGACGACGATGACGTCGCCGTCGACCGCCAGCCGCGGCCCGCCGTACACGTCTGCCCTGCCGAACCGGAAGTCCCCGCCGTGCAGCCACACCATGACCGGTCGGGGCGTGCGCGCGGCGGTGCGCGGGGTCGTGACGTTCAGGTGGAGGCAGTCCTCGGATGCCGAGGGGCGGTCCATGGGTAGCCCCTGCAGCTGGGCGCAGGCGGCACCCGGTCGGGTCGCGTCGCGGACGCCGGTCCAGACCGGGCCCGGCTGCGGCGGGGCCCAGCGCAGCGCGCCCACCGGCGGACGCGCGTACGGGATGCCCTGAAACGACAGGTGGTTTGCCGAGACGGTGCCGCGTACCGCGCCCTGGTCGGTTCGGACGACGGCCGCGCTCCGCCGGTCGTCGGCCGCCGCGGCCGGGCCGACGGCCAGCGCCGGCGCGAGGAGCGCGACCGCGCCCATCGCGACAACCCACCGGGGGTACGGGATCCAGGTCATGACTCTCCCCATTCGTCAAAGCCGGTACGGCGTACGCGCCGTGTGGTGGCGAGCATGCCGAGCTGTCGCCCGCTCGGCCACGGAGCTCTAGTACGCCAAGCAGCGAGACGCGTGAGCATCGACGAGGCGCTCTAGTGCGCTACGGTCGCTTCCGACCTGCGGGAGGGCCACCGTGACCGAGATGGACGAGTCGACTCCGCCCTATCTGCGCATCGTCGGGGAGTTGCGGCGGCGCATCACGGCGGGCGAGTTGAGCCCCGGCGACCGGGTGCCGTCCACCCGCCAGATCGTCCGGCAGTGGGGGGTCGCCATGGCGACCGCCAGTCGGGCACTCACCCTGCTCCGACAGGAGGGGTTGGTCCGGGCGGTACCCGGGGTGGGGATGGTGGTGGTCGGTCCCGAGTCGACGCCGGCCGGTCGGGGCGCCCGGGTCGATGGGCGTCCGCGGCCCGCCCGGGGGGTGACCCGCGACCAGGTGGTGCGGACCGCCACCGAGATCGCCGACGCCGAGGGGTTACCGGGGCTGAGCATGCGGCGTATCGCCACCGAACTGGATGTGCCCACCATGTCGCTGTACCGCCAGGTCCGGGGCAAGGATCAGCTTCTGCTGCTGATGGCGGATGCCGCTTTCGCAGCCCATCGCCTGCCCCGCACGCTCCCCGTCGGGTGGCGCGCACAACTGGAGCTGCTCTGCCGGCTCCAGTGGTCGATCTACCGGCGGCACCCCTGGCTCGCCCAGGTGATCTCGGTGACCCGCCCGCTGATGGCACCGCACGCCGTCGCGCACACCGAATGGGCTCTGCGCGCTCTCGCCGGGCACGGGCTGGACGAACACAAGCTGCTGCACCTGGTGGCGGTGCTGGCCAACCACGTACGCGGCACTGCGGTGAATCTGCAGCAGGGAGCTGAGGCGGAGCAGGACACCGGCCTGACCGACGACGAGTGGATGGCGGCCCACGCCGAGGTGTTGGGCGGGCTGCTCGCCGCTGGCGAGTTTCCGCACCTGGCGCGACTGTCTCGGGCGGAGATCGACCTCAACGTCGACAGCCTCTTCGAGTTTGGCCTGGAGCGGCTGCTCGACGGGGTGACGGAGCTTCTTGAACAATGACGGATCAAGTCCGTTTTGTGGCATGGCATGCCAATATGGGCACTTAAGAGGCTTTCAACCGTCGAGCGTCCCCGAGGAAACATGGCGATCTTTGGCAGCACGGGCCCATCCCGCAAGATCACCGGGATGTCCCGGGTGGCTTCCGCCCTGACCCTGGTTGGCGCGATCACCATCCTGGCCGTCGTGGCCGCCCCGCGCAGCGCGAGCGCGGCCGAGCTGCCGGTGCCGCTGGGCGCCGCCGCCAACTTCGCGGTCCTCGCCGGCACGACCATCACCAGCACCGGACTCAGCGAGGTCAACGGTGACATCGGCGTGAGCCCCGGCACCGCGGTGACCGGCTTTCCTCCCGGCCAGTTGAACGGCTCACTGCACGCCAACGACGCCTCCGCCGTGGCAGGCCAGAGCGATCTGGCCATCGCCTACAACGACGCCGTCTCGCGAACGACCACCGCAGTCGTCTCGGATCAACTTGGTGGAACCACCAAGACCACCGGCGTGTACGAATCCGTCGCGGGCACCTTCGACATCACCGGCGACCTGACCCTCGACGCGCAAGGCGACCCGAACGCCGTCTTCATCTTCAAGACCACCACCACGCTCATCACGGGCGCGTCGAGCATGGTGAACCTGGCCAACGGTGCCCAGGCGTGCAACGTCTTCTGGCAGGTCGGCAGCTCCGCCACGCTTGGCGCCAACTCCACACTCCGGGGCAACCTGCTGGCCTTCACCTCGATCACCGTCGGCGCGGCGCTCGAGGTCGACGGCCGAACGCTCGCGATCAACGGAGCGGTCACCATGGACACCGCGACGATCACCCGCTCGACCTGCGCGGTGCCCGGGGAGTTGTCGATCAGCGCACCGGAGACAGCCGACCTGGGCAGCGCCAACCTCGGCGGAGTCGTGTCGGGCAACCTGGGGCCGGTCACGGTGACGGACGAGCGCCTGCTCTCCGCCCCGACCTGGACCGCGACCGTCGTCGCGACGAACTTCGTCACCAGCGGCCTCCCGGTTCACACGATCTCCAATACCAACGTCTCGTACTGGTCGGGGCCAGCCACCTCGACCAGCGGGATCGGCACCTTTACCTCAGAACACCCCACCGCCGGAGACGCCGAGATCATCAACGTCGAACGGACCGCGTTCACCCTCACGAACGGCATCGGCAACAACTCGGCGACCTGGGATCCCGTCGTCTCAGTGCAAATTCCCCTGACTGCCGTCGCGGGCGCCTACTCCGGCACTGTCACGTTCTCGGTCGCCTGAAGGCTGCGCCAGACGGAGAACGTCCGGCCGGTCGTCGCCGACGTGGCCCAGGCCGCAGCGGCGGCAGACTCCCCGCCGACGCAGGTGGTAGGCGACGGTGGCGACGCCCAGTCCAACTCCCCACGCGATCCAGAAGAGGCTCGGAAGGTAGATGGCCCAGGTGCCCCGGAGTTCGGGCGTCCACAGAAACATCAACCCCGCCGGAATGATCGTTACCGAGACGATCGATGCTGGGACGACGGCGAGGGCGGGCGGGACTCGTTTCCCGGCCCGGAACCAGATCCAGCGGGGATACACCTCACCCCACCGGCCCACCAGGCCATGGGTGAGCACGCCACCCGCCGCCGACGCGACCGCGCAGCCGAGCCCGGCCGCAAGCATTCCCGGCGTGTCCTGCATCATCCGCAGGAAATCCGGAGTGATGCCGAGCGGAAAGCCGAGGGCCCAGGCGACCCTGGTGACCTCGTAGGGCAGCGGGGCGAGACAGGCGACCACGACGGCCCACCTGCCCCACCGCAGCAGCGCCTGCCGGGACAGCCCGTCATCCGCCCCGTGACGGCGGCCGCAGTGGGCACAGGCGGCCCGGACCCGCCGACGGTAGGCGAGGGTGGCGGCGGCCCACAGCAGGCCGCCGACAAAGATGATGATCAGATTCGTCCGGTGCCAGTAGAGAATGTCACCGACACCAGCCTGGTCGCCCGGCACGCCGGTGAAGGCGAAGACCAGCAGCAGTGGCGCGAACGCCAACAGGGCGATCAGCGTGTAGTCGGGGATGACCAGGATCAGCCCGCCCGCCATTGCCCATCCGAAGACAACCAGCCCGGTAGACAGGTGACCAGGTCGGGCGCGTCGTGTCATCGCTAGCGCGACGACCGCGCCGAGCAGGCCGACTGCGGCGATGACCGGGGCGACGACCTCGACGCGGCTGCCTTCCAGAATTGACGCGGATGCGTGGTCCTCGTCGATCGGCGCGAACGGGAACCCGTCCCCACCGGCCCACCAGTACAGCCCCAACCCGCCGTACAGCAGCGAGAAGGCCGCAGCCGCGTAACCGGACCACGCCGGCCAGTACGCCCACCAACGCCACATCGTGGTCACGGCCGATCCCGGCGCTCGGCAAGGGACACCTCGGCACCCGCCCGGCTCTGCCCAGCGGCATGGACGGCATATCCACCAACGAGAATCGGGTAACGGGACCTCGATGGTGAGCCCGGGGGAAGGTCCGTCTCGGGGTCGAGGCACCCGGTGGGCGGCCGTTCGGTCCCGTTCGTCGCCTGCGCGTCGACGATCTGATCCGGCCCCCTTCCACCGTCGATGATCTTCACGTAGAAGCCATGGTTCTTCGCAGTGCCCTGGCCCTCCGGGACGATCGCGGTGAACAGCGCGACGTTGCCGGTGACCTTCAGACACGTCACGTCGGCTCGCCCCTGCGCTGCCAACGTGCCGTCCGCCTGCTCGTGCCGGTACAGGAACTGGCCGCGCGCCGATCCGTCGGCGGCCGCCACTGCGTAGACGCCGAACCAGATCCGGTGCCCGACCGTGTTGGGCTCGTCGTACACGAAATGCCCCAACCCGGCGACGACCGACCGCCCGGTGGCCGCGCTTGCCGCCTCGGCCTGCCGGGCCTGCGCGACACCGGGCGACGCCGCGACCCCCACGGCCGCAATCGCCACCAACACCGTCGTACGAAAACTGGACCTGAACATGTCGCTCCTCATCCTGGAGACCCGCCGGCTGATGTGCTTCAGCATCGCCACGCGCCGACGTGACCGACTCCCACCGCCGGGCCAGCCACATCCCCCGGCGGAGGGAGCCCGTGCCGTGCCGGCGTAGGGATGCGCGCGGCGAAGCGGCGCGCGAGCGATCAGGCGTCCTGGCCGAGTTGATCCCCGCGCGGCTGGTCGGCGCTCGATAGATTGACCGCCATGTCCTCACTGACGAAGCTCGACGGGTGGGAGTCGCTGTCGCCGGGGTTGCGGGAACAGTTGGCCAGCGTCGACCTGCCGGAATTGCTGCGACTCGACGAGTACGACCTGTTTCTGCTCGGCCCGGATTTGATTCTTCGGGATGGCATGTTGCGATTCGGTTACGCCACGGACGGGTTGGGTGGCGAATTCTGTCTTGATCTGGACACGGGTGCCGTGCTGGTCATCGACGAAACCACGGCACCGACATTCGTGAACTCGTCGCTCGAGTTGTTCGCCCGCTCGTTACACCTTGTGGCGGGCCTTGCGCCCGCGATCTCCGGTGGCGACCCGGACCGCTGGGAAGACGCCAAGAACGAGATACGGCGGGTCATCGAGGAGTGGGATGCGCCGGCGATGATCGAGGAAAACTACTGGGAATTTCTCTCGTGGGAATTCGCTGCCGGCAATTACGCCGACCAGTCGGATCTTTAGCCGCATTTCCGACATGCCGGTCGGGGTTACCCATGTCACATTGATTGTCTAGCATCCCTCGAAGCCACGTGACATCGACGTTCACGCGTCCGGGACAAGTTCACCTACAGCTACCGGTGGAACCCCGGCCCGAACGAGACCACCGAGGAACTCCACGACAAGATCCCCGGCGACCCGAACTTCACGTGTCCGGCCAATCCCGAGCCCTCCATGGCCGTCTACCGGGACCTGCTTCTGCCCGAGTTGAACAAGGCCGTCAACGACGCACCCGAATTCAAGGACCTGCGCCGTGCCTACCTCAGCCGGGTGGCTGCCGAGTGGTACCGCGACCGGATGACGGCCGACGGCCGGGCGGAAGAAGCCGGCATCGACACCAACGACGTCACCGCCCTGGAGCGGGAGGACGACTGGAACCCGACCGACGTCTTCAACCAGTACCTGAAGGAACTCTCCGCCACCAAGTACGAACTGCCGAACGGCGTGACGGTGACCACGGGCGGCGTCGACTTCACCCAGCCGGTGAAGACGACCAAGGTGAATGACACCACGTTCAAGGAAAAGCACGCGACGCTGCCGACCACGGTCGGCAAGTCCCTCACCGAGGTCACCAAGACCTCGGACGAGAAGCAGGCCTACCTGGGCGGCTCCGACGACATCCCCGAGTTCGGCGGCCTGAAGCAGCCGAGCGGCACCGAGGGCGGCGAGGACGGCGGAGGCGGCGGAGGCGGCGGCCTGCCGATCACCGGTGCGCCCATCTTCGCCATCGCGGCAGCCGGCGTGCTGCTGATCCTGATCGGCATGGCGGTCCTGTGGCGCACCCGTCGGGTGCGTTGGACGGCCAACTGAGACCAATCACAGAAACGCCCGGCCGATCCTCGCGGATCGACCGGGCGCGCTCATCCAATTTAGGTACGGGGTGTCGGCGCCCAGCCGCGAAGAGTAGCAAGAACTGTCGATCGGAATGCGGACTCGGCCGTGGCCGCGTCAAGCGCCCCGGCCAGTTCGAGAGTCACGAGTCCGTGCAGGGTCACCCAGATCGAGAGGGCGATAGATGTCGCATCGCCAACAAGCGCGGACGCCGACAAGGCGCGACCTATCGCCTCCAGGAGCGGTCGGACGGGGTCGCCCGTACCGACCACGCCCGACGGGTCGAAGGACTGCACGCCACCGAACAACACCGTGTAGAGGTGGCGGTGCTCGCGCCCCCAGTGCCGGTAGGCGACAGCGAGCGCGTAGATGTCGGCAAGGGGCTCGTCGGAGGCTGGCACCGCCGACAGTTCCTGGAACAACCCGGCGACCGCTCTGTTGCGCACCTCGCCGATCAGCGCGTCCTTACTGCCGAACAGCGAGTACACCGCCGCGGTCGCGGTTCCTGCGGCAGCAGCCAGGGCGCGAACAGTGATCGAGTCTCGGGGATGGGTGGCGAACATTTCTGTCGCGGACGCTACAAGACGCTCCTTGACGGCGTCGTCGTTCGTCCTCGGCCTACCCATGGCGACCATCCTAGGCCTTCCTGATACGTTGTTTTGAAACAACGTTTGGAAACTATTGGAGATGCCGTGATGCCACCCTCCATCCGCCTTGCCCGCTTCGCCGGTCGCCTGGGCCTGGCCCTGGCCGTCGTCGTGGGACTGCTCGTCCTGTTTCTCGCACTGATCGTCCTGACGGACGGGGCAGGGTCGGGGCTCGCCGCATGGCTGACGACCCTCGGAGTTGGGACCGTGGCGACGCTGTGGCGGGGCCGCCGCCAGCGATGGCCGACCCGACTCGTGCGGCTCCTGCCGGTGGTCGTCGCCTCGGCGCTGACGGCGTCGGTCTGCATCCCGACCGTATCCACGCAGCGGCGATACCCGACCGATCTACCGTTCGTGGCAACGCAGCGTTGGAGCCTGACCACCGGGAGCCGGGTCGCGGTGTACCACTACCCGCCCTCCCCGAACGGCACGGCGTACGCGAGGCCCTTCGTGTACCTCAACGGCGGGCCCGTCCGCAGCATCTCGCTGCTCGACCACCGATTCCTGCAACTCCTGGCACGGCAGGGCTACGACGTCTACGCCTACGAGCAGGCCGGCGGCGGGCGAAGCGACCTGTTACCCATGGACCAATACACCGTCTCCAGGTCGGTCCGCGACCTCGACGCCTTCATCGACCACCTGGGCAAGGGCCCGGTCGACGTCCTCGGATTCTCCTCAGGCGCGGTCGTGCTCACCCAAGCCCTGGCCGACCCGGGCGTCGCCGCAAACGTGCACCGAGCGATCATTGGCGAGCCTGGGCCGATGGACGGCCCCACGGCGCGGATCAACGGGCAACAGGGGCGACCGTCTGCACGCGGCCTCGCACCGGCCACGAGCGGACCACGGTCGACATATGTCCCCAGGTATGGGGTCGCATTCGGCCTCATGCGCCTCGGGCTCCTCTCACCCGACACCGCCCTGATCGGGCAGGCCGAAGGCGCTAACGCCTTCACGGCCGCCGATCTCGGCAGCGACACCGCGTCCGGCTACTGCGCGCGGGACGCGCACCGCATCCCCACTGAGGACACGGCGCAGAACTTCTCCTTCAGCGCCGCCGCGAGCCTGAACGTCCAGCAGACGATCAAGGACTCGCCCTCCATCGCCCCGCAGCTCAGGCTCTCCCGCACCCCGGCAATGCTGATGATTGCGGAGTGCTCCGCACAGATCCGTCAATGGGCGACCACCGTCCTTGACAACGACCCCGCCATCCAGCGCACCCAGTACATGCCTGGCGTCGGACACCACATGTGGAACGGCCTCGACGACAACAATGAACGGGCCGCCGCCGTCATCACCGCGTTCCTTCAAGACAAGCCGGCACCCCTGCCGAATTACCCGATCCGCGCCGATATCTCCGCGTTTCTTGATGACCACAGATGACAGCGCCAGATCCATGGCCGGAGCCGATGCACCCGACACCAGCCATGAACGGTCGAGGCCAACTGCCTCGCGGAGAGCATTGAGACCACAAGCGAAACGCCTGGCGGGTCCTTCCGGACCAGCCAGGCGTTCTGCCTGTTCATGAGCGGTGGCGGAGGGATTTGAACCCTCGGAGGGCGTTAACCCTCACACGCTTTCGAGGCGTGCTCCTTAGGCCGCTCGGACACGCCACCGCCGACGAGGTTACATGACCGCTGGTTCCGACGCCGAACCGGTATCGCCCGGGCCAGCCTGGCAGGATCTTTGCCATGAGTACGCACATCGGCGCGAAGCCGGGCGAGATCGCCGAGCGGGTCCTGATGCCGGGCGACCCACTGCGGGCCAAGTGGATCGCGGAAACCTACCTAGAGGGCGCCACCTGCTACTCGACGGTTCGGGGCATGCTGGGCTTCACCGGCCGCTGGAACGGCGTCGAGGTCTCGGTCCAGGGCTCCGGCATGGGCATGCCGTCCGCCTCCATCTACGCCCATGAGCTGATCAACGAGTACGGCGTGAAGACGCTGATCCGGGTCGGCTCCTGCGGTGCCCTCAGCACCGACCTCCAACTGCGCGACGTGGTGGCCGCGATCGGGTCGTCCACCGACTCGAACATGAACCGGATGCGCTTCGACGGTTTGATCGACTACGCGCCGGTGGCCGATTTCGGGCTGCTGCGTACCTCGGTCGAGGTGGCCGAGCGGCGCGGCATCAACATGCACGTCGGACCGATTCTGGCGGCGGACGCCTTCTACACCGACCGGCCGGACCTCTACGACACCCTGGCCGACTACGGCGTGCTGGCGGTGGAGATGGAGTCGGCGGCGCTCTACACGATCGCCGCACGGTTCAAGGCCCGCGCGCTGACCGTGCTGACCGTCAGCGACCACATCAAGACCGGCGAGAAGACCACGTCGGAGGAGCGGGAGCAGACCTTCAGTCAGATGGTCGAGATCGCCCTCGACACGATCATCGCCTGACCCTTCGTCGTACACCGCCGCCCCGTCGTCCATCCGGACGGCGGGGCGGCGTGCTGTTGGGGCGGGGTCGGGCGACTCAGCCCAGCGCCTCGGTGGGGGCGAGCCGGGCGGCGCGGACGGCCGGGTACAGGCCCGCCAGACCGCCGATCAGCAGAGTCGCCCCGACGCCGCCGGCCATCGCCCAGACCGGCACCACGGTCGGCCACTGCCGCCAGAGGGCGTAGCCGGCGGTGACCAGGATGCCGAGCAGCACCCCGCCCGCCCCGCCCAGTGCCGAGAGCAGCAGCGACTCGGCCAGGAACTGAACCCGGACCTGCCCCCGGGTGGCACCCAGCGACCGCCGCAGACCGATCTCGGCCCGCCGTTCCAGCACCGAGATGACCATCGTGTTGGCCACCCCGACCCCACCGACCAGCAGCGCCACCGCGCCCAACCCGAGCAGCAGCCCGGTGAACGCCTCGTCGGTCGCCGCTGCGGCGGCCAACGCGTCCGACGGTCGGGAGACCTGCACCTCGTTCGGCGCCTCCGGGTTGGCGGTCGCGCCGAGCACGTTGCGTACCGCCTCCACCGAGGCCTCCTGGGACCGGGTGTAGACCGTGGTCGGGTGCCCGTCGAAACCGAGGTACGTCGCTGCGGCCGGCCAGCCGACCAACGCCGAACTGTCCAGCTCCGGGGCGAGCGGGGCCGGGGCGAGGATGCCGACCACGGTGAACCAGCGCCCGCCCAGCTGGACCTGCACGTCGGGTCCGGCCGCGCCGAGCCCCAGCCGTCGGGCGGCGGCGTCGCCGAGCACCACGGCCGGATAGCGCTCGGTGGCCCCGTTCAACCAGGTGCCGCTGCGCACCGTCGCGCCGACCGTGCCGAGCAGCCCGAGTTGGGCGGCCCGAGCGGCAATGCCGCCCGTCTCGCCGGACGGGATGCGATCACTGCGGTAGACCGGGGTGTCCGGCAACTGGCCGGTGGCGGCGACACCGGTCACCGGTGCGATCCGGCCGATCATCGCCACCGACTCCACCGGCAGCTTCGCCTGATCACCGAAGAGCGTGTTCCCGGGCGCCACGGTCAGCAGGTTGGTGCCGAGCCGGTCCAGCGTGCGGTCCAGGTCGGCGCGGGACGACGACGAGATGCCGACCACCGCGACCATCGCCGCGATGCCGATCGCGATGCCCAGCGCGGAGAGGAACACGCGCAGCGGCCGGGTGCGCAGCCCCACCCCGCCAACCCGGAACACGTCGCCCGGGCCCAGCCGGGCCGGTGTCAGCCGTGGTCGCGCGTCGACCGGCACCGGTCGTAGGCGGGTGTCGGTCGCCATCAGTGCACCTCCTCGGCGTACGCGCCGGCTGCCGGGTCGGTTACCACCCGGCCGTCGCGCATCCGCACCTGCCGGGGCAGCCCGTCCGCGATCTCCCGGTCGTGGGTGATCACCACGACTGTCGTGCCGGCCGCGTGCAGGTCACGCAGAATGGCGAGCACCGCCGCGCCGGCGACCGAGTCGAGGTTGCCGGTCGGCTCGTCGGCGAGCAGCACCGCCGGCTCGCCGACCACCGCCCGGGCCACCGCCACCCGCTGCCGCTCGCCGCCGGAGAGTTCGTGCGGTCGGTGGGTCAACCGGTGGCCCAGCCCGACCCGATTCAACGCCGCCTCCGCGCGCCGTCGCCGTTCCCTTCGGGGTACGCCCGCGTAGAGCAACCCGTCGGCCACGTTGTCGACCACCGGCGTTCCGGCGGCCAGGTGGAACTGCTGGAAGACGAAGCCGATCCGGCAGGCGCGCAGCGCGGAGAGCTGCCGGTCCGGCAGGGTCGCCACGTCGTACCCGTCGATCCGTACCCGGCCGGCGGTGGGGCGGTCCAGGGTGCCGATCAGGTTCAGCATCGTCGACTTGCCGGAACCGGACGGGCCGACGATCGCCACCAGTTCGCCGTACCCGATCCGCAGCGAGACCTCGCGCAACGCGGCGACCCCGCCCGGGTACGTCCGGCTCACCCCGTCCAGCACCACGGCGTCACCGGTCACGCCGGCACCCCCACGGTCATGCCCTCGGCGATCTCCGGGCCGCTGACCTCGACCCGGCCGGCGGCGAAGAGCCCGGTGGTCACCGCGACGATCCGGCTCCGAGCGCCGTCGACCACCTCGACCCCGTAGCCGCCCTCGGCGAGCGCGAGCAGCGCCGCCACCGGCACGGTGAGTACGTCAGGGCGTTCGGCGGCGGTGAAGGTGACCTCGACGCTCGCCTGGTCGTACCCGGCAAGCTTCGCCGGGTCGGCCACCGAGATGGTCACCTCGATCTTCGTCTCGGCCTCGGTGGACTGCCCGGTCGCGCCAGCCGAGCCGGCCTCGATCACCGTCTGCACGGACTCGACCTTCCCGGCCAGCGGGTCGCCGTCCGGCAGGGCCACGCTCACCGCGCCGCCCTCCTTCGCCAGCCGCTGGTCGTCCACGTCCAGCTCGACGGTGACCAGCCGACTGGTGCCGGTGTAGGTGAGTACCGCCTGGCCGGGCTGCGTCACGTCGCCGGTCGCCGCCTGGTGGCTCTCCACCCGCACCGCGCCGTCGGCGTAGACGATCCGGCCCAGCTCGACCCGGCCCGTCTCGGGCAGCCCGAGATCCTCCTGCCACTCTCGGACGGCGTCGGCGGTGCTGCCGGTGTACTCGTCGTCGACGGTGAAGCCGTCGTGACCGAGCGCCCGCAGGTTCCGCTCGAACTGCGCGACGTCCGCCCCCTCCACCCCCGGTTCGAGCACCCGGTACGCCGGCAGCGATCCGTAGAGCAGCAGCACCGGGTCGTCGTCCGCCGCGTACAACTGGCCGCCCCGCTTGACGACCGTGCCCGTGTCCGGCAAACCGGTGATCGTTGCGCCGAACCGGGCGGTCGCGGTCCGGATGCTGCCGTAGCCCAGCTCCCCGTCCACGTTCTGCGCGTCGGTCAGCGTCTGGCGGGTGACCGTGGCCGTGCCCGGCGGGGTGGTGCCGGCCGCTGCCGTACCCCGGTCGGTGCCGCCGAAGCCGACCGCGGCGGCGACGCCGGCCGCTGCCGCGACCACGACGGCGACGGTCAGCGCGACCGTCCGGAGCCGAAGGCGGCGAGCCCTCACTGGGTGACTCCGGCGATCTTCGGTGCGTACTGCTGGCACTTCTCCAATGCGGCCTTCACCTTCGGGTCCTTCAGGTTCATCTGGTCGCGCCGCAGCTGGATCGCACCGTCCGCCGACGGGTCCGGGAAGTCCGGCACACCGTTCTCCCGCATGCAGACGGCGAGCTTGCGCACCCGCTCCACCTGCTCCGGGCCGGACTTGAGCTTCTCCCCACCGTTGGGCAGGTACTGGCGGCACTTCTCCATCGCCGCCTGCACCTTCTGCGGGTCGATGTCCTTACCGAACTGGAACAGGCGACCGCCGCCCGGCTCCGGATCCGGCACCTCCACCCCGTTCTCCCGCATGCACTCGCTGAACTTGAGCTGCCGTTCGTCGTCGCTGAGCTGGACGGCCGGGCTGGCGGACACCGGTTGCGCCCCGCCACCGCCGGCGGTCGCCACCGCTGGTTCGTCGCTCGACGCGCCGCAGCCGACGACGGCCAACACGAGCAGCAGCGGCAGCGCGCAAAGTCCTCGTCGCATCGCACGCTTTCCTCTCCCGGGCCCGGCGCATCCGCCGGGCACTGCGATCCGGCCGACGGAACCCGCCAACCGGGACGCCCAACGGAACCCGTCCGGCGTCCCGGTCAGTTGACGACAAGGGGCGTATCCCGGGCGTAACCGCCGACGTTTACGGTGGCGTTATCCGGGCCCGGGCACTATTGGCGGGTGAGGGTGCTGGTGGTCGAGGACGAGAGCCTGCTCGCCGAGAGCATCGCCGAGTGGCTGCGCCGCGAGGCGTTCGCGGTGGACGTCGCGTACGACGGCGACGCGGCGTTGGAACGACTCGGCGTCAACGACTACGACGTGGTCGTCCTGGACCGGGACCTGCCGGTGGTGCACGGCGACGAGGTGTGCCGGGCGATCGTGGACGGCGGCGGGGAGACCCGGGTGCTGATGCTCACCGCCGCCGCGGCCGTGCGGGAGCGGGTGGCCGGCCTGGCGCTCGGTGCCGACGACTACCTGACCAAGCCCTTCGCCCTGGTGGAACTCTCCGCGCGGGTGCACGCGCTGAGCCGGCGGACCCGCCGGGCCGCGCCGCCCACCCTGAGCCGGGCCGGAGTCCTGGTCGACCCGGCACGCCGCGAGGTGCACCGCGACGGCCGGTACGTGCCGCTGTCCCGCAAGGAGTTCGCCGTGCTGGTCGAGTTGCTGCGCGCCGACGGCGCGGTGGTCTCCGCCGAGGAACTGTTGGAGCGTGCCTGGGACGAGCACATCGACCCGTTCACCAACGTCGTCCGGGTCACCGTCATGAAGCTGCGCCGCAAGCTGGGCGAACCGCCGGTCGTCGAGACCGTGCCCGGGGTGGGATACCGGGTGCCGTGAAGCGTTTCTCGCTCCGGGCCCGGCTCACCCTGATCTACGGCGGCCTCTTCCTGGTCGCCGGGCTGGTCCTGCTCGCGGTCACCTACGTCCTCGTCGAACAGCGGACGGCGCAGCCGTTCGGGGTGGCGCTGCGCGACGTCAAGCCGATCATCCCCGAGGTGGGGACGAAGCTGTCCGGCAGCCAGGCCGAGCAACTGCGCATCATCATCAACAAGGCCCAGGGCGACGCCCGGGACCAGACGCTGTACTCGCTGCTCACCCAGGGCGGGATCGCCCTCGGGCTGGTCTCCGCAGTGGCCATCGCCTTCGGCTGGCTGATCGCCGGCCGGGCGCTGCAACCGCTGCACCAGATCACCGGGACGGCCCGGCGGATCGCTGTGGGCGGTCGCGGCCTGCACGAACGGATCTCGCTCCCCGGCCCGCACGACGAGGTACGCGAGCTGGCCGACACCTTCGACGAGATGCTCGAACGGCTGGACCGCTCCTTCGACGGGCAGCGCCGCTTCGTCGCGAACGCGTCGCACGAGCTGCGTACGCCGCTGGCGCTGAACCGGTCGCTCATCGAGCTGGCGGTCACCCGGACCGGGGCCTCCGAGGACGTACGCCGGCTGGGCGAGTCACTGCTGGCGGTGAACGAACGGCACGAACGGCTGATCGACGGGCTGCTCACCCTGGCCGACTCGGAGAACGAGGTGACCGCCCGGTCCCGGGTGGACCTGGCCGACCTGGCCGACCACGTACTGGACCAGGCCAGCGTGGGTGCGGGCGGGCCGACAGTGACCCGGGAGCTGACGCCGGCGCTGGTCCACGGCGACCCGGTGCTGCTGGAACGGCTCACCACCAACCTGGTGGAGAACGCCCTGCGGCACAACGTGTCGTCCGGCGGCTGGGTACGGGTGAGCACCGGCCTGCGGGACGGCCGGCCGACGCTGACCGTGCGGAACACCGGCCCGGTGGTGCCCGGCTACGACGTGGAGGCCATCTTCGAGCCGTTCCGCCGGCTCTCCGGCGAGCGGGTCGGTGGTGGGCGCGGGTTCGGGCTGGGGCTCTCCATCGTCCGGGCGGTGGCCCGGGCGCACGGCGGCACGGTGACCGCCCGACCGGGCGACGGCGGCGGGCTTGAGGTCACGGTCAGCCTGCCACCGGCCTGACCGCGAGGACGGTGTCTCAGCGGAAGAAGGCCCGCAGAACGGCAGCGGTTTCGGCTTCCAGCACCCCGCCGTAGACCTCGGGACGGTGGTTGAGCCGGCGGTCGCGCAGCACGTCCCAGAGCGATCCGGCCGCGCCGGTCTTGGGCTCCCACGCGCCGAACACGACGGTGGAGACCCGGGCAAGCACCAGTGCCCCCGCGCACATGGTGCACGGTTCGAGGGTGACCACCAGGGTGCAGCCGTCCAGCCGCCACCGGCCGGTCCGCTCGGCACCCCGCCGCAGGGCCAGCACCTCGGCGTGCGCGGTGGGGTCGCCGGTCAACTCCCGCTCGTTGCGTCCGATGGCCAACTCGGTGCCATCCGGCCCGTAGAGGACCGCGCCCACCGGCACGTCGTCGACGTCGGTGGCGTCCGTGTCGTCCACGGGCGGACCGGTGACGGCGACCTCCAACGCGCGGCGCATCCAGGACTCGTGCCGCTGCCGCCGGCCGACCTCACCCAGGTCAGCGAAGTTCTCGTGGGCGCCGGGCCCGGCCCGCCCGACCGCACCGGGGGTCGGCTGCCCCGGCCGGAGCCCTTCCAGCGCCGGGTCGGTGGCGTCGGCCGGCTCAGACCTCACGCAACTCCTCGACCTCGTCGGCGCAGCCGAGCACCTGGCAGATCTCGGCGGTGACGTCCGCCGGCAGCATCCCCTCGTGGGTGCAGAGGGTCAGCAGCTTCTGCGCGGAGATGCCCAGGTTGGCCAGCAGATCGGCGTCGCCCACCGGGTCGGCTTCCGGGTCGACGACAGGCTGCTCGCTCTCCTCGTCGCCGGTGCTCGCCGGGCGCGGCTCCTCGTCGCCGTCGAGCCCGGTGACCGAGGTCTTCAGGTCACCGACCAGCAGCGCGCCCAACTGCGACTCCTCGGCGTACGCGGAGTCCGAACCGAACACCCGCAGGTCCTCGCCCTCGTCGAGGCGCAGCACCACCAGGTACGCGTCGTCGGCCTCGACGAAGAGCAGCGACACGTCGGCCTCCTGGTCGACGTCGCGCAGCCGGTCTGCGACCTCGTCGATGTCAGTGGCGCCACGCAGGCTGACCTCGGCGGCGGTCCAGCCACTGTCGTCGCGCACAACGGCCGCAGCGAAGTACGACACGGTCCCCCCAATAGCCCTCGACACAGCGTCGACTCGTTACGCGTGCACGTTAGCCGGTCGGGTCGGCAGGCGACTCGTCAACGCCCCGAAGGGTCGGTCATTCCTGACAAAGTCGGGTCAGCCGGCTACTCGACGACGGGTGGCGATGAGCTGGCGCAGCCGCTCAGTGCGCTGCCGCTGCGGTCGGCTGCGCTGACGGACCGCGCGGGCACCCGCCAACTCGGCCAGCAACTGCAGACGGCGGCGGCTGCGATCGGGGTCCTGTCGCGGGGTGGTCCAGGCCATAGTGCCGAGCGTGCCGAGTCTCGGCGGCCACGTCAAGACGGCGTTCGCTACGCAGCCAACCGGGCACACGGCGCAGTCACCGGCAGCCGTCTCCGGGGGCCGTCCGCCCCGGTCACCACCACGGCACATCACCACCGCGGCACGTCACCACAGCGGCCAGTCACCACTGGTGGCCCAGCGGACCGCCACCACGGCGGCGGCGATGCTCCAGCCACCCGCCGTGACGATCGCGACCCCGGTGGCGACCCCCCGGTCGCCGTAGCGGACCAGCACCAGCGCGGTCACCCACGCCAGCAGGCCAGCCAGCACCGTCCACCACGCGTAGCTGGTCACATCGGTGCCGAGCAGGCCGAACAGCAGCAACCAACCGGCCGCCGCGCCGCCGCCAGCGGCGACACCGCCGCCGGTGATCGGGTGCGGCTCGCGGTAGGTGGGCCGGGACGGGGGCCCGGCGGGGAAGAGCCCCGAGGGGGTACGCGCCATCGACCGTGCGTCGGCACCGGAATCCGGGCCAGGGTCGGGTCGGGCGATGCTCACCGTCGCTGCCCTCCCCTCACGCGCGCCACTCGTGCTCACGGTACCGGCTCTGCCAGGATGACCGGATGCCCTCGCCGACGATCAGCCGCCGCGTGCGTCCGGCGTACCCGATCCTGCTGCTGCTCGCCCCGGTCCTGGCCGCCGGCTGCGCGACCACCCGGCCAGGCGCGCCGGCCGACGGCGCCGCGCCGACCGCGCCGGCGGTCTGGGCGACCGCCGACCAGCCGGTGTCGCCGCCGGCCACCGTCCCGGCCCGCCCGGCGCCGTCGTCGGCCAGACCGTCGGCGCCGGCACCCCGCGCCGGGTTGCGGCATGTCTTTCCGGTACGCGCCGACAACGTGGACTATCACCCCACGCACGGGGCATACCCCGCCACGGATCTTTTCGCCGATTGCGGTGAGCCGTTCGTCGCGGTGACCGACGGGAAGGTGCTGGAGGTGAGTCGCGTCGACAGGTACACGAAGCGTGGACCACAGGGCCCGGAGAACGGCGGCCTGTCGGTCTCCCTGCTCGGCGACGACGGGGTGCGCTACTACGGCTCGCACCTGAGCGTCGTGTCCAGCGGTGTCGACGCCGGGGTCCGCGTCCGCGCCGGGCAGCAGCTCGGCAAGGTGGGGCGCACCGGCAACGCCAACAACGTCTGCCACGTGCACTTCGGTATCTCGCCGCCGTGTCCGGGCAAGGACGGCTGGTGGATCCGACGCGGGGTGCTCTGGCCGGCGCGTTACCTGGATTCCTGGCGCAGTGGCGGCAATCGGGAACCGGCCGCCGAGGTCGTCGCGTGGCAACGCAAAAACGGCTGCCCGAAGGCTCCCTGACATGACGAGCCCCCGGGATCCCATCGCCGACCTGCGCCGGATCGCGTTCCTGTTGGAACGGGCGAACGAGGCCACCTACCGGGTACGTGCGTTCCGGTCGGCGGCGAAGACGTTGGCCGGTCTGTCGGCAGCCGAGGTGGCCGAGCGGGCCGGCAACGGCACGCTCACCAAGCTGGCCGGGGTCGGTGACGTCACGGCCCGCTGCGTGGCGGAGTCGCTGGCCGGCGAGGAGCCCGTCTACCTGCGCCGGCTGGTGGCGACCGAGGGCACCGATCTGGACGCCGAGGCGACGGCGCTGCGCGCCGCCCTGCGCGGCGACTGTCACACCCACTCGGACTGGTCCGACGGTGGCTCGCCGATCGAGGAGATGGCGCTGGCGGCAGTGGAGTTGGGCCACGAGTACCTGGTGTTGACCGACCACTCGCCCCGGCTGAAGGTGGCCCGAGGGCTGACCGCGGACCGGCTGCGCCGGCAGCTCGACCATGTGGCGCAGGTCAACGCGGCGCTGCCGGAGGGTTTCCGGATCCTCACGGGCATCGAGGTGGACATCCTCGCCGACGGCTCGTTGGATCAGGACGATGAGCTGCTGGCCCGGCTGGACGTGGTGGTCGGGTCGGTGCACAGCGGCCTGAACGACGAGCGGTCGAAGATGACCCGACGGATGTTGACCGCGGTCGCCAACCCGCACCTGGACATCCTCGGCCACGTCACCGGCCGGATGGTGTCTTCCCGCCCGGCCGGGGTGACCGGTCCGGGTGACCGGGGGCACCGCGCCCGGACCCGGGCGGAGAGCGACTTCGACGCGGACGCCGTCTTCGCCGCCTGCGCCGAACACGACACCGCCGTCGAGATCAACTCCCGACCGGAGCGGCAGGATCCGCCGAAGCGTCTGATCCGCCGTGCATTGGAGGCCGGCTGCCGGTTCGCCATCGACACGGACGCGCACGCGCCCGGCCAACTCGACTGGCAACGATTCGGCTGCGAGCGGGCCGCACTCTGCGGCGTCCCCGCCGACCGGGTGGTCAACACCTGGTCGGCGGAGCAACTGGTCGAGTGGACGCGCGACCGGGGCTGAACGCCGCGGCGCCGGCCTTCCGCGCTGATCGACCCGGCGCCGACCTTCGACGCTGAACGACCCGGCGCGGACGTCGGCTCGGTTGTCAGCGGTTGGCGGGCTCGGCGGCGGGTGCGGCGGGGGCTCCGACCCCGACCACCGGGCGGACCTTCCGACGGCCGAACAGACCCTGCGCGACCGCGACCCCCAGCAGCACGATGAGCGCCCCGACCGGTTGGTGCCAGTTGAGTCGCTCGTCGAGCGCCACGGCTCCGATCAACACCGCGAAGATCGGAATCAGGTACGTGACGGTGGACGCGGTGCTCGCGCCGGCCAACCGGATGTTGCGCATGTTGATGACGAAGGCGAGCCCCGTGCCGAGCGCGCCGAGGGTCAGCACGCTGGCCACCACCCCCGGCGACAACTCGGTGGGCAGCGGCGGCAGGCCGGCGACGAACGGGGTGACGATGGCCAGTTGCCCGGCGGCGAGCAGCAGCTGCGCGGCGGAGAGCGACAGGCCGGAGTACGCGCTGCCGGCGACGAACCTCTTCTGGTACGGAATGGCGACGCCGTAGCAGGCAGCCGCGCCGAAGCACATCAGCTGCCCGGTGAAGTGCGCCCCGCCGATGCCCTCCCAGACGCCCAGCACCACCAGTACCCCGAGGAAGCCCAGCCCGAGCCCGACCGCGCGGCGCACGGTCAACCGCTCGGTGCGGAAGACCAGCACCGCCAACGGCAGCACGATCAGGGGCGTGGTCGCGTTCCAGATGCCGGCCAGCATCGACTCGACCCGCTGCTCTCCGTAGCCGAACAGGGTGAACGGCACGGCCACGCCGAACGCGGCGACGACAGTCAGGTGCGCCCAGACCCGGGGCTCACGGGGCAGCCGGTCACGGAGCACGGCGAGGACGACCAGCAGGGTGAGCGCACCGGCGACGACCCGGTAGAGGGTGAGCTGGACCGGGTGCAGCTCGGCCACCCCGACCTTGATGAACAGGAAACTGGAACCCCAGATCGCGGCGAGGGCGAGGAAGCCCGGCAGCCAGGCGCGAGCCGGCGCCTTGTCAGGAGTGATATCGGCAGTCACCCCTGACACTCTGCCGGAACCCTCCGACAAAGTCGCGCCCCTTCCGGGCCCCGCCCTCACTGCCCCGCCGGTGGCCTGAACACGACAAACGTCGTCGACACGGGGGCCAGGTGGTCCCGTAGGGTCGCAGCGTGGGACGAATTGATGAAATCGCCAACCGTTACGTGGCCGAGTGGGCACCGTTGAGCCCCACCGGCGCCACCTACGTCGGCATCGCCGGCCATGACGACCAGCTCGACGACCTCTCGCCCGAGGGTTACCAGGCCCGCGCGAACCTCACCCGCCGGACGCTCACCGAACTGGAGGTGACCGAGCCGCAGACCGAGTCGGAACGCATCGCCAAAGAGGCCATGCAGGAACGGCTCGGCCTGGACCTCGCCCGCTACGACGCCGGTGAGACGACAAGCGAAATCAGCGTGATCGAGAGCGGGCTCCACGAGGTCCGCATGGTGTTCGACCTGATGCCGATCGCGACCAGCGACGACCAGGCCAACATCGCCGCCCGGCTCAACAGCTTCGCTGGCGCGTTGGAGAGCTACAAGACCACGCTGCGCGAGGCGCTCGCCGCCGGCAAGGTCAGCTCGAAGGTGCAACTGGTCGAGGTGGCCAAGCAGTGCGACATCTGGGTCGACCCGACCGGGGACAACTTCTTCCACGGGCTGGTCGAGCGGCTCGGCGCGGAGGGCACGCTCGGCGCCGACCTGCGTCGGGGTGCAGCCTCGGCGACCGCGGCGACCGCCGAGTTCGGCCAGTTCCTGCGTACCGAGCTGGCACCGCACGGGCGGGACAAGCAGGCCGCCGGGCGGGAGCGCTACGAACTCGCCTCGCAGTACTTCCTCGGCGCCAAGGTCGACCTGGACGAGACGTACGCCTGGGGGTTCGCGGAGCTGGCCCGCCTGGAGGCGGAGATGCGGGTCGTCGCAGGCCGCATCGCCGGCTCCGGTGCCACCGTCGACGAGGCCGTAGCCAAGTTGGACGCCGACCCGGCCCGGACCATCCAGGGCAAGGAGGCGTTCCGGGACTGGATGCAGGCGCTCGCCGACAAGGCGATCGCCGAGCTGCACGGCACCCACTTCGACATTCCGGAGCAGGTCCGCCGCATCGAGTGCTGCCTCGCCCCGACCAGCGACGGCGCCATCTACTACACCGGGCCGAGTGAGGACTTCTCCCGACCGGGCCGGATGTGGTGGGCGGTGCCGCAGGGCATCACCGACTTCTCCACTTGGCGAGAGGTGACCACGGTCTACCACGAGGGCGTGCCGGGTCACCACCTCCAGGTGGCGCAGACCGCCGTCCGGGCCGACCTGCTCAACCGCTGGCAGCGACTGCTCTGCTGGGTCTCCGGGCACGGCGAGGGCTGGGCGCTCTACTCCGAGCGGCTGATGGACGAGCTGGGTTACCTGGACGACCCGGGCGACAAGCTGGGCATGCTCGACGGCCAGGCGATGCGCGCGGCACGGGTGATCGTCGACATCGGCATGCACCTGGAGCTGGAGATCCCGAAGGACAATCCGTTCGGTTTCCACCCCGGCGAGCGGTGGACGCCCGAGCTGGGCTGGGAGTTCATGCGGGCGCACTGCCGGGTTCCGGACGAGAACCTGCGCTTCGAGCTGAACCGCTACCTGGGTTGGCCGGGGCAGGCGCCGTCGTACAAGGTTGGTGAGCGGATCTGGCTCCAGGCCCGGGAGGACGCCAAGGCCCGCAAGGGTGCCGACTTCGACCTGCGCGAGTTCCACCGGCAGGCGTTGGACCTGGGCGCTCTCGGTCTCGACCCGCTACGGAAGGCGCTGGCCCGACTCTGAGTCACCAACGGTTCCCGGCGCCGGCGGTACGACGAGCCGCCGGCGCCCGGGGCTCGTGGGGGCCGCTGCTGCGGCTGGCCGGCGTCGCCATCGGACCGGCGTGCCGTTCAGCCGAGGGTCAGCGCCAACGCCGGTCGGGCGCTCAACGTGTCACTTGTGACGAACGCGAGATCGATGACCGGGTCGGTGAACGTGATCGGAATGGGCGAGGTGACCGGAATGCCGTCCGGCAGCGGCAGATCCGGAGTCAGCGTGACCTTGATGCCGAGCAGCCGGCCGACGAACCGGGTGGCATAGAAGGCCACGTGACCGCTGACCGTCAGCCGGTCCGTCGCGTACCGCTGGTTGCGCCCCTCGGGGCCATCGGCACGCAGCAGGAAGTCTTCGGTCACCGCCTCCCGCATGCTGAACTTCAGCACCTTGAGGTCGCCCTTCACCGTGCTCAGGTCGGTGATCCCTTCGAACCGCAACTCGGTCATCCGGACCGACGACCCGGTGAGCTTCGACGGCGTCTGAGCCACCGTCGGCAGGCCCGGATCCGCAGCGATACGCGGCAGCGGCTTGCCCGGCTCCACCGCGCCGGGCTTGCCGGGCGCCGGCGTACCCGGCTCGCCTGGGGTCGTCGTACCCGGCCTGCCCGGCGTCGGTACCGGGCAGTTGGTCGAGCCGGGGCGGGTGATCGGCGTGGTGGTCGGTTGCGCTGAGCGCGTGGCGGTTGGGCTCGTCGGTGGTGTCGGGGTCTCGGCGCCGCGCCCACCACCGAGCAGATCGCCGAGTCCGTCCAGGATGTCGGTGACCACGTTGCCGCCCCGCTCCGGGCTCGGGGTCGGGGTCGGCGTGGCTGCGCTGCGGCTGGGCGACGGACTGCTGGACCGGGACGGGACAGGGCAGGCTTTGGCGGCGGGCCGACCCAGGGCGGCCTGCACCGGTCGGGGCTGGAAGGCCAGTCCACCGGCGGCCAGACCGAGCACCACGAGGGCGATGCCGAAGGCTCGCGGGTCAGCGGAACGTCCCCGCCACTCTGGCGGCTCGCCCTCGTCGCACGCCTGAGCCGCCGTGAGGTGATCGACCGGCGCAACGCCCTCCTGCGCGACCTCGACCCGGCGGACGTCCGCCTTCGCGATGTCGGCCTTCGCAACGTCGGCCCGCCCGGCATCGACCGGCCCGACGCCTTCCTGCGTGACGCCTGCTTGCGTGACGCCTGCTTGCGTGACGTCTGCCTTCGGGACGTCTGCTTGCGTGACGTTGGCCGGACTGGTGTTGGGCCGCTGGAGGACAGCCTGCGCATCGTCGGCCTTCGCGACGTCGACCGGCGCGATGTCGGCGCGTGGTGGGGTGTCAGGTGCTCGTCGGGTCGGCGTCCAGGCGAAGGCGAGAGCGCTGCCGACGATGCCGAGCAGCAGACCGACGAAGAAGCCGCCGAGGTTGAGCCCGATCAGCGAGTAGACCGCGGTCACCGCCGCGACGACCGAGTAGAACGGGCGTTGCGCCGGGGTGAACCAGAGCAGCAGGCCACAGGTCACCAGGATGACCGGGATCAGCAGCGAGAGCAGTCCGCTCGCCCCACTGTGGAAGCTGAGGCCATTGAGGGTCATCCGGGTGGAGGCGAACATCTCCAGCCCGGCCAGGGCCGTGAGCAGGCCGCCCCAGAACGGTCGGCTGCGCTGCCAGCGGCGGAAGAGCCGCCAGGCCTGAGCCGGACCACCGGGCCGGGCGTGCGACGGGGTCGCGGTTGTCACGTACTCCTCCTGACCGAGTGGGGACGGGGACACGGGCTCGGCCCGCAGCGGTGGGCGCAGGCCGAATGATCCACTCCACTTCGGCGATGTGGCGGCATCCAGCCTTGGGAACACCGCAACATCGGCGATCTGGAGTTGATCATCGGCAGTCGGTCGGCGCCGGCGAGAGGGCCGACCAGGAGGGGGACCTTGCCCGGCGCCCCCGTCCACGAAGGTGACTCGCGCGGCGCGGTGGGCACCCCGGGGCACCGCGAGGCACCGCGAGGCACCGCGAGGCACCGCGAGGCACCGCGAGGCACCGCGGGCCACGGCTGGGCACCGCGACCCGCGATGGGGCACCGCGAGCCGCGGCTCACCTCAGAAGCACTCCTTGCCCTTGGCGTCCTCACCCACGTTGACCTTCAGCTTCAGGCCCACCAGGTTGAAGGTGGCCGCCGTGGTGTAGCGGGACACCTGCTGCAGGTTGGTGATGGTGACGTGGTCGGAGTTCTGGCCGAACGAGCCAGCCTGCGCCGTCGGGTTCAGGTCGGTGGCGTCCCGGCCGATCCTGATGTTGGTGAAGGTCGCGTTGCCGTTCAACGAGTCCATCGCGATCAGCAGGTCCTTGGCCCGGGCGGGTTCCTTGCCCTCACCGGCGTTGATGGTGAGCACCACCGGCAGGCCGGGTAGGTCGGCTCGGACGGACTGGCAGAGGCTGTACAGCTTGGCGCTGCTGATCTCGGAGAGGGCGACCGGGTGGACCTGCCCGGATTTTCCGTCCTTGCCCTTCTCCCGGACGATGCCGCCGTACTGCTTGAAGCCGTCGCCCTCGAGACGGTCGGCTCCGATCTTGAACGTCTGGCCGGAGACCGTGATGTCGGACGCGATCGCGCCGGTCGACATTCCGAACAGGATGGCGCCTGTGGCGGCCGTGGCGGGCACCATCATGGCGGCGAACCGCCACCACCGGGTACGACCCTGATTGTCAAACCGATCCTGCACGGGTTCCTCCTTGAGGTGGCTGCACACGGGTCGCCGGTCCTGATCTGGCGGCCCTGCGCCGGGCCCGTCATCTGTTACCGGCGGGTAACGATCGGGCTTGATGGTGCACCCGATGAGGCGCAGCTCACAACCCCTCGATTACTCGGCGGTAACAGGAGGGCGATGCGGCAGTAGCGTGGCGTCACACCGAGTTGAGATGACCAGGCGTAAAAGCGGTCAAATGCCGACGAAAGATGTCGCAATCAGCAGAATTTGATGCGGACTGTGACGGCGCATTGACGGGTCACGATAACGTAACGAACGTAAATCGCGCGATTGAAGCTCCGCCTCGACTAGCAGTGACACCAGCCCGGACGGGTCAGGGTGCCGCAGCCAACCAGTCCTGCAGAAGGCGGTGGTCGATCGCGTCCACCCGCCCGAGCGTACGACCGGAGGCCACCCGGTCCCGCAGCTCCGCCCGGGTGAACCAGCGCGCCTCCAGCAGCTCGTCCCCGTCGACACGTACCTCGTCGGACGTGGCGGTGGCCCGGAAGCCCACCATCAGGCCAGCGGGAAACGGCCATGCCTGCGACCCCTGATAGGTCACGTCGGTGACGGTCACGCCCGCCTCCTCGGCCATCTCCCGACGGACCGCGTCCTCCAGGCTCTCGCCGACCTCGACGAAGCCGGCCAACGTCGAGTACGCGTCCTCGGCTGCGCCCGCGTGCCGGGCCAGCAGGCAGCGCCCCGGCGACCCGGGCGCCTCGACCAACACGATGATCGCCGGTTCGATCCGAGGGAACAGGAGACGCCCGCACTCCGCGCCGCTGCAGGTCCGCACGTGCCCGCCGCCGTCGGCGACGGCCGGCGCACCGCACGTCCCGCAGAATCGCTGCTGCCGGTGCCAGTGCAGCAACCCCCTGGCGTACGCCTGGACGGCCGCGTCGCCCGGCTCGAGCCGCCCGACAAGTGCCCGCACGTCGACGGACCGCGCCGCACCGGCCATCTCGGTGGCGGACTGCTCGGTGAGTGCGGAGAGGTCCGCGGCGAACACGGCAACGTCCCCGTCGAGGCCCAGGAACACCGTCTCGCTGGCAGCGGACAGAACGAGCGACGCGCGCTCCGCGGTGAGCCGGACCGGGCCGTCGGCGTCGACGAGACAGCGGTCCCGCCACAGTGGCAGCACCACGGTGGTCGACTTGGTGCGCAGCGCGTTCAACCGGGTCGGATCGGTGCGAAGGGGGCCCGCCCGGTCCAGCCACCCGCCGCCGTACGCCAACACCCGCTCCGCAGTGTCCACCCGGCCACCGTGCCACGTCTGTGGTCCGCCGCCGGCACCGCCCCCGGGGTCGTGCGACACGCCGCGCGACACGCGGTAGCAGCGCCTGGTGGGCGCAGCCCACAAGGACGGCCGGGCATTCGTTACCGTAGGTGCCTCCGGGAGGGGGTACCTCCTGCGGCACCCTGGCGATCGAGGTTGCAGTGACGCTGTACGGCGAAAAGACTCCACCCGCCGACGACCGGCCCACCGTGCAGGTCACCGCGGTCACCTGGCCGGACGACCGCCCGGAGCCGGCGACGACACCGGCCGCCGACGAGCCGGAGGCCAGCCCGAGCCGCCCCCGCCGGATGCGGATGCTGCTAGCCACCGGCGTCACCGGTGGCGTCCTCGCCGCCGTGGCTGGTGCCGGCGCCTGGGCGTACGCCGGGGATGTTCCCCGCGGCACCAGCGTCCTCGGTACCGAACTGGGCGGCCGGAGCCGCGCGGACGCCGACCGGGAGTTGCGGGCGGAACTGGACCGGCGGGCGGCGGCGCTCGCGGGCCCGTTGAAGATCACCGTCGACGGGCGTAGCGCCGAGATCAACCCGGCCGACGTGGGGCTGGCCGTCGACGTGCCGGCGACCGTCGCGGCAGCGGCTGCGGCCGACGCGCACGCGGTCAGCCGGCTGGTCGGTTCCCGCACAGTCGATCCGGTGGTCACCGTCGACGTGGACCGGCTGGACGAGGCACTCCGCAAGGTGCTCGGCGACAAGGCCCAGGGCATGACGATGCCGGCGATCACCTACCAGGGCACCACGCCGAAGGTCGTGCAGCCCAAGCCGGGGCTGGCTCTGGAGCCGCAGCGCTCCGCCGAAGTGGTCCGCGCCGGCTGGCTGGCTGGCACTGCGGTCACCGTCCCGCTGGTGGAGCGCCACCCGGCGACCACCCCGGAGGAGTTGGACCGACTGGTCACGGAACTGGCGAAGCCGGCGGTCGCCGCCCCGGTCACCCTGCGCACCGACAAGGGCTCGGTGAAGGTTCCGCCCGCAGCCATCGCGAAGAGCCTGCGATTCACCGCCGACAAGGCCGGCAAGCTGACCCCGTCGGTGGACGTCAAGCAGCTACGCGCTGCGCTCGGCGACGACCTGGCCACCATCGAGGTGCCGCCGAAGAACGCCACGATGACGATCTCCGGTGGCCGGCCCACCACCACCGACGGGCGACCCGGTCAGCAGCTGGATACCGCGACCCTGGGTCAAGACCTGCTTGCTGTGCTGCCGAAGGCGGACGGCCGCGAGGTGACCGGCGAGCTGAAGCCGACGCCGCCGGAGCTGACCGCGGAGAAGCTGTCCGGCCTCGGCATCAAGGAGCGGGTGTCCACCTTCACCACCCGTTTCACCGGCGGGATGGCCTCGTCGCGCAGCCAGAACATCGCGACCATCGCACGGCAGGTGGACGGCACTGTCGTCCTGCCCGGGAAGACGTTCTCGCTGAACGGTCACACCGGCGAACGCGGCTACGCCCAGGGCTACCGGGACGCACCTGTCATCCTCGGCGGCAAACTGGTGCCGGGCGTCGGGGGCGGCACCTCGCAGTTCACCACGACCCTGTTCAACGCGACCTACTACGCCGGGCTGGAGGACGTCGAGCACAAGCCGCACTCGTACTGGTTCGACAGGTACCCGGCGGTCATCGAGTCGACAATCTTCTGGCCGGACCTGGACTTCAAGTTCCGCAACAACACCGAGTACGGCTTGCTCATCGACACGTCGTACACGTCGAGCACGATCACCGTGTCGATCTGGAGCACGAAGATCTACGACAGCGTGAAGACCGAGTACGGGCCACGCCGCAACATCACCGCCCCGAAGCTGATCCATTTGCAGCCCGGTCCCTCGTGCATCGCGACCAACGGCATCAACGGCTTCACCCAGGACGCCTTCCGGGTCATCAAGAAGGGCGGCGCGGTGGTCAAGCGGGAGAAGTTCACCTGGCGCTATGACGCGGAGCCCCGCTACGTCTGCGGCCCCAAGCCCTCCTGAGGGCCCTACCGCTCGGAGCTTGTGTCACCGCCGCGCCCATTGCGCTTGCCGCCCTGCGGGGGTGCTGGCATCACCCGTGCTTCCTGCACCCGAATCTCGGCCCGGAGCCGGTGGGCTGCTGGATGCCACATCTCCTCGAACGGACCCATGACCTCACCACCAACACCGCGGCGACGCACACGGGTCCCCAGCCACGAGAGGGCACCCAGGATCGCCGCCACGCAGCCCGCGACCGCCAGAAGCATCAGTACGTCCACCACACGCCGAGCCTAACCACATGCACCAGCCCCGCCGGTCAGACCGGGTGCCAGCCCCGCCGGTCAGACCGGGTGCCAGCCCCGCCGGTCAGACCGGGTGCCAGCCCCGCCGGTCAGACCGGGTGCCAGCCCCGCCGGTCAGACCGGGTGCCAGCCCCACAGGTTATGGCCGACCAGGTTGGGCAGGTTGGGCCGGCACCAGCCCTGCGGTCAGGCCGGCTGCCAACCCGGCCGGTCAGCGCCGAGCAGGCCGAGCAGGATGAGCAGGATGATCGACTCCAGATCGCCGACATAGGTGTGTCCCAGGCCCAGGAAGCCCCCAGGTCGCCGATATGGAGTTGATCAGGCGGGTCGAATGCTGAGCGGTGCGGACTTGGAGCGCATTCTCCGCGCGACAGCGCCGCACCCTCACCAGAGGCGTTCTGCGGTGGGGGACCAGACCTGGATGAGATAAGCAGAAAGGGCCACC
>NZ_PYBV01000123.1 GCF_003205615.1 Micromonospora arborensis | reverse complement strand
GGGGGGGGGGGGGGGCGACCGCGGCTCGCGAGTCGGAGACCGCCAGCTGGAAGGGGACCGGCGGGACGAGGAGGGGTGAGGAGTGGGGCCCGGCGGCGTCGGAGAGCGACGGGTCGACTGTGGGGGGCAGGTCCCACTCGATGGTCGGCTCCGCCGGCAGCGGCGCGGCCTGCACGTCCGCCCACATGGCGCGAGGCGCGGTCATCGGCGAGGTGGTGTGGCCGCCGACAAGCGATGCGGAGC
>NZ_PYBV01000122.1 GCF_003205615.1 Micromonospora arborensis | reverse complement strand
TGAGAGGCTGTCGGTGCAGACGGCCATCCCCAACCCCCGCCCTTCGCGATCGCTCCTTCCGACGGCGTCGGTTTGCGCCCCGGTCGACCCAGAGACCTGTCCTCGCACGCCCCGATCCTCACGAGCAGATCCATGTCCATACCCGGATTGCGTCGGGCCGCCGTCGCTCTGAGCGTGTTCTCGGTGGCCGCGTTCGGCGCGGTCGCCACCACCCCCGCCCAACCCGCCGCCCCGCCGAACCCGGTCGACG
>NZ_PYBV01000121.1 GCF_003205615.1 Micromonospora arborensis | reverse complement strand
GGATCCGGAGCGCGCGGGGCGCCGCCCCGGGCACCGGGGGGGGCCGCGGACCCGGCCCCCCCCGCGCCGTGTGGCCCCGCGGGGGGGGCGGGAACCGGCCCGCGCGGCGGGTCGGGGGCCGGCCCGCGGGGGGGGGCCCGGCCGGGCGGCCCGGGGCGAGGCGGCGCGCGGGGTCGCGGCGGAAGCCCGGGCGAGGGTCACCAGGGCCACGCCCAGGACGAGGGGGAGCCAGCCGAGCCAGACCCCGCCG
>NZ_PYBV01000120.1 GCF_003205615.1 Micromonospora arborensis | reverse complement strand
GTGCAGACCGGGGTGGACGACGGGGGCGCGCTGCCACTGCTCACCGGCGCGGACCCGGCCGCCACCGCCGCCGCCACGGCGGTGCTGCGCGCCGGGGGCGTGGTGGTGACCGACCCGCGCTACCTGCACGACGGCCTGGTGACCGTACGGGTGAACCAGGTGGATCCCGGGACGGACCGGCCAACCGCTGCCGCCGACCTTCCCGGGTACGCGCTGCCGGAACCGATCGGACAGGCGCAAATTTTGCTCTCCCCGGCGGCAGCCCGGCCACTCGGCTCGACCTGCGTACCTTCCGGCTGGGTTCTCGGCACCTCTCTACCGCAGG
>NZ_PYBV01000119.1 GCF_003205615.1 Micromonospora arborensis | reverse complement strand
CGGCCCGGCCTTCCGGGGCGTTCGGGCCGCGTGGCGCTCCGGGGACGACTCCTACGCCGAGGTCGCCCTGCCGCCGGCGGCCGGAACCGGCACGTACCCGCTGCCCCCGGCCCTGCTCGACGCCACCGTGCACGCCCGTCTCGCCGGTGAGGACGGCGACGGCCCGGAGGTCCCGTTCAGCTGGCAGGCCGTCCGGGTGACCGCGCCCGCCCCGGAAGCGGTCCGGGTGCGCATCACCGCGACCGGCCCCGACACCGTCGCCCTGGTCCTGACCGACCTGGCCG
>NZ_PYBV01000118.1 GCF_003205615.1 Micromonospora arborensis | reverse complement strand
CTGGTTGGTGCCGCCGTTTGCCGACCACTGCTGTAGTTGCAGGCCCTGCGTGGTGCTGCCGGCGTTGACGTCGAGCATCTTTCCGGAGGCGGTGTAGCGCAGGGTGTAGGCGTCCTGGGTGGTGCTGATCGTCCAGGTGGGGGTGCCGCTCTGCTGGACCGCCTTGGCGCCGTCGGCGGTGGAGTTACCGGCGATGGCGAGGGGCTTGCCGCTGTTGCGGTTGACGATGCGGTAGGTGCCGGGAGTGGGCCCGGTTCCGCCGCTTCCACCGAGGTTCAGGTACTCGACCGAGTCGGTGAAGACGGTGCTGCCGGACTTGGCGGTCGACAGCTGCAGGTACACGCGGCTGCCGGTGGCGGGGGCGGTGAAGGACACCGGCTGGGTGACCCGTGAGCCGAGGGGGACGGTCAGGGTGCTGCTGCCGGACGCGACGACCGCGCCGGTCGGGCTGTCGAGCCGGGCGGTCCAGGTGAAACCCACCGCCGTGTTGGTGAGGTCGTCGTTGAACACGGTGATGTTGCGGGTCACCGTGGCGTTACGGGCGTAGGTG
>NZ_PYBV01000117.1 GCF_003205615.1 Micromonospora arborensis | reverse complement strand
CCCCCCCGCCACCCCCCCCCCCCCCGATCCCCCCCGCGCCGACCTCCCCCCGCCCCTACTCGCTCTGCCCCTTCAACTTCGGCCTCGCCTGCTGCGCGATCGCGTTCATCGCCACCACCATGCCCCGCCACGACTTCATCCCCCCCGCCGCGATCCCGCCCCCCCACGGCCCCCGGCACGCCGCCCTGATCGCGGGCGCCCGCCCCCCTCACCGACAACCCCCCCCCCCCCCGCAACCGCCCCCCCCCCCCCCCCCACCCCCACCCCCCCGCCGCCGCACTGGCCGACAACCACCGACGCCTCCGCGCCCTCGTCCCCGACCTGTGCCCCCCCCTGCTCGCCCACCCCGGCGTCGGCCCCGTCACCGCCGCGATCGCCCTCACCGCCTGGTCACACCCCGGCCGCGTCCGCTCAGAAGCCGCCTACGCCAC
>NZ_PYBV01000116.1 GCF_003205615.1 Micromonospora arborensis | reverse complement strand
ATCCACCGAGATTTACCCTCTTCCCCTGCACGACTCTCTTCCGATCTAAACACCTGTCTCACTGCTCGACCCTGCGCTGCAACCGGTGCTGGTCTACCCGGTGTACCGGCTGGTCTGGTTGTCATCGCTCGACTCCCCCGCCGCGTCCCCGTCAGGTGCTGCCCGCTACTCAAGCGCCGCGCTGCTCGGCCGCTCCCGGGCAGCGGTGTTGCAGTCCAGCGGCGAGTGCTGCACCACCGTCGAAGTCGCC
>NZ_PYBV01000013.1:90383-195080 GCF_003205615.1 Micromonospora arborensis | reverse complement strand
GAGGCCACTACAACCAGGATGTTGTGCGGATCTTGACTCATGGCGAGTGGTGATCATGGGTGGGGGGTGAAGGGGGTTCCCAGGTGGGGGGTGGCTAGGAGGGTGGGGGAGTGGGCGCGGAGGGCGGTCAGCCGGGAGGTGCGGGCTCGCTCCGGGTCCTCCTCGTGGGCGTACGCCAGGTCGGGGTCGACGAGTTGCACCATGTGCACCAGCAGGTCGCCGGTGACCAGCATCCGTTCGTCGGCTGCGGTCAGGAGCACCGACTGGTGGCCGGGTGTGTGGCCGGGCGTGGGCAGCAGACGTACCGCCGGGGTGAGGGTGGTCTCGCCGTCGACCACCCGCAGCTGGCCGGCGGCGCGCAAGGGCGCGATCAGGCCGGCCGGCAGTCCGGGGTTGAGCGCCTCCGCCGCGTCGAGTTCGGCGCGCTGCAGCAGGTAGGTGGCGTTCGGGAAGTACGGCCGTCCCGGTGCGCCGGTGACCGCCCACCCGATGTGGTCTGTGTGCAGGTGGGTCAGCACCACCGTGTCGACGTCGGCCGGGTCGATGCCCGCGGCGGCCAGTTCGGCGGGCATCCGGCCGGGCACCGGCGCCCAGCTCGCGGCGGGCGCGTCGGTCGGGCCGATCCCGGCGTCGACCAGGGTGACCGGCCCGCCACCGGAACGGATCGCGAAGCTGCGGAACCGCAGCCACCACTGACCGTCGGCGGTCACCGAGGTGGGGTCGCGCCGGTCGGCCTCCTGCCAGTGGGCCGCCGTGGCGTGCGGAAACGCCTCCGTGCGGGGTTGGAAGAAGGCCCCCTCGCCGTCGGTGAGTGCGGTGACCGTGATAGACCCGATGGTGCGGCTCAGTGGCATCGGGCGATCCTGCCAGCGAACTCCTGTGCCGTGCAGCCCGGTTTCCGCCGGCCGGTCGAGGCCGGCTGGGAGCTGCCGGCCCAATTGCAGTACGCTCGTACTGCTTGAGCATGTCCCCCGAGAGGAGCGCCGGTCGATGGCGAAGATCAAGGTAAACAACCCGGTCGTAGAACTCGACGGCGACGAGATGACCCGGATCATCTGGAAGCAGATTCGGGAGCAGCTGATCCTGCCCTACCTCGACGTCGACCTGCACTACTACGACCTGTCGATCCAGCACCGCGACGAGACCGACGACCAGGTCACGATCGACGCCGCCAACGCCATCAAGGAGCACGGCGTCGGCGTCAAGTGCGCGACCATCACCCCGGACGAGGCCCGGGTGGAGGAGTTCGGCCTGAAGAAGATGTGGCGGTCGCCCAACGGCACCATCCGCAACATCCTCGGCGGCGTCGTCTTCCGCGAGCCGATCATCATGTCCAACGTGCCGCGGCTGGTCCCCGGCTGGACCAAGCCGATCATCATCGGCCGGCACGCCCACGGTGACCAGTACAAGGCCACCGACTTCGTCGTCCCCGGCCCGGGCACGGTGACCATCACCTACACCCCGGCCGACGGCGGGGCGCCGATGGAGATGGAGGTCGCCAACTTCCCGGGCGGCGGCATCGCCATGGGCATGTACAACTACGACGAGTCGATCCGGGACTTCGCCCGGGCGTCGTTCCGGTACGGGCTGGACCGCAACTACCCGGTCTACCTGTCCACGAAGAACACCATCCTCAAGGCGTACGACGGTCGGTTCAAGGACATCTTCGCCGAGGTGTTCGAGGCCGAGTTCAAGGCCGAGTTCGCCGCAGCCGGCATCACCTACGAGCACCGGCTGATCGACGACATGGTCGCCGCCGCGCTCAAGTGGGAGGGCGGCTACGTCTGGGCCTGCAAGAACTACGACGGTGACGTGCAGTCCGACACCGTCGCGCAGGGCTTCGGCTCGCTGGGCCTGATGACCTCGGTTCTGCTCTCCCCGGACGGCCGCACCGTCGAGGCCGAGGCCGCGCACGGCACGGTCACCCGGCACTACCGGCAGTGGCAGAAGGGTGAGAAGACGTCGACCAACCCGATCGCGTCCATCTACGCCTGGACGCGGGGTCTGGCCCACCGGGGCAAGCTGGACGGCACCCCGGCGGTCACCGAGTTCGCCAACACCCTGGAGCAGGTCATCGTCGACACCGTCGAGGGCGGCCAGATGACCAAGGACCTCTCGCTGCTCATCTCGCGCGACGCTCCGTGGCTGACCACCGACGAGTTCATGAACGCGCTCGACGAGAACCTGGCCCGTCGGATCGCTGCCTGATCCAGGCGTACCGCATGATCGGAGCCCGCCGGCACCTGCCGGCGGGCTTCGGCGTTTCCGGCGGTGACGCGCCGGTTGGCGTCACTCCGGCCGGCGCGCCTCGTTGACCAGGATGGACGAGATGCCAGTCGCGTCCGAGGAAGGTTGACCACGGTCGACCCGCGGCACCCGTGCGCCGATCAGCCAGCCTTCCCGGCTGTGCCGTGCACAGCCAGCCGTCCCTTCCCTGCGGGGGGCCCTGTCCCGGGCCCCCCGCGCCCTGTTCCCCAGGCGTCTTCTTCAGGCGGCGCGGAGCAACTCGGCGGCACGTTCCGGAGCGATGTCGTTGATGAAGACACCCATCGCGGACTCGGAGCCCGCCAGGTACTTCAGCTTGTCGCTGGCTCGCCGGATGCTGAACAGCTGCAGGTGCAGGTGGCCCAACTCCCGGTCGATCCGCACCGGCGCCTGGTGCCAGGCCGAGATGTACGGCATCGGCATGTCGAACAGGCCATCGAAGCGACGCAGCAGGTCCAGGTAGAGCGGCCCGAAAGCGTCCCGCTCGCTGTCACTGAGGGCGGGGATGTCCGGCACCACGCGGTGCGGCGCGACGTGCACCTCGAACGGCCAGCGGGCGGCCGCCGGCACGAACGCCGTCCAGTGTTCGTTCTCGGCCACCACCCGGTCACCGGTGGCGCGCTCGGCGGCCAGCACGTCCGCGTACAGGTTGCCCCCGCCGGTCCGCTCGGCGTGCCGGCGTGCCGCAGCCAGCAGCGCGCGGGTGCGCGGCGTCACGAAGGGGTACGCGTAGATCTGCCCGTGCGGGTGGTGCAGGGTGACGCCGATCTCGACGCCCCGGTTCTCGAAGCAGAAGACCTGCTCCACGCCGGGCAGTTCACCGAGCACCTCGGTCCGGTCGGCGAGCGCGTCGAGCACGGTGCGGACCCGGCGCGGGGGCAGGCTGGCGAAGGAGGCGTTGTGGTCCGAGGTGAAGCAGACCACCTCGCACCGACCGACACCCGGGCGCACCGGCGTGAACGGGGTGATCTCCCCGGGCTCGTCGGCGACTCGGCCGCTCAGCGACGGGAACCGGTTCTCGAAGACCACCACGTCGTAGTCGGGCGCGGGGATCTCGGTCAGCCGGTCGCCCTGCGACGGGTCGAGGGGGCACTCGCTCGCCGGCGGAAGGAAGATGCGGGTCTGCCGGTGCACGGCGACCGCGACCCACTCGTCGGTCAGCGGGTCGTAGCGCAGTTGGGAGGCGGGGGGCGGCGGCGGCAGATCGCGGCGGTCCGGCTGGTCGCGGACGGCGTCGTCGCGCTCGTCGAAGTAGATCAGCTCCCGGCCGTCGGCCAGATCGATCGCGGTGCGTTTCACTGCGCCGCCCCCTCACTCGTCGGCGTGCGCGTCGCGCGGCCCGCCCCTGTCGCCGTTACCATGATCAATTCGCCCACCTGCTCGCCGAGTGCCCGTCGCGCGGGCGGAGGCAACCGGTCGTCGCTGACCAGTACGTGTGCTGCTGCCAGCTCGACGATCGAGGAGATTCCCACCGTGCCCCACTTGGTGTGGTCGGCGAGCACCACCAGCCGGTCCGCCGCGGCCACCAGCGCCCGGTCGGTCTCCGCCTCCATCAGGTTCGGGGTGGTGAAGCCGGCCCGCTCGGTGATGCCGTGCACGCCCAGGAAGAGCAGGTCCAGGTGCAGCGACCGGACGGCTCCGACCGCGAGTGGACCGACCAGCGCGTCCGATGGGGTGCGTACGCCGCCGGTGAGCACGACCGTCTGGTCCGGTCGGCCACCGGCGTGCAGGATCTCGGCCACCGGCAGCGAGTTGGTCACCACGGTCAGGCCGGGCACGTCCACCAGCCTCCGGGCCAGCTCGGCCGTGGTGGTGCCGGCGGAGAGCGCGACCGCCGCGCCAGGTCGGACCAGTTGGGCCGCCCGGTCCGCGATGGCGGCCTTCTCCGACAGTTGGCGGACCGACTTGGCGTGGAAGCCCGGCTCGTCGGTCGAGCTCGACCCGGCTGTCGTGGCACCGCCGTGCACCTTGGCCAGCAGACCACGCTCGTGCAGCGCCTCCAGATCACGCCGGATGGTCATGTCGGAGACACCGAACTCGCCGGCCAACTCACTGACCCGGACGCCGCCCGTCGACCGGACCCGCTCCAGGATGGCTGCCTGCCGCTGCTGAGCGAGCATTCGCCGTGCCTCCCGGGGGTCCACGTGCTCTCACGCGGTCAAACGTGTTCCAACAAAGATGAACACTAGCGCGTAGCCGGCAACGCCGGAAGAAACGGGGTGCGGCGACGCCTCAGGCGGACGCGACCTTCAGCTCCACCCAACCGGTCTCGGTCAGCTGGTGCAGCACGGCCTGCACCGCGTCCGCGACGCTCAGGTCAGTGGTGTCGAGCACCAGGTCGGCGTCGGTCGGCTCCTCGTACGGGTCGTCGATGCCGGTCATCCCGGTCAGCAGGCCGGCTCGCGCTCGCGCGTACAGGCCCTTCCGGTCCCGACGCTCACACACCTCCAGCGGAGTGGCGACGTGCACCAGCACGAAACCCGCCCCGGCGGCCAGGGCCATCTCACGGGCCGTTGCGCGGGCCGCCGCGTACGGGGCGATCGGGCAGCAGATGCCCACCCCCCGGTGCCGGGCGATCTCGGAGGCCACCCACCCGATCCTTCGGACGTTGAGATCCCGGTCGGCCTTGGTGAAGCCCAGCCCGGCGGAGAGTTCCCGGCGCACCACATCCCCGTCGAGCAGGGTCACCGTGCGGTCACCGCTCTCCCGCAACGCGTCCGCCAGCCCTCGGGCGATCGTCGACTTGCCGGAGCCGGAGAGGCCGGTCAGGAAGACCACCAGGCCGCGGTGCCGGCGCGGTGGCCGAGCCCGGGCCAGCTCCCTCGCCACGGCCGGCGGGGTGTGCCACTCCGGCAACGGGAAGCCCCGGTCGAGCAGGTCGTCGATCTCCGGCTGGGTTAGCGCGAGCCGACGGTTGCGCGGTGGGATGTCCTCCCGCCAGCGCCACTGCCCGTCCCGGTTGTCGTACGCGAGTTCACGCGGCACCAGCACCCGCAGCCCGGCACCGGAGAGCATCTCCCCGGTGGAGAGCAGGTGGGTGACTCCGTACGCGGCGGAGACCCGGGCACGCAGCAGCGCGTCGCTGATCTCCTCCCGGCGGTGGGACAGCGGCACCGCGACCACGGTGGCCGGTGGCATCCGGTCCCGGGCGGCGAAGATGGTGCGTACCAGCGCCTCCGGTGGGAGCCCACCGGCGCCACCCTCACCGACCGGGATCATCACGAGCAGGTGCGCGGCCAGGGTACGGGCGGCATGGGCGATCTGGGCGAGCTGCGGACGATGCAGCGGCCGGTCGGCGATCACCCCGAGCACCCGGCCCGGGGGCAGCAACGCCCGGACCTCCTCGGGGGAGCGGCGCAGTCGCTGGAACGGGCCGTGACCACCGTCGCCCAACCGACGGATCTGGCCGCCCACTCCCGCCACGCCCTCGCGCACCTGCCAGACGTCCGCCACGTCCAGGGCAGCCGCCGGAGCGCCCTCACCGTCGGTCAGCACCAGCGCCCGACGGGCCGGGTCACGCGGATCGAAGCCCTGGGCCAGCGCGGTCGGCACCTGGAGCGTCACCGCGACCTGCCACGGAGTGCCGTCCGCCAGTCGGCCGCGCCGGCTGACCGACACCAGGTCGGCGCGGGTCATGAAACCAGTCAGAGGGGCGTACGCACCGGTCAGCAGCAGCTCCAGATCCGCGAGCTCACCGGGACGCGGCGTGTACGCCGGTGCGTCCCGGAGCACCTCGTCGGGCAGCACCCAGCCGTTGCTCATCCACGCCCCCCACTCGCTGACCGGCACACAGTTTCGCAGCCGACCGCCGATCGGTCGAGAGTGCCACTCCACGACCCCTGCGGGCGGATCAACGCCGACGCCGCCGCCCTACTGTCGATCGCACCCGGCTCCACAACGAACCGGTCCCCGCGGCGAAGAGAAACTCGCTCGACGCCCCGGTGGCGCGGGCGCGACGGCCAGCCGGCCGGAAGGTGAATGGTGTCACCCCGGACGGGCCTTTCCGGAGGCGGGGTCGCGCCGGACGCCTACGGCGACGATGATCCGACCACCCGGGCGAGGGTCCTTAGGGGTACGCCGCGGCAATGATCAGGGGAGCGCCGGGGGCGTGCCGGTGTCCGTGGTGGGCATCGACTCCCTACGCTGGGCAACGTGACACTGATCGCGACCCAGTCGCTCACCAAGACGTACGGAGGTCGGGTCACCGCGCTGGCCGACCTCACCGTCGCCGTCGAGCCCGGGATCATCGGCCTGGTGGGCGCGAACGGCGCCGGAAAATCCACGCTGATCAAGATTCTGCTCGGCCTGATCGCCCCCACCAGCGGTCAGGTCTCGGTGCTCGGCATCGACCCGACCACCGACCCGGCGGCGGTCCGCGCCCGCGTCGGCTACATGCCCGAACACGACTGCCTTCCGCCGGACCTGTCCGCCGCCGAGCTGGTCACCCACCTCGGCCGGATGAGCGGCCTGCCACGCACCGCCGCCCGCGAACGGGCGTCGGAGGCGCTGCGGCACGTCGGCCTCTACGAGGAGCGTTACCGCCCGGTCGGTGGCTACTCGACCGGCATGAAGCAACGGGTCAAGCTGGCCCAGGCGTTGGTGCACGACCCCGACCTGCTGTTGCTCGACGAGCCGACCAACGGCCTGGACCCGGCCGGCCGCGACGCCATGCTGGCCCTGGTGCACCGGATCGGCACCGAGTTCGGCATCTCCGTGCTGGTCTGCTCACACCTGCTCGGCGAGGTGGAGCGGATCTGCGACACGCTGATCGCCATCGACGGCGGCAAGCTGCTGCGCGCCGACCACATCTCCGCGATGACCGAGGCCACCGACGTGCTCGCCGTGGAGGTCAGCGAGGGCACCGAGGAGCTTGCCGCCCGGCTCACGGCGCTCAAGCTGCCGGTGGCGCGGGACGGGCGTCTGCTCCTCGTACCGCTCGCCGACGACCGCACCTACGACCTGATCCTGGGCGCGGTCGCCGAACTGGACCTGCCACTGCACCGACTGGACCAGCGCCGGCACCGGGTGGCCGAACTCTTCGCCGCGAGGGAGCTCACCAATGCCTGAGCCGTCTTCCGCCGCCGTGCGCCCCGCGCCGACCGGCGTCATCCACGACATCGGCTACCAGCGCTACGAGGGCCCGAGGCTGGGCCGCCGCCACGTCTTCGGCGCCCTCTACCTGCACGGGGTACGTACCGTGTTCGGGTTCGGGCGCAGCGCCAAGGCAAAGATCTTCCCGTGGCTGGTGGTCGGCATCGTCACCCTGGTCGCGGTGGCCCTTGCGGCCATCCGCAGCCAGATCGGCGAGGTGGTCGCCACGTACGCCCAGTTCGCCGACTCGATGAGCTGGCTTGTCATCTTCTTCGTCGCGGTGGCCGCGCCCGAGTTGGTCTCCCGGGACCTGCGCAGCGGGGTGCTGCCGCTGTACTTCTCCCGACCGCTGCCACGCACCGACTACGCACTGGCCAAGCTGCTGGCGCTTGTCACGGCGCTCTGGCTGCTGCTCGGCGGGCCACAGTTGCTGATGTTCCTGGGTGCCGCGTTCACCACCAAGGACGGGATGAGTGGGGTCTGGAACGAGCTGCTCGACCTGCTGCCCGGGCTGCTCTACGCCGGGCTGTGGGCGGCGGTCTTCGCCTCGATCGGGCTGCTGGTCGCCTCGCTGACCGGCAAGCGCGCCTTCGCCGCCGGTGGGGTGGTCGCGGTCTTCCTGATGACCACCCCGATCGTCGGGGTGCTGAGCATCCTGCCGTCGCGTGCCGCCAACGAACTGGCCGGTCTGGCCTCACCCACCACGCTGGTGCGGGGGACGGGCATCTGGGCGCTCGGCGACCTCCTCTTCGACGACGGCGAGGCCGGCCTGTCGATCGGCGGGTTCGGCCCGGTCTACGCCCTGGCCGCGGTGCTGCTGGTCGCCGGCGCGACCGCCCTCCTGCTGGCCCGCTACCGGAAGGTCGCCTCCTGATGAGCACGCTCAGTCTGACCGGGGTGTCCCGGTGGTACGGCAACGTGGTCGCGGTGAACGACATCAGCATGGCCCTCGGGCCGGGCGTGACCGGCCTGCTCGGCCCGAACGGCGCCGGCAAGACCACGCTGCTGCACATGATGGCCGGGTTCCTCGCGCCGTCGCGTGGCACGGTCACCCTCGACGACGAGCCGACCTGGCGTAACCCGGACGTCTATCGCCGGTTGGGGCTGGTCAGCGAACGGGAGGCGGTGCAGGGCTTCCTCACCGCGTACGAGTTCGTGCTGGCCAGCGCGAAGCTGCACCGGCTGACCGATCCGGCGGCGGCCGCCCGACGGGCGATCGACCTGGTGGAGCTGGAGTCGGCGCAGGACCGCCGGATCGGCACGTACTCCAAGGGCATGCGGCAGCGGGCCCGGGTGGCCGCCGCGCTGGTGCACGACCCGCAGGTGCTGCTGCTCGACGAACCGTTCAACGGGATGGACCCGCGCCAGCGGTTGCACATGATGCAGTTGCTGCACACGCTGGGCGACGCCGGCCGGACGATCCTGTTCAGCTCGCACATCCTGGAGGAGGTCGAGCAGGTCTCCGGGACGGTGCAGGTGATGGTGGCCGGGCGGCTGGCGGCCTCCGGCGACTTCCGGACCATCCGCCGGTTGATGACCAACCGCCCGCACGTCTTCGCGATCCGCTCCACCGACGACCGGGCGCTGGCCGTCGCGCTGATCGCCGAGCCGTCGGTGAGCGGCGTCGAGTTGGACCCGACGGGTCTGACCGTGCGGGCCGGCGACTATGGCGCCTTCACCCGCGCGTTGCCCCGGATCGCGCTCAAGCAAGGCATCCGGGTGCGCCAACTGGTGCCGTCCGACGAGTCTCTGGAGAGCGTCTTCTCCTACCTGGTGGAGGCCTGACATGTCGACAATTACCTGGATCACCGCGCGCGGGCTGTTCGGCCGGCGTCGGTTCCTGCTGCTGCTCCCGCTGCCGTTGGTGCTGCTCGGGCTGGCCGTGCTCTGCCGGTCGCTCGGGGTGGACCCGGGCGAGTGGGGGCCGCCGGTGCTGGTCGGCCTCGGGCTGGCCGTGGTGCTGCCGGTGGTTGCGCTGATCATCGGCACGGGTGTGCTGGGCGCGGAGATCGACGACGGCACGGTCGTGCACATCCTGACCAAGCCGCTGCCGCGCTGGCAGATCGTGCTGCCGAAGCTCGCGGTGGCCGCCGGGGTCACCGCGGTCACCGTCGCGGTGCCGCTCTACGTCGCGGGCGTGCTGGCCGATTCGGTACGCCTCGGTCTGGCGCTGGCGGCCTCGGCGACGCTCGGCGCGCTGGCGTACTCGGCGTTGTTCCTCGCGCTCAGCCTGGTCACCAGGCGGCCGGTGCTGCTCGGCCTGGTGTACGTGCTGATCTGGGAGGGGCTGCTGGGCAACTTCGTCAGCGGCACCAAGGTGCTCTCCATCCAGCAGTACGTGATCGCCCTCGCCGACCGGCTCGCCCCCACCGGGCTGCTGGAGACCACCGTGTCGGTGCCGGTGGCGTCGGTGATGACCGCGCTGGTGAGCATCGGCTTCACCGTGCTGGCCATCGACCGTCTGCGTTCGTTCAGCGTGGCCGGCGAGACGAGCTGAGGCCGGTGCGAAACGGTGTTCCGGCCAGCCACCGTCCGGCGGTAGGGCTGGCCGGATGGACCGGTGGGCCCACACCGGGCCAGGCTGAGGGGCGTGAGCGTCGAAGCGGAGCGAACGTCGTTGGCTGAGCCGTACTCCAGGAGTAGCCGGCCGTGGCTGACCAGCCTGGCGGTCGCCGGGCTGGCCTGCGCCACGGTCGCCACGGCCGCGCAGGGCAGCGGCCAGTTCCACTGGTGGGCCGTGTTCATCCTGATCCCGGCCGCGTTGATCGCGGCCAGCGGCGGGCCGTTGCTGGCCCGGGGTGGTAGTCGGGCCTTCGCCGGGTACATGCTCGCCTGCGTCGGCACCATGGTCTTCGCGGTCGGCGCGCTGCTGATGTTCGGCGTGATGGGGCGAGGTTGGCCACTCATGGTGGTGCTGCCGTGCCTGGCGGTCGCCGGCACCTACGGCTGGCGGGCCGCCCACCCGCTGGCCCGCGGCCTGCACCGGGCGGTGGCCCTGCTGGCGCTGACCGGCGCGCTGCTCGGCCTGACCCTGCAACTGATCCGGGTGGATCTGCTCGACCTGGAGACCGGCTGGTGGGGTGCGTTCCTGATGCTGGCCGGGGCCATCGTGCTGGGCAACGCGGGCGAGCTGACCCGGCACCGGATGCCGTACCGCCTCCAGGCGATCACCCTGCTGGTGGGGCCGGCCGTGATCGCGATCCTGCTCGGGCTGCGTTTCCTGCGCGGCTGGTGAGGACCGGTCCGCCGCCGCCCCGGCGGGGTGGGCGGCGGCGGACACAGGTCAGAAGGCGCAGGCGATGACGAGTTCCGGGGTGCGGTCGGGGAGCAGGTCGAGTTTGCCGATCCGGCCGGCTGCCCGCAGGTCGTCGGCGACCAGGGTGAGCTGTTCCAGAAGCGCCGCCGGGCCGAGCGCCTCGGCCAGCGGCACCTCCGCCTTCATCGACAGTTTCCGCTCCGACTTGGCCCGCCGCACCTGGCTCAACGCGTCGCCGGCGAGCCGCAACAGCGCCGGGTCGCCCGACCCCTCGATCGACCGGGCCACCTCGTGGGTGGTGGGCCACGGCGCACGGTGCACCGAGCCGTACCGCCACCACGACCAGACCTCCTCGGTCACGTAGGGCAGCACCGGGGCGAACAGCCGTAACTGCACCGACAGCGCCGAGGCCAGCGCCGCCCGCGCCGAGTCGGCGGCCGCGCCGGTGCCGTAGGCGCGTTCCTTGACCAGCTCGATGTAGTCGTCGCAGAACCGCCAGAAGAACGCCTCGGTCACCTGCAACGCCGCCGTGTGGTCGTACGCGTCGAACGCGGTGCTCGCGGCGGCGACCACGGTGGCCAACTCGGCGAGCATGGCCCGGTCGAGTGGTGCGGTCGCCGACAGCTCCAGGTCGCGGCGCGGCGTCAGACGCGCCGTGTCGTACGGGGCGCGCAGCGCGTCCGCCGCGCCCAGCCCGAGCGCGAACTTGGAGGCGTTGAGCAGCTTGGTGGCCAGCCGGCGGCCGATCTTGATCTGGGCCGCGTCGAAGACCAGGTCCATGCCGGGCTTGCCACTGGCCGCCCAGTAGCGGACCGCGTCCGAGCCGTGCTGCTCCAGCAGTGCCAGCGGGGTGACCACGTTGCCCTTGGACTTGGCCATCTTCTTGTGGTTCGGGTCGAGGATCCAGCCGGAGAGCACGGTGTCCCGCCAGGGCAGCACCCCGTGCTCGAAGTGCGAACGGACCACGGTGTCGAAGAGCCAGGTCCGGATGATCTCCTGCCCCTGCGGGCGGAGATCCATCGGGAAGATCGTGGCGAACAGGTCCGGGTCGGTTTCCCAGCCGCCGACGATCTGCGGCGTCAACGACGAGGTCGCCCAGGTGTCCAGCACGTCCGGGTCACCGACGAAGCCGCCCGGTTGTCCGCGCTGCGACTCGTCGTAGCCGGGCGCCGGGTCGCTGGATGGGTCGACCGGCAGCGCGGACTCGTCCGCCGTGAGAGGGTGGGACCAGTCCGGCTCGCCAATGTCGTCGAGCCGGTACCACACCGGCACCGGCACTCCGAAGAAGCGTTGGCGACTGACCAACCAGTCCCCGGTCAGGCCGCCCACCCAGTGGTCGTAGCGGTGCTTCATGTGCGCCGGCACCCAGTGCAACTCTTCGCCCCGGGCCAGCAGTGTGGCCCGCAGAGCGTCGTCCCGGCCACCGTTGCGCAGATACCACTGTCGGGTCGAGACGATCTCCAGTGGCCGGTCACCGCGTTCGTAGAACTTGACCGGGTGGGTGATCGGGCGTGGCTCGCCGATCAGATCACCCGCGTCGGCCAGCATTCCGACGATCTCCCGGCGGGCGCCGTTGACGGTCTGCCCGGCCAGCGCCGCGTACGGCTGCGCCGGCACCCCGGCCGGCGGCTCGGCGAGCAGCCGACCGTCCCGGCCGATCACCACGCGGGTGGGCAACCGCAGCTCACGCCACCAGGTCACGTCGGTCAGGTCACCGAACGTGGAGGCCATCGCGACGCCGGTGCCCTTGGCCGGGTCGGCGAGCGGGTGGGCGTGCAGCGGCACCTCGACGCCGAACAGCGGAGTGTGCACGGTGCCGCCCACCAGGTCGGCGTACCGCTCGTCGTCGGGGTGACAGACCAACGCCACACAGGCCGGCAACAGCTCGGGCCGGGTGGTGTCGATGAGCACCTCACGCCCACCGGACGCGACGAACCGCAGCCGGTGGTAGGCACCCGGGCGCTCCCGGTCCTCCAACTCCGCCTGGGCGACCGCGGTGGCGAAACCGACGTCCCAGAGCGTCGGTGCCTCCGACTGGTACGCCTCGCCACGCCGCAGGTTGCGCACGAACGCCCGTTGACTGGTGGCCCGGGCGATCCGGCCGATCGTCGTGTACGTCAGCGACCAGTCCACCGAGAGCCCGAGCCGCCGCCACAGCGCCTCGAAGGCCTGCTCGTCGGTGACGGTCAGTTGTTCACACAGCTCGATGAAGTTACGCCGGGAGATCGGGGTGGGGTCGCGGCGGGCCGCGTCGTCGACCGGGGTCGCCGGTGGCCGCCACACCGGGTCGTACGGCAGTGCCGGGTCGCAGCGCACCCCGTAGACGTTCTGCACACGACGCTCGGTGGGCAGGCCGTTGTCGTCCCAGCCCATCGGGTAGAACACGGCCTTGCCGCGCATCCGCTGGTACCGCGCGACGGTGTCGGTGTGCGTGTACGAGTACACGTGCCCCATGTGCAACTCGCCGGATACGGTCGGCGGCGGGGTGTCGATCGCGTACACGTCCTTACGCTGCTTTGAGCGGTCGAACGCGTACGTGCCCTCCTCCTGCCAGCGGCGTGCCCAGCTCTCCTCGAGCCCGTCCAGGGTTGGACGCTCGGGAACGCCGGCGCGGGCCGTCCTCGCCGTATCGGTCATCCTGCGATCGTAGGCACCGCCGGGGGGTCGGGCCACGTAGTTGCGGATCGCTGGTTCAGATCAGCGAGTCGCGCCACTGCCGGTGCAGGGTCGCGTACCGGCCGTCGGCCTCGGCCAGCACACCGGGCGGGCCGTCCTCGACGACCTTCCCGTTGTCGAGAACGAGCACCCGGTCGGCCGTCTCCACGGTGGAGAGTCGATGTGCGATCACCAGAGCGGTGCGGTCGCGCAGGATGGTGCCGAGTGCCCGCTGCACGAGCCGCTCGGTCGGCACGTCCAGCGACGACGTCGCCTCGTCCAGGATCAGTACGGTCGGGTCGGCCAGGAACGCCCGGGCGAACGCGACCAACTGCCGCTGCCCGGCGGAGAGCCGGCCGCCACGTCGGTGCACCTGCGTGGCGTACCCGTCGGGTAGGGCGGCGATGAAGTCGTGGGCGCCGATCGACCGCGCGGCGGCCTCGACCGCCGCGTCGTCGGCGCTCGGGCGGCCGAACCGGATGTTCTCCGCGACGGTCCCGGTGAACAGGTGGTTCTCCTGCGTCACCAGCACGACCGCGCGGCGCAGGTCGGCGTCACTCACCTCGCGCAGGTCGACCCCGTCCAGCCGGACGGTGCCGGTGTCCGGGTCGTGGAACCGGGCGACCAGCTTCGCGATCGTCGACTTGCCCGCGCCGGTCGGTCCGATCAGCGCCACGGTCTGCCCGGCTGACACGGTCAGCTCCAGCCCGCCGAGGATCGGGGTGCCCGCGCGGTATCCGAAGGAGACCGCCCGGAAGGTCAACTCGCCGCGGCCGGGCCCGGTCGGCAACGGTGTGGGCCGGGCCGGCTCGGCCACGGACGGCCGTTCGTCGAGCACCCCGGCCAACTTCTCCAGCGCCGCGGTGGCCGACTGCAGCGAGTTGTAGAACTGGCTCAACTCCTGCATCGGCTCGAAGAAGCGACGTAGGTAGAGCAGGAACGCGGCGAGCACACCGACCTCGGTCTGTCCGCCGAGCACCCGCCATCCCCCGTAGCAGAGCACCACCGCCACGGTGACGTTGCCGATCAGTTTGATCGCCGGCGAGTACGTGGCGATCAGCCGGAACGTGTGCAGGCTGGTTCGTCGGTAGTCGTCGCCGAGCGCCACGAAGATCCGCTGGTTGCGCGGCTCCCGGCGGAACGCCTGCACCGCCCGGATGCCCCGCATCGACTCCACGAAGTGCACGATGACCAGCGCGACCGCGTCCCGGGTCCGCCGGTACGCGCTCGCCGACGACCTGGCGAACCAACGGGAGAGCCAGAACAGGAACGGGAAGGCGAGCAGCGTCACGGCGGCCAGCGGCAGGTCCAGCCAGAGCAGGATGGCGGCCACCGACAACATCGACAGCCCGGCCATCACCAGGCTGTCGATTCCACCGTCTACCAACTCGGCGATCGAGTCCAGGTCACTGGTGAGCCGGGAGACCATCCGGCCGGACGTGTACCGCTCGTGGAAGCCCACGGACAGCCGCAGGAAGTGCCCGAACACCCGCTGTCGCAGGTCGAGCAGGACGGCCTGGCCGATCCGGGCGGAGATGGTGAGGAACCCGCGGCGGGCCGCGTACTCGGTCATCGAGGCGACCGCGAACGCCCCGGCGACGGCGACCAGCGGGCCAGGATCCCCGGCGCGCAGCGGTGGAATGGCCCGGTCGATGCCGACCATGACGAGGTACGGGCCGGCCATCGCGGCGGCGTTCTGGGTCAGCAGCAGGCCGACGGCGGCGGCGAGTCGCCCCCGGTGTGGTCGTAGCTCGTCGGCGAGCAGGGCCCGGCTGAGCCGGCGCAGCCGGGCCACCGCCTCGGGGGTGGCGTCCTCGGCTCGGCTCCGGTCGGCCTCCGGGTCCGTGGCGGTTCCGCGCCAGCGGGTGAGCTCCGGTTCCTCCTCGGGCGGCGGTTCGGGCTGCTGGGAGACCGTCACGAGCGCACCAGCCCCCGCCCGTCCGATGGGGACGGGCTCGGGCCGGCGGCTCCGGCTGCGGGCGGGTGCCCGGTCGGCGGCTCGGCGGCGAGCAGCGCCCGGTACGTCGGCACGGTGGCCAGCAGGTCGGAGTGCCGCCCGACCGCGGTGATGCGCCCGTCTTCGAGCAGGGCGACCCGGTCGGCCAGGGCGATCGTCGACGGCCGGTGCACCACCAGCAGCGCGGTGCTGTTGCGCAGGACCCGCCGCAGTGCCGCCTCGACGAGCGCTTCGGTGTGCACGTCGAGGGCCGACAGCGGATCGTCCAGCACCAGCACCGCCGGCCGGCCGAGCACAGCCCGCGCCAACGCGAGTCGTTGCCGTTGCCCGCCGGAGAGGGACAGTCCCTGCTCACCTACCCGGGTGGCCAGTCCCCACGGCAACTCGTACGCGAAGTCCGCCTGGGCCAGCGTGAGGGCCGCCCGGACGTCGTCGTCACCGGCGTCCGGGCGACCCAGGGTGAGGTTCTCCCGCACCGACATGGAGAACAGCGTGGGCTCCTCGAACGCCACCCCGACCAGTCGGCGCAGGGAGGCCAGCCGCAGCTCGCGCAGGTCGTGCCCGTCCAGGGTGATCCGGCCGGCGGTCGCCTCGTGCAGCCGGGGCACCAGGGAGAGCAGCGTGCTCTTGCCGGAGCCGGTGGCACCGACCAGGGCGAGCGTTTCGCCCGGTTCGATGATCAAATCAATCTCGCGCAGCACCGGTGTGGTGGCACCCGGGTAGCTGAACGCGACGCGCTCGAAACGGAGCCGGCCGTGGACCGCGTCGCGGGGCAGCGCGAGCGCGCCGGGCAGGTCCACGATCTGGGGTGGAGTGTCCAGCACCTCCTGGAGCCGGTCGGCGGCGGTGGCGGCCTCCTGACCGTTCGCGATGATCCAACCCAGCGACTGCACCGGCCAGATGAGCATCAGTTGGAGGCTGACGAACGCGACCAGCTCGCCGATGGTGAGCGCGCCCTTCGCGGCCGCGGCGGACCCGGCCACCAGCACCACGCCCAGCGTCACGTTGGGCACCAGGTCCAGCAACGCCGAGGTGTTGGCCAGCAGCCGAGCCTTGCTGACCCCCGTGTCGTGCAACGTCCGGGCCCCGCCGGCGAAGCGGGCCGCCAGTTCCGGCCCCCGGCCGTACGCCTTCATCGTGCGCAGGCCCTGTGCGGTCTCCTCGACCAGGGTCGCCACGTCGCCCTGCTGGTCCTGCATCCGCCGGGACGCGGCATGGTAGTGCCGCCCGAACCGGCGACTGATCAGCAGCAGCGGCACCCCGCTGGCCGCGACCAGCACCCCGAGTAGCGGGTGCAGGTTGATCAGGAGCACCACCACGACCACGTAGGTGGTCAGGTTGAGCACCAGGAAGAACACGCCGAAGGAGAGGAACCGGCGGATCACCGACAGGTCGCTGGTGATCCGGGAGAGCAACTGGCCGGACTGCCAGCGGTCGTGGAAGTTCGTCGGCAACCGCTGCAGGTGGGCGTAGACGTCGGCGCGTAGTGCCGCCTCCATGCCCACCGCCGAGGAGGACTGCACCCACCGACGGATGAAGATGAGCACCGCCTCGACCACGCCGAGCAGCAGCGCCAGGCCGCCGAGCTGAAGCAGCCCGACCGGTTCGTGGCGGGCCACCGGCCCGTCCACCACCCGCTGCACGACAAGCGGTACGGCGATCCCGGCCGCCGTTCCGGCGAGGCCCGCGACGAGCAGCCAGGCGAACTCGGCGGCGTACGGGCGCAGGTAGGGACGCAGCCGCCAGAGGTTGTGCAACGGGTGGAGGGGCGCGGCGACCCACGTGGCCGGGTTGCCGCCGCTCTCCACAGGCACTACCAGACGGTAGCGTTAATAGAAGGTGACAATTGTGTCAGCTTGCCGTCAAGCGTCGCTCATGACCGAGAAGCCACTTCTTCACGTCCAGCCCCCAGCGGTAGCCACCGAGCGTGCCGTCGGTGCGAAGTACCCGGTGGCAGGGCACGAACAGGGCCGCCGCGTTCCGGGCGCAGGCGGCCGCGGCGGCCCGCACCGCCGGTGGCCGACCGGCGAGCGCGGCGTACCCGGTGTAGGTGATCGGGGTGCCCGGAGGCACCTCGCGCAGCACCTGCCACGCGTGCGCCATGAACTCCCCGCCGGTGTGCTGACGGATCGGCACCGTGTCGATGGCGCTGAGGTCACCGTCCAGGTAGGACCGCACGGCCGCGCTGACCGGGCCGAGGTCGGCCCGCTGTCGCAACGGGGCCCGCAGGGTCGGGTGGACCAGGGGCAGCAGCGCCGCCGGGTCCGGGGTGAAACCGGCTGCCCGAACGTCGCCGTCCGGGCCGGCGAGGATGCTGAGCGGACCGGTCGGTGTGCTCAGCACGGTGCTGTCGATGCTCATGCCGCTCTCCAGAGTCTGATCGTGGCGTAGGACCGCCAGGGGCGCCATCGTTCGGCGTACCCGTCGAGGGTTGTCGGGGTGTCGGGCAGGCCCAGCGCGGCGGCGCCGCGGCGGACCGCGAGGTCGGTGCTGAGCAGGACATCCGGGTCGCCGAAGGCGCGCATGGCCAGGTAGTTGGCGGTCCACGGGCCGATGCCGGGCAGCGCGAGCAGCCGCCGGACGGCGTCCTCCCGATCGACACCCGCCGCGAGGTCCAGGGACCCGTCGACCACCGCCCGCGCCAGCCCCCGCAGGGTCTCCCGCCGTGCGGCGGGCATCCCGAACCCCGAGTCCGGCAACGCCAACAGCTCCTCCGCACCCAAAAACCCCCGCAGTCCCCCCGCCCCCGACCCCCCTCCGCCCGCCCCCGGCCCCCCTGCGCCCGGGTGATCATGAGGTTGTTGTCGCGACACGCCGACGCCGTCGGCAATAACCTCATGATCGACGCGGTCGGGGGTGGGGGTTGGGGTGGGGGTTGGGGTTTGGAGGAGGCGGGTTAGGGATTTTTGGGCTGCGGTGACCGAGACTTGTTGGCCGATGATGGCGCGGACGGCCATCTCGAAGCCGTCCACCGCACGGGGGACCCGGATTCCCGGTTCGGCGGCGACCGCCGGGGCGAGCGCCGGGTCGGCGGCGAGCGTGGCGTCGATGGCCGCCGGGTCCGCGTCCAGGTCGAGCAGCCGCCGACAACGGGCCACCGCCGGGGCCAGGTCACGCAGGTCGGCCAGCCGCAGCGTCGCCGCGACGTGCCCGTCCGCCGGGGTCAGCGCCACCTGGCCGGTGCCGTGTGGCAACCGCAAACCCCGGTGGTACGTCCCGTCGCGGACCTCGTCCACGCCCGGCAGCGCCCGCACCGCGAGGAAGTCCAGCAGCGCCTGGGCGTGCAGCGGCGGACGGTACGCCAGCCGGAGCGCGATGGTCCCCGCCCCGGTCGGCGCCTGCTGGCGGCCCCGGGCCGTCCGTAGGTCGGACGGTGCGCTCGCGTACACCTCGCGGAGCGTGTCGTTGAACTGCCGGATGCTGCCGAAGCCCGCGGCGAACGCGATCTCCGCCATGGGCAGGCCGGTCGTCTCGATCAGGATTCGGGCGGTCTGCGCCCGCTGAGCCCGGGCCAGCGCGAGCGGCCCGGCGCCCATCTCGGCGCTCAACATCCGGTGCAGGTGCCGTTCGGTGTAACCCAGGCGGGAGGCCAGCCCCGGTACGCCGTCCCGGTCGACCACGCCGTCGGCGATCAGTCGCATCGCCCGGCCGACCACGTCCGCGCGGACGTCCCACAGGGGTGAACCCGGTGCGGCGTCCGGCCGGCAGCGGCGGCAGGCGCGCAGCCCGATGCCCTGCGCCGCGGCGGCTGACGGGAAGAACCGGACGTTCTTCCGCTTGGGCGTGATCGCCGGGCAGGACGGCCGGCAGTAGATGCCGGTGGACGTCACACCGGTGTAGAACCAGCCGTCGAACCGCTGGTCGCGGCTGTCCACGGCCCGGTAGCAACGCTCGAAGTCCAACTCCATGTCACCGATGATGCCCCGCTGGTCGGGCCGCCTGCTGGCGGGAATCGGACCTCACTGTGCCCAGCCCCGCCCGGGGGCGTGGGGGGTCAGCGGCGCCGCCGATGAGGCTGACCGGATCCCCACTTCGGGATGGTCCGCGCCAACGCCGACTGGAACAGGTCCTCGGCGGCAGTGCGATCCCCGGTCAGCAGGTACGCGACCCGCATCAGCGCCGGCGTACGGCTGCCGACGAACTCGGCCAGCCGCGCGCGCCCACCCACCACCCCATTTCGTTGTCACCCGTACAGACGCCCCAGGTCATCGTCGCTATCCATGATCTGCGGGGGTTTTCGGCCCGGAAGTGTCGGTCGTGCCGGGTAACGTCCGGCCACCAACTGAAGAAGGGGTGCGGCGAATGGCGAGCGTGGTGGGTTGGACGGCGGCGTCGACACAGGGCGCGTTTCCGCCGCTGCCGCGCGCGGTGGCGCAGTCCCTCTACCGCCGCATGCGGGCCGTCGCGCCGGCCGCTGGTGGCGCCATCGAACGGGACCGGGCGACCGACCCGGAGCAGGCCTTCGCCGACACCGCCTGCGGCCGCTTGGCGGGCTCACTCGACGACGCGGGTCTGCGTGCCCTGGGGATGTGGACGCACCACTGGTGCATGCGCTTCTACGACGACGACACCCGCGTCGGCCGGCGGTTGGTTGGCGAGATCGCCGCGCGGCCGGGGCTGGGCTGGACTGCGGACGAGGTGCACTGGATGCTGCGCGAGTCGGTCTCGGCTGGCCCGGCCGCCGCTGATCGATTCACTCTGCCCCACGCCGCCGCCGCGCAACTGCCCCCGGCCGACGAGCTGGCCTCGGGTCGATGGCCCGAGGTCGAGGTGCCCCGCCAGCGGCGACCAGACCTGTCCCGTTGATCACGGGCCTGGCGGGGGTTCGATCTGCGCAGGCCACGCCAAGCCCATGATCACCGTGGGCGGGAGGTGAGCGACCGGCCCACGGGCGGAGGGCTGGCTGCGGCAGGATGGACGCCGCAACGCCCCGACGGAAGGACGCCCCGATGCCCGCCAGCGACCCGACAATCCTCGCCACCAGCATGGGCTTCTTCCGGGGCGACCGGGGCCCCGCCGACCTGCGCCCCGGCCCGGTCTTCGAGTTGGCGGCCGAGCTGGCCGAGGCCGGTCCGCAGCCGCGGATCTGCTACCTCGGGCAGGCCCTCGGGGACCAGCCCACCTCGCTGAGCGCGGTCTACGGCGCGTTCGCGGACACCCGGTTCCGGCTGTCGCACCTCAACCTGTTCCCGATGCCGAACGTCGAGGACGTCCGCGCCCACCTGCTCGCCCAGGACGTGGTCTGGGTCGGCGGCGGCAGCGTGGCCAACCTGGTCGCCATCTGGCGGGTGCATGGGCTCGACGAGATCCTGCACGAGTGCTGGCAGGCTGGCGTGGTGCTGGCCGGCGTCTCCGCCGGTTCGATCTGCTGGCACGTCGGCGGTGCCACCGACAGCTTCGGTCCCCGCCTGCGCGGCTTCACCGAGGGCTTGGCCTGGCTGCCGTACGGCAACGGGGTGCACTACGACAGCGAGGCCGAGCGGCGCCCGCTCATGCACGAGCTGGTCGGCAACGGGACGCTGCCGACCAGCCACTGCACCGACGACGGAGTCGGCCTGGTCTACCGGGGCACCCGGCTGGTCGAGGCAATCGCGGACCGCGAGGGCGTCTCGGCGTACGAGGTCAGCCGCAGCGCCGACGGCAGCGTCCAGGAGACGGTCATCGCCCCACGCCTGCTCGCCTGAGCGTCAATCCTGCTCGGCGGACTGTCGGCGGCGGAGCACCGCGTCGAAGACCTGCGCCAGCTCGGCGGCGTCCTCCCCGGCGTGGTGCGTGTGCGGCACGCCGTGCAGGCCCAGCTCGTTCTTGATCGTGCTCTTGTGGGTCTGAACCCACTCGCCGCCGGTCAGCCCCATCCAGTAGCTGCGGAGATCGACACCAGAGCCGGTGACACCGAACGGGCTGCGGCCGACGAAGCGGACGAAGTACCAGTGCACGAACATGCCGTCCCAGACGGCGGGCGCGGCGAGGAAGACCGGACGGCCGATCCGACGCAGCCCGTCGACCCAGGCCGCCGCGGCGGACATCGCCTCCTGCGCGGTGGGCGCCTCCCGCAGCAGGCGGTCCCGGTCCAGCCCGGAGACGGCCAGCGCCGCCGGCACGAACTCGTCGGAGATGGGACGTAGCTCCGTGTAGAAGGTCAGATCCGGTTGTCCGGCCACGGCCATCCCCAGCGAGATCATGCTGTACGGCCCGGGGATCGGCCCGTCCGCCTCCACATCGACGGCGATGTACAGCTCGGGCAAGGTCGAGTTCATCCCACCTCCAACAGCGCGACATCGAATCGGGAAGGGTAACAATGCTCGACCCGGCCCGGCGGGAGCGACGATCGATCGCCCGGCCCGTCGAATCGGAGCCACGTGGGTCGGCCCAATCGGCACCCGCGTAAGCTGGCTGGTCGTGAGTCTCTCCATCGGCATCGTCGGCCTGCCCAACGTCGGCAAGAGCACGCTTTTCAACGCGTTGACCAAGAACGACGTGCTGGCGGCGAACTACCCGTTCGCCACCATCGAGCCCAACGTCGGTGTGGTCGGGCTGCCCGACGAGCGGCTGGGCAAGCTGGCCGAGATCTTCTCCTCGCAGAAGGTGCTGCCGGCCCCGGTGTCGTTCGTCGACATCGCCGGCCTGGTTCGCGGCGCGTCGAAGGGGCAGGGCCGGGGCAACGCCTTCCTGGCCAACATCCGGGACGCCTCGGCGATCTGCCAGGTCGTCCGGGCCTTCTCCGACCCGAACGTGGTGCACGTCGACGGCAAGATCTCCCCGGCCGACGACATCGAGACGATCAACACCGAGCTGATCCTCGCCGACCTGCAGACCCTGGACAAGGCCCTGCCCCGGTTGGAGAAGGAAGCCAAGCTCCGCAAGGACCGGGCCGTCGCGGTCGCTGCCGCGAAGGCAGCCATCGAGGTGCTCGACGGCGGCACCACCCTCTACTCCGGTGCCGCCGCCGCCAAGATCGAGCTGGAGCACCTGCGCGAGCTGCACCTGCTCACCACGAAGCCCTTCCTGTACGTCTTCAACGTCGACGAGGCCGAGCTGGCCAACGAGTCGTTCCTCGACGAGCTGCGCGCCCTGGTCGCCCCCGCCGAGGCCGTCTTCATGGACGCCAAGATCGAGTCTGAGTTGGTGGACCTGCCCGAGGAGGAGGCCCGCGAGCTGCTGGAGTCGATCGGGCAGAACGAGCCCGGCCTCAACCAGCTTGTCCGGGTCGGCTTCCGCACCCTCGGCCTCCAGACGTACCTCACGGCCGGCCCCAAGGAGGCGCGCGCCTGGACCGTCCCGGTCGGCGCCACCGCGCCGGAGGCCGCGGGTGTCATCCACAGTGACTTCCAGCGCGGTTTCATCAAGGCCGAGGTGGTCTCCTACCACGACCTGGTCGAGCACGGTTCGATGCCGGCGGCCAAGGCGGCGGGCAAGGTCCGCATCGAGGGCAAGGAGTACGTCATGCAGGACGGCGACGTCGTGGAGTTCCGCTTCAACGTGTAGGGGTGCCCCAACACCACATCGCTGATCTGGTAAAACGCAGGTCGGAGGGTTTCGGCGGCCTCGCTGTCGATGCCTGCGGCGTCAGGATGGTGTGGCTAGCCGGGCTGTTCTCCGAGCGCCTTGTTCAGCGCGGTGCCGAGTACCACCAGCAGCGCGTCCCGTACCGAGGTTCGCTCGCGCGCGTCGAACCGCACCACCGGCACCTGATCGCCGATCGCGAGGGCCCAACGGATCTCCGCCAGCTCGTGCATCAGGTGGCCGTGGAAGGCGTTGACGCCGACGACGAAGGGCAGGCCGGCGTGCTCGAAGTAGTCGATGGCGGGGTAGCAGTCGTCGAGCCGGGCGCTGTCCACAACGACGAGCGCGCCGAGCGCGCCGTGGGCCAGGTCGTCCCACATGAAGCCGAACCGCGACTGTCCAGGTGTACCGAATAGGTAGAGCTTGAGGCTCCGGTCAATGGTGACGCAGCCGAAGTCCATGGCGACCGTGGTCGTGGTCTTCTCCGATCCGAGACCGAGGATGTCGACGCCGACCGCAGCTTCGGTCATTGCCGCCTCGGTCGTCAGCGGCGCGATGTCGGAGATGGCACCGACGGTGGTGGTCTTACCGACGCCGAAGCCGCCTGCGATGACGATCTTCACAGGCAGCGGCACGGATGGCCGGCCACGGATCGGGTCAGCCTCATCAGACGGTCGCGGGTGAACCGAGCCGTTGCTCTGGGGTGCGTTGGCCTGCCACTCAGGAGATTGCGCTAAGTCCATCGATCACTCTCAGAATCACGTCGGGGTTGAAAGATTCGGCCCCGTGACGCACGTGTACGTCCAGGTAACCGGCGGCACGCAGGTCGCCGACCAGGACCTTCGTCACGCCGAGCTGCAGTTGTAGTTGGGCCGAGACCTCCGCCACGGAGAGCGGCTCAGCGCAGAGCAGGACGATGTTCCGCATCTCGGGAGTCAGCCGCGACAATCCGGGTGAGTCCCAGCTCAGGCCCGGATGCCTGGCCGTCACCTGGGTCTCCAGACTGATCGAGGGGTCGGTTCCCGCCACTCGTCCCGAGGTCAGCACGAAGGGACGTGGAACGTCGGTGATGGCAGGGTCGAGCGTTGCCTCGGGGGTCGGTGCCGGCCCAGCGAACTGCTCGGCCGGCGTTACGGCCCGCAGGTAGGGACGGATCTGGACGCCCGGTGCCGGCTCCTCCCCGTCAGGTTCCTTCCAGTGCATGACGTCGCTGTTGACTCGCCCGCTCAGCCCTGAACCGAGTTCTTCAGTTCAACGATGAGCTGCGGGGTGAGCGCGCTGCCTGCCCGGGTGGTGAAGAGGGTCATCTCGTACGCCACCGTTCCAAGGTTTGCCGAACGATCGGCCACGACACCAAGTACGGAGCCGCTGCTGATGGTCGTGATCAACAAGTAGCCGTCGGTCATGTCGATGATGATCCGGTTGAGCATCCCCAGGGCGTACCAGTTGGCGGCGCCAGCGGACATGCTGGTCATCCCGGACACCACTGCGGCGAGCCGTTCCGCGTTCGGTCGGTCCTTTGTCGCCGACATCGCCATCAGCAATCCGTCCGAGGAGACGGCGATCGCCTCCAGCACGCCGGCTGTGTTGGTGGTGAACCCATCGAGTAACCAGTTGAAGGTCCTCGCCTCATGGCTGAGGCCGGTGAAGTCCCCGTTCGGGTTGTGCGTGGCGTTCTCGTGGAGGAATGGGCTCGTCATCGTGGTGAACCTTCTTCGCGGTGATAACTCGGGCTTGCCTCACCTAGGGCGCGCTGGATGCCCGCCTCGAACTGGTTGATCCGACGGCGAACCTCGTCGGGATTCTCTGGTGCCGACGCGCTGCCGTGGTAGCTCGGGACCGGCTCGGCGTCGGGCAGACTCGCGCCGGGTATCCGTCGGGTGAGTTGGGGCACGGCAGCCGCCGCTGGTCGGGCCTGCGGGATCGGGGGAACAACCAGCGACCCCGAGCCGGCGATGGACACCGGTCCGCCCCCCACGGCGCTCCCGGACACCGCGGTGGGGGTGGGAACGGCGACGACGCCGTTGGACGGTGCCGCAGTGGCCGGGCTGCCGAGCGGAGCGAACGCGTTCCACTTGGCGCCGCTGGAGAGTGTCTGCCTCGCCCGGTCGAGCAGCGCCGGGTTCAGCGACAGCTCGTTGGGTGGCCGAGTGACCGATTCGACGCGTTCGCGATCGGTCGTGCCCTCGGTCTTCGGCAGCTCGGGACTCCGCCGGTTCTCTCCTGCGCGCGCCGTTTCCACGGCTTGCGGCGCCGAGCCGATGCCGGCAATTTTCGTGACGCCCGGCCTGCCTGACCTCCCTGCCCGGGCTGGGGTGTCGACCAAGAGGCGGGAATCGATCTCAATATCGGCAGTGACGCCACCACCCGGAGTCGCAGTGAGGCAAACCCGCCAGTTGTGTCGCCGAGCCAACCGGCCGACGACGAAGAGCCCCAACAGCTCGGTCGGCACGAGGTCGAGCCGCTCGCGTCGGGTCAGGCGGACGTTCTCCTCGGCCAGCCGCTCCGCGGGCATACCGATACCGTGGTCGACCAGCGAAATGCGTACCCCGTGGGGGAGCGTCTGGGACACGACCGTGAGCCGGGTGTGGGGCGGTGAGAAGGTGGTGCCGTTCTCCATCAGTTCGGCGAGGGTGAGTGCGAGGTCGCCGATCGCGGCCGGGACGACCGACACGTCGTCGGTGACCTCCACGTCGACTCGGGTGAAGTCCTCGATCTCGCCGAGCGCGAGCCGGACCACGTTGCCGAGCGGCAGCGGGGCCATGTGGCCCTCCGAGTTGTTCCAACCCGAGAGGACCACCAGGCTGTTCGCGTTGCGGCGCAGCCGGCTGGACACGTGGTCCAGTCGGTAGAGGTGCTGCAAGCGGCCCGGATCGGTCTCCTGCTGCTCCAGCCGGTCGATGAGCGCGAGCTGACGACCGACGAGGTTCTGTGTGCGCCGACCGATGTGCCCGAACATCTGCGCCACGTTGCGTCTACTCGCTGCCTGCCGTTCCACCAGCCGTGCCGCGGTGTGTTGCACACGCTCGAAGGCGCGCGCCAGGTCCCCGATCTCGTCGTGACCGCTGACGTCGATCGGGTCAAGTCGAACCGGGGATGGCGACTCCGTCTCGTCGTCGGCGATGCGGACCAGTTCCGCCTCCGAGAGCCGGGCGATTCGCTCGGCGGAGTTGGTCAGCCACGTCAGCGGGAGGGCCACGAAACGGGCCACCGCGACGCTGAGGGCCACCACCAACAGGAGCGTCAGCAGCACCAGCCCGCCCACCGTGTACGCGGTGGTGAGCGCGTGGCGTTGTTGGTCGTTGACCTCGGTGATGATGTCGGCGACGAGCTTCTTCTTGACGAACTCGCCGAGTCGGCCGAGCGAAGAGACGGCCGGGAAGATGGTGGTGATCGGTACTTTTGTGACGGCGGACCTCGGGTCGGCTGCCCCCAGAGCCAGGAAGTCTTGTCCCGTTCGGGCGATCACCCCAGTGTTGATCAGCTGGTGGAGTGCGGTCTGCTCACTGGTGGCGAAGGCGTGGAACCGGTCGAGCGCCACCTGCAGTAAGGCCAGCGTGGCGATGTAGCGGCTGCTGGCGGATTGGCTCGGTGCCGCGGCGGTGAGGAGGAGCAGCGTTCCGGCGGCACTGATCTGCTCGTCGGTGCGCAGCAGGGCGTCGAGAGCGACCAGCTGGCGGCCTGCGGCAGTGGCGGTATCCGCGTCGAACAACAACTGGGGTGCCTCGATGAGCGGCCCGATCACGCTCGTGAAGCCCGTCAGTGCCGCGTCGGTGCTGGCCTTGTGCGCCAGGACGGCGGTTCGTGTGTCGGTGATCTTGCGAACACCGTCCAGCGCGGCGACGATCGGGCTGGACCGATCGATGTCGAGGTTCGCGCGCAGGTCCTCGACCTTGTCGTCTACCGCCGTCGACTGCCGCACCAGAGACGCATGGTCCGCCACGCCGAGCAGGTAGCCGACGGAGAGTAGCCGCTCCTCTTGCAACTCCTGCACCACTGTGCCGACCAGCTCCGCGGTGCGTGCGGCGACGGCGGCCCGGTCCGCTCGTGCTGCGGCACCTGCCCGCTCGGCGACCACCGGCACGGCCAGCGCGGCCATGCTGAACAGTGGAATGACCAGCAGAACGGCGAGCTTGCCCCGAATGCGGAGTCTATCGAGCAGCATTTGTCCGGTTCCAATGCTTCGGGTCGCTGTCCTCATCGAGCGCGGGGTATCCAGCCTGCGGGTGGACGCCACCTCTGCTCTGCAGGGCCGGCGGTGCGGCTGGCTGGGGCACCATCGGCGAAGACAGTGAGCTGGTGTCTCGTCTGCCCGCGCGTCGTCTCCGGCGCACCCTACGAGGAAGGGCCACCCACACCGCGGTGACCGCGAGAGCGACCGCGAGAGCGGTAACGCCCAAGACGCGTCGCCGCTGGCCGTCGAGGTCATCAGCCCGAGCGGAAAGCCGACCGTCCAGCTCGTTGAGGATGGCCGTGTTGAGCTTGGCCGCGGCGTCCTGGGCGGTGGTGCGGGCCGCTCTGACCTGGGCGACGTCGACGACGAGGCTCGTGGCGGCGCTGTGGCCGCTGCCCGCAGGGTCAGCGTCGTCCGAGTTGTCGCCCTTGCCGTTGGAGGTCGGCTTGGCAGTACCGGCCGGACTCGGCTTCGCCTTGGTCGCGAAGGTGACGGCGCCCAACGTCTCCATCGCCCGCTGGAAGGCGTCGATCTCACCGAGCACTCCGCTGCTGAGGCTGACGTTCTCGGTCTCCGCCGCGAGTAGGTCGTCGATCAGGTCATCGGCTGAGGAGAGCGCGTCTGAGCGGTAAGTGCCGAGGTTGGCAATGGTGAGCTCGTGGTGCTCGCTGCTCTGGCCGGAGGCGATCATCGCGAGGTCGCTGAATCGCCCGACGTTCACCAGCGCCTCGGGCAGTTCCTCGGCCGCACCGTCCTGCAGGTAATAGGTGTCGGCGACGGAGTCGCGTGCGAGTCCGGAAGCCTCGCGTACCTTGCGGTAGAGCCCGAGGAGCAGGTCGGCGGCCTCGCTGTAGGTGGCCATGGTGTCGGCGGCCTCGTCGGCGCCACGATTGGGCAGCGCGTCGATCTTCGCCCGGAGCCCGGCCCAACGCTCGCGTGCCAGCAGTTCGCCGCCGAGCCGGGTGTCGACGACGGCCATCTCGGCTACTGCCTCCTTGAGCGGCTCGCCCGAGGCGGGCCGACCGGCCACGGCTGCGGACTGGGCATCCACCAGCGCGACGGCAACTTGGCCGAGTGGCCGGAGATACCTGGCGCCGTCGCGTTCTCGCTGCACAGAGGCGCGGTCATCGCTTGTCGGATGGGCCTGCTGGAAGAGCACCGCGACCGGTGCCAGGAGCAACACCGCGATCAGTGGGGGCAGACCGAATCTGAGAGTCCCCGGCCAGCTTCGGGACCGCCGCGCAGGTAACTCCATGTTCTGTTTCTCCGGAAGCTCAGGGGGCGACTAGCCCCTGGGGTGGGTCTCGTGCGTGCGGACTGACGAGCCGCTGCGCGGGCAGTCCGCACCGGGGCGACCAGGCGCCTCACCGCCGGATGATCACGTCTTGCCGTCGGTGCTCACGACGTTCCGAAGGTGTCGCCGAGGTGAACGAGACAAAGATTGTGTGTGGCCGGCAGTGAATCATTGACGTGGTCTTGTTTGCCCGACCCGCCCTGAGCGCTGGGAAGCATGTCGTCGCGAATGTGGCTGCACGCCCTGGTCACACTCCGGCCCGCCCGCCAGACGCCGCGACAAGAGGCGGCCTGGCTGGCTTGTGGAACGTCATGGACGACCGGGTCGATGGGGTCGCCGGAGCAGGCCGAGTTCCCGCACGGGCAGCGCCGAACCGCCGACTCCCTCGTTGCGACACTCGCGACGCGGGCAGGGGACGCTGGTCATGGCAGATCTGGACCGGGAGGCCGCCCTCAGCGGGATCCGCGCCTTCCTCGGAAGCAGACCCGAAACCGCGTCCAGCCTTCGCCGACGACCGGATCCGGTGGGTCCGAACCCTGCGTAAACCGGACAAGCTGCGCCTCTGGGGCCGCCGGCCGAGCCGGCATCCGCCGGTTTGCGGACAGTAGAGGCTAGTCCGCAGGTATGAGCACCCGGTGACCGGATGCGCCGTGCTCATCACGCTGATGGAAGACACCGACGGTGCACATTCCTACGCTGACTCGGAATCAGCAAACTACGGCGAGGTGGTGCGCATGAGGTCCGAGGTAACGCTCGATGAGCTGGAGCTGCGCCGGGTGCTCGGGCGGTTTGTCACCGGGGTGACGGTGGTGACGGCGGATGTCGTCGGCGTACCGCTCGGTTTGACCGCGAACTCTTTCACGTCGGTGTCGATGAAACCGCCGCTGGTGCTGTTCTGCGTGCACTCGTCGTCCCGCGCCAAGGCCGGCCTGCAGCAGGCCGGTGGCTTCGCGATCAACATCCTGGGCGCGGACCAGGAGCACATCTCCCGGCAGTTCGCCCGCGCCGGGGAGAACCGTTTCGCCGACGTGCCGTTCCGCCCGGGCCGCACCGGCGCGCCGATCCTGGTCGGCGCGGTGGCGTACCTGGAGTGCCGGACCAAGGCCGAGTTCGAGGGCGGCGACCATCTGATCGTCCTCGGCGAGGTGCTGGAGTTCGGCATCCTCAGGGACACCGAGCCGCTCGCGTTCCTCGGCGGCCGGTACGGCCAGGTCCGCTGCCCGGCACCGGACGACGAGTCATGAAGGGGCGCTGGCTGCACCGGTGGCGGCCGCGTCCGGCGGCGCGGCTGCGGCTGGTGCTGCTGCCGTACGCCGGCGGTAGTGCGGCGGCGTACCGGTCCTGGGTCGCCGCGTTGCCGGAGTGGGTGGAGCCGATCGGCGTCGAGTTGCCCGGGCACGGCGCCCGACGCGGCGAGGCGCCGGTCACGACGGCCGGGGCGGTCACCGCCGCGCTGGCCGCGGAACTCGCCGGGATGCCACCCGCCGAACTCGTCCTGTTTGGTCACAGCATGGGCGGGCTGCTGGCCTTCGAGACCGCCCGCCGGATGCGGGAGCGCGCCGGGGTGCCCCCGGCCGGCTTGCTGATCTCCGGTTTCGACGCGCCGTGGGCGCCGCAGGCGGGCCGGCTGCGGCTGCCCGCACCCGACGATCCGCGGTTGCTGGAGCGGCTGGCCGGGCTGGGCGGGGTGCCGAGCGCCGTGCTGGCCGACCCGGCGCTGAGCTCGTTGCTGCTGCCACCGCTGCGGGCCGACCTCGAACTGCTGCGCCGGTACGCCACGCAGCCGGGCGAGCCGCTCGGTTGTCCGGTGCGGGTCTACCGCGGCACCGGCGATCCGCTCACCTCGGACGCCGGCACGCGGGCGTGGCGGCGAGAGTCAGACGATTTCGGCGAGCGCGCTTTCGGCGGCGGCCACTTCTACCTCCAGGACGAGATCGCCCCGCTGATGGCGGCGCTGGCCGAGGATCTGGCCGGCATCGCGACTCCGGTCACCGCCGCTCCAGCTCGATGCTCCGGGTCTGGATGAGGCCGGTGTGGAAGGCATAGATGACCGCGTGCACGCGGCTGCGTAAGTTCAACTTGGTCAGCAGGTGCTGCACGTGAGACTTCACGGTGCTCTCCCGTAACGAGAGCTCCCGGGAGATCTCGGCGTTGGTTGCGCCGCGGGCGATCAGCTTGAGCACGTCCATCTCGCGCGGGGTGAGCGCGCCCTGCATCTGCGGGTCGGCCACGGTGTGTTCGACGATGGTGGCGGCGTGCGCGGGATACCTGGTCTGGGGCGCCAGCACCAGGTAGCCGGCCGCGATGATCCGGATCGCGGAGACGAACTCATCCGCGGTGGCGTGTTTGCGGAGCACACCTGCGGCGCCGGCCTGGAGCGCCTTGCGGCCCTCGTCCTCCGCGTTGACGAGGATCAGGATGCGGGGGGGCTGGCGCAGGGGACTGCTGAGCAGCCGCTGAGTGACCTCGGCGGCGTCCACTCGGTGGGCCAACGCGTCGATGATCACGACATCCGGGGTCAGGGTGCTGGTCTTGCGGATGGCTTCACGGGCGTCCGAGGCCTCCCCGATCACCTCGAAACCGGGGACCTGCTCCAGCAGGATGCGAACCCCTACCCGAACCAGGGTCCGATCGTCAACGAGGAGGAGCCGGGTCGCGGTATCACCTGCGGAAATGGGCTTGTCGGACACGTCTCTCTCCCCCGACGGAGTAGACATTCACCGGCATGAAGATACATGGGGATCTTTACATTGCAACGCTCAGTATTGCGTCCGAAGCCGTCCGCGACCGCCTCCATGCCCTGCCGGCGCGGTCGAGTTTGGACGGTTCTCGCACGTCAGGGCGGCTCGGCCGGGCCGGAGAGGCGCGGCACTTTCAGTTAGTGAAAAATTACGATCAACCGTTAGGTTTTTAAATAACGATCGTACGTTAGGATTCTGTCATGCCACGATCCGCCGCTACCCGTCGACCCGGCCGCCCGGCCAAGGCCGAAGGTCTGCACACCCGCGAGGCGCTGCTCGACGCGGCCCTTGAGGCCTTCGCCGCCAAGGGCTTCGCCGCCACGTCCATCCGGGAGCTCGCCGAGGCAGTGGGTGTGCGCGAGAGCGTCATCTACGTCCACTTCGACTCCAAACAGGCCATCTTCGACACGCTGATGGCCCAGTCCGGCCTGCTCGAGCTCGGCGAGCTGGGGGTCGACCTCAGCCCGTTGGCCGAGCTGGGCCCGGCAGCGGCGCTGCCCGACCTGGCGCGCCGCATCGTCGATGCGTTCGACCAGCCACGGGCCCGCCGCTTCAGCAGCGTGATGATGCGCGAGGGCCTGCTGGGCAAGGCGGCCGGCGGCAAGAGCCTCACCGACGCCATCGCCGCCGTGCAGCGGCAGCTGCACCCGCTGTTCGAGGTCTGGCTCGCCACCGGCCGCCTGCGCTCCGAGTTCACCGCGGAGCAGCTGGTCTGGGAGCTGCTCGCGCCCCTGGCCAACGTGCGCTTCGTCTATCTCAACGCTCAGTCCACCGAGGAGGAAAGGGCGCTCGGCCGCGAGCTGGCCGAGCGGCACGTCTCATTTTTCGTCACGACGACGGCCCCACCGTCGTCGGCCACCGACTACCGAAGGAGCAATCCATGACCACCATGGCCGACCCGGCCAGTCTGCGCGACCTGACCGGTCACGATTCGGTGATCGAGCTGGACCGGGTCTCCGTCCGCTTCCACCGGCGCGGCAAGGAGGAGTTCGTCGCGGTCCGCGAGCTGTCCTTCGCGATCCCGCGGGGGCAGATCTTCTGCCTCCTGGGCCCCAATGGCTCCGGTAAGACGACCACCATCAACCTGATCTGCGGGCTGCGGAAGCCCACCGACGGCCAGGTGCGGGTGTTTGGTCAGGAGCCGCACAAGGAGCGCAAGACGGTGCTGCGCAATCTCGCCGTCATGCCGCAGGAGACGGCGCTCTACGACAGCCTCAACGCCCGGGAAAACCTGCTGTTCCACGGCAACTACTACGGCGTGAGCGGCGACCTCAAGGCCCAGGTCGGCGAGGTGCTCAAACTGGTGCAGCTCACTGACCGGCAGAACGACCGGGTAGGCACCTACTCCGGCGGCATGCAGCGCCGGCTCACCCTGGCCCGGGCGCTACTGACCAAGCCGCAGGCGCTGCTGCTCGACGAGCCCACGCTCGGCGTCGACGTGCAGTCCCGGCAGGCCATTTGGGACCGGGTGCGCGAGCTGGCCGACGGCGGCATGAGCGTGCTGCTGAGCACCAACTACATGGAGGAGGCCGAGACTCTCGCCGACCGCATCCTGATCATCGACCGGGGTGCCGCGGTCGCCGAGGGCACGCTGGCCGAGCTCAAGGCCAAGGTGACCGCGCTGCGTCTGGTGCTGCGGTTCGCCTCGCCCGACGTGGCCCAGGCGGCCGAGCACGCGATGTCCGCGTTGCACCGGGTGACCCGCGACGACCAGGTGGTGACCGTGGGCCTGGAAGGGTCGCCGCAGGCGTTGGAGGTGCTCGCCGCGCTCCAGCAGGGCCGGTTCGGCGCCCAGCCGCGGCAGATCGAGAGCTTCGAGCTCAAGGACGCGAACCTGCAGGACGTGTTCCTTGAGTTCACCGGCCGAAGCCTGCGCAACTGAGGGAGACGACGATGTTTCGCGCTATCCGCGCACTGGTGCGCAAAGACCTGGTCATGACCTTGCGCAGCCCGGTGTTCCTGGTGATCAGCATTCTGGTGCCGGCGCTGTTCGCGCTGCTCTACTCGCTGATCGTGCAGGCCGCCACGACCGTGCCGATCGTCGTGGCCCGCGACTCGCAGGGCGTCTACAGCGACCAGTTCATGCAGATCATGCGGTCGATGAAGTCGGAGGACGGCAAGGCCTGGCTGATCAAGACCGAGGACCCGGAGCGCGCCGCCGAGATGTACCGCGACGGCGACACCATCGGGCTGGTCCGCATCCCGGCGGGCTTCGACACCGCGGCGGCCGCCGGCCGGGCCGAGGTGAACCTCCAGCTGGAAAACATCAACTCCGACATCACCAAGAACTTCGAGCTGCGCATCGAGCACATCATCCGGGAGATGAGCGTCGCGTCGTCGCCGTCGGCCGCGGTCGTGATTCAGGAGAATCCGCGGTTCAGCAAGGACATGAGCTTCCAGCGCTACATGGGCACCGGGTTGTTGATGTTCACGATCCTGTACGCCGCCATGGTCAACACCGGCAACCTCGTGGCCCGCGAATGGGAGGACCGCACGGCCAAGGGCATCGTGCTGGCACCGCGCAGCTTCACCCCGTTCATCGTCGGCAAATGGGCGGTCACCTCGGTGCAGACGCTGCTCAGCACCGCCCTGGTGGCCGGCACGCTCGCACTGACCCTGGACTATCCGTTGTCCCGTCTCGGCCCCGGCACCTGGCTGCCGATGCTGGCGCTGTTCTTCTACGGCGCGGCGCTGGGCATGCTGCTCGGCGTGGCGCTGCGCCGGTCGCTGCCGGTGGTGCCCTTGGCGGCGGTGCTCACCCTGGTGCACTTCCTGCTCTGCGGCTTCGAGTCCTACCTACGCGGCTACGCGCACGGCGGGCTCGTCGAGGCGCTCTGGCTCTCCACCAGGTACTGGCCGGTGGCGTCGATGACCGACCAGATCCGCGCCGCGATGGAGGGCCTGCCACTGGTGGCCACCCTGCCCGGCGCGGCCGGCTGGATGGCAGCGCTGGTGGCGGTGCTGGTGACGTCGTCCGTCTGGTTCCTCCGGTCCCGTCTCACCTTCACCCAAGGACAGTAGGGAGGTTGTAATGTCCATCCTGCGCGCGATTCTGGCGGTCTTCCACCGCAACCTGCTGCTGCTCCGGCGGGAACGAGCCTTGATCATCCAGGTCGTCATCGTGCCGTCGGCCATGCTGATCCTGTCCACGATGGTCTACGGCGGTGTCGGCGACGCCTACCCGGTGGCGCTGGTCAACCAGTCGAGCTCCGCGGCCGGTCAGCAGGCGGAGCAAGCCGTCCGGGACGCCCACTCCGACATCGGTCCCTACTTCCGGATCGTCACCACCGACCTGGCCGAGGCCCGGGACGAGCTGAGCTGGGGTCGGCTGCACGCGGTCATCGTGATCCCGCCCGACTACGACCAGACGCACCGCATCCAGGTCGACTCGTTCAACGTCAACTCGGACGCGGCGAAGAACTACCGCGGCCGGATCGAGCTGGCGGTCAACTCGATCAACGCGTCGGGGGCGCTCGACGTCGAGTTGGCCAAGCAGACCGAGCATCCGGACGACGTATGGCGCGCCGCGTATCTCGGCGGCAGCAGCATCCTGCTCGCCTGGTTCTTCGGCAGCATGCTGATCGCGGCCAACCTGATGCTCGTCGAGCGGGAATACCGCACCCGCAAAGAGATCCTGCTGACGCCGCTGCCGATCGCCGCGGCCGGCGGTGGCATCATCCTCTCGGCGGTGCTGATGGCCACCGTGATGTCGTTGCTGCCGCTGGCCCTCTCGTACGCCATCGGCCACTTCGAGGTGAGCCCGGGCCGGCTGCTCGGGGTCTATTTCGGGTTCCTGCCGGTCATGGTGGCCTGCGCGGCGTTCGGCCTGGTCCTCGGCTACCTACTGCGGCATTTCCGGGCCGCGCAGCCGGTCGTCACGCTCGGCGCGATCATGACGTTCTTCGTCTGCGGCGGCTTCAGCCGGATGGCGTACCTGCCCGAGGCCGCGCAGGCCTTCGCGCGCTGGTGGCCGTTCACGCCGATCTTCGAGTGGTACAACCCGGTCATCCATGGGTTCGCCGACCTGTCCGCTGGCCGACTGACCGCCGTCATCGCGGCCGCCGTCGTGGGCCTGCTGCTCGTCCCAGTCGTCTATGCAGGCGAACACCGCCGGGGGGAGGAGCGGGCATGACGACCGAGATGCGTCACACCACGAGCCCGGTCCTGATCGTCGGCGCTGGTCCCACCGGCCTGATGCTCGCCGCGGAGCTCTCCCGGCACGGCGTCCAGGCGCGGCTGGTGGACCGCCGCTCCGGGCCGGTGCGGGAGAGCCGGGCGCTGGCCGTGCTGATGCGTACCTTGGAAACCTTCGACGATCTGGGGCTGGCCGGCAGCGTGGTCCGGGACGGCGTGCCGATCATCGGCATCCAGATCAGCGACGGTGCCGACGAGGTCGCGTCGGTCGAACTGGGCAAGGCTGAGTCGCCGTTCCCGTTCAGCGTCGCGCTGCCGCAGTCCCGGACCGAGGAGATCCTGCTTGAGCACACCACCAGGCTCGGCGTCGAGCCGGAGTGGGGCACCGAGGTCATCGCCTGGCGCGGCGACGGCGACAGCACCTCGGTAATCATGCGGCGCGCGGACGGCGCCGAGGAGGAATGCACCGCCGAGTGGCTGGTCGCCTGCGACGGCGCGCACAGCATGATCCGGGAGGCGGCACGGATCGGCGGCGCCGGCCACGACCTGAACCGCACCTTCCTGCTCGCTGACGTCCGCGCCCCATGGCGGCTCCCGCGCGACCGGATCCAGGTCATCTTCGGCGGGCACGGGGTGTTCGCCGCCGTCCCGTTGCCCCGCCCGGACGGCTGGCGGCTGGTGATCGACTACGAGGGCGACGACGTGCATGAGCTTGGCCCGCATCCGGACATCGAGGTGTTCCGGCGCCTGGTGGCCGCAGAAACCACGCTCGACCCGGCCCTCTCCGACCCACTGTGGACAACCCAGTTCACAGCGCGGCAGCAGCGGGCCGAGCGATTCCGCTCCGGGCGCACCATCCTCTGCGGCGACGCGGCGCACAGCCACAGCCCGGTCGGCGGCCAGGGCATGAACACCGGCCTGCAGGACGCGTACAACCTGGGCTGGAAGCTGGCACTTGTGGTGCAGGGCGCCGCTGGCGAGATGCTCATCGACTCGTACGAGCAGGAACGCTCCAATGTCGCCAAGCAGGTTCTGCGGCGCACCGAGCGGGCCACCAAGGCGGTCACCTTGCACTCGCCGGTGTCGCGGATGATGCGCGACGGCGTCCTTCACCTCCTCGACCGGATCCGCCGGGCGGAGGAGAAGGTGGTGCGCTCCTTCGGCGGACTCAACATCGAGTACCGGGACAGCCCGGCCGTGCTCGACCGGTGGCAGGCCGCCGGCCCATCCGGGCCGGCCCCCGGTGACGTCGCGCCGGACGGCTTCCTGCGCGACCGCAACGGCTACGAGACCCTGCGGCACCTGCTGCGCGGGCCGGGGCACCGCCTGCTGCTGTTCGGCGGGCAGCAGCAACCGGCGGCGCTGGCCGAAGCCGCCGACCGGGCCCGGGCGGTACTCGGCTCGCTGGGCCGGGTGTTCACGGTGGTGCGCAAGCCAATGCTGGACGTGCCGGCCGGCGTGTTCGTGGACCAGCACGGCGACGTGCACCGCAGGTACGGCGCCGACCGCCCGGCGATGTTCCTGATCCGTCCGGACGGCTACCTCGGCCTGCGGGCGGACGCCCACGACGTGACGCCACTGCGGGAATACCTGGACCGCCTCCGGCAGTGATCGGGACCCCCTTCCGGAGGGGTGCTCCGTCCCAGGGGGGACTCCTGGGTGGGGAAGACAGGAGCGCGCCACGTTCATAGCGTGCTCCTAAGACGGAAGGCCGGACGGGAGAAGGGGTCGAGATGGCGCAGGAGTCCTCCTACGACGTGGCCGTGCTCGGGGCCGGGTTCGCCGGCTCCGCGCTGGCCGCGGCGCTCGCCCGGGGTGGCACCCGGGTGCTGCTTCTCGACCCCGGGGGCCATCCCCGGTTCAGCACCGAGGAGATCGTCACGCCGTACACCGCGACGCTGCTGCGCACCATGGCCGTCTGGCATCGGGTGCCCGAGCTGGCCTGGCTGGCCGACGCCCCCTCGGCCAGCCGGCGGGTGAGCCGCAGCACGGGGGTCGGACGCACGCTCGGCTTCCTCTACCACCACCACGGGCGGGCCCCGGCCGCCGCGGACGTCCTGCAGATCACCAGCCCGGCCGCGATACCGGCTGAGCCGACACTGTACCGGCAGGACACCGACAGCTTCCTGTTCCACGCCGCGGTGCGGTACGGCGCCGACGCCCGGCAGCACGTGCGCCTGGCCGAGGTCCGCATCGAGACGTCCGGGGTGTCCCTCACGGCCGTCGACGGCCGGCGGTTCCACGCTGGCTTCGTCGTCGACGCGGGCGGTGGCGGCGAGGCCTTCGCCGCGGGGGCCGGGCTCGTCGACGGCGAGGAGTTGCCGGCGCATAGCTGGTCGCTGCACACGCACCTGGTCGGCGCCGGCTCGATGCGGGAGGCGACCGGCTCAACCCGTGCGTTCGGTGCGCCGGGCCGCTGGGACGACGGGCCGTGCTACCACGTCTTCGACGGCGGCTACCTGTGGCGGGTGCCGTTCGGCAACCATCGCAGGTCGACCAGCCTGGTCACCGGCGTTGGCCTCACGGTGGACGCGACCCGGTATCCGTTCCCGTCCGGCGCGTCGCCGGGCGACGTTTTGCGGGACCTGATCGAGCCGTACCCGATGATCAGGGCGCAGCTCGGTGCGGCCCGGGTGGTGCAGCCGTGGACCGTGGTGACCCACCGTCCTCCGGCCGGCACCACCCTGGCCGGGCCGCGGTGGTGTGCGCTGCCTGGGCGGGAACCGTCCGGCTTCTTCCTCTCCCGCGGGCTCACCGACCAGCTCGCCGCGGCCGGCCTGCTGGCGGTGCTGCTGCGCGGGCGCGGCGCCGGCGGACTCGACCCGGCCGGCGTGGCCACCGCGAAGGCGACGCTGGCGAGCCTGCGCGCCGGCGGCAACACCCTCGCCGAGATGGTGCTCGCCGGCACCCGCAGCCCGCTGCTGTGGAAGGCAGTGCTGCGGGTCTGGGAGGTCGGGCTGCTCTTCGGCACGCTGCAGGCGCAGGGCGCGCTGCGGCGGCTGCGCCGTGGCGACGACCGCCCGGCCCGCGCGCTGGCCGGCAGCCCCGACGCGGGCTCGCCGTTCCCCGGCGACGCTGGCTTCCGGCGGCTGCTCGACCGGGCGGTCGGCCTGTGCGCCGACGGCGCCGCGGACCCGTCCGCCGCGGGGGAGCGCCTCTTCGTGCTGCTCCGCGACGCCGAGGTGGTGCCGGACGTGTTCGGCTTCACCGACCCACGCAAACGCTACTACCACCCGACACCGCCGGACCTGGCCCGCCTCGCACTGTGGACGCTGCGGTCGGCGCCGCCCGGCACCGGCGCGGTCGTGCGCGACGGGCTCCGCGCCGTGCTCGGCGCGTCGGCCCGGCCTTCGACCGGAGGAGCAAAGCCGTGACCATCACCCCCACGATGTTCAACGAGGCCGCCGACGCGGCCCTGTCCGAGGTGCTGCTGTCGCCGGAGGGCCGCACCGACCCGTACTCGCGGTACCACCGCCTGCGCGAGGCCGCGCCGGTGCACCACAGCGCCATGGGCCTGTGGGTGCTCAGCCGGTACGACGACGTCAACCAGGTGCTGCGGGACAAGGAGGTGGGCAAGGACCCCGAGCTGTTCATGGACGGGCGGTTCGGTGGGGACTGGGCCGAGCACGCCTCGCTGCGCCGGATGAGCACCAGCATGTTGTGGGCCAACCCGCCCACGCACACCCGGCTGCGGCGGATCATCGCCCGGGCTTTCACTCCGCGCCGGATCGACGCGATGCGGCCGGTGATCGAGTCGCTGTTCGACGAGTTCATCGAGCCGCTCGCCGCGGCCGGCGGCGGCGACATCCTCAACGACGTCTTCTACGACATTCCGCTGCAGGTCATCTGCGCGATGCTGGGCGTGCCGCGGGAGGAGGCGCCGCCGCTGCGCGCGCCGATGAACCACTTCCAGCGCACCTTCGAGCTGGGCCTGACCTCCGAGGAACTGCTCGAGGCGGACGCCGGCGCCGAGTTCAGCGACGAGTACTTCGACGGCCTGGTGGCGCGGCGGCGCGCGGAGCCGCAGGATGACCTGCTCTCCGACCTGGTGCAGATGGAGGACGAGGAGGGCCGGCTCAGCCACGCGGAGTTGATCGGCTTCTGCAACATGGTGGTCGGCGCCGGCTTCGAGACCGCCACCCACCTGCTCAGCAACGCCGTCTACGCGTTGCTGCGACACCCGGAGCAGATGGAGCTGCTGCGCAAGGACCCGTCACTGATCCCGGGCGCGGTGGAGGAGGTTCTGCGTTGGGACCCGCCGGTCCACCTGGTGATCCGGATGACCAGCCGGCCGCTGATCGTGGCCGGGCAGGAGATCCCGCCCCGGTCCACGGTCATCACGCTGCTCGCCGCGGCCAACCGCGATCCGGAGAAGTTCCCCGACCCGGATCGCTTCGATGTCCGCCGCGACGACCACCAGCCGATCTCGTTCAGCGCCGGCATCCACCACTGCCTCGGCTGGGCGCTGGCCAAGCTGGAGGCCGAGGTCGTCCTGGACCGGCTGCTCCGGCGGTTCCCGGTGCTGCGGCTGGACGGCTCGCCCGAGTACCGCCCGCGGCTGACCCTGCGCGGGCTGGAGACGCTTCACGTGCACACCGACCAGGAGGCCCCCCGATGACAACGGTCAAGTACCTGTCCGAGGAATTCTTCCGCGAGTTGGAGCGGCGCGCCGCCGACCAGCCCGAGCGACCCGGCACCGACCTCGATGTTCAGTACGTGGTGCTCGAGCACCCCGAAGCCGGCCGGTGGCCCTACTACTTCCGCATCCGCAGCGGGCGCATCGTGGAGGCCCGCATCGGCGAGGTGGCCGAGCCGTCGTTCACCATCACCGCGAGCTACCCCGACAGCGTGAAGCTCCAGGAGGGCAAGATGCACCCGGCGACCGGCTTCATGACCGGCCGGCTGAAGGTCAGCGGTGACCGCGCCAAGCTCCTGCGGCTCATGCCCGTCTTCCAGTCCCGCGCCTACCAGGCCGTCATCGAGGACCTGCGGGCCATAAGCGTCTACTGAATGCCCCTCGCCGCCCCCCGTCGGCGCAGCGGGCAAGGAAAAAGGATCGGGCCCATCTCAGCCGATGGGCCCGATCCCCTTGTGGTGTCTGCCGCTCAGAAGAGCCGCCGGCCGCGGGTCGCCGACTTCAGCATGTCCCGCGCGGTGCCGATCACCATCTCCTTCTGCTCCGGCGGCGCCTCCCGGGCCGCCCAGCGCAGCACCTTGGCGAGCACCCTCGGCGACGGCTTCAGGTACGGCCGGTTCTCGTCGGCGAAGCCCACCCCCGGTGGCACGAAGTCGGCGTCCCGCATCCGGCTGAACAGCTCGCGTGCGACGTCGTCGGCGGAGGTCAGGCCCTTCTCGTATGCCGAGCAGCCCTCCACCATCGCGTCGAAAAGCTTGCGGTAACCGTCGTGGTCCGGCCACCACAGGCCCACGTTCGGCGGGTCCTCCAGCGCCGTCAGATGTTTCACGTCGCCGGTGGTGCGGTACTTGGCCAGCGCCCGCTGCACCCGGAACCCGCCGATCACCGAGCCGAACGCCCAGATCCGGAACACCGCGTTCCAGAGCGGGTACGTGTCGAACGCGGTGAACGCCGAGTTGACCAGCTTGTCGTTGAAGTCGAGCAGGCCCTGTTCGAGCTTCTCCACGTAGGCGAACCGCTGCACCGAGAAGTCGTCGTCCTCCAGCGCCGCCAGCAGCCGCCAGGCCAGCGCGTTGATGACCTCGGCGGTGTTGGACAGGCCCCGGGAGAACAGCGGGTCGAGGAAGCCCGCGGCATGCGACATCAGGCACCAACGGTGCCCGATCGAGTTGCGCGACGAGTACTGCAGCCGACCGGTGCCGACCCACTCGCGCACCGGTCGCGCGTCCGCGAACTGCCGCGCCACCGCGGGGAACCGGGCGGCGAACTGGTAGAACTCCTCGCCGGGCGATACCCCGTCGGGCTTCGGGTAGAGCCGGTTGTCCATGGTGAGGCCGACACTGCACAGCGGGTTGCGCGAGTACGGGTTGTTGTTGAACGGGATGACCCAGAACCAGCCGCGCTCGAACAGGTGGTGCATCGTGCCGTGGTGCCAGGGCACCGGCGGCCGCTGGTCGGCGCTGTGCCGCAGCACCTCGTCGGTGTGCTTGACCCCGATCATGTGGGTGAAAATCGACCGGGAGTGATGCTTGAATCGGCAGGGCTGGTCCCGCAGATCCAGTTTGTCGGCCAGCGGGGAGCGGAAGCCGCTGGCGTCGACCAGGTAGCGGGCCCGGATCTCGGCGCCGTCGGCACCGCGCACCACCACGACGTCCTCATCGAGTTCCACGTCCTCGACCCGGTAGCCGAGCTTGGCCTGGCAGCCGTACCTCACCGCCACGTGGAACATGTGCGCGTCGGTGTCCTGCCGGAACAGATGGCTGGAGGTGTGCAGGACACCGGGGGTGTTGAACTGGTTGGCCTCCCAGTGATCCGGTTCCTCGCCGGGCCGGTGGTGCAGGAAGCCGAAGTGCTTCTTCCAGCCGAAGGACGGGTTGATGTCGCGGGTGCAGGCCTTGAAGTTACTGAGCGTCTTCACCTCGGGCACGTCGTACCGGTCGGCGATGGCCTGCAACGTCAGCAGCGTGTACGGGATCATCGACTCGCCGATCGCGAACTTCGGGTGCGAGCCCGCGTCGATCACCAGCACGTCCGCGCCGTTGCGGGCCAGGACCGCGCCGAGGATGGAACCGGCGATACCGGCGCCGAGGATCACCACATCATGGTCGTACTTCTTCATCTCCTGCTCCTTCGCATGGCCGTGATCAGCGGGCGGACCTCGTCCGGCGCGTCCCACCGCAGCAGCCGCACCAGATCGGCCGGGCCGGGGTGCAGAAAGCGCAGCGACGGGTCCGCCAGCGGCAGTCCGGGCGGCACGAGGCCGGTGGCCCGCAGGCCGGCGTGGATCCGGCCGGCCGCCGCCTGCGCGCTGGTCCGGCCGGCTGTCACGTCGTCGATGTCGGCGCAGGCCCGCTCGAACAGTTCGTGATAGCCCTCGTGGCCGGGGAACGGCAGGCCCAGATACTTCGCCGTCTCCAGCCGTTCGAACTCCCGCCCGGCGTGCTCGACCGTGAGCCGACCGTAGAAGGAACCTAGTTCCCACACCGCGAGGAAGGCCCTCCACAGCCCGTAGTCGACCGACGCGCCGAAGAACGCGTGCACCAGGCGGTCGTCGGCATCCATCGCGCGCTGCGCGAACTCGGTCATGAACTGGAACCGGCGCGCGCCGAAGTCGCCCGTGCGGATCGCGTCGAGCAGCCGCCCGCCCAGGAAACCGACCGCCTCCAGGCCGCGCAGCAGCGGCCGGGACATGAGCGGATCGACGAAGCCCGCGGCCTCACCGATCGCGCACCAGCGGTCGCCGGCGCAACCGTCGCCGAGCGGCGCCGACTCGAACGTGGCCCACGGCTGCACCGACCGGGCAGCGCCGAGCTGCGCGCGGATGTCCGGGAACCGGTCCAGCAGCCCGGCCCACAGCTCGGCCGGCTCGCCCACGGCCTCGACGCCGGTCAGGGATGCGCCGACACTCCACACCAGTGGTGTGCCGTCGCGGCCCGGACCGAACGGCACCACCCACACGTAGCCGCCGCGGAACACGTGATGCAACGGGCCGGCGCCCCACGGGACCGGCGGCCGGTCCGGCGGCGCCAGATCGAGCGAGCCGACCCGCACCATGTGGGTGGCGATGCCGGCCGACCGGTGGCGCAGCCGGCTCGGCTGCTCCCGCGTGTGGAACAGGTCGATCAGGCGGGCGCCGCGGCCGCCGGTGTCCACCACGAACCGGGCCCGGATGGTCCGGCCGTCGGCGCGCACCACCGTGACGCCGTCCGCGTCGGTCACCACCTCGGCCACCTTGGCCTGCTGGTAGGAGGTGGCGCCGTAGCGGCAGGCGGTGTGGAAGACGTACGCGTCGGTGTCCTGCCGATACAGCGTCGGTGGTGCCGGCAGGACGCGCGGCGGCGCCAGTTGGAACACCTCCCGTGGTGCCCGTGGCCCGCCGCCGCGGTGGTAGACGAAACTGCTGGCCTGGGCCGTGCCGAGATGCGCGGACACCTCAGTGCGCGCACGCTTCGCGGTGGCCAGCGCCGCGAGCTCGGGCACGTCGTAGCGCTCGGCCAGCATCCGCAGCAGCGCGGCGGTGTAGGGGGTGGCGATCTCGCCCGGGGTGTAGCGCGGGTGGGTGTCCTCGCTGATCAGCGCCACCCGGGCGCCGCGCCTGGCAAGCACGGCCGCGAGGGTCGAGCCGACCAGACCGTTGCCGAGAATCGCGACGTCGAACGTCGCCGCCGTGCTCTGCATGCCAGCGCCTCCGGATCGTCAGAACAGGGGAGCCGACGCCGGAGCCCGCAGGCTGCCGAGGTGCCGGTGCCATAGGTGGTCCGGGTCGTTCTCGACCGCCCAGGTCACCTTGCGCATCGCGGCCAGCGCGGCCGGCTCGGCGTCGTCGTACACGTCGCCCTGGAGCATCTTCAGTACGTCGAGGCGGTACCGAGGGTCCTGGACGAACGCGGTGAACAGGATGTTGAGCCGGTAGTAGATCGAGATGAACTCGTACCAGTTGTGCACGCCGCGGCGCAGTTTCTCCTCGTACGTCGCGAATGCCGGCTTGCCGAAGTCGCCCTTCTCGGCCGCCGCGATGATGTCGGTGGAGGCGATACGTGCGCTGTTGAGCGCCACGCTGACGCCGCTGGAGAAGATCGGGTCGACGAAGCGGGCGGCGTCCCCGATGAGGACGAAGTTGTCCCCGCAGATCTCCTTCATCCCGTAGCTGTAGTCGCCCTCCGACTTGAACGGGCGAACCTGGTCGCTGGACCGCAGTGCGGCGGCGAGCGCTGGGCGGCTGCTCACGCACTCCCAGAAGAACTGCTCCCGGTCGGACGGCGACGAGGCGAAGTGCTTCTTCTGGGTAACCACACCGACGCTGGTGATCGTGTCGGTGATCGGGATCTGCCACACCCAGGTGTCGCTGATCGGCAGGAAATGGATGAAGATGTAGTCGGCCTGCCCCTCGCGCGACGCCAGTGCCTGCCGGTCCAGGCTGTCGAACCAGGCGTGGATGGCGTACTGGTTGAAGACCGGGTCGGAGACCTTGAGCTTGAGCTGCCGGCCGAGCAGCGTGCCGCGGCCACTGGCGTCGATGACCATGCGGGTGCGCACCGACATCTCGTTGCGGCCGAGCGAGAAGACGAGGTTCGGGTTGGGCTGCTCGAAGTCGACCCGGCGGACCCGTACCCCCTCGAAGACCTTCGCGCCGAGCGAGTTCGCGTGCTGCAACAGCAGCAGGTCGAACTTCCCGCGGTCAACGTGGTATGTGTAATCTTGGTGCACCCCGGGCTGGTCGCGCTCGTTGAAGAGGATCTCGGCCGAGCCGAAGCCGTGCGACAGCCCGCTGAAGCCGAGCGTGGGGATGTCGTCCTCGGCCGCCGACGTCCAGGCCGCCCCGTATTTGCGGGGGAAGCCGGCGCCGTCGACGAGGGACAGCGCCCCGATGTCGGCCAGCACCGGCGTGGTGGCGGGCACCAGGGACTCCCCGACGTGCTGGCGCGGGAAGAGCTCATCCTCGAATACCGCCACGGAGAGCCCGGCCTTGGCCAGGTATGACGCGGCGGTTGAGCCGGCCGGCCCACCACCGATGATGCCGATGTCGAAATCGACGTCACTCACGCTGACTCCTCGTCTGTCGATGGCCGCGCTTAGACGCGGGCCGGGTCGTCGTGCAGGCTGATGACGAGGCGCGTGATCGCGTCCAGGTCCCGGAAGTTGCGGCCGACGATGAGCTCGGGCGACACGTCGACCTGGAGCTCGTCGCGGATGAAGCCCAGCAGCTGGGTCAGCCGCAGAGAGTTGAGTACGCCCCATTCCAGCAGCGGGGTCTGCGCCGTCAGCCCTGGTTCCGAACCGGTCTGTCCGGCCCCCGCCAAGACATGTTTCTCCACAAATTCCAGGAGAATTTTGAGCGTCTGGTCGTAGTCCATCTGAAACCCCCTCTGCGGATCTGAAGAATGACAAGGCGATAGCCACCGCCCGGTATGCCGAATGTAGACAGCGGGCGGGGATATGGCTTCCACCGTTGTAGTGACGTGATGAGCAGCGGAGCTGGCGTGCAAGACCACATTTGTGTGGGCATCCGGTCGGCTGGTGTGCCTACAAACATCGCCGAACGGACCAGAGCCGGGCACCGAAGACCTGCTGATTCCGACGGAAGATGACGCCGATCGGTTTCCCTACGCTAACTTGCGGCGATTCCCCCGCCGTGTCGCAGCCGAGGGAGGTCCGACGATGAGTGATCCACTACCGTCGCTGGCACCACATGTCCTGCTCGTCTTCCTGTTACAGGTTTCGCTGCTGCTACTGGTGGCGCTCGCGCTGGGCCGCCTCGCGGTCCGCCTGGGACTCCCCGCGCTGGTGGGTGAGCTGCTCACCGGCGTCCTGCTGGGTCCGTCGCTGGCCGGCGCACTGGCGCCCGGCGCGTTCGAGTGGGTGTTGCCCGCCGATGCGGATCAGTTGCACCTGACCGACGCGGTGGGCCAACTCGGCGTGCTGCTGCTGGTCGGCCTGACCGGTGCGCAGCTGGACCTGGCGATGGTGCGCAAGCGCGGCTCGACCGGGGTGCGGGTGAGCTTGTGCGGGCTCCTGCTGCCGCTCGCGCTGGGCATCGGCGCCGGCTTCGTGGTGCCGGGCCTACTCATCCCGGACGGGACCGGGCGCGGCGTCTTCGCTCTCTTCCTGGGCGTGGCCATGTGCGTCACCGCGATCCCGGTGATCGCCAAGACGTTGGCCGACATGGGCCTTCTGCACCGGGACATCGGCCAGCTCACGCTGGCCGCCGGCACAGTGGACGACGCCGTCGGCTGGTTCCTGCTGTCGGTGGTCTCGGCCGCGGCGACCACCGGCGTACGGGCCGGGGCGGTGTCGCTGTCGGCGTTGTACCTGGTGGCCTTCGTGGTGGCGGCGATGTTCATCGGCCGTCCGCTGGTGCGCTGGGCGATGCGGCTCGCCGGCCGGGCCGGAGACGGCGGCGTGCGGGTGACCGTGGCCGTCGTGGTGATCCTGCTGGGCGCTGCGGCCACCCACGCGATGAAGATAGAGCCGCTGTTCGGCGCGTTTGTCGCGGGCATCCTGGTGGGTCAGGTAAGCGGTGACGATCCGACCCTCTGGCAGCACCTCTCACCCCTGCGGACGGTCGTCCTCAGCGTGCTGGCCCCGCTGTTCATGGCCACCGCCGGCCTGCGCATGGACCTGACCGCGCTGGCCGACCCCAAGGTGCTGCTCACCGGAATCGCGCTGCTGCTGGTGGCGGTCGTCGGCAAGTTCGCGGGCGCCTACCTGGGCGCTCGCACCAGCCGGCTGTCGCACTGGGAGGGCATCGCCCTGGGGGCCGGGATGAACGCCCGTGGCGTGGTCGAGGTGGTGGTCGCGACCGCCGGCCTGCGCCTGGGTGTGCTGAACATCGCGACCTACACCGTGATCGTGCTGATCGCCGTGTTCACGTCGTTGATGGGACCGCCGATCCTGCGCCACGCCATGTCCCGCGTGGAGACCACCGTCGCCGAGACCGAGCGGGAGCTGGCCCTGGCCGGCGTCGCGCGGCCGGCCGGCTGAGCGGGGCGACCGATGAGCTTCGACTGGACGGCGGAGCAGCGCGCCCGCTATCAGAACATCATCGCGGCGGTACGCGCGCTGCCCGCGCCCGCCGACGGCCACTTCACCCGCGAGGAGTGGCGCCAGTGCGCCCCGCTCGGGCTGCCCGGGCTGAGCGTGCCGACCGAATACGGCGGCGGTGGCCTCGACGCGGTCGGCGCCGCGCACGCCATGGAGGCGTTCGGCCGCGGCTACCCGGACATGGGACTGGTCTTCGGCGTGGCCGCACACCTGTTCGCCTGCGCCATGCCGATCACGGAGCACGGCACGGCCGAGATCCGCGAGCGGGTCCTTCCGCGGCTCTGCGACGGCACCTGGATCGCCGGCAATGCGATCACCGAGGACGAGGCCGGCTCGGACGTGACCGCGCTGACCACCAAGGCGGTCCGCACCCCGGACGGCTATCGGCTCAGTGGCGAGAAGTCGTTCGTCAGCAACGGCCCGCTGGCCGACGTCTTCGTCGTCTACGCCACTACCGACCCGGACCTGGGCTTCCTCGGTGTCTCGGCCTTCGTGGTCGAGCGCGACGCGCCCGGCGTGACCGTCGAGGGCCCGCTGCCCAAGATCGTCCTGGCCCGGTGTCCGGCTGGCCGCCTGCGTCTCGCCGACACGCCGGTGCCAGAGTCGGCGCGGCTGGGCGCCGAGGGCCGCGGCGCCGCCATCTTCCAGTCCTCGATGCACTGGGAGCGGACCTGTCTGTTCGCCGGCTACCTCGGGCTGATGGACCGGGTGGTTCAGCGGTGCGTGGCGTATGCCCGTGAGCGCCGGCAGTTCGGCGCGCCGATCGGGTCCTTCCAGGCCGTGCGGCACCGGATCGCGGACATGAAGCTGCGGTTGGAGGGCGCCCGGTCGCTGCTCTACCGGGCCTGCGCGGCCCGCGACGCGGGCGACGCCGTCCTGCTGGCGGCGCTGGCCAAGGCCGCGGTGAGCGAGGCAGCGGTGCACACCGCCACGGACGCCCTACAGGTGTTCGGTGCGGCCGCCTACCTGGGCGGCAGCCCGGAGGAGAAAGCCCTGCTGGACGCGCTCCCGTCGACCGTCTTCTCCGGCACCTCGGAGATGCAGCGAGAGATCATCGGAAAGGAGCTGGGACTGTGAAGCTGACCGAACCGGTGCGACAGGCAGCCGCCCGGCAACCGGACGCGCCGGCCGTCGCCGGACCGGACGGCGAGCTCACCTACGCCGAGCTGGACCGTACCGCCGATCGCATCGCCGCCGCCCTCGCCGCGCGTGGTGTACGCGCCGGCGCCCGGGTGGTGCTCTGGGCGGAGAAATCCGTGCTGGTGGTGGCCGCCATGCAGGCGGCGCTGCGGCTGGGGGCGGTCTACGTGCCGATCGACCCGCTCAGTCCGGCCGACCGCGCCGCGCGGATCGTCCGGGGCTGCGCCGCGTCCGTCGTGATCACCACGAAGGCGCGCAGCGACGAGCTGCGCGACGCCGCACCCGCGTACCTGCTGCTGCCGACGCCGGGTGCGGCCTGGTCGGAGATCGAGTCGCCTCCGGCCGGCCCGCCGCCCGAGCCGGACACCACCGAGGACTCGCTCGCGTACATCCTCTACACCTCGGGTTCGACCGGGGAACCGAAAGGCGTCTGCATCAGCCACCGCAACGCGCTGGCCTTCGTCGACTGGGCGGTGGCCGAGCTCGGCCTCGGTCCGGAGGACCGGCTGTCCAACCACGCGCCGTTCCACTTCGACCTGTCGGTTCTCGACCTCTACGGCGCCTTCCGGGCCGGCGCGTCGGTCAGCCTGATCCCGGAGACCTTCTCCTATTCGCCGGCCCAACTGGTCGACTTCGTCGCCCGGGAGCGCATCTCGGTGTGGTACTCGGTGCCGTCGGTGCTGATGCTGATGATGGACGACGCGGCGCTGCTCGACGCGGACCTGCCGGCGCTACGGGCCGTGCTGTTCGCGGGGGAGCCGTTCCCGGTCCACTACGTTCGGCGGCTCCGGCGCTGGTGGCCGGACGTGCGCCTGTTCAACCTGTACGGGCCGACCGAGACCAATGTGTGCACCGCCTACGAGGTGACCGACGTGGCCCCGGACCGGATCACCCCGGTGCCGATCGGTACGGCGGCCAGCGGCGACCGGGTCTGGGCGGTCCGCGCCGACGGTACCTCGGCCGGGCCGGGAGAAGAGGGCGAGCTGCTGGTCAGCGGCCCGACCGTGATGCTCGGCTACTGGGGTGGGCGGCCCCAGGGTGAGCTGCCGTACCGCACCGGCGATCTGGTGGTCCTCGACGACGACGGCAACTACCAGTACGTCGGCCGGCGGGACGACTGCGTGAAGGTGCGCGGCCATCGAATCGAGCCGGGCGAGATCGAGGCCGCCCTGCTGCGGCACCCCGCCGTCGCGGCCGCGGCGGTGGTGACGGCGGGCGACGGCCTGCACCGCGAGCTGGTCGCCTTCCTGGTGGCAGTGGACGGCGACCGGCCCGGCCTGCTGGAGATCAAGCGGCACTCCGCCGGGCTGTTGCCCCGGTCCATGCTGGTCGACCGAGTGCGTTGGCTCGACCGGCTGCCGCGGTCGGGCACCGGCAAGGTGGACCGGCGCCGCCTGCGGCAGATCGTGGCGGACGAGCCCTTCCGCAATTCCGCCGAACGACGTCCGTCGGGATGATGAAAGGCTCCACCTTTCGCATGTCGACACAGCAGCCGAAGACGCGATCCGGAGCCGGCAGTTAGCTTTCTTCCATCGTGCGATTCCGCATTCGCAGTTTATTGATCCACGATTTGCCGTTTGGCATGGGGGGCATTTCATGCGCACTTACCGGCCGGTTCCCGTGGCGATCGTCGGCGTCGGCTGCCGTTTCCCGAATGGTGGCGCCGGCCGCGACGGATACTGGTCGCTGCTGCGCGACGGCGTCGATGTGATTCGCGAGGTTCCGGCCGACCGCTGGGACACCGAGCGGTTCTACGACCCGGACCCGGACGCCCCGGGCCGGATGTACGCCCGCTGGGGCGGTTTCCTGGACGGGATCGACGGGTTCGACGCCGGCTTCTTCGGCGTGCCGCCGCACGAGGCCCGCCAGATGGATCCGCAGCAGCGAATCCTGCTCGAGGTGGCCTGGGAGGCATTGGAGGACGCTGGCATCCCCCCGGACTCCTTGCTGGGCAGCCGGACCGCGGTCTACACCGGCGCGCTGGCCATGGACTACTTCCTGCTACACACCCGGCAGGCCGGGTTGCGCGGCATCGACGCCTGGTACGCCTCCGGTAAGGAGGCCAGCTTCGGCCCCGGCCGGCTGTCCTACCTGCTCGGCCTGCACGGCCCGAGCCTGGCGGTGAACACCGCGTGCTCCTCGTCGCTGGTGGCCGTCCACCTCGGCGTGCAGAGCCTGCGGAGCGGCGAGGCGGACCTGGCGCTGGCCGGCGGCGTCAACGTGATGCTCACCCCCGAGCTGACCATGTTCATGTGCAAGGTCGGGGCCATCTCCCCGGCCGGCCGGTGCCGGGTCTTCGACGCCGCTGCGGACGGCATGGTCCGCGGGGAGGGCGCCGGCGTCGTCGTCCTCAAGCGGCTCGACGACGCGCTGGCCGACGGGGACGACATCATCGCGGTCGTCCGCGGCACGGCCGTCAACCACGACGGACCCAGCGCCGGCCTGACCGTGCCCAACGGCGCGGCGCAGCGCGACGTCATCACCGAGGCGTTGCGGGACGCGGGAGTGACGCCGGCGGAGGTCGGCTACGTCGAGGCGCACGGCACCGGCACACCGCTCGGCGACCCCATCGAGATGGGCGCGTTGGCCCGGGTTTACGGCGCCGACCGCGAACCGCACCGGCCCCTGCTGGTCGGGTCGGTGAAGACCAACCTCGGCCACACCGACGGCGCGGCCGGGGTTGCCGGCCTGGTGAAGACCGCCCTGGCGATCCGCCACGGCCTCATCCCGCCGCACCTGCACTTCGGCACCGGCAACCCGGGCATTCGGTGGAAGGACTGGCCGGTGCGGGTGCCCACCGAGCTGACCGACTGGGCCGACGGGCCGCGGCTCGCCGGGGTGAGCGCGTTCGGGCTCAGCGGCACCAACGCCCACGTGGTGCTGGCCGCGGCGCTGGCGGTACCGGCAGCACCGGGCCGGGCGCGCACCGGCCCGATGCTGCTGCCGCTGTCCGCCCGCAGCCCGTCCTCGCTGGAGCACCTGGCGGCCGCGCACCGCGATCGGCTCGGCAGGCAGGACGATCCCGCCGGTTACGCGAGCGCGTCCGGCGTCCGGCGTACCCATCACCGGCAGTTCCGGCTGGCAGTTGTCGGCGACACCGCCGCCGAGCTCGCCGAGCAGTTGGCCGACACGGCGGAGACCCGGACCCGGCTGGGTGCCGCGACGACGCCCGGCGTGTGCTGGGTCTTCTCCGGCCAGGGCCAGCAGCGGCCGGGCATGGGGCTGGTGGCGGCGCAACGCAGCGCGGCTTTCCGGGACGCGCTCACCGCCTGCGACGAGGCGATCGGCGCAGTCGCCGGCTGGTCGGTGCTCGACGTGCTGCGCACCGGCTCGGCGGAGGCGCTGCTGCGCACCGAGACGGCCCAGCCGGTGGTGTTCGCGCTCCAGGTCGCGCTGGCCGCTCTGTGGCGGAGCTGGGGGATCGTGCCGGACGCCATCGTTGGGCACAGCATGGGCGAGGTCGCCGCCGCGCACGTGGCCGGCGCGCTGGACCTGGCGACCGCGGCCCGGATCATCGTGCTGCGCGGCCGGGTGCTCCAACCGGCGTACGACACCGGCCGGATGCTCGCTGTCCGCCTTCCGACGGAGGACGCGGTGACACGGTGCCCGGACGGCGTCGTCGTGGCGGCCGTCAACGGGCCGGAGTCGGTCGTGCTCTCCGGCCCCGAGGAGGCGCTCATGTCGCTGGCCGGGTCGCTGGCCGGCAGCGGCGTGCCGCACCGTCTCGTCCCGGGCCGCTACGCCTTTCACCATCCGGCGCTGCGGCCGCACGCGGACCGGCTCGTCGCGGAGCTTGGTGACCTGAACGTCGGCGAGCCCGCCGTGCCGGTCTTCCCGAGCACGCCGGGCGACGGCCCACTGTTCGATGCCGCCTACTGGGGCCGCAACGTGTGCGAGCCGGTGCGCTTCCACGACGCGGTGCGCGCCTGCCTGGATGCCGGCCCACGCACCTTCCTGGAGTTGGGGCCGCACGGTTCGCTGCTCTCCGCGGTGACCGGCAGCGCGACCGCCGCCGGGGCGGAGGTGACCGCCACCTCGGGCCTGCGTACCGGACAGGACGAATGGCGGACCCTCCTGGAGGCGGCCGCGGCCCTCTACCGGGCCGGGCACGACCTCGACTTCGCGGCCGTCCAGCCAGACCCGGGCGACCCGGCCGGGCTGCCCACCTACCCGTGGCACCACAGCCCGTTCTGGTTCAGCGTGGACGCCCCCGGCCAGGCCGCAATCAGCGCGGACGCCCCCGGCCAGGCCGCAATCAGCGCGGTGGCGCCGCCAGCGGCACCGGTGGCGCCGGCGGTCGAGAGGACGCCCACCGACGTCCAGCGCCCCGACGTCCAGCGCCCCGACGTCCAGCGCCCCGACGTCCAGCGCCCGGACGTCCAGCGCCCGGACGTCCAGCGCAGAGTCCACCGCACCGTGGCGGCGGTCCTGGGCGTGGAGCCGGCCCAGGTGCCGACCGACCGGGGCTTCGCCGAGCTTGGTATGGACTCGCTGACCGCGGTAGAGCTGCGGCGTGCCCTCCAGCGCGAGTTCGGTGCCGAGCTGCCGAGCACCGTGGCCATCGATCACCCGACCGTGACCCGGCTGGCCCGTGAGCTGGCCCGCCGGTTGCCGTCGGCAGCGCCGGCCGCGGGTGCCGTGGCCGCGGGTGCCGTGGCCGACCGGCCGCAACCGCCCGGGGCGGCGGAACCCATCGCGGTCGTCGGCCTGGCCTGCCGCTTCCCGGGCGCGGCCGACCCGGATGCGTTCTGGGAGTCGCTGCTCGCCGGTGCCGACGCGATCGGCACGGTGCCGGACGGCCGGTTCGAGGACGAAACCCCGTGGCGGGGCGGCTTCCTCGACGGCGTGGACCGGTTCGACGCGCGGTTCTTCCGGATCCCGCCGCGCGAGGCGCGGGCGCTCGACCCGCAGCAGCGGATCTTCCTGGAGGTCGCCTGGGAGGCGATCGAGGATGCCGGCATCCCGGCGGACACCCTGGCGGACAGCGCGACCGGCGTCTTCGTGGGACTGAACTCGTCCGACTACCAGCAGGTCGTGACGGCCAGCCCGGACAACGTGGACTTGTCCTACGGCCCCGGGGTCTCGTTCGCAGCCGTGCCCGGCCGGCTCGCGCACTTTTTGCAGCTGCGCGGGCCGAGCCTCGCGGTCGACACGGCGTGCTCGTCCTCGCTGGTCGCCGTCCATCTGGCGTGCCGCAGCCTGCGCGCGGGCGAGAGCAGCACGGCCATCGTGGGTGGCGTCAACCTCATGCTGCGCTCCACGATCCACCGGGCCAGCCAGGCGGCCGGAGCGCTCGCGCCGGACGGCCGGTGCAAGACCTTCGACGCCGCCGCCGACGGCTACACCCGCGGCGAGGGCTGCGGCGTCGTGGTCCTCAAGCCACTCAGCGCCGCCGTCGCGCAGCACGACCGGGTGCTGGCCGTGATCCTCGGCTCGGCGGTCAACCAGGACGGCGCCAGCAGCGGTTTCACCGTGCCGAGCGGACCGGCCCAGGAAGAGCTGATCCGGACCGCGCTGCGCGACGCCGGGGTGCGCCCGGCCGAGGTCGGCTACCTGGAGGCGCACGGCACCGGCACACCGCTCGGCGATCCGATCGAGCTGCAGGCGGCGGGCGCCGTGCTGGCCGACGGCCGCGATTCCGGCAACCCCTGCCGGGTGGCCTCGGTGAAGACGAACATCGGCCACCTGGAGGCCGCCGCCGGCATCGCCGGCCTGATCAAAACGGTACTCGCGGTCCGCACCGGGGAGATTCCGCCGCACCTGCACTTCTCCCGTCCGAGCGACGCGATCCCGTGGCGCGACCTACCCTTCGAGGTGCCGGTGACGCGTACCACTTGGACCGGACCGCGTATCGCCGGCGTCAGCGCCTTCGGCTTCACCGGCACGAACGCCCACCTCGTGGTGGCGCAGCCGCCGGACGCTCCGAACCTGCCTCCGGAGCCGGCGTCCTCCGACGAAGCCCGCTACCTCCTGCCGCTCTACGCCCCGCACGAGGCCGGGCTGCGCGCCCAGGCTGAGCGGTGGCGGGCGGCGGTGGCGTCCGCCGACGCTCGCGCCATCGCCGACCTGTGCTACACCGCCGGCCGCCACCGCACCACCATGGACCACCGTGCGGTCGTCACCGGCCGGGACGGTGCCGACCTGACCGCTGGCCTGGCCGCGCTGGCGGCCGGGGAAAGCGCCGACAACCTGGTGCTCGGTTCCGTGGGCGGGCGCACTCGCCGCCTGGCGTTCGTCTACTCCGGGCACGGCTCCCAGTGGACCGGCATGGGCCGGGCGTTGCTGGCGGGCCAGCCGGTATTCCGGGAGACCGTGCGGCGGTGCGACGAGCGGGTCCGGGAGCTGACCGGCTGGTCCGTGCACGACGCGCTGGCCGCCGGGGACGAACTGCTCGACGACCGGCAGCAACTCGCCCTGTTTGCGGTGCAGGCCGGGCTCACCGACCTGTGGCGGCACCTCGGCGTGCGGCCGGACGCGGTGATCGGGCACAGCGTCGGCGAGGTCGCCGCCGCCTACGCCGCCGGCGCGTACTCGCTTGCCGATGCGACCACGTTGGCCTGCCGCCGGGCCGAGACGATCCAGCGGCTGATCGGCCGGGGTGCGATGGTCGTGGTCGGGCTGCCGGAGAGCGAGGTAGCCGAGCTGCTGGCCAACCTCGGCCGACCCCTCTGGATCGCGGTGGTGAACGGCGGCCGGTCCACGGTCGTCGCCGGCGAACGCGACGACGTCGCCTGGCTGTCCGACCGGCTGCGCGACCGCAACGTGTTCTGCCGCCCGGTGCGGGCCGACGGCGCCAGCCACTGCCCGCTGGTCGAGCCGCACGCCCGGGAGTTGGCCGAGCGCCTGGCCGACCTGCGCCCGGCACCGGACGGTCTGCCGTTCTTCTCGTCGGTGGCCGCGGGCGCGCTGGCGACGGCGGAGCTGAGCCCGCAGTACTGGGCCCGTAATGTGCGCGAGCCGGTCCGCTTCGCCGCCGCGCTGGCCGGGCTGCGCGCCGACGACGTCGACGCGTTCGTGGAGATCTCGCCGCATCCCCTGCTGCTGGACGCGGTGCGTGACGACGACGCCGTCGCGCTGCCCTCGCTGGTCCGCGAACGGGACCCGGCCGACGTGCTGCTGGAGACCGCGGCCGGTCTGCACGTCGCCGGGGTCACGGTGGACTGGCGGCCGCTGGTCCCGGCCGGCCGGCGGACTGCGGCGCCTCGATACGCCTGGGAGCACCGCAGCTACTGGGTCGAGCACCGGGCCGCCCACCCGGCCGACGGCGGCACCGCGACCCGGCATCCGCTGCTGCGCCGCTGGATCGACCTGCCCGACGGGGAAAGCGTCGGCGAGGCCGTGGTGGACGCGGACCGGCTGGCCCGCTGCGGCGCCGGTGCGGTCGGCGCGGTCCGCACGGTCCCCGGGGCGTTGTGGCTGGAGCTGGCCGCGGCGGCCGCGGCACCGGGTGAGGTCGCGATCGTGACCGACGTCCGGCTGCCGGCCCCGGTGCCGGTCGGGCCGTCGGCTCCGGTGACACTGTCACTGCGGGCCACGCCCACGGCCGGCGGCACCGCGGTGACCTCCGGAACCGGCCTTTCCTGCCTGGTCGCGCCGTACGACCCGGCCACCGTGGGTAACGGGACAGCGCCGTTCGCGCCGCAGGACGCGGTCGCCGTCGAGCTGGACGATGGTCCGGGTGCGTGGCGCCGCCGGCCACTTGCCTTGGCGGCGGGCCTCGACGCCCTCGCCGGCGACGGCTGGGACCTCGTCGCGGCCGACCGGGTGCTCCTGCTGCGCGACCCGGGACCGGCGCTCCGGGTGGCCGCCCGGGTCACTGGCGGCGGCGACGACGAGGTCGTCGGTGACCTCCACATCGCCGACGACGCCGGCGACGTGCTGGCCGCGTACGGGGTACGACTGCGGCGCACGCCGGTCCGCGAGCTGGCTGACGCGGACCGCGACACCCTGACCGAACTGGTCTGGCAGACCGGGTGGCGACCGCGCTCCCGGGGCGCTGAGCCGGTCGACCCGCCGCCGGTCGCCAACCCGGATGCGGCCTGGCTGATCCTGGCCGACCGGGGTGGCGTTGGCGAGGCCCTCGCAGCCCAGCTCGAGAAGGTGGGGGAACGGGCCACCGTGGTGTTCCGCCCGGCACCCGGGGCACTCGACATTGAGACGGTCGAAGGGCTGGTGCACGAGCTCGGCGACGGCCCGGGCTGTCGCGGCGCGGTGCTGCTGTGGGGCTTGGACATCGACGGCCCGGACATCGACGGCCCGGACATCGACGGCCCGGACATCGACGGTGACGACGCGGCGGCCGGCGTCTACGCGACCGTGCACCGGCTGCTGGGCGCGCTCGCCGTCCGCGGCGGCAGCGGCGCCTGGATCGTCACCCGGGGCGGCCAGCACCTGACCGGCGACCGGTCGGGCTCACCCCACCAGGTGCCGCTGTGGCCGCTCGCCCGCTGCGCCGCGCTGCACCACCCCAAGGGCTGGGGCGGCCTGCTCGACCTCGATCCCCGTGCAGGCGACCCGCAGGCCGAGGCGGCCGCGATCCGGGCCGAGCTGCACCACGGCGACGGTGAGGACCACGTGGCGCTGCGCGCTGGGCGCCGCCTGGTGGCGCGGGTCGAGGCGGCCGGCGTCGTCGAGCCCGGCTACGCCCCGGTTCGGCTGGACCGGTCGGGCGCGTACCTGGTCGCCGCCGCCGACCCCGGCGTCGGGCCGGCGGTGGCCGGCTGGCTCGCCGGGCGCGGCGCGCGGCACATCGTCCTGACCGTCCCCGACGCGGCCGCGGCGGCCACCCTCGACCATCACCCGGACCTGGCGGCGCTGCGCACCGCCGGGACCGACGTCCGGGTCCGCCCAGCGAACCTCGCCGACGCGGCCGCGGCCGAGGCGCTGTGCGCGGATCTGGACCGGCAGGGCCTAGCGCCGCGCGGCCTGGTCTGGCTCGGGCTCGACTGGGCGCTGCGGGAAACGCCGCCCACCACCGCCGCGGACGCCGCCCGGGTGGCCCGGGAGCGCTACGCCGGCGCGCGCCACCTGCACGAGCGGTACGGCGCCGGGCTCGAGCTGTTCGTGGTGTTCTGCGGCGCGGCCGGTGCCTGGGGCTCGGTCGGTGCCGGCCACCAGGCCATCGGCGACGGCCTACTCACCGGCCTGGTCCGCAAGCGGCGTGCGGCCGGGCTGGCCGGGGTGGCGGTGAACTGGACGCCCTGGGACGACGCCGGCCCGGTGGACCCGACCACCCGGTCCCGGACGGTCCGGGCCGGTTTCGCGTTGCCAGCCGCGCGGGAGGCGCTGGCCGCGCTGGACTACCTCGTCGGCACCGACCGCAGCGAGACAGTGGTGGCCCGGCCCGACTGGGCGCTGACCGTGCCGGTGTACCGGCAGAGCGGGCCCTGGCCGCTGCTGGACGAGCAGGCCCGGGCGGTCGAGGAGCAGCGGGCCGGCGCGGCCGGCGGCACCGCCGAGGTGCTCCGCGGCCTGGCCGCCGACGAGCGGCTCAGCTGGGCCGCCGACGCGGTCGGTGCGGACGCCGCCGTGGTGCTGGGCCTGGAGTCGGCTGACCAGATCGAGCCGAAGCAGGGCTTCTTCGACCTCGGCATGAACTCGGTCATGGCGCTGGAGCTGCGCATCCGCCTGGAGCGGCGGTTCGGCTGCCGGCTGCCCACCACGATCGCGTTCGAGCAGCCCACCCCGCTGGCCATGGCCCGCTACCTGGTCGACCAGGTCGTCGAGCCGGAGCCGGCGCCGGACACCTCCCCGCCGCAGCCCGTTGCCGAACCCGAGGACGAACTCTTGGCGCGCTTCGCGCGGGAGATGACCGCCGCACGCACTCTCACCAGGGAGGACACCCGCCGATGAGTGACCCGAGCCTGCGCGACCGGCTGGCCGACGCGCTGGACATGATCGAGCGACTGCGCGGCGAGCTGGCCGCACAGCGGGCCGAGCCGATCGCCGTGACCGGGATCGGCTGCCGGCTGCCCGCCGCGGCCGAGGACCCGGACGCCTTCTGGAACGACCTGGTCGCAGGCACCGACGCGATCCGGCCCTTTCCGGCCGACCGCGCCGACAGCACCGCCTTCTACCACCCCGACCCGTCGGTCCCAGGCAAGGCCTACACGACCGACGGCGGCTTCCTGCCCGACGTGACCGGGTTCGACCCGGTGCCGTTCCGGGTCTCCGCCGCCGAAGCCGTCGGGATGGACCCGCAGCAGCGGATAGCGCTCGAGGTGGTCTGGGAGGCGCTGGAGCGGGCCGGTATCGCCGCGGACACCCTGGACGGCAGCCGTACCGGGGTCTTCCTCGGTGCCAGCACCAACGACTACGTCCGGCTCCGCCAGCAACTGTGCCCGCCGGCCGAAATCGACGGCATGCAGCTGCTCGGCGAGAACAGCTTCATCGCCGGCCGGATCGCGCACACGTTCGGGCTGCGCGGGCCCGCCCTGGTGCTGGACACCTCGTGCTCGTCGTCGCTCATGGCGGTCCACCTGGCGGTCGCCAGCCTGCGGCGCCGCGAATGCGACCTGGCGGTCGCGGGCGGTGTCAACGTCATCCTCTCCCCGTACGGCTTTGTGCTGGTCAGCAAGGCGCGGGCGCTGTCGCCCAGCGGGCGCTGTCACACCTTCGACGCGGCCGCCGACGGGTACGTCCGGGGGGAGGGCTGCGGCGTCCTGGTCCTCAAGCGGCTCGGCGACGCGGTCGCCGACGGCGACGACGTGGTGGCCGTGATCCGCGGCACCGCGGCCGGCCACGACGGGCGGGCCAGTGGCATCTCGGTGCCGAACGGCCAGGCCCAGCAGGACGTGATCCGGGCGGCCCTGGCTGAGGCGGGACTACGGCCGGACGAGGTGTCCTACGTCGAGGCACACGGCACCGGTACGCCGCTGGGCGACCCGATCGAGCTGCGCGCCCTCGACGCGGTGTTCCACGACCGCGACCGACCCCTGCTGGTCGGCTCGGTGAAGGCCAACATCGGGCACCTGGAGGCGGCGGCCGGGGCAGCCGGCCTGATCAAGGCGGCGCTTGCGGTGCGGCACGGCGTGATCCCTGGGCATCCGCACCTGCGGCGGCCGAACCCCGACGTGGGCTGGGACGAGATGCCCCTGCAGGTGCCGGCCGGGACCGTCGCGTGGCCGGTGGACGGCCCGCGGCACGCCGGCGTCAGCTCGTTCGGTGCCAGCGGCACCAACGTGCACATCGTGTTGAGCGAGCCGCCGGAGCGGCACCGTCCGGCCGAACCGGCGCGTGGCGTACACCTGCTGCCGCTCTCCGCCCGCACCCGGACCGCTCTGCGGCAGCTCGCGGTCCGCTATGCCGCCGACCTCGCCGATGATCGCGGCCGGACGGCGGCGGATGTGTGCCGGACCGCGGCGGTCGGCCGCTCGCACCAGATATACCGGCTTGCGGTAACCGGCGACACCACCTCCGGCCTGGCCGGCGCGCTGGCCAGTCACCTGCGCGACGAGCCCAGCCCGGCGGTCATCGCCCGGGCCGCCGCACCGCGCCACCACCGCCGGGTCGCCTTCCTGTTCAGCGGTCAGGGCAGCCAGTACGCCGGCGCCGGCCGAGGGCTCTACCAGGCCGAACCGGTCTTCCGCCGGGCCATCGACGAGTGCGCGGACCAGATGCCGGACGCGCTCGGCCGGCCGCTCGTCGAGCTGCTCTTCGACACCGCCGACGACGAGCTCCGCCAGACCCGGTACGCCCAACCCACCCTGTTCTGCCTTGAGTACGCGACCGCCGAGCTGTGGCGATCGTGGGGCGTCCGGCCCACCGTGGTCCTCGGGCACAGCGTCGGCGAGCTGGCCGCCGCCTGCATCGCCGGAGCGTTGGAGCTGCCGGACGCCCTCCGGCTGGTGGTCGCGCGCGGCGCGGCCATGCAGGAGATGGCGCCGGGCGGCATGCTCGCCGTGCGGATGGCGCCGGACGAGGTCGTCGAGCTGCTGGCCGGCCTGCCCGAACGGGAGCGGATGCTGGTCGGCATCGCCGCGATCAACGCGCCCGGCGAGCTGGTCCTCTCCGGTGACACCGCCGCGCTGGCCACGGTCCGCTCCGCGCTGGCGGCGGCCGGCCGCTGGCACCGGGACCTGAACGTCTCGCACGCGTTCCACTCGCCACTTGTGGACCCGGTCCTCGACCGGCTGCGGGACGTGGCCGCCGGCATCCGGGTGCGGCCGCCCCGGGTGCCCCTGGTCTCCGGCGTCACCGGCGCAGTCGCCGGCGAGCGCGAGCTGGCCGACCCCGAGTACTGGGCGCGGCAGGCCCGCCAACCGGTGCGGTTCCACGATGGCATGCGCACGATCCGCGAGCTGGACCACGCGACCTTCGTGGAGACCGGTCCGGGCCGCACCCTGCTCGGCCTGGGCACCAAGTGCCTCGGCGTGGAGCACACCTGGGTGGCGTCGATGCGGGCCGACGCCGACGAGCCAGCCGAGGCGCTGCGCGGACTCGGCGAGCTCTACGTGACGGGGCTGCCGGTGGACTGGTCCGCGGTCTACGCGCAGGTGCCGGCGCACACCGTTGCGCTGCCCACGTACAGCTTCGAACGCCGCAGTTACAGCGCCTTCGGTACCGTCGCGGCAGCCGCCGAGCCGGCCGGTGGCGAACCGGCCACGAACGAACCGGAGCCGGAGTCGGAGGTGCTGCGCAAGGTGGCGGCCACCACCGACCGGACGGAACGGCTGGAGCTGCTCCGGCAGTACGTCTACGGCAGCCTCGAGGAGGCACTGGCGCTGCCCGCTGGCGAGCTGACCGAGCGGAGCGACCTGATCGAGCTCGGCTTCGACTCGCTCATGGCCGTCAGGCTCATCGACGGCTATCGCCGCGAGCTGCACCTGGAACCAGGCGGCGTCCGGCCGTTCTTCGAGGTGTCTGCCGAGTTCTGGCACGAGTTGCTGCTCGACGAGTTCGAGAAGACCGGGATCGAACAAGGAGAACTCGCATGAACACAGTGGACACCTTGCCGGAGATCCTCCGGCGGCGCGGTGCGCAGCAGTCGGATCGCACAGCTTACGTCTTCCTGCGCGACGGCGAGGTCCCCGCGGAGACCCTGACCTACGGCCGGCTCGACCGGGCGGCCCGAAGCCGGGCCGCGGCCCTGGCCGCGCTGGGGCTCGGCGGCGGAACCGTGGTGCTGCTCTACCCGTCGGGCCTGGAGTTCATCCGCAGCCTGCTCGGGTGCATGTCGGCCCGGGTCGCCGGCGCGCCGGTCCAGGTTCCCCGCAGGCGGGACGGCCTGACCCGCCTGCGCCGCGTCGCCGACGACGCCGGCACGACCACCGTGCTCACCACCGAGGCGGTGCGCGACGACCTGCTCGGGCGGTTCGGCGACGAACCGGAGCTGGCCGGCCTGAACCTGGTCGCCACCGACGGACTCGACCGCGTCGACCCAGCGTCGGACTGGCCGGCGGGCCGGCCGGGCCCGGACGACATCGCGCTGCTGCAGTACACGTCGGGCTCCACCGGCGACCCGAAGGGCGTCATGGTCACCCATCGGAACTTCGCGGCCAACGCCCGCGAGACCGACGAGCTCTGGCCGTGTTCCCCGGACGCCACCCTGGTCAACTGGCTGCCGCTGTTCCACGACATGGGCCTGCTCTTCGGCATCATCCTGCCGCTGTGGGCCGGGGTGCCCTCGTACCTGATGGCGCCGGACTCCTTCGTGCGGCGGCCGGCCCGCTGGCTGGAGGCGATCGCCCGGTTCGGCGGCACCCATTCGGCGGCGCCCAGCTTCGCGTACGAGCTGTGCGTGCGCGCCGCCGCCGAGGGCGCGGCGGCGAACGTCGGCGACCTGTCCCGCTGGCGGGTCGCCGCCAACGGCGCTGAACCGGTGCGCTGGGACGTGGTCACCGCGTTCCAGGAGGCGTACGCCGGGCACGGGCTCTCCCCGCACACGATGTGCCCGGGTTACGGCCTCGCCGAGAACACCCTGAAGGTCACCGGCGCCAGCCAGCACCAGCGGCCGGGGATGCTACGGCTGGACGCTGCGGCGCTGCGCGACGGCACCGTACGCGTCCTCGGCGTCCCGTCCGCCGGCAGCACGCCGGCGGTCAGCGTCGGCGGCACCGTTCCCGGCACCGAGGTGCGGATCGTCGACCCGGCCACGCGCGTCGTGTGCGCCCCTGACCGGGTCGGCGAGATCTGGGTCGGTGGGCCGTGCGTGGCGGCCGGCTACTGGCGTCGCCCGGAGCTGTCCGAGGAGACGTTCCGGGCGCGCCTCGCGGACCGGCCGGGCACCTGGCTGCGCACCGGCGACCTCGGGTTCGTGTACGACGGCGAGCTGTACATCACCGGCCGGCTCAAGGATGTGATCATCCGCAAGGGCCGCAACTACTACCCGCAGGACATCGAGTACTCGGCCGAGCGCGCCGTCGACGGGCTGTACCCGAACTGCGCCGCGGCGTTCGCCGTGGACGACGGCGAGTACGAGCGGCTCGTCCTGCTCATCGAGGTGGACGGCCGGGTGTTGCGGCGGCCCGGCCCGGCCGCGGTTCGCGACCTGGTTCGCGCGGCGGTCCACGAGCATCACCGGCTCGACGTCGACGAGCTGCTCCTGCTGCGCCGCGGCACGCTCGCCAAGACCTCCAGCGGCAAGATCCAGCGGCGCGCCTGCCGACGCCGCTACCTGGACGGCCACTTCGCGCCGCTGCTGATCGAGCGGGCCCGGGTCGAACGGGATCCGGTGGCGCTCGGCGCCGGTGCCCGAGAGGGGGAGTGATGACCACGCCGGGCTCGGCGATCCTCGGCGTCGGCGCGTACCGCCCGGCCCGGGTCGTCGGCAACGAGGAGATCTGCGGACGCATCGACTCGTCCGACGAATGGATCCGGCGCCGCTCCGGAATCGTCTCCCGGCGGATCGCGGGAGCGGGGGAGACCGTGCTGGCGATGGCCGCCGAGGCGTCCCGCAAGGCCCTCGCCCAGGCCGGCACCGACCCACAGGGAGTCGACATGGTCCTGTTGGCCTCGATGTCCTTCACCGAGCAGTCGCCACCCGGCGCGCCGCGCATCGCCGAACTCATCGGCGCCAACGCGGCAGCCGGGCTCGACGTCAACGCCGCCTGCTCGGGCTTCTGCTACGCGCTCGCGCTGGCCGACGGGATGGTCTGTGCCGGTCAGGCCCGGCGGATCGTGGTGGTCGGCTCGGAACGGATGAGCGACATTGTCGACCCGACCGACCGTGGCAGCGCGTTCCTGTTCGGCGACGGTGCCGGCGCGGTCGTGGTGGGCCGGGCCGACACCCCGGGCATCGGCCCGGTGAGCTGGGGCTCGGTTGGCGGTCAGCACGCGCTGATCAGCCACGACCACGCGTGGGGTGAGAAGCCGGAACGGCCGTACCTGCGGCTGGCCGGGCCCGAGGTGTTCCGCTGGGCGACCACGATCGTGCCGGAGGTGTCGCGGCGGGCCCTCGACGCGGCCGGCATCGACGTTGGCGCCCTCGGCGCATTCATCCCGCACCAGGCCAACCTGCGGATCGTGGAGGCCGCCGCGCGCAGCCTCGGCCTGCCGCCGACCACCGTGGTGGCGCGGGACGTGGTACACAGCGGCAACACGTCGGCCGCCTCCATCCCGCTGGCCATGGAGGACCTGATGTCGCGTGGCGCGGTGGCGCGCGGGGACCGGGCGCTGCTCGTCGGGTTCGGCGCCGGTCTCACGTACGCGGCCCAGGTGGTGATCCTCCCGTGACGACCGCGGACCGGAACGCCGAGTTGGTACGCCGCCGAGAGGCCGCCCGGCAGCCGTACGACCCGGCCGCCGCCCGGCGGCAGCGGGAGAGGGGCAAGCTCACCGCGCGGGAACGGGTTGACGCGCTGCTCGACCGCGGCTCCTTCGTGGAGCTGGACGCCTTGGCCCGGCACCGCTGCCACCACTTCGGCATGGACACCAAGCGGCCGTACGGCGACGGCGTGGTCACCGGCTACGGCACCGTCGACGGCCGGCAGGTCTGTGTCTTCGCCCAGGACTTCACCGTGTTCGGCGGCAGCCTCGGCGAGGTCTACGGCGAGAAGATCATCAAGGTGATGGACCTGGCGTTGCGCACCGGCGTGCCGATCATCGGCCTCAACGACTCCGGCGGCGCGCGCATCCAGGAGGGCGTGGTGTCCCTCGCGTACTACGCCGAGCTGGTCCGCCGGCACGTCGCCGCGTCCGGGGTCATTCCGCAGATCTCGCTGATGACCGGGCCGTGCGCGGGCGGCGCGGTCTACGCGCCGGCCATCACCGACATCGTGGTGATGGTCGACGGCATCTCGCACATGTTCGTCACCGGGCCCGAGGTGCTGCGCGCGGTCACCGGCCGGCGGGTCAACCACGACGAGTTGGGCGGCGCGCACACGCACAACACGGTCTCCGGCAACGCGCACCACCTGGCCGACGACGAGAAGGCCGCGTTCGACTACGTCCGTACGCTGCTCGGCCACCTGCCGTCGAACAACATGACCGACCCGCCCGAGTACGCACCGGCGCCGCCCGCCATCGCGGCCGCCGACCTGGACACGATCATCCCGGACGACGGCAGCCGCCCGTACGACATGACCCAGGTCATCCGTGGCGTGCTGGACGACGGCGAGCTGCTCGAGGTGCACGCGTTGTTCGCCCCCAACATCATCTGCGGCCTCGGCCGGGTCGAGGGTCGCAGCGTCGGCGTGGTCGCCAACCAGCCCATGCACCTGGCCGGCGCGCTCGACATCGACGCCAGCGAGAAGGCGGCCCGCTTCATCCGTTTCTGCGACGCCTTCAACGTGCCGGTCCTCACCCTGGTCGACGTGCCCGGCTTCCTGCCCAGCACGGAACAGGAACGTGGCGGCATCATCCGCCGCGGCGCCAAGCTCATCTACGCGTACGCGGAAGCCACCGTCCCCATGGTCACCGTGGTCACCCGCAAGGCGTATGGCGGCGGCTATGGCGTGATGGGCTCCAAGCACCTCGGCACCGATGTCACGTTCGCCTGGCCGACCGGGCAGATCGCGGTGATGGGCAGCGATAGCGCGGTCAGTGTGCTCCATCGGAAGGCGCCCGCGGAGGAACGCGAGCGGCTGCGCGCCGAGTACGAGGAGACGCTCTGCAACCCATACGTGGCGGCCGACCGCGGCTACGTGGACGCGGTGATCCTGCCTAGCGAGACACGCGACCAGGTAGCCAGGGCGCTGCGCGCGCTGCGCGACAAACGAGTCGACCGCGTCCCGCGCAAGCACGGGAACATCCCGCTGTGAACCGGCACGGCGGGCTCACCGCGGAGGAATTGGCGGCCGTCGCCGTGGTGATCGGCGCGTGGCTGGCCGAGCATCCGGCCGGGCCCGTGGCGCCGCCGGCCAGGTCGCGCTGGAGGAGCCGCGACGCGACAGCGTGGCGGCGCGGTCTGGACAGGAGGGCAGCCCCATGAAACGGATCCTGATCGCCAACCGCGGTGAGATCGCCGTGCGGATCGCCCGCGCCGCCGCGGACGCCGGCCTGGTGAGCCTGGCCGTCTACGCCGGCGCGGACCGCGACGCCGTGCACGCGGCCGTCGCCGACGAGGCGTACCTGCTGGCCGGCGAGACCGTCGCGGACACCTACCTGGATCGGGGCCAGCTGCTGGCGGTGGCAGCGTCCGCCAACGCCGACGCCGTCCACCCCGGCTACGGGTTCCTCTCCGAGGACGCCGATTTCGCCCAGGCCGTGCTGGACGCCGGGCTGGTCTGGATCGGCCCGCCGCCGTCGGCGATCCGCCAACTGGGCGACAAGGTCAGCGCCCGCGCCATCGCCCGCCGGGCCGGCGCACCGCTGGTGGCGGGCACGCTCCAGCCGATCAGTGACGCCGACGAAGCGGTGGGGTTCGCCCGCGAGCACGGCCTGCCGATCGCGATCAAGGCGGTGCACGGCGGCGGCGGGCGCGGGCTCAAGGTTGTCCGCGACCTGTCGTCCATCCCCGAGCTGTTCGCCTCGGCCGTCCGCGAGGCGACGGCAGCGTTCGGCTACGGTGAGTGCTTCGTCGAGCGCTACCTCGACCGGCCCCGGCACGTCGAGACGCAGTGCCTGGCCGACCGGCACGGCGCCGTGGTCGTGGTCTCCACCCGCGACTGCACGCTTCAACGCCGCCACCAGAAGGTGGTCGAAGAGGCCCCCGCGCCGTTCCTCACCGCGGCGCAGGACGCTGAACTGCGCCGCGCCTCCAAGGCGATCCTCGCCGCGGCCGGCTACGTCGGGGCGGGCACCTGCGAGTTCCTGGTCGGCGCCGACGGCACGCTGTCGTTCCTGGAGGTGAACACCCGCCTGCAGGTCGAGCACCCGGTCAGCGAGGAGGTCACCGGCATCGACCTGGTCCGCGAGATGTTCCGGCTCGCCGACGGCGAGGCGATCGGCTACGACGACCCTCCGGTACGCGGCCACGCCATCGAGTTCCGAATCAACGGTGAGGACCCTGGCCGTGGGTTCGTGCCGGCGCCCGGCACAGTGGCCTGCTTCGATCCGCCGGCCGGACCCGGCGTCCGCCTCGACGCCGGGGTGCGGGCAGGCTCGGTGGTCTCGCCGGTCTTCGACTCGCTGCTGGCCAAGCTGGTGGTCACCGGCGCCGACCGGCAGCAGGCGCTGCAGCGCGCGCGGCGGGCCCTGGCGGAGTTCCGCGTCGACGGCGTCGCCACGTTGCTGCCGTTCCACCGGGCCGTGGTGGAGGATCCCGCCTTCACCGACTCCCCGTTCCGCGTCCACACCGGCTGGATCGAGAACGACTTCGACAACCGCATCGAGCCGGTGATCCCCGAAGAGCCGCCCGCTTCACCGCAACCCCGCCAGGTCGTGGTGGTCGAGGTCAACGGCCGCCGGGTCGAGGTGGCGATGCCGGCCATCCGCCCGGCACCCACCGCCGCGGCCCCGCGCCCGCCCGCACGCCGCCCGGCCGGGTCGCGCCCCGCGGCATCGTCGTCGACCACGTTGCTCTCCCCGATGCAGGGCACCGTGGTCCGGCTCGCGGTGGCCGAGGGCGACCGCGTCCAACCGGGCCAGCTGATCGCCGTCCTGGAGGCGATGAAGATGGAACAACCCTTGCCTGCTCAGCGTGCCGGCACGGTCAAAGACCTCCGCGTCGCGGTCGGCACCCCGGTCGCGGCCGGCGGTGTGGTCTGCGAGATCACCGACTAGACGAGTAAGACGCTCCTATGGTTCGTCAAGGGGTTGAGGGTGTTGTTTCGAGGACCCGGTAGAGCTGCCGGGCGACGTAGCGTTTGAGGCATCGCTTGATCTCTCGGTCGGTTTTGCCTTCGGTGCGGCGTCGCTCGGCGTAGGCCTGCGTGGCTTCGTCTTTCTTGAGCCGGGTCTGCACGATGGTGTGCAAGGCTCGGTTGAGCTGGCGGTTGCCTGCACGGTTGAGCCGGTGACGGATGGTCTTGCCACTGGACGCAGGGATGGGTGCGGCGCCGGCGAGCATGGCGAAGGCGCTGTCGTTGCGGCATCGGCCGGGATGCGACCAGGAGGTCAGGACGGTAGCGGCGACGATTGCGCCGACCCCGGTCAGATCCAGAAGGTCAGGCCGCCAGACGCGCACGATGGCAAGGAAGGCTTTCTCGTACGAGCGGGCTTCAGCTTCAAGGAAGCGGACCCGGCGGGCCAGGTCACGCAAGACGGTGGAACAAGTGAACACCTCGATGTCGGCGGTGGCGGAAGGCCGCAGCCGGCAGGCGATGATCAACATAATCCGGGTGCTTTGACCCCGGAACCGGGCTCGCACCTGTTCGGGAGCGGACCTGATACGGCGTAGGAGTGTCAAGCAGGTAGATGCCCGAGCCTGAGTGGTGGCCATGTTCGCTCGCGTCGCTCGGACAGGGCATGGTGCATCGTCAGGGACGGACCGCCTTCTCACCATGGACGGCCGCGTACTCCACCGCGAGCCATGGCCCCAGGTCGTCGATGAGGTGGCGTAGTACCGCCGGATCCGCCGAGGGCGCACGCCCGGTCCTGGCAGCCGCGCGCATCTGCTCGGCGCGTTCCGGGTAGTAGCGACCGAACGCCTCGGCGGACTCGATGAGGTCGCTTGTCCAGCCTCCCCAGCGAGGCATGACCAGGGTGAATCCCGTCCGGACGATGCGACGAGCGACGAGCCGGCAGAGACTCCTACGTTGCTTGTCGGTGCTCGCCTCGGCCGCCTGCCGACGCCAGTCCGCAAGAGCGATCGACAGGTCGCCGTTCGTCTCGCGGGCGAGCAGGGGAGTGGGCCGATAGCCGGGGAGTTGGTCGGCGAGGTCGTCGCCCAGCAGGGGAGTGCACAGGCAGGCGACGAAGAAGCCGAGATCGTGACGTTCAAGCTCGCTGAGCAGGGTGCGTGCGCTGAACAGCAGGATGCCCACGCCGTCGATCTCGTCGAACGACTGGTCGAGGGCTTCCTCGATCCGCGTGGCATCCCGCCGGTCGGCCTCGGTCGGCTCGGCGTGCAGAGCGAGCAACAGATCAAGATCAGAGACTCCGGGTACGGCGGTGCCACGCGGAATGCTGCCGTAGAGGTAGGCGCTGTGCAGTCGGCGGCCGCCGACTGCCTCGACTATCCGGGTGCGTGCCGCGTCGACGACACCGCCGAACGCCGGTGGAACCCGACTCAGCGCGCCTTCGCGTGCGATCGATCCGTCGACGGTCAATCCTCTGCCGGTCATGGGACCACTCTGCCGCACCAGATGATCTTCGGCGAGTGGCTATCCACGCACGGACCTCGCTGTGGCCAGTTGCGTAGCGACCCGTTCAAGCGTAGTCGCGCGGTCACTGATGACGATGTTTCTTCGGTGTACCGTCCGAAGTGCCAGCAGTTCACCACCCCGGGAGTACCGCTGATGCCTCGCCGCCCGATACCTGATGATCCGTCGATCGGTGATCGCATTCGTGCTCGCCGCGAACTGCGTGGCTGGAGCGTGCGGTATGCCGCCAGCCGCGCCGGTGTCTCGCACACGTCCTGGTCACGGATCGAGCGCGGGCAGCAGCGCACCGATCGGTACATGGTGGTGGACCTGGCCGCCGCGCTCGAATGCTCGGTGGCCGATCTGACCGGGCAGGCGTACACGCCGGCCGACCGGCAGCTCGATGCCGCTCGCATCGACGCGGAGCGGGTGTGGCGGATCATGATGGACACGCCGATGACCGGGCGTGGCGACACCGCCGCAACGACCGAGCAGGTGCAGCGTGAGGCGGCTCTCGTGCGTGACCTGTACGGGCGGTGTGACTATGCGGGTGCCCTGCGCCGGCTGGTCGATCTGGTGCCGGCGATGCACGGTCTCACCGATCGGCGTGCGGCGCTCACCGAGATGGTGCCGGTATATGGCGTGGCGATGGGTTCACTCCTGAACGTCAGCTTCCCTGCTCACGCGTGGCTGGCCGCAGAGCGCTGCGCACAGGCCGCGGGTCTGCTCGATGATCCGGTGGCCGCGGGGGTCGCGGCTGCCAACCGCGCCCGGGTTTCCGCGTACTCGGGGGCATTCGGGCCGGCGCGAACGCTCTGTGACGTGGCCGCCGCTGACCTGGCGGGCAGCGCGAGGGACGGCGCGTTGGACGTACTCGGCTTCCTGCACTTGGCGCGGGCGCTTCACCTCGCCGGCCTGCGCGACCACGCAAGCGCCGAGGGGCATCTCACCGAGGCCGCGCGGATCGCCACGCGTACCGGTGAGACGGAGAGCTGGGATCTCGCCTGGGGGCCACGGAATGTGGCGCTGTGGCGGATGGCCTTCGAACTCGACACCGGCCGCCCCGAAGCGGCGTTGGAGACGGCTGCGGGTGTCGAACTGGCGGGGCTGCCAGCGGTGCGGCAGGTGTATTTCTGGCTCGACATGGGTCGGGCCGCCGAGGCGGTGGGTCGGGATCGGGATGCGGTGCGGATGCTGCTCACCGCCGAGCGTGTTGGTCCGCAACATGCCCGGTCGTCGGCGGCGGCGGGGGAGACCGCGCGGGCGCTGCTGCGCAAGAGGGTTGTCTCGCCGGAGTTGCGGGGCCTCTGCGAACGAATGAGCCTGACCATCCAGTAGCAGGCCGGTAGTGGTGCGTAAGCGTTCCAGCCCTCGCCCGTACTGTCCGTAGCGTCCCCATCACCGGGGTGCGGGTTGCTTTGTGCGGCAGCCGTCGCGCGCCCCGAGTCTGGCGCGGCGGTCGTGCTCCTTGGGGACCACACCCCGCCGCGCCCCGGAGTGAGGGGGTGCAGGTGGGCGGTACGCGGCGTGATCCAGGGTCCAGCCAGGGTGAGCAGGCGGAGGCGGCCGAGCGGGAGGCGGCGAAGGAGCGCCTGCTCGCCCAGGCCGAGGCCGAACGGATACCGGTCGAGGAGACAACTCGGGTGGTGCCGGACAGGCGGTGGAGCCGTGACCGGTGACCACCTGCCGATCGGGCGGCGGGTCGCCTACCTGCGTGTCCGGCGGAGGCTGTCGCAGCAGACCTTCGCTGACCGGCTCGGAAAGTCGAAGAGCTGGGTCGACAAGGTGGAGCGCGGGGTTCGGTCGTTGGAGCGGGTCTCGACGATCCGGGACATCGCCGCAGTCCTGCGGGTCGATGCCGCAGCGCTGCTCGGGCGGGACGCCCAACCGGTCGACGCGACCGGGCGGGCCGAGGGTGTCGCGCGGATCCGGGCGGCGCTGTCGACGTACGCGATGGCGCTTGGCCCTTCGGCGGCGGGCCGTGAGGTTCTGCCGGCTGATCGTCTTGCGCGGCAGGTGGGGCATGCCTGGACCACCTTTCAGCATGCGCGGTATCCGCAGGTGGTCGACCTGTTGCCGAGGCTGTTGGTCGATGTTCAGCGCGCGCATGCCCAGGATCCGGCGGCTGGCCGGGCGGTGTTGGTGGAGGCGTACCGGGTGACGGCGTCGGTGCTGGTGAAGCTCGGCGAGGCGAGCCTTGGTTGGTTGGCCGCCGATCGGGCGATGGCCGCCGCGACCGGTGACCGGGTGTTGGTGGCCGCCGCGGCGGTGCAGCTCGGCCAGGTGCTGCGGGCGTCGAGGCGGGCGCGGTCGGTGCTGCTGGCCGCCGCGTACCGGATCGCTCCTGATGATTGTGCGGAGGGCGCGCCGCAGAAGCTGTCGCTGTGTGGGTCGCTGTTGATCCAGGCGGCGTTGATGGCGGCACGCTCCGGCGACGACCGGGCCGCCGTCGGGCTGCTGGACGAGGCGGCCGAGATGGCCGCTCGGGTGGGCGACGGGTGCGACCACCACCGGACCGCTTTCGGGCCGACGGCAGTCGAGCTGGCCCGGGTCGCCGCGGCTGTCGACCTGGGCAGCGGGCGCGACGCGGTGGCGTTGCACGAGGCGGCGACCGGGCGGGACGGCTGGCGGTGGTTGCCCGCCGAACACCGCGCCGCGCACCTGCTCGACGCGGCCCGCGCCTACCTGTTGGTCGACGACCCCGCCAACGCGGCACGGGTCCTGGTGCGGGCCGACAGCATCGCGCCCGCGGAGGTGCGGCAGCGACCGGTGGCCCGGGAGGTGGTCGCACAGGTGGCCCGCGACCCGGACGCGCCGACGACGATCACCCACCTCGCCAGTGACCTCAGAGTCGGGTGACCGGCGTGCGGGACCCGGGCACGGTTACCGCTCGGCCCAGGCGCCCAGCTCGTTGCCGCTGGGGTCGGTGAAGTGGAACCGGCGGCCACCGGGAAACTCGTACGGCCCCTTCACCACCTGGCCGCCGGCCTCCTTCACGGCCTGCACGGACCGGTCCAGGTCGACTGAGTAGAGCAGCACCAGCGGGCCGCCTGGCTGGACGGCCTGGTCCAGGCGGAGGCCGCCGACCTCGGGGCCGGAGTCGTGCGGGCTGCGGATGCCCGCGTACCCGGGGCCGTAGTCGTTGAACTGCCAGCCGAACGCGTCGGCATAGAAGCGCTTGGCCTCGGCGAGGTTGGTCACCGTGAACTCGACGTAGTCGATGGCGTGGTGCCGGTGCGGCGATGGCTCAGACATGCACGGCATTGTGCGCCCCGGGTACGACCAGACCGCGACATGCAACGAAAGGTTGCGCGAGAACGGAGAGCTGTCGTGGGTTGGGTGCAACCAAAGGTTGCGAAAGGTTGGGGCGCATGGAACAGGGAACCATCGAGCGCGACATCCACGTCGACGCGTCACCCGAAGTGGTCTTCGAGGTGGTCAGTCAGCCCGAGCACATGCGGGAGTGGTGGCCCGACGACGCGCGGTTCGAACCGGTCGCGGGCGCACCCGGCGAACTGGTGTGGCGCAACGCCGACACCGGCGAGACGACGACCGTCGCGCTCGCCGTCGTCGAGGTCGACCCGCCAAAGCGATTCTCCTTCCGGTGGTGCTTCACCGAGCCGGAGCGGAGTGGACCGGCGCTGCTGGTCACCTTCGACCTGACCCCGAGCGGCACGGGCACCCAGATCCGGATGACCGAGACCGGGTTCCGCCAGATGGGCTGGGAGATCGCCGTCCTGGAGGCGCAGTACCAGTTCCACGAGAACGGTTGGGACCACTACCTGCCCAGGCTGGGCGGGTACGTCGCACGGCTGGTCGCCACGCCGTGAGCACCACTGTCGACGACGAGCTGTGGTCGGCGATCGGTGACCCCACCCGTCGTACGATGATCGATCTTCTGCTCTCCGACGGGCCGGGCACCGCGACGTCGTTGAGCCGGCGGCTACCTGTCACCCGGCAGGCCGTCTCGAAGCACCTGGCCGTCCTGGGCCGGGTCGGGCTGATCCACGCCGAGTCGGCCGGTCGCGAGCGTCACTACCAGGTCGACGAGGCGCAACTCGCCCGCGCCGTCGCCCAGTTGTCGGCGGTGGGCTCCACCTGGGACGACCGGCTCCGCCGGATCAAGCGGATCGCCGAGGCGATCGAGCGCAACCGCCACCACGACGAAGGAGAATGACAATGGTCGACATCCTGCACCGGGTCGGCGTCGTCGCCCCGCTCGACGACGTCTACCAGGCGGTGGCATCTCCCGAGGGCGTTGCCGGCTGGTGGTCGGTCGACACGACAGGCAAGAGCGAGGTCGGCGGCCGGTTGGCCGTCCGGTTCGGCGACGACCCCGGGTTCGACCTGGAGATCCTTGAGCTGGACCCGGCCGGCCGGGTGCGGTGGCGGGTCACCGACGGCCCGACGGAATGGATCGGCACCGAGATCGGCTGGCGTCTCGACAGACGCGGCGAGTTCACGATCGTCCAGTTCTCACACGAGGGCTGGCGCGAGCCGACCGAGCTGATGCACCAGTGCAGCACCAAGTGGGCAACCTTCCTGCTGAGTCTCAAGGCGTTCGTCGAGACCGGCCACGGCCAGCCGGCACCGGACGACGTGCAGATCAGCGACGGGCACTGACCTCGGTGCCGGTCGGCCCGCCGGGGGTTCGCGCGCTCCACCGGGAGATCGCGAGCCCTCCGGCGACCAGGCCGAGTGCCACGATCGCCACGGCGCAGAGCAGCATCGTCGGGCGCGCGCCCACGGCACGCACGAGTGGCCCGCCCAGCATGGTGCCCAGGGGCACCGCCAGCACGAGGACGGCGCCGTTCGCGGCGAGCACCGCCGGCAGTTGCTCGGTCGACGTGCTGCGCTGGAACAGCGCCATCGACGTGGACATGTACGGCGCCCAGATCAGTCCCGCCAGGGCGAAGGCCGGCAACGACACGACGAGCGGCGCACCCAGGCCGAGAGGCAGCATGGCGATCCCGAACCCGACGACGATGCCGATGGTGGTGACCCGCAGCGGCCAGCGGCGGAGGTAACCGGCGACCAGGCCGCCGACGAGACCGCCGACGCCGAAGGCGGCGTAGAAGATGCCGAGCAGCGTCGCCGAGGCGTGCAGGTCGTCTTTGATGTGGAACGGCATGGCCACGTACACCGGTCCGAAGAGGAAGAAGAACCCGAGGCTCAACACCAGGAGGCCCAGCAGGGCGGGGTTGCGGCGGATGACCGCGAGGCCGGCGGTCCGCGAAGCGCCGCGCTCGGCCCGCGGGGCCTCGTCGCTGGTGGGAAGGGCGAGGCGGTACGTGAGGGCCAGCGCGGCGAAGGTGGCGGCGTCGATGGCGATGACCCACACCGGTCCCGCCCAACCGATCAGGATGCCCGCCAGTGGTGGGCCGACGATCGTGGCGAACCCGGCGATGGTGCCGAGCACCGCGTTCGCGGGCAGGTGGTGTCGCTGCGGCAGCAGTTCGGCGATCAGGGTGAACCGTCCGGCCGAGCCCCACGAGTGCAGCAGGGCCGACGCGGCCAGCAGGACCACGTACAGCCCGAGGGTGAGCACGCCCGCGAGGTGGGCGAGCGGGATCGCCGCGAGCGCGCACGCCCGCAGGATCGCGTCCCACCCGGCGAGTTGGGCGCCGCCGCGTCCACGTAGCAGCCGGCCGAAGACGACAGTCCCGACCGCGCTCGGCACGGTGTACGTGGCCATGGCCAGCGCGGTCCAGGTCTCGCGCTGACCGGGCGGGGCGAGGTCGCTGGCGAGCCAGATCACCGCGACCACCGCCATGCCGTCGCCCAACGCGGACACGGCGAGCCCAGGTAGGACGCGCCGAAGCTGCGGGTGACTGACCACCGGCCAGTACGGCGAGCTGCGGGGAAAACGGGCTATCATTTGGCCAGTTGACCCGGCGCTGGCCCCGCGGATCAACAAAGACTGCCAACAGCAGAATCAGCCCTGGGCGGAAAGCCCCTGGTGATCGACTCCGGTTCCTTGAAGTCGGGGCGTCAAGGAGACCTCGACATCCCCGATTCCCGGAACCGGAGTCGACCAACCCGTCGTTACTCCGCCCGGTAGACGGAGATGTGCGACGGGCTTTCCGCGGTGAACGGCTGCCGGTGCCAGTCCGCGTACCGCTCGGTGAGCCGGAGCCCCGCCTGCTGCGCCATCTCGTCGATCTGGTGTGGCCAGGCGTACCGCATGGCGAACGGCTTCAGGTGCACACCGTCGGCGTCGAAGGTGATGGTCTGCCGGATGAAGGACTGCGCCGGTCGGTCGTACCGATGCAGTCTTATCGTCGCGGAATCCTCGGTGACGCCCCAGACCTGCACCTGCTCATGGCGGTCGAAGGCGCGCGGGTCCGGCACGAACGTCTCGATGACGAACGCCCCGCCCGGCGACAGCACCCGGGCGACGTTGCGGAAACAGTCCGCCTGCCGCTCGGCGTCCACCAGGTTGAACAGTGTGTTGAAGACCAGGTACGCGAGCCGGAACTCACCCGTCACCGGTACGTCCGCCATGTCGGCGACGACCACGGGGATCCGGTCGCCGCCGGGCTTGGCCCGCATCTGCGCCAGCATCTCCTCGGACGCCTCGACACCGTGCACGTCGAGACCGCGCTCGGCCAGCGGCAGCGCGACCCGGCCGGTGCCGATCGCCAGCTCGAGGACCGGCCCACCCTCGGCCAGATCGGCCAGGAAGTCCACCGCTGGCACGGGGTCGGGGCTGCCTGGGCTGTCGTAGCTGGCGGCCCACAGCCGGCCGAAGAGGCCGGGATCGTCGAAGACCGACATCATCGGCCTCCGGGGTTGGTCAGGGGGTCAGTGGCGCGTTCCCGCGCCACGGGAGCCGGAGCAGATCTGCTCACGAAGCCTCGATTCCTCAGGTCGGATGACGTTCGATCGGAGGGACTTCGTCGTGTCGGGCATGGTGGCTGCTCCCTTCGCGTGGCTGTCGACCGAGCAGACCAGAGACGGCCGCGGCCCGGCAAGGCATATATCTGCCTCGCCGGGCCGCGGTGGTCAGGAGATGTGGTGCAGGATCACGTTGTGCACGTGGTGGCTCTTCTGCGCGCCACGGAACTCCACCTCGTAGGTGTGCGTGCCAACGTGGATGGCGATCGCCCCGGTGGAGAAGAACGAGCCACCCCAGGACTTGTTGCTGACCACACTCACGCTGGTGATCTTCGAGTACGGGATGCTGGTGATCGCGAACCGCTTCCCGATGAACGAGCGGTCCTGGATGATCACGCGGCGGTCGGTCAGCCCGATGAACCCGGTGCCGGTGCCGACCGCGTCGTAGACGGCGATGATCTGCTCACCGTCGAGGAGGCCACTCTCGATCTGCTGGACCTGCTCTTTGCGGTCATACGCGATGTTCGCCATGTGTCCAAGGCTAGAAAACCGGTGCCAGCGTGTCGGCGCGGGCGATCACCACGAACTCACCGTCGCCCCGGCCCACCGGCTCGCCGTGCCAGCCGCCGTGGATGCGGTCCACGGTGAAGCCCGCCGTGGTCAGGGAGTCGCACAGCTCGGCCTCCGTGCGGAAGCGGAGGGTCGCCGAGCTGCGCAACTCGCCGCCGTCCGGCAGCGTGATCCGCCGCCGCGAGTCCGCCGGGTTCCACCGCTCCCAGCGGCGGTCCGCCGGGTCGCGGGCGTCGAACGCCAGCCGACCGCCGGGCACGAGCGCCCGCCGCAGGTCGCCGAGGGTACGCGCCCACTCCGCGTCGTCGACGAAGATCTGCGCGACGTGGCTGGTCAGCACGGCTCGCCGTGCCTCATCGGACGTTCGCGTCGGTGGCGGCGCGGACGAACTCGCGTACCCGGGTGGTGGTGTTGCTGGGCAGCCAGACCGGCCCTCGTTCGATGGGTGGCGCGTCGTGGATGGGCACGTAGGCCACGTCGGAGCGTGGGTAGTAGCGCCGCGTGTGTTCGCCCACCGGCAGGACGCCCCGGCCCAGCGCGACCAGGGACAGCATCTCGGAGAAGGTGTTCCCGGCGGGACCCTTCGGCACCGGCCGGCCGGACGGGGTGCGCTCCGGGGTGCGGTCCCGCTTGAACTCCACCGAGGTGACCGTCGGGTACTGCACCACCGGGTGGTCGGCGAGCACCTCCAGCGACACGGACCGTTCCCGGGTGAGCGGGTGACCCGCGGCCACCGCCAGTGCCCGGCCCTCGCAGAGCAGCGCCGGGCCGGTGGACATCCCGTCGAAGGGGTACGAGGCGATCAACACGTCGGTGGAGCCGTCGAGAAGCCCGGAACGAGTGTTGGACAACTGTGCCTCGTGCACCTCCACCTGGCAGTCGGGGTGCCGTTCGGAGAACAGGGCCACGGCCCGCAGCAGCACCGGTGCGGTCCACTCGCCGAGGAACGCCACCCGTAGCGTCCCGGTGACGCCCCGGCCGGCGTCGACCGCGCGTCGGAAAGCCTCGTCCATACCGGCGACGAGCGGGGCCAGATCATCGGCGAGTTGCCGGCCGATCGGAGTGAACCGGACGACCCGACTGGTTCGGGCGAACAGCGGTGCACCGACCTGGCGCTCCAGCTTCTTGACGACGTGACTGACCCGGCCGGTGCTGACCCCCAGCCGCTCGGCGGTACGGCCGAAGTGCAGTTCCTCGGCGAGCGTCAGGAACGTCTCGACCTCGTACCGCTCCAGCACCATGCCCCCATCGTTGACCTGCGGGCAACGATCGTAGCGGCATCAGGTCTTGGTCAACGGTCCCCGTTCGCGGATCGTAAACGCGGCACGGCAACCATTCGACCGAGAGGCTGCGAGATGAGCATCGACGACTACCTGGCCGGCCTGGCCGGCCCGCTGCCCGAGCGATGGCGGTGGTGAAGCTGCGCGCCGTCGCCGACATCGATCCGGCCCTGTTCACCGACTGGCTGCGCGACGCGGCCGAACTGGAGGAGGCGTGAGCGCGGTGCGGGTGACTGGCTTCGACCATCTGGTGCTGACCGTCGCCGACGTGGAGCGCTCCCTGGACTTCTACTGCGGAAAGCTCGGGTTGGCGCCGGTACGGGTCGACGAGTGGCGCGCGGGTGCAGTCCCGTTCCCGTCGGTGCGGATCAGCCGTGACAGCATCATCGACCTCGTTCGAGGCGAACGGCAGGGCACGAACGTCGACCACTTCTGCCTGGTGGTGGCGCCGCTGGACTGGGCTCGGGCGGTCGACTCCGGGGTCTTCACGGTGCTGACCGGGCCGGTCGGGCGGTTCGGCGCCCGCGGTTCGGCGACCTCGATCTACGTCGAAGATCCGGACGGCAACTCGGTGGAGCTGCGCTGGTACCCCCAGGACGCGGAGGTGGCTCCGGACGCGGGTATCAGGACTCGGTGACCGCCCGGTACGCGTCCTCGATGCGGGCGGCCAACAGGACCTCACCCTCGGTCAGTGGCTCGCCGTTGCCGTGCCCGACCCGGATCTGGGTGCTGTCGGGCGAACGGCTGATCTCGGGACGCAGGTGCAGCGCGTCCGCGACGACCTTGACGCGTTCAGTCAGGGCGGCGTGTTGGGTATCGTCGATCGCGAGCGTCCGTCGGATCTGCTCACCTTCGCGCGTCCAACCAGATAGCAAGGTCAACGCGTCGGAAAGGTAGTCGTGCTTGGCCCTGCTGTTGAACAGCACGCGCATCACCGCACCCCCCAAGCGCCGTTGTCGGCTCGTGGCCAAATCGTCGCCATCCCGTGTCTTGTCGGTGTCCCCTAGTCTCTCGCCGCCCGGAAGGGGTGTCCACGCCCACACTTCCGTGTTCTGCTGGCCTAGCGGACGGCTACGGTACCCAAACCGCCGATTGATCTGGCACCCTGGACGCCCGTGCGGACCGAACGGGCGAATGATGACGGGCAAGCCGAACGACGGGACCTGAAGGTGATCGTCGGTGCGGCGATCATCCGGGACGGGCGGGTGCTGGCCTGTGCGCGTTCCGCCCCGCCGGAGGTGGCGGGGATGTGGGAGTTTCCCGGCGGGAAGGTCGAGCCGGGGGAGGCCGAGACCGACGCGCTGATCCGAGAGTGCGCCGAGGAGTTGGCCGTACGCGTGGAGATCGGCGACCGGGTCGGCCGCAACGTACGGATGGCACACGGCCGCTCGGTGCTCAAGGTGTACGCCGCGCGCCTGCTGCACGGCGACCAGCCGCAGGCCCTGGAACACTCCGCGCTCCGCTGGCTGGCCGCCGACGAGCTGGACTCGGTCGCCTGGCTCCCGGCCGACGCCCCCATAGTCGCAGCCCTCCGCCCCCTACTAAAAACCACCTAACCCACCCCCCAGTCCCCGTTGATCATGAGGTTATAGCCGCCCTCGCCGGCGCGTCGCAGCTATAACCCCATGATCAACTGGTGAGAAAGGGGGAGGGAGGGTGGGGAGGGGGCGGTGGGGATGGGTGGGGGTGGGAATGGGACGGGGGCCGGCGGCTGTTGCCGCGGCCCCCGTCGTTGTTGAGGTGCTCAGTGCTTGTTGTCCTGCTCCGGGTGCGCGAAGTTGAGGTGCTCCGGAGGCAGCGGGAAGGTCACGTCGTCGCCGAACGGCGACGGCGCGGCGGCCCGGTCGAAGGTGAGTTCGGTCAGCGGCAGCTTGCCCCGGTCGTCGACTGAGGGAGCGGTCGGGTGGGGCACCTCCCGGTGCCAGTTGACGCCGCTCTGCGCCTGCGCCTCAGCCCGCGGGTCGTGGGAGCCACCCGCGTGCGAGTGGACCCCGCCCCGGGCTGAGCCCGGCGTCGCCGAGCCCTGACGGGCGGTGGTCACGCTGGTCTGGGGCGTCTCGCCCCGACGGAAGATCTTGCTACCAAGCCACACAAGGGGATCGTACCTGCGGTCGACGACCCGTTCCTTCATGGGGATGATCCCGTTATCAGTGATCTTGATGTGCTCGGGGCAAACCTCGGTGCAGCACTTGGTGATGTTGCAGAATCCGAGGCCCTGTTCGGCCTGCGCGTACTCCTTGCGGTCGGTCCGGCTGTCCAGCGGGTGCATGTCCAGCTCGGCCGCGCGGATGAAGTATCGCGGGCCGGAGAACGCCTGCTTGTTCTCGTCATGATCACGAATCACATGGCAGACCGTCTGGCACAGGAAGCACTCGATGCACTTGCGGAACTCCTGCGAGCGCTCGACGTCGACCTGCTGCATCCGGTAGTCACCCGGAGCCACGTCCGCCGGCGGGGCGAACGCCGGGGTCTCCCGGGCCTTCTCGTAGTTGAACGAGACGTCGGTGACCAGGTCCCGGATGACCGGGAAGGTACGCAGCGGGGTGACCGTGACGGTCTCCTCGTCGCCGAAGGTCGACATCCGGGTCATGCAGCCCAACCGCGGCTTACCGTTGATCTCCATGGAGCAGGAGCCGCACTTGCCGGCCTTGCAGTTCCAGCGGCAGGCCAGGTCGGGCGCGTCGGTGGCCTGCAGGCGATGGATGACGTCGAGGACGACCTCGCCCTCGTTCACCTCGACCATGTAGTCCTGCAGGTCCCCGCCGGTCTCGTCACCCCGCCAGATCCGGAACTGACGCTTCGCGCTCATCGGTTGTCCGCCTCTCCAGCGTCGGCGACGAGGGCGTCGAAGTCAGCGAGCTCCTCGTCGGTGAGGTACTTGCCCAGCTCGGCCCGGTCGAAGAGGCCGATCAGCTCCGGCCGCATCTTCGGCAGCGGCTTGCGGGTCAGCTGCACGGTGTCACCGTCCAACGAGCAGACCAGGTTGACCTGCCGCCACTTCGGCTCCATCGCCGGATAGTCCTCCCGGGTGTGCCCGCCACGTGACTCCTGCCGCTCCAGCGCCGCCTTCGCGGTGCACTCCGAGACCACCAGCATGTTGCGCAGGTCCAGCGCCAGGTGCCAGCCCGGGTTGTAGCGCCGACCGCCGAACGCGCTGACCTTGGCCACCCGCTCGCGCAACTCGGCGAGCCGCCGGAGCGCGTCAGCCAGTTCGCCCTCCCGGCGGATGATCCCCACCAGATCCCCCATGACCACCTGGAGGTCCTGCTGCAGGGTGTACGGGCTCTCGCCGGTGTCCCGCTGCAGCGGGGCGAGCGCGGTCTCCACCGCAGCCTCGACCGCGTCCACGGCCACCTTCGGCCGGGCGGCCAGCCCGTCGGCGTAGCTGGCCGCGTGCCCGCCCGCCCGCTTGCCGAAGACCAGCAGGTCGGACAGCGAGTTGCCGCCCAGCCGGTTGGAGCCGTGCATACCACCGGAGACCTCGCCGGCGGCGAACAGTCCGCGTACGTGGCCGAAGGCGGCACCCGAGTCCGGGTCCACCTCCACGCCGCCCATCACGTAGTGGCAGGTCGGCCCGACCTCCATCGGCTCCGCGGTGATGTCGACGTCGGCCAGCTCCTTGAACTGGTGGTACATCGACGGCAACCGTCGGCGGATCTCGTCGGCGGAACGCCGGCTCGCGATGTCCAGGAAGACGCCACCGGCGGGGGAGCCCCGGCCGGCCTTGACCTCACTGTTGATCGCGCGGGCCACCTCGTCGCGGGGCAGCAGCTCCGGCGGGCGGCGGTTGTTGTCCGGGTCGGTGTACCAGCGGTCCGCCTCCTCCTCGGTCTCCGCGTACTGCTTGCGGAAGACGTCGGGGACGTAGTCGAACATGAACCGCTTGCCGTCGGAGTTCTTCAGTACGCCACCGTCGCCGCGTACCGATTCGGTGACCAGGATGCCCTTCACCGAGGGCGGCCAGACCATGCCGGTCGGGTGGAACTGCAGGAACTCCATGTTGATCAGCGTCGCCCCGGCGCGCAGCGCCAACGCGTGCCCGTCCCCGGTGTACTCCCACGAGTTCGAGGTGACCTTGTAGGAGCGACCGACGCCGCCGGTGGCCAGCACGACGGCCGGCGCCTCGAAGAGGACGAACTCACCCGACTCGCGGTAGTAGCCGAACGCGCCGGCGACCCGGTCACCGTCGAGCAGCAGCTCGGTGATGGTGGTCTCGGAGAAGACCCGGATCCGGGCGTCGTACGAGCCGAACTCCCGCTGGTCCTCCTGCTGCAGCGAGACGATCTTCTGCTGGAGGGTGCGGATCAGCTCCAGGCCGGTCCGGTCGCCCACGTGCGCCAGGCGCGGGTACTCGTGACCGCCGAAGTTGCGCTGGGAGATCTTGCCGTCCTTGGTGCGGTCGAAGAGCGCACCGTACGTCTCCAGCTCCCAGATCCGCTGCGGCGACTCCTTCGCGTGCAGCTCGGCCATCCGGAAGTTGTTGAGGAACTTGCCGCCGCGCATGGTGTCGCGGAAGTGCACCTGCCAGTTGTCCCGGCTGTTCACGTTGCCCATCGCGGCGGCCGCGCCGCCCTCGGCCATCACCGTGTGCGCCTTGCCGAAGAGCGACTTGGAGATGATCGCGGTCTTCTTGCCGGCCAGCCGGGCCTCGATCGCCGCGCGCAGACCGGCGCCGCCGGCCCCGATGACGACGACGTCGTAGTGGTGTCGTTCGATACGAGTGGTAGTGGTCATGTCAGGGGCCCTTTAGTTGATGAACCGCAGGTCGGAGAACCACTCGGCCGCGAGCGCCATGATGTAGAAGTCGGCCAGCGCCAGGGTGCCGAGGGTGATCCAGGCGAGCTGCATGTGCCGGACGTTCAGGGCCGAGACGAACGTCCAGGCCCGGTACCGCACCGGGTGCTTGGAGAAGTGCTTGAGCCGGCCACCGATGATGTGCCGGCACGAGTGGCAGGAGATCGTGTACGCCCAGAGCGCCACCACGTTGACCAGCAGGATGATGTTGCCCAGCCCGAAGCCGAAGCCCTTCGGCGAGTGGAAGGCGAGGATCGCGTCCCAGGTGTTGATCAGCGAGATGATCGCCGCGGCGTAGAAGAAGTAGCGGTGCAGGTTCTGACCGAGCAGCGGGAAGCGGGTCTCACCGGCGTACTCCTTGTGACCGTCCGGCACGGCGCAGGCCGGCGGCGACAGCCAGAACGACCGGTAGTAGGCCTTGCGGTAGTAGTAGCAGGTGAGCCGGAACAGCAGCAGGAACGGCAGGGTCAGCGCGGCATCCGGGATGACCCACCAACCGGGCAGGAACCGGCCGAAGTGCGAGGCTGCCTCGACGCACCGGTCGGTCACGCACGGGGAGTAGAACGGGGTCAGGTAGTGGTACGCGTCCACCCAGTAGTTGTCGTGCTGGAAGACCCGGACCGTCGCGTACGCGACCCAGGCGCTGAGCCCGATCACGGTGATCAGCGGGGCGAACCACCAGCGGTCGGTACGCAACGTCTTCGCCGCGATGGCGGCGCGCGCCCGCGCTCCCCGCGGCCTCGTTGCCGTTGAAGTCATTCGAGTCGTCTCCTCGACGGGCCCGTACGGGCGGGCTGCTCTTTCTCCGGTCGGCACGCGGACCGGCGAACCCGCACCCGCTGCCACGTCATGCGCACACCAACGACTGCGCCGGATCGACCGACGCAGCTAAGTGACACACGTTACGCCGATCTCTGCGAGCCGTCCGCGCAAGGGAGCGTCCCGTGTGTCTGGCCTGCGGAAAAGCCGTCGGCACGCCGGTCGATGGCGTTCGTCGAGAAACGTCACCCCGGTCAGCCGGAAGCACCTCCGGTGAAGTGCCAGGACGCCAGTCGCAGCGAGGGCGCAGCCCACCACACACCGTCCACCCGGTCCGGTTGGCGCACCTCCCGCGCGCCCAGCCCGAGCACCGCCCCGGGCCCGAGAGCCCGCGGGTACGACTCGGTGAACCGCAGGTCGCGTACCGCCCGCACGACGGTGCCGTCCTCGATCAGCCAGACACCGTTGCGGGTCAACCCGGTGACGACGAGGCTCTTCGGGTCCAGCACCCGGGTGTACCAGAGATCGCTGACCAACAACCCTCGGCGTACGCCAGCGACCAGCGCCGCGGTGTCCGTGTCGACCACCGCACCGGCCGCCGTGCCGGTGGTGCTCCGGCCAACCGGGCTGGCCGGGCCAGCCGCAGCGCCGGAGAGGCGCAGGTTGCGGGGCATCGGACCCCAGGTGGCCGCACCCGCGGTGGCGTGCCCGGTGGACTCCGCGCCCGCCTCGGCGGCCGTCCGCCGGTCGTGTGTCACCGCGCGGGTGGTGCCCGCCTCGACCAGGGTCAGCGCCCGTCGACCGGTGCCTTCGGCGTCGAACGGTAGACCCGACGAGCCCAGCGGGTCGTCCACCAGGGTCACCGTCGAGTCGAACTGGGCCGTCCCCGGCTCGGCGAACGACTGCCGCTCGGCGTACCGCTTGCCGTTGAAGCCGTACCAGGAGAGGTTCTGCAGCAGGTCCGCCACGGCGGCCGGCTCGAACACCACCTCGTAGCGCCCCGGCGGCAGCTCGACCGGGTCGACCGCCGCTCGCGCCTTCGCCGCCGCCTGCGCGCCCAACTCGGCGCCGTCGAGGTCGGAGAGCCGGTCGGCGTAGCGGCGGGCCACCCCGTCCGCGCCGTCGCGCCGGGCGATGCCGTCCATCGCCGCCTCCGCGGAGCGGCCCTGCGCGGTGTGCCCGGCCGAGTTGGCGAACGCCGACGAGCGGTGTGCGGTGCGGCAGTATCCCGCCGTGCTGAGGCCCCCGGCGGCGGCCACGAACGCTCCGACCCGGTCGGCCCGCTGATCCGGCTCGGCGTACGCGGTGGCCTCGTCGACTCCCGGAGCGTCCGGTGTGGGCGCGGGCGGTGCCAGCCCCGGCCAGCCCGGGTCGGGCGGGCAGAGCCGCGCCGCGGTCAGGGTGCGCTCCACCAGCGCGCGCAGGCCGTCGGCGGTGACCACGCTTGCGCTGCCCGCGGCCGTCCGACCGTCGACGTGCAGCCGGAGCCGAACTCCGACGGTCGACTCGGCGACGTTCTGGTGGATGGCCGAGTTGGCGAACCGGGTCAACGCCAGATCCGCGCGCGTCACCACCGCCTCGGCCTGCGCGGTCGGGCCGCCGAGGCGCCGGACCAGCTCGATGACCTGCCCAGCCAGCTCCAATTCGGTAGGCCCGCTCACGCCGAAACTCCTACCCGGACGTTCCTGAACCGGGCCGGCGCGGCCGGGTGGCCGGTGTGCCCGGTCTGGCCGGGCTGGCCCTTGCCGCAGTTGGGCGTGCCCCAGGAGACCGTCTCGCTGGACAGCATGTCCATCGACCGCCAGAAGAGCGGGCCGATTCCGGTGTACGTGGGATTGCGCAGCATCCGCCCTCGCCGACCCTTCTTGATCTCCCAGCCGACCTCGCAGCCGAACTGGAAGTTGAGTCGCTTGTCGTCGATCGACCAGGACCGGTTGAGGTCCATCAGCACACCGTCGTCGGTCGCAGCGATGATCTCGTCCAGAGTGTGCGGGCCGGGTTCCAGACCGACGTTGGTCATCCGCACCATCGGCAACCGGGCCCACCCGTCGGCCCGTACGCTGCCGCCGTAGTCCAGGCTGGCCATGGCGGCGGAATCCCGCCCGGCGAGCACACCCACCCAGCGGCCGTCGCGGACCGCGTCCCGCTTGACCGCCGGGGAGCCCTCGTCGTCGAAACCGAAGCTGCCCAGCGCGCCCGGGATCGTCGGGTCGATGGTGATGTTCATCAGCTCGGAGCCGTAGCGCAGCGAGCCGAGCTGGGCCAGGTCCAGCCAGGACGTACCGGCGAACGCGGCCTCCCAGCCGAGGATCCGATCCAGCTCGATGGCGTGACCGACCGACTCGTGGATCTGCAGGGCCAACTGTTCGCCGCCGAGGATCAGATCGGTCTCGCCGGCCGGGCAGGGCGGTGCGGTGAGCAGCGCCCTGGACTCCTCGGCGATCTGCGCGGCGTGCGCGGCCAGGTCGAGCGACTCGACCAACTCCCAGCCGGTGGTGCCGTACTGCCCTCGGTAGCTCGGCCAGGACCGGCGCTGCGTCTCGCCGGCACCGATGGAGGTGGCGGAGATGCCGCCGCCGCACTCCCGGATCCGCTGGTCGATCCGGTGCCCCTCGCTGGAGACGAACCACTTTGCCGTGTCCCAGATCTGGTACAGGCCCTCGGCCAGGTCCGCGCCGTGCTCGGCCATCGTGCGAGTAGCGCCGACCAGCAGGTCACCCTTGTCCGACAGGGGCACCCCGAGCGGATCGATCTCACAACCGGAGGCCCAACTGGCGGTGACCGCCTCGACCGGCACCAGGTCGACCGATGGGCCGGGCACCCGCGCGCTGGCCATCGCCGTCCGTGCCGCACGTCGGCCGGCGTCGCGGGCGGCAGCGTCCGAGAGATCGGGTACGGCGTAGAAGCCCCAACTCGCCCCGACCAGCGCCCGGACACCGAGCCCGATGCTCTCGTCCTGGGTCAGCTCTTCCACATCCCCGTTGCGCGCGGTCATCGACTCGTAGCGACGATGCATCACCCGGGCATCGGCGTACCGTGCGCCCGCATCGAGGGCGGCTTGGACGGCGGTGGAAGCCGCGTCGAACTCGGTCATGCGACCGACCCTAGGGCAGCCGGCCGCCTCCGTCAGGGAAGCAACTCCTCCGGCCGAATGCTGGCCTTCACCGGCTCGGTGAGTATGAGCAGATCTCCCGGCCTGGTCACGGACTGCTCGGTGTAGTGGCTGCCCTGCCGGCGGTAGAGATGCAGCGTGCCGTTCCCCTGCTCCACCAGCAGGTACCACTCGATCCCGGCGGCGGCGTAATAATGCATCTTGAGCACCTTGTCCGTCGACGCGTTGCTCGGCGAAATGATCTCGCATACCAGCCGTACGTCACTCGCCTCGACGTTGAGTTCGTCGAAGTCGATCGGACCGGTGATCACGAGGTCGGGGATGGGGATCCGGCCGGGCCTGAGGCGGACGTTCACCGCTTCCAGCACGTGTAGTCCGGCGTCACGAGCAGGAGTACGGAGCGCCGCGCGTAGTTCGCCGGAGATGTTCTGGTGCCGGGGGGTGGGGGCTGGGGTCACGTGAAGGCTCCCGTCGAAAAGTTCGACGCGTTGCTGCGTCTCGCCGAGGGCGAGGTAATCCTCTTCGGTCCACGGGCCTTCGTGGTTGAACACCGCCGCGGGCATCGTCACCTCCACGTCGTGCCGGCGGGAATCCTCCCGGTACTGCCGACACCATGGTCGCACCTGACGTGCGATCACTGCCATGAATGGCCCTGCTGGGGGAGGTGGCGGGGGATGCGAGGCCGATGCTGACTCGTTACGCTCGGGCACGCTGACAGGTGCCGACCTTGTAGCTTATTTTCACCCTCGGGACTTTGTTGTAAGTTCTCTTCGTCACTGAGGGAGGCCGCCGTGGACAGCTCGGATCCGGCGCCGTCCGGGAAGCCGGACGACCATCCCACCGTGCCGGCGCAGCGCGCCAACGAGGACGCCTACCTGCGGGTGAGCGACCTGCGGGTCCGGTTCGACACCGAGGACGGCGTGGTGCGCGCGGTCGACGGGGTGTCGTTCGCCGTCGAACGGGGCCGCACCCTCGGCATCGTCGGTGAGTCCGGCTCCGGCAAGAGCGTCACCTCGTTGGCCATCCTCGGCCTGCACGATCCCAAGCGGACCACCATCACCGGGGAGATCTCCGTCGGTGGCCGGCAGGTGGTCGGCCTCGCCGACGAGGAGGTACGTCGGCTGCGCGGTCGGGACATGGCGATGATCTTCCAGGATCCACTGTCGGCACTGCACCCCTACTACACGGTGGGCCGGCAGATCGCCGAGGCGTACCGGGTGCACCACCCGAAGGCCAGCCGGCGCGCGGCCCGCCAGCGAGCGATCGACATGCTCGACCGGGTCGGCATTCCGCAGCCGGCGCGTCGCTTCGACCAGTACCCGCACGAGTTCTCCGGCGGTATGCGGCAACGGGCGATGATCGCGATGTCCCTGGTCAACGACCCGGCTTTGCTGATCGCGGACGAGCCGACCACCGCACTGGACGTCACCGTGCAGGCGCAGATCCTGGACCTGCTCGCCGACCTGCAGGCCGAGTTCCACTCCGCGATCATCCTGATCACCCACGACCTCGGCGTGGTTGGCCAGGTCGCCGACGAGGTGCTGGTCATGTACGGCGGGCGTGCCGTCGAGCGGGGCAGCGTGGAGCAGGTGCTCCGCGCGCCGCAGCACCCGTACACCTGGGGGTTGCTCTCCAGCGTGCCGTCGCTGCACGGCGACGCGGACGCGGACCTGTTGCCGATCCGGGGTAACCCGCCCAGCCTGATCAACCTGCCGCCTGGCTGCGCGTTCCACCCACGCTGCCGGTACGCGGACCGCACCGGCGGCCGGTCCCAGAGCGAGGTACCCGCGCTGCGCCCCGTCGACGCGGCCGACGCAACCGACGCGGCGGGCTTGGCCGAGGCAACCGGCCACCTGGTCGCCTGTCATCTGGGCGCTGCGGAGCGTGCCGCGCTCTACGCCGAGGACATCGCATCCGTGGGGGTGGCCCGATGACCGATGCGCCGTTGCTGCGGGTCCGCGGCCTGAGCAAGCATTTCCCGGTACGCCAGGGGCTGCGCGCCACCGGCCTGGTGCGGGCGGTGGACGGGCTCGACTTCGATGTGCGCCCGGGCGAGACGCTCGGCCTGGTGGGGGAGTCGGGCTGCGGCAAGACCACCACCGGCCGGATGCTGGTGCGGTTGCTGGAGCCGACCAGCGGCAGCATCGAGTTCGCCGGGCAGGACATCACGCACGTCGGTCGTCGGGAGTTGCGCCCGCTGCGTCAGGATCTGCAGATCATCTTCCAGGACCCGTACGCCTCGTTGAACCCCCGGCACACGGTCGGCCGGATCGTGGCGATGCCGTTGCAGGTCAACGGGATCAAGCCGCCGGGTGGGATCAAGGCCCGGGTGCAGGAGTTGCTGGAACTGGTCGGGTTGAACCCGGAGCACTACAACCGGTACCCGCACGAGTTCTCTGGCGGCCAGCGTCAGCGCATCGGCATCGCCCGCGCGCTCGCCCTGCGACCCAAGCTCATCGTCGCCGATGAGCCGGTCTCCGCGCTGGACGTCTCGATCCAGGCGCAGGTCGTCAACCTGCTGCGTGACCTGCAACGGGAGCTTGGCCTGGCGTTCGTGTTCATCGCGCACGACCTGGCCGTGGTCCGGCACTTCTGCCAGCGGGTCGCGGTGATGTACCTGGGCCGGATCGTGGAGATCGGCGACCGGGCGGACATCTACGAGCGCCCCCAGCACCCGTACACCCGGGCGCTGCTCTCGGCGATCCCGGACGTCACGAAGCTCGGCCCGGCGGGTCGGATCCGGTTGACCGGTGACGTGCCCACCCCGCTCGACCCGCCGTCGGGCTGCCGGTTCCGCACCCGCTGCTGGAAGGCGCAGGACATCTGTGCCACCGATGAGCCGGCGCTGGTCCCCCGCGACGGCGGCAACCAGGCCACCGCGTGTCACTTCCCCGAAGGGGAATCGGCCAGCACGAGCCCCGAAGGGGAAGCGGCCAGTACGAGCCCCGAAGGGGAAGCGGCCAGCACGAGCCCGGAACCAGCCGACGCCGGCCTGGTGGCGGAGGCCGCCGTGAGCGGCGGCGAACCGGCGGGTCGCGGGGCCGAGACGAGCGTCGAGGAGGTGCCGTCGTGAGCCTGTCTCCGGTGGAGGGTGTGGCGCTGGCCGAGATCGAGTCCGACCCGGACGCGAGCGCGCCTGCCGCGAAGGGTGTCGTCGGCCGCTCACCGGGTCAGCTCGCCTGGCTCCGGCTGCGCCGCGACCGTACGGCCAAGGTCAGCGGCGTACTGCTGATCTTCTTCATGCTGCTGGCGCTGGCCGCCCCGCTGATCGAGATGGTCTACGGGATCGGCCCGCGGGAGCAGTTCCAAAACCTGTTGGACGGCTTCGGCATGCCACTGGGTTACGCCGGCGGTGTGACCGGGGACCACTGGTTCGGTCTGGAGCCGGGGCTGGGTCGGGACATCTTCATCCGGCTGATCTACGGGCTGCGGACCTCGCTCTTCATCGCGTTCGCCGCGGCCCTGATCACCGCGACGATCGGCGTGGTGCTCGGTGCCCTCGCCGGCTACCTGGGCGGCTGGTTCGACGCGGTGATCAACTGGATCACCGACCTGACGCTGGCCATGCCGTTCCTGATCATCGCCTTGGCGCTCACCCCCACGGTGACGCTGCGCTTCTACGGCGAGCGGGGGCAGGTGTCGGCGGCCTTCGGGGTGGGCGTGTTGATCGCCGTCTTCGCCATCTTCGGGTGGACCAGCACGGCGCGGCTGGTCCGTGGGCAGGTGATCGCGCTGCGCGAGCGCGAGTTCGTGGAGGCGGCCAAGGCCAGCGGCGCCGGGCTGGCGCACATGCTCTTCCGGCAACTGCTGCCGAACATCTGGGCGCCGATCCTGGTCTCGTTCTCGCTGGCGGTGCCACAGTTCATCACCAGCGAGGCGGCGCTCTCGTTCATCGGCGTGGGCCTCAGCGACGAGACGCCGAGTTTCGGCCGGATGATCTACGACAGTCTGGACTTCCTCCAGACCGACCCGGCGTACGTGTTCTTCCCGGGCATCATGATCTTCGCGCTGGTGTTCGCCTTCAACCTCTTCGGCGACGCGTTGCGGGACGCGCTCGATCCGAAGTCGTCCCGGTAGGGGGTCAACCATGTCGCGATTTCTGATCAAGCGGCTCTTCTCGGCCACGCTGACCCTGTTCGCGGTGAGCGTGCTGACCTTCCTGATGTTCTTCGCCCTGCCGCGCGACCCGGTCAGCGGCATGTGCCCGAAGAACTGCAGCCCGGAGCGGTTGGAGCGGGTCCGCGACGATCTGGGCCTGAACGACCCGCTGGTCAGCCAGTACGCCGGTTACATGAAGGGCATCGTCACCGGACGGGACCTGGGCAGCGCTCAGGGCGGCCGGTGCGACGCGCCCTGCCTGGGCTGGTCGTACGTCAGCAACGAGGCTGTCTCGGACACCATCGCCCGGGTGCTGCCGGTGACGCTGAGCATCGTGATCCCGGCGGCCATCCTCTGGTTGCTGCTCGGGGTGGGGCTGGGCATGGTGTCCGCGTTGCGCCGAGGCACCTGGGTGGACCGGGCCGCCATCGGCTTCTCGCTGACCGGCGCCTCGTTGCAGCTCTACTTCGTGGGTGCGGTGCTGCTGCTGGTGTTCGTCTACAACCTGCGACTGCTGCCGGTGCCCAGCTACACGTCCCTGTTCGACAACCCGGCGAAGTGGGCCAGTGGGCTGGTCCTCGCCTGGGTGGCGTTGGCCTTCCTCTTCTCGGCCATCTACGCCCGGCTGTCCCGGGCGCAGATGTTGGAGACGCTGTCGGAGGACTTCGTCCGAACCGCACGGGCCAAGGGCCTGGCCAAACCCAAGGTGTACGGGCGGCACGCGCTGCGCGCGGCGATCACGCCGGTGGTGACCATCGCCGGCCTCGACGTGGGCGGGGCGCTGGGTGGCACGGTGATCACCGAGACGACGTTCGGTATCCAGGGGTTGGGGCGTACGGCGGTGGACGCGGTGCGCTCGGGTGACCTGCCCACCATCATGGCCACCGTGCTGATCGCGGCCGTCTTCGTGGTGCTGGCGAACGTGCTGGTGGACCTGCTCTACGCGGCGATCGACCCCCGGGTACGGCTGCGCTGAGCAGCCGGGTGTCCGGCCCGCCGACCGTGGCGAAATTTATCGACAACTGTTACACAACTTGCAGGTTTTCTTCCTTACGATCCTCGGGACGTCGGCGGTTTCTCGCTCCGACGAACCGCACGGCACATGGGTGAAGGGGGTACTTCATGCGACCACGCGTGGCGGTTGCCGCAGGCGGCGCGATAGCTCTGGTTGTGGCATTGGGTGCGTGCTCGAAGAACACGGGCGAGGGCACCACGGTCGACACCGAACGGCAGCAGACCGGGGTCATCGCGACCGACCCCAAGGACTCGCAGGGCCCGGCGGCCGAGGTGAGCGGCGCCCAGAAGGGTGGCACCTTCACCATCATCCGGGAGTCGCCGATCTCCCACCTCGACCCGCAGCGGACGTACTCGTTCGCCGGTCTGATGACCAACCCGCTCTTCGCGCGCTACCTGACCACCTGGAAGGACGACGGCAAGGGCGGCCTGGTCCTCGTCGGTGACCTGGCCGAGACCCCGGGCAAGAACGTCAACAACGACTGCAAGGTCTGGGAATTCACGATCAAGGACGGGGTGAAGTTCGAGGACGGCCGGCCGATCACCTCCAAGGAGATCGCGTACGGCATCGCCCGTTCCTTCGACCCGGACCTCTCCGGCGGCCCCACCTACCTCCAGGAGTGGCTGGCCGACACCCCGCAGTTCGACACCAAGTGGGACTTCAAGAAGAACAAGACGTCGCTGCCGCCCGGCCTGTCCGCGCCGGACGCCAAGACGCTGCGCTTCGAGTTCGCCAAGCCCCGCTGTGACCTGCCGTTCGCGGTCTCGCTGCCGACCACCGCGCCGCTGCCCGCCGACAAGGACACCGGCGTCGACCTGGACAAGCAGCCGTTCTCGTCCGGCCCCTACAAGGTCGCCAAGAACCAGGTCGGCGTGCAGATCACCCTGGACCGCAACCCCAACTGGGACGCGAACACCGACCCGGTCCGGCACCAGTACCCGGACCAGTTCGTGTGGAGCTTCGGCCCGACCGCGGACGCCGCCAACAACCGGGTGATCGCCGACAACGGCGCCGACCAGAGCGCACTCGCCTTCAACTTCGTGCCGGCCTCGCTGGTCGCCAAGGTGGCCGGGGACGCCGCGCTCAAGTCGCGGACGATCCTCTCGCCGACCCCGAGCGCCAACCAGCTCGTGATCAACAACCAGCGGGTCACCGACCTGAAGGTCCGCCAGGCACTCAACTACGCCATCGACCGCGAGGGCTTCATCAAGGCGATGGGCGGGCAGACCGTCGCCGCGCCGCTGACCACCCTGATGCCGCCGGCCACCATCGGCTACAAGGCGTACGAGGCGTACCCGGCGGGACCGAACGGCAACGTCGACAAGGCCAAGGAACTGCTCGGCGGGAAGACGCCCGAGCTGGTCCTCGGTGTCGCCGACAACTCGACCGAGCAGCAGCAGGGCGCCCAGCTCAAGGCCAACCTGGAGCGGGCCGGTTTCAAGATCACGCTGCGGAACATCTCCGACGACGCGAAGCTCGACGAGATCAAGAAGAAGGACAACCCCTGGGACCTGTACATCGGTAACTGGGCGGCGGACTGGCCCAGCGGGGCGTCGATCCTGCCGGTGCTCTACGACGGCCGTTCCATCAAGGCCGAGGGCAACAGCAACCAGTCCTACTTCAACGACCCGACAATCAACGCCGAGATGGACCGCATCCAGGCGATGTCCGCGGCCGAGCAGGGCCCCGAGTGGGCCAAGCTCGACGAGCGGATCATGAAGGAGTACGCCCCGGTGGTGCCGCTCTTCGTCGACGTGGCCTACAACGTGCACGGGTCCAAGGCCGGCGGGGTCTTCATCTCCAGCGTCTTCGGCTACGCGTCGTTCGTGAACGCGTACGTCAAGCCGTAAGTCACACCGCAGGCAAGGGCCTCCTCCCGACAGCGTCGTCGGGAGGAGGCCCTTCTGCTTCTGCTGCACGGGTCACCTGGTGCGGCCCTGCCGCTTCATCTGACCGGCTCGGCGGGACGCTGTCAGATCGTGTGGATCGTGATGAGGTCTTCGAGGCCTGCTAGGTCGTCGGCGTTGCGGGTGTAGATGGCGGCGTCATGCGCGTGTGCGGTTGCGGCGATGAGGAGGTCCATAACTCTGGCTCGCGGCTGGCGGCCGATCTCTACGACGCGTGCGGCCAATCGTGCGTAGCTGTCGGCGATGACGTCGTCGATGGGAAGCGGATCAAATCGGCGTTGGATGGCGCTCAGCCGCGACAAGCGGAGCGCCCTCGCTTCGGCGGTCTTCGCGACCAGGACACCGAACTGAAGTTCGGCAAGGCTGGCGACGCTGATGGCCAGTTCGCCAGGAATCGGGGTTACGTCCGTAGCGATGAGGACGCTGGTGTCGAGGATGCCGCGGCTCACCGCTCAACCCACGGATCCGTGACAGTGTCGTCGAGGAGGTCCCGATCGCCTGCCCACCCTGGGTCGGTGGGTTGGTCGAACAGGCCGGCCAGATCGTCCCATTCGCGCCAGGTTCGAGGACTGACCGGGCCGAGTACGGCCGCCGGGCGGCCGGCGACAGTGATCGTCACGCGTTCACCCGATTGCGCACGACGCACCAGGTCACTGGCGTTCTGCCGCATCTCGCGCAGTCCAACTTCATGCATACGCCCTACGGTAGCACTTGTGCTACCACCGTCGAAGGTTGTCAGCCCTCGCTGCGTCCGCGCGCCTCGGGCCGTTGAGGCCCTTGCCGTTCAAGCAAGATCGGTTGCACTGCTTCTTCGGCATGATCGCGTCTCGCCACCCGCCGGGCAGCCGCGTTCCACGCCGTGCGACCTGCGGCCAGAAGAGGATGTGTTGCGGCCGTCAGTTAGTGCACATGTCACTGGAAATGAGGCGATAGGGTGGCGCGGTGTTCTCCGTCGGCGAGCGTGACTCGATCCGAGAGCGGTTGCTCGGTTTGGCCGAAGGAGACCCCGCCGTCGTCGGGGCCGCCATCACCGGATCCCACGCCGTCAGCGGCGGCGACCGATGGTCGGACATTGACGTGGCGTTCGGCATCGAAGGACCGCTGGATTCAGCGATGCGCCGCTGGACCGAACTGCTCTACCGTGACTTCGCCGCCGTTCATCACTGGGACTTACCGTCCGGCTCGTCGGTGTATCGGGTGTTCCTGCTTCCCGAGATGCTCGAAGTGGACATCGGGTTCACCCCGGCTGCGGAGTTCGGTCCGCATGGCCCGAACTGGCGCACCGTCTTCGGGCATCCCGCACATGCAAAGGAAGACCCGTCCCCCTGTCGGCGGACCCTGGTCGGGTTGGGATGGCACCATGCCCTGCACGCGTGGACATGCATCCGACGACACCGCTGGTGGCAGGCCGAGCAGTGGATAAGCGCCCTACGCGGCCAGGTTCTCGCCCTGGCCTGCCTGCGCCTCGGTCACCCTACGAGCCATGCGAAAGGTGCCCACCTGCTTCCCTCGGAGGTGACCGCGCCGCTGAACACCACCCTGGTACGCGCGCTCGACGAAGCTGAACTCACCCGTGCCCTCACCGCGGCGACAGCCGCGCTGATCGCAGAACTCACGCTCGCCGATGCGGCTCTTGCAGCCCGACTCGCCTTCGCCCTCAGCGACCTGTGCGTCGATGGCCGTCCACCCGGCTCCAACACTCCGCTCTGCTAGCGGCTTTCGCTCATCGGCAGCTCCGCTCGCCTCACCGACTGGGTTCGCCATGATGGGCCGCACCGGTACCCAGTGACATCACGACCACCACCCGCTCATCGGCTACTTGTGGGTGGGCATCGGCGTCGCACCAGGCGCTGCTGGGTCCCCTTCCGACGGCGTCGTCGGAAGGGGACCCTTGCCGTGCGGCGGTGCGTCTGCGCGTTCAGGTGCGTTGGCGTTCCTGCTGTTGCTGCATGAGCTCCTCGATGGCGGTGGGCATGGTCGTCTCGAAGTCGATCAGCTTGACCCAGGTTGGCTTCACCAGGACCCGGACCATGCCCTCGTAGAGCGACTTCACGCCCTCCTCCCACTCGGCCCGTTGCTCGGGCGTCATCTGGTACGTGCCGTTCCACTGGTAGTACTCGTCCGGGATGCCCTCGACGACATCCAGCTCCGCCTGACCTCGGATGAGCAGAACCTTCGGCGGATGCGACTCGGTGTCGATCGTCAGCGCGACCGCGGGATTGCGGCGCAACGCCGGGAGCTTCCGCGCGTTCGTCGCGGTGCACATGACGATTTCCGTGCCGTTCCAGACGATTCCGATCGGGATTGCCCGCGGGGTGCCGTCCAGCGCGATGAAGGCCAGCCTGGCCAGGTCACGGGCCAGTAGTTCCTGGCTGAGTGGACGGTTCAGTACCTCATCGATGGCGTCCTGGTCCATGGTTCAAGTTCCTCAGTTGTAGTAGCGGCGGGCGCTGGACCCGACGCGGGTGATGTCGGTGCCGTAGATGTGCAAGCTGATGGCGGTCTCGTCGCCGACGTTGCGGATGCGGTGGATGTCGCCGGGCGGCGCGAAGCCGCTGACCTCGCCGGGTGGGTTGTCCCGTGTGCCAATGGGGTTGAGCGCGTCGTCGAACAGTTCCTCGTGCTCGATGCCTGACAGCACGCCAACGACGCACCAGGTGATGTGGTCGTGGATCCGGGTGGTCTGCCCGGGGCGCCAGACCAGGCCGAGGATGGAGAACGCCCCGTCGGGCTCGGCGTGCAGCAGGTGGCCCGCCACCCGGTCGGGCTGGCCGAGACGCTGATCGGGCGTCAGGATCTCGGGGCCGGGCAGATGCGCGCGGAGTTGGTCGGCGACCCGTTCTGCGGTGTCCGTCCAGCCGGTCCGCACGTCGACCGCCTGGCGCACGGCCGCAGCGAGATCGGTGAGCGTCGCCGGTGACCGGATCATGGCCGCTCCTCCTTCACGCAGGGGGTCTGTCCCGCTCAGCCTCCCGCGCGCCGACTCATTCGTCTAATGACGATAGTTGGGCGAACCCATGCGTATCCTCTATGAATGCTGGACATCCTGCGGTTACGGGTTCTCGCGGCGATCGCCGCGCAGGGATCGGTCACCAGGGCCGCCAAGCACCTGAACTACTCCCAGCCCGCCGTCAGTCATCATCTGGCCAGGCTGGAGGCCGAGACCGGGGCCCGGCTCGTCCAGCGGGTCGGCCGGGGCATCCGGCTCACCCCGGAGGGCGAGCACCTCGCCCGCCGCGCCACCGAGATCCTCGGCCGGGTCGACGCCGCCGCCGCGGAACTGTCGGCGATGGTGGGCCTGCGCACCGGCCGCGTCCGGGTCGCCGGCTTCCAGTCGGCGCTCGCCGCGCTGGTGCCGCACGCCGCGGGCACCCTGCGCCGCGAGCACCCGGGCATCGAACTGCAGCTGACCGAGGCCCACCCGCGCGTGGCACTCGACCTGCTGCGGGCCGGACAGGTCGACGTCGCTGTCGTCTTCCGCTACGACGACACGACCCCGGACGACATTCGCGCCACCCATCTGTTCGACGATCCGATGTACCTGCTCAGCCTCGAACCCGGCCAGACACTGGCCGGCAACCGCGACTCCGCCTGGATCGCGGGCTGCGAGAACTGCCGCCGCGAGTTCCTTGAGGCCTGCGATCGGGCCGGCTTCGTCCCGCCCATCGCCTACACCAGCGACGACATCATCGTCCAGCAGGCACTGGTCGCTGCCGGCATGGGCGTGACCACCATGCCGGGGCTGGCACTGCGTACCCACCACGCGCCCGGAATCGAGGCCAGCGTCCTGCGCGACTTCCGGCGGCACGTCTACCTGGCCACCTACGGCGAACCGCCGGATCCACCCGCGACCACGGCCTTCGTCAGCGCACTGCGCCACGCCGTCGGGCAGACCCAACCAGGCGAGCCCACCCCACCGACGGATCGCCAATCAGGAAGCCGGTAGGGCGGACACCCGCGGTGGAGCGCGACGGCCGAGCTTTCGTAGCGGATCAGGGGACGATCACCACGCCGCCGCGTACGCCGCCTTGGGCCAGCCGGTCGTGGGCGGCCGCCGCGTCGGCGAAGGGGTACACGTCGGCGACCCGGAGTGGGAGGTCGCCGCTGGTGACGAGTTTGACCAGTTCGCCCAGCCGGGAGCCGTCCGGTTGCACCTCGAGCGCGAAGGTCCGGATTCCCCGCACCGGCTCCGGGCGAAGCGGGGGTGACGCGGCCACGTAGCCGCCGCCATCGCGGACGAGGTCCAGCAGCGAGGGCCCGATCACCGCCAGGTCGATGACCGCGTCGAACGTCCCCGTCGGATCGTCGGTGCGCGACAGGAACGCCGCGCCCAGCGACTCGACGAACTCGCGGTCGTCGACCCCGGCGAGTCCCGTGGCGTGGAGGCCGGCCGCCCGGGCCAGCGCCAGAACGAACCCACCGACCTGCCCGGCGGCGTCGGTGACGAGCACTGTCGAGCCCGCCGGGAGCGCGAGCAGGTCAAGGGCCTGGGCGGCGGCGAGGCCATTGGTCGGCAGGGTCGCCGCCTCGGTGGCGGGGACGCTGGCGGGCGCGGAGGTCAGCCAGGCGGCGTCGAGGACCACGTACTCCGCGTGGGCGCCGGCCGTGGTCTGCAGCCACGGCGAGAAGCCGATGACCTCGTCGCCGATCGTGAACTCCTCGACCGCTGGGCCGACCGCGTCGACGCTGCCGGCAACGTCCCAGCCGGGCGTGTACGGCAGGCCGGTCGGCAAGGGGGCCGGGAACCGGCCGGCGCGGACCATCAGATCGACCGGATGTACGACTGACGCCGCCACCCGTACCCGGACCTGCCCCGGCCCGGGCTCGGGCACCGGCACCTCGGCCACGTGCAGGACCTCCGGCCCTCCGAACTCTGCATAGCTGACTGCGCGCATCGCCGTCTCCTTCGTGGGATTTCGTGATCACCACGACCGTACGAATCGTCGGCACTGAGAGAAAGTAGGTACCGTAAAGTGCCTAGGGCACCGGAGGAGAGAAGATGGCGACGACGAGTGCGGCCCAGCGCCGTGAGCAGGCCAAACGCGACTACGATGCGTTCCTGGATGGTTGCCCGACCCGTGAGCTGCTGAGCAGGCTCACCGACAAGTGGGTCGCCCTGGTGATCCCAGCGCTCGCCAGCGGCCCGCAGCGGCACAGCGAGCTCGCCCACCGCATCGCCGGCGTCAGCCAGAAGATGCTCACCCAGACCCTGCGCACGTTGGAGCGCGACGGCCTGGTCACCCGCACGGTCACCGCCTCGGTGCCGGTCCGGGTCGACTACGCGCTCACCCCGCTCGGCCATGAGCTGTTCCCGGTCATGGTCGCGATCAAGAACTGGGCGGAGACACACATGGATCGCGTCTTCGAGGCCCGGGTCCAATACGACGCACGCCCCTGAGAACCTGCGACGGCCGATCACGTCAGCGTCCGCCGTACCGTATCCGTTCATCGGCCTCGCTGATGTGGACCCGCCAAGATCACCGTCGCTTGCCGCTGTCCAAGATTCACCGTCCCGGCGTCGCCGGAGATCAGCGAAGGTGGGGTACGCCCGGCGGCGCTGACGCTCGGTCCGGTCGGCCGGGCGACATCCCCGATGGCGTACAACTCGTTTTGGCCACGGGCGACCACGATCTCAGGCGGCTTGAGATACAAGCCCTACGTCAGGTCGCGAGGCGTGCTGCGGGCATCGGCGCGGGCAGGAACGCTGATGTGCGAGGCTCGCCGGATTGTCGCTGGCAGCGGCTAGGGTCCGCGCCGTGGATGACACCTCGACGGCCCGGCAGACCGCCCACGCCTACGTTGATCTTTTGGAGGGCCGCGACTGGTCCGGGTTGGCCGCCCTGCTCACCGATGATGTGGTCTACGAGATGCCGCAGACTCGGGAGCGCATTCGCGGCAAGGACGCGTTCCTGCGGTTCAACACCGAGTATCCGGGCGACTGGCACCTGCGGCCGCGACGGGTGATCGCGGACGGCCGCCTCGCTGCCCTGTTACTCGACGTTCGCGTCGGCGACGAGCAGCAGGACGCGTGTGTCTGGCTGGAGATGTCCGAGCATGGGCTGATCAGCAAGATCATCGACTACTGGCCCGAGCCGTACGATCCGCCGCAGGGCCGGGAACAACTCGTGGAGCGTTGGTGATCGTCAGCCTGCCGCAGCGGCCAGGTGCTGCGGGCATGACGGTTCACCCCAGATGGGTACGGAGAAAGTCGAGTTCCAGGGCGGCTCTACCTGGCGCTTCCCACGGGCGCCTCGGGGACGGCCGAGTGCGGCAGCACCAACGCTTGCGCGGCGATGACGCGGTCGCCGTCGAAGGTCAGCGCCGGCGACCCATGTAGCTGATAGCCCTGATCGAGAAGCCCGCTGACGCGGGCGCAGAATTCAGCATCATCGGGCCCAGTGATGAGGCGGTAACCGAGCGGCTTCGTGAAATCCGACACCGCCGCATTGTCCCTACTCGGGGTGCCAAAGCCCAGTCTCGGCTGCCATCCCGTCCTCCCTGGGCGCGCGGCCAGCGGTAGCTGCCCGCGCCGCGACCAGCTTGCCTCGCCTCGCCCAAGGTCACGCTCGATCCTGGATTGAGTGGCCATGTGGCACCGGGATACCACTGGATCCTGGTTCGAGCACGATCTTGGGAGCGTGCAACCAATCCTGGAGCCCTTTCGGTATAGGGCTGGGGGTGCCGAACTGACTCGCCGAATGCTGCTTACCGCAGATGGGTACGGAGGAAATCCAGCTCCAGCGGGAGCAGGCGCTCGGCGGTGCCGTTCGCGGCCAGGTGCGTGGCACCGGTCAGCGGCAGCACGGCGTGCGGGCGGCCGGTGCTCAGCAGGGCCGCGGAGAGCCGGAGCGTGTGCGCGGCCACCACGTTGTCGTCAGCCATGCCATGCACCAGCAGCAACGGGCGGGCCTGGTCCGGGCCGGTGACCGGCTCGGCGGCCAACTCGACGAGCGAATGGTGCGCGTAGACGTCCATGCCGTCCTCCGGCAACCCCAGATAACGCTCGGTGTACGCGGTGTCGTACAGCGTCCAGTCGGTCACCGGAGCGCCCGCGATCCCGCACCGGAACAGCTCCGGGTGACGCAGCACCGCCAACCCGGCCAGCCACCCGCCGAACGACCAGCCGCGCACCCCCACCCGACCCAGGTCCAGGTCGGGGTGCTTGCCGGCGAGCGCGGTCAGGGCGTCGATCTGGTCGCTCAGGATCACGTCGGCCAACCGTCGGTGGATCGCCTTCTCGAACGACGGGGCCACCCCCGGCGTACCCCGGTTGTCGATGGTGACCACCGCGAACCCGGCGTCGGCCCACCACTGCCGTTCCAGCCACGCGGCCCGGGCCGCCACCACCTCCTGGTGCCCCGGCCCGCCGTAGATGTCCAACAGCACCGGCAGCCGCCGACCCGTGACGTGGTTGTCGGGGTAGAGCACCGCCGCCGGCAACCGCCGATCGGTCACCCGTTCCAGTAGCGGCAGCGGTTGGTACGGCGGGTTGGCGGCGAAGGACCGCAGCTCGGCGATGTCCTGATCGCCACGACGAACCGTCCACCGCACCCCGGCGTGGTCCAGCGACGCGACCCCGACGGCCAGCACGTCACCGCCCACGGCGGCGGTGTACCAACCCGAGTCGGTGGTGACCCGGCGTGCGTCCACCCCACCGCCGATGGTGGTGCGGACCCGGAACAGGTGCCGCTCACTCGGCTCGCCGTCGCTCGCCTCCACCAGCAGGTCGGCCGGGCCGCTAGCGGCCGGCAGCCGACCCACCACCCGCCGTACGTACAGCGACGGCGGGGTGAGCAGGGTGCCGTCCGCGAACAGGCACCGGGCGTCGTACCCGTCGTGGGCCAACTCTCCGCCGACCAGCACCCGGCCGTCCGGCAGGTGCGCCGGCGTGCCGGCGATCGGTTCGACCCAACGCGGATCGGCCAACTCGGCGTGCACCTGCGTCTCACCCGTGCGTGGGTCCACCGCCAGCACCAACCCGTGCTGCTGCGAGCGACGCAGCACGGTGATCAGCGGGCTGCCCTCGACCCAGCTCACCGCGGTCAGGTACGGGTAGGTCTCCCGGTCCCAGTGCACGTCGACCCAGCCGTCGTCGAGGTCCAGCAGGTGCAGGCTGACCTCCGCGTTCGGCCCACCAGCCCGGGGGTACGCGACGGCGGTCGGCGGGCTGGCCGGCTCGGCCGGGTCGTGCAGGTGCCAGCGCTCCAGGCGGGACTCGTCGACCCGGGCGGCGAGCACCATGCGGCCGTCCGGCGCCCACCAGTAGCCCCGGAACCGGCCGAACTCCTCAGCCGCGATGTGCTCGGCCAACCCCCAGCTCACCCCGGCGTCCTCGCCGGCCAACAGACTGTCGGTGCCATCGGCGTCGATCACCCGTAGCTCGCCCCGGCGCACACCCTCGGCCGCGTCGGTCACGTACGCCAGGCGCTGCCCGGTCGGGTCCGGACGCGGGTCCAGAACCGGGCCGACAGCGGCCACCTCAATCACGTCGCCGTGCACCAGATCAGCCCGGAACAACCGCCCGGCCAGCGCGAACACCGCGATTCGACCGGCGGCGTCCAGCGCGTACGAGCCGATGCCGGCGGCGCTGAGCCGTAGCCGCTCGCGCAACGCGCGTTCGCCGGGGGAGAGAGACCGGACATCCCCGCCTTCGCCCAACAGCCTGGCCGGATCGGCGACCAGACGCTCCTCGGCGGTGGCCACGTCCAGCAGCCAGAGCGCATCCGCCGGATCCTCGGGGCCGGCGGAGCGCAGGAAGATCACCCGAGCGCCGTCCTCAGCCACGGAGACAGCGCGTGGCGCGCCGTGGCTGAACCGGCGGGTGCGGGCGGCCAGCTCCGGAAAGTCCACACAGCAAATCGTAGAGCGGTACCGGAGGTGATGTGGCCGACCTGGGCGGACGCGTTAGTGCCAGCCGGCCGTAACCGCCAGTTAGAGTGACCGTCGTGACGATGCTGCCCGACCGCCGCCTGCTGCTGGTCCACGCGCACCCCGACGACGAGTCGATCGGCACCGGCTCGACGATGGCGCACTACGCCGCTAACGGCGCGCACGTCACGCTGGTGACCTGCACCCTCGGCGAGGAGGGCGAGATCCACGAACCCGCGCTGGCCCAGCTCGCCGCCGCCGAGGCCGACCAGCTCGGCGGGTACCGGATCGCCGAGCTGGCCGCCGCGTGCGCGGCGCTCGGCGTCAGCGACCACCGCTTCCTCGGCGGTGCCGGCCGCTACCGCGACTCGGGGATGATGGGGCTCGCGACCAACGAGCACCCCCGCGCCTTCTGGCAGGCCGACCTCGACGAGGCCGCCGGGCACCTGGTGGAGATCATGCGGGAGGTCCGCCCGCAGGTTTTGATCACGTACGACCCGAACGGCTTCTACGGCCACCCCGACCACATCCAGGCACACCGGGTGGCGATGCGCGCTGTCGAGCTGGCCGCCGCCGAGGGCTGCGCCCCGCTGAAGGTCTACTGGACGGCCATGCCGCTCAGCGTGCTGGAAGCTGGCATGACGCACTTCGCCGAGTCCTCCGACAACCCGTTCGCCGGCATCAAGGACATCGCCGACCTGCCCTTCGGCACCCCGGACGCCCAGATCGCCGCCCGGATCGACGGCACCGACCAGCACACGGCCAAGGAGGCCGCGATGCGGGCACACGCCACCCAGATCCCGGCCACCTCCTGGCTCTACTCGATCGCCGGCAACTTCGGCGGCGAGTTCATGGGCGTGGAGTTCTTCACCCTCGCGGTCGGCGAGAAGGGCCCGGGTGCCGGGCCGTACGGCTGGGAGGACGACCTCTTCGCCGGACTCCCCGAGGAGACCGCCCCGGACCGTTCCCCGGTCGGGACCGTGTCGGACCGGTCTTCGGTCGGGGCGGCGTCGGACCGGTCTTCGGTCGGGGAGGCGTCGGACCGGTCTTCGGTCGGGGCCGCGTCGGACCGGTCTCCGGTCGGGGCCGCGCCGGACCGGTCCTCGGTCGCGGCGGCGGGTCTCCGGTGACCCTGCCCGCATCGATGACGGTTCTGGACGACCAGGAAGCCCCGCCCCCGGCGGGGCCGCCGCCGCGACTGCTGGACCTGGGCCTGCGGCTGGCCGGCGCGATCGTCGTGGTGATCGCCGGAGTGCTGACCGGGGTGCTGGAGCTGCTGCTGGCCACGGTCCGCGTCGGCGGCCAACTGATCGGCGTGTCGGCACTCCTCGCCGTCGGCGCCAACATCGCGCTGAGCTGGTTCGCCTACGAGGCGGTCGGCCGCAGGTGGGCGGTGGCGCTGCCCGCGGTGCCATGGTTCGCGTTGATGGCGGTGGCTGCCATCCGGACCAGCGAGGGCGACCTGTTGCTCGCCGGCGACAACTGGGTCGGCCTGGCCATGATCGTGGCCGGCGCGATGACCTTCGCGGTGATGGGCTTCCGGCAGATCCTCGCCCCGCCGACCACGCTCGGGCTGATGACGCCACCCAGGTAAGGGTGGTAGATATTCCTGCCAGGGATGGAGCCCCGCGACGGGGCGTACGGCAGGAGGCCCAGCGATGGACAGACGGTGGCGTGATGTCGGGGTGCTCGTGGCAGCACTGTTCGCGGTCAACGTGGTCGCCCGGCTGATCATCCGATTCGGCTTCGAGGGAGACGACACCACCGCCGACCGGGTGTCGTTGGCGATGTTCGCGGTGATCGGGCTGATCCTGGCCGTGATCGCCTTCCGCTGGGGGCGTCGCCGACCGCTGGCCGACTGGGCGGCCGACATGGCCCTCGTGGTGCTGGTGGCGATGGTGCTGACCGTGCTGGTCGGGCCTCTGCTGATCGGGCACAACCCGTTCGCCGGCGGTGCGCCGACGTTCTTCGCCCAGATCTGGCTCTACCTGCTCGCCTCCGGCGCCGGGGTGTTGATCGGCTACCTGGTGCTCACCGCCCTCGGTCGTGACTACCGCTCCTGGCAGCTCAAGCGGTACGCCGAGGTCAAGGCCGCCAAACCCCGCCGCGTCGTCCGCCGCTGACCGTGCTGGGTCGCGCTGGCCGTGCTGGGTCGCGCTGACCGTGCTGGGTCGCGCTGACCGCGCTGGGTCGCGCTGACCGTGCTGGGTCGCGCTGACCGTGCTGGGTCGTGCTGACCGCGCTGGGTCGTGCTGACCGCGCTGGCCGTGCTGGGCCGTGCCGACCGTGCTGGACCGCGCCAAGCGCGCTGGCCGCCGGAGGCGCGCTCGATCAACTCCATATCGCCGATGTGGCGGTGTCTGGAGCGTCTGATACCCCCATATCGGGGAAGTGGAGTGGATCATCGCCCGGGAGGTCGTTCGTGGGGGCGGTCAGCGTTGTGGGTTCGGGGCGAACCGGGTCAAATAGGTGTGGTGGGTGGTGAAGCCGAGCCGCTGATAGAGCGCGATGGCCGTTGTGTTGCGCTGCTCGACCTGGAGGAACGCGTGTGTCGCACCGCCGGACACACCCCAGGCGGCCAACTCGTTGATCAGCCGGCGGGCCAGCCCCTGTCGGCGGGCCACCGGCAGCACCTCGATCAGGCCGAGGCCCAACCAGCGTCCTTGCCCGGTCACCGTGCCCCGGCCGATCGCCACGAGGCTGCCGTCGACGTACACGTGGGCGAAACGGACCTGGTCCACGGCGGTGAGTACGTGCCGGGCGGCGTCCGGTAGGCCGCCCTTGCGGCCGGCGGCGACTGACAGCCACGCCTCACTCGGCGCGCTGGCCAGCTCGACGACCGCGCCGCCCCACGCCTCGGCCCGCCCGCCAGCGGCACCGGCCTGGTCGGGGGAGGCGGCGACATGCCCGCCACCGTCCGGTACGCCGGCCCCCACTGCGCCGGCTCCC
>NZ_PYBV01000013.1:0-90189 GCF_003205615.1 Micromonospora arborensis | reverse complement strand
CCCACTGCGCCGGCTCCCGCCGCGCTGGCTCCCGCCGCGCCGACCCCCACTGCGCCGGCTCCCGCTGGGCGGGTGGGCAGGGTTCCGACGGGCGCCGACGTCAGCAGGGGGAGCGGAGCGGTCTGCACCAGTACCGGCGGGCGGGCGCCCCAGCCGCGGGCGTCCAACTCGGCGCCGACCGGGGCGGCGAGTGGCAGCGGCGTGTTGATCATCGGTGGTTGGCCCTGCTTGGCGTACCAGCGCTCGACCGCGTCCACGGCGGCGGGTAGCGGTCGGTCCGGGTCGCCGACCGGCAGCGCGGAGTTGGCCCGTCCGGTCCAGCCGTCAGCCGCGCGGAGCAGCCAGTCACCGAGCCGGTCCCGCGTCGGTGCCGGCCAGGCCTCGTCGGCGGCCCGTTCGAGCGCCACGACCGCTGCGGCGGTCGGCCGACGGGTCGGCGGCACCCGCTTGGCGCGGTGGACCTGCGCTACCGGGACGCGTAGCTCGCCGTGTGCCGTGGAGAGCGTGAGATGAGTCTCGCTCAGCTCGACCAGCTCGCCGAGGGCATCGGAAAAGAGCGGGCGCCCTTCGCGAATCCCCACAATCCGGCGGACTACGATCCGGTGTCCCACATCCTGCTGTCGGAGCACGATCGACCCCCTCCCCGGCGAGATACTAGGCTCTAACTGTCGCGGGAGATCGCGGCGCGTCTTGCGGAGGAGAAGACCGGTGACCTACATCATCGCCGAGCCGTGCGTGGATGTGCTCGACAAGGCATGCATCGAGGAGTGCCCGGTCGACTGCATTTACGAGGGCAATCGGATGCTCTACATCCACCCCGACGAGTGCGTCGACTGTGGTGCCTGCGAGCCCGTCTGCCCGGTGGAGGCGATCTTCTACGAGGACGACGTCCCGGAGCAGTGGAAGGACTACACCGGCGCCAACTACGAGTTCTTCGAGGAGCTGGGCTCGCCCGGTGGTGCCTCGAAGGTCGGCAAGGTGGAGAAGGACGCCACCTTCGTCGCCGCGCAGCCGCCGCGCGGCGAGGGCCACTGAACCGGTCCGCGCCGGTCTCGTCGCGACTGCCCGAGTTCACCTGGGACACTCTGGACGCCGCGGCCACCCTGGCCGCGGCGCACCCGGAGGGCCTGATCAACCTCTCCATGGGTACGCCGGTCGACCCGGTGCCCGAGGTGATCCGCCAGGCGCTCGCTGACGCGTCCGACGCTCCCGGTTATCCGCTGACCGCCGGCACCCCGGCGTTGCGGGCCGCGATCGCGGCGTGGGTGTCTCGGGCGTGTGGTGCTGGGGTCGACGGTCTCGGTGTGCTGCCGACCATCGGCTCGAAGGAGTTGGTCGCCTGGCTGCCCACCCTGCTCGGCATCGGCCCGGGTGACGTGGTGGTGGTGCCGTCGGTCGCGTACCCGACCTACGAGGACGGGGCCCGGCTGGCGGGTGCGACGGTTGTCCGCACCGACTCGCTCACCTCGGTCGGGCCGACGTCGCGGGTGCGCCTGGTCTGGGTCAACTCGCCTGGCAACCCCACCGGCCGGGTGCTGCCCGCAGCGCACCTGCGGAAGGTGGTCGACTGGGCCCGGGAACGCGGCGCCGTGGTCGCCAGCGACGAGTGCTACCTGCCCCTCGGCTGGTCGGCCGAGCCGGTTTCGGTGCTGTCTCCGCAGGTCAGCGGTGGCAGCTACGACGGTGTGCTGGCCCTGCACTCGCTGTCCAAGCGTTCCAACCTCGCCGGATACCGGGCCGGGTTCGTGGCCGGTGACCCGGCGCTCGTCGCCGAGTTGCTGAAGGTCCGCAAGCATGCCGGCATGATCGTGCCGGCGCCGGTGCAGGCGGCGATGGTGGCGGCACTGCAGGACGAGCGACACGCCGACGAGCAGCGGGAGCGCTACCGGGCCCGGCGCGAGGTGTTGACGGCCGCCTTCACCGGCGCCGGCTTCACGGTCGAGCACTCGGAGGCCGGTCTCTACCTCTGGCTGACGCGCGATGAGGACTGCTGGCAGACCGTCGACTGGCTGGCCCGACGCGGCATCCTGGTCGCGGCCGGCGTCTTCTACGGCCCCAGCGCCAACCGGCACGTCCGGGTTGCGCTGACCGAGACCGACGAGCACGTCGCAGCGGTCGCCGGCCGCCTCGCCGACGCCTGATCGTTCGCGGTCCGGGCGGTCGACCCTTGCGAGCCGACCGCCCGGACGGCGTCAGTCGGTGATCCGGCGGAATACCTTCAACAGCGTCCGTCACCCGGGTCCTCGGCTCGGGCCGGCGATATCCTCTGCCCCGGACCTGGTCGGGGCCGTGTCGGTCCCGCACCCAGCAGGAAGGTCGAGGCGTGCGGATGGTGGACAGGCCCGGTACGCGGGTACGGGCGGCCGTGATCGGCACCGGCCTGATCGGCGGATCCGTTCTGCTGCGCCTGGCCGATGCGGGCCTGGACGTGGCGGGATGGGATCCGGACCCGGCGACTCGTGATCGAGCCCAGGGTCGGGGGGTGGTCGCCCCGGCCACGATCGAGCAGACCGTGGCCGACCGGGACGTGGTCTTCCTCTGCGGCCCGCTGCCCACCCTCCCGGGCACCCTGGCCCGGGTGGCCGAGCTGACCGCGCCCGGCTGCGTGCTCACCGATGTCGGCAGCACCAAGGTCGAGGTCGCCGAGGCGGCGGATCGGCTCGGGCTCATCGACCGGTTCGTGCCGGGGCATCCGATGGCCGGCGCGGAGTCGGCCGGCCTGACTGCTGCCTCGCCGACCCTGCTGGCCGGTGCCGCCTGGGTGCTCTGCCCGGCGCCGCGCGCCGCGACGGACGCCTTCCGCTGGCTGGCCGGGCTGCTGGTGGAGTTGTTCGGTGCGCGGGTCGTGCCGATGTCCGCGTCGGCGCACGACTCGGCGGCCGCGCTCGCCTCGCACGTGCCGCACCTGCTGGCCGGCGCGTTGGCCGGGGCGACGCAGCGGGCGCCGCTGCGCGACGCGGTGCTGGCGTTGGCCGCGGGCAGCTTCTCCGACGGCACGCGGGTCGCCGGCACTCCAGCGGAGCGGACCGCGAACATGCTCCTCGGCAACCGCGACCGCGTGCTGCACGAGCTGGACGAGGTCCGTGCGTTCCTGGACGGGCTGGCCGCGGAGCTGCGGGCCGACGACGCACCCGCGCTCATCGCGCGGTACGCCGAAGCCCGGACGGCCCGGTTGGCGCTGCTGGACCGGCGGTTCGCCGGTCAGGACCGGGAGTTCCCGGCCGGGGGTGACCATGACGCCGAGGTGGCCTGGCTGCGCGGTCTGGGCGCTGCGGGCGGGCACCTGACCGGTTGTCGGATCGGCCCGGACGCCGTTTCCTACAGCGCGCGGATCCCGGTGGCTGACTAGGCTGAGGGGTATGGCGGTGGACGGTCCGGTGGTGCAGGTGCGCGGCGAGGCGTACCGGGAGGTGCCGCCCGAGCTGGCCCGTTTCGCGGTCACCGCGACAGCGCGGGATCGGGACCGGGAGGCCACCCTGACCCGGCTGGCCGAGCGGGCCGCCGCCATCCGGGTGCTGCTGGACGGCTCCGGTCCGGCGGTGGCGCGGCGGGAGACCGGCGACCTGCGGGTGCGACCGGAGACCCGGCGCTCGGGCGAGCGGGTGGTCGCCTGGCACGGCAGCGTGACCACCACGGTCACCGTCACCGACTTCACCGCTCTCGGCGAGCTGATGCTCCGGTTGGCCGACCAGGACCAGGTCGAGGTGGCCGGGCCCTGGTGGGAGCTTCGCCCGGACAGCCCCGCGCACCGCGAGGCCCGACAGGCCGCGATCGGCGACGCGTTGGTGCGGGCCCGGGAGTACGCTGAGGCGCTCGGTGCCCAGGTCACCTCGTTGCTTGAGCTGGCCGATGCCGGCCCGGCTGACCGGCCGATGTTCGCCCGTGCGGCGTTCGCCCCCGGCGGTGGCGCGGGTGGTGGCCCGCCGGAGCTTGAGCTGGACCCACAACCGCAGACCGTGCAGGCGGCGGTGCAGGCGAGGTTCACGATCAGCGCGCCGGTCCTCGACTGATGCCACCGGCTCAGGTGCTGTCCGTCGACGAACTGGTGCAACGGGCGTTGGCGTTGACCGAGGCGGGCCCTCGACAACTGTTGGGCATCGCCGGTGCGCCGGGCGCCGGGAAGTCCACGCTGGCCGAGCAGGTCGTGGCCGCCCTCGGGGCGACGGCCCGGCTGGTGCCGATGGACGGCTTCCACCTGGCGCAGTCCCAGCTGGTCCGGTTGGGCCGCGCGGACCGCAAGGGCGCGAGGGACACCTTCGACGCCAATGGGTACGTCTCGTTGCTGCGCCGGTTGCGCCGGCTGGAGCCCACCTCGGTGTACGCGCCGGAGTTCCGCCGGGAGTTGGAGGAGCCGGTGGCCGGCTCGATCGAGGTGCCTCCGTCGGTCCGGTTGGTGGTGACTGAGGGCAACTACCTGCTGCTGCCGGATTTCCCGTGGCAGGAGGTGCGGACGCTGCTGCACGAGGCGTGGTTCCTCGATCTGGACGCCGAGCTGCGCCAGCGTCGGCTGACCGCCCGACATGTGGCCTACGGGCGCTCGCCGGAGCAGGCGCGCGAGTGGGCGCTGGGCAGTGACGAGGCCAACGCGGCCCTGATCAGCCCCACCGCCGATCGGGCCGACCTGGTGGTCCGCCTGCCCGAGCCGCCGGCGGCCTGATCGGCCCGTCGAGGTCGGCGTGGTCAATCCAGTGCGCCGAGGTCGGCGCGTGGTCAGTCCAGTTCGCGGACCGGCCGGGCGGGGTTGCCGACGGCGACCACGTTGGCGGGTAGGTCCCGGGTCACCACCGCGCCCGCGCCGACGACGGTGTTCGCGCCGATCGACACGCCGGCCAGCACGATGGCTCCGCCGCCGAGCCAGGCGTTGTCGCCGATGGTGATCGGCTTTGCGGCCTCCCACTTGTCGCGGCGTGGGCCGGGCTCCACCGGGTGGGTCGGCGTGAGTAGCTGCACGTTGGGTCCGATCTGGACGTCGGCGCCGATGGTGATCGGTGCGACGTCGAGGAAGACCGCGTGGTAGTTGACGAAGCTGCGTGGCCCGATGCGGGTCTGCCAGCCGTAGTCGCAGTAGAACGGTGGGCGGATCCAGGTGCCCTCGCCCAGCTCGCCGAGGAGGTCGCGGAGTGCCGCGAGGCGGGCCTGGGGGTCCGCGGCGGGGCTGGTGTTGAAGCGTTCCATCAGCCGAGCGGCCCGGTCCAGGTCGGCGATGATCTCTGGATCGTCAGCGAGGTAGGGCTCGCCGGCGAGCATCCGGTCCTTCATGGAGGTCACCCGGTCGATGATGCCCGCCGAAACTGTTATTGGTTGGCAGGTTCGTCATATTTTCGACCCCTTATTTGCATACCGGGTATGCAATACTGACGGCGGTCAATGTACCTCTCATGGGAATCAACGCTCCAACGAGGAGGATCCGTTGCATCGACGCAGCAGAATGACCATCGCAGTCACCGCCGTGGCAGCTCTCGTCCTGGGCATTCCGGCGACGGCCGTGGCCCGCCCACCCACCGACACCGCCCCCGACGCCGTCCCGCGTACCGCGATCGGCGCCGCCACCACGAAGACGGTCACCCTGCTCACCGGCGACCGGATCTCCGTCACCGCTTCCGGTTCCGCCGCCGTCCAGCCGGCCCCCGGTCGTACTCATCTGCGCTTCCTCACCACCCGCGACCGCGGCCAACTCACCGTGCTGCCGCAGGACGCCCTGCCGCTGATCCGCTCCGGTCGGGTCGACCGGCGACTGTTCGACGTGACCGGGCTGATCGCCGCCGGTTACGACGACGCCCACCGCGACCGCCTGCCGCTGCTGCTCACCGGCGGTGTGGGCGCGCGGCAGCGCGCCGCCGCAGCACCCGCCGGGCTGACCGTCACCGCGCAGTTGCCCGCGATCGACGGTGTCGCCGCGACGGCGGACAAGGGGCGGGCCACGGCGATCTGGGCGACGCTCACCGGCACCAGCGACGGTGCCCGGGTCGGCACGGCGGGGGTTGCCGACCGGATCTGGCTCGACGGCCGCCGACGGGTCACCCTGGACCACAGCGTGCCGCAGATCGGCGCGCCGGCCGCGCACCAGGCCGGATTCACCGGCCAGGGCGTCCGCGTCGCGGTGCTGGACACCGGCGTGGACGCCAACCACCCCGACCTGACCGGCCGGGTCGCGGAATCGCGGAATTTCACCGAGGTCACCGAGGCCGGTGACACGGTCGGCCACGGCACCCACGTCGCCTCGATCATCGCGGGCAGCGGCGCAGCCTCAGGCGGCAAGTACCGAGGTGTCGCCCCGGACGCCACGCTGCTCTCCGGCAAGGTCTGCGAGAACCAGGGCTGTTCGGACTCGGCGATCCTGGCCGGCATGCAGTGGGCTGCCGTCGACCAGCACGCCGACGTGATCAACATGAGCCTGACCGGGTCCGACACGCCCGACGTCGACCCGCTGGAGGCGGCGGTCGAGTCGCTGACCGCGCAGACCGGCGCGCTCTTCGTGATCTCCTCCGGCAACGACGGCTCGGACGGCTCGGTCGGCTCGCCGGGCACCGCGGACTCCGCGTTGGCGGTGGGCGCGGTGGACCGCGACGACGCGTTGGCCGAATTTTCCAGCCGCGGCCCCCGCGTGGGCGACGGCGGGCTGAAGCCGGACATCACCGCTCCCGGGGTGGACATCGTCGCCGCCCGCGGCGACGGCACCGAACTCGGCGCGCCGGTGGGAGACGCGTACGTCTCGGTCTCCGGCACCTCGATGGCCGCGCCGCACGTCACCGGCGCGGTGGCGCTGCTCGCCCAGCAGCACTCCGGCTGGGCGGGGGCACAGCTCAAGGCCACCCTGATGGCCTCGGCGAAGCCGCACCCGGAGCAGACCGCGTTCCAGCAGGGTGCCGGCCGGGTCGACGTGGCCAGGGCAATCACCCAGCGGGTCGTCAGCGCCCCGGTCAGCATCTCCTTCGGGCAACCGGCCTGGCCGCACAACGACGACACCCCGGTCGCCCGCGAGGTCGGCTGGCGGAACGACGGCCCGGACCCGATCACCCTGGATCTCACCCTCGAAGTGACCGGACCCGATGGGCAGCAGGCCCCCGCCGGCATGTTCACCCTCGCGGCTGGCCAGGTCACCGTGCCGGCCGCTGGCACCGCCGGCACCACGGTCACCGCGGACACCCGCCTCGGCAACGCCGACGGTTACTGGACCGGACGGATCGTGGCCCGCTCCGGGGCGGCGGTCGCGGTCACCCCGCTGGCCGTGGACCGGGAGGTGGAGAGCTACACGCTGACCGTGGAGCACCTGGATCGCGCAGGCGAGCGCACCGCGGACCACTGGACCACCCTGGTCGGGATGGACACCTTCGCCCACTGGGATCTCGTCAGCTCGGACGGGGTGGCCACCGTGCGGTTGCCCAAGGGGCGCTACGGCCTGAATGGCGTCGTCTTCGAGCCCGCACCGGAGGATGAGCAGGGCGGGATGTCCCTGTTGGCGCAACCTGAGGTGACCATCGACCAGGACACCCGGATCGTCGTGGACGCCCGCCGGACCAAGCCGGTACGGGTGACCGTTCCGGACCGGACCGCCGCCCCGGTACTGATCGACGTCAGCGGCAACTTCACGGCCGAGGACGGCAGCGGGTACGGCATCGGGATCTGGGCGGAAACGTTCACCGGCCTGACCAGTGGTCAACTCGGCAAGCCGGTCTCCGCCGACCGGTTCGTCGCCACCGTCAGCAGCCAGTGGATCAAGCCGGACACGGCCAACAGCCCGTACCTGTACGCGCTGGCCGAAGCGATCCCTGGCCGGGTGCCCACCGGGTTCGTCCGCGACTACACCCGACGGGACCTGGCCACCGTCGTGCACCGGTTCCGCGGTGGCGACCCGGGCGTGGAGGCCGAGCGGACCGTGTACCCCGTGCTGGAGTACAACGTCGGCGGCTCCGCCCTGATCCTGCCCACCGCCGTGCCCGGCCAACGGGTCGAGTACTACAACACCAAGGGTGTGAAGTGGGAATCCGACATCTACTTCGGAACGCGGGACGAGGACGGCTGGTTGAACGCGCAGGCGGCGCTCTTCTCCACCCCCACCGCGTACCGGGCCGGGCGGACGGTGCAGGAGAACTGGAACCAGGCGCCGTACGCACCGTCCTTCCCGACCCCGCGCTGGCCGCACCAGAGCGTCACCCGCACCGGCGACACCATCCTGGTCGACGTGCCGATGTTCAGCGACGCGGCCGGGCACCCGGGCGGTTCGCTGAGCGACAGCGAGCACACCAAGCTCTGGCGCGACGGCAAGCTGGTCGGCGAGAGTGAGTACGCCGGCTACGGAGAGTTCACCGTGCCGCCGGGTAGGGCGGACTACCAGCTCGTCACGTCGTCGAAGCGGAGCTTCACCGACCTGAGCACCGAGGTGGAATCCAGCTGGACCTTCCGGTCGGGGCACGTCGCCGGTGACACGCCGGCCCGACTGCCCCTGTCGGCGGTGGGCTTCGCGCCGCCGTTGCGGGTCGACAACAGCGCGCCGGCCGGTCAGGACTTCGTCGTCCCGGTGCGGGTGCACCCGCAGCCCGGTGCGCGGGCCGCCCGGGTGGAGAAGCTCGCCGTCGACGTGTCGTACGACAGCGGGAAGACCTGGGGCAAGGCGAGGCTGGTCCGCACCTCCGCCGACGGCTGGTCAGCCCTGTTGCGCCATCCGGCCGGCACCGGCCACGTGTCGCTGCGTGCCACCGCCCGCGACGCCGCCGGCAACACGGTGACCGCAAAGATCATCCAGGCGTACCGGTTGCGCTGAGGCGTACCCCTGTCGGGTCCGCGGCCGAGCGCCGCGGACCCGGCGGGTCCGTCAGTCGTTGGCGTGCAGGGCGGCGTTGAGCTCGATGCCCCGGCCGGTGCGCGGCCGGGCCTCCAGCGCGCCGGTCACCGAGTTGCGCCAGAACAGCAGGCCGTCGACGCCGGAGAGTTCCCGGCCCTTGACCACCCGGCCGTCGGGAAGCGTGATCTTCGACGCCGCGGTGATGTAGCAGCCGGCCTCGACCACACAGTCGTCGCCGAGCGAGATCCCGACGCCGGCGTTCGCGCCGACCAGGCTCCGCTCGCCGATGCTGATCCTGTCGGTGCCGCCGCCGGAGAGGGTGCCCATGATGGAGGCCCCGCCGCCGATGTCGGAACCGTCGCCGACCAGCACACCCTGCACGATCCGCCCCTCGACCATCGAGGTGCCGACCGTGCCGGCGTTGAAGTTCACGAAGCCCTCGTGCATCACGGTGGTGCCGGCGGCCAGGTGCGCTCCCAGGCGGACCCGGTCGGCGTCGGCGATCCGCACCCCGGCGGGGACCACGTAGTCGGTCATCCGGGGGAACTTGTCCACCCCGTACACCGCCAGGTGGCGGCCGGCCGCCCGCTCGATCACCCGCAGCTCGTCCACCCGCTCCGGGGGGCACGGCCCGGCGGACGTCCAGGCCACGTTGGCCAGCTTGCCGAAGATGCCGTCGAGGTTGAGCTGGTTGGGTCGGACCAGGCGGTGGGAGAGCAGGTGCAACCGGAGGTACGCGTCGGGGGCGTCCTTGATCGGGTCGTCCAGCGAGCCGATCACGGTGACCACCTGGACGGTACGCAGACCGGGCAGTGACCGGTCCCCGAGCGCGGCCGGCGGCAGGTCGAGCACGTCCGACTCGTCCTCACCGGCGACCAGCGGCAGTTCGCCCAGGCCCAGCTTGCCCGTCGGGTACCAGGTGTCGAGCACCTGCTCGTCTGTGGTGACCGTGGCCAGGCCGATGCCCCAGGCGGAATCTGCGGACGTCACTGTTACACCTCTCGGTCGCAGCCGGGTTGGCCTCGGCTCGCTCCTCGCGCTGACAAACCTGAAGGTACCGTGCGAACCATGGAGAACCCGCTGACCCCCGAGGTCCTCGCCGATCCGGTGCAGCTGACGCGCGCTCTGGTCGACATAGAGTCCGTGTCCCTCAACGAGAAGGTGATCGCCGACTGCGTCGAAGAGGTGCTGCGGGGCGTACCGCACCTCACCACCCACCGGCACGGCAACACCGTGATGGCGCGCACCGACCTCGGTCGGTCGCAGCGCGTCGTGCTGGCCGGGCACCTCGACACGGTGCCGCTGAACAACAACTTCCCGTCGACCATGCGCGGCGACCTGATGTACGGCTGCGGTACCTCCGACATGAAGTCCGGCGTCGCCTACGCGCTGCACCTGGCGGCGACGCTGCCCGATCCGCGCTACGACGTGACGTACTTCTTCTACGAGGCTGAAGAGATCGAGTCGCGGTACAACGGGCTGACCCTGGTCGGCCAGGCGTACCCGGAGTGGCTGGAGGCGGACTTCGCGGTGCTGCTGGAGCCGACGTACGGCATCGTCGAGGCCGGTTGCCAGGGCACCATGCGGGCCGTCGTGACGACCACGGGTGAGCGGGCGCACGCGGCGCGCTCCTGGCACGGTGTGAACGCCATCCACGCGGCCGGCGAGGTGCTGCGGCGCCTCCAGACGTACGAGGCGCGGCGGGTCACGATCGAGGGGTGTGACTTCCGCGAGGGCATGAACGCGGTGCGGATCGTCGGTGGCGTCGCCGGCAACGTGATCCCCGATCATTGCGAGATCGAGGTCAACTACCGGTACGCGCCGGATCGTGACCCGGCCGCCGCGGAGGAACACCTGCGGGAGGTGTTCGCTGGCTTCGAGGTGACGGTGACCGACGCGGCGGCCGGTGCGGCCCCCGGGCTCGATGCGGCTCCGGCGAGGGAGTTCCTGGCTGCGGTGGGCGCGGCGCCGATCGGCAAGCTGGGCTGGACGGACGTGGCCCGGTTCGCGGCGATGGGTATCCCCGCGCTGAACTTCGGCCCGGGCGACCCCAACCTCGCCCACCACAAGGACGAGCACGTCGAGATCAGCAAGATCCGCGATGGCGCGGCAACCCTGCACCGCTGGCTAGCCCCAGCCTGACTGCCCCCGCCCCGCCCGCGCCCCGCCCGCGCCCCGCCCCGGGTCGCGCCGGTCGCGCCCGGGTCGCGCCGGTGATCAAGAGGTTTGCGTCAGCCGGGCCCGTTGTCGGCGACGCAAACCTCTTGATCAGCTCCGGTGGGGGTGGGGGTGGGGGTGGAGGGGGCTGGGTCTTGTTGGCGGGTGCGGCGGCGTTCGGCCACCACGTCTCGGATCCGTCGCTGCATCTGGCGACGGATCCGGATCATCTCGTTGTTGCTGATCACGCTGTCTCCTCCCCCGAAGGCACGCGCCCGGGCATACCCGGTATGTGAATAGTAAGACGTATGGGGGAGTCGAATAGTTGCCCATGATCCCGAACTATTTCTCGGCGTCCGCGCCCCGCGCACCTGGCAGGTGTCGCTCCACTACGGTTGCTCCATGAGCCAGAGCAACGGGCGGGAGGCCGGTCGCGGTCCGGGACGGGAGCGGCACCGGGGCGCGGTCACGCTGCGCAGAGGGGCGATTCCGAGCAGCACCGCCGACCAGCGGTTGCTGGATTCACGCGGGCGGGACGACTGGAAGACCCGGGACGCCTGGCGGGCGCTGCGCATCCTCTCCGAGTTCGTCGAAGGCTTCGACACCCTCGCCGACCTGCCTCCGGCGGTCAGCGTGTTCGGCTCCGCACGCAGCGGACCGGACAGCGCGGAGTGCCGGCTGGCCGAGCAGGTGGGTGGCGCGCTGGCCCGGGCCGGCTACGCGGTGATCACCGGGGGTGGGCCGGGAGTGATGGAGGCCGCCAACCGCGGCGCCAGCGAGGCGGGCGGGCTCTCCGTCGGGCTCGGCATCGAGCTGCCGTTCGAGCAGGGCATCAACGAGTGGGTCGACCTGGCCATCGACTTCCGTTACTTCTTCGCCCGCAAGACGATGTTCGTCAAGTACGCCCAGGCGTTCGTGGTGCTGCCCGGTGGGTTCGGCACCATGGATGAGCTGTTCGAGGCGCTCACCCTGGTGCAGACCGGCAAGGTCACCCGGTTCCCGGTGGTGCTCATGGGGGTCGCCTACTGGCAGGGCCTGCTCGACTGGATGCGCGACACGATGGCCGCCGACGGCAAGGTCGGGCCGGTCGACCTGGAGCTGATCTGCCTGACCGACGACGTCAACGCCGCGGTCCGGTACATCGTCGAGGCCGAGGCCGCGCTCTCCGTCGAGCAGGAGGCGGTCCGCGACGAGGCCGTCGCTCGCACCGGCGCTGACCAGCAGGCCGCAGCCGTTCAGGCAGCCGACCAGCCGAGGGACAACTGATGGCGGCGATCTGTGTCTTCTGCGCCTCCTCCCGCACCCTCGATCAGCGCTGGTTGGACCTGGCCGCCGAGACCGGCGCGGAACTGGCCCGGCGCGGGCACACGCTGGTCAGCGGTGGTGGCTGCGTCGGCATGATGGGTGCGCTGGTGGACGGCGCCCGATCTGCCGGTGGGCGCACCCTGGGGGTGATCCCACAGTCACTGGTCGATCTGGAGGTCGCCGACCTGGCCTCGGACGAGCTGGTGGTGACCGACTCGATGGCCAGCCGCAAGACTCTGATGATCGACAAGTCGGACGCGTTCCTCACGCTGCCCGGCGGGCTGGGCACTCTGGACGAGTTGTTCGAGGTCTGGACCACCGCGACCCTCGCCCTGCACTCGAAGCCGATGGTGCTGATCGACACCGACGGGTTCTACCGCCCCCTGTTGGACTGGCTGGACCAGTTGGCCGACCAGCGCTTCCTCAAGCCTGCCGGCCGCGCCCTCCTGACGGTGGCACCCTCGGTCCCCGAGGCCCTGGAAGCCCTGGAGTCCCGCCTAGCCTGACCCCCGACCCACCTCCCTCCCTGCCCTCTCCCGGGCGCCTCCAGCCCGTTGATCATGGAGTTAGCGGCGCCGCTGTCGGCGTGTCGCGCCGCTAACTCCATGATCGACGTAGGTGGATGGGGTGGGGTTGGGGGAGCGGGGTGGGGTTGTGGGGTGGGTTGGTGGGGGTGGGTTGGTGTCGTATGGGCGTGATGGGATGAGCTGATGCAGGCGTACCGGTTGGTGCGGCGGGCCGGGGGGTCGGCGCCGGGGGGCGGGCCGGGCGGCGGCACCGTGGCCGACGTTGGCACCGCGATGGACGGTGGTGCCGTCGTTGGCGGTGGTGGCGCGTCCATGGGTGCTGTCCTGCCCACCGACGGGGCGGGTCTGCGGGTCGACGCGGTGCAGGCGGAGGTGGTCGGGCACACCGACGGGCCGATGCTGGTGCTCGGCGGCCCGGGCACCGGCAAGACCAGCACGCTGGTCGAGGCGGTCGCCGCCCGGGTGGCCGAGGGGGTCGACCCCGAACGGATCCTGGTGCTGACCTTCGGCCGCCGAGGCGCTACCGCGCTACGGCAGCGCATCGAGGCCCGCGTCACGCGGGACGGCCACCGGGTGCTCCGCGAGCCGCTGGTGCGCACCTTCCCGGCGTACGCCTTCGGGCTGCTCCGCCGAGCCGCCGCCGAACGAGGCGAGCCTTCGCCCCGGCTGCTCACCGGTCCCGAGCAGGATCTGATCATCCGTGAGCTGCTGGACGTCGTGGGCGAGGAGCCCGAGGACGACCCGGTCGGCTGGCCGACCGACCTGCGCCCGGCCCTACGGACCCGAGCCTTCGCCGGTCAGCTGCGCGACCTGCTCATGCGCGCCGCCGAACGCGGCGTGGGCCCGGTCGAGCTGGCCCGGCTGGGCGAGAAGCTCGGCCGCGCCGACTGGCCGGCCGCCGCCCGCTTCCTGCGGGAGTACGTCGCCGTGCTCGCGCTGCGCGACGTCAGCAACCGGGGCTCCATCGCGTACGACCCGGCTGAGCTGGTCCGGGCGGCCACCGGTCTGCTGCGCGACGACGAGGAGTTGCTGACCGCCGAGCGCCGCCGGCTCGCCCACGTGTACCTGGACGAGTTGGCCGACACCGATCCCGCCCAACTGGAGCTGCTCTCGGTGATCGCCGGCGGAGGCAAGTCGCTTGTCGCGTTCGCCGATCCGGATTCCTCCACGTACGCCTTCCGGGGCGCCGACCCGGCCGGGGTGACGACGTTCCCGCACCGCTTCCGGACCGCTTCCGGAGCGCCGGCCGCGCAGGTGCTGCTGACCACGTCGTACCGGGCCGGGCCCGCTCTGCTCGCCGCGATCGCCCGGCTGGGCCGCCGGCTGCGTGGCCCGGCCGCGCACCGCCGGCTGCACCCGCTGCCGGACGCGCCACCCGGAGTGGTCGAGGTGCACACGTTCCGCTCGGCGACCAGCGAAGCCGCCTGGCTGGCCCACGCGTTGCGCTCGGCCCACCTGCTCGACGGTGTGCCCTGGTCGCGGATGGCCGTGCTGGTGCGGTCCACCGCGTTGCAACTGCCCACCCTGCGACGGGCACTGCACGCTGCCGGCGTACCCACCGTGGTGCACGGCGAGGATCTGCCCCTGCACCTGCAGCCGGCGGTCGCGCCGCTGCTGCTCCTGCTGCGCTGCGCGTTGGAGCCGGACCGGCTTGACGAGGAGGCGGCGGTCGCGCTGCTGCACTCGTCGCTCGGCGGCGCCGACCCGCTGGCCGAGCGGCGGCTGCGGCAGGGCCTGCGTGTGCTCGCGCTGGCCGGCGGCGACCGACGCCCCTCCGGGGAGCTGATCGTCGAAGCGTTGCGCGATCCGGAGGAACTGGCCGACATCGACCGGCGCTGGGCGGAGCCGGCGCAGGCGGTGGCCGGGCTGCTGGCCATCGCCCGCGAAGCCGCCGCCCGGCCCGGTGCGACCGCGGAGGACGTGCTCTGGGCCGTGTGGCACGCCAGTGGGCTCGCCGAGCGTTGGGCGGGCGCGATCAATCAGGGGCGGCCGGCGGCCGGCGAGGGGGACCTGGCCCGGAGGCGACGAGCCGAGGCGGCCGACCGCGACCTGGATGCCGTGCTGGTGCTCTTCGACGCGGCGGCTCGGTTCACCGACCGGCTGCCCGGTGCCCGCACCGAGGTCTTCCTCGACCATGTGCTCGCCCAGGACCTGCCGGCCGACACCATCGCGCCGACGGCCGACCGGGGCGCGGCGGTACGTCTGCTCACCGCACATGCGGCGAAGGGCCTGGAATGGGACCTGGTCGCGGTGGCCGGTGTGCAGGAGGGCATCTGGCCGGACCTACGACTGCGCGGCAGTCTGCTCGGCTCCGAGCGGCTGGTCGACGTGCTGGCCGGCCGGTCTGTCGACGGTGCTACCGCGGCGAACGTGGTGGGCCAGACATCGGCGTTGCTGGACGAGGAACGCCGGCTCTTCCACGTCGCCATCAGCCGGGCCCGGCATCGGTTGCTCGTCAGTGCCGTGGCATCGGCCGCCGTCGGCGGTGACGACCACGAGGAGCAGCCGAGCCGGTTCCTGCACGAGCTGGGCCCCACCACGCCGCCCACACCGCCCAGCGCAGCCGGGCCGGTCGACCCGACCGCGCCGCCGGGTCCGCGTACCGGCCCGCAGTCGGTGGACTCCGCCAGCGGATCAGCAGGTGCCCCGACCTCGGGCGACGGCGCAATCGAGGACGCGTCCCACGGCGCAACCGAGGGCGCGGGAAGCAGCCCAACCAACGGCCCAGCCAACGGCGCGACCAACAACCCAACCAGCGGCCCGACCAGCAGCCCAACCAGCGGCGCGACCAACAACCTAACCAGCGGCGAGGGCGACGGCGACGGCGAGGGCGACCGTCCCGGGGCGCTGCCGGTGACCCGCCCGCCTCGGGCGCTCACCCTGCCGGCGCTGGTGGCCGAGTTGCGTACCGCCATCACCGACCCGGCCGCCCCGGCGGGCCGGCGGCGCGCCGCGGCGGCCGAGCTGGCCCGGCTCGCCGCCGCCGGGGTTCCCGGTGCGCACCCCGACGACTGGTGGGGGCTGCGCGGGCTTTCCGACGATCGGCCACTCGTCGACGAGGGGGATCCGGTGCGGGTCACCCCGTCGGCGATGGAGAGCGCACTGCGCTGCAGCCTGCGGTGGCTGCTGGAACGGCACGGCGGCAGCGGTCCGACCAGCACGGCGCAGGGGGTGGGCAACCTGGTCCACGCCGCCGCGATGCTCGCCGAGGACGCCAGCGCCGACCGGGGCGCTCTGCTCGACTATGTGGCCGCCCGGTTCGACGCGATCGAGCTGGCGGCCCGGTGGATGGCCGGGCCGGAGCGGGAGCGGGCCGAGGCGATGGTCGACAAGCTGCTGCGCTGGCTGGCCACCAATCCGCGTCGACTGCTCGCCATCGAGCACGAGTTCGCGGTCCGCCTGGACGACCCGAACCGGCCGGTCGACCTGACCGGTCGGGTCGACCGGTTGGAGGTCGACGAGGCCGGGCGGCTCGTGGTGATCGACCTGAAGACCGGCAAGTCCACCGCTGTCACCGGCACCGAGTTGGCCGAGCACCCGCAGCTCGGCGCGTACCAGGCCGCGGTGGAGGCGGGGGCGTTCGCCGAGTTCGGTGACGAGTCCGGGGGTGCGGCGCTGGTGCAGCTCGGCACCTCCGCCAAGGACGCCAGGGAACAGAACCAGCCGGCGGCAGGTGAAGGGCCCGCGGCCGGTTGGGCGACCGCGCTGGTCCGGCGGACCGCCGATACGATGGCAGCCGCCACGTTTGCCGCGGTGGCCAATTCGAAGTGCCGGGTCTGCCCGGTACGCACCAGCTGCCCGGTCTCCGGGCAGGGGCGTCAGGTCGTCGAGCCGCCCACCGTCCGAGGTCCGGAGAACCCGTGAGCCAGCCCACCCTGTTCGGCACCGGTCCCGCGCCGGCGCCCCGGCTGGCGGACTCCGGCCCCCGGTACACGCCGGTGGAGTTGGCCAAGCTGCTGCGGTTGCCGGCGCCCACCCGGGAACAGGCCGCGATCATCGCGGCCCCGGTGGAGCCGCTGCTGGTGGTCGCCGGCGCCGGCTCGGGCAAGACCGAGACGATGGCCGCGCGGGTGGTCTGGCTGGTGGCCAACTCGTACGTGCGCCCGGAGCAGATCCTCGGGCTGACCTTCACCCGTAAGGCGGCCGGCGAGCTGGCCCACCGGGTCCGTACGCGGCTCGATCAGCTGATCCGCAGAGTTGGCCGGCAGGGTCGTGACCCGCTGGACGATCCGCTCGCCGGTGAGCCCACCGTCTCCACGTACCACTCGTACGCGGGGCGGATCGTCTCCGAGCACGGGTTGCGGGCCGGCTACGAGCCGTCCACCCGGCTGCTCACCGAGGCGTCCCGGTGGCAGTTGGTCGACCTGTTGGTGCGTAACTACGACGGCGACATGTCCGAGGTGGACCGGATGCCGAGCACCATCACCGACGCGGTGCTGGCGCTCGCCGGGGAGCTGGACGAGCACCTGGTCGCGCCGGAGGGGTTGGCGGCCTGGACCGGTCGGTTCTTCGCCGAGGTGCAGTCCCGGCCGGGCCGGGTGTACGCCGACGTGCGCAAGGCGCTCACCCTGCAGCAGACCCGGCTACGCCTGCTGCCGCTGGTGCGGGCGTACGCCCGGCGCAAGTTGGACTTCGAGGCGATGGACTTCGCCGACCAGCTCGCGCGGGCGGCTCGGGTGGCCCGGGATCACCCGGCGGTCGGCGAGATCGAGCGGGACCGGTTCCGGGTGGTGCTGCTCGACGAGTACCAGGACACCAGTCACGCCCAGGTGGTGCTGCTCAACGCGTTGTTCGGGGGCGGGCACCCGGTGACGGCGGTGGGCGACCCCTGCCAGTCGATCTACGGTTGGCGGGGTGCCAGCGCCGGCACACTGGACCGGTTCCCCGCCGAGTTCGCCCGCGTCGACGGTCAGCCGGCCCAGGCGCTGGGGCTCACCACGAGCTGGCGTAACCGCCCGGAGATCCTGCGGGTTGCCAACGCGCTGTCGACCCCGTTGCGGGCGGCGGGTGCCCGGGTGCCGGAGCTGCGCTCCGCGCTGACCGTCCGGGACCCGATCCCGCATCGCAGCCCCGGCGGGGCCGCGGGTGGCACGGTGCACTGCGCGATGCTGACGACGTACGCGGACGAGGCGGACTGGATCGCCGACAGTGTGCTCGCCGCCTGGCGCGGCGCGGCCCGGATGCCGGGCGCCGCCCCCGAGCACATCCCGGTGGCGCAGCGCCCGACGACTGCCGTGCTGGTCCGGGTCCGCAGCCAGATTCCGGCGATCGAGTCGGCGCTGCGCGAGCGCGGCCTCCCGGTGGAGGTGGTCGGGCTCGGCGGCCTGCTGGACACCCCCGAGGTACGTGACGTGGTCTGCACGTTGCGGGTGCTGGCCGACCCGACCGACGGTGCCGCGCTGCTGCGGTTGCTCACTGGCGCCCGTTGGCGGATCGGGCCGCGTGACCTGGTGGCGTTGCACCGACGGGCACGGGCCATCGCCAACGCCCGCCGTCAGTTGGCCGCCGACGACACCTCGGAGATCACCCCCGACCTTCTGGACGAGGCGACCCTGGTGGAGGCGCTGGCCGATCTCGGGCCGGCGCAGGCGTACTCGGCGGAGGGCTTCGCGCGGCTGCGCGCGTACGGCATGGAACTGGCGTTGTTGCGCTACCGGCTGGACCAGGCCCTGCCGGATCTGATCGCGGACATCGAGCGGACCATCGGCCTGGACGTGGAGGTCGCGGTGCGGGCCGGCCGGGACGGCGCCGGCGATGCCGGCCTGGCCCGGGGTCACCTCGACGCGCTCGGTGACGTGGCGGCCCGGTTCAGCGGGGAGACGCCGGGTGCGACCCTGTCCGGCTTCCTGTCCTACCTGGCCGCCGCCGAGGACGAGGAGCGCGGTCTGGCGCCGGGTGAGGTCGAGGTGGTGGAGGGCGCGGTGCAGGTGGTCACCGCGCACGCCGCGAAGGGCCTGGAGTGGGACGTGGTGGCGGTGGCGGGGCTGAGCCGCGGGTTGTGGCCGGGGCCGGTACGCAACTCCGACCACTGGCTGGGCGGGCTGGGCGTGTTGCCGTTTCCGCTGCGTGGCGACGCCGACGGGTTGCCCGAGTTGGCGCTCGACGAGGCGGCCGACCAGCGGGCGGTGGCTCGGGCGGTCACCGACTTCACCGATGCGTGGCGGGCCCACGACGAGCGGGAGGAACGCCGGCTGACGTACGTGGCGGTCACCCGACCGCGCCGGCTGCTGCTCTGCTCGGGCTACTGGTGGGGTGAGGGCACGAAGCGGCCGCGCGGTCCGTCGGTCTTCCTGCGCGAGATTCACGATGCCTGCCTCGACGGCGGGCCGGGGCACCTGATCGACGCGTGGGCGCCGGAACCGACCCCGGATGCGACGAACCCCACGGCCGAGGTGGTGCTCCGCGCGGAGTGGCCGGCCGATCCACTGGGCGGCCGCCGGCCGGCGTTGGCCGAGGCGGCCGGGCTGGTGCGCCGTCTGCTGACCGATGGCCCGAGTTCGGTGGTCGCCGGGTCGGTCGAGCCGGAGACCGAGCCGGAGGTGGATCCGGAGGTGGCGCGCTGGCAGCGCGAGGCGGACCTGCTGCTGGCCGAGCGGGCCGAGCTGACTCGGCTCTCCGGTGCGGTCGAGGTGGCCCTGCCCGGGCAGTTGAGCGTCACCCAGTTGGTCGCGTTGCGACGCGACCCGGCGGCGCTGGCCCGTACGCTGCGCCGCCCGGTGCCAGCCGAGCCGAACCCGTACGCCCGCCGAGGCACCGCGTTCCACGCCTGGTTGGAGCAGCGCTTCGGCGCGGACCGCCTCCTGGACCTGGACGAGCTGCCCGGTGCGGCCGACGCGGATGCCGCGCCCGACGAGGCGCTGGCCGAGCTCCAGGAGCGGTTCCTGGCCAGCGAGTGGGCCGACCGGTCACCGGTGGAGGTGGAGGTCCCCTTCGCGACGGTGATCGGCGGGGTCGTGGTGCGGGGGCGGATGGACGCGGTCTTCGCCCGTCCGGGTGGGCGGTTCGACGTGGTCGACTGGAAGACCGGGGCGCAACCCACCGGGCCGGCGGCGGAGGTGGCCGCCGTGCAGTTGGCCGTGTACCGGCTGGCCTGGGCGGATCTGGCCGGTGTGCCGGTCGACCGGGTGGGCGCGGCGTTCCACTACGTCCGGCACGGGGTGACGGTCCGGCCCGCCGACCTGCTGGACGTGACGGGGCTCACGGCGATGATCGCCCAGTTGCCCGAAGATTCCGCCCAACATTGACCCGGGCGGGGAAATCCGTGGTAGGTTGACCGGGTTGCAGTTTTGGTTACCAGAGACTCTGTGTGCGCCTGGCGGGATTGTGGCCCCAGGCGCTCTTTGTTGTGTCCGGAGTTCTCCGGGCGGGGCGACCAGAAGCGACAGGCGATTCGCGCATCCCCGCGCGGAGCGCTCCTCTTCGGGCACGCAACAAGTGCGTGTCCGACGTTCCGTCAAGGAGACGAAACACATGGCTATTGGCACCGTGAAGTGGTTCAACGCTGACAAGGGCTTCGGCTTCATCACCCCGGACGGCGGCGGCGCTGACGTCTTCGCCCACTTCTCGGCGATCCAGTCCTCCGGCTACCGGAGCCTGGACGAGAACCAGCGGGTCGAGTTCGAGGTGACCCAGGGCCAGAAGGGCCCGCAGGCGGAGAACATCCGCCCGCTCTGATCTTCGGATCGGTCAGCATTACCTGTCGCGCCCTCCGGGTGTGACGGTGACGGGACCGGCCCGCCCCGCCGCCGCCTGCGCACGCAGGCGGCGGCCCGGCGGCGGGCCGGCCCGTACTCCAATCGGTTCGTGCTTGTGAGTCCTGGCTGCCTTCTCGCCGCCGGTGACAGCGCCGACTTCGGCGCCCTCCCTCGACACGTGCCGCGTCGAGGAAGGCTTCCGCATGACCACAGTTATTCCTTCTTTCGCTCATACCGGTCTGGCGCCGGCGCTGCTCACCGTGCTGACCGCGCAGGGCATCACCGAGCCGTTCCCGATCCAGTCGGCGACGCTGCCCGACTCGCTCGCCGGCCGGGACGTGCTGGGCCGGGGCCGTACCGGCTCCGGCAAGACCCTCGCCTTCGGGCTTCCGCTGCTGTCGCGCACCGCCGGCCGTAAGGCCCGCCCGGGTCGTCCGCTGGCCCTGGTGCTGGTGCCGACCCGCGAGCTGGCCCAGCAGGTCACCACCGCGCTGGCCCCGTACGCCCGCGGCGTCGGGCTGCGCTGCGCCACCGTCGTCGGCGGTCTGTCGCTGCAGCGGCAGGCGGACGCACTGCGTGCCGGCGCCGAGGTGGTCGTCGCCACCCCCGGCCGGCTGCACGATCTGATCAACCGAGGCGACGCCCGGCTCGACCAGGTCGAGATCACCGTGCTGGACGAGGCCGACCAGATGGCCGACATGGGCTTCCTGCCGCAGGTCACCAAGCTACTGGAGCAGGTCGCACCGCAGGGGCAGCGGATGCTCTTCTCCGCCACCCTGGACGGCGGCGTGGACCGGCTGGTCCGCCGCTTCCTGAGCAACCCGGTCACCCACTCGGTCGACCCGGGCACCGCCACGGTCACCGCGATGACCCACCACGTGCTGCACGTCGAGGCCGCGGACAAGCCAGACGCGCTGACCCGGATCGCCGCCCGTGAGGGCCGCACCATCCTGTTCATGGGCACCAAGCACCGCGCCGACCGGCTCGCCCGCCAGTTGCTCTCCAAGGGGGTACGCGCGGCCGCGCTGCACGGTGGCAAGTCCCAGCCGCAGCGCACCCGCATCCTGGAGCAGTTCCGCAACGGCCAGGTGACCGCTCTGGTCGCCACCGACGTGGCGGCCCGGGGCATCCACGTGGATGGCCTGGACATGGTGGTCAACGTGGACCCGCCGACCGAGGCGAAGGACTACCTGCACCGCGGCGGCCGGACCGCCCGGGCCGGCGAGTCCGGTTCCGTGGTCACCCTGGTCCTGCCGGAGCAGCGCCGGGACGTGTCCCGGCTGATGGCCACCGCCGGCATTCGGCCCGAGTCGGTCCAGGTGCGCTCCGATGGCGAGGCGCTGGCCCGGGTGACCGGTGCTCGGGAGCCGTCCGGTGTGCCGGTGACCATCGTTGCCCCGCCGGTACCCGCTGGTCGGGTACGCACCTCTGGCGGCCCGGTCGCCGACGGCGCCGCCCGGCCGGCGCACCGCGCGTCGGGTCGGTCCCGCCGCCCGCGCCGCCCGCGTACCGTCTGATCTTCTACGCGCCGTCCGACCCGCTCCGCTTCGGCTGGGCGGGTCGGTTCGTCTGTGGGGGATCCGGGCCGGTGGGTTGGCCGCCCGGTCCGGTCGCCGGGCCACCTGGTCCGCTCGTCGAACCGTCCGGCCGGTCCGCCGCGCCGTCCGGCCCACTCGTCTGAGTCGGTAATCAGCCTCGGCTGGGTCGGCTGGCCGACTGTGTGCCGGCTGTCCGTGGTCGAAGCTGACCAGCGGGGGAAAGTCGGGCGGGGGGCCCGGCGCGGGAGGGGTGACCATGGCGGGCGAAGCCGGCTCGGGTGCGCTGCGCGAACTGATCCTGGTGGTCGCGGTCGCGCTCGCCGGTCTGTTGCTCGCCATGGCCGCGGCCTTCGCACCCTGGCACGCCACCTCGGCGGGTAACGCTCCCGCTGGTCTGGTGGAGCTGCACAGCCCTGGCGACCCGAGCTCCGGCCCGGTTGTCGCACACGTGGGCTGAGCAGTGGCCGGCCGACCGGTGCCGGCGGAGGGGCAGGCCCGGTCAGGATCGGTACGAGGTGTGGTCGGGTCGGCGGGGCGCCGACCCGACCACATCGCCTCTGCCGTTCACGACGTGGTGGAGGCGTGGTCGGTCGGGGGGCGGGTGAGCAGATCGGCCAGGGTGGTGCTGTCGACCACCGTGGCGATCGCCCCGTGCACCGCCAGCCAGACATCGGTGAGCCCCGCGGCCACCCCGTGGTAGCCGGCACGCTCGGCCGGCAGGCCCCGCACCGTGGTGAGCGTGCCGCCGACCGCGCGTAACACGTCCCCGACGGTGATCTCGTCGGCTGGGCGGGTCAGCGTGTACCCGCCGTCAGCGCCGCGATGACTGTGCAGCAGGCCCGCGCGGCGCAGGTCGAGCAGGATGCCCTGCAGGAAGCTGAGCGGGATGTCCTGCACCTCGGCCAGGCTGGCCGCCTTCACCAGTTCGCCACCACCGCCACCACCACCGCCGTCACCGTTGCCGCTGGCACCGCTGGTACCGGCGGCGACGGCGAGCATCGCCCGGAGCGCATAGTCGCTGCGCGCGGAGACGTACACGGGTCAGTTGCCCGCCTGGTCGAGCACGCCCCAGCGCCGCCGGATCGCCTTGTCCGCCGCACCGAAGGCGGCGTCCACGACCAGACCGAGCACCAGGATGACGATCATGGTGGAGAGTAGCCAGGGCGCGTCGGACAGCTCGCGGGAGTAGGTCAGCTGGGCACCCAGCGAGGTCTGCGAGATGCCGACCACGAGCAGTTCACCGGCCATCAGGCTGCGCCAGGAGAACGCCCACCCCTGCTTCAGCCCGGCGACGATCGCGGGCAGGGCGGCGGGTGCGATGACGTACCGGTAGAGGTTGAGCCCTCGGGCACCCAGGTTGCGGCCGGCCCGCAGCAGCAGCGGCGGCACGTAGTCCACACCGGAGATCACGCCGTTGGCGATGGACGGCGCCGCTCCGAGCACCACCACGAAGAAGATCGCCTTCTCGCTCAGCTCGAAGAGCAGGATGGCCAGCGGGAACCAGGCGATCGACGGCATGGTCTGCAACGCCGTGATCATCGAGCCGATGGCGGCGCGCAGCACCGTGGACCGGGCCACCGCCAAGCCCAGCAGCAGGCCGACGGCTACCGAGAAGACGTACCCGAGGGCGGCCCGCCGCAACGTGGTGAGCAGGCCGTCCCAGAGCTGCGGGCCCTGGGCCTGGGCGATCAGCTCGCGGCCGACCTCCAGCGGCCCGGGCAGGGAGTACGGCGGCTTCCAGCCCGAGAGGACCACGAGCTGCCAGACGGCGATGGCGATGGCCAGCGCGGCCAACTTGGGCCAGGTGGCCGCCCAGATGCGGGCGCCCCGGGTGACCTCCTTGTCCCGGCCGGCGATCTCCAGCGCGTCGAGGCCGGAGATCTCCGCGTCGGTACGCGCCGAACTGGTGAGGGTGTCACTGGCCATGGCGGCCCACCTCCGTACGGAGCCGCTCGGTGACCTCGGCGGCGATGGCGGCGACCTCGGGGGAGTCGATCCGCCGCGGGCGCGGGATGTCCACCTCGGTGGAGTAGATGATCCGGCCGGGGCGGCTGGAGAGCAGGATGATCCGGTCGGCCAGTCGGGCGGCCTCGCGGACGTTGTGCGTGACGAAGAGCACCGAGAGCTTGCGTTCGGACCAGATCCGCTCCAGCTCGTCGTGCAGGATGTCGCGGGTCATCGCGTCCAGCGCGCCGAACGGCTCGTCCATCAGCAGCACCGGGGTTTCCAGGGCCAGGGTGCGGGCCAGTGCGACCCGCTGCCGCATGCCGCCGGAGAGCTCGTGCGGGCGCTTGCGGCCGAAGTCGGCCAGGTGCACCGTGCGCAGCAGCTCGGCGACCCGTTCGCGGCGCTCGGCCCGGGGCAGCCGGCGGAGCTTCAGCGGCACCTCCACGTTGGCGTCGACGGTCAGCCACGGGAAGAGCGCCGGCTCCTGGAACATCAGGCCCGGGTTGGCGTCGCCGGCCAGGGTGATCTGTCCACCACTGACCCGGTCCAGCCCGGCGACCAGGTTGAGCAGGGTGCTCTTGCCGCAGCCGGACGCGCCGACCAGGCAGACGAACTCGCCGGGCGCGACGTCCAGCGACACACCGTCCAGGGCCAGGACGGCGTTCGCCCCGCGCCCGTACACCTTGGTCACGCCGGAGAGCGCGACCGCGGTGGTCGCGCTTCCCGGTGTCGTCGTGGTCGACGTCATGGCTGGACGACCTCGGGCTTGCCAGCCGCCTTGAGCGCGTTGTTGAGGTACTTGAGGTCGTACAGGCCCTTGAGGTCGACCGGGTCGGTCAGCTTGACCTCGACGGCGTGGTCGAGACCGGCCTTGAGGGAGGAGGGGATCGGGTCGTTGGTGAATTCCAACGTCGGCCACGCCTGCTTGATCAGCTTCAGGTCCAGCGGCTTTCCGGTGATCTTGCCGATCGCATCGGAGATGGCCTGCTGGGCCTCGTCGGGCTTGGTGTTGACGAACTCGTTGGCGGCCACCTGGCCGTCGACCAGCTTCTGCACCACGTCCGGGTGTGCCTTGAGGAACTTCGTGCTGACCAGCAGGTTGGTGATGACGAACTTCTTGTCCGGCCAGAGGTCGCGCTCGTCGACGAGCAGCTTGCCGCCGGCGTTCAGGAGTTGCGAGACGAACGGCTCGGGCACCCAGGCGCCGTCGATCGCGCCGCTTCGGAACGTCTCCAGGGTCTGGGCGTTCTGCTGCGGGACGATCTTGACGTCGCCACCACCCTCCTTGGTGGTGGTCAGACCCTGCTGCTTGAGCCAGTACCGGATCGCCACGTCCTGGGTGTTGCCCAGCTGCGGGGTGGCGATCTTCTTGCCCTTCAGGTCCTGCACGCCCGTGATGGCGGGCTTGACGACCAGCGCCACGCCGCCGGAGGCCGCGCCGGAGATGACCCGGACGGCCTCCCCCTTGGACTTGGAGAAGGCGTTCACGGTCGGGTTCGGACCGATGTAGGTGGCGTCCAACGCGCCGGAGAAGACGGCCTCGATGGCCTCCGGGCCGGCGTTGAAGGTCTTCGGGTCCAGCTTGACGTCGGCACCGAGCTTCTCGGCGAAGATGCCCTTCTCCACGCCGACGACCGCCGGCGCGTGGGTGATGTTGGGGAAGTAGCCGAGACGCAGCGTCACCGGGCCGGAGCTGCCACCCGTGCCGTCGCTGTCGTCGCCGCACGCGGCGGTGCTGCCGAGGGTCGCCGCGCCGACGGCGGTGAGGGTGGCCAGGGTGACCAACCGGCGCAGGGGGAGCCGTCTCATCGTCCATCCAATCCGCAGTATTCCTACTTAGTTGGTAGGAAGAGTGGGCCAGGCGCTGGTCAGCGTCAAGGTCCGTCCAGATGACGGGAAGCCGCGTCTCAGATATGTCGGTATTTCCTACCAGCTTGCTAGGGCACGGGCAGGGAGGCGGCGTCGGCCTGGTCCGCGAGGGCGCCGGCACCGCGCTGGTCGGCAGCTACGCCGAGGTCGCGGCCCGGATCGACGAGTACGCCTCGCTCGGCGTCGACGAATTCGTCCTCTCCGGGTGGCCGCACCGGGAGGAGGCCGAGCGGGTCGGCGCCGAGGTGCTGCCCCTGGTCACCGCCCCGGTGGCGGCGGCTCCGGGGAGGTCGCGGGTGGCGGCGGTGCCGACGCGCTAGGGTCGGTTCCGTGGCGGCGCGGAGATCCAGAATTCCAGCGACGAAGTATCCGGTCGAGCGGTTCACCCTCGACAACGGCCTGCGGGTGGTGCTCACCCCCGATCGCAGTGCACCGGTGATCGGGGTGGCGGTCGTCTACGACGTCGGCATCCGTTCCGAGCCGGAGGGGCGCACCGGCTTCGCCCATCTCTTCGAGCACCTGATGTTCCAGGGCTCGGAAAACCTGGAGAAGCTGGCCCACTTCCGGCATGTGCAGGGTGCCGGTGGCACCTTCAACGGCTCCACCCACCTGGACTACACCGACTACTTCGAGACGCTGCCGAGCAACGCGCTGGAACGCGCGCTGTTCCTGGAGGCGGACCGGATGCGCGGCCCCCGGCTGACCGAGGAGAACCTGCGCAACCAGGTCGACGTGGTCAAGGAGGAGATCCGGGTCAACGTCCTCAACCGGCCGTACGGCGGCTTCCCCTGGCTGACCCTGCCGCCGGTCATGTTCGACACCTTCCCGAACGCGCACGACGGCTACGGCTCCTTCGACGATCTGGAGTCGGCGACCGTCGCCGACGCCGCCGACTTCTTCCGCCGCTACTACGCCAGCGGCAACGCGGTCCTCGCCGTCAGCGGTGACATCGACGTGGCCGAGGCGACCGAACTGGTCAACCGCCACTTCGGCGACGTCCCGGCCCGGCCGGCTCCGCAGCGGCCCGACTTCACCGAGCCCGACCTGACCGCCGAGCGGCGTACCTCGTACACCGATGCCCTGGCACCGCTGCCGGCGGTGGCCGGCGCCTGGCGGGTGCCCGACCCGATCACCGACTTCGCCGGCTACCTGCCGTACGTGGTGCTGGCCGAGGTGCTCACCGACGGCGACGCGTCGCGGCTGGTCGAGCGCCTGGTGCAGCGTGACCGCACGGTGACCAGCCTCGGCGGTTACCTCGGCTTCATGGGCGACCCGTTCGACGTACGCGATCCCACCGCACTGCTGTTGCAGGCGCACCTGCCACCCGGGGGAGACGTGGACAAGGTGCTGCGCACCATCGACGAGGAGCTGGACCGGCTGGCCAGCGACGGGTTGACCGACGGCGAGCTGGCCCGTACCCAGGCCCGGATGGCGACCCACCTGCTACGGGACACCGACGCGGTGCTCGGCCGGGCGCTGCGGATGGCGGTGCTGGAGCAGCAACGCGGCGAACCGGGCCTGCTCAACGAGCTGCCCCGGCTGGTCGGCGAGGTCACCGAGGAGCAGGTCCGGGCCGCCGCGGCCACCCTGCGCCCGGAGCGCCGGGCCGCGATCGAGGTCATTGCCGGAGGCGCCCGATGAGCACTGCTACTGCCACCACCGCTTCCGCCGGGCCACGAACGCTGCCCCCGCTCGGCCCGACCCGCAAGCTCAAGGTGCCCAAGCAGGCCGAGCGCACGCTGCGCAACGGCCTCACCGTGATCGCCGTACGCCGGCCCGCCGTGCCCCTGGTCGAGTTGCGGCTCTGGGTCCCGTTCGGTCGGGTCCACCTGGCCCGCGGTGCGATGCTCTCGCAGACCATGTTGTCCGGCACCGAGTCGATGACCAGCGTGCAGATCGCCGCCGAGTTGCAGAAGGTGGGTGGCGGGCTCTCCGCGGGCGTCGACCCGGACCGGCTGATGCTCTCCGGTGCCGGCCTGGTCACTGGTCTGGACCGGATGCTGGAGCTGTTGGCCGAGGTGCTGACCAGCGCCAGCTATCCCAGCGACGAGGTGGCCACCGAACGGGACCGACTTGTCGACCGGATCCAGGTGGCGCAGAGTCAGCCGGCGCACCTGGCCCGAGAGGCGCTGCTGAAGCGGGTCTACGGCCGGCACCCGTACGCGACCCAGACCCCGGAGCCCGGCCAGATCCGCGCCGTCCGGCCGGCGGCGCTGCGCACCCTGCACTCGGAGCGTGTTCACCCGGCCGGTGCGCAGTTGGTGCTGGTCGGCGACGTGCAGCCGGAGAAGGCCCTGGACGCGGCCGAGCGCGCCCTCGGCGGTTGGGCGGGCGCTGGGCGCACCGCCGAGTTGCCGGCGACCCCGCCGCTGGAGCCGGGGCCCCTGCTGTTGGTCGACCGGCCCGGCTCGGTGCAGTCCTCGCTGCGGATCGCGCTTCCGGCGGTGTCCCGCACGGACCCCGACCACGCCCCGCTGCAACTGGCCAACCTGATCTTCGGCGGCTACTTCTCCTCCCGGTGGGTGGAGAACATCCGCGAGGACAAGGGCTACACGTACGGCCCGCACTCGGGGATCGAGCACTCGGTCGCCGGGTCGGTGCTGGTCGCCGCCGCCGAGGTGGCCACCGAGGTGACCGGCCCGGCGTTGCTCGAGACGACGTACGAGCTGGGTCGGCTGGCGTCGCTGCCGCCGAAGCCGGAGGAGTTGGAGCAGGCCCGTCAGTACGCCCTGGGCACCCTCCAGCTCGGCATGTCGACCCAGGCCGGGTTGGCGGCGTTGACCAGCGCGTACGCGGGCAACGGGCTGCGCCTGGACTTCCTCGCCGAGTACGCGGCGAGGCTGGCGAAGGCGAGCATCGATGACGTCGCGCAGGCGGCGGCCCGATACCTTGCGCCGGCCCGTGCGGCGATCGTGGTGCTCGGCGACGCAGAGCGGGTCACGCCGGGGCTGTCCGCGCTGACCACCGTCCACACCGAGCCGTTGTCGTGAGCGGGGAGGCGGCGCCGCCGTTGGCCCGGACCACGCTGGATCGGGCGGCACACCGGCGGGGTGACGCGCAGTGGTTGACCGAGGCGTGGCTGCGTGCCCGGGTGCTGCTGCTCGACTCGACCAACGAGGGGCGGACGCTGGCCCGTGCGGGCACGTCGCCTCCGGCGTTGGTGCTGTTCGGCTCGGCGGATGTGCCCGCCGGGTCCGAGTCGACGGCGATGTTCCTCGGTGTCGAGCCGGACGGGGTGCCGGTCTTCGCGGTCGACGCGCCGCTGCCGGAGCTACCGGGGACCCGGGCGGTCAACCTGCGCGAGGTGGGTCACCTGCTCGCCGACCGGGAGGCCGGCATCTTCACCACCGCGCTGGCGCTGGTGAACTGGCACACCCGGCACGGCTACTCGACGAGCAGCGGGGCACCGACCGCGATGGACGAGGCCGGTTGGTCCCGGGTGGACCGCAACGGTGGGCGGATCTGGCCGCGTACCGATCCGGCGATGATCGTGCTGGTGCACGACGGCGTGGACGGCCCGGACGGGCGCTGCCTGCTCGGCAACAACGCCAGTTGGCCGGGCACCCCGGGTGGTCGGCGCTACTCCTGCCTGGCCGGCTATGTCGAGCCGGGCGAGTCGGCGGAGGCCGCCGTGCTGCGCGAGGTCCGCGAGGAGGTGGGCATCGCCGTCGAGCGCATCGGGTACGTGGGCAGCCAGGCGTGGCCTTTCCCCGGTTCGCTGATGCTCGGCTTCCTGGCCACCGCGGACCCGACCGATCCGGTGCAGGTCGACCCGTCCGAGATCGCGTACGCCCGGTGGTTCTCCCGCCGGGAGATCGGTGCGGCGCTGGCCGGGCAGACGGTGGACGTGGGCGACGGGGCCCGGCTGATCCTGCCGCCACCGTCGTCGATCGCGCTGTTTCTCATCCACCGTTGGCTGGACGGCTGGGTGGACGCCGACCGGTGAGCACGGTCCCGACCCGTGGCCGCCGTTGCCGCGGCGGTCACGGGCCGGGAACACGGGCCGTCGTGGTCGGCGGGTGCGAGTAACGCGGCGGGGGAGCCGGTCCGACCACGACGGACGTCCGGTGCAATCAGGGGCCGGTGCGGCCTGGTCTGTTGCGGAAGGCGGGTCGGGGCTCGCTCAGCGGCAGGACCTTGACCCGTTGCTTGCCGGCGCGGACCGCGCCGACCGTGGCCAGGGCGCGGGCCAGCAGTAGTGCGGCGTCCCGGTCCTCGGCGTGCACGATCTGCCGTCGCGGCTCGGGCGTGGTCGTCTCGTCGCGAAGTCGATGGCCGTCCGCCCAGGCGGCGGCGATGTCCCCGTCGGCGACGGTGCGGATGTCGGTGCGAACGATCAGGAACCGCATGAGGGTCTCCGGATGAACCGCGAGATGAGCCAGTGTGGAAGTTCCACGTATTCGAGGGCCATGTTACGCCGCGTGTTCATTCCAGCAACGCAAACGCGCCTATCGGTTTTGAGCCTCGTCCGATCATCCGATGGCTGCTCAGCGGGCGTGGGCGGGCAAACGAGACGGGGCCGCCGGCATACGCCGACGGCCCCGTCCGGGTCACCGGGTCAGTTCAGATCGAACTGGCCACTCTTCGCTCCGGTGATGAAGCCGAGCCAGCCGGCCCGGTTGAACAACAGCACCGGGCCGCCTCGGTCCTTGCTGTCGCGCAGCGCGACCGCAGACGGGCCGGTGGCCAGTGGGGCGACCTCCACGCAGTTGGAGGTCTGGCTGCGTGTGCTGGTACGCCACGGGGCGTCCGCCAACGAGTGGGCGGAGACGGACGGCGTTGTGCGGATGTCGTTCATGGTTCTGCTCCTGATGTGAACCGATCCGATGGGACGAGTGGTGCCGCACGCCCCGACGGAGGGTCCCCCGTGGATCACCGGTCCGTCAGCCGCCCCGAATCACGGCGGCGTTGGGTCGGCGCCGTTGCCGGCCCGAACGCCACTGTGGATGGGGGCACCGCCTCGGTCAGCCGCCCCGTCGCCTCGATCAGCCAAGAGAGGGTGTCCGATTTGCTAAGTGCTGCCGTGCATAGCCACTCGAACACCACTTTATAGCTATTTAGCGTGATCGCCTCGGTCGACATGACGTCGGTGAAGCCACCTTCGATGGCCAATGTCTCCGGATCGAGGGGGTCGGCGAACCGGTAGACGGAGAACGCGGTCGGCGGAAGGTACCAATTGCCCACCTGGGTGTCCCGCAGGAGTACGTGCAGAGTCACGTTGGGTAGCTGCGCCAGATGGCAGAGCTGGACCAGTTGCTCGCGCAGCACCTCCGGCGGCCCGGCGCGGCGGCCGACGAGGGCCGCCTCCTCCAGGACCGCGGTGTAGCGCGGCGCGTGTGGCTCCCGGGTGAGCAGCGACTGGCGGGCCATTCGCGCCTGGACCTCGGTCTCGGGCTCGTCGCCAGGCTCCGGTTCACCGGCGCCCGCGCTCACCTCGCGAGCCGAGACGATCCGGACCTGCGCGTACTCGGGGGTCTGCAACAGGCCCGGCACCAACACCGGGTTGTACTCGGAAATCTCCGCGCAGCCCGCCTCCAACTCGGCCCAGCTGCGCTGCTGCTGCGTCATCACCGGGAAGTTCTTCAACCAGACCTTGATGTCGCCGGCCTCAGCGAACGCGAGCAACTCTTCCTGCACCGCCGCGTCGGCACCGTAGAGGTCGAGCAGAACCCCGACGTCCTGCGGGTCCGGCCGACTGCGGCCGTTCTCCAGGCGGGACAGTTTGGACGCGGACGCCCAACCGATTCGTTCGATGACCTGGTCACCGGTGAGGCCCGCAGCCTCGCGCAGGCGGCGCAGGTCTACGCCCAACCGTCGACGACGCATGATCGGGCCGGGTGAGGCAGGAGGCACAGTGTCCTCTTTCCCGTCGACCGCCGCAGACGCGACGGTAACTGTATGAAATTCGCCCCCCACGGTCAGTATGGACGGCGCGACCGGCGTCGGAGGTACCGGCGGGGGCGTGTCTTGCGAAAAATGGACCACAGGTACGCCGGATGACGACGGACCTGCGGTCGCAGCCCCGTCGACCATGCCCAGCCGGGCACGCCATCCCGCCGGAGGAACCCCTCATGCGCACCGTCCTGCGCCGACCCGACTTCCGCCTGCTCTTCGGCGGCCTGCTGGCCAGCATGACCGCCGAGTCGATCCTGCTGCTCGCGCTCGCTATCTGGGTCAAGGATCTGACCGGCTCCAACGGGCTCGCCGGCGGCACCATCTTCGCCGTCGTCGCCCCGATGACGCTGGCGCCGCTGATCGGCTGGTTCGTCGACCGCTGCCCACGCCGGCCGTTCTTCGTCGCCGCGAACGTGGTCACCGCGGCGCTGCTCACCCCGCTGTTCACCGTCGCGGACGCCGGTGACGTGTGGATCGTCTACCTGGTGGCGGCCCTGTATGGCCTGTCCTCCATCACACTCGGCGCGGCGCTCAGTGGGCTCATCCGGGAGTTGGTACCGGTCGAGCTGCTGGCCGAGGCGAACGGCGTGCTGCAGACCGTACGCCAGGGGATGCGGCTGATCGGCCCGCTGGCCGGCGCGGCGCTCTACGCGGCCCTCGGTGGGTGGGCGCTGGCCGGGATCGGCATGGTCGGATTTCTGACCGCGGCGGCGGTGGTGACGGCGCTGCCCACCCCGCAACAGGTGCCGCCGACCATGCGGTTGCGCTGGCCCGCCGAGTTGGGCGCCGGTCTGCGGCACCTGGCCGGCGAGCCGGCTCTGCGTCGGGCCCTGCTCGGCTACGGGCTCGGGTCGCTGGTGATGGGCTTCAGCGAGTCGCTCATCTTCGCCTACGTCGACCAGGGGCTGAACCGTGACGCCGCGTTCGTGGGAGTGCTGGTCACCGTGCAGGGTGTGGGCGGGCTGCTCGGCGGGCTCTGCTCACCGGCGCTGGTCCGCCGGCTCGGGGAGGTCGGCACCCTGGCCGCCGGGGTGGCCTTCTTCTCCCCGGCCGCGCTCGTGCTCGCGTACCCCGATCTCCGGCTCGCCTTCGCCGCGGTGCTGCTGGCCGGCGTCTCGCTTCCGCTGACGATGGTGGGGCTGCACACGCTGATCCAGCGCCGGACCCCGCCCGCGCTGGTCGGTCGGGTGGCTGCGGCCACCCAGGCCGTGGTCAGCGGGCCGCAGGCGCTCTCCATCGGGGCGGGCGCCCTGCTGGTCGGGTTCCTGGACTACCGGGTGCTGTTCGCGCTGGTCGGAGTGGCCACGCTGGCCGCCGGCAGCTACCTCTGGCGGGGTCGGCACCTGAGCGCGCCAGCCGGCACCCGCCCGCCCACGCCGCCGACCCGCCCGACCCTCCCGGCGCCCCGGCGGTCAACCGAGGACGCCGACCGGCCGGTGACGACCGGCACCCACCGGCGTACGCCAGGGTGACCGATACCGGACACGACGAGCGGCCGCCCCAAGTGGGACGACCGCTCGTCGAGAATGACCCGGTCGGTCAGGCGTTGAGGGTCTCCAGGTGTTGCTTGACCTGAGTGATCGAGGGGTTCGTCAGGGCGCTGCCGTCGGCGAAGCGCAGCGTCGGCACCGTCTGGTTGCCGCCGTTGACGCGCATCACGAACTCCGCGGCCTCCGGGTCCTGCTCGATGTCGACCACCTCGTACCCGATGCCTTCCCGGTCGAGCTGCGACTTGAGCCGGTGGCAGTAGCCGCACCAGGGGGTGGAATACATCGTCAGCATGGTCGGATCCTCCAACTCCTCCGGCCGCGGCTTGCGGATCAAGCCGAGGCTGTTCGCTGCAACGCTCGGAGGAGCTGAGATGATTCCTGGTTGTGGTGGTTCACTCAGCGTCGGAACAGGTGCTCGCCGGGCTGGACCCGGAGCAACGCTCCGCGGTGACCGCACCCGCCGGCCCGGTCTGCATCCTGGCCGGCGCCGGCACCGGCAAGACCCGGGCGATCACCTCCCGGATCGCCCATCGGGCGCTTTCCGGCGAGATCTCCCCCCGGCATGTGCTCGCGGTCACCTTCACCGCCCGCGCCGCCGCCGAGATGCGGAGCCGGCTCACCGTGCTCGGGGTGGGTGGTGTCCAGGCCCGCACGTTCCACGCGGCGGCGCTGCGCCAGGTGCGATACTTCGCGCCCCGCCTGCTGGCCGGCCGCGCCATGCCCGAACTGCTGGACAGCAAGGTACGGCTGGTCACCCTCGCCGCGGCCCGGGTCGGCCTGCGCACCGACCGGGCCGCCGCGCGCGACCTGGCCGGCGAGATCGAGTGGGCCAAGTCGTCCCTGGTCGAGCCGACGGACTACGTGGTGTCCGCGGCCCGGGCGCTGCGCGACACACCGCACGAGCCGGCGAAGGTCGCCGAGGTGTTCACCGCGTACGAGCAGCTCAAACGCTCGAACGGCGTGATCGACTTCGAGGACATGCTGCGTGCCGCGGTGTGGGGCATCGAGGAGCACCCGGATGTCGGCGAGCAGGTCCGCGGCCAGTACCGGCACTTCGTGGTCGACGAGTACCAGGACGTCAACCCACTGCAGCAGCGGTTGCTGGACGCCTGGCTGGGCGGACGCAACGACCTCACCGTGGTCGGTGACGCCAGCCAGACGATCTACTCGTTCACCGGGGCGACCTCGGCGTACCTGGTCGACTTCCCCCGCCGGTACCGGAGCGCCACCGTGGTCCGGCTGGTCCGCGACTACCGCTCCACGCCGCAGGTGGTCGGGCTCGCCAACGCGGTGATCTCCCAGGCCCGGGGCACCGAGGCGCGGCTGCGGCTGGAGCTGAGCGGGCAACGCCCACCCGGCCCCGAGCCGGATCTGCGGATCTTCACCGACGAGCCGGCCGAGGCGAACGCGGTGGCCGCACGCTGCCGGTCGCTGATCGACGCGGGCACACCGGCGAAGGAGATCGCCGTGCTGTTCCGGATCAACGCGCAGTCCGAGGCGTACGAGAAGGCGCTCACCGAGGCCGCGGTGCCGTACGTCGTGCAGGGCGCCGAACGGTTCTTCGAGCGGGCCGAGGTGCGCCAGGCGATGGTCGCGTTGCGTGCTGCCACCCGCTCCATCCCGGGGGAGACTCCGCTGCCGGCCGCCGTCGTCGAGGCCCTCACCGCGGTCGGCTGGGCCCCCGACGCACCCCCGGCCGGTGGCGCCGCCCGCGAGCGGTGGGAGGCGCTGTCCGCGCTGGTCCAGCTCTCCGAGGAGTACGCGGCCACCCCCGAGGTCGTGCCGATCGGTGAGGCCGCGTCGGTGGAGCGCCCCGTCACCCTCTCCGACTTCACCGAGGAACTGGCCCGTCGGGCCGCCCAGCAGCACGTACCGACGGTGGACGGGGTGACCCTCGCGTCGCTGCACTCGGCCAAGGGGCTGGAGTGGGACGCCGTCTTCCTGGTCGGCCTCGCCGAGGGCACCCTGCCAACCACCTACGCCAAGACCGTCGAGCAGGTCGAGGAGGAGCGTCGGCTGCTCTACGTCGGGATCACCCGCGCGCGGCAGTGGCTCTGGTTGTCGTACGCCGCCGCGCGCTCGCCGGGCGGGCGAGCCCGGCGGCCGTCGCGGTTCCTGCCCCAGCTCGACCGCTCCGGCGGCACCGAACGGGCCGTCAGCGGCGCTGGTCCGGCCCGCCGCCCCGAGCGGCGTCGAACCCAGATCGTCTCCTGCCGGATCTGCGGCGCCACCCTGCTCGCCGGCCCGGACCGCAAGCTCGGCCGCTGCCCCACCTGCCCGTCCGACATCGACGATGAGCTGCACGAACGGCTGCGCGAGTGGCGGCAGCGGGTCGCCGGGGCGCAGAAGGTCCCGGCGTACGTGGTCTTCACCGACGCGACGCTGATCGCGCTGGCCGAGCGACGACCCGGCCGATCGGAGGAATTGATCGCCATCGCCGGTATCGGCCCCCGCAAGCTGGGCCTGTACGGGGAGTCGGTGTTGGCGTTGGTGGGGGGCGCGGGGGTGGACGACGTCTGCCCGGAGAAAACTTTCGAAATCTCGTCGTAAATTCGTTTGCCCTCGCCCCCGGGCGAGGAATAGCCTCAGAACACACCACGCGAGCGGCGCCATTCCGGCTGCTCACGGGGGTTGGTCCAGTCGATTCGAGGAACGTGAGGGAGGTGGCCACCGTGGAGATCTTCACCTATGAGCGTCTGACGGCGATGCCGTCTGTCTGCGCTCCGCTGTCGGCTGTCCGGGTGGCCCTCGCGGCTGCACGACCGTCGGTTCCGCAGGTGCACCAGGTTCAGTCCGAGCTGACCCTGACCGTCGCGCCCACCGGAGTCGAAGGGACCAGTGGCTTCACGGGCAATGGCATCCGGGTCGCCAAGAAGCGCATGGATGTCCGCGGCGTTCCACCTCGAGGTAAACCGGTCTGACCATCAGACACCGGCTCACCTCGAGGCCGCGGAACCCGCTTACCGGGATCCGCGGCCTCAGTTTTTTGCCCGCCGTAAGTACGTCGGAATGCGATCCACGAGATCGAAGTGAGAGAGAGGTGACCGGGAGATGAGTCTGGCGTTGGCCCCCCTCGACGTGAGCGTCGAGATGGAGGCGAACCTGCCCTGCCGGAAGTTCGACCCCGACCTGTGGTTCTCCGACTCGCCTGCCGAGCTCGAGCTGGCCAAGTCGCTCTGCGGGGACTGCCCGCTGCGCGTCGAGTGCCTGGCCGGGGCGGTGGAGCGGGCCGAGCCGTGGGGCGTCTGGGGCGGCGAGATCTTCGAGCGTGGCGCGGTTGTCCCGCGTAAGCGGCCCCGTGGCCGTCCGCGTAAGGAGGACGTCGCCCGCGACGCCGCGCTTCGGGTCGAGGCCGAGGCACGCTTGGCGGCCACCGGGCTGTCCGAGGTGCGTGGCGCGGTCCGGCTGGCAGCCTGACATGTTCCCGACCCGTACCAACTACGCCGGTGTCACACCGGCAGTGAGCGAGAAGACGATGTTCAACCTCCCGAGTGGAGCCTTCGAGATGCAACTACTCCACGAAGCGTTGTCCCGGGCTCGAATGCGCCGGCCTCAGGCCGGTCGTATCACCACGAGCACTGAGGCAACCCGATCCGCCCGTACCGTCGCCATGAACAGCCGCAACCAGACGGCGCGCGACCTGGGCGTTCTCTAGTACCACCCCACGCAGAAGGGCGGGTGCCGACCGGCACCCGCCCTTCGTCACGTCGTCAGGCAACCGGGGCGAAGCCGGGCAGCCAGCGCTCCAGGATGCTCCGGTACGGGGCCTTCGCCTCCAACTGGCAGAGCACCCCGATCGATCCGAGCGTCACCCGGTGGATCAGCAGGTACGACGGCGGCAGGTTGAGCTGCCTGCTCAGCTGGTACGTGGGGGAGCGGGGGCTCGCCAGACGGCCCGCTTCTCCCCGCAGCCAGGCCCGGGTGAACCGGAACCCGTCCGCCGCGATCGGCTCCAACATCGGACGGATGAAGTCGAGCACGCCCTCGGCGTCGATCTCCTCCGCGGAGCCGATGAAGCCCTCCGACCGGAGCCCCGCCACCACCCCGTCGGCATCGCCGCTCAGGGCCAGCGCGGCGATGCGACCGATCGGCTCCGGTGTGCCCTCCGGCATTCGGGCCACCGCCCCGAAGTCGATCACCCCGAGTCGACCGTCGGGCAGCAGCCGGAAGTTGCCCGGGTGCGGGTCGGCGTGCAGCAGCCCAGCCCGCTGCGGCGCGGAGAGGTGCAGGGTGGCCATCAACCGGCCCGCCTCGTCCCGATCCTCCTCGGTGCCCTCGCGGATGATGTCAGCCAGTGGGGTGCCTGTCACCCACTCGGTGACCAGCACACGAGGCGCCGCGTGGATCACCTTCGGGATGTAGATCTCCGGGTCGTCGGCGTACGCGGCCGCGAAGGTGCGCTGCGACTCGGCCTCCAACTCGTAGTCCAGTTCCTCGGTGATCCGCTCGCGCAGCTCGACCAGGAGCGGCTTGACGTCCAGACCGGGCTGGATGGCCCGGAACATCCCGCCCAGGCGGGAGAGCTGCTTCAGGTCGGCGAGCAGCGCCTCCCCGGCGCCCGGATACTGGATCTTGACGGCCACGTCGCGGCTGTTCGGCGCGCCCGACTCGTCGAACCCCGGCTCCCGCCACCGTGCCCGGTGGACCTGGCCGATGCTGGCGGCGGCGGCCGGGACGTCGTTGAACTCGACGAACCGGTCCCGCCAGTCAGGGCCGAGCTGCTCGGTCAGCACCTTGTGCACGCTGGCGATCGGCAGGGGTGGCGCCGCCTCCTGGAGCTTCGTGAGCGCCTGACGGTAGGGCGCGGCGATCTCCTCCGGCAACGCCGCCTCGAACACCGACAGCGCTTGGCCGAACTTCATCGCCCCGCCCTTGAGCTGGCCCAGCACGCTGAACAGCTGCTCGGCGGTGCGCTGCTGGATCTCCGCGGAGATCACGTCGGAGGCGAGCCCGGTGACGCGCTTTCCCATGCCGAGAACGGTCCGGCCGGCGAAGCCGAGCGGCAGGGCGGCGAGCTTGGCGGTGCGGGACACGGCGCGGCGCGGGATGTCGGTCACCCGGTCATTGTTACCGACCGGAGGGCCCCGCTGCTGCTCTGCGGCTGGGCTGGTGCGGACACTCGTCCCTGCGAGCACCCACACGCCGGGTGTGGCGGCCAGCCCCGGCGACGGAAACGGCCGGCACCAGTGATCTCCATGGCCCCACCCAGGGTCTCCGGCTGCCCGCCGTCGAGCTGCGTCAGCGCCTCGGCCAGCGCGTACCCGATGGCCGCGAGCAGAGTGCCGGTCGCGCCGGCGGCGACCGGGTCGGCGGCGGCGAGTTGGGCGGCGAGCCGCGGCCAGTCCGGGTCGCGGTCGGCCCGGTGCAGCTCGACGCAGTGCAGGCAGGGTCCGGCGGGTGGGCGGACCAGCGGCCCGACGACCGGTACGCCCTCGCGCAGGGTGACAAGCAGGTGTGGCTGCCGACGCTGGGCGAGACCGGCGGCGAGCAGCGCGGGCGGCCGGTCGGTGCCGAGCTGGATCACCAGATCCACCCGGCCGGTCCGGCCCGGCTGGGTCCCGGTGCCCGGCGCGAGGCGGTCGACCGCGGCACGCACCGCCGGTGCCAGCGGGTGGCCGAGCTCGGTGGCGGGAATGCCCGTGCCGACCAGGTCGACGGGACGTACCGGCCCGGTGAGCAGCGGGATCACCTGCCCGACGCCGGACTGGGCCAACGCCACCGTGAGCGGCCCGCCGAGCGCCCCGGCACCGGTGAGCACGACTCGGGCGACCCGCCGCCGACGGAGGACCTGAGCAGGGGTGCCGGGCAGTCGAGCGGCGGTCAGGGCCAGCGCGCAGGCCTCCGCCGTGAGCCGGGCACGGACCACGCCCGCCAGGTCACGGGGGAGCAGGCTCTGCGCGGGCACCAGCAGACCTGCCGCCCGCAGGGCGTCGAGCAGGGTACGCGCGTCGTCGGTGGTCACCCGGGCGGTGGCCGCCTGGGCCAGCACTGCGCGTTCGCTGCGGGTGCCGTCGAGCAGGTCGAGCACATGGGCGGCGCGGGGATTGGCCAGCTCCAGCAGCACGGCAGGCCCGGGGCCGACGCCGAGCTGAAGGGTGTGTCGGTCTCGCCAGAGCCGGTTGAGGCCGGGCAACAGCGTGGGGCGGGGCAGTACGGTGCGGCTCATGGTCACGAATGGTGGCCACGTCCTCGCGTTAGGTCGATCGTTGTCCACAGGTCGGCCGGGCCCCTGTCCTGCGTTGTCCACAGGATTCGGCGGGTTTTCCACAGCCCACCGGCAGGGCTGTCGGTCACCCGACACCCCGTCGGCGACCCGTCAGGGCGCCGACATTCCGAAACGGCAACGGGGTGAGGCGACCACCGGCCGCCCCACCCCCGCCATCCGTGAGGATCAGACCTTGGCCTTGCCCAGGATGCGGTTCACTGTTGTTCCGCATACCGGACACTTGCCCTTGGCCATGTTCATTCCGGTCTTCGAGACCTCGACGTGCCCCTCGAAGTCCCGCTTCTCCTTGCACTTCACGCAGTAACCGTTGTAGGTCGTCTGGGCCTGGTCGGCCACGGTGCCCTCCTCGTCTCGTCCGCCGGTCATTGCCGTCCCGGCGGGGTGCCCGGCGGCGGGCCACACGGGGCGCCGGCGCTGGGTCTCACTCCACGGCCACCTTCGTGACCGTTGGTCCGCGGACCCTACCCAGGTCTGGGCAGTTCCATGTCAGCTGTGCATCGACACTGTGAGCAAGTCGACGTCGGAAGTGTGCATGGCGAAATAGGTCGGATAAGTCAGTTTGGCGGGGACACGCCGACCAAACCCTCACAGCCACCCGTGCGGGTGCCCCCGCGACAGCGTCCGGGACGGTGATCACCTACGGTGGAGGGGTGCCGCGCGTCGGCGCCATTCGGTGTTCACGAAGGGTGACGAGATGGCGGGGCGGCGCTGCGGTGGCGTCGCGGTCAAGAAATTTTCGGGACGCCAGGCGACCAATCACCATTTTCTGGGCGCGTGTCGTGCGGTTGACTCTTGCGGACCCCTGGTCAGTACGCATTAGCTTTCCTTCGTGACACGTAGCCGAGGCTGCGCGGGCCAGTGATGGCGGGGACGCGCAAGCCGGTCGTCGAGGTGCGGCGCAGTCAGCGCCGGCGACGCACGGTGTCTGCGTACCGTGACGGTGAGCGGGTCGTCGTCCTCATCCCGGACCAGTTCTCCCGTGCCGAGGAGAGCGAGTGGGTCGACCGGATGCTCGCCCGGCTCGCCGCACGGGAGGGGCGCCTAGCCCGCTCCGACGCCGAACTGCTGGCCCGAACCACCCGACTCATCGACCTCTACCTCGCCGAGTACGCCACGAAGGCGGTGCCCGCCAGCGTCCGCTGGGTCACCAACCAGAACGGCCGTTGGGGCTCCTGCACCCCTGCCGACCGCAGCATCCGGATCTCGCACCGCGTTCAGGAAATGCCCGACTGGGTGATCGACTACGTGCTGCTGCACGAGCTGACGCACCTGATCGTGCCCAGCCACAACGCCCGGTTCTGGGCGTTGGTCGGCCGCTATCCCAAAGCGGAACGCGCCCGCGGTTACCTGGAGGGCGTTGCCGCTGCCTCCGGCGCCCCAGTCGCAACCTGACCCACCGTCGTTCGCCGGTTTGTGCGCCCGTCGGTCTGGTGCGCGCGTCGCTCCTGTTCGTCCGTCGGTCCGTGCGCCCGCCTGTCCGAGCCCGCGCATCCGCCTGCCCACGGGCTCGTTGTGCCCGCCCGTCCGGCCGGTCGTTGTGCCCATGGGTTCCGACCGCCCGTTTGTCCGCGCTGGACCTTCGGTGTAGCCCCTATTCAGACAAATCGGCTCTCAGCAGCGACGTTGCTGGGGCGGTTGCGGCGAAACCTTTTTGATCGACTCCATATCCCCGATGTGGCGGTATCCCCGCGCTGGGATAGCCCCACATCGCCGAAACGGAGTCGATCACACCTCGGGCCTGGGTGGCGGCAGGTCAAACCTCGCCAGATGCGGTCAGATGATTCGCCTCAAGGCGGGATCAAGCGACCATAACGGGCGTGTTCACGGCAGGCAGGCAGGCAGGCCGGACCGGGTAGCCGGGGTCACGGGCCGAGGTTGGCCGGGCCTGTCGGGCTGGCGACGGTCACAGGCGGGCGGGCCTGACCGGAACTGGTCAGGTCGGATTCGGCGGGGTCACGGCCGAGGCGGGACCGGTCAGGGCGGGCCGGCGAGGCCACCGGCTGGACCCGGAGGGCTAGGTCGGGTCGGCGGGGTCACGGGCCGGACCGGGGCGGGCCGGGGCGGGTTGCCGGAGTAGGGCTGGCTGGGCGGGGTCAGGTCTGGGCCGGGTCGAGCGCTAGGGTCGGGAGGTGGCACGACGAGTTGTGGTGGCGTTGCTCGGACCGGTCCACTGGTCGCCGCCCGGCGTCGACCGTGCGCAGTGGCGAGCGGCTCTCGCAGAAGATGTCATCGACCTGCTCGCCACACTCAACGAGGTCGAGGTCGCGGTCGCGGTGACCCCGGCCGATCGTGCTCTGGCCGACGCACTGGTGTGGCCCGGCACGGCCGTGTACGAGGTGACCGAGCCGACGCCGAACGCCGTTTTCGCCGCCTTGGAGGACTACGACCAGGCGGCGGTGCTCGCCGGAGACGTGCCCGACCTGCCCGCACTTACCGTCGGCAAGCTGCTGCGTCCGCTCACCACCCGACCGGTCGCGGTGGCTCCGGTCGAGGGCGGCGGCCCAGGCCTGCTCGGGGTGGCTGTGCGACTGCCCGTGCCGGGCTGGCTGCCCCCGCTGGATCTGGACACCGCGATGCCAGCTGACGCACGTTCCGGTGCCCCTCGCCCGGGGGACGTAGCGGTCACCGCGGGCTGGCGACGGCTGCGCGGGCCGGCCGACCTGGCCACGCTGGACCCGGCCTTCGAGGGCTGGGATGCGACCCGCGCCCTCCTCTCGGGCTCGGGCCGACCCATCTGACCAGCCAACCCGCCTAACCGGCCGCGCCTCGGCAGGGCCGCGCCTCGGCAGGGCCGCGCCTCGGCAGGGCCGCGCCTCGGCAGGGCCGCGCCTCGGCAGGGCCGCGCCTCGGCAGGGCCGCGCCTCGGCATCGGCGACGCGCTGGTCCGGATTCTCGGCGCCGGCTACCGCCGGGTCCGGTCCCCGGCCCCAGCTATGCGCTGGTCCGGGTACCAGTGTCGGCCTCGCGTTGGTCCGGGTTTCTTGCGTTGGCTACGCGCTGGTCCGGGTACCGGCGTCGGCCTTGCGCTGGTCCGGGTTTCCTACGTCGGCTACGCGCCGGTCAAGGTCCCCTCGGGCAGGGTGAAGCGATGGCGGAACTGCCACCTGTCGGGCCAGGTCCGAGTCATGGGCGGACTCGGGGCAGAGCCCACCGGTACGCCGGGTGCCCGTCGTCGACGAGAGCAGGCACCCGGGTACCGGCGTCAGGGCTTGGCGTCGCCCTCGCCGTCGGTCTCGTCGGGCTGGCCCAGGGCCTTCTCCTCCGCCCCGCCGGGAGCGGTGAAGTCGAAGCTGTCCAGCTCGCTCAGGTCCATGTCGTTCATCGCGAAGGCGACCGGGTCGGCGAAGTCGTCGTCCGAGGGGAGCAGGTCCGGGTGGCCCCAGACAGCGTCCCGGCCTTCGATGCCGCGGTGCTCGGTGAGCGCGGCCCAGAGCGCTGCGGCCTCACGCAGTCGGCGCGGGCGCAGTTCCAGGCCGACAAGTGCGGCGAAGGTCTGCTCGGCGGGACCGCCGGCGGCCCGGCGACGGCGGAAGGCCTCGCCCAACCGGACGACGTTGGGCAGCCGGTCGCTGGCGGCGTTGTCCACGACGTGGCACACCCAGCCCTCGACGAGGGCGAGGGCGGTCTCCAGTCGGGCCAGTGAGGCCTTCTGCGCCGGGCTGTCCTCCGGGGTGAAGATGCCCTCCAGGGCGATCGCCTGCATCGACTCCGGGTCGGTCGGGTCGACCCGGCCCATCGCCTCCTCGATCGCCTCCCGGTTGACCCGGATGCCCGAGGCATACATCTCGACGGCGCTGAGCACATGCCCACGCAGCCACGGGACATGCTGGAACAGCCGCTGGTGGGCGGCCTCGCGCAGCGCCACGTAGAGGCGTACCTCATCCTCGGGAAGTTCCAGGCCTTCGCCGTACGCGCGGATGTTGGCCGGGATCAGCGCGGCCGTGCCGGCCGGGCCGAGCGGCAGCCCGATGTCGCCGGCGGAGAGCACCTCCGCGGCGAGCGAGCCGAGGGCCTGGCCGAGCTGACCGCCGAAGAGCGCGCCACCGAGGGTGGCCACCATCGACTGCATCGGGCCGAGCTGGTCGCGTGCCTCCGGCGGCACGAGGTCGCCCATCGCGCCGACCATTCGGCTGGCGACCGGGTCGCAGAGCTTGCGCCACACGTCCAGCGTCTTGAAGATCCACTCATTGCGGTTCCAGGTGACCGGGGACTGGATGCCCGACGGCCATGCCGAGGCCGGTTCCAACCACAGGTCGGCCAGGCGCAGCGCTTCCTCGACCGCGTTGCGCTCATACGGTGACACCGCCGGGTCGCCGACGGCCGCGAGCTGACTGGCCGCTACCTGCCGGGCCAGGTCCCAGTTGACCGGACCGGTGCCCGGCGCGGAGAGCAGGTGCTGCAACTGCGACATGAACTGCTGCATCTGCGCGGGATCGTTGGGGTCTGGTGGTTGCCCACCCGGGAGCGCGAAACCGAACGGAATATCAGGCACGACGTCTACGGTACGCGGGCCGCGCCCCAGGTCGGCGGCGCTGGCGTTGCGCTGAGGGCGAAGTCGAGCGACGCATCCGGCAGATCGCGCTCAGCCGGTCGGTACGCTCTGCGGCATGAGACGTCGTGGCCTGACGGTCCTGCTCGGTGCCCTGTTCACCGCCCTGTTGAGCATCGGGGTGCTCCGGGTGCCGATCCCGTACGTGGTGCTCGGTCCGGGCCCGACGGTCAACACCTTGGGCACGGCCGACGGTAAGGAGGTCATCCAGGTCTCCGGGCGGGAAACCTCGACCTCCGCCGGCCAACTGCGGCTGACCACGGTGGGGGTGCAGCCCACGGTGCGGCTGCGCGGGGCGATCGCGGGCTGGTTCTCCGACGACGAGGCGGTGGTGCCGCGTGAGCTGGTCTACCCGCCGGGGGAGTCGACCGAGCAGGTCGAGCAGCGCAACGCCGAGGACTTCAAGGCGTCGCAGACCAGCGCGGAGACTGCCGCGCTGCGGGAGTTGGGCTTTCCGGTGCAGGTGGTGATCAAGACGGTGGCCGGGGATGGCCCGGCCGCCGGGTTGCTGAAGGTCGGCGACGTGATCACCGCGGTCGACGGTCAGCCGGTGCCGGTGGCCGCGAAGGTCACCGAGCTGGTCCGGGCCAAGCCGGCCGGCACGGCGTTGACCGTCGCCTACATCCGTGACGGCGCGTCGGCCACGGCGACGGTGACCAGTCGTGAGCAGGACGGCCGACCGCGGATCGGTGTCGAGATCGATCAGCAGCAGCCGCATCCGTTCACCCTCGGCATCGACCTGGGGGACATCGGCGGGCCGAGCGCCGGTCTGATGTTCGCCCTGGGGATCGTGGACAAGCTGACCCCGGCCGACCTCACCGGCGGCCAGGTCATCGCCGGCACCGGCACCATCGACGACGAGGGCACCGTCGGCCCGATCGGCGGAATCGCGCAGAAGTTGGTCGGCGCGAAGCGCGCCGGGGCCAAGGTCTTCCTGGTGCCGGCGGACAACTGCGCCGAGGCGGTCCGCAATCCGCAGCCCGGTCTGCCGCTGCTTCGGGTGGGTTCGTTGGACGAAGCGATGACCGCTCTGGAAACGTTGCGCGCAGGGGGTCAGCCGACCCGCTGTTGACCGGTGTGACCGTGCCCCGACACGCTCAGGAACACCCCGTACTCTGGGTGCCTGGTCGGAGCCGATCACATCGAGCGTGCGGAGCCAACAGTGGTCATGCGTAGCAGCAGCCCCCTTCCGAGGATGAGCCGGCGCGGGCGCGTCACCATCGCTGTCCTGGTCGGGGTGTTCGTGCTCTTCACCCTGCTCGGCTGGGGTGTCCAGGCGTGGACCGACTGGCTCTGGTTCGACGAGGTTCGCTACACCGAGGTCTTCACCGGTGTCCTGCTCACCCGGCTGTTGCTCTTCCTCGCCGTCGGTCTCGGCATGGCGGTGGTCGTCGGTGGCAACCTGTGGCTGGCGTACCGGCTGCGCCCGCGACTGCGTCCGCACTCCGTGGAGCAGGCGACTCTGGAGCGCTACCGGATCGCGCTCAGCCCGCGACTCGGCACCTGGATCGCGCTGACCGCCGCGGTGGTCGGGCTCTTCGCCGGCATCTCCGCGCAGAACCGGTGGAACCAGTGGCTGCTCTTCCGCAACGGCGGTGACTTCGGGATCAAGGACCCGGAGTTCGGGGTGGACATCGGCTTCTACGTCTTCCAACTGCCGTTCTGGCGTTACCTGCTCGGGGTTGCCTTCACCGCGGTGGTGCTGGCCGTTATCGGTGCGCTGGCGGTGCACTACCTCTTCGGCGGGGTCCGCCTGCAGGGCGTCGGGGACCGGATGAGCAACGCGGCTCGCGCGCACCTGAGCAGCCTGATCGCGGTCTTCGTGCTGTTGAAGGCCATCGCGTACGTGCTGGACCGGCGAGCGATGTTGCTGGAGTACAACGAGGGCGCCAAGTTGTACGGCGCCGGCTATGCCGACGTCAACGCGCTGCTGCCGGCGAAGGAGATCCTGGCGTACATCTCGATCGTGGTGGCGATCGCGATCGTCGTCTTCTCCAACGCCTGGATGCGGAACCTGGTCTGGCCGGGGATCTCGCTGGCACTGCTCGGCGTGTCCGCGGTGGCCATCGGCGGCATCTACCCCTGGGCGGTGCAGACCTTCGAGGTCAAGCCGAGCGCCAAGGACAAGGAAGCGCCGTACATCCAGCGCAGCATCGACGCGACGCGGGCGGCGTTCGGGTTGGGGGCCACCGAGACCACCCCGTACGCGGCGAGCAACCTCACCCCACCGGGGAACCTGGCCACCGACGTCTCGGTGGTGTCGAACGTGCGGCTGCTCGACCCGCAGTTGGTCAGCGAGACGTACACCCAGCTCCAGCAGGTGCGTGGCTTCTACGACTTCGGCCCCAAGCTGGACATCGACCGCTACGGGGTGAACGGGAAGGTCTCCGACTACGTGGTCGGCGTCCGGGAGATCAACTACGGCGAGCTGACCGACCAGCAGAACACCTGGATCAACCGGCACACCGTCTACACCCACGGGTACGGGCTGGTGGCCGCCCCGGCCAACCAGGTGGTCTGCGGCGGGCAGCCGTTCTTCGTCTCCGGCTTCCTGGGGGAGAAGACCCAGGAGGCGTGCTCCTCGCAGACCGAGCAGATCCCGGCCAAGCAGCCGCGCATCTACTACGGCGAGCGGATGGCGGCCGACGACTACGCGATCGTGGGTCAGGCCGACCCGAACAAGAAGGCCGAGTTCGACCGGCCGGTCGGTGAGGGTGGTGGCGAGTCCTACACCTACACCGGTGAGGGCGGCGTCAAGATCGGTTCCTTCACCCGGCGGCTGCTGTACGCCATCAAGGAGCAGGAGTCGAACTTCCTGCTCTCCGAGGCGGTCAACAAGGACTCCCGGCTGCTCTACGTGCGTAACCCGCGGGACCGGGTGGAGAAGGTCGCGCCGTTCCTCACCCTAGACGGCGACCCGTACCCGGCGGTTGTCGACGGTCGGGTGCAGTGGATCGTCGACGGCTACACCACGGCGGCCACCTACCCGTACGCCGAGCGGGTCAACCTGCAGACCGAGACGACCGACGAGTTGACCAACCGGGGCACCTTCCAGCTGGCCCGGGAGAACGTCAACTACATGCGGAACTCGGTGAAGGCCACCGTCGACGCGTACGACGGCACCGTGAAGCTCTACGAGTACGACGACACCGACCCGGTGCTCAAGGCGTGGAACAAGGCGTTCGGCGGTGACCTGGTGCTGCCGAAGGCGGACATCCCGGTCGAGCTGACCGAGCATCTGCGCTACCCGGCGGACATGTTCAAGGTGCAGCGCAACCTGCTCACCAAGTTCCACGTGACCAACCCGGGCGACTTCTACTCCGCACAGGACTTCTGGCAGGTGCCCAACGTGCCGGACGCTCCGGACAGCGGCCAGAAGCAGCCCCCGTATTACTTGTTCACCCAGTTCCCGGGGCAGGAGGGCCCGCGGTTCCAGCTCACCTCCGCGGTCACCCCGAACGGCCGACAGAACCTCGCCGCACTGATCTCCGGGTCGTACGTCGACGGGAAGCCCCGGTTGGAGGTGCTGGAGTTGCCGGATCAGACCCGGATCTCCGGCCCGGTGCAGGTGCACCAACAGATGACCAACAACGCCAACATCCGTCAGCAGCTCAACCTGCTCTCCAGCAACCAGGCGCAGGTGCAGTACGGCAACCTGCTTTCGCTGCCCTTCGCCGACGGGATGCTCTACGTCGAGCCGGTCTACGTGAAGAGCAACCAGCAGGATGCGTACCCGCTGCTGCAGAAGGTGCTGCTCTCGTACGGTGACGGTGGCTCCTTCGTGGCGCTCGCCGACAACATCAACGACGGCATCAAGCAGTTGGTCGAGCAGGGCAAGAAGGCCGGGCAGGGCACGTCGCCGCCACCGACCACCGGGGGTAACCCGACGACCCCGACCACTCCGACTCCTACTGCGACCCCCTCGGCGACGCCGAGCGCCGGCACCGGCAACCCGCCGCCGACCGGTGACCTGGCCGCCGCCGCGGACCGGGTGCAGACCGCGATCACCGAGGTCCGGGCCGCGCAGACGTCCGGCGACTTCGAGCGGTACGGTCGCGCGCTCAAGGCGTTGGACGAGGCGCTCACCGCGTTCCAGCAGGCGCAGCAGGCCGCCAACCCGTCTGGTGCGCCCAGCGGCGGCCCGTCGCCGAGCGCCGGCGGCTGACCCGCCACCGCCCGGAGTTCCTCTCGGAGCCCCCGTCGTCGGACCACACCCGGTCCTGACGGCGGGGGCTCCCTCGTGTCCGGGCGGGTGCCCCGCATACGCCTCGCCGAAAGGTCCGGCTGACCGCAACCCGTGACACCGGTCGCCCGTCCTCAAGTCAACGGGGTGGGAACGAGGGAGGACATTCGTGCGGGACGCGCAGAGCTTCGATGAGTTCTACCGCAGCACTTCGCGGCGGATGGCGAGGTACGGCTATGCGGTGGCCGGTGACCACAGTGAGCGCAGGATCTGGTGCAGGAGGCGTACACCCGGGCCTGGCGGCATTGGGGGCGACTGTCGGCGCATCCTGCGCCGGAGGCGTGGTTGCGGCTGGTGGTGTCCCGGTTGGCGACCGATCGGTGGCGTCGGTTGCGCACCTTGCGCGGGGCGCTGCGGTTGGCGGGGCCGCCACCGGCGGTCGGGCCGCCCAGTGAGGACAGCGTGCTGCTGCTTCAGGCTCTGCGCCAGGTGCCGGCGAACCACCGGCAGGCGTTGGCTCTGCACTACCTGTTCGACATGTCGGTGGAAGAGATCGCCCGTGAGGTCGGCGTGCCCGTCGGCACGGTGAAGTCCTGGCTGTCCCGCGGCCGGTCGCGGCTCGCCGCGTTGCTGCCCGATCTCGCCAGCGTGGAATTGGAGCCCACTGATGTCGCGTGAACTTGGTGAGATGTATCAGCGCCTGCTCGGCAGCGACGGGTACGGCGACGAGTCGGTGCTGCTCGAGACGCGGAGGCCGAATCTGGACATCAACGGCGACCCGACCGGCGGAGACGAGGTCCGGTTGGTTCGGGTGATCCGGGTCGGCGACGTCGTGACCGTCCTCTGGGAGATCGGCTGGGAGACCGGGTCCAGCCCGCGGACACAGGTCGACGCGGACAGTCGCCGAGCGGTCGCCGCCATCGAGGCCTGGCTTGACTGACCTCGGTGTGCCGGACCGCGTTCCGGTGGATTCGGATGTCGTTTTGCGGTGCCCGGGGGTGGTGCGCTACGGTTAACGAGCCGACGCGGGGTGGAGCAGCTCGGTAGCTCGCTGGGCTCATAACCCAGAGGTCGCAGGTTCAAATCCTGTCCCCGCTACGAGAGAAACACCAGTTCGAAAGCCCGTCTCCGGATTATCGGAGGCGGGCTTTCGACATTCCTGGGCGCGGGCGTCCGCAGTGGTTGTGGACCCCCCGCTGATCATCGCCGGGACGGATGGGTTAAGGTTAACCAGTCGACGCGGGGTGGAGCAGCTCGGTAGCTCGCTGGGCTCATAACCCAGAGGTCGCAGGTTCAAATCCTGTCCCCGCTACGAAGGAAGTAAGGATCAAAGCCCCGCCCCGATAATGGGACGGGGCTTTGATCCTTTTCGGGCGCATTCGTTCGTCTACTGGTATTGGTTCCTTCACCTTGGCGGGCCGCTGGAGCTACGGATCTGCGGCCAGCAGTCACCGTTACCGGTGACCCGACATGGTCGAAGTCGAACGGCACGATCTGGTCGGCCGGGCTGGTCCGGGCAAGGGCTCGGTATGGATCGGTGGACGGCAGGGCTGACGGTCAGCGCCTGTCGATGCTCGATTGAGGACGAGGCTCCCGGTGGGGCAGCGCGTGATCTGCCACCCTGTCCGGAAGCCTCGTACGTCGAGGTGCCGGCGAGTGGACTGTCTCGTCGGCGGCTCACCGGCATCGAGCTTTCCGATCCCATGATTCGGTGTGGACCGACGTGCCCCGGTTGCGCCCTTCGGCGAAGATGGGCACATGTCTTCTTTTGGTAAGTGGTGGGGCCGGCTGAGCGCCGTCCTCGGTGCGGTCGTACTGGCGGTCTTCGTGCCCGTCGCGGCGTGGGCGTCCACGGGCACCGGCGAGCTGGTGGTGGAGGCCGCGCGGCGGCGACGCAGCGGTGGCGGCTTCGGTGTCCTCGGCCTGCTCTGCTGCCTGGTGGTGGTCGCGATCATCGTGTTCCTGGTGCTGCGGCTGACCCGCAACCGCCGGGGCGGTCCGCCCCGCTGATCGGCCGAAAGGCAACGACAGGTCACCAGCGGCCGGCCCCCGGCCGGCCGCCGGTGCTCACACCGCGAGGGCCGCGATGGCCTGGGACAGGAAGCGCGCGGTGGCCTCACGGGTGCCGTCGCGCCTGACGCGGATGCGTTCGGCGGCGGTGACCAGCAGGGTGCGTACCTTGGGGTGCCCCTTGGGCGGTGGCGCCGGTGCGGGCCCGAGCAGGTCGTCGATGCTGGCGCCGAACGCGGCGACCCGCTTCTGGGCCGGGTCGGTGATGCTGCCCTCGGCGTAGCGACGGACCGGAAGACTGGCGTTCAGCCCACGCTCGTGGCCGAGGACGGTGCCGACCTCACCGTTGGTGGTCAAGAAGTTGATCACGTCGGTGACCACGTCCGGGTGGCGGGTTCCTCGGAACGCTGACCAGTACATCGACGCCCGTGCCCACTGGGCGCCCGGCGGGCCGGGGAGACCGACGATGCCCAACTCGGACTTGGTGAGTCGTTGCAGCTCCGGCAGTTGGTGCGACCAGGCGAAGGACGCGGCGGTCAACCCGGTCACCACCAGCTGCCGCGCCGGCTCTCCACTGTCGGCCTGCTCGACCAGCGCCGCGCCCGGCGTAGCCCGTCCACTGCGGGCCCGCTGCCACAGCTCGAACCACCCGATCAGCTCGTCCGCGCCGAAACCGAGCTGGTTGCCCCGGTAGAACTCGCCGCCCTGCGAGCGCAGCCAGAGCCAGAGCGCCCGGTAGTCACCGGACGCGTCGATGGTGCCGGCCACCTGGCCGTCGCTGGCCTCGGTGACCTGTTCCGCCCAGGAGACGTACTCGGCCCAGGTCATTCCACCGCGTGGCTCCGGCACTCGCAGCTCCCGCAGCAGGTCCCGGTTGAAGACCACGGCGGCGTGGGTCTGCCCGGCGGCCACCGCCATCGTCCGCCCCTCCACCGTGCCGTAGCGGATCAGGCCCTCCGACAGGCCCCGCAGATCCAGGTGGTGGTCGGCGACCCGGTCGGTGAGGTCGAGGAGAATCTGGCGTTGGGTGTACTCGGTCAGCATCGCGTCGTCGATCTGGATCAGGTCCGGGACGTTTCCACCGACCGCCTGCGAGGCCAGTCGGTCGTAGTAGCCGTCGGCACCCTGCCAGGTGACCCGGAAGGTGACCCGCGGGTTCCGTTCCGAGTAGAGCCGCAGCGCCTTCTCGGTGAGTTCGGCCCGCTTGGCGCCACCCCACCAGAAGACCGACAGCTCGATCGGCCCGTTCTGCGTCGACGTGGCGGCGCCGTCGCTGCATCCCGCCAGCCCACCGGACGCGAGCAGGGGCGCACCGAGTAGCGCGGTGAGCAGTCGGCGCCGGCCCGGGTCGGCGCCGAGGCGGTCGATCGGGGGTCGAACAACGGGCACGGGGCTCTCCTGGACCTGCGGGGTCGTGGGTCGGACCATTCACGCAGGCGGCGCACGAAGGTGTCAACGTCCGTCCGGTCACCCCCCGGGTGGGGTGGTCGAATCGGGCACTCCGATGGCACATGGTGTACTAGGGCGCGTGGAACTTCTGCACTCAGGCAAGGCTCGGGATATCTACGCCGACGGCGAGGACCTGATCCTGGTCGCCTCGGACCGCATCTCGATCTACGACGTTGCGCTGCCGACGCCGATCCCGGACAAGGGTCGCCTGCTCACCGCACTCTCGCTGTGGTGGTTCGAGCAGCTCGCCGACCTGGTGCCAAACCACGTCATCTCCGCCACCGACGTGCCCGCCGAGTTCGCCGGGCGGGCCATCCGCTGCCAGCGGCTGGACATGCTCCCGGTCGAGTGCGTCGCTCGCGGCTACCTCACCGGCGGCGGCCTGCGGGAGTACGAGCGGACCGGCGCCGTCTCCGGCGTACCACTGCCGCGAGGGCTGGGCGAGGCGTCGATCCTGCCCGAGCCGATCTTCACGCCGTCGAGCAAGGCGCCGATGGGCGAGCACGACGAACCCATCACGTACGACGACATGGTGGACAAGGTGGGCGAGGCGACCGCCGAGCGACTGCGGCAGATCACCCTCGACGTCTACCGGCGCGGCGCGGAGCTGGCCGCCGACCGGGGCATCCTGGTCGCCGACACCAAGCTCGAGTTTGGCTGGGCGCCGGACGGCACGCTGGTCCTCGCCGACGAGCTGCTCACCTCCGACTCGTCGCGGTTCTGGCCGGCCGAGTCGTACCAGCCGGGTCGGGTGCAGTTCTCCTACGACAAGCAGTACGTGCGGGACTGGGCCACCGGGACCGGCTGGGACAAGCAGAGCCCGGCCCCGGACCTGCCGGCCGAGGTGGTCGAGGCGACCCGGGCGCGCTACATCGACGTCTACGAGAAGCTCACCGGCAACCGCTGGGAGTGACCGCCGGGCTGGCGGTCACTCCACCCAGTCGAGGGTGCGCTGCACGGCCTTGCGCCAGTTGTGCAGCTCCCGGTCGCGCAGCTCCGGAGCCATCGTCGACTCCCACTGCGCGTCGGAGCGCCACTGGGCCCGCAGGGTGGCCAGATCGGGCCAGAAACCGACCGCCAGACCGGCCGCGTACGCGGCACCCAGACAGGTGGTCTCGGTGATCCGGGAACGCACCACCGGCACGTCGAGCACGTCCGCGAGGAACTGCATGAGCAGCCCGTTCGCGGTCATCCCACCGTCCACCCGGAGTCGGCGCAGCGCCACGTCGGAGTCGGCGTCCATCGCGTCGACCACCTCGCGGGTCTGCCACGCCGATGCCTCCAGCACCGCCCGGGCCAGGTGCCCCTTGGTGATGTAGCCGGTCAGGCCGGCGATCACGCCGCGCGCGTCGCTGCGCCAGTGCGGGGCGAACAGTCCGGAGAACGCCGGTACGACGTAGCAGCCGCCGTTGTCGTCGACGGTGCGTGCCAGCTCCTCCACCTCCGCGGCGGTGGAGATCAACCCGAGGTTGTCCCGCAACCACTGCACCAGCGAGCCGGTGACCGCGATCGCGCCCTCCAGGGCGTACGCGGGCGGTTGGCCCTTGATCCGGTAGGCGACCGTGGTGAGCAGGCCGTGCGTGGACGGGACCGGGCTGGCACCGGTGTTGAGCAGCAGGAAGCTGCCGGTGCCGTAGGTGCACTTCGCCTCGCCCGGTTGGAAACAGGTCTGCCCGAACAGGGCGGCCTGCTGGTCGCCGAGCGCGCTGGCCACCGGCACTCCGGCGAGCACGCCGTTGGCGTGGCCGTACACCTCGGCGGAGCAGCGGATCTCCGGCAGCATCGCCGGCGGAACGCCCATCGCGTCCAGCAGGTCCGGGGCCCAGTCGAGGGTGGTGAGGTCCATGAGCATGGTCCGGCTGGCATTGGTCACGTCGGTGACGTGCACACCGGTCAGCTTCCAGATGAGCCAGCTGTCCATGGTGCCGAAGAGCACCTCGCCGCGCTCGGCGCGCTCGCGTAGGCCGTCGACCTCGTCGAGCAGCCAGCGCAGCTTCGGCCCGGCGAAGTAGGTGGCCAGCGGCAGGCCGGTGCGGGTACGGAACCGCTCCTCGCCGTACGCCGAAGCCAGCTCGCGCAGCAGCGGCCCGGTCCGGGTGTCCTGCCAGACGATGGCGTTGGCCACCGGGCGGCCGGTGGCCCGGTCCCAGACGACTGTGGTCTCCCGCTGGTTGGTGATGCCGACGGCGGCCAGCCCGGCCGCGTCGGTGCCGGCGGCCCGCAGCGCCTCGGAGACCACCTGCTGGACGTTGTCCCAGATCTCCTCGGCGTCGTGCTCCACCCAGCCGGGCTGGGGAAAGATCTGCCGGTGTTCGCGCTGGGCCACGGCGACGATCTCCCCGGCCCGGTCGAAGACGATGCACCGCGAGGAGGTGGTGCCCTGGTCGATGGCGGCGACGTACTGGGGGGTCACCCGCAGCACCGTACCCGGACCGGCGGCGCGGTGCGACAGGCGTCACGGCCGGATTCGGCCCGCCGCCGGGCACCACCGGCCACTTCGCCTACGATGTGCGAACGTGCGCGACATCGCCGTTTTCAGTGGAACTGCCCATCCCGACCTTGCTGCCGAGATCTGCACCCACCTGGGGGTGCCGCTGCTTCCGGTGCGGGTGTCCCGGTTCGCGAACGACTGCCTGGAAGTGCAGTTGCAGGCCAACTGCCGGGAGCGCGACGTCTTCCTGATCCAACCGTTGGTGCCGCCGGTACAGGAGAACCTGGTCGAGCTGCTGCTGATGATCGACGCCGCGCGGGGTGCGTCCGCCGGCCGGATCACCGTGGTGTTGCCGCACTACGCGTACGCCCGCTCGGACAAGAAGGACGCGCCGCGGATCTCGATCGGTGCGCGGCTCGTCGCCGATCTGCTCACGTCGGCCGGGGCGGACCGGGTGCTCGCGATGACCCTGCACTCGCCGCAGGTGCACGGCTTCTTCAGCGTTCCCGTGGATCACCTGCACGCGCTGCGGGAGTTGGCCACCCACTTCCGGCGCTACGACCTGAGCAACACCGTGGTGGTCTCGCCCGACCTGGGCAACGCCAAGGAGGCGGCGGCCTTCGCCCGGCTGCTCGGCACACCGGTCGCGGCCGGGGCGAAGCAGCGGTTCAGCGACGACCTGGTCAAGATCAGCGCGGTGATCGGCGAGGTGACCGACCGGGACGTCATCGTGCTGGACGACGAGATCGCCAAGGGCAGCACGGTGGTCGAGCTGATGGAGCATCTGCGCGGCCTGAAGGTCCGCTCGATCCGGCTCGCCTGCACGCACGGGCTCTTCTCCGGTGACGCGTTGCAGCGGCTCAGCGACCAGGACGGCGTCCTGGAGGTCGTCTGCACCAACACCGTGCCCATCCCGGCCGCCAAGCGGGTCCCCAAACTGCAGGTCCTGTCGGTGGCCCCTGCCCTGGCCGAAGCCATGCGCCGGATCCACAACGGAGAGTCCGTCTCGGCGCTGTTCGCCTAACCCTCCCGTCCCCGTCCCCGCGACCAGCCCGCGATCTTGCGGTTCCTGTCCCCGAGATATGCGGGTCTGGGTGGTTTTGTCGCAACAGTAAGTGCAAGATCGCCGGGGTTGGCGGGGGCGCGGGGCGCGGGGCGCGGGGCGAGGGGCGAGGGGCGCGGGGCGAGGGGCGAGGGGCGCGGGGCGAGGGGTGGGGCAGAGGGGTGGGGCAGGGGGGGTGGGTTAGTTCGGGGTGTGGTTGGGGCTGGTGAGGCCGGTGGTGACGCGGACTGTGGTGCCGGCGGTGCTGGTGACGACCTCCATGGCGTCGGTCAGCTCGCGGGCCAGCCAGAGGCCCCAACCGCCGGCGGTGTCCGGGGCCGGCCGAGTGCGGTCGCCCAACCGCTGTGGGCTGATCCCGCGCCCGTGGTCGGCGACCTCGCACACCAGCAGGCTCGACTCGTGCCAGAGCCGCAGCCATCCGCGCCCGCCGCCGTGCCGCACCGCGTTGGTGATCAACTCGTTGATCGCGAGCACGAAGTCGTCCAGCCGTTGGCCGGCGAGCCCGGAGGCGTGCGCACAGGAGGTGACCGAGTGTCGAATCTCGGTCACCTGGGCCTGGTCGAAGGCGTCGGCGATCAGGAGGGCAGGTTCGATGGGCACAACCGTACGCGGTGCGTGCGGATCTGCGTTGGTCATGGGCCCGTCCTGGCGGCGGATCTCGGAGTACTTCGCGGCTTTTCCACCGTACGTCAGGGTTTCCCGAACCGCACTCACTGCTCGCCGTGCCACTGGCCCGGTTGTGGCATCCTGACCGCCATGCCGTCGCCGCCAGGTGGATTCGAGGTGCCGCTGTGGCGTGCGCTCACCGTTTTCCGGCTGGCGTCCCTGGCGTACGTCTGCGTGCTCGCGATCCGCGACTCCGACCGGTACGCCCACCCGTACGCCGTCGGCACGCTGCTCCTCGTGATGATCATCTGGACCGGCGTGACCGCGATCGGGTACGCCCGACCGGCCTGGCGGCGCTGGCCGCTGCTGCTGGCCGACCTCGGGGTGGTGCTGGCCGTCGTGCTGGCCACCCCGTGGGTGGTCGGTCGGGCGGCGCTCGCCACCGGCGTACCCACCATGGGGGTGGCCTGGATGGCCGGCCCGGTGCTGGCCTGGGCCGTCTCGGGTGGCCGCCGGCGCGGCACGATCGCGGCGTTGCTGGTCGCCGGCGCGGACCTGACCACCCGGGAGCGGATAGGTCAGTCCTCGTTCACCGGGGTGATCCTGATGCTGCTCGCCGGAGTGGTGGTCGGGCACATGGCCCGGCTCGCGGCGAGCGCCGAGGAACGGCTGCAACGCGCGGTGGAGCTGGAGGCCGCCACCCGGGAGCGGGAGCGGCTGGCCCGCGGCATCCACGACTCGGTGCTCCAGGTGCTGGCGCTGGTGCAGCGTCGTGGCGCTGACCTGCCCGGCGAGGCCGGCGAGCTGGCCCGTCTGGCCGGCGAGCAGGAGGTCGCCTTGCGGGCGCTGATCGCCGGCGCCAGCCCGACCGCCGCCGTGCACCCGGACGGCCCCGAGGCCGCCGCAGTGGACCTGCGGACTCTCCTCGGCCGGTACGCCTCCCCGGCGGTGGCGCTCTCCGCCCCGGCCACCCCGGTGCCGCTGCCTCGACGGGTGGCCGGAGAGTTGGCCGCCGCGACCGGCGCGGCGCTCGACAACGTGGGGCGGCACGCCGGCGGGCGGGCCTGGGTGCTGATCGAGGACGAGGGGGCGACGGTGACCGTGTCGATCCGCGACGAGGGGCCGGGTATTCCGGACGGCCGGCTGGCCGAGGCGGCCGCTCAGGGCCGGCTCGGCGTGACCCAGTCGATCCGGGGCCGGGTGGCCGAGCTGGGCGGGACGGTTCGCATCGTGTCCGCCCCCGAGGCCGGCACCGAGATCGAGCTGACCGTGCCGAGGACGCGGCGGTGAACCCGACCCGGGTGATGGTGGTCGACGACCATCCGATGTGGCGCGAGGGTGTGGCCCGGGACCTGACCGAGGCCGGTTTCCTGGTGGTGGCGACCAGCGGGGAGGGGCGACAGGCCATCCGGATCGCCGCCGCAGCCCGGCCCGACGTGGTCGTCCTCGACCTGCAGTTACCGGACGTTTCTGGCGTCGAGGTGATCCTCGGGCTGCGCGCGGCGCTGCCCGACGTGCGGGTGCTGATGCTCAGCGCCAGCGGCGAACAGCAGAGTGTGCTGGACGCGGTCAAGGCGGGGGCCACCGGCTACCTGATGAAGTCGACCGCCCCCGCCGAGTTCCTCGATGCGGTCCGCCGCACCGCAGCCGGCGAGGCGGTCTTCACCCCCGGCCTGGCCGGGCTCGTCCTCGGCGAGTACCGCCGGCTGGCCGCCGGACCGGGACAGGGGACCGACCCGGCCGGCAGCGCGGGGCCCGTGACGCCCCAGCTCACCGACCGGGAGACGGAGGTGCTGCGGCTGGTGGCGAAGGGCGTGTCCTACAAGCAGATCGCGCAGCGGCTCGGGCTGTCGCACCGCACCGTGCAGAACCACGTGCAGAACACCCTGGGCAAACTGCAACTGCACAACCGCGTCGAGCTGACCCGGTACGCCATCGAACGCGGCCTGGGCGACTGACCCGGGTCAGACCGAGCTGAGCGACTGACCCGGGTCAGACCGAGCGCGGCGGCTCCGTCTCGTGGATGGCCAACTCCTCGGCGGTCGCCCCGCCGCCAGCGGAACCGGCGTCGTACGCCACCGAGTCGGTCTCCTGGTCGGTGTGCGACCCCTCGTCCGGTTCCACCAGCCGGCCCACCGTGGCGTCGGCCACCGTGCCGAGCTGGCCATGGTCGTAGAGGGAGACCGGCGAGTTCGGGTCCGAGGTGGGCCCCGGGTCGATCACGTCGGCGTCCAGCTGGGCCTCTGCCGCGGCTTCCAGGTTGTCGGCCTCGAAGGCGATCTTCGGGTCGATCGTCCCGGCCAGCGGGTCGTCCGCCGGTCGCTCGTAGACCTCCCGGTCGAGCTTGTAGTCCAACGACTCACCGTCGAGCTGTTCCTCGGCGGTCGTACCGAACCGGTCCACCGCCACCGGCGTCCGGTCGCCGGGCAGTTGGGCCGGGTCCGGGCCGTCCGCCTCGCGCCCGGTGAGCACGTCGTCGTTGGCGGTCGAGTCGTCATCGGCGGTGTCGGGAAGCCCTTGCGCCTCGGTGTCGGACACGGGGGTCGGGTACTCGTTGTCGCGCATGTCTGATCACTACCCGCTGCCCTGCCGCCATAACCGGAGCACCGCCGGCCATGCCCCGGCGAAACCGGCACCGGAGGTGAAAATCCCCGTCACTCGGAGCCCGCGGCCTCGTCGTCCGGGTGCAGCACGCACCAGACGACCTTGCCGTCCGGTACGGCGCTGCTGCCCCAGCGACGGGCCACCGTGTCGATCAGCAGCAGCCCTCGGCCACCGATCCGGTTCGGCGGGGACAGCCCGGCGAACGTCGGCCGACGCGTGGAGCGATCGCGGACCGCCAGGTGCAGGGCGCTGTCCTGGGGAGCCAGCCGCACCGTCATCGGAGTTCGGGCGTGCGCCACCACGTTGTTGACCATCTCGGTGATCGCGATGCAGGCCGGGTCGATGAGCGTCGGCATACCCCAGCGTTCGCAACCGGCGGCGACCAGCTCGCGGGCCTCCCGGGCCGCTCCCACCGTCGGGGCCAGTTCGGCGGTGAGCACCGCCGCCAGCGGCGCCGCAGCGGCCAGCGCGCCGTCCAGAGCCGGCCAGGCCGGCACACCGGCCACCATGGCCGGCCAGGCCGGCACACCGGCCAGCGGCGCGTCCGCGTCGTCGGGCCCGTCCATCGTCGGGTCATACAGCAGCAGATCCGCGGCGGGCCAGTCGGCGACCTCCCGGCGAACCTCGGCGAAGACACCCCACCCCGTCGGGTCGACGATCCGCAGTCCGGTCACGTCGGCCACCACCGGGCCTGGCCGGTCGCAGAGTCGGGCCAGCAGCGCGCCGCGTACCGCCTCGGCTCCGGCGGCGTCGAGCACCCCGGACAGCCGGACCACCACCGACGAATCATCGATGTCCACGAGGCAGCTCGACATGATCGCCCCATTGTGCGCGTCGGTGACAGTTCGCGCATTCGGACGCCCGATGCCGGTCATCGGCCAGCCAACCGGGACCGGCGGTTGATCGCCGCCATCGTGCCGACCGCGGTGCCGGCGGCGGCGAGGCCGAACGCGGCCGTCATCCGCACCAACTGACGCCGTCGGCCGTGCCAGCCGCCGTCGCGCTGGGCCTGGGCGTCGGCGTGGAAAACGTTGCCGCTGCTGTCCACCCGGGCACCCGGACCGAACTGGGTGCGGTGGGCGTACCAGCCGAGGGTGCGCTCCACCAGCGCGGGCGCCACCCGCCACTGCAGGCCGAACAGCCGGGCCGCGCCACCGGCGTACGCCTCGCGGCGGGGCCGGCGCAGCAACCGGACGATGGTCTCGGCGACCACCTCCGGCGGGTAGATCGGGGGCGGTGGCACCAGCTCCCGTCCGCTGTAGTTTCCCGCGTGCCGGAAGAACGGGGTGTCGATGGTGGCGGGCAGCACGGTGCAGACGGAGATCTGACCGCGACCGGTCACCCGCAGCTCCTGCCGGACCGTGTCGGCCAGCCCTCGGATGCCGTGCTTGGTGGCGTTGTACGCCGACTGGTACGGCATGGCAATCTCGGCCAGCACCGAGGCGTTGTTGACCAGCACCCCGCCGCCGGCCGCGCTGAGGTACGGCAGTGCCGCCTTGATGCCGTGCACCGCCCCGAGCAGGTTGACCTCCAGTACCCGGCGGAACTCGGCGACCGGAATCTCGTCGAACAGACCCACCGCGCTCACCGCGGCGTTGTTCACCCAGGCGTCGATCCGCCCGAACTCGGCCGCCGCCCGATCGGCCAGCCGTTGTACCGACTCCAGGTCGGTCACGTCGGTCGGCACGACAAGTGCCCGGCCGCCCAACTCCCGACAGCGCTGGGCAACCTGTCGTAGGGCCGGCTCGCTGCGGGCGGCAAGCACGACGGCGGCACCGCGACGGGCCAACGCGTACGCGGTGGCCGTGCCGATCCCGCTGGACGCGCCGGTGATCACCACGGTCGAATCGTCGAGGCTGCGGGTGAGCGGCATTCCTGATCGGTACCCCCGCGCGGGCCTGGTCATACCAGGGACCGTTTGTTGATCACCGTGGAAGCGGCAGGAATTGTGGCTGTTGTGATTGCCGTGGCGCAAGCTTCGGTGGCACCTGCGGGGACTGTTCCCGATCTGCCAGGTTTCGACTCCGGGTCCCGAGGTTAATGGGACGCTCTGAACGGGAGGACCACCGCCGAGGAAAGATCGCAGGGAGGTGACCCATGCGCGTCGGCCTCGTCTGCGCGCACGCCAGTTCCTATCGCCACGCCGACGGCCCGCCGGTCGGTACCCGACAGCACATTGCGCGGGTCGCCACCGAGTTGGCCGAGCGGGGCCATGACGTCCGCCTCTACGACCGCCGGGACGACCCGACGCTGCCGGCGACGATGAACATCGACGGCTACCAGGTGCACCAGGTGCCCGCCGGCCCGCCCACCCCGCTACCCACCGCCGAGCTGATTCCGTACGTGACGGAGGTCGGCCGCTGGTTGGCCGACGAGTGGTCGGGTGCCTGGCGACCCGAGGTGGTGCACGGGCACTACTGGGTCGGTGGCCTGGCCGCCGCACACGCCGTTCGGGAGACCGACATTCCGGTGGTGCAGACCTTCCACTCGCTCGGCATCGAGCAGCTGCGTCACCTGGGCGGCCACTACGACGGGCCGGGGGAGCGGATCACGCTGGAACGTGCGCTGACCCGGGCGGTGGACATCGCCGTGGCCCAGTCGAACGACGAGGTCGACGAGCTCACCCGGATGGGTCTGCAACGCAGCTCGGTCGCCTTGGTGCCGGCCGGGGTGGACATCGAGCAGTTCCAGCCCGACGGCGAGGCCGCACCGCGCGAACAACGGTCCCGCATCCTCTCGGTGGGGTCACTCGCCGCGGGCCACGGTCAGGAGGACCTGATCCGGGCGATGCGTCTGGTCGGTGACGCCGAGCTGGTGATCGCCGGTGGACCGCCGGCCGACCAGTTGGTCAACCACGCGGAGGCGCGACGGCTGCGCGAGTTGGCCGAGCAGATCGGCGTCGTCGACCAGGTGCGGCTCGTCGGCGCGGTGCCGCACGACCAGATGGCCACCTGGTACCGGTCGGCGGACGTGGTCGCCTGCACCCCGCACTACTCCTCCGCCGGGCGGGTCTCGCTGGAGGCGATGGCCTGCGGCGTGCCGGTGATCGGCTACGCGATGGGCGGCCTGGCGGACGCCGTCGTCGACGAGGTCACCGGCCGGCTGGTGCCCCCCGGCGACGTGCGGGCGCTCGGAGTCTCGCTGCGCCGGCTGCTCGCCGACAACGCCGGTCGTTTCGCGTACGGGCACGCCGCGGTGGACCGGGTGCGCAGCAGCTACACGTGGGAGCGCACCGCCGGCGCGTTGGAGCGCCTCTACGAACGGGTGGTGAGTCGCCGCAAGCCCGTCGAGGCGTAGTGGGGTCAGCCCGGGCGATCTTGCAGTTTCGGTCGCCGTTTTGCGTGACATGCCCCTTAGGTTGGGGCAGAAAGTGCAAGATCGCGTAGCCGAAGGAGGGCAGTGCGACGGTGTTGTCCGCCGGGCGGCCCGGACCGTCAGCCCGGCCGGCCGACGGCGACCATTGCCTGGTCGCGGCGGCGCGCCACCGAGCGTTGCTGCTGCGGCTCGGCGTACCGGGTCAGCCCGATCACCGCCGCCAGGGTGACCAGGAAACCGGCCGCCGCCAGCCACTCCCGCCCCGGCCAGATCTTGTCGTTGAGCAGCAGCAGGCCGACGATCGCGGCCGGCACCGCACCGGCGGCGTCCATGGCGGCGACCGCGGCGGTCGTCGAGCCACGCTGCATGGCCAGACCGAGCAGCAGTTGACCGACGATCGAGTGGGCGATCAGCAGGTAGAACAGCGGGTGGGAGAGGAACGCCTCGGCGGACGACGCGGACGCCAGGGGCCGGGCGGCGACCGCCGCCGAGCTGAACGCCAACCCGGCCAGCGAGCCGAGGGCCACCGAACCGGGTGCCCCGCGCAGCCGGACGGCGAAGACACCGAGCACCGCGATGACGCCGAGTGCCACCAGCAGGGCGATCGCGCCGGCGGTGCCGAGCTGCTTCGACGGGGCCGGCCGGGCGGACAGCACCAGCGCGGTGATCCCGGCGAAGAGCAGGCCCAGCAGCACCACCTCCGCCACCGGTAGTCGCCACTTCAGCACCAGCACGCCGAGGATGGCGGTCACCCCGAGCCCGGCCGCGACGCTCGCCTGCACCAGGAACAGCGGCAGGTCCCGGCGGGCCAGGAAGGCGAGCACGAAACCGCCGATCTGGCAGCCCAGGCCGACCAGGTACGTCCGGTGCCCGGCAAGGCGCAGCAGCAGGCCCGGATCGAAGGTGTGGTGGACCGTGGTGCGGGCCGCGGCCACCGACTGGAGAAGGTTGGCGAAGCCGTACGCGACGATCATCGCCGCGAGGAAGCACCAGCCGGAGGAGACCACCTGGCGAGGATAGAGGTTGCCGACGGTCAGCGCTCGGCTGGAGGATCGAGCCGCGTGAGGATGTCGGCGTGCAGAACACCGTTGGTGGCCACCACGCTGCTGTCGGTGCCAGGGGCCCCGGCCGGGGCCGGTCGACCGGACAGATCCGTGATCGTGCCACCCGCCTCGGTGACGATCGGCACCAGCGCCGCCACGTCCCACAGGGACAACTCCGGCTCGACCATCACGTCCAGTGCGCCCTCGGCCAGCAGCATGTAACCGTAGAAGTCGCCGTACGCCCGGCTGCGCCAACTGGCGCGTATCAGGTCGAGCATCGCGTCGAGCCGACCGGCCTGCTCCCACCCCTCCAGGGACGAGTAGCAGAAGCTGGCGTCCGCGATCCGCTGCACGGCGGACACCCCGATCCGCTCGCCGTCGGCAGGGCCCGGCCCGGCGTACGCGCCCGCGCCCGCGCTCGCCCACCAGCGCCGGCCCAGCGCCGGTGCGGACACCACGCCGACCGCCGGCCGGTCGCCGTCGTAGAGCGCGATCAGGGTGGCCCACACCGGCACTCCACGGACGAAGTTCTTGGTGCCGTCGATCGGGTCGATGATCCAACGACGGCCGTCCGGGTCGCTGGCCGGCTGCGCCCCGTACTCCTCCCCGAGCAGCCCGTCGGCGGGCCGGTGCTCGGCCAGCAGGGCGCGGATCTCCCGCTCCACGGCGGTGTCCGCGTCGGAGACCGGGGTCAGGTCGGGCTTCGCCTCGACCCGCAGGTCGAGCGCGCGGAACCGGGACGTGGCGATGGCGTCGGCTCGGTCGGCGAGCAGGTGGGCGAGGGCGAGGTCGTCGGCGTACCCGGTCATGCCGGCAACCTAGCCGACGCCCGTCGGCTCACTCGTCGGGCCCGCGCCGGTCACCCTCGCCGGGCCCGCGCTGGTCGCTCTCGCCACGCGAGTCACCGTCGCCGGCGCGGGAGGCGAGCAATCGACGGTACGACGCCAGCCGGCGCGGATCGGCCTTGCCGGCAGCCACCCAGGCGTCGAGCCCGCAGGCGGCCTCGTCGGCCGTGTGCTGGCAGTTGGGCGGGCAGTCGACGGTGCCCTCGACCAGATCCGGGAAGCCGTGCAGCAGGCTGTCGGCGGAGACGTGTGCCAGCCCGAAGCTGCGGATCCCGGGGGTGTCGATGATCCAGCCCGGGTCGGTGTCGACGCCGGGCACCGGTGGCAACCGCAGCGCCACCGCGCTGGTGGAGGTGTGCCGACCCCGGCCGATCGCGCTGACCACGCCGACCGCGCGCAGGGCGTCCGGGACGAGACGGTTGACAAGCGTCGACTTGCCCACCCCGGAGTGCCCGACCAGTACCGACACCTTGCCGCTCAGCAGCGCTCGGAGCGCGTCGAGGTCGGAGTCGGGGCGGTTGAGCACGTACGGCAGCTCCAGCTCGGTGTAGTAGCCCAGTACCTCCTCCGGCCCGGCCAGGTCGGCCTTCGTGAGGCAGAGCAGCGGCTCGACGTCCGCGTCGTACGCGGCCACCAGGCAGCGGTCGATGAACCCGGTGCGCGGCGGCGGGTCGGCCAGCGCGCTGACGATCACCAACTGGTCGGCGTTGGCCACCACCACCCGTTCCAGCCGGCCCTCGGCGGTGGTCTCGTCGTCGTCGGCGGTGCGGCGCAGCACCGAGCGGCGCTCGGCGATCCGGACGATGCGGGCGAGGGCGCCCTCCGCCCCGGACGTGTCCCCGACCAGGCTGACCCGGTCGCCGACCACCACCGATTTGCGGCCCAGCTCACGGGCCCGCATCGCGGTGACCGTGGGTAGCTCGGCCCCCACCACGCCGCGCTCGGCCCCGGCCAGCACGCACTGGTAGCGCCCCCGGTCGACGGCGATGACGAAGCCGTCCACGGCGTCGGCGTGCTGGGGCCGGGTGCGCGTACGCGGGCGCGACGACTTCCCGGGTCGGACCCGTACGTCGTCCTCGTCGTACTCCCGCCGTTTGGTCGCCAGGACCTGTCCTCTTCTCGCGTCAGCTCTTGCCGGTCACCATCGCTGACCATAGTGCCGGGAACTCGGGCATGGTCTTCGAGGTACACCCCACGTCGTCCACCTCGATGCCGGGAACGGCGAGCCCGGCCACCGCGGCGGAGTGCGCCATGCGGTGATCCTGGTAGGTGCGGAACACCCCGCCGCGCAGCGGCCGGGGCCGGATCTCCAGCCCGTCCGGCGCCTCGGTGACGTCCGCCCCGAGTGCGGTGAACTCGCGCGCGAGCGCGGTCAGCCGGTCGGTTTCGTGGCCACGGATGTGCCCGATGCCGGTGAAGACCGACGGAGAGTCGGCAAGCATGGCCAGTGCGGTCAGCGCCGGCGTCAGCTCACTGACGTCGGAGAGGTCGGCGGTCAGACCGTGCACCACGCCGGTGCCCCGGACGGTCAGCCCACTGGTCGAGAGGGTGACCTCTCCACCCATCCGTTGCAGCAGCGAGCGGAGCTGCTCGACCGGCTGCGCGCTGCTGTGTGGCCAACCCTGCAGGGTCACCTCGCCGCCGGTCACCAGGGCGGCGGCGAAGAACGGCACCGCGCCGGAGAGGTCTGGTTCGATTTGCCAGCCGCGGCCGGTGAGCGGGCCCGGCTCGACGGTCCACACGTCGGGGGTGGTGTCGTCGACGGCTGCCCCGGCGGCACGCAACATCTGCACCGTCATCCGGAGGTGCGGCGCGGACGGCACCGGCGGGCCGACGTGCCGCACCACGACGCCACGGTCGAAGCGCGGGGCGGCCAGCAGCAACCCGGAGACGAGTTGGCTGGAGGCGGACGCGTCGATCACCACCTCGCCCCCGGTGACCCGGCCGACGCCGAACACGGTCAGCGGCAGGCTGCCCGAGCCGGCGACGTCGATCCGGACGCCCAGCGAGCGCAGCGCACCGACCAGCGGGCCGAGGGGTCGGGTGCGGGCATGGGGGTCGCCGTCGAAGGTGACCTGCCCGTCGGCGAGCCCGGCCACCGGCGGCGCGAACCGCATCACGGTGCCGGCCAGGCCCACGTCGACGTGCGCGGGGCCGACCAGCGGGTGGGGCCGGACCAACCAGCGCTCGTCGTCGCTGATCGACACGTGCGCGCCCATCGCCCGCAGGCCGGAGGCCATCAACTCGGTGTCGCGGGCGCGTAGCGGCCCGGCCAGCGTCGACGGGCCGGCGGCCAGCGCGCTGAGCACCAGGGCGCGCGCGGTCATCGATTTGGAACCGGGCAGACGCAGCGTCGCCATCACCGGGTCGGATGCGGTCGGTGCGGTCCACGGCTGCGGCGGCCGGGTCGCTGTCAGGTTCCCCACGGTTACATTCTGCCGTGTCGGCCGGTGGACGGCGGGAACCGGCGGTCGTACTCCCGGTTGGCGGGACAGCCGACGGACCCCCCACGCGTTAGCGTGTGGCTCATGTGCGGCAGGTACGCGACGACCCGGAGCTCCGGCGAGCTGAGCGCGCTGTTCGAGTCGTCCGACGACACGGACGGCCTGCTCGGACCGGATCACAACGTCGCGCCCACCGACCCGGTGCCGCTGGTCCGGGTCAGCCCGCAGGGGCACCGCAGTCTCTGCGTCGGTCGTTGGGGTCTGCTGCCGCACTGGTCCCGCTCCGCCGCCGGGGCGGCCCGCATGATCAACGCGCGGGCGGAGACGGTGGCCACCAGTCGGGCGTACGCCGGGTCGTTCTCCCGTCGCCGCTGCCTGGTCCCCGCCGACGGCTGGTACGAGTGGGTCCGCCGGCCCGATGGTGGGCGGCAGGCCTTTTACCTGACCCCCCGCGACGGCTCGGTGCTCGCCCTGGCCGGCATCTGGTCGGTCTGGGGGTCCGGCGCCGACAACCGGCTCACCTTCAGCGTGCTGACCACCGCGGCGCTCGGTGACCTGGCCGAGGTGCACGACCGGATGCCGGTGCTGCTGCCGCCGGAGCGCTGGTCGTCGTGGCTGGCGCCGACCGACGAGCCGGAGCGGCTGCTCATTCCGGCGTCGGCGGAGTGGCTTGCCGGGTTGGAGATTCGCCCGGTGGGGGCGGCGGTGGGCGACGTTCGTAACGACGGGCCGCACCTGACCGCCCGGGTGCCGGCGGTGACTCCGCAGGAGTTGACTCTGTTCTGAGCCCGAGGGCATCGTTGGGTGCCGATTTGCCAGGGTTGCGCTCGATTCGTCTCCTGGCTGTTCAGTCATGTTCCCGGCAGACCCTTGTCCCGGTGTTGCGAAGTGCGATAGAACACAGCGCCGGTAGTGGCTGTCGATTCGCACAGGGCGGACGACGTCCACAGCTTTTGCCGGTCCCACGGGGGAGGTGGGTGGATGACACGGGCGCGTATGCCCCGCCCGCACGAGGTGGCTGCGGCGCGGCGAGATCCGCGACTGCTGCGGGCCGTGCGGGAACGACGACAGGACGACGCGTGGCGCACCAGAGGCACGTGCCAGGCGGTCGATCCGGAGACATTCTTTCCGGCACCGAACGAGCCGGTGGACGCCGCCGTCGCGCTGTGCCGCAGCTGTGACGTGCAGGGGTCCTGCCTGGCCTGGGCCCTCGACGTCGGCGACTGCCACGGTGTCTGGGGCGCCACCACGCCCCGCGAACGGCGGGCGATGCTGGTCGCCTGGCGCGGCGAGGTCGAACCCGACCCGGATGCCGTCGACGACGCCGGCCCGCCGGTGCGGGATCGCCTGCTCACGCTGGTCCCGTTGAGCTGATCAGCTCACCCGGTCCGCACCCGTCGCCCGACAGGCGGCGCAGAATGGGTCGGTGCTGCCCAGCGACGAGATCACCACTCCGCGTGGTTCGGCGCGGATCGACACCGATCTGCCGACCCGCCCTGCCACCGCTCTGCTCGTGCTCGGGCACGGCGCGGGCGGCAGTGTCGATGCCCCCGACCTGCTCGCGGTCCGGGACGCGTCGGTCGCGGCCGGCCTGGCGGTGGTCCGGGTGACCCAGCCCTACCGGGTCGCCGGTCGACGTGCGCCGGCACCGGCGGGTCATCTCGACGAGGCCTGGACGGCGGTGCTCGGCGTGCTGCGTGACCGGCACGCCGACGTGCCGACGGTGCTGGTGGGTGGTCGGTCCAGTGGCGCACGGGTGGCCTGCCGGACGGCCCGCGCGGTGGGCGCGGTGGGCGTGCTCGCGTTGGCTTTTCCGCTGCACCCGCCCGGTCGACCGGAGCGCTCTCGGGCCGCCGAACTGGCCACCGGCCTGCCGACGCTTGTCGTCAACGGCGACCGGGACCCGTTCGGGACGCCGCAGCCGGGACCGGCCGTGCAGGTGCTGACCCGACCGGGGGAGACGCACGACCTGCGGCGGGATCCGGCCGGCACCGCTGCCCTCGTCCGCGACTGGCTGCGTGCCCAGGGCTGGGCCGAGTCGGAGTGATCCGACGCGCTCCGGCGGGCCGATCCGGCTCGCTGCGGCGCGACGCGGTCGCCCGGCCCGGCTCGCCCCCGGCCGGTTGGCCCCGGCTCGCCCGGGCGACCGTTTCCGGTGCCCGGCGCGGGTCGTTGCATCCGTTGGTGCCGCCGGCCCGAACCGGACGGGCGATACCAGTCCTCCCAGGCCCTTCCTGGTCCCAGCGCCGGCCGCCGTCGGGGCCGGGACCAGGAACGGGGTGGGTGGGCCGGAATGCCCCAGTGGTCATCTCGCGTTACAACCCCCGGACGACTTTTCTGCGAGGGGGGTGCACGGTGCCGACCGAGACACGGAGCCTGGAACGGGACGAGCGGGACGCCCGGCAGCTGAAGCGGCTGCTGGATGGCCCGGATTGGCCCGCGACGGCGGGACCGGGCGGGGTGGGCGCGGTGAGCACGGGCACACCGGCCGGAAGTGAATCTGCGGGCAGGTCTGTGCGCGTATCCTCGGCGGGGAAGCATCCGACGCGAGGGGATGTGCGGTTGACCACCGAGAAGACGGACGAGCGCAGGGCCCGATTCGAACGGGACGCGATGCCATTCGTCGATCAGCTCTACGCTGCTGGGCTGCGGATGACACGCAACCCGGCGGATGCCGAGGACCTGGTCCAGGAGACCTACCTGAAGGCGTACGCGGCCTTCCACCAGTTCGAGCAGGGCACGAACCTGAAGGCCTGGCTCTACCGGATCCTGACCAACACCTACATCAACTCCTACCGCAAACGGCAGCGCCAGCCGATCCAGGCGCCCACCGAGGAGATCACCGACTGGCAGCTCGCCGAGGCCGAGTCGCACACCTCCAGTGGGCTGCGCTCCGCGGAGACCGAGGCACTGGACCGGCTGCCGGACAGCGACGTCAAGGAGGCCCTCCAGCAGTTGCCGGAGGAGTTCCGCCTGGCCGTCTACCTCACCGATGTCGAGGGCTTCTCGTACAAGGAGGTCGCGGACATCATGGGCACGCCGATCGGCACCGTGATGTCGCGCCTGCACCGGGGCCGTCGTAATCTGCGCAAGCTGCTCGAGCGCTACGCCGGGGAGCGGGGCTTCAGTGCGGCCCGCTCGGCAAAGGGCTCGACTGCCGCCGCTGCCGGCCGGGAGGTGTGACGTGAGCTGTGGGGAGCCGCACGAGACGGATTGCCGCGAAGTGCTCGCGGAGGTCTACCTCTACCTGGATCTGGAGTGCGCCGACGAGCGGCGCTCGCTGATCCGGCACCACCTGGACGAGTGCGGGCCCTGCCTGCGCGAGTACGGGCTTGAGCAGGAGGTGCGGGCGCTGGTGGCTCGTTGCTGCGGCAACGAGACCGCGCCGGACGAGCTGCGCGAGCGACTGCGGGTCAAGCTCACCGAGCTGGTGGTCTTCGAGACCAGTGATTCCCGCGAGTTGGCCGACTGAGCGTCGGTCGTATCTGACGGACCAAGACCGGTGGCCCGGGTCGATGTCGACCCGGGCCACCGGTGTATCCGGCGTCGGCCGGGTCAAGCTGATCGGTGACGGGCCGCCGGCCCGCCGACCCGTTCAGGAGTTGGGACGCTTGCCGTGGTTCGCGGCGCTCTTCTTACGGGCCTTCTTCTTGCGGGACTTCTTCGCCATGCTGACCTCCTCGTGATGGGTCGGATCCGTTCTGCGGACGACCTCGGCGCCGGTGTGCCCACCGGCGGCCCGGCATCGGGTCCGACCCGCTGATGGTAGTGCGGTCGACACCCGCCGCCTTCCCCAGGGCGGGCGCGCTATCCCGGCCGTGCCGCTGCGGGCCCACCGTCGGCAGCCGCATGATTGGATACGTCGGCAGGCACATCGCGAAAAGGGAGGGCCTGGACATGGCCGAGGAGATCCGCGCCGAGATGGTGGCGAACGTCTGGAAGGTCGTCGCCACGGCAGGTGACACCGTGACCGAGGGCGACACCCTGGTGATCCTCGAGTCGATGAAGATGGAGATCCCGGTCATCGCCGAGTCCGATGGTGTGATCGAGCGGCTCGCCGTGCACGAGGGGGACGTCGTGCAGGACGGCGACCTCATTGCGGTGATCGCTTGAGTGGGCTATGGGTTCGTCCTGCCGAGCCGGCCGACTTCCCGGCGGTGGCCCGGCTGACCGTGGCCGCGTACGAGGCGGACGGCCAGCTCAAGGGTGAACACGGGTACGGCACGGTGCTGGCCGACGTATCGACCCGGGCCGTCAGCGGCGAGGTGCTGGTCGCGGTCGACGAGGTGACCGACGCGGTGCTCGGCTCGGTGACGTTCGTGCTGCCGGGCACCCCGTTCGCCGAGTTGTCCGGCCCGGGCGAGGCGGAGTTCCGGATGCTCGCGGTCGACCCGGGCGCGCAGGGGCGGGGTGTCGGCGCCGCGCTGGCCAAGGCGTGTGTCGAGCGCGCGGCCGAGCTGGGCTGCACGGCGGTCGTGATCTGCGTCCGGGCCGGGATGGCCGAGTCGGCGCACCGGCTCTACTCGCGGCTCGGGTTCGTCCGCGCGCCGGAGAAGGACTGGTCGCCGGCGGTGGACGTGGACCTGCTCGGCCTGCGCCTGGACCTGACGCGCGGCTGATCCGCCGCCGACCGATCAGTCCAGGTCGGCCGGGGCTGCGCCCCGGTCGAGCTCCGCCGCCTCGTCGGGATGCGTGCCGATGGCGGCCAACAACTCGTCGGCCACGTCCAGGGCGAGCTTGCGGCGTTCGTCGTCGCTGATGTGCGGGGCGCGGACCGCGAACCAGCTGGTGTGCACTGCGAACAGCGACAGCGCGGCGCGAAGTTGGGCGGCGGGGGAGTCGTCACCCCGGCACAGCGCGTCGGTCAGCTCCAACATCCGACCGCGCATCTGCTGGCCGGCGGAGAGGCTCTTGAGCGCCGTCTGGTTCTGCTCGAAGAAGCGCATCACCGACGGCTGGGTCCCGTCGAACATCGTGTCGGCGTACCGGGAGATCAGCTCGCGCCGGGTGTCCAGGGTGGCGGGCTGCGTGGCGGCCCAGGCGATCAGTGCGTCCATCCCCTCCAGCCGGGCCTCGACGAAGCTGGCGACGATGTCGTCCTTGCTCTTGAAGTGGTAGTAGAGCGCCGCCTTGGTGACATTGAGCCGCTCGGCGATTTCCCGGAGCGAGGTCTTCTCGTACCCCTGCTCGGTGAAGAGCTCGAGCGCGACGGCCTTGATCCGTTCCCGCGTCCCGCCTGTGCTCTCGCTCACCCACGCCCCCCAAATCGCTTGACCGCTGCTTGCTACCCAACTTACCGTGCGGCTAGTAAGGTGACTAGCCGGGCGGCAAGTAAGTAAGGCATTTCTCGGGGGGAGCTTACCCATGACTCAGGCAACACAGACCGGCGTACGACCCAACAACATACGGGTCGTGCTGTTCGGGCTGATGATCGCGATGATGCTCGCGATGCTCGACAACATGATCGTCAGCACCGCGCTACCGCGGATCGTCGGCGAATTCGGCGGCCTCAACCACTTCACCTGGGTGGTCACGGCGTACGTCCTGGGCACCACCGTCTCCACCCCGATCTGGGGCAAGCTCGGTGACCTCTACGGCCGCAAGTCCGTCTTCCTGACCTCGGTCGTCGTCTTCCTCGTCGGCTCGGCCCTCTGTGGCATGGCCGGCTCCGCGATGCTCGGCGGCCCGCAGGACGGCATGGTTCAGCTCATCGCCTTCCGGGCCGTGCAGGGCCTCGGTGCCGGTGGCCTCATGGTCGGCGTGATGGCGATCATCGGTGACCTGGTCCCGCCCCGCGAGCGTGGGCGCTACCAGGGCATGATCGCCGGAATCATGGCCATTGCCATGGTTGCCGGCCCGCTGGCCGGTGGCTTCATCACCGATCACCTCTCCTGGCGCTGGGCGTTCTACGTGAACCTGCCGCTGGGTGGTGTCGCGCTGCTCGTCCTGATCAGCACCATGCACCTGCCGAAGTACCGCACCGAGCACCGGATCGACTGGCTCGGCGCCGGGCTGCTCTCGGTCGGCATCACCGCGATCGTGCTCATCACCACCTGGGGTGGCAACGAGTACGACTGGACGTCACCGCAGATCCTCGGCCTGGCCGTGCTGGCCGTGCTCGCGCTGGTGGCCTTCGGCCTGGTGGAGCGCCGCGTCCAGGAGCCGATCCTCCCGTTGGCGCTCTTCGCCAACCGCAACTTCGCGCTGATCTCGGTGATCGGCTTCCTGCTCGGCTTCGCGATGTTCGGCGCGATGAACTTCCTGCCGCTCTACCAGCAGACCGTGCAGGGAGCGTCGGCGACCAACAGTGGTCTGCTGCTGCTGCCCCTGATGTTCGGCATGCTGGTCGTCTCGCTCGTCATCGGCCGGGCGATCACCAAGAACGGTAAGTACCGGATGTACCCGATCATCGGTGGTGTGGTGATGACCGGGGGCATGGCGCTGCTGTCCATGCTCGACACCGACACCAGCAAGCTGATGTCCTCGCTGTACATGGTCGTGCTCGGCGTCGGCATGGGCTTCCTCATGCAGACGTCGATGCTGATCGCGCAGAACAGCGTGGGGCAGAAGGACCTCGGTGCGGCCAGCGGCGCGGCGACGTTCTTCCGGTCGATCGGCGGCTCGTTCGGCATCTCGCTGTTCGGCGCGATCTTCGCCAACCGGTTGGCCAGCTCGGCCGGTGGCGCAGCCTTCGGCGGCGACGGCGGCGGAATGGACCTGGAGAAGCTCAAGGAACTGCCCGCCCAGGCGCGCGAGGCGGTGCTCGGTGGCCTCTCCGACGCGATCTCGCACGTCTTCCTCTGGGCGGTGCTGTTCACCATCGTGATCCCGGTGCTCGCCTGGTTCATCAAGGAGATCCCGCTGCGCACCGCCAACGAGGCGCCGCCGCAGGCCACTCCGGAGGAGGAGGCCGAGATCGCTCTCGGCAAGGCGGCCCCGGTCGCCTGACCCGCACCCTTCCCCCGCGCCGCGCCAGCCCGTCAGGGCCGGCGCGGCGCGCTGCTGTTTTGGCGGGTCAGGCGTTGCCAGAGGCGGCGGAGGGGGTTGCGGGGGCGGGGGAGTTGGGAGGATCGCGTGTTGAGCAGTTCGGTGGCCAGTGCCGAGGTGGCCGGGTCCAGCTCCGGGGCGGCGAGCGCCAGGTGAGCCAGCGAGACGGCGATCGGGACCGGTCGGGCCCGAGCCACGGCTGCCGCGTCGGCGAGCCGGTCCGCCACCACCCGCGCCACGTCCGACCGTACCGAGGGATCCACCCAGGCGGCGGTGACCAGGGCGAACAGTGCTGCCTCGGTGACCCAGTCCTCGACGTCCCAGATCAGGTCGAGCAGCACGCGGCGCCGGGTCGACCCCTCCCACGGCTCGTCGGTGCGGTGGTGCAGCAGCCCCAGGCAGGCCCATACCTGCACACCCCGGACCCAGACCGACGGGTCGTGGGCGGCCAGCAGCCGACCCACCGCGTTGGCCGGCGCCGCCGGCGGGTGCACCAGCAGGCCGAGCAGGTCGGCAACGTCGAGGCCGGCCAGGCCCACCGCCGCGTCGTACGCCGCCGGTGGGTGCGGCCACGCCGGGTGCGCGATCTGCCCGATCCGTTCGACCGCCGTCGCCGAGGGTGCCGGCAGCGCGGGCGTGGGGACGTCGTCCACGTACTGCCACAACCGCTGGGCCGACGCGCGCCGGGGCTCGCGCGGGTCCGGCTCCAGCGTCCCGACGACGTCGATCCGCAGCCCGGGGGCGGTGGACGTCGCCGTCCGGACGGCACTCGGCGGTGCGGCGGCGGGTAGGCGGACGGCACCGCCGAGACCGTTGTCGTCATCGGCCACCGCCTGGCGCATCGCGTCGACAAGTGGGCCGTTGGCCGGGGTCAGTTGACCGAGCCAGGGCCGGCCCCGGCAGCACTGGGCCAGGTCGCCGTGTTCATGGCTGTCGTCGGGGTGGTCGCGGACGAAGTCGGCGAGCGCGACCAGGTGGGCCAGGTCGCCGTCGCGCAGGTGCCGCAGACGGTGGGCGGTGTGCACCGCGCAGTCGAACGACGGGTCCCGCGCCAACGCCCGCTCGGTCCACTCCAACGCCTCGTCCAGCCGGCCGATCTCGGCCAGGGTGCCGGCGATGTCCGCGTAGATCGCCAGGTCGTCGGGGTCCAGCTCCACGGCCCGACCGAGGGCCGCGAGGCCGTCGCGGGTCCGGCCCGCGCTGCGGTACGCGTACCCGAGCCAGACCTCGCCCATCTTCGACGGTTGTGCGCGTACCCCTCGGGTGGCCCAGCGGACCGCCAGTGCGACGTCACCGAGACGCCGGGCCAGCGCGGACGCCGCGCCCAGCAGCAGAGCGTGCTCGGGGTGGACGGTGACCGCGTTGTGGGCCAGCGTGAGGTACGGCGTGAGGGCGCCCCGGCCGGCCCGCGGCACCGGGTCGGGCAGCGCGGCGCAGACCTGCATGAGGACGCGGGCGATGTGCTCCGGGGCCAGCCGCTCGGCCAACTCGGGCGCGGTGACCCACGGAACGCCGGCCCACTGCGTGCCCGGCGCGTACGCGGTTGCCGCGGCCAGCAGCTCCAACCCTTCGGCGGGGCGGCCGGCGGTGGCGAGCAGATGGGCGCGGGCGACGACCGCCCCCACGAAGGTGTGGTGGTTGATCGGGAAGAGGTCGAGGCCGCCGCCGCTCGCCGCGGCCAACCGCGCGAGCGTCTCGTGCACCTCCGGGAGGGTGGGGGCCTGCGCCAACGCGCCGGCGAGGTGGCCGGCGGCGTGGTGCAGGTCGCCCTCGTCGAGTGCCAGCCGGGCCAGCGCCAGCTCCTCCGTCGCGGAGAGCGCGGGGTCGTCCGTTCCCTCGGGCACGTCGTCCTCTCGTCGCAGCCTAGACCGTGTGTGGCCGGCCAAGCGTAGTTGATATTGGGATCATTCGGTGATCGCCTGCGCACTCCTGCTCGTTCGATTGCTGAGATACGATAAAAAGTGCAAGACTGAGCAGGAATCGCGCGGCAATCGCGCAAGGGGGGAGTGTCCGTGACACGTGCAGGGGCTGGGATGGCCGCCGACATCGAGGAGCAGCCGGCCGGCTACGCGCGGCTGCTCTCCGCCGCCAACGCCACCGAGATCGCCCGGGTGGCGGCGGTGATCGCCGAGCGTCGGCCGCGGCACGTGGTCTTCACCGCCCGCGGCACCTCGGACCACGCGGCCCTCTATGGGGCGTATCTGACCGAGATCCGGCTCGGCCTGCCCGCCGGGCTCGCCTCGCCCAGCGCGGTCACCCTGTTCGGGGCCCGCCCCGACCTGTCCGACGCGCTGGTCGTCGGGGTCAGCCAGAGCGGCGGGTCACCCGACCTGGCCGAGGTGCTGCGCGCCGCCCGAGCGTCCGGGGCGCTGACCCTCGCGGTGACGAACGCGCCAGGGTCGCCGCTGGTCGACGTCGCCGAGTTGAGCATCGACATCGCCGCCGGGCACGAGCGGGCGGTGGCCGCCACCAAGACGTACACCGCCGAACTGCTCGCCCTGCTGATGCTGGTGGAGGGCGTCCGGGCCGGCGACGGCGTGCTCCCGGCGGCCGAACGCCAGGCGCTCGACGCCCTGCCCGAGCTGGCCGCCCGCACCCTGACCGACGGCACGCCGGCCCAGCTCGCGCCGCGCTACCGGTTCGCCCGCCAACTCGTCACCACCGGCCGGGGGTACGCCTACCCGACCGCGCGGGAGGCCGCGTTGAAGCTGATGGAGACCTCCTACCTGCCGGCGCTCGCCTTCTCCGGCGCCGACCTGCTGCACGGCCCGCTCGCGATGACCGACCCGGACGTGCCGGTGCTCGCCCTGGTCGGCTCCGGCCCCGGTGGACGGTCGATGGGCGAGGTGCTGCCCCGCCTCGGCGAACGCCGCGCCGACGTCGTGGTGGTCGGCTCCGCCGACGTGCCGGGTGCCACCCGGCTGGCGGTTCCCGAGGTCGACGAGCGGTACGCCCCGCTGCTGGACATCCTGCCGTTGCAGCGGTTGGCGCTGGCCCTGGCGCTCACGCGAGGTGAGGACCCGGACGCGCCGCGCGGGTTGAAGAAGGTCACCGCGACGATGTGAGGCCCGGCGTGGCACCCTGGTCACCGTGTCCACGCTGCGCGACCTCGCCGAGGAGCACACCCATCTCCGTCCGGCCGACATCGACCACCTGCACCGGATCGCCGGCGACTGGCAGTTGCTCTCCGATCTGTCCTTCGCTGACCTGCTGCTCTGGGTGCCGGTCGACGCCGACGGCACGTTTCTCTGCGTCGCCCAGGTCCGCCCGACCACCGCACCCACCGCCTACCAGGACGACCAGGTGGGACGGATCGTCGGCGGGTCGGAGGTGGCGCACCTGGGGGTGGCGTACTCCCAGGGCCGGATCTGGCGGGAGGGCGACCCGGTCTGGTACGGCGACGTTCCCGCCCGGCACGAGGCGATTCCGGTCCGTCTGCGAACCGCCGAGGGGGAGGCCGGAGAGGTCATCGCCGTGGTGGGCCGGGACACCAACCTCTCCACCGCGCGTACCCCCAGCCAGCTTGAGCTCAACTACCTGACCACGGCCGACGACCTGGCCCAGATGATCGCGGACGGCACCTTCCCGCCACCCCGGCACCCGGGTGAGACCACCTCCGCGCCCCGGGTCGGTGACGGCCTGGTGCGGCTGGACGCCGGCGGCAAGGTCACCTACGCGAGCCCGAACGCGCAGTCGGCGTACCGCCGGTTGGGTTACGCCTCCCATCTGGTGGGCGAGGACCTGGCCGCGCTGCACCGCCGGCTCGCCGGCGACCCGCTGGACGGCACCGAGGCGTCGAACGGCATCCTGGCCGCGCTGCGCGGTGAGGCGCCGCCCCGACGCGAGATCGACGCACGTGGCGCGACGATGCTCACCCGGGCGCTGCCACTGATGCCGGCCGGGGTGCCGATCGGCGCGCTCGTGCTGGTGCGGGACATCACCGAGGTTCGCCGCCGCGATCGGGCCCTGATCACCAAGGACGCCACGATCCGGGAGATCCACCACCGGGTGAAGAACAACCTCCAGACCGTTGCCGCGCTGCTGCGGTTGCAGGCCCGCCGGGTGGCCATGCCGGAGGCCCGGGTCGCCCTGGAGGAGTCGGTCCGCCGGGTCGCCTCGATCGCGCTGGTGCACGAGACGCTCTCCATGTCCAGCGACGAGGCGGTCGAGTTCGACGGCATCGTCGACCGGGTGGCCAGTGCCGCGACCGAGGTGGCCGCGACCGAGGTGAGCGTCGGCATGCGTCGGCGGGGCAGCTTCGGTGTGCTGCCGGCGGAGATCGCGACCTCGCTGGTGATGGTCCTCAACGAGCTGCTGCTCAACGCCGTCGAGCACGGCTTCCCGCCGGCCGACGAGGCGGACGACGAGCCCGCCTCCGCCGTGGCCGGCCCTGCATTCGTGCCGGCCGCCGTTGCGGAGGCCGACCCGTCGGTGCGGCCGGAGGTGGTGGTGTCGGCGCACCGGTTCCGCAAGATGCTGCATGTCTCGGTGACGGACAACGGGCGTGGGCTGCCGCCCGACTTCGACGCCGAACGCGGCAGCCGCCTCGGCCTGCAGATCGTCCGAGCCCTGGTCACCGGGGAGCTGCGCGGCACCATCGAGCTGCGCGCCGGTGCCAACGGCGGCACCGAGGCGATGCTTGTCGTCCCGCTCGCCCGCAACGCCCACGAAGGCCGCTCGCAGGCCTGACCGTCGCGCGCGGTGCGTTCGCCGTCCGGCAGGGCGGCGCGTCGCGCCCGAGGGGTCCTGTCGTTGTGAGCGATATACCTGTGGGTCATAGATATGACTCCCAGGTATATCGCCTACTGAGGGGACGGCGGTCTGACGATGGGCGGGGCAACCGGCCGCGGCTTCCGGCGGACCGCCGACTGACGGGTCCGAGGTGGCAACCGGGCGGGTCAGCGGTCGGGGCGGCTGGTCAGCAGCGCGACGGTCAGGCCGGGGCGCTGCCAGACCTGGGCGACGGTGAAGTCCGCGCGTAGCGCGTCGCCCTTGACCCCGGTCACGGCGGCCAGCGGCTCCGCGTGCCGGCCGGAGATGACCAGCCACACCCGTGTGGTACCGGCCAGGCACTGTGCCGGTTGTGGGCACTCGGCGGCCCACAGGTCACCCCGGCGGACCTCGTCCTCGGTGGCCAGCACGTCCCTTGGCGGGTCGTCGAGGTGGTACTCGATGCCGAGGTCGAGGAAGAGCCAGCTCTGCCGGGGCGAGTAGACCACCGCGTCGCCCGGCCGCTGACCGTCCGCGATCACCCGCGCCGCGCCCGCGTAGTCCACTGGTGCGCTGCGCGGCCACTCGTGGGTCCGCCGCAGCGCGGTCTGGTCGGGCAGGCCGAGCAGCCCGGCCAGGACCACCACGACGAGCGCGGCCGGCGCGGCCACCGCGGCCAGCGCCGCGCCCGCCAGTAGGCAGGCGAAGGGCACCACGAAGACCAGGTACCGGGGCACCCACAGCGCGACGACCGTGCCGGCGGCGAAGAGCAGCAACACGGGCAGCAGCACCGCGCTCACCGGCAGCAGGGCACGCCGCCCGAGCCGGGCCGCGCCGAGCGCGGCGACCCCGACCAGCAGGCCGCCCACCACGCTGCTCTGGGTCACGCCGCCGGGCAGGGCGGTGAGGTCGTCCAGTCGAGCCAGGTCGACCCAGTTCAGCTGCCGAGACCGCTGGGCCCGGGCCTTGAGCAACAGGGGAATGACCAGCAGCACGACCGGCACCACGGCGACCACCCACCGCCATACCCGCCGGTCCCGCTCAGCGCCGCCGTCAGCCGGGGCGGCGATGCCGGCCGCGACCGTGCCACGCCACCAGGCGAGCAGGACGATCAGCGCGTGCGCGGCGAGCAGGGTGAGAGCGATCAGGTGGATGAGTCCGAGAGCGGCGACGGCGGCCGCGTACCCGGCCCAACGGGCCCAGCTCGGCCGACGGAGCGCGCTCACCAGCAACAGGGTGGCGAGCACCGCGAGCATGGTGGCCAGCGCGTACGGGCGGGCCTCCTGCCCGTAGCGCGAGGTGCCGGGGAGCACCGCGAACAGCAGCCCGGCGAAGAGGCCGGTTCGTCGGTCGACGAGCCAGGCGCCGAGCACGGCGAGCAACCCGGCGGCCACGGTCATCGCCAGCACGGCCGGTACGCGGAGGGCGATCGTGGAGTCGCCGACGACCGCGGTCCAGCCGTGCATCAGCAGGTAGTACGGCCCGGTGGCGGCGTCGATGGTGCCGGCCAGCCGGGCCAGGTCGTGCGGTGACCGGGTGGCCGCGCTCCAGGTCGCCAACTCGTCGCGCCAGAGCTGGGCGGAGCCCAGCCCGGTCAGGGTCACCGCCAGGGTCAGCAGCGCCGGGGCAAGCCAGACCGGCAGGCGGCGCAGGTCGCCCCACGCCGCCCCGGTCGACTTCTCGGACAATCTGCCCACGGTCCGAGCCTGCCACGGCTATCCCGGTCGTGGGTGTCAGCTCGCGGCAGCCGGTGGACGCCAGGCGGGCATCGCGGGCCGGTCGCACCACCTCACCACGCTGCGGGACAACGGCCTGATCGCCGGCGTACGGCAGGGGCGGGTGGTGCGCTATGCCCGAACTGTCCTCGGTGACCAGCTGGTCGGCTAGCGTTCGGCCCGTGATGTGGGATCCCGCACGTGGACATTGGCCGGCCCCCATGCGGTGTGGCAGCATAGGCCCCATGACCGCCGCTGTCGTCCGCCGCTTCGTGGCCCGTCGCCACGTCGATTACGGCCGCGTGTTCAGCGCGATCTGTCCGGCCTACTGACGACGCCCGACCAATCCGTCTCGGGCGCGCTCCGCGCCGGCTGTCTGAAGACACCGTTGTCCCGCCCGCTTCGCCGGGCCGGCCGCCGCGCCCCGCGCACGCCCGAGGCACAGCAGACAACGGAGGACGCCCCGATGGCGGTCAGCAGCACCCCGGCCCGTCCCGAGGGCCCGACGGCCCGCCCGGCGCGGGCCCCGCGCCGCCCACGGGGTGAGGGTCAGTGGGCGCTCGGCCACCGCGAGCCGCTCAACCCCAACGAGCGGATCAAGAAGGACGACGACCCGCTGAACGTCCGGGCCCGCATCGAGACCATCTACGCCCACCGCGGCTTCGCCTCCATCGACCCGCAGGATCTGCGCGGCCGTTTCCGCTGGTGGGGCCTCTACACCCAGCGCAAGGCGGGCATCGACGGCGGGCGCACGGCCGTGCTGGAGCCGCACGAGCTGGAGGACGAGTTCTTCATGCTCCGGGTCCGCATCGACGGCGGCCAGCTCAGCCTGGCCCAGTTGCGGGTGATCGCGGACATCTCCCGGGAGTTCGCGCGGGACACCGCCGACATCACCGACCGGCAGAACATCCAGTACCACTGGATCCGGGTCGAGGACATGCCGGAGATCTGGCGCCGGCTGGAGTCGGTCGGCCTGCAGACCACCGAGGCGTGTGGCGACTGCCCGCGGATCGTGCTGGGCAGCCCGGTCGCCGGGGTGGCCCGCGACGAGATCCTCGACCCGACCCCGGCGATCGACGAGATCGTCGCCCGGTACGTCGGGGACAAGCAGTTCTCCAACCTCCCCCGCAAGTTCAAGACGTCGATCTCCTGGCTGGTCGACACCCCGTACGAGTCGAACGACATCGCCTTCCTCGGCGTCGACCACCCCGAGCACGGCCCGGGTTTCGACGTCTGGGTCGGTGGGGGTCTCTCCACCAACCCGATGCTCGCCCAGCGGCTCGGCGTCTGGGTGCCGCTGGCCGAGGTGCCCGACGTGTGGGCCGGGGTGGTCGGGATCTTCCGCGACTACGGCTACCGGCGGCTGCGCAACCGGGCCCGGCTGAAGTTCCTGGTGGCCGACTGGGGCGTGGAGCGCTTCCGCGAGGTCCTGGAGAAGGACTATCTCGGCCGGACGCTGCTCGACGGCCCGGCGCCGACCCTGCCGTCCAAGCCGGTCGACCACGTGGGCGTGCACGAGCAGGCCGACGGGCGGCACTACGTGGGCGCGGCCCCGGTGGTCGGGCGGGTCTCCGGCAAGCAGCTCGCCCAACTGGCCGACGTGGTCGAGGCGCACGGCAGTGACCGGGTGCGACTCACCCCGTACCAGAAGCTGCTGGTGCTCGACGTGCCGTCGGAGCGGACGGAGTCGCTTGTCGACGCGCTGCGCGGCATCGGCTTGGAGGCCCGGCCCTCGGCGTGGCGGCGCGGCACGATGGCCTGCACCGGCATCGAGTACTGCAAGTTGGCCATCGTCGAGACGAAGGCCCGCGGTGAGGAGTTGGTGGCCCGGCTGGAGCAGCGGCTGCGTGACTTCGACGCGGACATCTCGATCCACATCAACGGCTGCCCGAACGCGTGCGCCCGCACCCAGGTGGCCGACATCGGGCTCAAGGGCCAGCTGGTGGTCGGCCCGGACGGTCGGCAGGTGGAGGGTTTCCAGGTGCACCTGGGCGGCGGGCTGGGCATGGCCCAGGGGCAGACCGCCGGTTTCGGCCGCAAGCTACGCGGTCTGAAGACCACCGCCGAGGAGCTTCCGGAGTACGTGGAGCGGCTGGCCCGCCGATACCTGGCCGGTCGGAGCGAGGGCGAGACGTTCGCCAACTGGGTGATCAGAGTCGACGAGGAGGAACTGCGGTGAGCAGCGAGAACCGAGCGGCACCTCTGTACTGCCCGTACTGCGGGGAGGAAGACCTGCGGCCGCACGAGGCGGGGCACGGCGCCTGGGAGTGCCACGCCTGCACCCGGGTCTTCTCGGTGAAGTTCACCGGGCTGCTCTCGCGGGCGGTGACCCGATGAGCCTCGTCTCCGCCACCGGCCTGGGCCTGGTCGGTCCGGGTGGTCCGACGCCGGCCGATCCGGCCCGGCGCAACCCGGACGAGCTGCGGTCGCTGGCCGAGCAGGCGGCTCGCGACCTGGAGGGCGCCCCGGCGCTGGAGATCGCCCGCTGGGCGGCGCAGACCTTCGGCGACCGGTTCTGCGTCACCAGTTCGATGGCCGATGCCGTGCTGGCCCACCTGGTGTCCCGGGTGGCCCCGGGGGTGGACGTGGTCTTCCTCGACACCGGCCTGCACTTCCCCGAGACGCTACGGGTGCGCGACGAGGTCGCCCGGACGCTCCCGGTGAACGTCCGGTCGATCCGGCCCCGGCTCACCGTCGGCCAGCAGGACGGCCAGTACGGCCCCCGGCTGTTCAACAAGTCGCCGGACGACTGCTGTCAGCTCCGCAAGGTGGAGCCGCTGGAGCGGGCACTGACCGGGTACGACGCCTGGGCCGCGGGTCTGCGTCGGGACGAGTCACCCAGCCGGGCCAACACCCCGGTGGTGACCTTCGACGCGCGGCGCGGCAAGGTCAAGGTCAACCCGATCGCGGCGTGGTCCCAGGGGGATGTGGACGCCTACATCGCCCGCTTCAACGTGCCGGTCAACGAGCTGTTCAAGCAGGGCTACGGGTCGATCGGCTGCTGGCCGTGCACACGCCGGACCAAGGCCGGCGAGGACCCGCGGGCCGGCCGGTGGGCCATGTTCGAGAAGACCGAGTGCGGGCTGCACGTCTGACCTCCGCGGCGGCGACCCCCACCGGCCCCGGGGCGGACCCGGTGGTGCTGGTCGCGCACGGCAGCCGTGATCCACGAGCGGCAGATGCGACCCGGGCGCTGGCCGAGGCCGTGTCGGCCGCTCGGCCGGGCACACCGGTGTGGGCGAGCTGGCTGGACCACACCGAGCCGGGGCCGACCGAGGTGCTGCGCGACCTGGCGGTGGCCGGTCACCGTCGGGCGGTGCTGGTGCCGCTGCTGCTGACCGCCGCGTACCACCATCGGGTGGACATCCCGGCGGCGGTCGCCGCGGCGGCGCAGGCCGGGCCACCGCTGGCGGTACGGGTGACCGACGTGCTCGGCCCGGCGGACGGAACGGTCGACCCTGGGCTGCTGGCCGGGCTGCGTCGTCGACTCGGTGAGGCGCAGCCGGGCCGGTTCGACGCGCTGGTGTTGGCCGCGGCGGGCACCCGGGACGCGCGGGCCCGGCGCTCGGTGGGCCAGGTCGCGGATGCGCTGGGGGTGGAGTTCGGGGTGCCCTGCCGGGTGGCGTACGCGTCGGCGGCTCCACCGGCGACCGGCGTGGCGGTGTCCCGGCTACGGGCGGCCGGCGCAGGCCGGGTCGCGGTGTCCGCGTACTTCCTGGCGCCGGGTCTGTTCCACGACGCGGTGACCGAGGCTGCCTGCGCGGCCGGCGCGGTGGCGGTCGCCGCGCCGTTGACCGACGCACCGGAGGTGGTCGGGTTGGTGCTGCGCCGGGTCGATGACCAGCCAGGTGGGCGCGGAGCGACACCGGCAGGGTGACGGCGCGCTGATCCTGTGCCGGGCAGCGGAACGCCCCGGCGGGCGAACCCACCGGGGCGTACAGCTGTGTCGTTGGGGATCAGGCGGAGTGAGCGCGCAGCACCCGGAGGCCGCCGCGCCGCTTGACAGCGCGCCGCTCCTCCTCGCTCATTCCGCCCCAGACGCCGGCGTCCTGACCAGACTCGAGTGCCCACTGCAGGCACTGGTCGGTCACGGAGCAGCGCCTGCAGACGGCCTTGGCCTGCTCGACCTGCAGGAGAGCCGGTCCGGACGTCCCGATCGGGAAGAACAGTTCCGGGTCCTCGTCGCGGCAGACAGCATGGTGACGCCAGTCCATGGCGGCAACACTCCTCATTCTGGATGGGTGGCAACAATTGCTTGGTCGTGCTTTTCCTATATGCATCCGCAGTGCCGATGGTGACAGTTAGCGTTCGTCCATTCGGCAGTGCGTGAGCAGGCGGTTAGCGCCGGGGACCTGCTGGAACAGCTCAACCTGACGAGCATATCCAGGCAATGTCCCGGTAACTCAAGTTCGCTTGTGAATACTTTCACGAACAGTCGTGATGTCAAGGGTGACGCTCGGAAAAACTCCGGGCGGTGAGCAAGCCCACAACCCATTTGTCCGGGTTCCAGTGCTTTCCTGGTTACCCGCCGTGCCACAGCCGAGGATCAATATAGTACAGTCCGCGTGACATTGCTGACATTTCCGGCACCTACCCCTCGGTGTGGCGGTGACCGGCCGAAGCGGCTGCGGTCACCGTGTCGACCAAGGGCAGTACCCGAGACCTAGCAGATTACTCTCAGTGCGGCGGGAACGGAGGTGAATCTGACTTTCTCCCGCTCGCCAAGATAGTCGCCGTCCAGCTGGAACGCCTGTGGGCGGCTGGAGAGCAGCGTGAACTCCGCTGTGTCATGGAGTCGTAACACCTGACGACCGCGCGGATCCGGCTGCCGGGACAGGAACTGAGTCACTGTCCGTGTTGTGCTAGCCACCCGGAGCTGACGCAACGCCAGCACATCCAGCCCGAGGTCGAACGACGCCGCCGGGTTCGGGTTGACCTCCCGGTCGCCCAGGTACGTCCACGGCGCCGTGTTCTGGATGATGACGGTGGCGAGTTCAGCCTCCGCCGGCTCACCCGGACGCTCCAGGACGATCGCCGGATGGCGTCGGTCCGAGGCGAAGAAGTACTGGTTCATGATCGAGCGCAGATAGAGCGACGGCGTGGACACCCGACCCTTCCGCCGGGCCTGCTCCACCCGGTGGATCACGGCCGCGTCCACGCCGAACCCCGCGCAGAAGGTGAAGTAGCGGTCGTCCGCGCGACCCAGCCCGACCGTTCGGCTCCGGCCCAGCCGCAACCCTTCGAGGATCATGCTGGTCGCATCCGGCCACTCCCGGGGCAGGCCCAGCGCACGGGCGAACACGTTTGTCGAGCCGCCCGGCACGGTCGCCAGCGCGGGCAGCCGCTCGGCCATCGTGGCACCGTCGGCGCCCAGCGGCGGGTCGGCCGTCATCAGACCGTTCACCACCTCGTTCACGGTGCCGTCGCCACCCAGGGTGACGACCAGGTCGGCGCCCTCCGCAGCGGCCTCCCGGGCCAACGCCATGGCGTGCCCACGCCGACGGGTGTAGCGCACGCTGAGGTCGACTTCGCTGCGCAGCGCCCGGACAAGCACGTCCCGGCTGCGTTCGCTGGTGGTGGTGGCCTTCGGATTGACCACCAGGACGGCCCGCATGGGCGGCACTGTACCTCTCGGTAGCCCGGGTATCGTGGCGCGCGTGACCATCGACTCGGCCCCGTTGCCCGTCACGCTCCGCTGGGCGGTCCGGCTGCTGTGGGCGGAAGCGGCAGTCGTCGGGCTGCTCGCGGCCTGGCTGGTCTGGGCCGACCTCACGGCCACCACCACCGATCTGGCGTCGGCGCTGCTGGTGACCGCCTTCGCCGCCGGGGCGGCGGTCGCGCTCTGGGCGCTGGGCCGTGCGCTGCTGCGCCGTAAGGCGGGCGCTCGGGCCCCCGCGATCGTGCTCCAGCTGATGCTGCTGCCGATCGGCTGGTTCATGATCCAGGCGGGGCTCGGCTGGCTGGGTGTGCCGTTGATGGCCCTCGGTCTGGGCGTGGGCTGGCTGCTGGTCAGCCCTCCGACGACCCGGGCCCTCGGCTTCGAGTGAGGCTGCCGGCGTGCGCCGGGTTGGTCAGTAGCCGCCGGAGCGTCGGGTGAGCAGCGCGATCGTGGCTCGACCCTCGGCGGCGGTGGCGGATGCCGAGGTGGTCAGCGCGGTGAGCACCTTCCAGGCGAAGGACGACTCGGCGGGCAGTGTGGCGCCACGCACGGTCGGCACGGTCACCTCGACGGTCAACGCGTCCTCGGTGACCGCGAAACGGCACTCCAACTCGGCGTCCCGGGTGGCGATGGCGAGCAGCATGGCGCACGCCTCGTCGACCGCGATCCGCAGATCCTCGATCTCGTCGAGCGCGAACTGCAACCGGGCCGCGAGACCTGCGGTGGCGGTACGGAGCACGCCGAGGTAACCGCCGTCGGCGGGCACCGTGAGGTGCACCACGTCGTCGGTCACTGGCTGGCCAGTCAGTTGAGTCACGCCTCATCCCCCCGGTCGGGGACTCTACCCGGTCGGTCGCCGGTACGCGTGCCGACGACGCTGGCCTGATCGGCCAGTTGGCGCAGCGCGTCGCCGCTGAGGCGGTAGGGAACCCACTCGCTCATCTGCTGCGCGCCGATCGAGGCGTAGAACCCGGCGGCCGGGTTCCAGTCGATCATCCACCACTCCAGCCGCCGATAGCCGCGTCGTACGCAGATGTCGGCCAGGGTGGCGAGCAGCAGCCGACCGGCCCCGGTGCCACGGGCGGCCGGGGAGACGTAGAGGTCCTCCAGGTAGATGCCGTGCACGCCGGCCCAGGTGGAGAAGTTGAGGAACCACAGCGCGAAGCCGATCGGCTCGTCGTGCTCGTCGACCGCGACGTGACCGAAGAGCGCCGGAGCCGCCGCCGGACTCGACGCGTCCGACGCCGTGCCGCGGTCTGGAGCAGCCGGAAACAGGGCCGTGGCCAACTGCTCGACGGTCAGCTGGCACTGGTCGGGGGCACGTTCGTACTCCGCCAGCTCGTGCACCATGGCGACGACGGCCGGCACGTCCTCGGGACGTGCCGGCCGGATCGTCGGAATGACCGGTGCGGTCACGCCTTCTTGGTCTCCCAGAAGATCTTCGAGATCTCGTCGATCTTCGCGAGCAGCTTGTCGGCGGTGGCCGGGTCGAGGCTGCCCTTGACGCCACCGGCGCCGGCGAGCTTGGTGGCCTCGTTGAACAGGCTGTGCAGGTTCGGGTACTTCTCGAAGTGCGGCGGCTTGAAGTAGTCGGTCCACAGCACCCAGAGGTGGTGCTTGACCAGCTCGGCGCGCTGCTCCTTGATGATGACAGCGCGGGTGCGGAACTCCGGGTCGGTGTTCGCCTGGTACTTCTCGCAGATCATTTTGACCGACTCGGCCTCGATCCGGGCCTGGGCCGGGTCGTAGACACCGCACGGCAGGTCGCAGTGAGCGCTCGCGGTGACGCGGGGCGCAAGGATGCGGGGAAATCGCATCGGGATCCTCCATGGGAAGTTTGCGATGATCAAAGGCGACATTACTCCTGGGAATGCTCCCCGGATGGGGTGGAGGTGAAACCAGTGGGAACCGATCACCCGGCTGAGGCACCGCGATTGCGGGGGCCGCTGACCGCCGTCCTGGTGACCGGTCCGTCCATGGCACCGACGCTGCGGCACGGTGACGCGGTGCTGGTGCGCCCCGGGGGCCGCCCGATCCGACCCGGGGACGTGGTGGTCGCGGTCTTCCGGACCCGTCCGGAACTGCTGGTGGTGAAGCGTGCGGTCCGGCAACAGGACGGCGGCTGGTGGCTGCGCGGGGACAACGACCTGGTCACCGATGACTCCCGGGCGTACGGGGTGGCCGACGTGCGGGCGCGGGTGGTGGCCCGCTACTGGCCGCGTCCCGGCCGGGTACGTCGTCGCCGGTTATGACCCCGCTCACATCCGCAGGGCAGGGTCGACACTATGCTCGGAAGTGCCCGGGTGACCCCCTGCACCGCGTGCCACCGCTCGCCGCCCACTCCGCGGCAGGGCCGGCCGCCCCATCTGCTCGACAGATCCTGGAGTCACCACCATGTCTTCGTCCACCGTGGACCCCGCCGATCCCGTCTTCCTGCTGCACCGGGGCGGCAAGATGGCCGTCACCTCGACCGTGCCGCTCACCAGCCGGGAAGATCTCTCCCTGGCGTACACCCCGGGGGTGGCCCGGGTGTGTGAGGCGATCGCCGCCGATCCCAGCCTGGTGGACGAGTACACCTGGGTGTCGCACACGGTCGCGGTGGTCACCGACGGCTCGGCGGTGCTCGGGCTCGGCAACATCGGCCCACGCGCCGCGCTGCCGGTGATGGAGGGCAAGGCGGTGCTGTTCAAGCAGTTCGCCGGGGTGGACGCTGTGCCGGTCTGCCTGGACACCCAGGACGTCGACGAGATCGTCGCCGTGGTGCGGGCGCTGGCCCCCTCGTTCGGTGGGATCAACCTGGAGGACATCAGCGCGCCGCGCTGCTTCGAGGTGGAGCGACGGCTCGACGAGGCGCTGGACATTCCGGTCTTCCACGACGACCAGCACGGCACCGCGATCGTGGTGCTCGCCGCGCTGCGCAACGCCGCGACCCTGCTCAACCGCAAGCTCGGTGACCTGCGGGTGGCGGTGAGCGGCGCGGGCGCAGCCGGGGTGGCGGTGACGAAGATGCTGGTCGCCGGGGGTGTCAACCCTGACCAGGTGGTGGTCTGCGACTCCCGGGGCATCATCGGCCGGCACCGCACCGAACTGACCGGCACCAAGGCCGAGCTGGCGGAGATCACCAACGCGGACGGCCGCCGCGGCGACATCACCGAGGCGCTGCGTGACGCGGACGTCCTGATCGGGGTCTCCGGCGGGCAGATCCCCGAGAGCGCGGTCGCTGGAATGGCACCGGGCGGGATCGTGTTCGCGCTGGCCAACCCGACCCCGGAGGTGCACCCCGAGGTCGCCGCCCGGCACGTCGCGGTGGTCGCCACCGGGCGCAGTGACTACCCCAACCAGATCAACAACGTGCTGGCGTTCCCGGGGGTGTTCCGCGGTGCGTTGGACGCCGGCGCCACCCGGATCACCGAGGCGATGAAGGTCGCCGCCGCGGACGCCATCGCCGGGGTGGTGGCCGAGTCGTTGACCGCCGACGCGATCGTCCCCTCGCCGCTCGACCCGCGCGTCGCGCCGGCCGTCGCCGCGGCGGTCGCCGAGGCCGCCCGCCGCGACGGCGTCGCCCGCCGCTAGCGACGGACACCGGGGGCCGGGCGGCCGGGCACCTTCTTAACGGGCGCTCAGCTTGTTACCGTGCCGATCATGCGTGCCGCCTTCGCCTCCAGCTTCGACGACGCCGATCCGCTCGCCGCCCTCACCGTCGGTGAGCGGCCCGAGCCGACCCACCCGGCCGACGACTGGGTGACCGTGCAGTTGCGGGCCACCTCGCTCAACCACCACGACCTCTGGTCATTGCGCGGAGTGGGGCTCACCAAGGCCCAGCTGCCGATGATCCTCGGCTGCGACGCGGTCGGCGTCGACCCGGAGGGGCACCCGGTGGTCGTGTACCCGGTGGTGGTCACCGCTGGTGACCCGCGCGGGGTCTCCATCCTCTCCGAGCACTTCGCCGGGACCCTCGCCGAGCGGGTCGCCGTACCCCGATCGAACCTGATCCCGTTGCCCGACGGCATGACGGCCACCGACGCGGCGTGCCTGCCCACGGCCTGGCTGACCGCGTGGCGGATGCTGACCACCAAGGGCCGCGTCGCGGACGCCGACAGCGTGCTGGTCCAGGGCGCGGGCGGTGGCGTCGCCACCGCGGCCGTCGCGCTCGCCGTCGCCATGGGCAAGCGGGTGTACGCCACCAGTCGCGACGCCGCCAAGCGGGAGCGGATCTCGGCCCTCGGCGCTACCGCCGTGGAACCCGGTGCCCGGCTGCCGGAACGGGTCGACGTGGTGATCGAGACGGTTGGCGCGGCCACCTTCGACCACTCGCTGAAGTCGGCCGCGCCGATGGCCCGGATCGTGGTCTCCGGCGCGACCGCCGGGCACGAGCCGGCGATCAACCTGCGCCGGGTCTTCGCGATGCAGCTGGAGATCCTGGGCACCTCGATGGGCACTCCCGGCGAGCTGTACGAGTTGTTGGCGTTCTGCTCCGACAACGAGGTGCGCCCGGTGGTGGACTCGGTCGTCCCGTTCAGCCGGGTCGAGGACGCCTTCGCCCGCCTGCACTCAGGCGACGCCTTCGGCAAGGTCGTCATCGACCACACCGCCTGACCCGCCCGCCCCCCCCCCCCCCCCCCCCCCCCCCCCCCCCCGCCCCCCCCCCCCCCCCCCCCCCGCCCCCCCCCCGCCCCGCCCCCCCGCCCCGCGCCCCGCCCGCCCCGCGCCCCGCGCCCCGCGCCCCGCGCGCAAGATCCGCACAACATCATGGAAACAGTGGCCTCAGCGTCGCGGGAGGCCACTGTTTCCTGGATGTTGTGCGGATCTGGACGCGCGCGGCTCAGAGGTGATCGTCGAAGGTGGCGATGTCGCCACGCGTCGCGTCGGTGTGGATGCGCTTCTTGGCCGCCGCGTCGCCGTAGAGCGACCAGCGGAGGAACTCGACGGACGTGTCCGAGACGACCCGCAGTGTCGCGCCATCACTGAGCAGAGCCCGCCCGTGGTCGCCCTTTGGCAGGCTCAGCATCGCCTTCGGCCAGGGCACCTTGTCGTACGCGGCCTTACCCGCCGCGTAGTTGACCACCTCGTCCAACTCTCCGTGCACGAACAGTTGCGGCGCGGACGCGCCGGCGAACGCGGTACCCACGCCGAGCGCCGTGCCGGC
>NZ_PYBV01000115.1 GCF_003205615.1 Micromonospora arborensis | reverse complement strand
CTCTTTCCCACCCCGACGCTCTCCCGATCTGACCCTGCCCTCGCTGCGTACCGTCTTCGACCCCACCCCCGACCCGCCCGGGCGCGCCGCCGCGCCGGCGGAGCCCGGGCTGGTCGACGGCGCCCCCGCGCGGGTCGGTGTGACCGCCAGCGTCCCCCGCCCGTTCTGCGGCGCCTGCGCCCGCCCCCGGCTCACCGCGGACGGCCAGGCCCGCGCCTGCCTCTTCGCCA
>NZ_PYBV01000114.1 GCF_003205615.1 Micromonospora arborensis | reverse complement strand
CACCAGGGCTGGCTGCCCGAGGAGATGAACCGCACAATCCACGGCGTCGAGCAGTGGCTCAGCAACGAGTCCGGCCGCGTCATCGTCTGCTCCGGTTACATGCGCGACGAGGTGAACGCGCTGTTCGGCGTACCGGCCGGACGGGTCGACGTGGTCGCCAACGGCGTGGAGCCGCACGGCTGGGGCGCGCCGGCAAGCGCCGTGGCCGACGCCCGAGCCCGGGTCGCCGGGGACGGCCCGATGGTCACCTTTGCCGGCCGACTCGTGTACGAGAAGGGCGTCAAGCACCTGGTCGCCGCGCTCCCCCGGCTGCGCGAGCGGCAGCCCGGCCTGCGTGTAGTGATCGCCGGCGTCGGTGCGTACCGGGACGAAACGTAAGCCGAGGT
>NZ_PYBV01000113.1 GCF_003205615.1 Micromonospora arborensis | reverse complement strand
CCCCCCACCCGCGCCGCCCCCCGCGGCGAGACCGTCCTCCCCCCGCCCGCCGCCGCCCCCCCCGCCCAGCAGGCCCGCACCCCGCCCCGCCCCGCCACCACCCCGATCCTCTCGGCCCGCGAGGTGCAGGTCCTGTCCCTGGTCGCCACCGGCCACACCAACGCCGACATCGGCCGCGTCCTGCACATCACCGAGGCCACCGTGAAGACCCACCTGCTCCGCGCCTTCAACAAACTCGACGTCAGCGACCGCACCGCCGCCGTCACCACCGCGATGGCCCTCGGCG
>NZ_PYBV01000012.1:33809-157449 GCF_003205615.1 Micromonospora arborensis | reverse complement strand
AACCGCCGCTTGAAACCGCCCTCACGGATACCGCCACATCGGCGAAGCGGAGTGGATCACGCCCGTCGTCCACCACACGGGATCGCCGAGCCGTCGATTTGTTCGCTCTGGGAATTTCGTCCGATGGCTGAGTCACCGTGGCGGTGGAATCAGGGCCGACCGCTCCACGTTCCGCGCGGCACACCCTCCCACCCGGCGCGGGCGCACCCTCCGGGCACGGTGCGGTGCCCCCATGCCGCGCAACATCGTGCAACTTCCTGGTTGTAGTGGCCTCCAGCCGCACAGAAACCACTACAACCAGGATCGAGCGTGATCTTGCCCCTTTGACCCCGGCAATCACGGCCCCAGCGGGCCAGGCCAGGCCACGCCGGCTGGGTCAGGCGGAGGCGCGGTGGACCAGCTGGGTGTCCAGGACGATCTGTGCGGCGGGGATGTCGTCGCCGCGAATGCGGGCGACCAGCAGGCGGGCCATCTGCCGGCCCATCTCCTCCACCGGCTGGAAGACCGTGGTCAGCGGCGGGTCCGCCCGGAGGGCGATCGTCGCGTCGTCGAAGCCGATCACCGCGACGTCCTCGGGCACTCGCCGGCCGGCCTCACGCAGGGTGCGCAACGCGCCGAACGCCATCAGGTCCGATGCGACGAAGACCGCGTCCAGGTCCGGGCAGGCGTCCAACAGTCGGCGCATCCCGGACGCGCCGCTGCCCTCGCTGAAGTCGCCGTACACGATCAGGTCGGGGTTGACGCCGGCCCCGTTGGTCTTGACCGCCTCGGTGTAGCCGGTCAACCGGGCCAGGCCGACACCCATGTCCTGCGGCCCGGCGATGGTGGCGATGCGGCGCCGCCCCTGCCTCGTCAGATATTCCACCGCCTGCCGGGCCCCGCCAACGTTGTCCACGTCGACGAACCAGGCCGGCTGGGCGCCGGGTTGCAGCATCCGGGCGGGCCGACCGCCGAGCACGGCGGGCAGGCCACGCTCCTCCAGCAGCGTCGGCAGCGGGTCGGAGTCGTGCAGAGACAGCAGCAGTACGCCGTCGACGTGTTGGTTGGTCAGGTGGTGCTCGACCCGCTCCCGCTCGACGGGCGACTGTGCCATGGCCAGCCAGAGCTGCATCGGCGTCTCCAGCAGCCCGGAGCTGATGCCTCGTACGATCGCGGCGAAGAACGGCTCGGTGAAGACCCGCTCACCGGATTCGGACACCACCAGGGCGACGGAGTCGGTCCGCTGGGTGACGAGCGCACGGGCGGCCCGGTTCGGCACGTACCCCAGCTCGGCGATGGCCTGTTGGACCGCGGCCCGGGCCTCCGGGCTGACCTGTGGTGAGCCGTTGACCACGCGGGAGACCGTGCCCCGGCCGACGCCGGCGCGCGCCGCGACCGCATCGAGGGTCGGGCGCCCGAGCGACCGGGTGCGCTGCGTTGTCATCGTCTGCTCCTCCGACGGCGGGCGGACCCGGCGCCACCTGCGAGAGGTGGACGCCAGGACCGTCCTGGTGGCTGGCCCGAGCCTATTGTGCGGCCAGACCGTTGCGCCGGATCACCGAGGCGTACCACTTGGCGCTGGACTTGGGAATGCGTACCTGAGTGTCGTAGTCGACGTGGATCATTCCGAAGCGCTTGGTGTAGCCCCAGGCCCATTCGAAATTATCCATCAACGACCAGGCAAAGTATCCCCGCAGGGGCACTCCTGCGTCGATCGCCTCGTGCGCGGCGCGCAGGTGGGCGTCGAAGAAGGCCAGCCGCTCGACGTCGTCGACCTCCCCGTCGACCACCGTGTCGACGAACGCCGAGCCGTTCTCGGTGACGTACAGGGGCAGGTCGGTGTAGTCGTGCACCCGACGCAGCGTCTCGACCAGGCCCGGGGCGTCGATCTCCCAGCCCATGTCGGTGACCGGGACACCTCGGGTGACGAACCGGACGTCCTCGCTGCCCGGCCAGCACGAGGGGGCCGGGTCGGCCTCGCCGCCCTCGACCGGTGCGGCGACCACGTGCCGGCTGTAGTAGTTGACCCCGACCTGGTCCAGCGGCGCGGAGATGATCGCCAGGTCGCCGTCCTGCACGTGGGCGAAGTCGGTCACCGTGCTGAGGTCGGCCACCAGGTCCTCGGGGTACGACCCGCGCAGTAACGGATCGAGGAAGAACCGGTTCGCCAACGCGTCGATCCGCCGGGCGGCGTCCGCGTCGGCAGGGGTGTCGCTGGCCGGGTCGACCGGGTAGAGGTTTACCGTCACGCCCACCTCGGCGGTCGGCCGGGCTGCCCGCAGCGCCTGCACGGACAGGCCGTGACCGAGCATCAGGTGGTGCCCGGCGCGGACCGCGTCCGCTCCGTTGGTGCGACCGGGGGCGTGCACGCCGGAGCCGTAGCCGAGGAACGCGGAGCACCACGGCTCGTTCAGCGTGGTCCAGTAGCGCACCCGGTCACCGAGCGCGTCGGCCATCAGCGTCGTGTAGTCGGCGAAGCGGGCCGCGGTGTCCCGGGCCGGCCAGCCCCCGGCGTCCTCCAGGGGCTGTGGCAGGTCCCAGTGGTAGAGGGTCAGCCACGGCTCGATGCCGTTGGCCAGCAACTCGTCGACCAGCCGCCGGTAGAAATCCAGACCCTGCGGGTTGGCCGCGCCGGTGCCGCCGGGTTGCACCCGGGACCAGGAGACCGAGAAACGGTACGACTTGAGGCCCAGCTCGGCCATCAGCGCGACGTCGTCGCCGAGCCGGTGGTAGTGGTCGCAGGCGACGTCGCCGGTGTGCCCGAGGAGGACCCGACCGTCGGTGTGGCTGAAGGTGTCCCAGATCGACGGGGTACGGCCGTCGACGGCTGCTGCCCCCTCGATCTGGTACGCCGCGGTCGCGGCCCCCCACAGGAAACCGGGTGGAAAGGTCAGCCCGGGGCGTTCGTCGAGGACGTCGACGGCGGGTGGGCTGGCGGGGTTGCTCACGACTTGACGGCACCTTCCATGATCCCGCCGATGATCTGGCGGCCGAACACGAGAAAGACGAGTACCAGGGGGATCGTGCCGATCGCCGTGGCGGCGAACACCTGGGAGTAGTCGGTGTAGTAGGCGTACGAGAGGAAGGAGAGCGAGACCTGCAGGGTCGGGTTCTCCGGGGTGAGGATGGCGTACGGCCAGATGAACGAGTTCCAGGTCTCCATGAAGGTCAGCAGACCGAGCACACCGGCGGCGGGACGCAGCGCGGGCAGCACGATGCTCCAGTAGATCCGGAACGTGCTCGCCCCGTCGACGCGACCGGCCTCGATCAGTTCGTCGGAGATGGCCTGGCTGGCGTACTGCCGCATCATGAACACGCCGAAGGCGCTGACCAGGAACGGCACGGTGACCGCGTAGAGGGTGTCGTACCAGCCCAGGTCCTGCATCATGCCCCAGAGCGGGATGAGCCCCATCTGGGTCGGGATCATCATGGTGACGATGATCGCCAGCAGGAGGGCGTTGCTGCCCCGGAACTTCAGCTTGGCGAAGGCGAACCCGGCCAGCGAACCGGTGAGCACCACCGACACGGTGACCACCGAGGAGACGATGATCGAGTTCATCATGCCGGTGAGGAAGTTGGCGGCGTCGTTGTCGAGCACCCGCCCGAAGTTGTCACCGAACGCTCCGCCGGGGGTCAGCGGTGGCGGCACGTCGTTGATGGAGTCCAGGCTGCGGGTGCCGATCACCAGCATGTAGTAGAACGGGTAGATCGACAGCAGCGCCGCCAGGACGAGCGCAACGTAGGTCAGCGGGCTGGTGCGCCACAGGCGTTGGGAAGCCGAGGTCATCGATCTCTCCTCACTTCGCCGAGCGGCGGACGAGTAGGAAGTTGAACAGCGACACCACGACGATGATCATGAAAATCGCCCAGGCGACGGCGGCTCCGTAGCCGGCGGTGTTCAGGTTCGTGATGCCCATCTCGTACATGTACATGGCCAGCGTCTGGAACTCCCGCTGGCTGCCGCCGAGAACGTTGCCGTTGGCGAAGAGCAGCGGCTCGGTGAAGAGCTGCATGCCGCCGATCGTGGACAGGATGACCACGAAGGTGAAGGTGGGCTTGAGCATGGGCAGGGTGATCTGCCAGAACTGCCGCCACGGGCTCGCGCCGTCGATCGCCGCGGCCTCGTAGAGGTCCTTCGGGATCGCCTGCATGCCGGCGAGCAGGATCAGGGTGTTGTACCCGGTCCACCGCCAGTTGACCATCGTGGAGATGGCGAACCACGAACTCCACCGCTGCCCGTCCCAGTCGACCGGGTCGACACCGACGAGGCCGAGCAGCCAGTTGAACAGACCGAACTCCCGCTGGAACAGCATCCCGAAGACGATCGCGACCGCGGCCACCGACACCACGTTCGGCATGAAGATGGCCATCCGGAAGAAGGTCTTGGCGCGCAGGAAGGTCCGGTTGAGCAGGTTCGCCAGGAAGAGGGCGAGTAACAGCTGCGGGATGGTCGACAGGGCGAAGATGCCGAACGTGTTGACCAGCGCGTTCCAGAAGTACTCGTCGGCGAACAGCCGGGTGTAGTTGTCGAGGCCGATGAACGTGTGCTCGCCGATCATGTCCCAGTCGTGCAGTGACATCCAGGCGGTACGCACCATCGGGTACAGCCCGAAAGCGCCGAAGATCAGGAAGAACGGGGCGATGTAGAGGTACGGCGAGTACTTGACATCGAGGCGGTTGAATAACCTTCCCCGGTGACGTCGGGAAGGGACGTCGGGAGAGGGCGGTGCTGCTGGCGACGGCGGTGCCGTCGTGGCCGACAGGCTCATGCGAAATTCCTTTTCCGGCGAGGCCCGGGGGCCCTCGCGCAGGGCGCTACGCGGAGGGGACCGGCCGGTGGCGTCCGGGAGGTCCCGAACGCCACCGGCAGGGAATCACTCAGAAGGCACCCTGAGTCTTTGCGTCCTTCGTGAACTGCTCCCAGGCCTTTTCCTTGCTGGCCTGCCCGCTCTCGAACGCCCGCATGGCCGGCTCGAGCGCGTTCTCCTTCACCGCCTGGTGCTTCGGACCCAGGTGGATCGGCTGGATCTTGGCGACGCTCTCCCCGAAGATCTTGCCGGTCGGCGCGTTGCTGAAGTACTCGTTGGTGTAGCTGATGAACGCGTCGTTCTTCAGCGCCTCCAGGTTGGTGGGCAGCGGGCCCTTGGCCTTGAAGGCCTCCACCTGGCTCTTCGCGTTGGTCAGGTACTCGGCGAGCTTCGCCGCCTCCTTCGGGTACTTGCTCTGCGCCGGAACCGCGAGCCACGAGCCGCCCCAGTTACCGCCGCCGCCCGGCACGGACGCCACGTCCCACTTGCCCTTGTTCTCCGCTCCGGAGTTCTCCGAGACGATGCCGAGCATCCAGGACGGGCAGAAGGTGGCCGCGAAGGTGCCCTGCTTGAAGCCACCCGACCACTCCGGCGACCAGGTCTGCGCCTTGGCGGAGATGTCCGCCATCGAGGTGGCGGTGTCCCACGCGTTCTTCACCGCGGGGCTGGTGTCCGCGATGATGTTGTCTTCCTTGTCGTAGAACAGGTCACCGTTGCCCTGGAACAGCACGCCGTTGGAGACGGCGGTGATCGAGTCGATGAACGCCTTGCCGCCGCTGCCCTGCTTGTACTTCAGACCGGCGTCGTGGAAGCCCTTCCAGTCCGGCCAGAGCGCCGACACCTGGTCGCGCTCGGTGGGCAGACCGGCAGCCTGGAACAGGTCCTTGCGGTAGCAGACGGCGAGGCTGCCAACGTCGGTCGGGAGGCCGAGCAGCCGACCGTCCGGCGCCTTGCCCAGCTCCCACTTCCAGGGCAGGAACTCCTTGGAGTGGTCGGAGACCAACGGGTTGAGGTCGGCCCAGTTGCGCGCGTTGGGCTTGAACTCGTTGAGGATGCCCTCTTCCAGGGCGGTGACGTCCGCCGCGCCCTTGCCGGTGGCCAGGTAGCGGACCAGCTTCGGCCGATACTCGGCGAGCTGCGCCGTCTTGCGCAGCTCGACCTTGATGCCGGTGTCCTTCTCGTACTGCTTGACGAGCTCTTCGTAGCCGAACTCGCCGAAGGTGTCGACGACCAGCTTGGCCGGCTTCTCGCCGGCTGCCGGCTTGTCGTCGTCGTTGCCGCAGGCCGCGAGACCGCCGATTGCGGTGATCGCGGCCAGGGCAGCGGCCGCCAGGCGGGTACGCCGCGTGGTGACACTCATTCGCTGACCCCTCTTTCCGGTGGTGAGGCTGGATGTGTGTGGTGGGGGGTGCTCATTGCGCCAGGCCGGGGATGCGTGAGTGACCCATGCCACCTCGGGAGCGCTCCCATGAGATTGCCGGCGGGTAACGGGAGTGTCAATAGGGCGATGGGAGCGTTCCCAGATCGTTACCGCCACGCTCCCGCAGAGCTCACACCACATCCCACCTCGCAAACCACCGCATGCCGGGAGTGCGGTGGAGGTCAGCAGAAGCGGCGCAGGAGGGTGGTCGTCCGACGCGGGTCGAAGCGGTACGGATCGAAGGTGGAGCCCGCCCAGTCGCGCAGCATCGCGTGCCGCGGGTCAGCGAGGTCGTCCCCGTCGGCCAACGCGACAAGCAGCGCCTGGTAGCCCAACGGCCCGCCGATCCCCTCCGGCGGGCAGGCCCGCTCGCCGTCGCGGCAGACCGGGTATCGCTCGTCGGGATCGACGGTCAGCGCGTCCTCCACGACCAGGTCGTGCTCCCACCAGTCGGTGAAGTCGTACGTGTAGGAGAACCGGCTGCCCTTGCCGAGCACCGCGTCCAGCCGCACGTCCAGCTCGTCGTGCAGCGCCAACTCCCCGCCCGGGTCGGGCTCGCCGTACTGCACGGCGTCGATCTCGAACGTGTGCAGGTGGCAGTCCCGCCAACCCATCGCGTGCTGCACCACCCGGTGCAGCCGGTCCAGCGTGTAGCCGGCCGGAACGAGCACCCGACGCCACACCGGCGGGCGGACGCCGGCGAGCGACATCTTCAGCTGGAAGATCTGACGCGGCATGCTGTCCTGTCCTCCTGCGGCTTAGGCTGCGACCATGATCTGCCGAGCGTGCCGGGCCCGGCGGCACGACGACTGCCCGGGCCGGAACTGGTGCGACTGCCAGCACCGTACCGCCGAACCGACCCCTCCGGTCACCGGTCCGGCCACCGAATGACCGTCAGAATCCCGATCCGGCGGCTCTGGCCGGAGCCCTCGACGCAACCGCTCGACGACGACGCGCTGACCGCCCTCTACGACCGCGCCGGCGAGCCCCGGCTCCGGGTCAACTTCGTCACCAGCCTCGACGGCGCGGTCACCGTGGACGGCTACTCCGCCGGGCTCTCCGGTGAGCCGGACAAGCGGGTGTTCGGCCTGCTGCGGATGGTCTGCGACGCGCTGGTGGTGGCCGCCGGCACGCTTCGCCACGAGGGGTACCGGGCGGTCCGCCTCGACGAGCGTCGCCGCGCCTGGCGCCGCGCACACGGCCTGACCGAGTACCCGACACTGGTGGTCGTCTCCCATTCACTCGACCTGGATCCGGCGCAGGCCGCCTTCGCCGACGCGCCGACCCGCCCGATCGTGCTCACCCACGCCGACGCCGACCCGCCACCCGGCCTGACCGACGTCGCCGACCTGCTGCGCTGCGGCACCGAGCGGGTCGACCTGGCCGTCGGTCTCGCGGAGCTGCACCGCCGCGGGCTGACCCAACTGCTCTGTGAGGGCGGCCCACACCTGTTCGGCGCGCTCACCGCCGCCGACCTGGTGGACGAGCTGTGCCTGACCGTCTCGCCGCTGTTGGCGGGCCCCGGGCCGGGCCGGATCACCGCGGGCGACACCGTGCCACCGCGGCAGCTACCCCTGCGGCACGTGCTCGCCGCCGAGGACGGCGTCCTCATGCTCCGCCACGCCCGCCCCTGACGCACTGTTCCCGGCCACACACCCACCGTCAGGTGCGCGACGGGCCAGGGTGTCGTCCGCCGCGTCGCGTGGCGACCTGTCGTACTCCTCGGGCAGGATGCAGGGCATGTGCGCCGACCGTGATGCCCGACCGACCCGAGCCGCCCGATGACCGACGCCGAGCTCGACAGCCCCGGCGAGGCGGTCGGGCGGGTGCTGGGCACCGCCGACGCCACTCCGTTGCAGTTCTGGACGGCCGTGGCACCCGGCAGCTACCTCCAGCTCGACGACGTCGTGGTCACCCGGCGGGAGCTGCCCGACCGGGAGCCGGTGACGATCGCCGGCGTCGTCACCCAGGTCCGCGCTCGGCACGAGGGCGCCCAGTTCGACTCCGACGTGTTCGCCATCGCCGACGGCACGCTGCCGGCGCAGGTGCAGGAGGCGGCCGAGGTCACCACCACGCGGGTCGATCCGGAGCTCTACGTGCCGCCGACCCCGGGTGCGGTGGTGCACCGGGCCGAGGGCGACGCCCGGGCGCGTGCGCTGCACTTCGACCGGATGGAGCGGCGCATCCCGATGGGGATGGGTCGCGACGGGGTCCCGGTCTACCTCAACGCCGACTTCCTCGACGGCAGTCGGGGCGCGCACGTCTCCATCTCCGGCATCTCCGGGGTGGCCACCAAGACCAGTTTCGCCACCTTCCTGCTCTACTCGGTCTTCCGCTCCGGGGTGCTGGGCGGCGACGCGGTGAACGCCAAGGCGCTGATCTTCAACGTCAAGGGTGAGGACCTGCTCTTCCTGGACCACCCCAACACCCGCCTCGACGAGCCCACCCGAGCGGCGTACGCGAAGCTGGGTCTGAGCGCCGGCGCCTTCCCGGACGTGCGGGTGTACGCCCCGCCCCGCGTCGGTGACGCGGCCGGCACGCCGGATGTGAGCAGCCGGCTCACCGGGGTCGACTCGTTCTACTGGACGCTTGACGAGTTCTGCGCCGACCGCCTGCTGCCGTACGTCTTCGCCGACGCCGACGACGAACGCCAGCAGTACACGATGGTGGTCCACTCGGTGGCCGCGCATCTGGCCCGCTACGCCCAGCCCGCCGACGGCGGGGTGAGCATCGACGGGGTCCGGCTCGGCTCCTACGGCGACCTGGTCGACCACATCGTCGATGCGCTCAACGACGACGAGACCCGCTCCGACTGGGCCGGCAGCGCAGTCGGTCTGGGCACCGTCAACGCGTTCGCCCGGCGGTTGATCGGCAGCAAGAAGGACCTCGCCCGGCTGATCCGCGGTGACCTCGCCACCCGCCGCCCGCATTCGATCAACACCAGCGAGTCCGCGCAGGTCACCGTGGTTGACCTGCACAATCTCCCGGACCGCGCGCAGCGGTTCGTGGTCGGTGTGACGCTCAAGAGCGAGTTCGAGCGCAAGGAGAAGTCCGGCACCGCCAAGCCGTTGCTCTTCGTCGTCCTCGACGAGCTCAACAAGTACGCCCCCCGCGAGGGCTCCTCCCCGATCAAGGAGGTCCTGCTGGACATCGCCGAGCGGGGTCGCTCGCTCGGTGTGATCCTGATCGGCGCGCAGCAGACGGCGAGCGAGGTGGAGCGGCGGATCGTCACCAACTCGGCGATCCGGGTGGTCGGCCGGCTCGACCCGGCCGAGGCCTCCCGCCCGGAGTACGGTTTCCTCCCGCCCGCGCAGCGACAGCGGGCGCTGCTGGCCAAGCCGGGCACCATGTTCGTCAACCAGCCGGACATCCCGGTGCCGCTCTGCCTGGAGTTCCCGTTCCCGGCCTGGGCCACCCGGGTCTCCGAGGCGGGCCGGGCACCATCCGAGACGCTGCGCTCGATCACCCAGTCCGCCGACCCGTTCGCGGTGGTGGGCTCGGGCGGCGGCGGCACCGACGACGACATCCCGTTCTAGGGGGGCCGGCACAGGTGAGCGCGAGGAGTGAGCTTGCGAGCCCCGCAGTCGCGAACGGAAGGCCAGCACAGCCATGAAGATCCTGCACACCTCCGACTGGCACGTGGGAAAGGTGCTCAAGGGGCAGTCCCGGGCCGAGGAGCACAAGGCCGTGCTGGCCGGGGTGATCGACATCGCCCGCGCCGAACAGCCGGATCTGGTGATCGTCGCCGGTGACCTCTACGACACCGCCGCGCCCAGCTCGGAGGCGACCCGCCTGGTCACCCGGGCGTTGACCGCGCTGCGTCGCACCGGCGCGGACGTGGTCGCGATCGGCGGCAACCACGACAACGGCCCCGCGTTGGACGCCCTGCGCCCCTGGGCTGATGCCGCCGGCATCACGCTGCGCGGTGGGGTGCGGGAGGATCCGGACGAGCACGTGATCGACGGCGTCACCGCCGACGGCGAGCGGTGGCAGTTGGCCGCGCTGCCGTTCCTGTCCCAGCGGTACGCGATCCGCGCCCTGGAGATGTACGAGCTGACCGCCGCGGAGACCAACCAGACGTACGCCGACCACCTGGGCCGGGTGCTGGAGCGTCTGACCGAGGGTTTCGGCGAACCGGACCGGGTGCACCTGGTCACCGCGCACCTGACGGTGACCGGCGCGGCCACCGGCGGCGGCGAGCGGGACGCGCACACCGTGCTGGGCTACGCCGTTCCGGCCACCGTCTTTCCGGCCACCGCGCACTACGTGGCGTTGGGCCATCTGCACCGGGCGCAGCGGGTCGCGGGGCCCTGCCCGGTGCGCTACAGCGGCAGCCCGCTCGCTGTCGATTTCGGTGAGCAGGAAAATGTCCCCTCGGTGACGCTTGTCGAGGTGACGGCCAGCACCGCCGCCCGGGTGCGTGAGGTGCCGGTGACCGCGGCGAGCGCGCTGCGGACGGTGCGCGGCACCCTGGCTCAGCTCGCCGAGATCGAGGCACCAGACGCCTGGCTGCGGGTGTACGTGCGGGAGCAACCCCGCGCCGGCCTGCGCGAGGAGGTGCAGGAGCTGCTCCCCCGGGCGCTGGAGATCCGGATCGACCCGGAGCTGCTGGCCGCTCCGGGCAGCGGTGCCCGCATCGCGCAACGCTCCGGGCGTTCGCCGCGGGAGTTGTTCGCCGACTACCTGGACAGCCGGGGCCACGCCGACGAGGGCGTACGGGAGCTCTTCGACGAGCTCTTCGAGGAGGTCGAGCACTGATGCGTCCGATGCGGTTGGACATGGCCGGGTTCACGGTCTTCCGGGACGACACGACCATCGACTTCACCGACGCCGACTTCTTCGCCCTCATCGGCCCGACCGGTTCGGGTAAGTCCACGGTGCTGGACGCCATCTGCTTCGCCCTCTACGGCATGGTGCCCCGCTGGGGCGGCGCCCGAGGGTTGGCGAACGCGCTCGCGCCGTCGGCGACCGAGGCCCGGGTGCGGTTGGTCTTCGAGTCTGGCGGGGCCCGCTATGTGGCCACCCGGGTGGTGCGCCGGGACGGCCGGGGCAACGTCAAGACCGCGAACGCCGGGTTGCAGCTGATGCCGGCCGGCTTCGACGTGACCAAATTGGACACCGGGTTGAGCCCGGACGACCTCGGCGAAGTGGTGGCCGGCACGCCCGCCGAGATGGAGCAGGCGGTGCTGGAGGCGGTCGGGCTGCCGTACGAGCAGTTCACCAGCTGTGTGGTGCTGCCGCAGGGGCAGTTCGCCGATTTCCTGCACGCCAAGCCGGCGACCCGGCAGCAGATCCTGGTCAACCTGCTCGGCCTCGGCGTCTACGAGGATGTGCAGAAGAAGGCGACGGCGCGCGCCGCGCAGGCGGACGCCCGACTCGACGCGGTCGACCAGTTGCTCGCCGGGCTCACCGGCGTGGACGACGAGGCGTTGGCCGAGGCCGACGCCCGGGTCGAACGGATGGCCGAGCTGGCCGCCGCGGTGACCGCCGCGGTGCCGGAGCTGGCGGCGGCCAGGGCCACCGCCCGGGAGGCGGCGGCGGCGCTGACCGCCCTCGACGACGAGCTGACCGTGTTGACCGGTGTGCGCGCGCCGGGCGGAGTGGCGGAGGTGGCCCGGGCGGTCACGGCGGCGCGGGCCGAGGCCGAGGCGGCGGCGACCGCGGTGTCGCTGGCCGAGGAACGGGAGGAGAAGCTGCGCGGCGAGCTGGCCGGTGCCGGCGACGAGAGCGCGGTGCGACTGCTGCTGCGGGCGTACGACGATCGGGATCGGCTGTCCGGCGAGGCCGACACGGTCCGTGCCGCGGTGGGCGCGGCGAACGACGAGCACGCTACGGCGGTGGCCGCGCTGGCCGCCGCCCGCGCGGTGGCCGAGCGGGCCGACGCCGAGTTGGAGGCGGCCTTCCGGGCGCACGAGGAGGCGAAGGCCACCGACCTGGCGGTCAGCCTGCGGGTGCACCTGCATGCCGGCGCGGCCTGCCCGGTCTGCGAGCAGCCGGTGGCGCAGGTGCCGGCGGTGCCGGCCGATTCGGCGGTGGCCGCCGCGACGGCGGCGGGCAAGGCGGCGCGGGCCGCGACCAAGGCCGCGCAGACGACGGTGCAGCAGCGGGACGCGGCGGCGCGTGACCTGGAACGGCTGCTGGTGCAGGCGCGGGCCCGGCAGGAGCAGTTGGAAGCCCGACTGGCCGAGCTGGACGGGCAGCTCGCCGGCGCGGCCGAGCCGGCGGTGCTGCGCCGGGAGTTGGCCGAGCACGCCCGGTTGCGGCGTGCCCTGGAGGAGGCGGCGACCGCGGTCCGGGCCGGCCGCGAGACCGCTCGCCAGACCCGGGCCGGGGTGGACGCCGCCGAGGAGCGGCTGCGGGCGGCGTGGCGGGCCTTCGACACCTCCCGCGACGGGCTGGCCCGGTTCGGCCCGCCGGCGACCGATCGGGACGACGTGGCCGCCGCGTGGGCCGCGCTGACCGGTTGGGCGACGAGTGAGGCGGATCGCCGCCGCGCGGACCGGGCCGGCCGGGCTGTCGCCGTCGCCGAGGCCGAGTCGGTGGCCGACGTGGTGCAGCGGCGTATCGCCGGCCTCTTCGCCGCCGCCGACGTGCCGGTCGGTGACGACCCGGTGCACGCCGCGACAGTGGCGGTGGAGCGGGCCGATGCCGACCGACGGCGGCTGCGGGAGCGCCGCGAGCAGGCCGGGACGTTGCGCGAGCAGCGGGCCGGGCACGAGCGGGAGGCGCAGGTGGCGCGCGCGCTGGCCGGGCACCTGCGGGCCAACAACTTCGAGCGGTGGTTGCTGGCCGAGGCGTTGGACCTGCTGGTCGACGGCGCGTCGGGGATCCTGCGGGAGCTCTCCTCCGGCCAGTACGAGCTGGTGCACGACAAGGGCGAGTTCGTCGTGGTCGACCACCACGACGCGGGGCTGCGCCGGGGCGTACGCACCCTCTCCGGGGGTGAGACGTTCCAGGCGTCGCTGGCGTTGGCGTTGGCGCTCTCCGAGCAGTTGGCCGGGATGTCGACCACGGCGGCGAGCCTGGAGTCGATCGTCCTGGACGAGGGCTTCGGCACGCTCGACGCGGCCACCCTGGACACGGTCGCCGCCACGTTGGAAAACCTGGCCGCCCGGGGCGACCGGATGGTCGGCGTGGTCACCCACGTGCCGGCGCTGGCCGAGCGGATCCCGGTCCGCTTCGAGGTGCGCAAGGATGCCCGGTCGGCCCGCGTCGAGCGGACGGGCCGGTGAGCGCGAGGGGCGACGCCGCGTTCTTCGTCGACTCGTGGGATCCGGCGTACGGGGCGTCGTTCGAGGCGTCCGCTTCCGGCCCGGCCACGCCGAGCAGCGCGCAGGTCGAGGCGGACGTGGAGTTGCCCGCCGTGGACTGGCGGGCGATCGGGGTACGCCCAGGGGTGCGGGCACCTGACGTGGTGCTGCTGGTCGACGGGGTTCGTCGGATCGACGCGAGCATCTGGACGGCGGAGACCGACGGCGGGTCGTTCCCCGGTCTGGCCGCCTCGTACGCGGCCGGGGTGGTCCGGTGTGACCTGGGTCGGGGCGCGGCGCAGTTGGCCGGTACCCGGGTTGGTCGGGGTCTGTTCACCGCGAGCCCGTCGGCGCAGGACGTGGTGGCCGGTGCGATTCGGTACCCGGTGCACCGGGTGGGTGGCACCGGTGAGCTGGCGAAGCTGCCGGCCGCCGTGCAGGGCCCGCTGACCGCGCTGGAGGTGGCGGTGTCCGACGCCGCCCGGGTCGACGGTGACCTGCTGGTGGTGGACGGTCCGCTGCGTAGTCGCCGACAGTTGCCGCGCACGCTCGGTTACATCAAGACCCAGCACAGCCAGTACCTGGATGCCCGGCTGACCGCGGTGGTGATCGGTATGGCGTCGGGTGAGCGTTCGCCGGTGTTCCGGCTGGGCACCGCCTGGGGTGGCTGGTCGTGGTATTTGCGGCTGCCGGTGGCGGTCGGCGCGCCGTGGGCGGGCGTCGTCCGGGTGGAGTGCTCCGCCGATCTGCCCGTCGAGGCGGCGATCGAGCTGGCCGACCTGTCGCTGGTCACCCTGCCGCGCTTCGCGTCCACCCCGTACAAGGATCCGCGGGCCCCACAGAATCTGATTCCGATCGCCGGGCTGGAACGACGACTGCGTGCCCTGCTCGGCGATTCCCGACTGCTGCACCGCGCGTTGACCGCTGCGGCCCGCGCCGCCCGTTGAACGCGGATACTTGTCGGGATGGGACGTAAGCGGGCGGCTGACCGGGTGGTCGAGCAGGTGGACACCGGGCAGGCCGAGCTTGTTCCGGACCAGGACCGGGCCGGCTCGTGGACGCTGCTGCTGGACGGCGCTCCGCAGTCGCACGTCGACCTGACCGATCCCACCCATCTGGAATTCGAGTACGTGCGACGGTTGGCCGCCGCGGTGGACCTGATCGCACCGGCGGGTGAGCCGCTGCGGGTGCTGCATCTGGGCGGTGGCGCCCTGACCCTCCCCCGGTACGTGTCCGCCACCCGGCCCGGCTCCACCCAGCGGGTGTCCGAGGTGGACGGCGCTCTGGTGGAGCTGGTCCGCCGGGTGTTGCCGTGGCCGTCCGATGCCCGCCTGCGGGTCCGGGTGGAGGACGCCCGTGCGGTGTTGACCTCCACTCGGGATGCCAGCTACGACGTGGTGGTCGCCGACGTCTTCGCCGGTGCCCGTACTCCGGCGCACCTCACGTCGGTGGAGTACGCGGCCGAGGTGGCGCGGGTGCTCCGCCCCGGCGGCTGGTATCTGGCGAACCTGGCCGACGGCCCGCCGCTGCGGCACGCGCGTGGGCAGGTCGCCACGGTCCGTTCGGTGTTGCCGCAGGCCTGCCTGGTCGGCGACGCGGCGGTGTTGCGTGGCCGCCGGTACGGGAATCTGGTGCTGGTCGCCGGGCGGGTGCCGCCGCCGGTGCCGGAGCTGACCCGGCGCGCTGCCGGCGACTGGTTCCCCGGCCGGGTGGTGGCCGGCGACGAGTTGGACCGCTTCGCCGGCGGCGCGCAGGTGGTCCGGGACGCGGACGCCACCGGCTCCGATCCGCCGCCGCCGGGCCTGTTCTCCGTCCGCCGCTGACCGCACACCCGACAGGCGCGCAGAAATTTTTTCGCCGTTTGTTGATCCGCTCGGGGCGGTGCTGCGTACCACCGGGCGGCCCGCTTCGTGGGCCGGCGATGGTCACGGACATCCCGGAGGTCTGCATGCATGCGGTGGCGGCCGGTTGGCATGGCGACGCGGTACGCGCGGACTGGTTGTCGGCGCGGTCCTCGTCTCGGCCGACGTCGTCAGCCCGGGGGATCGACGCGCGCGCGACGTCTCGCCAGAATGGGCCGGTGACGCCGCGACCGACGCCCGGACGCCATCAGGCGACGTCAACCGAGGCCAGCCATTCCGACCAGCTGATCCGGTTGCTCTATGCCGAGCACGCCGGCCCGTTGCTGATGTTCGTCATGCGACTCACCGGGGGGGACCGGCAGCGTGCGGAGGACATCGTCCAGGAGACCCTGCTGCGGGCGTGGCGTAACGCGCACCGGCTGGGCACGCAGGGGCAGGGTTCGTTGCGACCGTGGCTGGTCACGGTGGCCCGTCGGATCGCCATCGACGAGCACCGCAGCCAGGAGGCCCGCCCGCCGGAGACGTACGACCGGGATCTCACCGCGTTCGCCGAGGCGGACAGCACCGACCGGGTGCTGCGGACCATGACGGTGGCGGACGCGCTGCGTACGCTGAGTCAGTCGCACCGGGAGATCCTGATCTCGACGTACTTCCGGGGCCGGACGGTGCCGGAGGCAGCCGAGGAGTTGGGGCTGCCGCTCGGCACCGCCAAGTCGAGGGTCTACTACGCGCTGCGCGCGCTGCGTACGGCTCTGCAGGAGCGGGGGGTGACAGAATGAGCCGGCCGGACCACATGGACGTCGCGGCGTACGCGCTGGGCGTGCTCGACGAGCAGGACACTGAGCGGTTCGAGGAGCATCTCGCCACCTGCTGGGCGTGTGCGGCCGAGTTGGAGACGATGGTGCCGGTGGTGGGGCTGCTCTCCGACATCGACGGCGAGACGATGATGGCGCTGGAGCAGACCGCGACGGATCCGGCGCTGCTGGACCGGACGCTGGGCGCGGTCCGGGCCGACCGGCGGCGCACCCGGTTTCGTCAGATGCTCGCGACCGCCGCCGCGGTGGTGGTCTTCGGTGGGCTGACCGGGTATGGCTTCGTCAGCGTGACCGACAGCGAGCCGTCGCCGGGGGTGCTCGCCGAGTCGACGCCGAGCGCACCGAGTGACCCGGCGACGAGCGGGCCGACGGCCCCGCCGAGCGGCCCGGGTGTCGGCGGCACCGAGGAGGAGGGCGACCAGGTCGAGGCCACCGACCCGACCACCGGTGTGCAGACCACCATGTTCCTGGTGAAGCGGGAGTATGGCACCCGGATCAATTTCATCCTGCGGAAGCTGCCCGGCCCGCGTACGTGCCGGTTGGTGGTGGTGCGGAAGAACGGCAGCACCGAAGTTGTCTCGAGTTGGTCGGTGCCCGATGACGGCTACGGCACCAACACCCGACCGCAGGGCCTTGAGTTGAGTGCTTCGACGTCGGCCCTGGCGGAGGAGATCAAGCAGCTCCAGGTGCAGTCGGTGGATGCTGCCGGTGTGGCGAGTCCGCTGGTCACGGTGCCGTTGTAGGCTTGCGTACCGTATCGGCGCCGGCCATTGTGACAATGGCCGGCGCCGATCTGTATTTCCGGAGGCGCTCCGTGTCGGGTACGTACGTATGCCGACTCGGATCAGTTCAATCAATTCCGGTGAAATTGACCACTGTTACTTTTTCAACCTTGACAGCCAGTCCTCCGTACCTATGGGTGAACTGCCAAGAATGAGGAGGGCACGTGGCACAGATGAAGCGGACCGTCATCGTCGCGAGCGCGATGGTCGCACTAACGGCCTGCGCTCCCGCGGGTTACGACGGGGCGAACTCGAGCGCGGCCGAGCCGGTCGCCGTCGCCGCGGCCGAGCCCACCGCGTCGGTTGAACCCGAGGCCTCGGCGTCCGCGGAGGCGCCGGCTGCCGACGCGCCGCCGGCGAACGTCGACCTGACCGAGCAGTTGATCGGCAAGAGCGTCGCCCGGATGGGCAAGGTGGTCACCGACGAAGACGGCTGGATCCTGTACCGCTTCGACAAGGACACCGCCGACCCGCCGTCGTCGAACTGCGTCGACAAGTGCGCCGAGGTGTGGCCCCCGGCGCTGACCGACGGCAACCCGCAGCTCACCGGCGTCTCCGATGACAAGGTCAGCAGCGTGACCCGCCAGGACGGCACCCGTCAGCTCACCATCGCCGGCTGGCCGGTGTACCGCTACATCGGCGACAAGAAGCCCGGCCAGTGGAAGGGACAGGCTGTCGGTGGCACCTGGTTCGTGGTGCAGCCGGACGGCAAGAAGAACCTGAGCTGCCTGCCCACCTCCACGCCGAAGGCGGTCGCGCCGCCGGCCAACAGCGGCTCGAGCGACGCCGGAGGCGCGGGCTACTCGTACTGAGCCCGTTCGGCACCAGGACACGGTGGTCGGTCGTCGCCGGGGAGGGCGCGACCGGTCACCGTCGTACGGAACGGGACGTCGGCACACCGGTGATGCCGACGTCCCGTTCCGTGCGTGGCAGAGTTGGCGGGTGACCGAGACCGAACCCGCCGCGACCAGGGTGTTGCACCCGCCGGTCGGCTACCGGCTGGCGGCTTCCGTCCGGGCGCTCACCTTCACCCCGTACGACCCGTGCGCGCGCGTCGCCGCGGGCGCCTTCTGGTGGGCCACCCGCACCCCGGACGGTCCGGCCACCCTCGCGCTGCGACCTGTCGGCGGCGAGCTGCTGGCGGAGGGCTACGGGCCGGGCGCCGAGCATGTCCTGGCACGCGCCGACGCGGTCGCCGGGCTGCGCGACGACCTGACCGGCTTCACCGAGTTGGCCGGGGCGCACCCGCTGGTCACCCGGCTGGCCCGGGACCACCGGGGGCTGCGGATGCCCGCCACCGGGCAGGTCTTCCGGCACCTGCTGCGCGCGGTCTTCGAGCAGAAGGTCACCGTGAAGGAGGCGTACCGGGCGTACGCGGCGACCGTGCGGCACTTCCAGGAGCCGGCACCCGGCCCGTTGCAGCCGCTGCTGCTGCCGCCCGAGGCCGCCGCGGTGGCCGCCACCCCGTACTGGGTCTTCCATCCGTTCGGAGTCGAACAGCGTCGCGCCGACACGCTGCGTCGCGCCGCGGCGCTCGCCGACCGGTTGGAGCGCAGCGCCGACGCCGCGGACGCCACCCGCCGGCTGACTGCCATCCCCGGCATCGGACCGTGGACGGCCGCCGAGGTGGTCCGGGTCGCGTACGGCGACGCGGACGCGGTCAGCGTCGGCGACTATCACGTCCCGAACACGGTGGCCTGGGCGCTGGCCGGTGAGCCGAGGGGCGACGACGCCCGGATGCTGGCCCTGTTGGAGCCGTTCCGGGGTCACCGGGGCCGGGTGTGTCTGCTGCTGGGGGCCGCCGGCATCCACGCGCCGAAGTACGGTCCGCGCGCTTCGATCCGCTCGTTCGCCCGCTTCTGACTCGCGTCAGCCCTGCTCGCTCCGACTCCTGAGCCCGTCGGCCTCCAGCCGAAGGTAGCGGCGGAACAACTCGCCGTACAGCCGACCGATCAGGCCGGCCAGCAGCCCGGACTGGCTCATTGCCAGCTCGACCCGGGTGCGTCCGTCGGGCAGCGGCAGCAGCCGGTGCTCGGCCGTGGTCCGCACGCCCGGGGTGTCGGAGACCCAGACGAACTCCCGCTGCTCGGTCAGCTCGGTGACCCGCCACACCGCCGGCCGTAGCTTCGGCTGGGTCAACCGGGCTGTCGCGCCGACGGCGAGAGGCCCGGGCTCACCCCGCTCGGCCCGGGACACCGACGCCGTCCACTCCGGCCAGCGCGGCACGTCGACCAGCACCGCCCAGACCTGCTCGACGTCGGCGGCGATCTCCGTCGCGGCTTCGAACCGCATCGTCTCCCCTCCCCGACGGCTCCGTCGGGCACCCGCCACGGATGCAGACGAGACCGCCAGGTGGATCGTGACACCAGCGCGCAAACCCGACGGGATCAGGCGGCTTCGCGCAGGTCGGCCAGGCTCAGAGGGGTACGCCGACGCAGCAGTTCCTCCAACTCCGGCACCGAACCGACCTCGCCGAGCACGTTCCGGCCGCCGCCGAACCGCTGCGGATAACGGCGGGTCAGCCGGTAGCGGTAGCGGCCCCGGATCAGCTCGACGCTCACCCGCCACCGCCCGCAGCAGTCACAGACCCACTCGGACACCTGGCGAAAGTAGCTCTGACCTGCGGCTATTCGATTCGCCCGGCGGGGACGAGGAGCGCGTGGGCGGACACGCCACCCCGGCACCCACGGTGATCTGCCTCACGACTGTCGGCACCGTCTGATTGACTGGTCGCCGTGGACCTGCCGATCAACCCTCCGGTCGAGCCGATGCTGGCCAAGAGCGTCGCCAAGCTCCCCACCACGCCCGGGGTGACCTACGAGCCCAAATGGGACGGGTTCCGGTGCATCGTGTTCCGCGACGGCGACGAGGTCGAGCTGGCCAGCCGGGGCGGCAAGTCGATGACCCGCTACTTCCCCGAGGTGGTCGATCAGGCCCGCCGGCAGTTGCCCGAGCGGTGCGCGGTCGACGGTGAGCTGATCGTCATTCGGCGGGACGGGCCGAGCGGCCAGGCCCGGTTGGATTTCGAGTTGCTGGCCCAGCGCATCCACCCGGCCGCATCGCGGGTGAAGATGCTGGCCGAGACCACACCGGCCGACTTCGTCGCGTTCGACCTGCTGGCCATCGGCGACGAGGCGCTGCTCGACCAGCCCTACCCGCGTCGCCGGGAGCGGTTGGTCGAGGCGCTGGCCGGGGTGCGCCCGCCGGTGCACGTCACCCAGGTCACCACCGATCCCGACACCGCCCGCCGCTGGTTCGACGTCTTCGAGGGCGCCGGCCTGGACGGGTTGATCGTCAAGCCGGCCGACCTGCCGTACGAGCCGGGCAAACGGCTGATGTTCAAGGTCAAGCACTCCCGCACCGCCGACGCGGTGGTGGCCGGTTTCCGCTGGCACAAGTCCGGCCCGGTGGTGGGTTCGCTGCTGCTCGGCCTCTATGACGACGCCGGGGTCCTGCACCACGTGGGGGTGAGCGCGTCGTTCAGCATGGCCCGCCGGGCCGAGCTGCTCGACGAGCTGGCGCCCTACCGGGACACCGACGGCGAGCACCCGTGGGTGCACGGCGACCACGAGCGCGGCCAACGCATCCCGGGTGGGGTGAGCCGGTGGACCGGCACGAAGAACCTGGAGTGGGAGCCGGTGCGCCCGGAACTGGTGGTCGAGGTGGGCTACGACGCGATGGAGGGCGAACGGTTCCGGCACACCGCCCAGTTCGTCCGCTGGCGACCGGACCGCGATCCCCGTTCCTGCCGCTACGACCAGCTCGACCGCCCGATCCGCTTCGATGTGGACCAGGTGCTGCGCGGCGATCCGGCGGCCACCGTGGACCGGGCCGCCAGCGGCTCGGCGTAGCCTGGCCGTCGACTCGATTCCGGAGGACCACGTGATCCGCACCGCCCCGCAGCCTCGGATGGCGACACGTCGCCGGGTCCGTCGTACTCTGGCCGCTTTCACCGTCGCGGCGCTGCTCACCGCCGGGTGCACGTTGCCGGCGTTCGCGCCACGCACCGAGGTGGAGGGTGCGGCCGCACCGACCGGCAGCGCGCCCACCTGGCGGCCCTGTCCGGAGGTGCCCGACGAGCTGGTCGGGCGCGGCGCACCGGACATGCGCTACGAGTGCGCGCGGATCGCGGTGCCGCGCGACTGGGGCACCGGCGGCGGGGCGAGCACCGGCCCGGGCGCCGGGCAGACCTTCGAGATCGCCCTGCTGCGGGCCCGCTCGACCAAGCAGCACGACCGGGTCGGCTCGTTGGTGATCAACCCGGGCGGCCCGGGCGGCTCCGGCGTCGACACCGCCGTCTACCTGTCCTTCGGCCCCCAGTTCGGCGGGCTTCCCGCCTCGATCACCGAGCGCTTCGACATCGTCGGGTTCGACCCACGCGGCGTTTCCCGGTCCAGCCCGGTGAAGTGCATCTCCGATGCCGACCTGGACGCCAGCTTCGGCTTCGACCCGGATCCAGCGAGCCAGTCGGCGTTCGACGGCTTCGTCGGCCTGAGCCAGCGGATCGGGCGTGGCTGCGGCGATCGGTACGGCGACCAGTTGCCGCTGTACGGCACCGAGCAGGCCGCCCGTGACATCGACGCGGTACGCGCCGCCGTGGGCGACGACAAGCTCACCTACCTGGGTTACTCCTACGGCACCCTGCTCGGCGCCACGTACGCCCAGCTCTACCCGCAGCGGGTGCGTGCGCTGGTGCTCGACGGCGCGGTCGACCCGCAGCAGCGGCTGGTGGAGGGCTCGGAGAGCCAGGCCCGCGGTTTCGAACGGGCGTTCAACAACTTCACCCGCTGGTGCGCGGCGAACGCCGACCGCTGCCCGATCGCCCCGGACGCGCGGGCCGCGGTCACCGAGGCCATCGACAAGGCCAAGGCCTCCCCGGTACGCGGTGCCAACGGACGGGAGGCAACTGCCGGTTGGGTGTTCTACGCGGTCATCTCGTCGCTCTACACCGAAGCCGGTTGGCAGGAGTTGGCCCAGGCGATCGACCACCTGGCCGAGGGCGACCCGAAGGACGTGTTCCGGCTCGCCGATGCGTACGCCGGCCGGGGCAGCGACGGGCACTACTCGAACCTGTTCGACGCCAACCTGGCCATCAACTGCGCCGACGAGACGGAGAAGCCGAGCCGGGAGCAGATCCGGCAGTTGCAGGCGGAGTGGCGTGGAAAGTATCCGCTGTTCGGGCCAGCGCTGGCGGTGGGGATGCTGAGCTGCGTCGAGTGGCCGGGTGGGCGTGACCCGTACCCGACCGGACGGGCGAACGGGGCGCCGCCGATCGTGGTGGTCGGCACCACCGGCGACCCGGCGACGCCCTACGAGCAGACTCCACGGCTCGCGTCGATGCTGGGCGTCGGCCGGGTGCTCACCTGGGAGGGTGAGGGGCACACCGCGTACCCGCAGACCTCCTGCATCACCGACGCGGTCGACGCCTACCTGCTGGACCTGAGCGTTCCCCGGGAAGGCCTGCGCTGCCCGGCCCGCTGACGTCGCGGCTCGGCGGCCTCCCATCCGTCGGCGTCGCTGTGCCAGGCTCATCAGCATGACCGACGTGACCTACCGGGAGGCTGTCCGGGCCGACCTGCCCGCCGTCATCGCCCTGCTCGCCGATGATGTCCTCGGCAAGGCCCGCGATTTCACCGTGGTCGACGCGGCCTACGAGAAGGCGTTCGCGGACATCAGCGCAGACCCGCGCAACCAGCTGATCGTGGCCGAGCAGGCCGGTGAGCTGGTCGGCTGTCTGCAGATCACCTACATCCCCGGCCTCGGTCGGCACGGCAGCGAGCGGTCGCTGATCGAGGCGGTCCGGGTCCGCTCCGACCGGCGCGGCCAAGGGCTGGGTCGGGACCTGATGACCTGGGCCATCGACCAGGCCCGGCAGCGTGGCTGCGCCCTGGTGCAGCTCACCACGGACAAGTCCCGCGCGGACGCGCACCGCTTCTACCTGGGCCTCGGCTTCACGGCCAGCCACGAGGGCATGAAGCTCGCGCTCTGACCCGCCGCTGACGCCGGCCCGCCGACGGCGCCAGCCCACCGACGGCGCCAGCCCACCGACGGCGCCGGCCCGCCAGCTACCCGGCGCGCGGTGGCACCTCGGGTCCCGAGGTCGCCCCTCTACGTGCCTGTAGAGCTGCCCCAGATCTGGGGCAGCGAATCGTGCTGACGGCAGGCACGGACAGCCGTTTCCCACGCCTCCCGCGCGGTCCATAACTGGCGCAGCACTCCCCACGCCCCCACGCGGTCCATATCTGGGGCAGCTCTACAGGGTGCGAGCACACCCAGGCAATCTGTTCTGACCGAGTCTGCGGGCCCACAACCCAGGCCACGGGCCACGGGCCACGGGCCACGGGCAGCGGTCAGCGGTCAGCCGTCGACCAGGCTTCCGTCGCGCAGGACGAGCACCCGGTCGGCGAGGTCGATCAGGGCCGGGTCGTGCGTGGCCACCAGCGCGGTCATGCCGCGGGCGTGCACCACCGCGCGCAGCAGGTCCATGATGGACCGTCCGGTCTCCGAGTCGAGTTGACCGGTCGGCTCGTCGGCGATGAGCAGGTCCGGCTCGTTGGCCAGTGCTCGGGCCACCGCGACCCGCTGCTGCTGACCACCGGAGAGCTCGTACGGGCGCTGGGCCGCGTGCCCGCCTAGGCCGACCAGTTCCAGCAGCACGGCGACCCGCTGCTCCCGCTCCGCGGCCGGCACCTGCGCCAGCCGCAACGGCACACCCACGTTCTCGGCGGCGGAGAGGATCGGCACCAGCCCGAAGGTCTGGAACACGAACCCGACGGTGCCCCGGCGCAGCCGCAGCAGCTCCGCCTCACCGGCCGAGGTCACCTCGTGCCCGGCGACCACGACCTGGCCGCTGTCCGGCCGGTCCAACCCGCCGATCAGGTTCAGCAGCGTGGTCTTGCCGGCCCCGGACCGGCCCCGGATGGCGACCAGTTCGCCACGGTTGGCGCTGAACGAGACGTCCCGCACCGCGTGCACGGCGTGCTCGCCCCGGCCGAAGGTGCGGCTCACACCACTGACCCGGACCACCTCGGCAGGGTGCTCCGCAGGCCCACCACCGAACCCGGCCGCGCCGGTCACCACCATGTCCCGACGGCTCATGCCCCTGCCCCCCGCTCGTCTGAGGCCCGGTCACCAGACCGCACCTGCACATGGTCCGGCTCCAGATCGAGCCGGACCCGCTCCTTCAGCGAGAGCGCGTCGACGAACGCGGCCGGTAGTTGCATCCGGCCGTTTCGGTCCAGCACCGCGTACTCCTCGCTGACCAACTCGGTGTTGCCGTCGACGCCGATCCGAGCGGTTCGGCGTACCTCGGAGGCGGTCCGACCGTCGCGGATCGCGACGGTCCGGCGAACCTGCGTGGCCACCGCGTGGTCGTGGGTGACGACCACGATGGTCACGCCCAGCTCGGCGTTGATGGTGCGCAGCGCGGCGAAGACGTCGGCGCCGGTCGCCTCGTCCAGTTCGCCGGTCGGCTCGTCGGCGAAGAGCACCTCCGGGTCGTTGGCCACCGCCACAGCCACCGCGCACCGCTGCTGCTCGCCACCGCTGAGCTGCCCGGGCCGCCGGTCCGCGCAGTACCCCACGCCGACCATGTCGAGCAGTTCCCGGGCTCGCTGCCGGCGGGCCTTGCCACCAAGCCTGCCGGCAAGCTGCATCGGCAGCTCGACGTTCTCCAGCGCGGTGAGGTACGGCAGCAGGTTGCGGCCGGTCTGCTGCCAGACGAAGCCGACCAGCTCCCGCCGGTAGCTCAACCGCCGCTTCGCGGACAGCGAGAGCAGGTCGTAGTCGGCCACCCGGGCGATACCGGCGGTCGGCGTGTCCAGGCCGGAGAGGATGTTGAGCAGGGTCGACTTGCCCGAGCCGGACGCGCCGACGATCGCCACCAGCTCACCCCGGTCGATGACCAGGTCGAGCCCCTGCAGGGCGACCACCTCCACCCCCTCGGTCTTGAAGATGCGCACCAGGCCGTCGCAGACGATGTGCCCACGCAGCCGGTCCTGTCCCCCGGCCCGCTCCGCGGCGCGTTGCGCGGCCTGCTGCTGCAGGGCAGCCAGGTCGGGCACCGGTGAAGTCTGGGTGGTAGCGGTCATCTCAGCTCTCCTCTCCGAGCCGAAGCACCTCACCGAGGCGCAACCGGCGGTTGTTCAGGGCCTCGACGGCGACCGCGAAGCCGAGGGCGACCACTCCGAGCGCGAGCACCGCAGCCACCAGGCCGGGCTCGAAGGCCACTCGGACCGGCATGCCACTGGTGAAGGCGGACAGGCCGAGCACCGGGTTGAGCAGCAGGGGCAGCACCGCACCGACGAGCGCGCCGGTCAGCACCGACACCCCGACCAGCGGGGCAAGCTCGACCAGCAGCAGCCCACGCCACTGCCGGCGGGACAAACCGAGGGTACGCAGCCGGGACAGCACCTGACCTCGGGCCCGCGCGCCGGCCAGCACGGTGAACGCGATGGCCAGCAGCCCGAGCACGGAGCCACCGGCGGCACCGGCCACGAACCCGAAGGCCAGTACGCCGTTCGCACCGCCGTCACCGAGATCACGCCGGACGTCGGCCCGGGTGTCGACGACCACCCCGATCGGCCGTTCCTGGCCGGTGACCGCCCCTTCCTGCTGGTACCGCAGCTGCCCCTGGTCGCCGGCGCGGCGTAGCGCCTCCGCGTCCAGCCGATCCCCGGCGACCAGCAGGCTCGTCGCCACCGGTGTGGTGTTTCGCGCCGGCAGCGCCTGCCAGGGCAGGATCACGAACCGGCTGGTGTTCGCCGACAGCAGGGGGAAACTCTCCTCGCTGCCGGCCACCCGGAACTCGTACCGCTGCCCCTGCACCGAGATGAAGGCGGAGCGGTCCAGCCCGGCCTTGGCCAGATCGGCGGCGACCTCCGGCGCGACGATCGCCGGCAGCGGCCCCGGTTCGGGCCGGGCGGTGCGCAACGCGTCCGGAAGCGGCAGGTCCAACCCGGATTCCCGAGCCACCGTGGCCAGTCCTGGTCCGTCGACCAGCAGCACAGCCGTCTCACCGAGCCGAGGGCTGGTCCCGAGCTCGTCGGCTGCCAACTGCTCGTCGGACCCGTACAGCAGCCGCGTCACGGCCCGGACCCCCGACAGGCGGCCCAACTCGTCGACCGTGTCGGGGGCGAAGCGCTCCCCGCGGATCACCGCGTCGGCGGGCACGATCTGCTCGGCGGCCCGGTCCCGGCTCGCGTCGACGCCTGCGGCGACGACCGCACAGAACGCCGCAGTGCCGATCGCCAGCACCACGACGACCAGCGGGGCGGCGACAGCCGACCGACCGGCCCGCGCCGTCCCGAGGAAGGCCACGCTGCCCCGGGTCCGCGCGGCCAGCCGACTGACCAGCAGCAACGGCCAGGGGTACGCCCGCAGCGCGAGCACCGCCGCGGCGATTGCGAGCAGCACCGGCACCGACACCAGCAGTGGGTCCACCTCACCGAGGGTGAGGCCGCGCCGACGCAGCAGCACCGCGGCGAGCACGGCGAGCCCCAGCACGAAGAGCTCGACGGTGAGCCGGCGGGTCGACGGGCGCATCCGGACCAGGTCGCGGCGGGCCGCCCCACCGGTCGGCACGGCCAGCGTGGCCAGCGGCAACGCCAGGGTGACCAGGACGGTTGCGGCGACCGCGTACGGCGTGCTGGGGTCCGGGGCGCCGGGGAACAGAGTGCCCAGCCACCAGCCGAGCGCGGCGGCGACCGGCACCACCAGCAGTGACTCGGCGAGGCTGCGGCGGGCACCAGCGGTGGCCCCGCCGCCCCGTGCACGGATCAGCACGAACTCCGATCGACGCCGCCGGGTGGCGAGGGTCGCCGCGAGCACGATCAGCCCGGCCAGGGTTGCCAGTACGCCGGCCGCGATCACCGCCAGCAGGGTCCGGGCGGCGTTCACCTGCGCGGCGAACGCCCGCAACGGAATGTCGACACCCTGGGCCAAGGAGAGGTCGGCCGGCTTGTTGCGCTGCGATTCCTGCAGACCGTCGATCAGCTGGTCCAGCTTCCGCGCATCGATGCTGTCGACGTCCAGTCGGTACCGCCAGTTGTATCGGACCGACCAACCCGCCGCAGCCCGCTTGTCGAGGGTCGACGAGGCGACCGCACCCGTGGCGATGAACGGCTCACCGTCCCCGGCCGGGTCGGTGATCCGCAGCATCGATGGCAGCCCGTCCCAGATGCCGCCCGTACGGTCGACGGGGCGGAACAGCCCGACCACCACCAGCGGGGAATCGTCGACAAGCTCCTTCGTGACATCTACCCTGCCGATGCGCAGTTGGCTGCCGGTACGCAGGTTGAGCTTGGCGGCCACGTCGACGTCCAGCACCACCTCGATCGGGCGGTCGGGCACGTACGTCTCGCTCGGCCACGCCCCCTCCACGAGGGTGCTGGCTTCCTTGATGTCGGGCACGGCCCGGAGGCCCAGGTCGACCAGCATGTTGCGGGCCGCGAGGTCCGGCCCGACCACCCGGGTGGCTTCAGCGTCGACGTTGTACCACCGCTCGTTCACCGCCGAACGCACCTGCGAGGGCATTCCCGCGGCCAGGGCGTCGAACCGCTCACGGGCGCTGAGCGTCGCGGGTTTGTTGGCGGGGACGGTCACCACGCCGGTGGTGTAGGAGATGTCGCGACGGGCTGCCGGCTCACTGTTCAGCTGCGCCCGAAGCCCCTGTTCGGCGAGCCGGTTGACCAGCCGGGGCACGCCGCTGATCAGGAGCGTGACCACCAGCGTCAACGCCGCCAGGAGCAGGAACTGCCCTCCGTACGCCCGGACCCGCCGGGCAGCCGCGCCGACGCTCATCGTTCTCCCCCGATTCGCAACTGCACCGCCGCCACCCGCTGACGGATGCCGGCGGCGATGAACGCGCTGAAGGCGAGCGCCGCCAGCAGCAGACCGACCGCGGTCAGGCCGATCGGCACCCAGGGAAGCGCGAACGCCGCCGGGGGGATCGGCCGGCCGGCGGCCGGGGTGAGGATGACCAGTGGGGCCATGGTGGCCCCGACCGCGGCACCGAGCAGCAGACCGACGCCTACCCCGATGCCGGCGAGGAAGGCCTGTTCGGCCAGCAGCGCCCGGGCCAGCAACCGAGGTGTGGCGCCGAGGGTGTGCAGCACCGCGAACTCGCTGAGCCGGCGCCGGGCGGTGGCCCACACGTCCACCATCAGGCCGACGATGGCGAGCAGCACCGCGCCGAGGGCGGCGGCGAGCATCCCGGTGCGCGACCCGCGCCAGTACGGATCCTCGGCGGCCGACTCGATCACCTTCTCCCGGTCGAGCACTGTCACGCCAGGAAGTTCGCTGGCGGCCTGGGCGGCGGCCGACGCGTCGTCGGTGCTGACCCACCACTCCGGAGTGGACCGCACCGTGCCGCCGGCCTGGATCAGCGCGTCGACCCCGGCGGGCAGGTCGAGCAGCACGCCTTCGCCGCTGGTGGTCGGCACGGAGGCCAGCTCACCGATCAGGTGGACCTTCAGTGACACCCCGGAGAGCGTCAGGTCGACGGAGTCGCCGATGCGCAGGCTCAGGGCTTCACGTACCGCGGGGGTCATCAGCACCGGGACGGCCGCGCCCGGTCCGGCGGGCACGACGGCGAACCGGGTGGGCGGTTGGTACTCGAACTGACCGCCGGGAATCACCTCCACGGCGTGGACTGCGGCGAACCCGGTACCGGTGGTCCGCACCGGCGTGGGTTTCACGCCGAGGGCCGTCATCACCCAGCCGCCGCTCAGTTCGGCTGGCTGGGTCGTGCCATCGGCCTTGACCACCGCCAAGTCGTCCACCTGGAGGCGGTAGGCGTTGCCGGCCGCCAGCCCACCGTCGGATTCGAACCCGGCCAGCCGTAGCCGCGCCCCGCCCACGTCGGGTAACTGCACGGTGAACTGGGTGGCCCGGCCGTCACCGTCCGCGTCGACCGCCGGCAGCCGCAGGGCGAGTCCGTCGGAGCTGGTGACCAGCAGCGTCACCGCGACCCGGAGGGACCGGACGGCGCTGCTCACCGGGGTACGCACCGTGCCGGTGATCGCGCGCGTGTCGGCGGGCAGTTCGATACCCGCAGGGGCCCCGCGCGCAGCGATCATCCGCTGGTACTGCTCCGACACCGGCCCGTCGGCGAGGCGGTCGGCGAGGCGGACCACGCCGGGGGCGCTGGCCGGGTCGACACCGATCACGGTCGCCGGGAGGTCGTTCCGGCCGACCCGTACCTCGTCGCGCCACGCCGGGAGCGCACGGTCCACGCCCGGCAGCGCGGCGAGTTGCGTGGCCCGGTCCGGCGGAGCGGAACCGCCGCGCTCGGTGACCCGCAGGTCGGCGCCGACCGTGTGGCCGGCCTGCTCGACCTGCGATCGCTCCCCCGTGCTGATCAGGGACCAGGCCAGGGTGCTGCCACCGACGGCGAGGGCGAGCAGCAGTACCGGACCGGCGTGTGGGCGCCGTCCGGCCTGCCACATGCCGAACATGGTGGCGGTCCACGGGCGTCGGTCGACGAACCGCTCGGCGAACCGGGTGAGCGGCGGGAGCACCCGCAGCGCCAGTACGGCGCCGGCCAGCACGCCGAGCGTCGGGGCGGCGACCAGCAGCGGGTCGAGCCCGAGCTGGCCGTTCGAGCCGGCCAGCGGTGAGGCGTACCGGCGTAGTTGCACCCAGGCGAGCACGGCGAGCGCCACCAGCACCAGGTCGACGCTGGCCCGCTGGACGCTCGCCGCCCGGTTCGGGCGGGATCGGGCGGCCATGTCGGCGACGTACGTTCCGGCACCGCGCAGCGTCGGCGCGACCATGGCCACCAGGCAGCCCACCGCGGTTGCCACGGCGGCGGCCCAGACCAGGGCGGTGTTGCCGCCGGCGGCGGAGAGTTCCGTCGACCCACCGGGCCGGACGAACCGCAGCGCTTCCACGGCGATCAGTGGTCCGAGCAGAACGGCCGGGGCGACCACCAGGGTGGCCTCGCGGGCGGCGAGACCGGCCAACTGCCGGCGGGCCGCACCCCGGGCGCGCAGCAGCGCGGTCTGCGCGCGTCGGTCCTCGTGCAGGAGGGCGGCGACCAGGACCAGCGCGTACCCGCCGAGCACCAGGATGAGCAGCAGCGGAGTGGCCAGCGAGGAGCGGCCCACCAGGTCGGCGCGGCCGATCCGGTCCAGCAGCCCCGCCATCTTGGTCGCCGTCTGCGCCGACGAGCCCAGTTGGGCGGCCTCCGGCACCGCCGTGCCGGCCGCGGTGAGGGCCTTCCGCACGGCCGGCAGATCGGCGCTGTCGACGTCACCGAGATCCGGTTCGGCCAGCCAGGACGCCGACACCGCACCCGGGAAGGTCGCCTCGAAGTCGGCCCGGTCGAGCGTGAACGGCCCGTACGAGGTGCCGGAGGGGGCGCTGCCGGCGCCCACCCCGGGGGCGAGCAGCCAGTACGCGTCGGTCGGGTCGCGGGGCCGCCAGGTGCCGGCGAGCACGAACTCGCCGCGCCGCTCGGTGGCCCGGTCGCGCACCGGGATGCGTTCGCCGACGGTCAGGCCCAGCGCACCCGCGGCCCGCTCCGGAAGGCTCACCTGGATCGGGTTCGCCCCCGCCTGGGGCCACGCCCCGCTGGTCAGCTCCGCGTGCGCGGCGAGGTCGTCGAGGGTGGCCAGGCTGGCGAAGATGGGGTCGTCGCCGGTGCGGGGCACGGATCCGAGGGAACCGGTCAGCTCCCGGCCGGTGCCGTACCGGGCGACAGCCACGCGGACCGGGACCCCGGCGAGCCCGTCGGCGAACTCGGCGCGGACCGCCTTGTCGCGGTTGGCGAACTCGGCCGCGTCGCGCCCGGCTGAACCACTGACCAGGAGGCCGCGTTCCTCCGCCGGCGAGGCGGCGACGAGCGCCCGCTGCCCGGCGTCCACCGCCCGCCGGTTGTAGTCGGACAGTCCGGTGACCAACGCGACGGCCACCAGCGCCGCGATCACCGCAGCCACCAGCAGCCCGCGCGCCTCGCGGGCACGCCTCCACACCAACTTCATCCGACGCCTCCCCTGGCCCCAACGGGCCGACGACCATCAAGACAGGCCACGCACCAGGAAAGGTTCGCGCCCGTTACATGATCGTTATTCCGGGAAGGGGCCAGCTCAGGCTGGCCCGCGCGCCTGGGGCGGCTAGCTGCCGCCCCGAAGGTTCCGAATGCCGAACACCACCGCGCCGATCACGAGCACGACGCCCAGGAGTTGGAGGCCCGGCGAGTCGTCGGCCTCCCCGTGCGCGATGCCGGCGATGCCGAGCGCGACCCCGAGAATGGCGACGGCTGTCAGGACGTACCTCATGGGGTTTCCTCCTCGACCCACTCGAGCAGGTCTCCGGGCTGACAGTCGAGCACCCGGCACATCGCCTCCAACGTGCTGAAGCGGACGGCCTTGGCCCGGCCGTTCTTCAGCACCGCCACGTTGGCCGGCGTGAGCCCGACACGCTCGGCGAACTCCCCGACGCTCATCTTGCGCTTGGCCAGCTCGACGTCGATGCGGACGACGATGGGCATCAGATCACCGCTTCCATGTCGGACCGCAGCGTGGTCGCCTGCCGCAGCAGCGCACGCATCACCACCATGAGGAGCCCGAGCACCGTGACTCCCACCGTCAGAAGGAACAGCAGCAGCGGCATTCCGGGGTCGTCGGCCTTGAAGCCGACGTAGAGGAAGACACCCACGAGCACCACCCACGCGGCGGCGATGGCCCACACGATTGCGTCCACCCACTTCAGGGACGCTTCGGTGAAGATGCGGTCGTTCTTGACCAGGCTGAGCAACTGCCAGGTCGAGACGATGACGACCTGGACGCACAGCACCCAGAACACCGCGATGGCGGTCGCCGGCCACCGGAGGTAGGCATCCTCCGGCGATTCCGCGGCCATGTGCGCGAACTGCCCGGGCAGCGAGAAGGTCTGGAACAGGACCAGGACCCCGAACAGCACCACGAGGAAAACCTTGAGAGCGGCTACCGCTCGATGCTCTGTAACCATGCATCGAGTTTCGCTCGTTACCTATCGAAAGTCAATCGGTGCCGTGGGCGCCGGCAGTGCCGGTCGGCTCACGTTCGTCGGTGGTAGTGGTTGCGGCGCGGGAGTTGCTCGGGATCGAGCCAGGCCGGCGGCACGAACTCCGGGTGACCGTCGTGGCTGAGCTGGACCACCCAGTCGCCCTGGTGGACGTGTCGGTGGTGGTGGCCGCAGAGCAGCACAGCGTTGTCGAGGCTGGTCGGACCACCATCCGCCCAGTGTCGGATGTGGTGGGCGGCGCACCAGCGGGGTGGCCGGTCGCAGCCGGGGAAGGCGCAGCCGCCGTCGCGCAGCACCAGCGCCCGACGCAGGGGGCCATTGACGAGGCGACGCTGTCGGCCCACGTCGAGAACCTGGCCGGCGCCGCCGAGCACCGCGGGTAGGATGGCGGCATCGCAGGCGAGCCGGCGTACCGTGCCGGGATCGAGCCGCAGGCCGATGTCGAGGGCACCGGCGCGCAACTGCCGCTTCAGGCCGTCATAGCTGGTGGTCACGACGACCTGGGCGGCGTCGCCGCCGCGCTCCGGCAGCTCGCCGGTGCGCAGCGCGAGCCGGCACACGTCGGCGAGAGCGTCGTGGCGGCGCTGCCCGGCGGAACGGGTGTCGTCGAGCCCGGAGGGCGCGCTGAGCGGGTCGAGAACGGCACGCAAAAGCGCGGCAGCCTCGGCGTCGAGGGTGCCGCTGAGCCGCAGACGACCACCGGCCTGCTCGGAGATGGTGAGGTGCCGGTCGCGGGCGGCCCGCGCGGCCTCGGCCTCCAGGGCCGCCGCAGCGGCGACGTCGGCGACGTCGGGAGCGACGTGGTCGAGAATCCGGGTGCCCATCTTGCGTAGCAGCGAGGGGTCGAAGTGCTCGGCCCACTCGACCAGCACCCCAACGGCCTCGTCGGCGACCTCTGCACCGGCCGACGCCGACACGACGGCGACCGTGTCGGCGATGACCCGGGCCTGCTCCACGCTGACCGCACCGGCCGCCAGCGCGTCCCGTACGCCGGGTGGGGCCGCGTCGACCGCAGCGGCGAGGTCGACCAGCCGGCGGGCAGCGGCCACGCCGAGTCGCAGGCGGTGGCGCAGCCACACCGCCGTCGACGAGGCGCCCTGCGCCACCGCGGTGCCCCGACCGTCCAACTCGCGGACCGCCGCCAACTGCACGGCGGCCAAGCGCTGCTGGAGCCGGTGCGTGGCGTCGATCGTCGCGATCAGATCCTGCTCGGAGAGAGCCCAGACGGCAGCGTCGGCGCAGGCCGCCACCGCACTCTCCGCCCGGGCCAACTCATCGATCACAAGCAAATTTTAGAACTGGTGTACGACACTTTCGTCTCGCCCATCGGCACGTCGGCCCCAGCCGGGAGCTCAGTTGACGCGACGCTTGCATTAGAGCGCGCTCACAGCCCTAGCGTGCAGGGTATGGAAGTTGACGACGCACTTCGGGAGGCGTTGCGCCTCGCGGTGGACCCGCCAGACGGTGTCGCCATCGAGTCGCTGCGCGAACTCGCCCGCGATGACGACGCAACCGAGTGGGACATCGCCACGGCGGCAGAGCATCTGAAGATCAATCCCCACACGTTGCGCTATTACGAACGGATCGGCCTGGTCCAGGTCGCGCGGGACAACGCCGGCCACCGCCGGTACGACGCCGCGGCCGTCCGACGTCTGGTCTTCCTCACTCGAATGCGGACCTCCGGCATGCCGATCAGTGACCTGCGCCGTTACATCGAGCTCGTCGACGCCGGCCAGTCCACCGTGCCCGAGCGCCTCGACATGATGCTGGAGCACCGAGACACCCTGCGCGCCCAGATCGCTCAGCTGCAGCTGGCCCTGGCCGCCACCGAGTACAAGATCGCCACCTATGCGGGAGCACCCCAGCCATGACGAGAACCACCAGCACTGCCCAGCACGACATCAACAGCCCGGAGAACCTTGCCCGCCGTGAACACGGCCTGAGCGTGCTGTCCCAGATCGACGGGCACCAGGGTGAGGCCGTCATCGACGCACTGGCCGACATCAACCCCGCCCTGGGCCACCACGTCGCAGCCTTCGCCTTCGGCGACATCTATGACCGTCCCGGAATCGACCCCCGAAGCCGGCAGCTGGTCACCATCGGCGTCCTCACCGCTCTGGGTGGATGCGAGCCGCAGCTGAAGGTGCACATCGGTGCCGCGCTCAACGTCGGTCTGACGCGCGAGGAGATCACCGAAGCCATCCTCCACGCCGCGGTCTACTGCGGCTTCCCCCGCGCAGTGAACGCCACCTTCGCCGCCCGCGAGGTCTTCGCCACGCGTGACGACCCGGCGTAACCGACTGTCCACGTCTTTCACCAGGGCCAGCGGCCGCCAGGGCCGCTGGCCCCTGCCGTGCCTGGGACGAAACGGGGCGTCGGCGGTGCGGATCGGCTGGCGGTAGCGTTCACGGCACTCATGACCCCGATGGACCACATGCCGCGATTTTCCGATCGACCACTGTCACGACGGACGGTGGACCGGACATGGGGTAGACGTGAGCTCCGGGACTGAACACGAAGAACGCTTCCGTCGCGTCTACGCGGTCAACTTCGAGGCACTGCTGGCGTACGCGATGCGGCGCGTCGAACAGCCCGAGGACGCGGCCGACGTGGTCGCCGAGACCTTCCTCGTCGCCTGGCGGCGCAGCCGCGAGATGCCGCCGGAGGCCGAGGCCCGGTTGTGGCTGCACGGCGTGGCCCGTCGGGTGCTGGCCAACCACCACCGCGGCGGAGCCCGCCGGGGGCGGTTGGGCGATCGGCTGCGGCAACGGTTCCGGGCGGCCCTCGCCGTCGATCCGGGCAGCGAGGTGCCCGAACGACTCACCGTCCGGGCCGCGCTGGCCCGACTCAACGAGATGGACCGTGAGGTGCTGATGCTGACCTTCTGGGAGGGGCTGGAGCCGCGCGAGATCGCCGTGGTCCTCCAGGTGAACCCGGCCGTGGTCCGTACGCGACTGTCCCGTGCCCGAGCCCGGTTACGGGACATCCTCGGTGACGACCTCGACCCACCCGGACATGTACTCGACGTCATGGCCGTACGCGCCCCTGAGGAGGGCAGATGACCGACGAACAGCTCGACCGGAGGGTCCGCGACGCCGACCCGTACCGACCCGAGGTCGTCGCGCACCTCGACGGGGTCGCGCAGAACCTCCTGGAGGAGATCATGTCCACGCCAGTCCTCGAATCCGTCACCGAACCGCCAGGGCAGCGGCGCTCCCGACCGCGCCGCCGCCTGATGAGCGGTCTCGCCAGCGCAGGCATCGCCGCCGCCATCCTCGGCGTCGTATTCGGCACCTCCATCCTGAAGACCGAGCAGCCAGGGAGCCACGAGGCGTCTCCGGAAACGAACTCCACCTCCGAGGCACCGGGAACGACCACCTATTCGGCGATGGTGCTCAAGGCGGCCGAGGAGAACCCGCGGCTGCTGATCGACCAGCCCGGCTGGAAGGCAACGCACGTCGACGGGTTCGCCGAGCGGGCGGGCAGCATCACCTACAGCAATGGTGGGCGAAGCATCAGAATGAGCTGGTACCAGGCCAGCGAGTACGACGGGCGCTACAAGGACCGGCTCCAGATAAGCAAGCCGGAGTCGGTGCAGGTCGACCGCTGGCCCGGTCACCTGTTCCGATACAGCGAGCGCGAGTTCGAGGTCATCCTTCAGCCTCGCGACGGGTCCATGGTCGAGGTACGCACCGCGACCGCCTACACGCGCGCCGATTTCGACCGGGTGCTCGCCAGCGTGATCCGCGTCGACGCCCGTACGTGGCTGGCCGCGCTCCCGGCGGAGATCGTCACACCGGAGCGCTTGGACGAGCGGCGGGCCGCGGTGCTCGCCGACGTGCCGCTCCCTCCGGGCTTCGACCCCGCCACGGTGAACGTCGAAGGCGTCAACGACTCCGACCAGTTCGGCATCCAGGTGCTCGGCCCGGTCGGCTGTGCGTGGATCACCGAATGGACGCGCGCGAAGAAGAGTGGCGACGACGCCGCCCTCCGGCGGGCGGCTGACGCGTTGCGCAGCAGCCACAACTGGAAGGCGCTCCAGCAGATCGACAAAGGCGGCTACTGGGCGGACGGCTTCTGGGAGATCGCCGACACGGTGGCCGCCGGCAAGCCGATCCATCCCAAGATGTTCAACCCCTGCAATCCGGAGGAGTAGCTGACCGTCGGACTGCCCGGAGACGACGACGTGTCGGCCCCGGGCAGCCCGGCATCCCGCCCGCTCAGGCGCTCTCGTCGGGCGCGTGCTTGGCGCGGCTGGGTTGCACCCGCTTGGGTTCGCCGGGCATCTTCGGGTGGTCTGGTGGATACGGCAGGTCGCCCTGGCCGGCGGCGGCGTCCCGGTCGGCCCACTCCAGCAGCGGCGTGATGTCCCACGGAGTGTCGTCGATGCCGGCGTGCGGGTCGCCCCGCTCGGCGAGCCGGGCCGGCACGGTGCGCAGGTCGAAGTCGTCCGGGTCGACGTCGGGCAGCTCGTCCCAGGTGACCGGGGTCGAGACGGTGGCCCGAGCGTTGGCCCGCAGCGAGTACGCGCAGGCGATCGTCCGGTCCCGGGCCGTCTGGTTGAAGTCGACGAAGACCCGCCTGCCGCGCTCCTCCTTCCACCAGGCCGTGGTGACCAGATCGGGGTGGCGGCGCTCCACCTCCCGGGCCAGCGCGATGGTGGCCCGGCGCACCTCGGTGAACGTCCACCGGGGCTGGATGCGCAGGTAGACGTGCACGCCCCGGCCACCGGAGGTCTTCGGCCAACCGGTCACACCCAGCTCGTCGAGGAGCGTGCGGACCTCCCCGGCGGCCCGCGCCGCGTCGGCGAAGTCGGTGCCGGGCTGCGGATCGAGGTCGATGCGCAGCTCGTCGGGTCGGTCGACGTCGGCGGCGCGTACCGGCCACGGGTGGAACACGATGGTGCCCATCTGAGCGGCCCAGGCCACATGCGCCAGATCGGCCGGGCAGAGCTCCGCGGCGCTCCGACCGCTCGGGAAGGTGATCTCCGCAGTCGTCACCCAGGGTGGCACGCCCCGGGTGGGCACCCGCTTCTGGAAGAACATCTCGCCCTCGACGCCCTCGGGGAAGCGTTGCAGCGTGGTGGGCCGGTCCCGCAGGGCGCGCATGATCCCGTCGCCGACCGCGAGGTAGTAGTGGAAGACGTCCGACTTGGTGAAGCCCCGCTGCGGGAAGATGACCCGATCGGGACTGCTCAGTCGAACGCTGTGCCCGGCCACGTCGACCTCGGCGACCGCTGCCTTTGTGCCAGCCATCTCGCGACCATATGCCACGACCCTGACGTTCGACGTACCGTTGACGGGTGAGTCTTGACGACAACGAGCTGCCCCGCACCGAGGACGAGTGGCGGGTCCGGTTGACCCCCGAGGAGTTCCACGTCCTGCGGGAGCACGGCACCGAACGCCCGTGGACCGGCGAGTACGTGGACACGAAGACGGCCGGCGTCTACAACTGCCGAGCCTGCGGGCTGGAGCTCTTCTCCAGCGACACGAAGTTCGACTCGCACTGCGGGTGGCCGAGCTTCGACGACGCCATCCCGGGCCGGGTCAAGGAGATCGAGGACCGCAGCCTCGGCATGGCCCGCACGGAGATCCGCTGCGCCCGCTGTGACAGCCACCTCGGGCACGTCTTCCACGGCGAGGGCTTCACCCCGAAGGACACCCGGCACTGCGTCAACTCGGTCTCCATCCGGCTCGAACCCCGCTGACCTGAGCTGTCCGGGGCGCGCTCACGGCGTACCTCGGAGCAGCTCGACCTCGGCGCTGCGGGACTGCTCGATCCGCCGGGCGAGGTCACGGACGCGCTCGTTGCGGCCGACGCCGACCTGGGCCCGGGCCAGGTCGGCCGCCGCCCGTTGGTGGTCCGCGAGCACCTCGCGCAGCGTCCGGTCGACGTCCGCGTCGGGCGCGGTCCGCAGCCGGTCGAGCGCGGCCTCGTCCCCATGGCCTTCGTGCTGGTGTACGGCTGCGCTGGCGCCCGGCCCGGCGGTGGGCAGCCAGCCCCGCATCGTGGACAGCTCGTCGGCCTCGGTCGCCTCGATGGCGGCGGTCAGGGTACGCAGCGCGTCGTCGCGCACGCGGTCGCGGGCGAGCCGGACGAGCTGCAGGGTGCGTTCGCTGTGCCCGACCATCGTGCTCAGGAACACCACGTCGATCCCGCTCATCTCGGCATCGGCCGGGGAACCAGCCACCGCGGACCCGACCACCGCCGACCCGGCCGGGGACGCGGGAGCTGGTTGTGGCACGGCGGACGGGCTCGACGTGGGCGACCCGGCGCAGGCGCTGGTGAGCAGCAGCGCGACGACGAGGGACGCCGGACGGGTACGGCGGGGCATGCCGGGTGCTCCGTTCACGCGAGGGCGGCGACACGGGTGCGACCAGCGGCCGCACCCGTGCGGTCAGACCTGGAGCCAGAGCGCCGGTACGTTCGGCGGCTCCCACCCGGGGATCGCCGTGTGCGCCTGCCGGCAGCGGTACGTCCGCCCGCCGTAGGTGACCTGGTCGCCGACCTGGTACGCCCGGCCGGTCGTCCAGCTGCCGCCCGGGGCGGGCGTGGTGGACGGTGCGGTGGTCGGAGTGGGCCGTGGGGTGGGTGACGTGGTCGGGGTGGGCGCCGGTCCGCCTCCGCCGCCGATCTGCACGTCGATGCAGGAGTAGAAGGCGTTCGCGGTGTCGGAGATGTTCCACACCGCGAGGATCTTCTGGCGGCCGGAGTAGCCGCCGAGGTTGACGGTGTGCGAGACCGTGGCCCCCGGCTGCTGGCCGTTGCCGTTGACCACGCCGACCCGGGTGTTGCCGATCCAGTACTCCCAGTTGCTGGTGGCGTGCCGGGCGGTGTTGACCCAGGTGAAGGTCAGTGAGCTGCCGACCGAGGTGGCCGGCCAGCCCCGGCTGTCGTCGTTGAGGACGGCGAACTGGGCGATCCCGGCGTTGCAGCTACGCAGGCCCTTGGGCCCCTCGACGCTCTGCGGCTCGTACTTGATCTGCCCGCAGTCGGGCACCCGGCCCTGCGCGCAGAGCGCCTGCCGGCTCGGCGGGGCGGAGACGTAACCGTGTGCCTGCGCGGGGGCGGCGACGGTGAGGGTGGCGGCGACGGCACCCGCCGCCACCAGCGGGACGGTGATTTTTCGACGCATCGGGGCGGCTCCTTCTCTGGTGACGTGCCCCTCAACGTAATTTAAACATTGTTAACAGTAAAGACCCCCATCGATAAATACATCGATGGGGGCGAGTTTCGTGGTCAGAGTCGGAGCAGGCTGCCACGATCGTCGACCTGGTCGGCCGACTCGTCGTCCAACCAGACGCCGCCGGCGGCGAGGTAGCGGAACCGGTGCTCCCCGGGCGGAAGCTTCACGGTGACCGTCCGGGTGCCGTCGCGGCGGATCACCAACTCGTGCCGGCCCGGCTCCCAGCCGTTGAAGGAACCGACGACGCTCACCGGACCGGGTGGGGCATCGCGGGGCAGACAGAAGGTGACCCGGGTCTGATTGCCGAAAAGCCTGTTGCGCTTGATCACTGTGATCCTCCGGGGGTTACGGCGGTTCACCCGGCACAACTGGCAACACGCCGGGGCCGACACGCCGCCCGGGCCACCGAACATCGACATTTCACCGCACGCATGTCGTAATTCGGGGCAATCTGTGCATACATGTCCTGATATCGGGAGGTTAGCCATGGCAACGTGCGAGGTCTGCGGCAACGACTACTGGATGGCGTTCGAGGTGCACACCGTCAGCGGCGACGTGCACACCTTCGACTCGTTCGAGTGCGCGGTCCACCGGATGGCACCGATCTGCGAGCACTGCCAAGTCAAGATCGTCGGGCACGGCGTCGAGGTCAACGGCCGGTTCTTCTGCTGCGGACACTGCGCCCGCGCGGTCGAGGGCGCCGAGGGCGCCGAGATCCGCGACGCTGTCGGCGCACGCCCAGCCTGACCCCGCCGCGCCCTGCGGTACGGTCGTCCCCATGCGGCCGTTGCTGGGCGTTCTGCCCCCACCGCGCTCCTGACGGAGCGCCGTGCCTTCCGCCGACCGGGTGACTGACCCGGCTCGGCCACCTCGCCGTGCGCGCTCCGTCGACGTCGTCCCCGTCAACGGCTCACCCCTCGGAGCGCATCCGTGTCCATCTCCCGTACCGCGCCGTCGGCCGCTCCGGCCCCGGCGCTCACCCAGGCCCGCACCGGCCTGATCCAGATCACCGTCACCGGCGTGCTGTGGGGCACCACCGGCGTGGCGGTGCAACTCCTGCGCGAGAGCACCGGGCTCAGCCCGGTGAGCATCGGCTTCCACCGCCTCGCGATCGCCGCGCTCGTCCTGCTGGCGTGCACCGCTCCTCGGCTCGGCGCGATGCTGGCCGCGCTGCGCGCGGCACCCGTACCGCTGCTGCTCACCGGCGTCGGCCTCGGCCTCTACCAGGCGCTCTACTTCGCCGCCGTGGCCTGGGCCGGCGTCAGCGTGGCCACCGTCGTCAGCCTGGGCGTGGCCCCGGTGCTCGCCGCGACCTGGGAGGCGGTGCACGCCCGACGGATCCCCGGCCCACTGCGACTCGGCACGCTGGTCGCCGCCGTGGCCGGTCTCGTCCTGATCACCGGCGCCACGGCCGATCCCGACGCCACGGCGCCCGCCCCACTGCTCGGCCTGCTCGCGGCGGCCGGCTCCGGCCTGGGGTACGCGGTGACCACCCTGATCAGCCGGCAGGTGTCGCAGCGCACCGAACCGATGACGCTGACCACCATCTCCACCACGGTCGGCGCGCTGACCCTGGCACCGTTCGCCCTGGTCGCCGGGGTCAGCGCGCCGGTACGCCTCGACACCGTGGCACTGCTGCTGCACCTCGGCGTGGTCACCACGGCGGTGGCGTACGCGCTGTTCTACGCCGGGCTGCGCACCACCCCGGGCAGCGTCGCCGCCGTACTGACCCTGCTCGAACCGCTCACCGCCGCGGCACTGGCGGTGGCACTGCTGCACGAGCCACTCCCGCTGCCGGTCATCGGCGGCGGCGTACTGCTGCTCACCGCCGTGGCCGCCACCTATCTGGCGCCCGCCGGCACGAAGACACCGGCCGCCTGACGACACCGTGCGCGGATCCGGCCGGGTCGGGCGCGCGCGGCCCGGCCGGACGCCACGGCCTACCATCGGTGGGTGCCCCAGCAGACCACCGAAATCCGGACGGCCTCCTTCGCCGACCTGAACGCCCGCACCTTCCACGATCTGCTCAAACTGCGCATCGACGTGTTCGTGGTGGAGCAGCACTGCCCCTACGCGGAACTCGACGGCCGGGACGTGGAGCCGGGCACCCGGCATCTCTGGCTGACCGACGGCGGTGCGCCGCTGGCGTACCTGCGGATCCTGGCCGACCCCGACGGCACCGCCCGGATCGGTCGGGTCGTGGTGGCGCCGGCGGCGCGCGGCGGTGGGCACGCCGGCCGGCTGATGACGGCGGCGCTGGAGGTCCTGGGCAACCGGCCCTGCGTGCTGGAGGCCCAGTCGCACCTGGTCGCGTTCTACGCCCGGCACGGCTTCGCGGTCAGCGGCCCGGAGTACGTCGAGGACGGCATCCCCCACACGCCGATGCGACGCGAGCCCATTGACGCCTGACTATCAATCTGGCATGGTGCCGGGTAGAGCCATCGCAGGAGCCAGCGAATAGGCCCGGGAGTGGGCAACTCCCGGCGGTCCGGGTGTCGTCGTCCGACCTCATCCCCCCGGGGGCTCCATGTCTATTCTCGTACGATCACCACGCGTGCTCCGGCCACTCGCCGTCGCGTCGGCCGCCACGCTCCTGCTGGCCACCGCGCTGATGACGATGCTGGCCCAGCCCGCCTCGGCGCACGGCTCGGTCGTCGACCCGGCCTCGCGCAACTACAGCTGCTGGCAACGGTGGGGCAGCGATTTCCAGAACCCCCGGATGGCCACCGAGGACCCGATGTGCTGGCAGGCCTGGCAGGCCGACCCGGCCGCCATGTGGAACTGGAACGGCCTGTTCCGCGAGGGCGTCGGCGGCAACCACCAGGCCGCCGTCCCCAACGGCCAACTGTGCAGCGGCGGGCGCACCCAGAGCCCGCGCTACAACGCGTTGGACACCATCGGCGCCTGGAAGACCACCTCGGTGTCGAACAACTTCCGGCTCCGCTTCTTCGACCAGGCCAGTCACGGCGCCGACTACATCCGGGTGTACGTGACGAAGCAGGGCTTCAACGCGCTCACCGAGCCACTCGGTTGGGACGACCTGGAGCTGGCCGGCCAGATCGGCAACACCCCGGCCTCGCAGTGGGACCAGGACACCGGTGGCGTCTCCATCCAGATCCCGGTCAACGCGTCCGGACGCACCGGGCGGCACATCGTCTACACCGTCTGGCAGGCCAGCCACCTGGACCAGTCGTACTACCTGTGCAGCGACGTGACCTTCGGTGGGACGAGCACCCCGCCACCGACCACCCCGCCGCCGACGACTCCCCCGCCCACCACTCCGCCGCCCACCACGGCCCCACCCACCACGGTCCCGCCCACCTCGCCGCGGCCGACCACCCCGCCGCCGACTCTGCCGCCGGCCGGGGCGTGCACGGCGACGTACCAGGTCACCGGCCAGTGGGCCGGCGGCTTCCAGGCCGAGGTGAAGGTGACCGCCGGCGGCTCGCCCACCCGAGGCTGGTCGGTAAGCTGGAACTACGGCAACGGCCAACAGGTCACCTCGTCGTGGAACACCACCGTCAGCACCAACGGCACGCTGGTCACCGCGCGCAACGTCAGCCACAACGGCACCCTCGCCGCCGGAGCGAGCACCACGTTCGGTTTCCTCGGCTCGTGGAACGGCAGCAACCCGGTTCCGCTGGTCTCCTGCACGACGACCAGTTGACCCCCGTCCGGTGCCGCACCCGGGCGGGGGTGCGGCACCGGCCGGTGGTTTCTCGACGCGGCCAGCGGGTCATGCTCCGCCCGCTGTGAACCGGGTCAGACCAGGCAGTTGACGATCTCGGCGACCGAGCGGCGGCGGCCCGTGTAGAAGGGGACCTCCTCGCGGACGTGCCGGCGGGCGCCAGAGGCGCGCAGGTCACGCATCAGGTCGACGATCCGGTGCAACTCGTCGGCCTCGAACGCGAGCATCCACTCGTAGTCACCCAACGCGAACGAGGCGACCGTGTTGGCCCGTACGTCCGGGTAGCCGCGGGCCATCTTTCCGTGCTCGGCCAGCATCTCGCGCCGCTCGGCGTCGGGCAGCAGGTACCACTCGTACGAGCGGACGAACGGGTAGACGCAGATGTACGGGCGGGCCTCCTCGCCGGCCAGGAACGCCGGGATGTGGCTCTTGTTGAACTCGGCCGGCCGGTGCAGCGCCATCTGCGACCAGACCGGGGTCAGCGCCCGCCCCAGCGTGGTGCGACGGAACCGCAGGTACGCGTCCTGCAGCGCGTCACTGGACGCGGAGTGCCACCAGATCATCACGTCCGCGTCGGCGCGCAGGCCGGAGACGTCGTACACGCCCCGAACCACCACGTCCTTGCCGGCCAACTCCTCGAAGAGGGACTCGACCTCACCGGTGACGTTGTCTCGCAGCGACGGCAGCGGGGCGCTGGCCCGGAACACCGACCACATGGTGTAGCGGATGCTGTCGTTCAGCTCCCGCAAACGGGCCGCGTTGGACTGCTCGGTCATCTCGCCGATCCTCCCAGTGCTGTGATGATCTCTTCGGCCGCCGTCTCGCCGGAGCGGACGCAGACCGGGATGCCGACACCGTCGTAACCGGCACCGGCGAGGACCAGGGTGCGGTGCGCGGCCCGCAACGCCGTCCGCGCGGCGGCGACCCGGTCGGCGTGCCCCGGGGCGTACTGGGGCAGTGCCCCGCCCCACCGCTGCACGTGCCCGTCGACCGGGGCGGGCAGCGGGGTGCCGAGCACCGCCGAGAGCTCTCGGTGCACGGTGGTCGCCAGGTCCGCGTCGGGGCGCTGCAGGTGCGCCTCCTCGCCGTACCGGCCGACCGACGCGCGCACCAACGCCAACCCGTCCGGTCGGCGCAGGTGCCCCCACTTCGTGGTGAAGAAGGTGGCGGCCTTGATCAGCAGTCCTTCGGTGCTGGGCACCAGGAAGCCCGACAACTCGGGCAGTTGCGGCTGCGGCACCGCCAGGGTGACCAACGCGACGCTCGCGTAGTCCAGCTCCCCCACACTCGCCGCGGCCGCCGGGGCCGGGCCCGCGAGCAGCCGGGCCGCCGGTCGCGCCGGCACCGCCAGCACGACGGCGTCCACGTCGACCAGCTCGGGAGCACGCGTGGGGCCGACCGTGAGCCGCCAACCCGTGTCGGTCGGGGTCAACTCACGGACGGCGGCGTCCCGCCGTACCGTCGCGCCGCTGGCCGTCACCGCCGCCTCGACCAGGGTGCTGAGCCCACCGACCAGGGTGCCGAAGACCGGGGCGCCGGGTGCGCGCGGCGCGGCGGCCTGCGCCGCCCGGACCGCGCCGGTCAGGGTGTGCTCCACCCGGGCCGTGCGGGCCAGCGCCGGCATCGTCGTGACCAGGGAGAGGTCGTCGGCGCGGCCCGCGTACACACCGCCCAACATCGGGTCGACCAGCCGCTCGACCACCTCGTCACCGAAGCGGGACCGCACCAGCGCGCCCACCGAGACGTCCTCGTCCGGCCCGACCAGCGGCCCGCCGCCGTCGGTGTCGGCGTCCGTCCTCGGGCGGGCCACCGTGGTCACCCGGTCCAGATCCCCGGGTACGCCCACCAGGGTGCCGCCCGGAATGGGGCGCAGCCCCCCATCGATCACCAGCGCGGCCTGCCCGACCGTGGGGTGCACGATCCGGTCCGCCAGCCCGAGCCGGCGGGCCAACGCCACCGCCGCGCTCTCGGCGCCCGTCGGGTCGCGCATCAGGAACGACTCGGCGCCGAGCTCCACCGGCTGGCCAGCCAACTCCCCGGTGCGCAGCTTGCCGCCCAGCGCGCCGGACTGCTCGTACACCGTGATCTCGGTGCCGGCCGGTGCGCGGTCGCGCAACCGGACCGCGGCGGCCAACCCCGCGATCCCGCCGCCGACCACCGCCACCCGCCAGGGCTGCCGCATTGCCGCCTCAGCCCTGGTCGGCCCGGCGGCTGGAAAGCTCGTGCACCAGCGCGACCACCCGGGTCAACACCTCCGGGTCGACTTCCGGCAGCACGCCGTGGCCGAGGTTGAACACGTGCCCGGGGGCCGCCGAGCCCTGGTCCAGAATGCGGCGCACCTCGGCCTCCACGACCGGCCACGGCGCGAGCAGCACGGCCGGGTCCAGGTTGCCCTGCACCGCCTTGTCCGGGCCGATCCGGTGCGTGGCCACGTCCAGCGGGGTACGCCAGTCGACGCCGACCACGTCCGCGCCGGCCTCGCCCATCGCGCCGAGCAGCTCGGCGGTGCCCACCCCGAAGTGGATCCGCGGCACCCCGGCGGGCGACCGCTCCGGCTCGGCGCGTCTGTCGCCGCGCCCCGACCCGGAGCAGTCGTCAACCAGCCCGCTCAGTACGGCGGTCGAGTGCGGCAGCACGTAACGGCGGTAGTCGGCCTCGGAGAGCGCGCCCGCCCACGAGTCGAAGAGCTGCACGGCGGACACGCCGGCCTCGATCTGCACCCGCAGGAACGCCAGCGTCACCTCGGCGAGCCGGCCGCAGAGCGCGTGCCACAGCGCCTCATCGCCGTACATCAGGGCCTTGGTCTTCGCGTGGGTCCGCGACGGCCCGCCCTCGACCAGGTAGCTGGCCAGGGTGAACGGCGCCCCGGCGAAACCGATCAGCGGGGTGTCGCCCAGCTCGACCACCAACTGCCGGACGGCCTCGTCCACGTACGAGACGTCGTCGCGGGTGATCGGGCGGATCCGCTCGACGTCGGCGGCGGTACGGACCGGCTCGGCGACCACCGGGCCGGTGCCCGGCACGATGTCCAGGTCGACCCCGGCCGCGGCGACCGGCACCACGATGTCGCTGAACAGGATCGCCGCGTCCACCCCGTGCCGGCGCACCGGCTGGAGGGTGATCTCGGTGACCAACTCCGGGCGACGGCAGGACTCCAGCATCGGCACGCTCGCCCGGATCTCCCGGTATTCCGGCAGAGAGCGACCGGCCTGGCGCATGAACCAGACCGGGGTGTGCGGGACGGGCCGGCGTCGGCAGGCCCGGATGAAGGGCGAGTCGGCCGGTCCGCCGGGGCGGGGTTCTCCGTCTCGGGCGGCAGCGCCCGTGGTGTCCGTGGTCATCGCCGCAATCGTGCCACGCCCACCGCCCCCACCCGGCCGGGGGTGAACGGAACGACACCCGGTCCACGTCCGCGGTGGAGCAGGGACCCTCGTCAACGCCCGAGCGGCGGCCCGGCTGGCTCGACCGGGCGGCCCGGGCGGCCGGGCGCCGGCGCACCGGGACGGCCGTCCGGTCGGGTGTCGGCGCGCCGTCGAAGCAGGGCGGCCGACGGCGGCATAGGCTGCCGACATGGCCCCCCCGATCGCGCTCCCGGAGACGTTCGCCCGCGCGGTCGCCGGGCTGCGGTCGGCGGCCCCTCGGCCGGAGATCACCCTGGAAGAGGTCAGCGCACCCCAGCGGCTGGCCCCGTTCACGTTCGCGCTCTCCGCGACCGTGCTGCGCGACGGCGACGAGGTGGCCACCGGCCGGCTGATCCTGCTACACGACCCGGTCGGCCACGAGGCGTGGCAGGGCACCCTGCGGTTGGTCACCTACGTGACCGCCGAGTTGGAGGTCGACCTGGCCGCCGACCCGCTGCTGCCCGGAGTCGGCTGGACGTGGCTGACCGACGCGTTGGACACCCACGACGCCGGCCACCGCGCGATCGGCGGAACGGTGACGCAGACCATGTCGACCCGATTCGGCGACCTCGCCGGCCCACCGACCGCCGGCGACATCGAGATCCGCGCCTCGTGGACGCCCGTCGACGACGACCTGACCCCACACCTGCTCGGCTGGTGCGCACTGCTCGCCTCCACGGCCGGCCTGCCACCACCCGGCGTCACGGCCCTGTCCGACCGCCGCCCCGCCGGCGCAGCCTGACCCACCTCGCCGCTCCCACCCGCGCGCCGGCTCCGCTCAGAGGTAGTCCTCCGCCTCGTTGCAGATCTTGTCCAGGTCCTTCATCGCCGCGTCGTACGCGCTCCTGTTTCCAGCCGCCGCCGCTCCCAGCGCGGTCGTCAGCTTGTCCAGGCAACTCGCGATGACCGTCTTCTGCCGGGCCTGTTCGTCGCGGTCGTTGCGGGTGCCGGTCAGGTCCTGCTCGGTGTTGTCGAGCTTCTCCTGCTTGGCCTGCAGATCGGTCCGCAGCTTCGTGATCTCGGCGGTGTTGGCGGCGATGGTGTCGTCGCGCTGGCTGACCTGACCGGTGAGGCGTTTCTCGGTGCGGTTCAGCTCGTTGTTCTTCGTCACGAACAGCCCGGTCATCACCGCGCTGACGACGAAGAGCAGCGCGGTCACCAGGGCCAGCACCAGCACCGCGGGACCTCGACCGGCCGGCGGCGCACCGGCCGGGCCGTACGCCGGCGCCATTGCGGGCGGCGCGGACAGCGGCTGCCCGTACCCAGGGCCGGAGACCGGCGGCGTGGGGACTGGACCGGTGTACGGCGGGGTGCTGGCCGGGTAGCCCGTCGTCCCCTGCGGTACGCCGTACTGCGGTGGCACGGGCGAGGGCGCAGCGTACTGCGGTGGGGCCTGGCCCGGGGCGTACGGCTGCGGCGCGGGCCCGCCGACCGGGTGCGGCACGGTCGGGTCGGCGCTCGTCGACTGCGGAACGGCCTGCTGCGGCACGGTCCGGTCCGGATCGGGCGGTGGGGGGAAGGCGGGCAGCGGACCCTCCGGCCCGGGCGGTGGTTGGGTCATCTTCGCTCCTGGAGGTGGGCAGGTCCCGCGTCGGCAGACGCGGTGGGGATGGTCAGCAGATCTTGAACCCGTCGCAGGCGACCTTGATCGGTACGGCGAGCCCGATGCCCTCGGCGTTGCGTGCCTTGGCGGTGGCGATGCCGACCACCTGCTTGCTGCCGTTGATCACCGGCCCGCCGGAGTTGCCCGGGTTGATCGGGGCGTCGAACTGGATCGCCGGCCCGGCCCCGCCCTGGGCGGGGCGCAGGGCGCTCACCACACCGGTGGTGACGCTGTCCTCCAGGCCGAGCGGAGCGCCGACGACGACGATCTGCTGGCCGGACTTCGCCGCGGCGGGCGCGGTGACCAGGCCGGTGAACTTGCCGCTGGTACGCAGGTGCGCCACGTCGTTGGCCTTGTCGACCTTGACGATGGTCGCGGGGAAGCGCTGGCTGGTGCGCTCCAGGAAGACTTCGCGGCCTCCGCCGTCCCAGACCGCCTCCACCACGTGGAAGTTGGTGAACAGGTTGGTCCCGCCGTCGGAAGTCGGCTTGCCCACCGCGAACGCGGTGCCGGTGAACTGGCCGGCCCGGACGCGGAACACGCTGGGCAGCACCGCGCTCGCCACCGCCTCCGGATTGAAGGCAGCGCCCGCCTGCTTCTCCAGCGCCTCCGTGCGCTGGTCCAGGCCGTCGAGGCGCGCACCGTCGCCGTCCTGGGCCTGCGCCAGCCGGCGGTCGGTGTCGGCGAGCCGGTGGCCGAGCCGGTCGAGCTGGTACGCCTGCAGGCCGGCCACCGCGGCCAGCACGACGATGGCCAACGTGGCGAGCACGGCCGGCCAGCGACGGCGGGCGGGTCGGACGGCCGGAGGCGGCGCACCGGGCCAACCGGGCTGTCCAGCGGCGCCGAGGGGCTGGACGCCGCCCGGCGGCGGGTAGCCGCTCGCCACCGGGAAGCCGGGTGCGGCCGGGGGGTAGCCGGCGGCCGCGGTCGGAGCGCCCGGGCCGTACGGCGCGGCTGACGGGGTGCCCCACTGGCCGGTGTTGGGCGGGACGGGCCGGTCGGCGCGGGGTGCCGGAACGGGCCGGGACGGAACGGTGCCGCCGGCCGGGGGCGTGGACCAGGTCGGCTGGGCACCCGGGTACGGCTCGATGCGCGGTGGCAGCGGCCCCGGCCGGGCCGCCGTCGGGCCGCCCACGTCGTCGGGCTCGGCATCCGCCGGTCGCCCGTCCCCCGAACCGAAGCCAGCCGTCATGGTCGCCGTGCCTCTCCCCGTGGTCGCCCCCGCAGCCGTCACGCGTCACGCGTTGCGGGTCGCAGTTCGATGGAACGTACCTGCGCGAACGGGCTTTGTCTCCCCCAATGTCCGGCATCCGAAGGGACACCTTGCGGACACCTGACGAACACACGCCGGACCGGCTGCACCCGCCGGATCACCGCGCGCACTAGGGTTGGCAGGTGACCGACGAACCACCCCTGCGCCGTCGGCCCGCCGAAGAACTCCCGGGAAACGCACCCCAGCACCCGCCGTCGGCCCAGCCGCAGCCGGCGGGCGAGAGGGTCGACCCGGCCGACGGTGGGCCCGTTCCGCTGATCGCCCCGCGTGACGGCACCCCCGATCCGGTGGCCGCTCCGGCCGAGCTCGCCGAGGTCGTGGCCCGCTTCGCGGCCGGCACCGGCCCCGTCGCCCTGGACGCTGAGCGGGCCTCCGGCTACCGCTACAGCCAGCGCGCGTACCTGGTGCAGTTGCGCCGGGCCGGTGCGGGCACAGCGCTGATCGACCCGCTGCCCCTGCCTGACCTCAGCGCGTTGGACGCGGTGATCGGCGAGGCCGAGTGGGTGCTCCACGCGGCCAGTCAGGATCTGCCCTGCCTGGCCGAGGTGGGGCTGCGTCCGCGCCGGTTGTTCGACACGGAACTGGCCGCTCGGCTGGCCGGGTTCGAGCGGGTCGGGCTGGCCGCGCTGACCGAGCAGTTGCTCGGGTTCACGCTGGAGAAGCACCACTCGGCGGCCGACTGGTCGAGCCGACCGCTGCCCGAGTCGTGGCTGACGTACGCCGCCCTCGACGTGGAGCTGCTCACCGATTTGCGTGACGCACTCGACGCCGAGCTGACCCGGCAGGGAAAGTCGGCCTGGGCCGCGGAGGAGTTCGCCGCGTTGGTGCGCACCGGGGCACGTCCGCCACGGGTCCGTGCGGAGCCCTGGCGGCGTACCTCCGGCATTCACCGGTTGCGTGGGGCGCGGGCCCAGGCCCGCGTCCGCTCGATGTGGTACGCGCGGGACCAGATCGCTTCCCGGCGGGATGCCGCGCCCGGCCGGGTGTTGCCCGACTCGGCGATCATCGCCGCCGCCGAGTTGGACCCGAAGGACGAGAAGACCCTGTTGACCCTGCCCGGCTTCGGCGGTCGGTCGGTTCGTCGGTTGGCCCGCACCTGGCTCGCCGCGCTCGACGACGCCCGGCAACTGCCGGAGGACTCGCTGCCGGTCTCCCCGATCGTGGAGGGCCCGCCCCCGCCGCACCGCTGGGCCGAACGGGACCCGGTGGCGGCCGGTCGACTGGCCCGCAGCCGGGAGGTGGTCATCCGCATCGCCGGTGAGCACAACCTGCCGCCGGAAAACCTGATCACCCCGGATTCGATTCGCCGGCTGGCCTGGACCCCGCCGGAGGAGGTCACCGAGGAGACGGTCGCGGAGACCCTGCGTGGCCTCAACGCCCGCGAGTGGCAGATCGCCCTCCTCACCCCCGACCTGACCGAAGCCCTAACCCCCACCCCGCCCCTCCCCTGACCATCCACCCCTGCTGTTGATCATGAGGTTGTTGCCATCCGCGCCGGCGTGTCGCGACAACAACTTCATGATCAACCGGGGTGAGGGTGGGGTGTGGGGTGGGCCACAGCCGGGGGTGGGGACGGGGTTGGTTACTGGCGAGTAGCATCCGAGGGAAACGTGCCCGTGTCCGCGACCCTCGTTCGGTCTGGAGTGCCGCCCGGCGCGACGGCCGAATCACGGTCGAATAGGAGGCTCAAGTGCCCCGTGAAGTTCGCGATGTCGTCTTCGTCGACGGCGTCCGTACCCCGTTCGGCAAGGCGGGTGGCATGTACGCCAACACCCGCGCCGACGACCTGGTGATCCGCTGCATCCGTGAACTGCTGCGGCGCAACCCGCAACTGCCTCCGGAGCGGGTCGAGGAGGTCGCCATCGCGGCCACCACCCAGATCGGTGACCAGGGCCTCACCATCGGCCGTACCGCCGCCCTGCTGGCCGGTCTGCCCAAGACCGTTCCCGGCTTCGCCATCGACCGGATGTGCGCCGGCGCGATGACCGCCGTGACCACCGTGGCCAGCGGCATCGCCATGGGCGCGTACGACGTCGCCATCGCGGGCGGCGTCGAGCACATGGGACACCACCCGATGGGCGAGGGCGTCGACCCCAACCCGCGCATCATCGCGGAGAAGCTGGTCGACCCGTCCGCGCTGGTCATGGGTGCCACCGCGGAGAACCTGCACGACCTGGTCCCGCACATCACCAAGGCGCGCACCGACGCGTTCGCGCTCGCCTCGCAGCAGAAGACCGCGAAGGCGTACGCCAACGGCAAACTCCAGGACGACCTGGTGCCGATGTCGATTCGCGACGCGGAGGGCGGCTGGGGCCTGGCGACGGTCGACGAGGCCCCGCGGGACACCACGCTGGAGAAGCTCGCCACCCTGAAGACGCCGTTCCGCCCACACGGCAAGGTCACCGCGGGCAATGCGGCCGGTCTGAACGACGGTGCCACCGCGAGCCTGCTCGCCGACGAGGCCACCGCCCGCGAGCTGGGTCTGCCGGTCGCCATGCGGTTGGTGTCGTTCGGGTTCGTCGGTGTGGAGCCGGAGGTGATGGGCGTCGGCCCGATCCCGTCGACGGAGAAGGCGCTGCGCCTGGCCGGGCTCAGCATCGACGACATCGGCCTGTTCGAGCTGAACGAGGCGTTCGCCGTGCAGGTGCTCGCGTTCCTCGACCACTTCGGCATCGCCGACGACGACGCGCGGGTCAACCCGTGGGGCGGCGCGATCGCCATCGGTCACCCGCTGGCCTCCTCCGGCGTGCGGCTGATGACGCAGCTGGCCCGGCAGTTCGCCGAGCACCCCGAGGTCCGGTACGGCCTCACGGCGATGTGCATCGGCATCGGCATGGGCGGCACGGTCATCTGGGAGAACCCACACTGGACGGAGTCCAGCAAGCCTGCTGAGCGGACGGAGGGTGACAAGTGAGCGCACTGGCCGCACCGAACGAGGTCGTGACCCGGGCGCTGCTGCGCCAGGTGAACGTACCGGGGTTGGACCGACCCGCCGCCCTGATCACGCTGGACAACGGCTTCGACCACACCAAGCCGAACACCTTCGGCCCCGGCGGGCTGGCCAGCCTGGACGAGGCGATCACCGCGGCACTCGCCGCTGACCCGGCGTTCATCGCGGTCACCGGCAAGCCGTACATCTTCTGTGTGGGCGCGGACATCGTCGGCCTGCCGCAGCTCGCCGACCGCGCGCAGGCGCTGGAGATCGGCCGGCTCGGCCACCGGGTCTTCGCCCGGCTCAAGGACAGCACGGTCCCCACCTTCGCGTTCGTCAACGGCGCGGCGATGGGCGGCGGCCTGGAGTTGGCGCTGCACTGCCACTACCGGACGCTCTCCGGTGGCGCGGCGGCCCTGGCCCTGCCCGAGGTCTCCCTCGGCCTGGTGCCCGGCTGGGGCGGCACCCAGTTGCTGCCGAACCTGATCGGCATCCCCGCCGCCACCCAGGTGATCATCCAGAACCCGCTGATGCAGAACAAGATGCTCAAGCCGAAGCAGGCCGCCGAGCTGGGCATCGCGGACGTACTGCTGGAGCCGGCCGACTTCCTGGAGCGGTCCCTGGAGTGGGCTGCCGGCGTGGTACGCGGCCAGGTCACCGTCACCCGCCCCGAGGTCGACAAGGACATGTGGGCGGGCGTGCTCTACTTCGCCCGGGAGACGCTGAACCAGCGGCTGCACGGCGCGGTCCCGGCCGCGTACAAGGCTCTCGATCTGCTGGAAACGGCGAAGGACGGCGACTTCGCCGCGGGCACCGCCGCCGAGGACGAGGCCCTCGCCGACCTGGTCTTCTCCGAGGAGCTGCGCAGCGGTCTGTACGCGTTCGACCTGGTGCAGCGGCGGGCCAAGCGGCCGGCCGGCGCACCGGACAAGGGTCTCGCCCGCACGATCACCAAGGTCGGCATCGTCGGCGCCGGCCTGATGGCCAGCCAGTTGGCGTTGCTGTTCGCCCGTCGCCTCCAGGTGCCGGTGGTGATGACCGACCTGGACCAGTCCCGCGTGGACAAGGGCGTCGGCTACGTGCACACCCAGATCGAGAAGGCCGTCACCAAGGGCCGGATGGACAAGGGCACCGCCGCCAAGCTGTACGGCCTGGTCTCGGGCACGGTCGACAAGAGCGCCTTCGCGGACGCCGACTTCGTCATCGAGGCGGTCTTCGAGGACCTGGGCGTCAAGAAGCAGGTCTGGGCCGAGCTGGAGAAGATCGTCTCCCTGGAGGCGGTGCTCGCCACCAACACCAGCTCGTTGTCGATCACCGAGATGGCCGCCGAGCTGGAGCACCCGGAGCGGGTGGTCGGCTTCCACTTCTTCAACCCGGTGGCGGTGCTGCCGCTGCTGGAGATCGTCCGGGGCGAACGGACCGACGACGCCACCCTGGCCACCGCGTTCGCGGTCGGCAAACAGCTCAAGAAGTCGAGTGTGCTGGTCAAGGACGCCCCCGCGTTCGTGGTGAACCGACTGCTCACCCGTTTCCTGGGCACCGTCTTCGCCGCTGTCGACCAGGGCACCTCGCTGGACGTTGCGAACACCGCACTGGACCCCTTGGGCCTGCCGATGCGGCCGCTGGCCCTGCTCCAACTGGTGGGCCCGGCCGTCGCGTACCACGTGGGCGGGACCCTGCACACGGCGTACCCGGACCGGTTCGGCGTCAGCGAGAACCTCCGGCGGATCGCCGACTCCGGTCGGCCGATCGTGGTCGACGACCAGATCGACGAGGAGGTCGCCAAGCTGCTCGTCGTCGGTGACCAGCCGCTGACCGCCGAGCAGGTACGGCAGAACGCGCTCGACGCGCTCGCGCAGGAGGTCCGGCTGATGCTGGACGAGGGTGTGGTCGCCGAGGCGCAGGACATCGACCTGTGCATGATCCTCGGCGCCGGTTGGCCATTCCATCTGGGCGGCGTCACGCCGTACCTGGACCGGACCGGCACCTCCGAGAGGGTCACCGGTCAGCGGTTCCTGCCGCGCGGGGCGGCGAGCCTGCCCGCCTGAGGGCTTCGCAGCACCACGGTCGCGGTGGTCGGATCGTCTCTCGTGGACGGCCGGCCACCGCGACCGTTTGTGATCAGCCGGCCGTCGAAGGGGACTTCAGCACGGACAACACCTGCAGCCACCCCGGGTTAAGATCACGCGTTTTGCACCCCCAACTTGGAGCCAACTGATGTCTGAGCCGCCGGCCACCCCATACGGCCCGCCGCACAATTCCCCCACCCCGCCGCAGCAGCCAGGTCAGCCGCAGCAGCCGGGTCAGCCGCAGCAGGCCGGTGGTTGGCCGGGTCAGCCGCAGCAGGCCGGTGGTTGGCCGCAGCAGCCCGGCCAGCCGGGTCAGCCGGGTCAGCCGCAGCAGCCCGCTGGCTGGCCGCAGCAGCCCGGCCAGCCGGGTCAGCCGCAGCAGCCCGGTGGTTGGCCGCAGCAGCCGCAGCAGCCCGGCGGTTGGCCGCCGCCGCAGCAGCAGGGCTTCCCGCCCGCACAGCCGGGTCAGCCGTACGGAGACCCGTACCTGCCCGGCGGCCCGCCGCCGGCGAAGAAGTCGAACGTCGGCAAGATCGTGCTGATCGTGCTGGCGGTGGTGTTGGTGCTCTGCGTCGGCGGGGTGGCGATCACCTGGTTGACCGTCAAGGACGAGGTGGGCGACGTCGTCGACGCCACCAAGACCCGGGTGGTCGCGCCGGAGACCCTCGCCGGCCGGCCGAAGATCACCGACCCGCAGTTGCAGGCGGCCGCCGACGATCTGGTCACCATGATGAAGGCGGAGGTGCAGAACGAGACCAGCACGATCGGCGCCTTCTACGGTGACCCGACCAAGCGGGACCTGGTCATGGTCACCGCCGTGTCCGGCCTGTTGACGGACCCGAAGAAGGAACTGGAAGACGCCGTTACCGGCCTCTCCACCGAGCTGAGCGTGACCAACATGGCGGTGGCCGAGGCCGGCCCGCTCGGCGGTGACGCGCGCTGCGGCGACGGTAAGGCCGCCGGGAACGTGCCACTGGGCGTCTGCGTCTGGGCCGACCGGGGCAGCCTGGGCATGGTGGTGATCTACTTCAAGACCGCCGAGCAGGTGGAGGCCGAGTTCGCCACGATCCGCGGCCAGGTCGAGCAGCGCTCCTGAAGCCGTACACGGCCGGGGCCCCGGCCACCTCAGGGTGGCCGGGGCCCCGTGCCGTACTCCACGGGACCGCTCGGGCTCAGGCCACCGGGAAGTACGCGTTCAGCTTGTTCCGCAGGTGGGCCGCGTAGATGAAGCCGAGCACCGGGTTGCCGCGGTAGGCGCTGGCCGTGCCGCTGCCGGCCTCCACCGCCACCGGTCGGGCCACCGCGGCGAACTTCACCTGCTGGCCCCCCTGCGCCCACGCCGAGGCCGCCGGCTCGACCTGGGTGCCGACCAGGGCGGGGAACACCGCCACGCCGTTCTGAAAGCCACGCAGCTGCCCCTTGCGGGCCAACACGTAGTCCATCGCCGTGGCGGTGAACCTCTGCAGGGCGTCCGCCGTGACAAGCGTCGCCGGTGCGGCGACCGTGAACAGGTGCAGCTTGGTCGCCATCCACCGCATCCGGAAATCGCCCCGGTGGCCGATCAGCACCGGTACGCCGCCCCAGTCCTCGGTCCGCACCTCGCAACCGTCGGCCCGAAGCCGCTCACCGGTCGCGGTGAGGTACGCCCGCACCGGCTCCGTCGCCGTCGTGTCCATCTGCCCACGCCTTTCCCTGGCTCGCTCTGGCCGCTCATCTAACACCACCGCCGCCTGCCCCGCCGCCCCTGTCGATCATGGGCCCCAGCCACCCGAAGGTGGCCGGGGGCCCCGGGCCGTACGCCGGCGGTCAGGCCGGTTCGTTGTCTCCCGCCGCGGCCCGCGCCGCCGCTGCCGCCGCCCGCTCAGCCTTGTTGCCGAGCACGCAGAACTCGTTGCCCTCCGGGTCGGCGAGCAGCACCCAACCACCACCGGTCGGGCCGACGTGGTCGGCGACGAGCGTCGCGCCGATGCCGAGCAGTCGCTCGACCTCCTCGGCCCGGGTCCGGTCGGCGGGTTGCAGGTCGAGGTGCAGCCGGTTCTTCACCGTCTTGCCCTCGGGCACCGCGATGAACAGCACCTCCGGGCCACCCGGCGGCAGGAGCATCGCCTCCGGGTCGCCGGGGAAGTCGTCAGGTTGCCGGGGGCAGTCGAAGACCTGCGCCCAGAAGCCGGCCAGGGCGTACGTGTCGGAACAGTCGATGCTGATGTTGTGGATCGTCGAACTCACAGCTGGTCCTCCACAGTGGTGGTGGCGACACGTTCCCCGGCGCTGCGCAGCACGCAGAACTCGTTCCCCTCCGGGTCGGCGAGCACCGCCCAGCCCGTGCCATCGGCGTGCCGATGGTCGGTGACCAGGGTGGCCCCGAGGGCGAGCACCCGTTCGACCTCCTCATCTCTGGTCCGGTCGACAGGTTCCAGGCAGATGTGGAGCCGGTTCTTTGTCGCCTTCTCCTCCGGCACCTCTTGGAAGAACAGGTTCGGGGTGGCGTCGTCCGACGGCAGCAGGGCCGCCTCCGGCTCACCCGGGGCGTTCTCGCCGTGCGGGGCGTAGCCGAGCACGGCTTCCCAGAAGCCAGCCAGGGCGTACGTGTCGTGGCAGTCAAAACTGATGTTGCGGATCCGTGGATACACGGGTGTTCCCTCCGAACGGGATGGGACGCTCCGCTTCCGGGAGTCAGCCGGCGCAGACCCGGGGTGCGGACTCATGATTGGTGGACATCGACGCACCCCCCTTCGCTTCTCGGGCTGACGCAGTGATCTTGCCAGCGGCCGAGTGCTGCGCGCAACCCCCGTCAGCCGTGGCTGGGCACCGACCCGTTGACCGCCGGAGCGTCCGCCGACGGGAGGGTGACCGTTACCTCCAGACCACCACCCGGCTGCGCGATCACCCTTACGGTGCCGCCGTGCGCCGTGCAGACCGCCCGGACGATGGACAGCCCCAGGCCGGAGCCGCGGGCCCCGGTGCGTTCCCGGCCGCCGCGCCGGAACGGCTCGAACAGCCCCGGCACGTCGGCCTGGTCCACCTCGAACCCGGTGTTGCCCACCACCAGCCAGGACCGGTCGCCGTCGGTGCCGGTACGCACCCAGAGCCGGCCGTGCAGGTGGTTGTAGCGAACCGCGTTCTCGATGAGATTGCCGGCCAACCGGTCGAGCAGCCCCGGGTCGCCGACGACCGGCGCGGACTCCAGCGACGTCTGCACCCGCAGGCCGATCCGCTCCACCTCCCGGCGCATCGCCGACAGCGCGTTCGCGGTGCCCGCAGAGAGATCACACTCGGTACGCCGGCCCAGCTGCCGCCCGGCCTGCGCCTCGCTACGGGCCAGCACCAGCAGCGCGTCCACCAGGCCGTTGGCGCGCTCGGACGCGTCCCGGACCACTGTCGCCATCCGTCGGTACTCGGCGGCGTCCGCGTCGTCGTCGCTGAGCGTCACGTCGATCTCGGTCCGCATCACGGCGAGCGGGGTACGCAGCTCATGCGAGGCGTTCGCCACGAAGCGCTTCTGCGCCTCGAACGCGGACGCGATCCGGTCCAGCATGGCGTCGAACGTCTTGGCCAGCTCGGCCACCTCGTCGTCGGCGCCCGAGTAGCCGATCCGCTGGTCCAGGGTCGCCTCGCCGAGCCGTTGCGCGGTCGCGGTGACCTGGTGCAGTGGGCGCAGCGCCCGACCGGCCACCGCGTACGCGCCGGCCACCCCGACCACACTGATCGCCAACAGCGCGACCAGGCCCTTGGCCAACAACTCCCCGGACGCGGAGTCGACAAGCTGCCGCTGCCACTCGGCGGCGTCCATCCGTCGGCCGTCGGAGAGCAGCACGACCGTGCCGGGCAGCAGCTCGTCGGTGGGCCGCAGCGCGTCACGGACCAGCAGCCAGGCCAGCAGCACGAGGATCGCCCCCGCACCGACCAGCAGCACCCCGTTGAGCAGGGTCAGCCGCAGCCGCAGGGTGGGCCGCACCCTGCGGCTCACGCGCGCACCTCCGCCGTGCGGTAGCCCGCGCCCACCACCGTCTCGATCAGCGGCGGGTCACCGAGCTTCTTCCGCAGGGTCATCACGGTGACCCGGACGATGGTGGTGAACGGGTCGGTGTTGGCGTCCCAGACCCGTTCCAGCAGCTCCTCACTGGAAACCACCGCGCCACGCGCCTTGAGCAGTTCGCTGAGCACCCCGAACTCCTTGTTGGTCAGGTCGACCGGCACTCCGGCGCGGGTGGCCACCCGGCGGGCCGGGTCGAGCACCAGGTCGGCCAGTTCGAGCACCGGCGGCGCGGCCGGGGTGGCCCGCCGGCCCAGCGCCTGCACCCGGGCTACCAGTTCGTCGAAGGCGAACGGCTTGGGCAGGTAGTCGTCCGCGCCGAGCTGCAACCCCTCCACCCGGTCGGCCACCGTGCCACTCGCGGTGAGCATCAGCACCCGGGTCAACGCGCCGGAGGCGGCCAGGTCGGCGCAGATCTGGTCACCGTGCACACCCGGCAGGTCGCGGTCCAGCACCACCACGTCGTAGCGGGTGACGAACGCCGCCTCGTGGCCGGCGTCGCCGTCGTACGCCACGTCGACCGCCATCCCCCGCTTGCGCAACCCGCGCGCGATCGCGTCGGCGAGGTTGCGCTCGTCCTCCACCACCAGTACCCGCATCCCCGGCCTCCTCGCTGCTGACCACCGACAACCTAGTGCCAGCCGGCAACCATCGTCCCGCGCCGCCCGCGCCGGTCGGCGTTGCGGACCACCGCGGCGTACGCGATGCTGTGCGGCGGCACCGAGCGACGGATGGACCTGTCATGACCATCGCGGCACCACCCACCCGGCGGGACATCGCCTACCGGGGCTTCCACCTGCCGGCGGACACGACGGCCGGCAGCGTCGACGGTCTGCTCGCCACCGATCGGGGCCTGACCCTCGACGGTGCCGTAGAGCGCGGGACCTGGACGGCACCGCCGGTGCGTGTCGGTTTCCCGGTCGCCGAGGTGGTGCCGTCCTGGATCGCCGACACCCCGGACGACTGCTGGATCGAGGTCGAGCTGCGCGGCTGGCACGACGACGCGGCCAGCACCGACTGGTATCCGCTGGCCCGCTGGGCGGCCGGCGACCACGCGGTTCGACGCACCTCCGTGCCCGGGCAACGCGACGGCGACGCCCGGGTCGACACCGACACCCTGATCGTGACCGGCGCGACGGTCACCGGTTGGCAGGCGCGGGTGATCCTGTGCCGGCCGGCCGGCAGCCCGACCGGGCCGGTGCTGCGCGGCATCGGCGCGGTCGCCACCGGCGCCACCTTGACCGACCAGGGATACGAGCAGGAGCCCGACTCGGTCGACGCCCGTGGGCGGGTGCTGGACGTGCCCCGCTACTCGCAGCGCCTGCACGCCGGCCAGTACCCGCAGTGGGGTGGCGGCGGGGACTCCTGGTGCAGCCCCACCTGCACCTCCATGGTGCTCGCCTACTGGGGTGCCGAGCCGGCACCGGAGCGTTACGCCTGGGTGGAGCCGTCCGGCCCCCGTCCGGTGGTGGTGCACGCCGCCCGGCACTGCTACGACCACGCGTACGCCGGGGCCGGCAACTGGCCGTTCAACACCGCGTACGCCGGTCTGCACGGGGTGGACGCGTTCGTCACCCGGCTACGGTCACTGGTCGAGGCCGAGGCGTTCATCGCGGCCGGCATCCCCCTGATCGTCTCCGCCGCGTTCCGGGCCGACGAGGTGCCGGGACTCGCCTACGACACCGGCGGCCACCTGATGGTGCTCGTCGGTTTCACCGCCGACGGTGACCCGGTGCTCAACGACCCGTACGCCCCGGACGACGACGCGGTCCGCCGAACCGTGCCCCGGCGGCAGTTCGAGGCGGTCTGGCAGCGGGGCAGCGGCGGCGTGGCGTACGTGCTGCGACCCGCGTCGGTGCCGCTGCCCCCGCCGCCCGCCCAGGCCAACTGGTGATCAGCCGGGCAACTGCCACAGTTTGAACGAGCCGTCCACGTGCCGGCACCGCAGCTGGTCGACGATCGCCTGGCACTCCCCCGTGGCGTCCGGCAGCACGTCCAGCATGCGCGCCTCCCCGGCCCGAACGTCCAGCTCCGCGACGAGTAGCCCACCGTCCGGGTGCCGGCGCACGCCGAACAGGGGGCCGTCGAGGCCGAACTGGACCAGCTCCCAACGGCCCAGCTCGGCCAACACTCGACCGGTCAGCGGATCGAGCACGACGAACTGCTGCAGGGTGGTGTCCGAGGTGCTCAACGTGCTGGTCAGCAGACGTCCGCCCGTGGGGGACGCCCACGCCCAGCGGTCACTGCGCCACCGCTCCGCACCGGTCGCGAGGTCGACCGCTCGCAGCCCCGCGAGACGGGTCTGCAGACACAGGACCGGGCCGCAGTCCCCCACGAAATCCACCCGGCCGGACGTGCTGCTCCAGCGCCGGTCCAGCCGGTCCAGCCCGTAGGCGGTGACCGTGACCGGGTCCCCACCGATGGTGAGCAGAAGATCGTTCACCACCTCCACGTACCCGAGCGTCCCGCCGCCGGGTGGGCGCAGGTCGGCCCGGGCCAGCACCGCACCGGTGGTCGCGTCGCGTACCTCGGTCGGGCCGTTCTCCTGGTTGAGCACCACCCGGTCCACCCCGGGGCCGGTTTCCCGGAAATTGATCCAGTCGGCGGCGTCGGGTAGTTGCCAACGTACGGCGCCACAGCAGGGGTCGACCGCGCGCAGGCTTTGCGGTTCGTCATCGCCGCCGGAATGCAGCAGCAGGTTGCCGTCGGCCAACCTCCTGGCGCTGCCCGGCTGCTGCCACCGGTACGCGCCGGTGGCCCGGTCCAGCGCCACCGTGAGGTTGCCCTGACCCTCCGGGCCGATCTCGTACCCGGTAGCCAGCAGCATCCCGGCCAGTGGTGCGACCCCCCAGTACCGGGCCCCCGCTGGTAGTGACGCCTGCCAGATCGGGTCGCCACCGGGCAGCCGAAACGTGGCCAGCCGCTGCGGCCTCTGCACGTCGGTGGCCGCGTCGATGACCACGAGCAGGTCATCGATGACCACGACGTCGGCCCCGGCCGAGACCGGCAACGTCACCGCGGCCCGCCGGGGCTGCGGCACGGCGGCGGAGGCGATGGTGGCCAGCACGAGCAGCAGGACCAGCGCGCAGCGCAGCGGCCGACCGTTCGCGCGGGGTGGGCGGGGCAGCGGGTCCGCGTCCGGCCCGTGCCGGAGCTCGCCGAGGTCGATCACCGGGCCGGTCACGGTTGCAACCGCCACAGCACGGTCGTGCCGTCGAGGCCTTGGCAGAGCAGGATCGGTAGGGACGCCTGGCAGCTGTTGGCGAGGCCCGGCACCACGTCGATGACCCGCGCTCGACCGGCCACCAGGTCCAGTTCGGCGACGACCACCCGGCCGTCGGCCGTCTGCCGCACCCCGACCAGCGGATCGTCGCGCCCGAGCAACGGAATCAGGACCCACTTGCCCAACTCGGTCCGTGCCTGCCCGGTCGCCGAGTCCCGCACCACGTACCCCTCGCCCGTCCCGGCCACCAACAGCCGGTCGCCCCGGACATCGGCCAACAGGTCCGTCGGGTCGGACCAGTGCAGCAGGCCGGTGGCCGGATCGAGGACCTGGAGGCCGCCGTTCTGCGGCGCCACGCAGAGCAGGTCGCCGCAGCGGGTCGCCCACGACACCAGCGACACGTCGGCCGTCCAGCGCCGTTCCAGCCCGGGCAGCCCGTAGCCCACCAGGCGGGTACCGCCGGGTGGGACGAGCAGCAACAGGTCGTCAACGACCTGCACCCGCTGGAACGCCGACCGGTCGCCGGGCAGGGTGTCGACGCTGCGCAACAGCCGGCCGCTGCTGGCGTCGTACACCTGCACCTCGCCGGTCGGCTGCACGAGTAGGAACTGGTCGACCCGACCGTCGGCCCCGTGGTAGATGTTGTCCGCGCCCTCCGGGACGGGCACCGACCAGAGCAACCGGCCGGTCTCGGGCTCGACCCGGCTGATCGCGCCCGACCCGTCTTCCCGGGGGTCCGACAGCAGCAGGCCGCCGTCGACGATCGGTTGGGGAGCGCCAGGATGCTGCCAGCGCTGTTGGCCCGTCTCGGCATCGAATGCGGTGGTATGGAACACCCCGTCCGTGGCGCTGACCCCCATCGCCAGCACCAGCCCCTGCTGGACCCGGACGTCGAGGTAGTCACCCTGGCGGGGCAGCGACGCCTGCCACCGCCGCCGCACACTCGCGCCGCTCGGCGACGGCTCGGCGTACGCGGTCAGGTACCGGTCCTTGTCGGGTGTCGGCGGGTCGACCACGAAGACGTCATCCGCAGCGAGGTAGACCGCAGCCGCGCGTGGCCCCGGCACCACGCTCACCATCCGTTCCGGAAACGGTGTCGCACCGGCCAACACCACCAGGGCGAGGAGCAGCACGGCAGCGCTGCGCAGTGGGCGGCCGGCGGCGCGTGGCCGGCGGGCCGGCGGCACAACTGTCGACTCGTCCCTGACTTCGCCCAGCTCGATGATCGACAACGACCGTCCTTCCTCAGCGCGCCCGGCTAGCCGACAGGTTGGCGTCCGGCAAACCGACCGTGGGTGCACCGGGCCGGCAAAAGCGACGGACCCACGCCTGTACGATGGCGCGTCGTGGCTGTGCCGGTGGTAGACCCTTCGCTGAATCCCGTGACCGACGCCGACCCGGCCGAGGTCGAGCCGGCACGGCGGCCTCGACGCCGCCCGGCCCGAGCCGACCTGTTGGCCCTCGGAGCCTATGTGCTGCTGGGCATCTTCGTCTGCCTCAACTACTGGGGTGACGTCAGCGGCCGGGTCTCCTCGCACCTGCCCACCGACCACAGCTGGTTCGAGTGGCTGTTCGCGCACGGCGCGTACTCGGTGCGGCACCTGGAGAACCCGCTCTTCACGGCCCGGCAGAACGCCCCGGACGGGGTGAACATGATGGCCAACACCTCGCTGCTCGGGATGACCCTGCCGCTGGCCCCGCTGACCCTGCTGCTCGGCCCCCAGGTGATGTACGCGCTCTACCTCGGTGGGGCGCTGGCGGCAACCGCCGGCACGGGGTACTGGATGCTCTCCCGCCACCTGGTGCGTTCCCGGGCGGCGGCCTTCGTCGGCGGCGCGTTCCTCGGCTTCGCGCCGGGAGTCATCCACCACGCCAACGGGCAGCCCAACTTCGTGTCCAACTTCCTGCTGCCGCTGATCGTGGTGCGGGTGCTGCGCCTGGGTGAGCCGGGCCGGTGGCGGCGCAACGGGCTGGTGCTCGGGGCGCTGGTGACGTACCAGATCTTCATCAACGAGGAGATGCTGCTGCTCACCGCGCTGGCCTGCCTGGTCGTCGTGCTGGCGTACGCCGTGCAGCGGCCACGGGCCACCCGGGCCGCCGCCGGCACGTTCCTGGCCGGGCTCGGCGTCGCCGGTGGGCTGACCCTGGTGCTCGCGGCGTACCCGATCTGGTACCAGTTCAACGGCCCGCAGTCCTACCGGGGGTTGCAGGGTGGCGTCTTCCACAACTGGGGCGAGGACCTGGTCGCCTTCGTCACCTTCGCGCGGGACACCTGGGCCGGCGATCCGGCCGTGGAGAAGACGATCGGGCTGACCGAGCAGAACACCTGGTTCGGCTGGCCGCTGGTGCTGCTCTCGCTGGTGGCTCTGGTGCTGCTCGTACGCCGGTCGCTGGCCACGCGGATCGTCGCGGTGCTGATCGTGGTGTTCAGCGTCGCCGCGATCGGGCCGTGGGTGCGCTTCGACGGCGTGGAGACCGGTGTGCGCGGCCCGTGGTCGTACGTGCCGGACGACCTGCCGCTGGTCGAGATGATGATGCCGACCCGGCTGACGCTGGTGGTTGCCGCCGCGGTGGGCGTACTGCTCGCGTTGACCTGGGACGCCGCGCACCGCCAGGGGCGCCCGGTGACCGACCGGCCGCGGGTGCCGGCCCAACGCGCCGGTGAGCCGGCGACGTCCGACGCCGCGCCCGCGCCGGTCGCGCGCCGTCGGTGGCTGCGCCCGGTCGGGTACGCGGCGGTCGCCCTCGCCGTCCTGCCGCTCTTTCCCCGGCCGTTGCCCGCCCAGCAGATCGACCCGCCGCCGCACTTCATCACCGCCGGCGGCTGGCGGCCGTACGTGCCGGCGGGCCGGACCCTGGTGCCGGTGCCGATCCCGAGCAACGTGCACGGCCTGCCGACCCTGCGCTGGAGTGCGCTCACCGGGCAGGAGTTCCCCGTCCCGGGCGGCTACTTCATCGGCCCCAACGAGTTGGGCGAGGGAGTCTTCGGCGCACCGAACCGGCCCACCAGCACCCTCATCTACTCCACGATGGACAAGGGCCAGGTGCCGGCGCTCACCGACGAGAACCGCCGCCAGGCCATCGAGGATCTGCGGTTCTGGCGGGCATCGGTGGTGGTCCTCGGGGCACACCCGCGCGAGGCGGTGCTGCGCGAACTGGTCACCGGTCTGCTCGGGTCGCCGCAGCGGGTCGACGACGTCTGGGTCTGGGACGTCCGCGCGCTGGTGGGTTGACTAACGCACGCGGTCCCGGACGTCCCACACCCACCCGCCGTCGACCGGTCGACCCGGGCCGAGCAGGTCGTCGACGGTCCGGCGGACCGGGTCACCGTGCTCCAGCCAGCCGAGCACCACCACCGCGGCACGCCAGTGCCGCAGGTCCTCGACGGCCTGGCGGCGGTCGGCGTCGGTGAGCACCGGCACCGCGCCGGACTGGGCCACCCGGCGTAGCAGCACCGACGTGGGCCGGTCCGGCGCCCCCCAGCGGGCCGCCGGGTCGTCCGGGCCGCTGGGGCCGATGAAGTAACCGCCGGGCGCGCGGAACGCCAGACCGGTACGGGCGGACCACAGCATCACCGCGCTGCGCCCGGCACCCGTGACCGGGGGTAACGCGACCACCGTCCGGCCCGGCGGCACCAGGGGACGCCAGCCACCGTCGGCGACGAACGCCGGTACCGGCGCGACCGGCACCACGCGGATCGGCGTCGGAACGAGCGGCAGCAACGCGGCGGCGACCGCGCCGGCCCACAGCAACCGCACCGGCAGGCCGGGCACCGTGGCCGGCCCGCGCGCGGTGCGGACCCGGTCCAGGGACAGCGCCACCAGCACACCCAGCACCGGTACGCAGACCAGCGCGAACCGGGCCGGCACCGCGAGGTCGAGCAGCGGCAGCCCGGCGACCAGCCGGTACGGCCCGGGGATGCCGGTGGCGGTGCCGTCCACCCGCAGCTCGGTGCCGAGCGAGAGCAGGGCGAAGACCACTCCGCAACCAGCAAGCGCCCGGACCAGTGGTCGTCGCCACTGCCAGATCACGATCACCACGGCGAGCACCAGCAGTCCCGGGCCGAAGAACGAGTTCTCCTCGGTCGGGTTCGGCGAGAGCAACCCGGGCAGCCAGTCGTCACCGAGCACGGTCTGCCGGGCCGACGCGGTGAACGACGCGGCGTCCAACTGGAAGCCCTGCGTGGCGAACGCCATGCCCGAGTAGTGCTGCGGGCCGTAGAACTGGAACCACAGCGGGTAGGCCAGCGGCACCGCCGCCACCCCGGCCGCCACCGCGAGCCGCCCGAAGAGGGCCGGCGCGAGCCGTCGGGCGGCCGCACGGTCGGCCAGCGCGTAGCCCAGCGCGAACACCCCGGCCGCGAGCGCGAGGAAGACCAGCACCTCCTCGCCGATGAAGACCTGCCAGACGAGCAGCAGCCCGAGGCCGACGCCGGGACGCCACACGCCGTCGGACCGCCACACGCCCTCGGGTCGGCGCAGGTCGTCGGGTCGGCGCAGGTCGTCGGGTCGGTGCAGGTCGTCGGGTCGGTGGGCCGGATTCGGGGCGGGCCGGAACACCAGGGCGAGGATCGCGGGCACCAGGAACTGTGCGGCGATGTGCGGGTGGGCACCCGCCTGGGCGATCATGCCCGGGGCGAAGCCGCAGATCAGACCGCCGACCGCGGCTGCGGACCGGGTGGTGACCAGTCGGCGGCGCAGCAGCGCGTACCAGGCGGCAGCGGTGCCGGCGAGGCAGCAGACCACCGCCACGCAGAACGCCACCTGCGAGCCGAAGAGCAGGGTGACCGGGGCCAGCGGGACACCCAGGCCGAGGACCGAGGTGTTCGCCATCAGGTTGACCCCGTCGGGCGCGTTCAGCCCCACACCGTAGAGCGGGTTCTCCCCCTCGACCAGGGCGTGGGCCGCGTGGGCCAGCATCCACTCGAAGAGGACCTGGTCACCTGCCTGGTGGAACAGCCGCCACGGGTGACCCCACTGCGCGCAGGTCAGCACCGCGGCCAGCCCCAGATAGCCGGCCACCACCAGCACGTCGGTGAGCCAGGCCGGCCGGGAGGTGCGGGCCGCCGCCGCCGGGGACGCGGTGATCGGTGACGTCGTCCCGGTGGTCATCAGACCGAGCGGTCGGTCAGCGCCCGGACGTCCCACACCCAGACGTCCAGCTCCTGGCGGCCCGGGCCGACCAGCTCCTCGACGGTACGTCGCAGCGGCTCCGCGTTCTGCTGCCGCACCGGCAGCACCAGGATCGCCGCCCGCCAGTGCCGCAGCTCGTCGGTGAATCGGCGGCGCTGCCGGTCGTCGAGCTTCGGCGTACGGCCGGTGGTCGCCACCTCCTCCAGCATCTGGCCCACCCCGCTGGGTCGGCCGCCGAACCGGCCGGCGTCACCGGTGTTGCCGTTGCGGGGTGCGAGGAAGTAACCGCCGGGGATCTTGAAGTCGAGGTTGGTGGCCGCCGCCCAGCGCATACCGTGCGTGTTGCCCATGCTGGGCACCGGGATCGGCACCAGCGTCTGGTCCGGCCCGACGTACGCCCGCCAGCGGTCGGCGGTGATGAAGTCCGGCACCGGCGGCCTGCCGACCATCCGCAGCGGCATAGGGGCGATCGGCAGCAACGCGAACGCCAGGCCTGCGGCGGTGAGCACCCGTACGGTGCGCCGATCGGCGACGCGCAACGCCCAGGCCCGCTCGACGGCGAACGCGAGTAGCAGACCGATCACGACACTGGTGATCAGACCGAACCGGGTCGGCACCACCGCGTCCAGCAGCGGCAGGTGAACCAACCACTGCCACGGCCCGCTGACCAGTTCCCGATCCCACCAGGAGACCCGCTCGCCGAGCGACAGCACGGCGAAGAGCAGGCCCGTCACCGCGAGCGCGCGGACGATCAACTCCCGGCGCAGCCAGACCACGACGCCGATGGCGAGCAGCGACAGGCTCCAGCCGAAGAAGGCGTTCTCCTCCGAGTAGTTCGGCGCCAGGTTGATGTTGGCTCGTTGGTTGCCGCCGAGGGTGGGTGAGCCGGGGGCGAAGAAGGCGGCGATGTCGTTGCCGTAGTCCTTCACCGCGTCGCTGAGCCCGTGGTAGGCCATCGGCCCGGCGAACTGCACATACAGGGGGTACGCCAGCAGCGCCCCGGCCAGCAGCCCGCAGGTCACCACACCGGCGCCCAGGGGCCGCCAGGCGGTCCGCCAGCGGGCCGGCTCCTGCACGAGCACCGCCAGCAGGAAGACACCGCACGCCAGCGCCGTGAAGAGCAGGATCTCCTCGTTGATGAACGCCTGCACGGTGACCAGCAGTGCGAGCAGCGCCCCGTCCAGGACCGGCCGGCGCGACCGGGTGAGCACCAGCACCCGCCAGACGATGAACGGCAGCAGGAACTGGCTGATGATGTTCGGGTGCCAACTGGCGTGCGAGAGCATCGCGGGCGAGAACCCGCAGAACCAACCGCCGACCGCCGCCGCGAGCGGCGTACGCACCAGATGGCGGGAGAGCATGAGGTACCAGGCCATGGCGGTACCGGCGAGGCCGAGCGTCACCAGCAACACGAAGGAGACAGCCGGCCCGAACAGCAGCGTCACCGGGACCATCGGAATGCCCAGTGCCAGCACCGCCGTGTTGGCCATCAGGTTGACGCCGTCGGGGTAGTTGAACTGCTCGGTGTAGAACGGGTACTCGCCGTGCAGCACCACGCGTACCGAGTGGGCGAGGAAGAACTGCACCTGCGCCGGGTCACCGGTGTAGAGCGAGGCCACCCGGCCGGACGGGTCCAGCCAGATCCGGCTGGTCACCCAGAGCGCCGCGAGCAGAAACAGTCCGCCGACCGCCAGGTGCTGCCGCCGCCGGGTCCACCGACGCCACCACGCGCGCGTCGGTACGGCCGGCGTGCCGTCAGCCGGCCCGGCGGGCTCGGCGGGAGCCGGCGCCTCGGCGGGAGCTGGCGCCTCGGCGGGAGCTGGCGCCTCGGCGGGAGCTGGCGCCTCGGCTGGAGCTGGCGCCTCGGCTGGAGCTGGCGCCTCGGCTGGGGCGGCGAGCGTGGCCTCGGTGGCCTCTACCGGCGCGGTGGAGGTGCTGGTCAGCGCGGCGGGGCCGGCGAGGAGGCCGACCGGAGTGCGATAGCTCACCATCTCGTCGGAGCCGGCTGCCGCCTCCGGGTGCGGCGCGGGCAGGGCGCGGGACTCGGCAGGCGTCACAGTCGGCGGAGTCTACCGGAGCAACGAAAACACACTAAAACCCCGGTGATGTCCACTGTGGTCGTTGCGGCGACGGCCACCGCGGGCCCCGCATCGGACATCTCGTACTATGGCGCTTTCCGACAGCGACGGCGAGGCGATCGGGGGCGGGCCAGGTGACTCCAGGCCGTCGGTACGGCAGGGCGCTTCCCGTCCTGCTGAGCGCGCTGCTGGCCACCACGGCGTGCGGTCCGGTAGCCGACCGGAAGCCACAGGACCTGCGGGTCGGGTACGACAGCTTGGATGGCACGCTGGCCGTGTGGCCGCCCCGGGGCGACCTCGCGGCGGACACCTCAACGACGGCAGCGGTCACCAACGCGGTCCGTGACTGGCGGTCGCCGGCCGATGACCGCGTGCACCTCCCGTCGTCCGGCATCCTCTTCTCCGGTCGGGTCGACGGCGCCCCGGTGGCGATCGTGGCCGCCGACGTGCCCGGCGAGAGCGCCTCCTGGCTGCTGCAACTCACCCGCGACGGCGACCGGTACGCGGTGACCCGCGCAACCGAGTACACCGACCCGGGTTACCTCGTCTACTCCGACGTGCTGCCGGTGCAAACCCCCGGCGGCCGGCGCTACCTGGTCTCCGCCCGGGTGCAGACCCTGGTCGGGCCACAGGATCGGACGTTGACCGTCGCGGACGGCCTCAGCGCGCCGGTCGACGTGCCGGCCTGCACGGCTGTCGGTGTGACCGCGACCTTGCGCGCCACCGAGTCGCTGCCCCGGGGGAGGGCCGCCGACCGGCTGCTCGACCTGGGCACCGGCACCGTCGATCCGCGCTACCCACTGGTCCGCGACGAGTCCGGCACGGGACGGCGGGCACTCACCGGCCTGGACACCTGCGTGCTGGCTGGTGACCGCGGCCCGTTCGGCAGCATTCCGCGCCGGATCGGCGATCGGGATGCGCCGCGCTCGGTGCCGACGTCCTGGCCGATGGCGAAGCTCACGGTTCGCTCGCTCGGCGAGGTCGCCCTCGGAGGTGGCGCGGCAGCCGAGTTGCAGCAGCTCAGCTGGGACACCGACGCCGGCGCGATGACGGCGGTGGTCTATCGACCGGCCGACGGTGGCACGCCCGTCGTCTCGCCCGCCGACCGGGCCACCCCGTTGCAGGCGTACCAGTTGCCCATGCCCGGCCAGCCACTGGTGGTGCTCAGCTGGCGGGCCACTCGGGACAGTTCCCTGTCCGTCCCGCCGGGAACGCCCCTACTGGTCGAGCGCCCCGGTCTGGTGGTCGTCCCCAGCCCGTCCCGCTCCCAGACCTACAGCCTCGCAAATTCCGACAAGACCCACTACCGCTCAGTAAAACCAAACTAACCCCACCCTCCCCACCCCGCCCCTCCCCTCCCCTCCCCGCCCCGCCCCACCCACCCCTGCGATCTTGCACTTTCTGTCGTGACAAAAGTGGTAAAGCGCGCCTAGCGCCAACAGAAAGTGCAAGATCGCCGCAGCAGAGAGCGCGGACCCCGCCGCCGAGCGCGCGAGTCCCGCAACAGAGGGCACGAGGGGCGCGGGTGGGCGCGGTCAGACGTGCGACGGCGGGCGGCCCCGGGAGGGGTCGCCCGCCGTCGTCGTGCCGTCGGTCAGTTTTGCGCGGAGGCCTTGCTGGCGGGGGTCAGTCGGTCCGGGGTGGCGTCGAGGCCGGAGATCCAGCCGGTGACGTTGCGGGCCACATCCTGGGCGGTCAGGCCGAGGTCGGCGAGGATCTGCGCGCGGGTGCCGTGCGGGTGCCAGTCGGCGGGTACGCCGAGGTCCTTGAGCGGCACGCGAACGTCGGCGTCGCGCATCGCCTGGCCGAGCGCGTCGCCCACCCCGCCGACCCGGACGCCGTCCTCGACGCTGACCACGAGCCGGTGCTGTGCGGCCAGCTCGACCAGCTCCGCCGGGACCGGACGCACCCAACGGGGGTCGACCACGGTGACCCCGTAGCCCTGCTCGGCGACCCGGGCGGCCACCTCCATGCCCAGCTGGCCGAAGGAGCCGACGGCAACGAGCAGCACGTCGGTACGGGCCGACTCGGCCAACACGTCGACCGGGCCGACCCGGCGCAGCGCCGGCAGGTCCGCGGCGACCGCGCCGGTCGGGAAGCGCACCACGGTGGGGCCGTTGTCGACGGCCACCGCCTCGCGCAGCTCCTCCCGCAGCGTGGCGGCGTCGCGGGGGGCGGCGATCCGCAGGCCGGGCACTACCCCGAAGACCGACATGTCCCAGATGCCGTAGTGGCTGGGACCATCCGGGCCGGTGATGCCCGCCCGGTCCAGCACGAAGGTCACCGGCAGCTTGTGCATCGCCACGTCCAGCAGGACCTGGTCGAAGGCGCGGTTGAGGAAGGTGGCGTAGACCGCGACCACCGGGTGCAGGCCGCCGAGCGCCAGCCCGGCCGCCGAGGTGGCCGCGTGCTGCTCGGCGATGCCGACGTCGTACACCCGCTCGGGGTACTTGCGGGCCAGCTTCGCGATGCCGGTCGGCTCGGCCATCGCGGCGGTGATGCCCACCACGTCCGGGCGCTCGTCGGCGATGGCCAGCAGCTCGTCGGCGAAGACGTGCGTCCACTTCACCGACGGGGCGGCCAGCAGCGCGCCGGTCTCCACGTCGAAGGCGCTGCCGGGGCCGTGCAGGCAGTCGGCCTCGTCCTCCTCGGCGGGGCGGTAGCCGTAGCCCTTGCGAGTGACCGCGTGCACGATGACCGGGCCGCCGAAGTTCTTCGCCGCGCGCAGCGCCGCCTCGACCGCCGCCACGTCGTGCCCGTCCACCGGGCCCACGTACTTGATGCCGAGGTCCTCGAACATGGCCTGCGGGGCGACCGCGTCCTTGATGCCCTTCTTGACCGCGTGCAGCACCTCGTACATCGGCTTGCCGACCAGCGGCGTGGAGCCGAGGGCGTCCTTGACCGTGTCGAGGACCTTCTCGTAGCCGGGGTTGAGCCGCAGCGAGGAGAGGTGGTCGGCCAGCCCGCCGATGGTCGGCGAGTAGGACCGGCCGTTGTCGTTGACCACGATCACGAGGGAGTTGCCGGCGGTGGCGATGTTGTTCAGCGCCTCCCAGCACATGCCGCCGGTCAGCGCGCCGTCACCGACCACGGCGACGACGCTGCGTGCCTCGCCCCGGAGGGCGTACGCCTTGGCGAGCCCGTCGGCGTAGGACAGCGCGGTGGAGGCGTGCGAGTTCTCGATGAGGTCGTGCTCGCTCTCCGCCTGGCTGGGGTAGCCGGAGAGGCCACCGCGCTGGCGGAGCTTGTCGAAGCCGGCCTGACGCCCGGTGAGGATCTTGTGCACGTACGCCTGGTGGCCGGTGTCGAACAGGAGCCGGTCCCGGGGGGAGTCGAAGACGCGGTGCATGGCCAGCGTCAGCTCGACCACACCGAGGTTGGGTCCGACGTGCCCGCCGGTGCGGGAGACCTTGGTGATCAGGAAGTCCCGGATCTCGGCGGCAAGGACGTCCAGTTCCTCGCCGGACATCCGCTTGACGTCCTGCGGACCGCGTACCGTCCCCAGCAGCCGGCCGTGGTTGGCCGTGTCCTCTTCAACACTCATGACCGCAGAGTCTATCGGCCGTGCGGCACTCCGCAGCCCGGCCCGAGCCCCGGGCGGCGGAGCTGGGGCCGGGTCGGGCGGCTGGGCACCCGATCAGGCGTTCGCAGGGCCGGCGTCAGGGCGGCCTCCGCCGCGCCTGGTCAGGCCCGGATCCGCAGCCGGCGCGGCGGGTCGGCCACGACATCGGGGTACGCCGGCCGGGCGGGGTGGGGTTGCGCACAGCACACCGGCGTGGAACGAAAACCCCCTGCTAACGCCCGAGCGGGGGCAGCAGCAGCCCGACCTGCTCGACGTGCTGCGTCATCGGGAACATGTCGAAGCCCCGCAGCGCCGCCAACCGCCAACCGAGGTCGGTGAAGGTGCGTACGTCCCGGGCGAAGGCCGCCGGGTCGCAGGCCACGTAGGCGACCGCCCGCGGGCCGGCGGCGACCAGCGCGCGGACCACTGGGGCACCCGCGCCGGAGCGGGGCGGGTCGAGCACCACCACGTCGACCGGGCCGGTGATCCGTCGGCGGGCCAGGGCGGTCTCCACGCGGGCCGACACCACCTCGACAGTGGGCAGGTCGGCAAGGTTCTCCCGGGCGGCGGCGACGCCCTGCGCGGCGGCCTCCACCAGGGTCACCCGGCCGGCCGCACCGACCCGGGCGGCCAACCCGGCGGCGAACAGCCCGGCGCCACCGTAGAGGTCCCAGGCGATCTCGCCCGGCTGCGGGTCCAGCAGCTCCAGCACCGCCGTGGACAGGGTGTCCGCCGCGGCCGGGTGCACCTGCCAGAACGCGGACGCGGGCAGCGTCCAGTCCCGTGCGGCGGCCACCTCGCGGACCTCGGTCGGGCCGCTCACCGGGGTGGGCACCCCGTCGCGGACCTCCGTGACGGTCACGTCCCCACCGGTGCTGGCGACGGTCTCCACCGCTTCGGCGGCCGGCCAGCTCGTCCCGGTGGGGGTGAGCACCGGCAGTTGCTGGATGGCCGGGTGGGCGATCCGGCAGCGGTCGATCGGCACCACCTCGTGCGAGCGGTGCTTGAGCAGGCCGGCCCGGTCCGCGGCGTCCACGGCGTAGCGGACCCGGGAACGCCAGCCCAGCAGCCCGCCGGGCAGCGCCTCCACCCGGACGCCGAGCCGGTCCAGCTCGACGTCGGTCAGCCCGCCGAGGCGGACCAACTGTTCGCGCACCACGGCGGTCTTCCAGGCCAGTTGCGCTTCCGGGGCGACGTGCTGCAGGTCGCAGCCACCGCAGGCACCCGGCTTCGCGTACGGGCAGGGTGGCTCGACCCGGTCCGGTGAGGGTTCCAGCACGGTCACCGCGTCGGCCCGGACGAACCCCCGGTGCACCTCGGTGACCTCGGCGATGACCCGCTCACCGGGCAGGGCGTGCCGGACGAAGACGACCTGCCCGTCGACCCGTGCCACGCAGTGCCCGCCGGGGGCGACCGCGTCGACGGTCAGCTCGACGCGTTCCGCCTCGGCCAGGCCACGCTCGGGCGCCGACGGCGCCGATGTCGCGGCCCGCCGCGCGCCCGGCTCAGTCACGGCCGGTCCCGGCCGGGCCGCCGTCGATCGGACGGCTCTCGGGGGCCGCCGCGGTGGCCACCGGCGGATCGGTCGGCGGCAGGCCGCCGCCCCGCGGCCCACGCGCCGGGGTCCGGGACAGCGCGGCGTCCAGCCGGTCCAGGTTCTTGCTCGCTGTCGACGCGAGCTGCCACGGCACGCTGACCACCATCACCCCCGGTTCGAAGAGCAACCGGCCCTTGAGGCGCAGGGCGCTCTGGTTGTGCAGCAGGTTCTCCCACCAGCGGCCGACGACGTACTCCGGGATGAAGACGGTGACCACGTCCCGGGGTGACTTGCGCCGGACGGAGGCGACGAAGTCCAGGATCGGCCGGGTGATCTCCCGGTACGGCGAGTCGATGACGGTGAGCGGAATCGCCATCTCCCGCCGTTCCCAGTCGGCCTGCAGGTCCCGGGTGTCCTTGTCGTCCACGTTGACGGTCACGGCGGTCAGCGTGTCCGGCCGGGTGGCCCGGGCATAGGCGATGGCCCGCAACGTCGGCTGGTGCACCTTGCTGACCAGCACGATCGCGTGGTTGCGGGCGGGCAGTACGGCCCGGCCCTCGTCCGGCGGGGTCAGCTCGACGGCGATCCGGTCGTAGTGCCGGCGGATGGCCAGCATCAGCACGTAGATCACCGCCATCGCGGCGATCGCGATCCAGGCGCCGAGTAGGAACTTGGTGATCAGGACGATCACCAACACGGTGCCGGTCAGCCCCATGCCGAACGTGTTGATGGCCCGGGAGCGGTACATCCGGCGACGCGCCTCCGGGTCCCGCTCGGTGCGCAGGAGCCGGTTCCAGTGCCGGATCATGCCGGCCTGGGAGACGGTGAACGAGACGAACACCCCGACGATGTAGAGCTGGATCAGCTTCGTCACCTCGGCCTGGAAGCCGACGATCAGCACGATCGCGAACAGGGCCAGGAAGGTGATGCCGTTGGAGAAGGCCAGCCGATCGCCCCGGGTGTGGAACTGGCGGGGCAGGTAGCGGTCCTGGGCGAGGATCGAGCCGAGCACCGGGAAACCGTTGAACGCGGTGTTCGCAGCCAGGAACAGGATCAGGGCGGTCACCCCGGCCAGCACGTAGAGCAGGATCGACCCGGACCCGAAGACCGTCTCGCCGAGCTGGGTGGTGACGGTCTTCTGCACGTACCCGTCGGGGCCGGACACGATCTGGAGGGCCGGGTCCTCGACGAACTGCAGGTGGGTCAGCCGGGCCAGCCAGATGATCCCGACCAGCATGCTCACCGAGATGGTGCCGAGCAGCAGCAGGGTGGTGGCGGCGTTGCGGCTCTTCGGCGCCTTGAACGCCGGCACCCCGTTGGAGATCGCCTCCACGCCGGTGAGCGCGGCGGCGCCCGAGCTGAACGTCCGCAGCAGCAGGAAGACCAGCGCGAAACCCGTCACGCTGTGCTCGGCCTGGATCACCAGGTCGGCGCTCGGCGCGCGAAGTTCGTCGCCCAGCACGAAGACCCGGAACAGCCCGGTGAGCAGCATCCCGAGCATCACGATCACGAAGCCGTAGGTGGGGATGGCGAACGCCGTGCCCGACTCGCGGAGCCCGCGCAGGTTGACCGCGGTCAGCAACGCCACCGCGCTCACCGCGATCAGGACCTTGTGGGTGGCCACGAACGGCACCACCGACCCGAGGTTGGCCACCCCGGAGGAGACCGACACCGCCACCGTGAGCACGTAGTCGACCAACAGCGCGCTGGCCACCCCGACTCCGAACTTCGGACCCAGGTTGACCGTGGCCACCTCGTAGTCGCCACCACCGGAGGGGTAGGCGTGCACGTTCTGCCGGTAGCTCGCCACCACGGTGAGCATCACCACGACCACGGCCAGCGCGATCCACGGGGAGAACAGGAACGCCGACGCACCGGCGATGGAGAGGGTCAGCAGGATCTCGTCGGGCGCGTACGCGACGCTGGACAGCGCGTCGGAGGCGAACACGGGCAGCGCGATGCGCTTCGGGAGCAGGGTGTGCTGCAGTCGGTCGGACCGGAACGGTCGACCGAGGAGCAGCCGCTTCAGCAGCGAGGTGGGACTGGCCACGAACGCCAAGAGTACGACCACCGCGGCGGGAGCACGGGGGTGGGCGAGCGTGGCTGCTCGGCACGACGGGGTACGGTCGGTCCCCGCCTCGCATCGGGACGTGGCAGGCTCGCACTCAGCAGGTCACCGCAGCGGGAGCGGTACGCACCTTGGGAGGGACAGCGTGCACGTCGTGATCATGGGGTGTGGCCGGGTCGGGTCGACCCTCGCCCACAGCCTGGAATCCCGGGGGCACTCGGTGGCGGTGATCGACCAGGACGCCGACGCCTTCCGCCGGCTCGGCCCCGACTTCGCCGGGATCACGGTGACCGGGGCCGGCTTCGACGGCGAGGTGCTGCGTCAGGCCGGCATCGAGCGCGCGGACGCCTTCGCGGCGGTCTCCAGCGGCGACAACTCCAACATCATCTCGGCCCGGCTGGCGCGCGAGACGTTCGGCGTGTCCCGGGTCGCTGCCCGCATCTACGACCAGCGCCGGGCGCAGGTCTACGAGCGGCTGGGCATCCCCACCGTGGCGACCGTGCGCTGGACGGCCGACCGGATGCTGCGGCATCTGGTGCCGGAGGGCAACGTGGAGATCTTCCGCGATCCCACGAGCACCGTGTCGATCGTCGAGGTGCCGGTGCACAAGGACTGGATCGGCCGGTCGCTCCGGACGCTGGAGGAGGCCGCCGGAGCACGCGTGGCCTATCTGATCCGCTTCGGCATCGGCACGCTCCCCACCGGCTCCACCGTCCTGCAGGAGGGTGACCAGGTGTTCATGCTGGTCAGCGATGACATCGTGGCGACGGTCACGTCGGTGGCGGCAACGCCGCCGGAAGGGGGGCACTGAGCCATGCGGGTCGCCATCGCGGGTGCGGGCAACGTGGGCCGCTCGATCGCCCAGGAGTTGATCGACAACGGCCACCAGGTGATGCTGATCGAGCGCCAACCCAAGATGCTGCGCCCCGACCGGGTGCCGGCCGCCGAGTGGGTGCTGGCTGACGCGTGCGAGCTGACCAGCTTGGAGGAGGCCAACGTCGCCGGGTGCGACGTGGTGGTCGCGGCGACCGGCGACGACAAGACCAACCTGGTGCTGTCGCTGTTGGCCAAGACCGAGTTCGCGGTGCCCCGCGTGGTCGCCCGGGTCAACCGGGCCGAGAACGAGTGGCTGTTCACCGAGCAGTGGGGCGTGGACGTCGCGGTGAGCAAGCCGCGGGTGATGGCCGCACTGGTCGAGGAGGCGGTCACCGTCGGCGACCTGGTCCGACTGATGACCTTCCGGCAGGGCGAGGCGAACCTGGTCGAGATCACCCTGCCGCCGACCGCACCCTACGTCGGTCAGCCGATCCACGCTGTGCCGCTGCCCCGCGACGCCGCACTGGTGGCGATCCTGCGCGGCAAGCGCGTCCTGGTGCCGAGCCCGGACGACCCGATCGAGGCCGGCGACGAGTTGATCTTCGTCTGCACCGCCGAGGTGGAGGACGAGGTCCGCGCGGTGATCCTGGGGCCGGACAGCGTCGAACGGACCCGCGGCTCACGCTGAGCCGGCGGGCGCGAGTGGGGCGGTAGTGGTCGCCGGCCCCGCTCAGGCGCCGGGCAGCGGGGCCGGCTGTGGCTCCCGGGTCACCCGGCGCACCGTCCAGACGGTGATCAGCAGCAGCAGCGCGTACGGCGGGAAGCCCAGCACCAGCCGGGCGACGCCCAGCGCGGTGTCCTGATGGGCCAGGTAGAGCCCGGCCTGCACGCCCACCTTCGCCATCCAGACCACACCCCAGAGCACGGTCAGCTGGGTGAACGTCCGCACCAGCTTCGGGTCGTTCCGCCATTCCGAGCGGCCCTTGGCGACCAGCACCGACCAGATCCAGCCCACCAGCGGTTGCCGGATGGCCGCCGAGATCAACAGGGCGACGCCGTACCCGATGCCGTAGAGGATGCCGGGGAGGTAGAAATCACGCTCTTCACCGCTGCGCCAGGCCATGGCCGCGCCGATGGCGACGCCGAACAGCCCGTTGACGGCGTGCCGGATCGGCCGGCGCTGGGCCAACCGCAGCCCGGCGATCAGCAGCGCGACGGCTACCGAGGCGATCACCGCCGGCCGCAGCTCACCGATGATGTTGGCGACGACGAAGACCACCACCGGGATGCTGGACTCGACAAGCCCCCGCCAGCCGCCGAGCTGGTCGGCCATCTGCTCGGCGATCGTCGGCAGCCGCTCCTCGTCCTGCGGGCCGGTCTCCGGCTGTGCCGCCCGGTGCTGTCCCGTCGTCATCGCCGGCCTTCCGTCCGGAGCGCCGTCACTTCGGCGAGTCCAGCTCGTAGTAGGGGTTGTAGATGACCTTGCGGTCATCGCGCACCGCCACCCGACCCCGAGCGGTCAGGTGCCGGCCCGGCTCGATCCCGGCGATGTGCCGTCGACCCAACCAGACCAGGGTGACCACGTCGGTGCCGTCGTACAGGTCGGCCTCGAGGGTGGGCAGGTTGGTGCGCGGCGTGTAGACCACCGTGCGCAGCCGACCAGCGACCGAGACCATCTGGCCCCGGGAGCACTGCTGGGCCGGGATCCCGCCGCACTGGGCGCTCTCCCGACGCAGCTCCTGCGCGTCGATCTCGGCCTCGCTGGCGGTGAACCGTTGCAGGATGCGCCGCAGCGACACCCGGCTCTCGTCGGTCGTCATGACCTCCGCGTCACCCTCTCCACGCTCGCCGGTCCCGGCGACGCCGGAACCGTGCCGCCAGCGTACGCCGACGGGGTTGGTTCCGGCGGGCCGGTGGGCGCGGGTCAGACCTGGCGCGGCTCGGCGGCGGCGTCGCCGGCCTCGGCATCGGCCTGGTCGGCGATCTCCCGGGGCAGCCGCAGCGGCAGCGGCTCGCGGACCGGCTTCGCCTCCTGGCCACGGTCGACCACCAGGCCGTCCAGGCACTCGACGAGCGGCCCGGCCACCGCCGGGTCGGTGGCCACCGGGCCCTGGAACACGCCGCGGACCATCCAGCGCGGCCCGTCGATGCCGACGAACCGAAGGTTGGTCGGGCCGTCCGGGGTACGCACCTGGGCGTGCAGCTCCGGGCCGTACTCGCCGTCGACCTCCTGCGCGCTGGCACCGTCGCGGAGCAGCGACTGGCGGATCTCCTCGCGCACCTCGTCCCAGATCCCCTCGGACCGGGGGGCGGCGAAGACACCCAGCTGGAGCGCGTTGTCGCCGTGCACCAGCACCACCTGCTGGATCACACCCTGCGGGTCGGCCTGCACCCGGACCTCGACCTCGGCGATCGCCGGGATGTGCAGGCTGCCCAGATCGAGTCGCTGCACGTCGTCGTAGCTCTCGGAGATGTCGTACGGGCCGCGCACCAGCGACGGCGCCGCGGCACCCTGGTCCGGGACCTCGGTGGCCCGCTCGTCACGGGTCTGCCGCTCGGCATCGGCCCGCTTTCGGGAGAAGATCACTGCGCCCGCCCTCCGGTGTTCACGCTCACCCTGCCATCTCTTCGGTCTGCCCGCGGCCCGGCTCGTCCGGCCGCTGCTCGACCCGGTCCTGGCCCGCCGGCGACGGCACCAGCCCGGCGTGCCCACCGGTGGATCCGTGCCCGCCGGTCCCGCGCCGGGACGCGGCCAGCTCGGCCACCGGCTCGAACCGCGCCCGTGCGACCTGCTGGATCACGAGCTGCGCGATCCGGTCACCGCGGGAGATCTTCGCCGGCGTGTCCCGATCATGGTTGATCAGGTTGACCAGGATCTCACCCCGGTAGCCGGCGTCGACCGTACCGGGCGCGTTGAGCACCGTCACGCCGAGCCTGGCCGCCAGACCGGATCGGGGATGGACCAGGCCCACGTACCCCTCCGGCAGCGCGATGGCCACACCGGTGGGCACCAGGGCACGGCCGCCGGGCGGCAGCTCCACGTCCGCGGCCGCCACCAGGTCGGCCCCGGCGTCGCCGGGATGGGAGTACGTGGGCAGCGGCAGCTCGGAGTCGAGCAGCTGTACGGGCACGGGTACGACGTCGGTCACGGGTCCCCTCTTCTGTCCGGTTCGCGGGGTGACCCTGCCATCCTGCCGGTTCGCCGAGCCGCCGTGCGCCGTACCCTCGCAGGAGTGAGCATGTCGCCCTCCCCGTCCGCCGATCAGCCGCCGGTTTCCGCCCGCACGGCGTACGCCGAACGGCTGGATCTGCCCTGGTGGCTGTGGCTGGCCGGGCTGGTGGCCGCCGCGCTGCTGGCCGTCGAGATCTGGATGGGCGCCTCCGGCGTCCGCGCCTGGCTGCCGTTCGTCGTGCTGCTGCCGCTCAGCGCGGCCGGGATGTGGTGGCTGGGTCGGATCCGGGTCGGGGTCGCCGATTCCGAGCTGCGGGTGGACGACGCTCGGCTACCGGTGCGCTTCGTGGCCGACGTGGTGCCGCTGGACGCGGCCGGTCGCCGTGAGGTGCTCGGGGTTGGCGCGGACCCGCTCGCCTTCGTGGTGCAGCGACCGTGGATCGGCGGCGCCGTGCAGGTGGTGCTCGACGACCCGGCCGACCCGACGCCGTTCTGGGTGGTGAGCACGCGGCACCCGGTCGAGCTGGCCGAGGCGGTGCTGACCGCACGGGACGCGCTGGCGCCCTCTGGTCCCACGGCGGGCGAGCCCGCCTGATCGGACGCCGACGGCCCGCTCAGGTGCCGGTCGGCGGGCCTGGCAGGGCCGACGGGGGCGCAGGCCGGGCGATGCCCCGCCGGCGCAGGTCCACCTGAAGCTGGTCGGCCATCTGCCTGGTGGCCCGCCGGTTGAGGAAGCTGGCCACCGCGGCGCCGGTCAGGAGCGGCCCGAGCGTGGTGAGGTTGCGACCGAAGCGCCGCAGCAGCATGTCGCGCAGCTCCTTGCGGGCGGCCGTGCCGAGCACCGCGCCCACTCCCACGCCGGGCACCATCGGGTTGACCCCGCGCTGGGTGGCCCAGGAGTGCACCAGGGCGACGGCCCGTTGGCTGCCGCCGACCGGCAGCTCCACACCGTGGACCTCGTGCAGCTCACCGACCAGCTTCAGCTCCACCGCCACCACGGCCACCGTTTCGGCGGCGAGCAGCACCGGCGCGGAGAGCAGGGTCGGGGCGACCGCCCACTCGACGGCGGCGACTCCCCCACCGGCCGCGCCGATCGCGGCGGTGGTGCGGGACGCGTTGCGGATGAGCCGGTCGGCCAGGGCCGCGTCGTCCAGGCCGGGGAAGTGCCGGCGCAGAGTGTCCAGGTCCCGCACAGGTATGTGCGGGGCGACCTCGGCGACGGTGTCGACCATCCACCGCACGGCGGCACGCGGCTTGAACAGGTCGGAGATGCCCCGGACGCGGGCCTGCCCGACCATCCGGGTCAGCAGTTGACGGCGTCGGGCCGGCTCGATGTCGTCCGCGGTCAACGCCGCGACGGTGGCGCCGAGCTCGCTGGCGCCAGTGGCGCCGAGGTCGTCCGTGCCGCCGTCGGTGGTGTCGCCTCGATCGCTCATCAGACCTCCCGGTGCTGTGGCTACCCGCTACGAGTCAAGCAGGTACCCACCTCGGCCGCATGCCTACACCGACAGCGGCGGCCTCGTTCAGGAGGCCGCCGCTGGTGTCGTGGTTGTCAGACGCACTCGCGACAGATCAACTCGCCGTTACGCTCGACTGCCAGCTGGCTACGGTGGTGGACCAGGAAGCAGCGGGCGCACCGGAACTCGTCCTGCTGCATCGGAAGCACCTTGACCGTGAGCTCCTCGTCGGCCAGATCGGCACCGGGCAGCTCAAAGCTCTCGGCGACCTCGGCCTCGTCGACGTCCACCGCGCCCGACTGTGAGTCGACGCGTCGGGCCTTGAGCTCTTCCAGGCTGTCCTCGCCGAGGTCGACCTCGTCGCGACGCGGGGCGTCGTAGTCGGTGGCCATCGGTTTCACTCTCCCATATCGATGTTGTCGCTTCCGGTTGTAACGCCGGACGACGCTGTTTCGGTTCCGCTGGCCGGCCACCACTTGTGTCGGGCACCCGACCCGAGGACCGAACGGGTCGAGCTCGCTGAGGCGACTCCCCTGCGAGCGCGGAACCTTACCCCCCCTTGGGCGAGGCATGTATACCGCCCTTGCGGCTGAGATGTACGCCCCCGCACGCGAAGTTGTTCCCAATGTGATTCAGGCGACACGAAGATAGGGGTAGTAGTACCTGGTTCGCGGTCGGCGCGCCGGCATGTCGGGCTGTTTCCACGCGACGGCCGGACAACCGTTAACCTCAGCGGCGTATTCGACGGCCGACGGCCAGTCCGATGGTTGCCGGCTGCCGCCACCCACCTGAAGTCCCGGGAGTGCCCAGATGAGTTTTGCGCGAGTGCGAGCACTCGTCGTCGTCGGCCTGCTGGGGGTGTTGGCTCTGGCATTCGTGGTCACCGCCATCGTCCGGGACAGCCAGGGAAACGCAGGCACGGCCGCGGGGTGCCCAGACGGCTGGCCGCTGGCCGACCTGACTCTGCACGAGCCCAAGGACGTCAAGATCAATGTGTTGAACGCGACCGACGAGGGTGGCCGGGCCGGCGCCGTCGCGGACGACTTCCGCAACCGGAAGTTCCAGGTCCAGAAGGTCGGCAACGCCCCCAAGGGAGTCCCCAACGTGGCCGTGCTGCGGTACGGCCCCAAGGCCGTCGGTTCCGCGCACCTGCTGCAGGCGTACTTCCTCAACAACGCCAAGTGGGACTACGACGAGAAGCGCACCGACGACGTCGTGGACGTGATCCTGGGCAACAACTTCCAGCAACTCGCCACCACGACCGAGGTCAACCAGTCCCTCGGTGACGCGGGGCCGCCGGAGGCGCCCAAGGGCGCCTGCCCGTCGCCGGCCGCCAAGTGACCGCGTAACCAGCCGGTCCCGTCGCCGGTCGGCCGATCAGGGGCCGCCGGCGGCGTCCAACTCGGCCAGCCGGTCGTGCAGCGGAGCGAAGAGCGCGGGCGGGGCCGCGACCACCAGGTCCGGTCCCGGCGGCCGACCCGCCAGGCCGGCGACTCGCACACCCGCCTCGGCGGCCACCAGCCCGCCCGCCGCCAGGTCCCAGGCCGCGAGGCCCTTCTCGAAGTACGCGTCGAGCCGCCCCTCCGCGACCAGGCAGAGGTCCAGCGCGGCGGCACCGAGCCGGCGGATGTCCCGTACGTGTGCGATCAGCCCGGCCACCACCGTGGCCTGGTGCGCGCGGCGGTCGGCGGCATAGCCGAACCCGGTGCCGACCAGCGCCTGCCCCAGGTCCGCCTCGCCGGAGCAGCGCAGCCGCACACCGTCGCGCCAGGCGCCGCCCCCGGCCGTGGCCGTCCACTCCTCGCCGGTGCTCACGTTGCGCACGACACCGGCGACCACCACCCCGTCCACCTCGGCGGCCAGCGACACCGCGCTGTACGGCAGCCCGTAGAGGTAGTTGACGGTGCCGTCGATCGGGTCGACGATCCACCGCACTCCGCCCGGCGCGACCGGCCCGGTGTCCCCCGTGCCGTACTCCTCGCCGAGCACCGCGTCGTCCGGCCGCAGTTGCCTCAGCGCGTCGAGCACCTGCCGCTCCACCGCCCGGTCGGCAGCGGTGACGACGTCGGTGACCGTACTCTTGGTCGCGGCCACGGAGACACCCTCGACTCGCATCCGGTACGCGGTGGCCGCCGCGGCCCGCGCCACGTCGAGGGCGATCGCCAGAAGTTCCCGACTTGACGGCGCCGAACGGTGCATCCCAACGTCCCCTTCCCGCACGACCGGGGTGTTCCCGGCCACGCGCGAGTATCATCCTTACAAAGTCCACATCAGCGCCGAATCAGCGGTCCCACCGTCGTTACACAGTGCGGCGCAGGATGATCGCCGCAGACGGCGTTACAATTCACCCCTGCCCACGCGCCACGGACCGCCGATCACCGGCCGGCCCGGGACGCGGGGGTCCCTCAACCACATCGCCCGGCCACGGTTGACCCCCGCTGTGCCGGACGACCCGGCCGTGCCCGCTCTTCGCCTCCGGAAGGTCATTCGTGACAGAACCCCGCCAGAACGGCGCCGACGTTCGCTCGCTCACCGACACCCTGATCGCCCACGCGCAGAGCGCCGGTGGTCAGCTCACGTCGGCCCAGCTCGCGCGCACCGTCGAGTCCGCCGAGGTGACTCCGGCGCAGGCCAAGAAGATTCTGCGGGCGCTCTCCGAGGCGGGAGTGACCGTAGTGGTGGACGGCTCGGCGAGCACCCGCCGCCGTGTCTCCGCGGCCCGCTCGACAACGCCGGCGTCCCGGGCCACCACCGCCAAGACCACGAAGAAGGCCGCCGCGCCGGCCCCGAAGCAGGCTCCCGCCGCCGACGATGCGCCGTCGACGTCGGCCCCGCGCAAGGTGGCCGCACGCAAGGCCACCGCCGATGGCCCTGCCGCCACGCTGGCAAAGGCCACCAAGTCGACCCGGGCCACCAAGGCGACGGTCGCCGCCGCTGGCGCCAAGGCCGGCACCAAGGCCAAGGGTGAGGGCGCCGAGGGCGAGATCGACCCGGAGGAGCTGGCCGCCGCGATCGAGGACGTGGTGGTCGAGGAGCCGGCAGAGCTGGCCCAGGCCGCCGAGACCGACGCCGCCGCCTCGGCGACCGACAACGACTTCGAGTGGGACGACGAGGAGTCCGAGGCCCTCAAGCAGGCCCGGCGGGACGCCGAGCTGACCGCCTCCGCCGACTCGGTCCGCGCGTACCTGAAGCAGATCGGCAAGGTTCCGCTGCTCAACGCCGAGCAGGAGGTGGAACTGGCCAAGCGGATCGAGGCGGGGCTCTACGCCGCCGAGCGGCTGCGTGCGGCCGACGAGGGCGAGGAGAAGCTCGTCCGGGACATGGTCCGTGACCTGGGCTGGATCTCCCGTGACGGTGAGCGGGCCAAGAACCACCTCCTGGAGGCGAACCTCCGACTGGTGGTGTCGCTGGCCAAGCGGTACACGGGTCGCGGAATGGCCTTCCTCGACCTGATCCAGGAGGGCAACCTCGGTCTGATCCGCGCGGTGGAGAAGTTCGACTACACCAAGGGCTACAAGTTCTCCACGTACGCCACCTGGTGGATCCGGCAGGCGATCACCCGCGCGATGGCCGACCAGGCCCGCACCATCCGCATCCCGGTGCACATGGTCGAGGTCATCAACAAGCTCGGCCGCATACAGCGCGAGCTGCTCCAGGATCTGGGCCGTGAGCCCACCCCGGAGGAGCTGGCCAAAGAGATGGACATCACACCGGAAAAGGTGCTGGAGATCCAGCAGTACGCCCGGGAGCCCATCTCTCTGGACCAGACCATCGGCGACGAGGGTGACAGCCAGCTCGGTGACTTCATCGAGGATTCCGAGGCCGTGGTCGCGGTCGACGCCGTCTCGTTCTCGCTCCTGCAGGACCAGCTCCAGCAGGTGCTGCAGACGCTCTCCGAGCGTGAGGCGGGTGTGGTACGCCTGCGCTTCGGCCTGACCGACGGCCAGCCGCGGACGCTGGACGAGATCGGCCAGGTCTACGGGGTGACCCGGGAGCGGATCCGGCAGATCGAGTCCAAGACGATGTCCAAGCTGCGCCACCCCTCCCGGTCGCAGGTCCTTCGGGATTACCTGGACTGAGCGGGTTTCGTCAACCGAACGTGTCGTTTTGACCACCTGGCGTGCAACACCAGATGGTGATCGTCCGGATGCACGAATGTGATCGTTGACGTGGCACCCTGGGTGCACGGCACACTGTCCCTGCCAGGTGTGACCTCGGTCCCCCGCGGGCACACAGGGAAGGCAGTGCCTAGTAAGGGTGTTGCACCATAGGTGAGCAACGACCGAAGAGATTGTTCATCGGTGACGACCAGAGGAGGAAGGCGATGACCCCGACCCTCACGCCGCCGCCCGAGACGGTGGCACCCCCAGCCGCCGATGAACGGTGCGACCGCTGCAATGCTGCCGGGAAGCTCCGGATCACTCTGGCGGGTGGGAGCGAGCTGGTGTTCTGCGGGCACCACGCGAACAAGTACGCGGAGGATCTCGTGAAGATCACCGAGCGGTTCGCAACGGAGCCCGATTTCAGCTGGCGTGGCGCCGATCTGATGGCGAACTAGATCCGCAAACCGACATAGCCGGCCGGAGACACCCCCAGGGTGCCTCCGGTCGGCTTTTTCCTACCCGCACCTCGCACGTCCGCGCCCCGCGCCCCGCGCCCCGCGCCAAGATCGCGCTCGATCCAGGAAGTCAACGCCGTTGCGTTAGGCGGAACGGCTGTTCGTCAACCAGCGTCGTCTCGCCCCGCGATCTTGCACTTCCTGTCCCGACACAAGGGGCATTCCATCTCATGTCGACAACCACAACCGCAAGATCGGCGCGAACCTCTCTCACCACCTGATCCACCAGGGAGCCCCGTTGTCCAGCACGGGTTGACCCGCCGATCACAGCCCTAACGCAACGGCGTTGCCAGGAAGTAGTTGCCTCACCGACGCGCCGACACCACTCGATCCCGGATCGAGCATGATCTTGGCGAGGTGGTGCGGCCGGAGCGGGCATTCGTAGATCGCGGGCCCCGGCCACCGCGGCCCGTTCCGGCGCAGGGAAGGCGCAGGGCGACTCAACGGCAGGCACAGCGCGACTCAAGGCCAGGTACAGCCCGACCCAGCGGCCTTTTGGCCGGTTTTGCCGCGTTGGCCGATTCGGCACGACGATGATCGACACCATCTCGGCGATGTTGGCGCATCACCCCGCCCGGATGCCCCCAGGTCGGCGATCCGGAGTGGATCATTCCCCGAGGCATCGGAGTTCAGGTCATTCCCGGCCCATTTGGGTCATTTGTCCGCTGAACCCCGTGAGGCTGCACCGCCGCCAACCGCCGCCAGGTGTCGCGCAGGCGCGAGGGCGGTGCCGGTGGGGCGGCTGGGTCAGAGGGTCTGGACGGTGGCGATGCGTTCCTCGAGCTGCTCGATGGTGGCCTGGGCGCTCGGAGGGCCACCGCAGAGCCGGCGCAACTCGGCATGGATCTTGCCGTGGGGTTGGCCGGTACGGTGGTGTCGGGCGGCCACCAGAGCGTTCAGTTGGCGTCGGAGCGCCACTCGGCGCTGAGCGGCGCTCAGGGGTGCCGGAGGCGCTGCGGTGGGCGCAGCGGCCGGCTGAGCGGCCCCGTCGGCGCTACGGCGGCGTTGGGCGGCGAGTTGGGCAGCCTGACGTTTGGTCAGCAACAGGGAGACCTGGTCGGCGGTGAGCAGGCCGGGCAGGCCGAGGTATTCCTCTTCCTCGGGGGTGCCGGCCTGAGCCGCGGTGCCGAACGACGCCCCGTCGAAGATCACCTGATCCAGCTCGGCGGTGGCCGAGAGCGCGGCGAACCGCTTCTCCAACTCGCCGCTGGCCTGGTCGTCGCGCTGGGCCCGTTCCAGCAGGTCGTCGTCGAACCCGTCGGACTCTTTGGGTTTGCCGAGCACGTGGTCCCGCTCGGTCTCCATCTCGCTGGCCAGCCCGAGCAGGTGCGGCACGCTGGGCAGGAAGACCGACGCGGTCTCCCCGGGTCGACGGGCCCGCACGAACCGACCGATCGCCTGGGCGAAGTAGAGCGGTGTGCTGGCGCTGGTGGCGTAGACCCCGACCGCGAGTCGCGGGATGTCGACCCCCTCGGACACCATCCGCACCGCGACCAGCCAGCGCTGGTCGGACGCCGCGAACGTCGCGATCCGTGCGGAAGCGCCCTGGTCGTCGGAGAGCACCACGGCGGCCTTCTCGCCGGTCACCTGCTCGATGAGCTTGGCGTACGAGCGGGCGGTCTGCTGGTCGGTGGCGATGATCAGACCACCGGCGTCGGCCATCCCCGCATTGCGCAGCACGGTGAGTCGGGCGTCGGCGGCCCGCAGCACCTGCGGCATCCAGTCCCCCGCGGGGTCCAGGGCGGTACGCCACGCCTGCGCCACCAGGTCCTGCGTCATCGGCTCGCCGAGGCGGGCGGCCAACTCCTCGCCCGCGTTGGTCCGCCAGCGAGTCTCCCCGGAGTACGCCAGGAAGAGCACCGGCCGGACCACCCCGTCGCGCAGCGCGTCGGAGTAGCCGTACACCGAGTCGGCGCGGGAGCGCAGCAGCCCGTCGCCGCCCCGCTCGTAGCTGACGAACGGGATGGGGTTGTCGTCGGAGCGGAACGGTGTCCCGGTGAGCATCAACCGGCGTACGGCGGGTTCGAAGGCGTTCTTCACCCCGTCGCCCCAGGAGCGGGAGTCGCCGGCGTGGTGGATCTCGTCGAGGATGACCAGGGTGCGCCGGGTCATGGTCCGCCGCCGGTGCACCTGCGGGGCCATCCCCACCTGGGCATAGGTGACGACCGCGCCGTGGAAGTCGGCTGCGGAGTGCAGATCCGCGTTGCGGAAGGCGGCGTCGAGTTGGATGCCCACCCGGGCCGCGGCTTCGGACCACTGGTTCTTCAGGTGCTCGGTCGGTGCGACCACGGTGACCGCTTCGACGGTGCCGTCACCGAGCAGCTCGGCAGCGATCCGCAGGGCGAACGTCGTCTTGCCGGCGCCCGGCGTGGCGACCGCGGTGAAGTCCTCGGTACGCCGACGCAGGTACTCCACGAGGGCCTTGCGCTGCCAGGCGCGTAGTGCCGGGAACGTCTCGAGCACGGGCGTCCGGGCTGCCACGCGAAGCTCCTCTCCGACCGCACGATGGCGGACCCCGGGCGAGGGCCACGAGTCCCGCCGCCCATGAAAACGCCTCCGCGCAGAAGCTGCCGCGAAGGCCGACTCAGCATAACCAGCGCGGGCCCCACGGCCCAGGCGACGCCACGCTGGTCACAATCCCGACCCGGTCGAAGGGCCGGACGACTGCTTCACCACTCCCGGTCGGTGCGGGGGTCGGCCCCGTCCGAGCGCGGCGGGCGCAGCATGGCCACCGGGGCGGACCAGCGTCGACGCAGTGCGATCAGGCGCAGCCCGAAGACCAGGACGGCGGCGGCGGTGAGCGGTGCGGGACCGGTCTGCCCGGTGACGTACAGCAGCGCCACCGTGACGGAGCCGGCCAGCGCGGCCAGCGCGTAGATCTCCCGGCGCAGCACCACCGGGATCTCGGCGGTGAGCAGGTCTCGGCCGAGCCCACCGCCGATCGCGGTGAGCATGCCGATCAGGCAGGCGCCGACCGCGGGCACCCGCGCGTCGAGTGCCTTGAGCGTGCCGGTCACCGTGAACAGGGCCAGGCCCGCCGCGTCCAGCACCAGGACGGTGGTGCGCAGTCGGGCCAGTTGCGGGTGCAACCAGAAGACGGCGAGCGCGGTGATCGCGGCGGTGGCCGCGTAGCGCCAGTCGGCGAAGGCCAGCGGCGGCACCTCGTCGATGACCAGGTCCCGGAAGATCCCACCGCCGAGAGCGGCCACGAAGCCGACGAACGCGACACCGAACAGGTCCAGCCGCTTGGCCACCGCCGCCGAGGCACCGGATGCGGCGAACACCGCGACCCCGGTCAGATCGGCGAGCAGCAGGGCGGTGGAGGTGGTCACCGCCGCAGGCTACGTCGCCGGCCGGGACGCCGGCCGAGGTTCACTCGCGGTACGAGTCGTAGATCTCCTTGCACTTGGGGCAGACCGGCGAACCGGGCTTGGCTGCCTTGGTGACCGGGAAGGTCTCGCCGCAGAGCGCGACGACGAAGGTGCCCATGACGGCACTCTCCGCGATCTTCTCCTTGCGGACGTAGTGGAACATCTCAGGACCGGTGTCGGCGTCCTTCAGCTCCGGACGCTCGAGAACCTCTGTGCTCACGTCTGCACCTCCAACCGTCAAGTTTGGCAGGTCATCACGGCCGGGTCCACTTGAGCCCGGTTGGGGGCCGACCCCGTACGGTGCCCGTGTGACTGACTTTCGCATCAGCTACGGCACCGAGGTGGCCGAAGCCCTGCGCGACGGCCGGCCCGTCGTCGCCCTGGAGAGCACCATCGTCTCGCACGGTCTGCCCCGACCGGAGAACCTGCGGGTGGCCAGGGAAATCGAGCAGACGGTCCGGAGCGCCGGGGCGGTCCCGGCGACGATCGGCATGATCCGCGGCGAACTGGTGGTCGGCCTGGACGACGCGCAACTGACCCGGCTCGCCACGGTCGACGGCGTGACCAAGCTCTCCGTCCGCGACCTCGCGGTGGCGGCGGCGACCGGTGCGGACGGCGCCACCACCGTGGCCGCGACCAGCGCGGTGGCCGCCGCGGCCGGCATCGGGGTGTTCGCCACCGGCGGCCTGGGCGGGGTGCACCGGGAGGCCGCGCACACCTTCGACGAGTCAGCGGATCTGGTCACCCTGGCCCAGACCCCGATCACGGTGGTCTGCGCCGGGGTCAAGTCGATCCTCGACGTGGGCGCCACGCTGGAACGCCTGGAGACCCTCGGGGTCGCCGTGGTCGGTTACCGCACCCGCCGGTTCCCCGGCTTCTACCTCACCGACGCCGGCTTCGACCTGGACTGGTCGGTGGACTCGCCGGAGCAGGTCGCCGCGGTGGTCGCCGCCCGGGATGAGCACGCCGTGCACACCGGCGGGCTGCTCGTCGCCAACCCGCTGCCAGTCGACGAGCAGCTCGACCCGGAGTTGCACGACCGGACGCTCGCCGACGGCCTGGCCCTGCTGGAGCGGGACGGGGTGACCGGGAAGGCCGTGACGCCGTACCTGCTCGCGCACTTCCACTCGGCCACCGAGGGCGCGAGCCTGGCCGTGAACGTCCGGATCATCCTGCGCAACGCCGACCTGGCCGCGCGGATCGCGGTCGCCGCGGCGGCCCGCAACACCGCCGTCGCCGTATGACCCGACCGGCCCGGGTGGTCGTCGTCGGGGACGTGATCACGGACGTGGTCGCCGTGCTGTCCGGGCCGCTCGCGGCCGGCTCGGACACGGCGGCCGAGATCAGTTTCGGCGGCGGCGGTCAGGCAGCCAACACCGCGGCCTGGGTCGCCGCTCAGCGGGTGGACGTCACGCTGGTTGGCGCCGTCGGTGCCGACGACGCGGGGCGCGACCGGGTGGCCGAACTGGACCGGGCGGGCGTCGACTGCGCAGTCGAGCGAGTCGAGGGCCACCCGACCGGCACGGTGATCGTGTTGGCCGCCGACGACGAGCGCACCATGGTCAGCCAGCGGGGCGCGAACCTGCTGCTGAGTGGCGCGCACGTCGAACGGGCCCTCGCGGCGGTGCCCGACGCTGGGCACCTGCACCTGTCCGCGTACACCCTGCTGGACGCCGGGTCGCGCGACGCGGGGCTGCGGGCGTTGGCCGCCGCCCGCGAGCGCGGGCTCACCACCAGTGTCGACGCGGCCTCCGCGGTCCCGCTGCGGCGGGTGGGCGCGGCGGCGTTCCTGACCTGGGTACGCGACATCGACCTGCTGCTGGTCAACGCGGACGAGGCCACGGTGCTGGCTGGCGGGCTGGACCCGGCGGCGCAGGGGCGGGCGCTGTCGGCGACGGCTCGGCGGGTCGTCGTCAAGCGCGGCGCGGCCGGCGCCGTCTGGGTCGACCGCAGCGCGACGGTCTGCGTGGCTCCGGCCCGGCGGGTGGCGGTGATGGATGTCACCGGGGCGGGCGACGCCTTCGCGGCCGGTCTGCTCACCGCCTGGCTCGCCGGCGCCAGCCCGACCGCGGCGCTGAACCGCGCCACCGACCTGGGGGCGCTGGCCGTCTCCACCGTCGGCGCACGACCACAGCCGTAACCGTCGGCGCACGGCCACAGCCGTAACCGTCGGCGCACGGCCACAGCCGTAACTGTCGGCGCACGGCCACAGCCGTAACCGTCGGCGCACGGGCTCGACCGTCGAACCCTGGCCCGCTCGCGGGTCAGGGTTCGACGTCGATGACCTTGTGTGGGCGCTCGTCGGCGGTGAGGCTCATCGGCGGGGTGTCGTCCTGCTGGCGGGGGTGGAACCGGTTGGCCAGCCGGTGCTCTTCTTTCGGCGGCCGGTCGTTGGCCAGCAGCACGGCCAGCCAGGGGATGAGCACCATGCCGAGGCCGCACAGCGGCAGCCAGAGCCAGAGCAGTGGGGCGTTCGCACCGACCAGGATCGCGCCGACGATGATGCACAACACTCGGATGCCCATCATCAGGACATAACGGCGCTGGCGACTGTTGAGCTGATCGTCCTGGCTGCGCGAGGCGTCGGTGATCAGTATCGGCTGGTACGCCTGACGCTTCACCATGGACCTCCTCGAGGGGGTTACGCCTCATCCTGTCACCGCTCGGCCGTGATCAGCGAAATTCGACTCATCCCACTGCGTGTTACGCGCGTGGTACGCTCCGCGGCGTGGGCAGCAGGTTCAGCTTCACCGACGAGGCGTTGGCCAACCTGAGGGTCTACGACGTCACGCCCGGGGAAGTCTGGGAGGCGCTGCACAGCGCCCGACGGGTCATCCGCCATCTGGGCGACGACGTGATGGTGGTCTACGCCGCCGCGCGTCGGGGCCGCCGCTTGGCGGTGCTGCTCGCCGAGGCCGATGGCACCGACAACGACTGGGACATCCTCTCCGCCCGCGAGCTGAGCGACATCGAGTCCAAGCGCTACGACGAGGCCGTGCGGAGATCTCGGGAGATCAGGAGGCCGTGACGATGCACCGTAACGACGCGACCAAGCAGTTCCACAGCGGCGACGACCGGATCGCCGAGCTGATCGATGAGAGCCCCGCGGTGGATCTCCCCACCCCCGACACCGACGTGCCGATGGTGAGCCGGTCGGTCCGGCTGCCGCTGGAGACCTACGAGCGGGTGCGGGCCGCCGCCGACGCCCGGGGCATCGGGGTCACCACGCTCATGCGCCAGTGGATCGAGGCCGGCCTGGCCGACCTGGACGACTCGGCGACCGTGTCACTCGCCGACGTCCGACGCGCACTGGCCTCGCTGGCGCACCCCACCGCCGCCTGAACGGCCAGCTCAGCCGGCGGCCTTGGCCTTGGCTGCCGCCTTCGCCTGCTGCTTGAACTCCCGCACCCGGCGCAACGAGTCGGCGTCGGTGACGTCGGCCACCGACCGGTACGCGCCGGGGTCGCCGTAACCGCCGGCCGCCTCCCGCCAGTCCTGCGGGGTCACCCCGAAGCGCTTGCCGAGCAGGGCCACGAAGATCTGCGCCTTCTGCTTGCCGAAGCCGGGCAGCGCGGAGACCCGGCGCAGCAGCTCCGGCCCGTCGGCGACGTCGGACCAGAGCAACGCCGCATCGCCGTCGTAGCGATCCACCAGGACCTGGCAGACCTCCTGCACCCGGGCCGCCATCGCCTTCGGAAACCGGTGCAGCGCGGGCGGCTGGGCGAAGAGCGCGATCAGTGCCTCCGGGTCGTACCCGGCCAGCTCCGCCGCGTCCAGCTCATGGCCGAGCCGCTGCACCAGCACGTACGGCGAGGAGAACGCCTTCTCCATCGGCACCTGCTGGTCGAGAACCATGCCGAGGAGCAGTGCCAGCGGGCTGCGCTCCAGCAGCCGGTTGGCCTCCGGGTCGATGGGCAGGACAAGCGTCATACCTGCCATCTTGCCCTGCCCGCGAGGACAGACACGACGACCATCGGCGGTGACACCCCGGCCAGCACTCCCCAACCCCAGCTTGACTAATGATCAAGGAAGCTTGACCATTGCTGCCATGGTCGACACCCCGCCCGCGGAACCACCCGCCGATGAGGTGCACGTCACCACCGAGGAGCAGCTCCGGGCCGTCAGCAGCCTCGTGCGGCACCGCATCCTGGGTGTGCTGCGCGACGGCCCGGCCACCATCAGCCAGGTCGCCAACCAGCTCAACCTCCTCAAGGGCAGTTCGAGCTACCACATCCGGTTGTTGGAACGGGCCGGCCTGATCCGGGTGGTCAGCACCCGCAAGGTTCGCGGCGTGACCGAGCGGTACTACGCCCATGCCGCCCGCCAGATCGTCCTGCCCGCGCCAACGCAGACCGACGTACTCATGCGGCACGCCGTGGCGGACCTGGAAGCGGCCGCACCGAACACCCCCCGCTACGTACGCCTGCAGCACGCACGCGTCAGCGCGGAGCGGTTCGACGAGTTCACCGCCCGACTGGCCGCCCTCCTCGACGAACTGGGCGACAGCGCACAGCCGCAGGAAGCCGCCGCCACCCTGGCGGTCGCCTTCTTCCGCCCACAGGACCCGCGGCCATCGGCACCCACGGACTCCACCATCGAAGCCTCAGCACCAGGGGACGAACCCAAATGATCAACGGGACCACCCGCTCGCCCGCCATCCGGCCGGCGGCCCCCACTGACGACGCGGCACTGCTCGCCCTCAATCGCACCTCGTGGACCGCCGGGTCCGGCTTCCCCTCGATGCACAGCGAGGAGATGTCCACCTACTTCACCGGCCGGCGGAAGCCGGAGACGCACCTCGTCGCCGAGCGGGACGGCGCCATCGTCGGCTACGTGAGCGTCGAACCCAAGCTGCCGTTCTCCGAGGCGGCACACGTGTACGCGCTCTGGAGCCTCGTCGTCAGCGCACAGGCCCGTCGGCTCGGCATCGCCTCGGCGCTGCTGGCCGCGGCGGAACAGGTCGCGCTCGAGCAGGGCGCCACGAAGCTGAGTCTTCGCGTGCTCGGCAGCAACCTGCCCGCCCAGCGGCTCTACGAACGCCACGGCTACGTCGTCGAGGGCCGGCACGTCGCCGAATTCCTGATCGACGGCGAGTACGTCGACGACCTGGCGCTGGCCAAGAGCCTGCGGTAGGCATCTGACCAGGCGTCCCGCCCGGTGGCAGGATAACGGCGTGGACGAACACGACATGTTGCTCTCCCCCGCCGGCGTCGACGCGCTGCGGACCGCGCTGACCCGGACGGGGTTCACCAGCAACGGCATCGCCGAGAGGCTGGGCGCGCAGGCCACCGCCGCGGTCGCCCGCAACGACTACCGGGCAGCGTTACGCGCCACCGAGGACGGCGATCCGCTCGGCACCCTGATCCGGCTGTTCATCTGCGACCAGATTGAGCCGGAGGCGGCGGTAGCCGCCGCACTGGCACCGCTGAGCGTGCGGGAGGCGCTGGCCGGCGGGCTGGTCGAGCGGTACGGCGAGGGCCTGCGCGCCGGCATCGACCTGGAGCCGTACGGCGACGACTGGTGGGTGCTCGCCGACGTCTCGGCCAGCGCCCGGCCGGGTCGACCGCTGCAGGCCGAGCACGTCCTCGGCGTCGGCGGGGCCACCCAGACCCTGATCGGCGCGACCATGCGCCGACCGGTCGGCACCGCCCTGGACCTGGGCACCGGTTCCGGCGTTCAGGCCCTGCACCTGGCCACCCACGCCGCCGCGGTGACCGCCACGGACCTTTCGGAGCGGGCGCTCCGCTTCGCCGCGACCACCGCCGCCCTCAACGGCCAGGACTGGGAGCTGCTGCGCGGCGACCTGGTCGCGCCGGTGGCCGGCCGACGGTTCGACCTGGTGGTGAGCAACCCGCCGTTCGTGGTCGGCCCAGGCACCACCACGCACGTCTACCGCGACTCCGGCAGGGTCGGCGACGCGATCGGGGCCGAGCTGGCCGCCGCCGCTCCGGGCCTGCTCAGCGAGGGCGGCACCATGCAGTACCTGGCGAACTGGGTGCACGTCGCCGGTGAGGAGTGGGACGAGCGGGTGGCCGGCTGGTTCGCCGGGACCGGCCTGGACGCCTGGGTGATCCAGCGCGAGGTGGCCGACCCGATGGCGTACGTCGACCTGTGGCTCACCGACGTCGGCGAGACCGCCGACCCGCAGCGGATGGCCGCCTGGCTGGACTGGTTCGACGCGCACAAGGTGGAGGGCATCGGCTTCGGCATCGTGTCCCTGCGCCGCAGTGGGCACGCCGACCCGGTGGTCCGGGTGGAGGATCTGCGTCAGCGGGTGCAGCCGCCGCTGGGCGACCAGATCGCCGCCTGGTTCGACCGCCAGGACTTCCTGCGGGTACGCGACACCGACACGTTGCTCGCCGAGCGCTACCGGGCCGCCGAGGGGCTCCAGCTGCGGCAGGAGGCCACCATGGGCGACGAGGGCTGGGGGGTGGACCGGCAGGTCCTCGCGATGCCGCACGGCCTGCGCTGGACCGAGGAGATCGACCCGCTGGTGCTGGCGCTGGTCGGTGGCGCCGACGGTCGGCTGCCGTTGCGCGACCAGCTCGCTCTGCTCGCGGCGGCCCACGACGTCGAGCCCGACGAGATGGCCGAGGCGGCGGGCCCGATCGTGGCGCACCTGGTGGAGCGGGGCTTCATCGAGCCGGTGACCGCCTGATGCGGGCGGCAGGCGGGGCCAGCGGCACCCCGGCGATCCGCTGATGCGGGCGGTGGTGCAGACCGTCGGGCAGGCCAGCGTGACGGTGGACGGCGAGGTGGTCGGTGCGATCGAGAACGGCCTGCTGGTGCTGCTCGGGGTGACCCACACCGACACCGCGCAGACTGCTCAGACGATGGCCCGCAAGGTGCACGAGCTGCGCATCCTGGACGGCGAACGGTCCGCCGCCGACACCGGCGCGCCGATCCTGGTGGTCAGCCAGTTCACCCTCTACGGCGACGCGCGCAAGGGCCGCCGCCCGAGCTGGACCGCCGCCGCCCCCGCCGAGGTCGCCGAACCACTTGTCACAGCGGTAGTCGAAGCGCTGCGCCAGCGGGGCGCCAAGGTCGAGACCGGCCGCTTCCGCGCCCACATGCTGGTCCAAAGCACCAACATAGGCCCCCAAACCCTCCTCCTAGACCTCTAACCCCACCCCAGTCCCGCCCCCCTCCCCCCACCCCCACCGCCCTCGGTGATCATGGAGTTATCGCCCTCCACCTCGGCGTGTCGTGGCAATAACCTCATGATCAACCGCAGAAAGGGCGGGGGTGGGGGTGGGTTAGGAGAAGAGGCCTCGGCGGGTTAGGGACTGGCGGAGCCAGTTGTCGAGTTCGGCGGTCCAGTCGGTGCGGTCGGCGGTGGCGTGGTCCACAGTGAACCGGCCGAAGGCGTCCCGACCCTCGCTGAAGACTCCGCCCCGCTTGTCGACCTCCAGCACCACCTGCATCTGCTGCGCGCCGGCGATGAAGGTGACCTCCAACTGGTTGATCGAACGGGCGTACTGCGGCGCCGGGCTGAACTCGATCTCCTGATAGAACGGCAACGTCTGCCGTACGCCATAGATGTGCCCACGCTCGACGTCGGCGCGGGCAAACCGGAAACCCAGTCGCAGCAACGCGTCCAGCAGTCGTTCCTGCGCGGGCAGCGGATGCACCGACACCGCGTCCAGGTCACCCTTGTCGACCGCGCGGGCGACCTCCAACTCGGTACGCAGACCCATCGTCATGCCGTGCAGGTGTTGCCCGTACAGCTCGGTGACCGGTGTCTCCCACGGCACGGCGAAGCGGAACGGGATGTCGTGGCGCTGCCCGGGCTCCAGCCGGAAGGCGCCGGTGACCTGCTGGCGGTGGAACTCCTGAGAGGTGTCGTAGTCGTTGTCGCCACTCTCGACCTCGACCCGGGTGACCAGGCCGAGGGTCACGTGGTCGATGTCGACCTGGTGGTCGCCGCCGATCACCTGGATGCGGCCCTCCAGCTGGCCGCCCGGGCGGCAGTTCGGGTTGGCCAGCACCGTCTCCACCGACGGGCCACCGACCCCCATCGCCTTCATGAGCCGCTTGAAGACCACACCGTCCTCCATCTTGTGTGCACGCCGACCGAGGTGGCCGATGGTCCGCAACGTAGTCGTGGCGGGCAACCACACACCGGGTTGACACACCGCACCAGCGCTCCGGCCCAATTCTTGTCGGGTGCCCGATCGCCTCACTCCCGTTTTACGCCCCGCCCGCCAAGCTGTGTGTCACAGCGACACCGCTGGGCCGGAGACACGGCACAGACGTGGAAACGGGGAGAGACAGAGATGGTCCTGCAGATGACGGAACACCGGGTGCGCCCGGTCACCACGACCGACACCGACGGGGCCACCGAGGTCCTCGCCGATCTGGACGCCACCGACGAGCGCGGTATCTCCACCGACCTGGTCCGCGCGTACCTGAACGGGATCGGCCGGACGAAGCTGCTGACCGCCGCCCAGGAGGTCGATCTGGCCCGGCGGATCGAGGCCGGCCTGTTCGCCGACGAGAAGCTGGCCACCTGCACCCCGGTCTCCGCGGAGCTGCGGGCCGACCTGGAGCTGATCGTCGTGGAGGGCCGGGCGGCCAAGGACCACCTGCTGGAGGCGAACCTGCGGCTGGTCGTCAGCATCGCCAAGCGCTACACCGGTCGCGGTATGGCGTTTCTCGACCTGATCCAGGAGGGCAACCTCGGTCTGATCCGGGCGGTGGAGAAGTTCGACTACGCCAAGGGCTACAAGTTCTCCACGTACGCCACCTGGTGGATCCGGCAGGCGATCACCCGCGCGATGGCCGACCAGGCCCGCACCATCCGCATCCCGGTGCACATGGTCGAGCAGGTCAACCGGATGGTCCGGGCCCGCCGCGAGTTGGCGGTGACGCTGGGTCGTGAACCGACGGTCGCCGAGGTCGCCCGGGCACTGGAGATCCCCGAGATCCAGGTCATCGAGCTGATCTCCTACGACCGGGAGCCGGTCAGTTTGGACCAGGCCGTCGGCGACGACGGCGAGAGCGCGCTCGGCGACTTCGTGGCCGCGGTGGACCCGCGCAACGAGCCGGGCGACGCTGCCGCCCAGGGCGAGCTGCGCAACGAGGTCAGCATCGTGCTGGCCACCCTGTCGCAGCGCGAGCAGGCGGTGATCCGGCTGCGGTTCGGCCTGGACGATGGCCGGCAGCGCACTCTGGACGAGGTCGGTCGGGAGTTCGGCCTGTCCCGGGAGCGGATCCGGCAGATCGAGAAGGTGACGCTGCTGAAGCTGCGCGCCCCGGAGCGGGCGCAGCGCCTGGAGGCGTACGCCTGCTGAGACCCCTGGTTCCCACGGAAGGCCCTGGCGGTTCGCCGGGGCCTTCCGTGCTGTCGAGGTGTTGACTGGGACATCGATCCGCCGACCCGTCGACGCGAGGAGCAACCATGAACTGGACGTTGGAAGTGGTGATCGTGCCGGTCTCCGATCTGGACCGGGCGAAGAAGTTCTACGCCGACCAGCTCGGCTTCACCGTCGACCACGACACGGTGATCAGCGACGAGGCGCGGATCATCCAGCTGACCCCACCCGGCTCCGGCTGCTCCATCGTGCTCGGCAAGGGCGTCGTCCCGGACATGCCGCCGGGCTCGCTCAAGGGCCTGCAACTGGTGGTGCCCGACCTGAAGCAGGCCCACGAGGAGTTGGTCGGGCGGGGAGTGGAGGTCAGCGACATCCAGGTGGTGGGTCAGAACCCCCGGCCGGTGCCGGATCCACTGGACAACGTCGGCTTCGTCTTCTTCACCGACCCGGACGGCAACTCCTGGGGCGTCCAGCAGATCTCCAGCCGCGCCTGACCGGGCGGCCTCACAAGCGGCGGGGGCCGGTGTCCGGGCGGGCGACCACGCCGCCGACCTGCACCTGGGCGTGCAGGACCGAGATGCCGTCCGGGCGGGCGAGCACCGGGTTGAGGGTCAGCGACCGCACCCGGGGCTGCTCGTCGGCGAGCTGACCCACCCGCAGCAGCAGGTCAGCCAGGGCCGTCCGGTCGACCGGCGCGGCACCCCGGTGCCCGCGTAACAAGGGCGCGGCCCGGGGCTCGTCGACCAACTCGGTGGCGTCGGTGTCGGTCAGCGGCACCGCCCGCCAGGCCCGGTCGCCCAGCAGCTCGGTGGCGACCCCGCCGAGACCGAACCCGACCACCGGCCCGAACGCCGGGTCTTCCACCAACTCGACCACGCAGGCCACCCCGGGCGGAACCATCGGCTGGACCAGCGCGTCCGCGCCGAAGGTCGCGGCCAGCTCGGCGTACGCCCGGCGGAGGGCCGGCTCGTCGGGCAGGTCGAGCCGGACGGCACCGAGATCGAGCCGGTGCCGCAGCCCGGGGTCGGCCGCCTTGAGCGCCACCGGAAAGCCCAGCCGCGCCGCCGCGTCGACCGCCGAGCCGACCGAGTCGACGGGCACCGAGGCCACCACGTCGATCCCGTACGCGGCCAGCAGCGCACCGTGGTCGGTCGCGTCGGTGCGGAACGCGGTCTGCGCGGCGACCCGATCGATACCGGGCAACTCGGGCGCGACCCCGGGCGGGCGGCGGAGCCACTCGGCGTACCGGTGCACCCGGGCGAGAGCCCGCACCGCCTCCTCCACCCCGCTGTACGCCGGGACCCCCGGCGGCAGCCGCCCGACCAGGAACGTCGCCACGGTCGGCTTGCCCAACGCGAGAGCGGCCGGTAGTGCGGCCGTCACGTCGGCGTCCACCTCCGCCAGTTGGCCGGGCAGCGGCGGGGCGAACACCACCACCAGGGCGTCCACCCGCTCGTCGTCGGCCGTCTCCGCGAGCGCGGCGGCGAACTCGGCGGCACCGGCGCTCGGCCCGACGTCACGGGGATAGCCGTCGGCCACGGTGAGGCCCTGCCCGACGCAGGCGGTGGCGGCCAGGCCGGTCAGGGCCGAGGAGTTGCCGACCACACCGACCCGGCCACCGACCGGCAGCGGCTGGTTGGCCAGCAGCACGCCCGCGTCGAGCAACTCCGACACGGTGTCCACCCGGATCACCCCGGACTGGGCGAAGAGCGCGGCCACCGCCACCTCGTCCGGCCCAGCGGTGTCACCCAGGCCGACCGGCCGGGCCGACGAGGCGAGCGCGACGACGGGTTTCGCGCGGCCGATCCGGCGGGCCAGCCGAGCGAACTTGCGGGGGTTGCCGAAGGTCTCCAGGTACAACATGATCACGTCGGTGCCGGGGTCGTCCTGCCAGTACTGCAGGAGGTCGTTGCCGGAGACGTCGGCCCGGTTGCCGGCCGAGACGAAGCTGGACAGCCCGAGGCCACGCCGGTCCGCCTCGGCGAGCAGCGCCACCCCGAAAGCGCCGGACTGGCTGAAGATGCCGACCCGGCCGGCCGGCGGCAGAGCCGGGGCGAGGGTGGCGTTGAGGCGTACCGTCGGGTCGGTGTTGGCCACGCCGAGACAGTTCGGGCCGATCACGCGCATCCCGGCGGCGTGCGCCGCGCGGACCAGCGACCTTTGCGTGGCCGCGCCCTCCGCGCCGGCCTCGGCGAAGCCGGCCGAGATGACCACCAGGCCGTGCACGCCCGCGGCCGCGGCGTCGGCGACCACCGCGGTCGCCGCCTCCGGCGGGACCGCCACCACCGCCAGGTCCAGCGGCGTCCCGGCGTCGACCGCCGACGGGTACGCGGACAGGCCCGCCACTGTCGACGCACTCGGATGCACCGGCACCACCGAACCGGTGAAACCGCCGTCGCGCAGATGCCCGAGCACCGCCGCGCCGACACCCTGGCCGGTGGCGCTGGCGCCGTAGACGACGATGCCACGAGGGGCGAGCAGCCGAGCGATCGAACGGGCCTCGGTGCGGTGCTCCCGACCACGCTGCACCTCCAGCGTCGCCTCGGTGGGCGCGATCGGGAAGCTCAGGTGCACCACGCCGTCGGCGTACTCGCGCTGGACCTGGTAGCCGAAGTCGGCGAAGACCCGCAGCATCGTCCCGTTGGCCGGCAGCACCTCGGCGACGAAGCTCATGATGTCGTTGCGACGGGCGGTGTCGGCCAGGTGCTCCATCAGCACCGAGCCGATGCCCCGACCCTGGTAGGCGTCCTCCACCACGAACGCCACCTCCGCCTCCGGCGCCTGCGGGCCGAGCCGCTCGTACCGGCCGACCGCGACGATCTGGTCGGCGGCCAGCACCACGAACGCCTCCCGGTCGTGGTGGTCGACGGTGACGAACCGGATCAGGTCCCGTTCCGGGATGCGTGGGTACGGTGAGAAGTACCGCAGGTAGCGGGTGCGCTCGGAGAACCGGCTGTGCATCGCCACGATGCCCGGCGCGTCGGCCGGGTCGATCTGTCGCAACTGGACGGTGCTCCCGTCGCTGAGCAGCACGTCCACGGGCTGGTTCAGGTTCGTCACCGAAACAGCCCGGCTCAGTCCCGCGGATCGTGCGGGTCGAGCCCCAGCAGCGGGAAGACCGTCTTGCGGGTCGCCGCGATCGCCCGGTCCACCGCGTTCGGTTCGCCGGTCGGCTGCCACGGCTCGTACGACGGATCGGCGTCGTCGGTCATCCGCAGCGGCACCTCCCGGCCCAGACGACGGGAGGCAACCAGATCCCGCCACGCAGCAGGGGTGAGCGTGGCCGGGTCGATGGGGTCGCCGGTGGCCACGGCGAGCAGGTGACTCCAGGCCCGGGGCACCACCTCGACCAAGGCGTACCCGCCGCCGCCGGTGGCCACCCAACGGCCGTCGCACAGCTCGTCGGCGAGCGCCCGCATCGCAAGGTAGGTGGCCCGCTGCCCGTCCACCGTCAGGTTGAGGTCGGCGAGCGGATCCAGTCGGTGCCCGTCGGCTCCGCACTGGCTGATGAGCACCTGCGGCCGGAACGCGCGCAGCACCGACGGCACGATCGCGTGGAACGCCCGCTGCCAGCCGCTGTCGTCGACACCCGGCGGCAGCGGCATGTTGACCGCGGAGCCCTGCGCGCCCGGCCCACCCGTCTCGTCCGGGAAACCCGTGCCCGGGAAGAGCGCCAGTGGGGTCTCGTGCAGGCTGACCGTGAGCACCCGAGGGTCGTCCCAGAAGATCTGCTGCACGCCGTCGCCGTGGTGCACGTCGACGTCCACGTACGCGATCCGCTCGGCGCCCAGGTCGAGCAGGCGGGCGATGGCCACCGCAGGGTCGTTGTAGACACAGAAGCCGGACGCGCGGGCGGGCATCGCGTGGTGCAGGCCACCGGCCACGTTCACCGCCCGTCGGGCATCGCCGCGCCAGACCGCTTCGGCGGCGGCCACCGTGGCACCGGCGATCAGCGCGCTGGACTCGTGCATCCCCTCGAAGACCGGGTTGTCGGAGGTGCCCAGCCCGTACCCGGCGAAGAGCGGATCGCGCGGCGCGGCGCGCACCGCGGCCACGTAGGCCGGATCGTGCACCCGGGTGAGCAGGGCGTCGTCGGCGGGCTCCGGCTTGACCACCCGCACCCCTGGCCGAGCCAGGATGCCCAGCTCACGGGCCAGCGCGATGGTCAGCTCCACCCGGACCGGGTCGAGCGGATGGTCACCCATGTCGTAGGCGAGCAGCGACTCGTCCCACACCACAACCGTGTCGTCGGACATGAGCCCATCGTCGCACGAGGACCGTCGCCGACCCACCGCACGCGCTGGTCAGCGGCCAGATGTCGGCCCGGAGGCAACCGGTCGGGTCGGGTCGGCCACCCAGTTGCTCCACGATCCAACGTAGAGAGCCGCGTCCGTGCGGCCGGCCAGGTGCAGCGCGAGCACCGCCTGCGCGGCGGTCACCCCCGAGCCGCAGTACGCCCCGACGGCTCGCGCGTCGGCCACCCCGGCCGCGGCGAACCGCTCACGCAGCACATCGGCCGGGAAGCGCCCGTCCGGGCCGACGTACTCCCCGGCGGGCAGGTTCACCGCTCCCGGCACGTGTCCGGCGACCGGGTCGATCGGCTCCACCTCGCCCCGGTAGCGGGCCGCCGCGCGGACGTCGAGCAGCACGGCGTCGTCCGCGGCGGCCAGTTCGGCGGCCTGCCCCGCGTCGAGCACCGGGAGACCACCGGGGCGTACCACGATGTCGCCGGGAGTGGGGGCGGGCGCGTCGGTGGAGACGGGCCGGTCGGCGGCGACCCAGGCCGGGTAGCCGCCGTGCAGCAGGCGCACCGGGCGGTGCCCCGCCCACCGCAGCGTCCACCAGGCCCGTGCGGCGGCCAAGCCGTCGCCACCGTCGTACACGACAACGGGGTGACCGGCGCGGACGCCGGCGGCCCGCAGCGCGGCCTCCAGCGCGGCCGGGTCGGGCAGCGGATGCCGACCGCCGACGCCCGGTGGCCCGCAGAGCGCGGTGTCCAGGTCGATGAAGACCGCGCCGGGCAGGTGGCCGGCGCGGTAGTCGTCGCGACCGGGCGGGCCGATGAGCCGCCAGCGGACGTCGAGCAGGGTGGGCGGATCGGCGTGGTCGAGCTCGGCGGCGAGCCGATCGACCTCGACCAGCAGCTCCTGGGTACCGGACATGGCGACCATCCAACACCATTCCCATTGCCGGCACGCGGTTCGGCGGCGGTCGCTGGCTGTTTACCGAGGTACCATCGTGCACCGGAGGGCCGCTGACGTTATGAAGTCTCACGACCTGGTCGACACGACCGAAATGTACCTGCGCACCATCCTCGAGTTGGAAGAGGAGGGGGTGCCGCCGCTGCGTGCCCGGATCGCCGAACGGCTGCAGCAGAGCGGCCCCACCGTGAGCCAGACCGTCGCCCGGATGGAACGCGACGGCCTGCTCACCGTCGAGGGCGACCGGCACCTGACACTCACCGAGCTGGGTCGGGGCAGCGCCGTGTCGGTGATGCGCAAGCACCGTCTCGCCGAGCTGCTGCTGGTCAACGTCATCGGGATGCCCTACGAGGAGGCCCACGAGGAGGCCTGCCGCTGGGAGCACGTGATGAGCGACGCGGTGGAGAAGCGGGTCTACGACCTGCTCAACCGGCCGACCCGCTCCCCGTACGGCAACCCGATTCCGGGCCTACAGGCGCTGGGTTCGCCGGCGGCGGAGACCACCGAGGCCGCTGACGGCGAGCGCAACCTGGCCTTCCCCGGGCTCTCCGGGTCGGTCGTGGTGCGCCGGATCTGCGAGAGCGTGCAGAAGGACGCCGACGTGCTGCGCCAACTGCACGCCGCCGGAGTCGACCCGGGCGCCACGGTGACGGTGGCGCAGGAGCGCGACGGGGTGTCGATCGACCGGTCGGGTGACCGGGTGCGGCTGCCCCGCGAGGTCGCCTCGCGGGTGTTCGTCGCCGCCAACTGACCACGCCACCGACCAACCGCGCCACCAACTGACCAATCGGACACCCAGGCGTCACAGCGCCCGGGTGTCCACCTTTTTGGCCAGGGCCGCCAGGTCGCCGGTCAGCTTCTCCGCCGCCGCGCGCTCACTGCCCCGCGCACCGGTCCAGCTCACCGTGGCCAGCCTCCCGTCGGTCGCCAGCCACCCCACCTCGGCGACCGGCCCGTGCCCACTCGCCGCGGCGGTGGTCCGCCGGTACGCCTGCTGACCCAGCCCGGTGACCTTCGCCGCTTTGTCGGGCACCACGTCCGCGGCGAAGGTGGTCTTGTCGATCGTGGTCTCGGACACACTCAGCGTCAGCTCCGGCAGCGCCGCGCTTCCGGCACGGACCACGCAGGTGTGCGTATCGCCCTGTTCGCTGGCCGCCGCCACGTCGAAGCGCACCTTGACCAACTGCTCGATCACCGTGAAGTCCAGCAACCGGCAGGCGCCACCCGACGAGGCCGCCGCCACGTCCACCGCGATCGGTGCCGGTGGCGGCACCGCCACCGGCTCGGCCTCGGCGGCGCAGCCGCTCACCAGCAGCCCCGCCAGCCCGACGACCACGATCCGCCCGCGCACGTTCCACCCTCTCGCCGACCGACGGCGGAAGGCGCCCGCCAGATGTCCGTCGGACACCGTACGGGGTGTCGGTGTCGGGCGGAAGTCCTCGTTCCGACGGCGCGCCGACGCCTACCCGGACGGTGGATCATCCACGTACGGGCAGTGCCGGCAGCCGCGCCCGCAGCACGTGCCACGCCGGGCCAGGAAACCGGCGCTGAGCACGAACAGCCCGCTCGCCGGGTCGAGGTAACCAGCCTCCCCGGCGGCCAGCGCGGCGGCGTGCGTGGCGAGGATCCGGGCCCGGTCGGGATGCTCGGGCGGCAGCCGGGACGGGTGCGGCTCGGTGAGCGGCCGATCGGCCAGGGGTCGTCGCTCTCCGGTCACCCGCAGCAGTCTAGGGACGGCTCACGGCTGCGACTCAACCGTGCCGGGCCGGCGGAAATCCCGTGCCGGGTGGGACCGGGCGTCGGTAGAGTCCGCGAGCCGCCGGCCGGCGGCACAGACCCGCGCAGACAGGCACCGACCGTGAGCCAGCAGGTGGAGCAGTCCCCGATGATCGAGGTGGGGACAGCCCCGTCGCTGTGGCGCACCCGGAACTTCCTGCTGCTCTGGGGCGGTCAGACGGTCAGCGAGCTGGGCACCCGGATCGCCGGTGTGGCGGTGCCGCTCCTCGCCGCGGACACCCTGCACGCCAGCGTGTTCCAAATCTCCCTGTTGACCGTCCTGGCCTGGCTGCCGTACCTGCTCTTCTCGCTGCCGGCGGGCATCGTCGCCGACCGGCTCGACCAGCGGCGGCTGATGATCGCGTGTGACCTGGGTCGGGCCGCGCTCATGCTGTCCCTGCCGGTGGCCGCCCTGGTCGGCCACCTCACCCTGCCCTTCCTGTACGCGGTGGTCGGGCTCGGTGGAGTGCTCACCGTGCTGTTCACCGTGGCGTACAAGAGCCTGCTGCCCCGGCTGGTGCCGGCGGACCTGCTGGTGGACGGCAACGCCAAGCTCACCATCAGCCAGGACGCCGCCGAACTGGTCGGCCCGACGATCAGCGGCGCGTTGACCGGATTGGTCGGCGCCGCCCGCACGTTCCTGAGCAACGGGTTCGCCTTCCTGGTCAGCGCGCTGACGCTGATCTTGATCCGGGAGGCCCCGGTACGACGCGAGCCGGCACCCCGCGTGCCGCTGCGGGTGGAGCTGACCGACGGGCTCGCCTTCATCCGCCGACAGCCACTCCTGGTCAGCATCCTGGCCTGCACCACCTGGTCGAACTTCTGGGTGATGGCGTCCGGTTCGATCGAGGTGACCTTCCTGGTCCGCGAGCTGCACGCGAACCCGGTGCAGGTGGGGCTGGTCTTCTCGGTCAGCGCCGCCGGCGGGCTGGTGGTCGGGGTGCTGGCCGCCCGGCTGTCGGCCTGGCTCGGCTCGGCCCGGGTGATCTGGGTGGCGATGACCGCCCCGGGCCCGTTCTACCTGCTCATGCCGTTGGCCCGGCCGGGTTGGGGCATGCTGCTCTACGGGGTCGGGCTGGCCGCGTTCTCGGCCAACGCGGTGTTGTTCAACGTGGCGGCGATGTCGTACCGGCAACGGATCACCCCGTCGGCGATCCTCGGCCGGGTCAACGCGGCGTTCCTCTGGATCTGTTTCGGGGTGATCCCGCTCGGCGCGCTCACCGGCGGCGCGCTCGGCACCGCGCTGGGACTGCGCGGCGCGCTCTGGGTGTGTGTGCTGGGCACCTGGGCCGCGTGCCTGTTCGTGGTCTGCTCCCCGCTGCGGCGGATGCGGGACACACCGTCGGTTTCGTCGTAGGGTCCGACACCATGCGGGAGACCAATGTGCACATGCTGCTTGGTCAGAGCACGGACCGATGACCACCACATTTGCCGCGCTCGACGGCACCACGCTCGCGTACCGGACGCTTGGCGGCGGAAACCCGCTGGTCTGTCTGCCGGGCGGCCCCATGCGCGACTCCGCGTACCTCGGTGACCTCGGTGGTCTGGGCGCACACCGGACGCTGATCATCCTCGACCAGCGGGGCACCGGTCGGTCGGCCGCGCCGGCGGACATTGACACCTACCGCTGCGACCGACTTGTCGACGATGTGGAGGCGCTGCGCCGACACCTGGACCTGGACCGGCTGGATGTGCTCGCGCACTCAGCCGGCGCCAACCTGGCGCTGCAGTACGCGACCCAACACTCCGACCGGCTGGACCGGCTCGCGCTGGTCACCCCGAGCACCCGGGCGGTCGGGCTGACGGCGACCGCCACGCTGCGCCAGGAGGTCACCCGGGCCCGGGCGGACGAGCCATGGTTCCCGGCGGCGGCAGCAGCGCTCGACTCCATGGTGGGCGGATGGGCCAGCCCGGAAGCCTGGGAGGCGATCGCACCGTTCTTCTACGGCCGCTGGGACACGGCTGCCCAGGTGCACCAGGCGGCCGAGTCCGGCCAGCGCAACGAGGAGGCGGCGCGGATCTTCGGCGCGGAAGGCGTCTTCGATCCGCCGGCCACCCGTGCCGCCCTCGCCGCACACCAGGGCGCGGTGCTGCTGCTCGCCGGTGAGGTCGACCTCGGCGCACCGCCGGGCCTGGTGGCCCAACTCGACGAGCTGATTCCGCACGCCGAGGTAGTCGTTCAGCCGGGCGCGGGGCACTACCCGTGGCTGGACGACGCCGACGCGTTCACCGCGACGATCGCGGGGTTCCTCGCCGCCCCGGCCAGGGCTTGAGTCTCCACCGGGGGGAGACGCGAGGGTGGTGGCATGAGCGAGGAGACGCGTCACACGATCGGCGAACTGGCACAGCGGACCGGCCTGAGCGTCAAGACCATCCGGTACTACGCCGACAGCGGGATCGTGCCGCCGACCGACCGGAGCCCGGCCGGCTACCGGCGGTACGGCCCGGACGCCGTCGCCCGGCTGGAACTGGTCCGGACACTGCGTGACCTGGGCGTGGACCTAGCCGCCATTCGGCGGGTGGTGGATTGCGAGGTGCCCCTGCACGAGGTGGCCGCCGCGCACGCCGAGGCGTTGGCGGTGCAGATCCGGGTGCTGCGGCTGCGCCAGGCGGTGCTCACCGTCGCGGCGAGGCGCGGGTCGGGCTCGGCCGAGGTGGACGACCTGCACCGGCTGGCCCAGCTCACCGCCCGCGAGCGGCAGCACCTGGTGGGCGACTTTCTGGACACCGTCTTCGCCGGCCTGGACGACCAGCCCGCGTACCCGGGTGTGCTCGTCTCGATGACCCCGGAGCTGCCCGACGACCCCAGCACCGAGCAGATCGAGGCGTGGCTGGAGCTGGCCGAGCTGTGCCGGGACCCCACCTTCCGGGCGAGCATGCGGCGGTTGGCGCGGCAGCACGCCGCCGACCACGACGTCCCGGGGCTGCCCCGCCCGGACGCCGTCGCGGTGGTCCGGGACGCGGTGGCCCCCGCCCTCGCGGCCGGCCTCGATCCGACCGGCCCGGACGCCGATGCCGTGGTCGCGACGGTCACCAGACGGTACGCGAGCCTCCACGGTCACACCGACGACGCCGATCTGCGTCAGCGGCTGCTCGACCGGCTGACCACGGCCAACGACCCCCGCCGGGACCGGTACCTGGACCTGCTGTCGGTGCTCAACGGCTGGTCGACCGGCGGTGCGATCGCGCCGGCGGCGGACTGGTTCATCCGGGCTCTGCACGCCCGGATGCCCGAGCCGGCTCGCTGAGCTGGCTGGTTCGGTTGGCGGTTTCAGCCGAACCAGGTCATCGCCTGGCCGTGGCCTCTGGCCCACGCCAACGGCCTGCCGTCCAGGGCGACGACGTTGTGCAGCGCGTCGCTCGGCGGGTCGGGCAACCCGTCGTACGGCAGCACCTCCGGGGCCTCGTTCGCGATCCAGTGACCAGGCAGGTCGCGGACCAGCTTGACGAAGGCCTCCCGGCGCGGCGGCGGCACCTGGTAGAGCACGGAGGTGTGGAAGACCACCAGCGTCGCGCCCGCCGGCGCACGGGAAGCCAGCGCCGGCAGGTCGTCCACCAGATCGCCGCGGACCAGCAGCGGCGGGTCGGCAGCGGCGACCGCCGCCGCCGCCCGCAGTCGGGCCCGCCGGTGGGCGTGCTCCGGCCAGATCAGCGCGTCCAACCAGGACACGTCGTCAGGGTCGGTCACGTCGAGCGGGTTCAGGTCCAGACCGGCCCGCCACACCACCTGGGGTACGCGTACCGGCGGCTCCAACCCGCTGGCCGCGCACTCCAGGACCGGCTCGCCGGACCCGACCTGATGATCGCCATAGCGGTACGCGTACCGGTCGGGGTAGAGGTTGAGGCCGGCGGACGCGCCGACCTCCAGCAGGGCGATGGGCTGCGGCAGCGCGGCGAGCACCGGCAGCAGCACCGCGCAGCGCCCGACCTCATTGGTCTGGGTGGCCCGGGTGCGCAGTTCCGCCTCGACGGCGGTCCAGTGCGTCATCACGTAGTCGTGGAAGGTGACCGGGTCGTCGACCGGGCCGCCGAGCCAGCGGACGACGCCGAACAGCAGGTTCGGCTGCCGCTTGGCCGGCGGAAGCCTGTCGAGCAGGGCGAGCAGGGCGTCGTCGCGAGCGACGGTCTGCGACAGGCGTTCGTACGTGGGTGAGACGCCGTGCGCTTCCCGGCTGCCGAACTCGACGTACGACTCAACGGTCGTCATGCCCTCATCATCGCAGTCCATTCCTCGGTAATTCAGCCCCCATTCCCGCGCGCTGCCTCACCCGCCTCGTAGAGTGCTGCGGCGCCGGCCCGTTGAGCAGCAGCTCAGCCTGGTACCGGCAGGGGCAATGGGAGGTACGTGTCGTGCGGGGTACGGGTGTCCGGGTACTGATCGTTGGCGGTGGTGTCGCGGGATTGGCGACGGTGGCCGCACTGCGGGGTTGGGGCGCGACGGTCGACGTGGTCGAGCGGGCGTCCGGGCCGACCGACTCCGGCACCGGTATCTACCTCACCGGCAACGCGACCCGCATGCTCGACGTACTCGGTCTGCGGGAGCCGGTTGCCGACGTCGCCGTGGAGATCATGCGACAGCGCAGCGCCAACCAGCACGGACGCCGCCTCTTCGACATCGACGTGGTCGCACTGTGGCAGGGCGTCGGGCCGTGTGTGTCGTTGCCCCGGGCGCAACTGCACCGCGCCCTGCTCACCGGTGTCGGCGACGCCCCGATCCGCTGGGGTCGCCAGCCGGTCGCGTTCGCCGAGGAGGGCGACCGGGTCGCCGTCGAGTTCGACGACGACAGCACGCAACGGTACGACCTGGTGATCGGCGCGGATGGGGTGAACTCGACGGTCCGGCGGCTCGCCTTCGACGGTCCGGCCGCCCGCAATCTCGGCCAGTACGCCTACCGGTGGATCGCTCCCCGGATCGACGACGAGCCGGTCTGGTCGGTGCAGTTGGGGCGCGGTAGGCAGTTCCTCACGATCCCGATCAGCGCCGAGCAGACGTACTGCTACTACAACGACGGCCCGGTGGTCGACCGGCCCGGCTGGCGCGACGAGTTGGCCGCGACGTACACCGATCCGGTCGGCGCCATGCTCAAGGCCCTCGACCACGACGACAGCACCCTGCACGCCGGCCCCAACCAGGAGGTCGTGCTCGACTCCTGGTCCCGGGGGCCGGTGCTGCTGATCGGCGATGCCGCCCACGCCACCTCGCCGAACATGGCACAGGGCGCGGCGATGGCCCTGGAGGACGCGGTCGTGCTCGCTTCGTCGTTGGCCACCGCCGATTCCGTCGCCGACGCGCTGCGTGGCTTTGAGGCGCGGCGTCGCCCGCGTACGGACTGGGTGCTCAGCCAGACGCATCGCCGGGACAAGGCCACCGGTGCCCCGCCGGTGCTGCGCGACCTGGTGATGCGCCATCTCGGCGAGCAGATGTTCCGCTCGAACTACGGCCCGCTGTTCGCCCAGCCCTGACCGGTCCGACGTGACCGGACCGGTCCGGGCTGGGCGTGCCATCCGCCGCTCAGGGCAACTGGCCCGGCCGGTCGACGATTGCGATGCGGAGCAGCGCGTCAGCGTCGTACAGGGACTCCTTGCCGTTGCGCACCACCGACGATCGGCTGCCGAGGAAGACGTGGGTGTCGCGGTCGAAGAGGAAGTCCTCGTTACCACCGATCACGCCGGGCATGCGGATCGCCACCCCATGCCGGCCGGCGGCGTCCACCACGTCGCCCGATATGACAGTCGCTCCGGGCTCCCGTGCCAACAGTTCGTACAGCGCCGCCAGCGCGCGGGGCGGCACGTAGCCGCCGCGGACCATCGACCGCGCGGTGGTGTACACCATGCTCTCGTCCCCGTAGACGGCCTCCTCATCTGCGCCTTCGGGAAGATGCAGGTCGACCGGGTGCTCCCGTAGGTATCGAAGCAGCTCGTCCGGATCGGAGGGCAGGTCGCCGTGGTACGCCGGCGGGTCGAATGCGTCGAGTTCCTTCGTGGGATCGGCGGGATCGCCCATCCGCAGCTCCCTCAGCTCGCCCCACCCGTTCGGGTCGCTCTCCGGTCGGTAGCGTCCGTGCGTGTACGCGACTCCGCCGGCTGACTGCCACAGTTGGTTCCGGATGGTCTGGTACGGGCCGCTGTCCGGCTCGTCCCGTATCGTCACCAGGGCCTCCGTGAAGACGTACTGATCGGGTCGGGCGGTGAGCTCGGGCTGCTGCCGGGCGGCGTCGGCCGCCATCCGGAGGATCTCCGATGCGCTCGCCGCAGGTGGCGAGTGGTCGCCCACCCTCATCGTCTGGACCACCAGCGCACCGGCGGTCAGTGCGACTGCCAGCCCGAGTGCTCCGGCGAAGCGCCAACCAGGCAGGAACCGGTTGCGGCGTCCGACCGGACGGGCCGCCGACGCCATCTCGGCCCGCCGGGCGACGTGGGCGGTCAGATCCGTGAGGAGCTGCTCCTCGAAACCGGGCGGTGACTGATCGATCTTGTTCATTGCGTCGACTCCGTCTCTTCAGGCGAGGGTGGCTGTCGGGTAGGCGAGAACGGCGCGGACGACGCGACGGGCGCGATGCAGGCGGACCCGGGCGGCGACCGGCGACACCCCGAGCACGGTCGCCGCCTCCGCGACGGTGAGGCCGTCCACGGCGACGAGTTCGACAAGCGTTCGGGTGCCCTCGGGAAGCTCGCTCAGCGCCCGATAGGTGCGGCGGGCCGCCGACTCGGCGTCGATGCGCTCCTCGATGCGGGCGATGTCATCGGGGCCCAGGTCCCTTCGTCCGGCCAGTCGGCCGGTCACCCGCAGCCGTTGGGCCGCCCGACGCCGCTCGTCGCCGATGACGTTGCGGGCCACCCCGAACAGCCAGCCGACCTGGCTACCCCGGTCCGGCCGGTAGCCGTCCGCCGACTCGATCACCGCCAGGAACACGTCGGCGGTCAGGTCCGCGGCGAGGTGTGGGTCGTCGACCCGCCGTGCCACGAACCGGCCCACCGCCTCCAGGTGCCGCCGGTAGAAGGCCGCGAAGGCCACCGGATCGGCCCCGATGCCAGAGATGTCACCCCCCGCTTCGCTGGGCTCATTCACAGGCTGTCCTCTCTCGTAGCCTTCACACCCCTTCTTCGTAAGACGGGCCGCGGGTGTTACCGGAACTTGCCTCCCTCGTGCCGCCGACGCGGTGTGGCGTGCCTGCCCGACCGGCTCGATCGGCGGCACCAATCCCGACGAGCGGTATACCTCAGAGTCATGAATATGCCCCTGAGGTATACCGACGAACGGCAGCATGCCCCCGGTGCGAATGGCCCGTCCTGAAGGCGGCGCTGCTGGTCAGTTGGGCAGCAGCGCTGGTGATGCGGCATTATCGAAGCACCGGCGACTGGCGGCACGGGGATGGTGGAACCATCGGGGAGCCTCTCGCGGGCGTCGACCGCCTGGGCGCCTGCGTCGAGGAGTCGTCATGACCACAACCAACGAATCCGTCGAAAACCACACTCCGTCGGGCTCGGCCCGGCTCCTGCCGGGCGCACCCGTCGCCGAAGCCGTCCTGGCCGAGACCGCCGACGCAGCCGCCCGCCTGCGCAGCCGCGGGATCACACCGAGCCTCGCCACCATCCTCGTCGGCGACGACGACGCCAGCGCCGGCTACATCGCCATCAAGCAGCGTCAGGCCGCCGCGCTCGGGTTCGCCTCCCCGCACGTGCATCTGCCCGCCACCGCCACCCAGGCCGAGCTGCACCAGGCCATTGCCCGGTTCAACACTGATCCGGCCGTGCACGGGCTGCTCGTGCAGTACCCCGTGCCCGGGCATCTGGACTACGACGCGGCGCTGCAGACCATCGACCCGGACAAGGACGTCGACGGCATGCATCCGCTGAACATGGGGCGTCTCGCCGTCGGCCTGCCCGGTCCGCTGCCGTGCACCCCCGCCGGCATCGAAGCCCTCCTGGCGTACTACGAGATCCCCGTCGCCGGTCGTGAGGTCGTCATCCTCGGCCGGGGCGCCACCCTTGGCCGACCCCTGGCGATGCTGCTCGCCCAGAAGCGCCCGACCGCCAACGCCGCCGTCACCGTCGTACACACCGGTGTGCCGGACTGGGCTCGCTACACCCGCCGCGCCGACATCCTCGTCGCCGCCGCCGGCGTACCCCGGATCATTCAGCCTGAGCACGTCAAGCCCGGCGCCGTCGTCATCGGCGCCGGCGTCCGCTACGAGGGGCGGCGCCTCCTACCGGACGTGGACGAAGCGTGCGCCGAGGTCGCCGGCGCGATCACGCCCCGGGTCGGCGGGGTCGGTCCGACCACCGTCGCGATGCTGTTCCGCAACGCCGTGCGCGCCGCGGAGCGCGCGAGCCAGTAGCCCGGTTCCGTCGCCGTTGTCAAGATCACTTGATGCTGAGTAGTCAGAGCGGATTGTTCACAGCTACTCAGCATCAAGTGATCGAGCCGGCTTCCTGCGTTTGGAGATCTCCTCCAGGTGCTGGAGCTGGTGCTGCCGGACCATCTCGTCCCAGACCTCCTGGTCGTAGTCCGGGTTCGGCGGGATCCACTTGTGCGAGTTGTCGCTGTAGTGAAACCGCTCATCGCCCCGCCGGATCAGACTCACCGGACCCAGCCCAGGAAACGCCGGTGCAGCAGCCCGGCGGGCACCCAGGTCAGATCCTCGGCCGCCCAGACCAGGTAGGACCCCATGTAGAGGGCCAACGACACGGGTGCGCCCTCGAACTCGGCACGCAGCTCGGTGCGCCGGGTCCGGCAGGGCCAGGGCGCGGCGCAGCCGCCGCAGGTCCACACCGGAAGGACCGGGCCGTGGGTGGTCACCGCAGGCCATCCAGGAAGCGCCGGGTGGCCGACCGGGCGTGCCAGCGGGCCGCCCATTCCGCCTGATAGCAGGGGTACGGGGACAGTCGCGCCCACCACCAGCGACAGCCGGCGCAGAGGCCCTCGACGCCGGGCAGGTGCACGGACAAGATTCGTCCGACCTGATCCTCGGTCACTCCTGCTCCTCCCCTGGCCAGAAGCCTCGGCGGATCGGGATGCGGTGCCGGGCTCGGCACGGCAGGTCGGCCCCACAGCGACAGATCCGCCGCCACCGCTGCCACGACCAAACCGGCCGGTGCCGCCGCGCCAAGGTCAGCGCCACCGCCAGCAGGTAGTCGTCGTACGGCACCCGACCCGTCATTGGACCTCCCGCCGATCCACTCGGGACTGTCTGCACGCTCATTTTGCGCGCGCATTTATGGGTAGTCAACGAAGACCAGTCAGAAGGCATGGGCGTGTTCGGTGGTCCTGAGCCAGGGTGCTGGCGGCACAATGACCGCCATGGAGAGTCCGACCTTCGTTCGTTTCCAGCTCGGTGCACAGCTCCGCCGAGTCCGGGAAGAGGCCAGCGTCACGGCCGAGCAGGCTGCCGACGTCATCGAGGTCTCCGCGAGCACGCTCCGGCGCATCGAGGCCGGACGCGTGGGCATCAAGGCACCAGCATTGAACGCGCTACTTGACCGATACGGCGTCACCGATGCCGAGCTGCGCGACACGCTGCTGTCGATGGCGAAGACCGGCAAACAGCGCGGCTGGTGGGCCAAGTACGGCGACCTACCGTCGTCGTACCGCCAGTACATCGGCTTGGAGTCCGCAGCCGAGGAGGTGCAGAACTTCGAGACGTTGGTAGTCCCGGGGTTACTCCAGACTGCGGATTACGCCCGAGCAATGACCAGCGAGGACGCCTTCGAGCCATCGCCAGAGGCAGTGGAGCGACGGGTCGCGGTGCGGATGCAGCGTCAAGAGCTGATCACCTCCGGCAAGCTACGCCTCGTCGCGGTGCTCGACGAGGCAGTGCTTCACCGGCAGATCGGCGGGGCAGCCATCATGGCCGACCAGCTCACCGCACTACTCGATGCCAGCAAGCGCTGGAACGTCACCGTCCAGGTGATCCCGTTCCGCGAGGGTGCCTACGCCTCGATGCTGACGAGCTTCCACATCCTCAACTTCGCAGACGGACCCGGCGTGGTCTACATCGAGGGCCTCACGGGCGACCTCTACGCGGAGGGCGAAGACGTGAGGCGTTGTACGGTGGTGTTCAACAGTCTGCGCGCTGCGGCCATGTCACCCACTGACTCGGCCACCATGATCGAGGAGATCCGGGGCGCGAGGCGCGAGGTGTAGGAGACGTGCGGTGGACTCGGAGTGGCGCAAGAGCACCCGCAGCGGCAGCAACGGTGCCTGCGTCGAAGCTAGGCACGTCGGCAATACCATCCAGGTCCGAGACAGCACAAACCGCTCCGGCCCGACCCTCAACTTCGATGGTCGCGCCTGGCTGGCATTCCTCTCTAGCCTCAAGTAGTAGCGGATCCGGCCGACGGCTCATTGCCGAAGGCCGGCGTCCCCACACGCTCAAATCCGGCCGACTTTGCGTCGAGATTCAGCCACCCTTGGGCCTACGCAAATAAGCTTCTCGACTATAAACCACCCGGAGTTAGCGCCTGATGTCGATCGGGTAAGCAGGTGAAGAGGTTTGATCGAGAACCCTGGGCAAGTTGTCCAGATCAATAAGTGGTCCCTGCCGAAGTAGATCACGCAATTGGGTACCACTTAACCGCTTAGTAGTCGCAGCCTTACCGCTCTGCCGAACTGTCCACTTACCCTCTTCAAGGTCCAAGACACGCAGTCCACGCTTCAGACGCACATCGGTGTACTCACTAAGGTCCAAGATGTACGCCTCATACTTGGTCCCTGGCCTATGCTTATCCGACAGCGCAGCCTGTACCAGGTGTGCGAAGCGCAAGTCGACCAACTGTCCCAGCACCTCGTAAGCCGGATGCGTCTTTCGCGACATATCTACCCGAAAATAGGTGCACCCTTCGCCCATAACATAGGCGGATATGTATTCCAAAGCCTCCAACAGGATTCCAGAATTCTCAGAAGATACATCCTGTTCAAGGTCCCGTTTCTTGCTCCTGGCCGAACGGCCCGCAGCCTTCGCGACGTCCTCCCGCCCAATCTCCCTCGGCTGTACACGTTCACGGGCAACGACGATTGAGGAGGCAAACAGATTCAGGTAATCTCGCGGCACTCCGCCAGAAGCGAGAACTAGCCTGCCTCGCGCTTCCGGTTTGGTTATGCTAGCAAAGTTTTTGATACCAGCCGTTAGCGTATAATTTGAAAGGACACTTTCTAAGAAAATCTGCGCCGCCGAGGGATCTTCAAGCGTGATATCTAAATCAATCTTGGACGCATCGTGCGGAACTTCCAAGCCAACTCTTGTTGACGGTTCGTAGGGCCGAGTAAGCCGCTCGATACTCGCTAGCTTAATCCAGCCATTACAGTCCCGCAGCATTCCGGCCACATAGTCCAGCAACTGGGGTTGCAACGCAGAAGGCAGTAAGTAGAAGTCATCGATGAAGATATACATGGTCATGACGCCAGTACGAAGGATCGCTCGAAGGCACTGATTCAATCGCGGGATCTTTTCGACGACCTTCTGCTCGGACCGCAGCCTCGACCTGCGGGCGATCCCAAGCTCCCTAGAAACCTCGTCAAGCCGCGAAAAAGCTTCCGCCGCTGACGACCCCCGACGTTTCGCAATGGATGCAACTGCAGCCTCTGCAATTACACTGAAAGCCGACTCCGCGGTCAACTTCCTCAAGACGTGTGCGTTCGTCCATACAATGACATGGCCCTGCTTCTCGGCTTGGCGTTTTGCCTCAAGCAACAATGCCGTCTTTCCAACGCCACGGCGCCCGTAAACCAGTTGATGCCTCGACGCGCCCACTGCCGCCAAACTGGCACGTGGATCTTCCACATATTTTAGGCTCGGAAGCGCGTCAGAGGTGCGAGACCGCGCCTCGAGTAGCTGAATCAAGTGATCGACATCGCGGCTTGCTAGTCCACCGGCAGCCGGGCGCGCAACTGGCTCTTCACCGCCGGATAATATTTGGGGCCGGAAGGTCACAGCGAATGCAGAATCTTCGCCGGGCATTTCGTTGAGCTCCCGCTCAATCGCGCCCGCGAGGCTCTGTGCCACCATAATGCTATCTTCGGGAACAAATGCAATCAGCCATCGCTCGCCAGGAAATGTCCGCTCCTGGACCTCACTAGCAACGATGCCCGCATCGTCTAGCACTCGCCTCAAGACTGCAACATAGTCATCATTCCGCATTAGATGTGCCCATTCGACAGCGCAAACTCTTCACAGGACTGGACAAAAGAAGCAGCAATAACTGCCAGTGAACGTGCATCGGACTGCCAGATTGAAGGGTCCGCAGGGTAGCAGTCATAGTCGGCCTCATTGCGAAGCAACCGCGCATCAATCAGAGCCGCCTCACGTTCGGCACGACCGTGCATATTTTTTGGCAGATGTCGAGGAAGCTCGGCGTGCCGCTCGAAGTCGTCACCCTTCTCTTCAGCGAATACTACTGCTCGCGCCGAGTGATACATGGCGTAGTAGTAGCGGCTGATGGCCGACCTGAAGTCAGAAATCAATGTGAGATGATCGCCGGAGCGGAGGTGGAATCCAGCCAGGGTCAATCGATCCGAAGTGACCTGGCGAATGAGGTCGTCGACAGGAAACGGATGCTTCGCCGGACCTGCCGAGAACGCTGCAATCGCTATCTTCTTGGAAGTTGAGAAATGTAAGTAGATCCGGTCAATAGGAGTAACTGTCGGCATCCACCCCTCCACCGACGCGTCGAGCGCTTATCGTACGTGGTGTTCGTACCCTATCGCTGACACTCTGCGATGCATAGTCTTCAGTGAGACCGGTTAGGCATCATTGCGAGCGAGCGAACGCCGGCACCCTGACAATCCATAGATGCAAGTCCCTCCACAAGTGCCGTGCTAGTCGTTGTCCCAGAGGAATCTTGATGCCGAGTGGGGGTAGTACGGTTATCAGCACCAGGAGTTGTCGGATCTCAGACCGAGGATTCGGACGGCAGTCATTGCAACATGCCATCCCGGCGAACTACGACCAGCAGGGAGACGGCGCTGCCCCAACCTCCCTGAGGGAAGCCAGGGCAGCGCCGCGTTTCGCGTACGTCAGCTGCAGCCGCTGGTGGAGCCGCAGCCCTCGCAGACGTAGCAGCTACCGGCCGGGCGCATCTTCGTACCGCAGGTGAAGCAGAGCGGTGCGTCGGCGGCCTTGCCGATCACGGCCTCCAGCAGTTCGGTGCTGGAGCCCACGCTCGGAGCCGGCTTGGCGACGGCCACGTCGGCCATCTCCTGGGCCGGCTGCGCGACGGCCTCCGGCTTCGCCGGGATCTCCGCCACCGGTGCCGAGGACGCCATCGCGGTGAGCTCCGCGCCGGTGACCGCTGCGGCTTCCGCGTCGGCCTCGGCCCGCAGCTGGGCGGCCCGCTCGGACGCGGTGAAGATGCCCAGTTCGGCACGGCGCTCGTAGGGCAGGAAGTCCAGCGCCAGGCGACGGAAGATGTAGTCCATCACCGAGGCCGCCATCCGCACGTCCGGGTCGTCGGTCATACCGGCCGGCTCGAAGCGCATGTTGGTGAACTTGCTGACGAACGTCTCCAGCGGCACGCCGTACTGCAAGCCGATGCTGATGGCCACCGAGAAGGCGTCCATCACCCCGGCCAGGGTCGAGCCCTGCTTGGACATCTTGAGGAAGACCTCACCGAGGCCGTCGTCCGGGTAGGACGACGCGGTGAGGTAGCCCTCGGCGCCTCCGACGGAGAAGCTGACCGTCTCGGACGGGCGCTTCTTCGGCAGGCGCTTACGCACCGGCCGGTACTCGATGACCTTCTCCACCGCGGCCGGGGCGGCCGGCGCGGTCTCGACGGCGGCCGGCTCGGTGGCCTTGTTGGACTTGGCCACCGAGAGCGGCTGGCCGACCTTGCAGTTGTCCCGGTAGATCGCCAGCGCCTTGAGGCCGAGCTTCCAGCCCTCGAAGTAGATCTTCTCGACGTCCTCGACGGTGGCCGCCTCCGGCATGTTGACCGTCTTGGAGATGGCGCCGGAGACGAACGGCTGGATCGCCGCCATCATCCGCACGTGCCCCATCGGAGCGATCGTCCGCTCCCCCATGGCGCAGTCGAAGACCGGGTAGTGCTCCGGCTTGAGGCCGGGGGCGTCCACCACGTGGCCGTGGTCGGCGATGTGCTCGATGATCGCCTCGACCTGCTCCTCGGGGTAGCCGAGGCTGCGCAGGGCGCGCGGAACCGTCTGGTTGACGATCTGCATCGAGCCGCCGCCGACCAGCTTCTTGAACTTGACTAGCGCCAGGTCCGGCTCCACGCCGGTCGTGTCGCAGTCCATCATGAAACCGATCGTGCCGGTCGGGGCGAGGACGCTCGCCTGCGCGTTACGCCAGCCGAACTTGTCACCGATCTTGTTGCCCTGGGTCCACTGCTTGGTCGCCTCGCGGACGATCGCGGTGGCCACCGGGCTGGTCGGCTTGATCTCGTCGTTGGCCGCCGCGTGCTTGCGCATGACCCGCTTGTGCGGCTCAGCGTTGCGGGCGTAGCCCTCGTACGCGCCGACGACGCCAGCCAGCTCGGCCGAGCGACGGTAGGCGGTGCCGGTCATCAGGGACGTGATCGACGCGGCGACCGAGCGGCCCTGCTCCGAGTCGTACGGCAGGCCGGTGGCCATCAGCAGGGCGCCGAGGTTGGCGTAGCCGATGCCGAGCTGCCGGTAGGCGCGGGAGGTCTCGCCGATCTTCTCGGTCGGGAAGTCGGCGAAGCAGATCGAGATGTCCATCGCGGTGATGACGAACTCGACGGACTTGACGAACTTCTCCACCTCGAAGCCACCGTCGGCGCGGAGGAACTTCATCAGGTTGAGCGAGGCCAGGTTGCACGAGGAGTTGTCCAGGTGCAGGTACTCCGAGCACGGGTTCGACGCGGTGATCCGCCCGGTCTCCGGGCAGGTGTGCCAGTCGTTGATCGTGTCGTCGTACTGCAGGCCCGGGTCGGCGCACTCCCAGGCGGCCTGGGAGATGGTGCGGAACAGCTTCTTGGCGTCGACGGTGTCGATCACCGAGCCGTCCAGCCGGCCGCGCAGGTCGAAGCCGCCGCCGTTCTCCACCGCCGACATGAACTCGTCGGAGACCCGGACCGAGTTGTTGGCGTTCTGGTACTGCACGCTGACGATGTCGGAGCCGCCGAGGTCCATGTCGAACCCGGCGTCGCGCAGCGCACGGATCTTGTGCTCCTCGCGCGCCTTCGTGACCACGAACTCCTCGATGTCGGGGTGGTCCACGTCGAGGATGACCATCTTGGCCGCCCGACGGGTCGCGCCGCCGGACTTGATGGTGCCGGCCGAGGCGTCCGCGCCGCGCATGAAGCTGACCGGGCCGGAGGCGGTGCCGCCGGAGGAGAGCAGCTCACGGGACGAGCGGATCCGCGACAGGTTGACCCCGGAGCCGGAGCCGCCCTTGAAGATCAGCCCCTCCTCCTTGTACCAGTCGAGGATCGAGTCCATCGAGTCGTCGACGGCCAGGATGAAGCAGGCGCTGACCTGCTGCGGCGACGGCGTGCCGACGTTGAACCAGACCGGCGAGTTGAAGCTGAACACCTGGTGCAGCAGCATCCAGGTCAGCTCGTGCCCGAAGATCTCGGCGTCGGCCGGGCTGGCGAAGTAGCCGTACTCCTCGCCCGCGGTGCGATAGGTGGTGACCACCCGGTCGATCAACTGCTTGAGCGACCACTCCCGCTCCGGGGTCCCCACCGCGCCCCGGAAGTACTTCGTGGTGACGATGTTGGCCGCGTTGACGCTCCACGACTCCGGGAACTCGACCCCACGCTGCTCGAAGTTGATCGAGCCGTCCCGCCAGTTCGTCATCACGACGTCACGGCGCTCCCAGGTGACCTCGTCGTACGGGTGGACCCCCTCGGTCGTCCACACGCGCTCGATCTTCAGCCCAGCGCTCGCGTTGGCCTTGCTTCGTGACCTGCTTGTCGTCACACCATCCCCCGACATCTCATCCGCCCCCTCAGAAAAACAAAATCTCAATTGGTACGGCCGGCGGGTTCCGCCGCCCCGGCCCCCACCGCGCCCTCGCGGGCACGGGCGGCGGCCCGCAGTGTCTCGATCTCCTGCTCGAAGTCGGCGAGCGAGTCGAAGGACCGGTAGACGCTGGCGAACCGCAGGTACGCCACCTCGTCCAGGCCCTGAAGTGGGCCCAGGATCGCCAGCCCCACCTCGTGGCTGGGGATCTCGGCCGCACCCTTGGCCCGCACGGTCTCCTCGACCTTCTGCGCCAGCAACGCGATCGAGTCCTCGTCGACCGGCCGACCCTGGCACGCCTTGCGCACCCCGCCGATGATCTTCGTACGACTGAACGGCTCGGTCACCCCGCTGCGCTTGACGACCGCGAGGACCGCCTCCTCGACGGTGGTGAACCGCTTGCCGCACTCCGGGCAGGATCGCCGCCGTCGGATGAGCTGGCCGTCGTCGGCCTCCCGCGAGTCGACCACCCGGGAGTCAGCGTGCCGGCAGTACGGACACCGCATCGCCCACCTCCATCAAAAATGATCGACTGCGACCGCACCGGGCACCCCCGGGCACGACTCACCGCGACGGTGCCATCCTCGGATGACTCCCGCCGTGGTCGACGTTACTGGAGTGCGGTCGGTAGTCGGACCCAACCTGTGGGCAACTTACGCCCGTGTCACTACTACATCTAGGGGTCGACCGTATGTTGCTGGGGAAGCCGGGTCAAGTTGGGCGGCGTGTCCGGCGCGTCACGGGCCATCCGGTCATCCGCACCCATCAGCACGCCCGAAGACCCAACGCCGACGTCCCGCCCGGGTTACCGGCCAGCAGGCCGAAGTACTCCGGAAAACAGCCGAGGATCGAACACCAGTACTACCTGACGTACCATTTATCAGAACATCCGTACGACCGGAGTGGTTTTTCACCCCGACACGCCGGTGAGAGGTCGTACAGATGTTTGAAAATGACTGATCTCACCTATACGGTCATGAACAACGTGGCACCACCGCACGCACCACGAGCCGACGAGGCACCCAGCGCCGACCAGGGAGGACGGACGTGACCGAGGACCGGGCCAGCCGGCCGAAGAGCCCGCAGCAGATCACCGATGCGGGCCCGCCAGCCACCCGACGCCGCAGCGCCGCGCGCAGCCGAACGGGTCAGCCCGCCGTGCGCCCGGTCACACCGGTGGTCAGCGCCTTCCCCGACCCGGCGACGGTCGACCTGACCGCCCGCCAGCGTCGCATCCTGGAATTCATCCGCACCTGGGTGGAGCGGCACGGTTACCCGCCAAGCGTCCGGGAGATCGGCGAGGCCGTCGGTCTGGTGTCGCCGTCCAGCGTCGCCTACCAGCTCAAGGAGCTGGAGAAGAAGGGCTTCCTGCGCCGCGACCCCAACCGACCGCGCGCGGTCGACGTTCGCGCCCCCAGCGAGGCCATCGACGACGAGCTGTCCCGGGCACAGCGACCGACCCCGGCGTACGTGCCGATGCTCGGTCGGATCGCCGCCGGTGGGCCCATCCTCGCCGAGCAGGCCGTGGAGGACATCTTCCCGCTGCCCCGCGAGTTGGTGGGCGAGGGCGAGGTCTTCATGCTCCAGGTCAAGGGCGACTCGATGCTCGACGCGGCGATCTGCGACGGCGACTGGGTGGTCGTTCGGCAGCAGCCGACCGCCGACTCGGGCGAGATCGTGGCCGCCATGCTCGACGGCGAGGCGACCGTCAAGACCTACCGGCGGCGCGACGGGCACGTCTGGCTGATGCCACAGAACCCGGCCTTCGACCCGATCCCCGGTGACGACGCCACCATCATGGGCCGGGTCGTGGCGGTGCTGCGCCGGATCTGACCGGTCGTCTGGGTGGGTGAGTGCCACGGGCGCTCACCCACGTTCGTCTTCAGGGACGGATGAGCGCCCCGACATCCGTCAGTAGCGGTCGCCCCGGTGGCCGCGACCGCCCCCGGGATACGGCCCGTACGGGTCGACGGGCGCGTCGTCGTCACGCCGACGGCCGGGCCGCTGGCCCCGGTAGTCGGGCTCCGGCCCACCCCGCCGGGGCGGCTCGGCACGACCGGCGCCGGGCTGGCCGCCATCACCGCCGTACACACCGCCGCCAGGACGACCACCAGCACCCTGCGGACGACCGCCGCCACCGCCCTGGGGACGGCCGACACCACCGGCCGGGGGGCGACCCGTGCCACTCGCCGGGGGACGGCCACCGCCATCAACCGGCGGACGACCGCCACCGGCTGGAGGACGACCACCGCCGGCTGGCGGGCGAGCGCC
>NZ_PYBV01000012.1:24467-33732 GCF_003205615.1 Micromonospora arborensis | reverse complement strand
CTGGCGGGCGAGCGCCACCGTACACGCCACCACCGGCACCGCCGTCCGGCCGTGGCGCACCGTAGCCACCGCCGGCGGCTGCCGGCCGGCCACCGCCGTACACGGCACCGCCGGCCGGGGCCGGGCCACCGCGACCCGCGCCGTAGGTCGCGCCGCCCGCCGGGGCCCCGCCACCGTAGACACCACCCTTACGGTCACCCGGCGCTGCGGAACCGTCGACGGCACGGCCGGCGCGCGGGCCGAACGGCCCGCCATCCGGGTCCGACGTCTCGGAGACGTCGGCCTCCGGCAGCCGGCGGCGTGCCCGGACGATGCCGATGATGCCGGTGCCGACCAGCAGCAGGCCGATCAACCCGACCGCGCCGACCATGTACATGATCTCGTCGAAGCCCAGCCCAGAGGTCCAGGACTTCGAGGCGGCCGTCTTGGCGCCCCCGGCCGGCGCCAGAGGCACCGCGGTCGAGCTGGACGGCGTGTAGCTGAGGATGTCGAGGGTCTCTTCCTCGGTGAACCGGCCCGCGTCGGAGACGGTGACGAACGTCTTCCCGTCCGAGGTGTAGCTGATGGCCTCGCCGAACGGATCCGCCAGCGCCGTCACCCGCGGTTTGCCGGTGGTGAGCGCACCGACGATGTCACCGCCGCTCACGTCGAACTCGAAGGCATCCGCGTAGGTGCGCAGAACCACCCGGGCACCGTCCGGCGAACGGGAAGCGCCGGTGATGGCGACCCGGCCGAACGTGTTGAGCGGGTTCTCCGTCTGCGTCTTCGGCAAATCGATCTCGCCGACCTTATGCATCGGCACCGGGTCGGTGTCGCCATTCTTCAAGGCCGCCGTCGGGGTGTAGATCTCGGCCTTGCCGCTTGTCACCTTCGTGATGACCAGCGGTTTGCCGTCGTCGCCGATGAGCAACGCCTCGGCTTCGTACGCCTTGGACTGGGGGTAGGAGATCCGGTGCAGCGTCGGCTGCTTCACGCCGCTGACCGGCATCGACCAGAGCGCGACGCGCGTGCGGCGCTCCTTCGCGGTGGTGGCGTTACCGGTGTCCGCGATCCAGAGGGTGCTGCCATCCTTCGAGAGGGCCAGATCCTCGGTGTCGGTCGGGCCCTGCCCCGGGTACCGGACCGGATCCTTCGAGATCTTGCACTTGCTGTCGAGGAAGAAGACCCGCTCGCGTGCCGCGTCCTCGGTGTCGTCGTTGATGACGATGAAGCCACTCTTGGTCGCGACCAGGCCGGACAGCTCCCGCAGCCGCTCGTCGGCGATCGTGCACCGCTTCTGGCCGACGGCGACGGCGGGGAGCACGGACGACCTGGCGGCTGGAGCCGCTGCGGCGACTCCGGCGAGCGCCACGGTTGCCCCGAACAGGCCGAGGGCAACCGTGACCGAGGAAACAACGCGGCGCATTCGGCCAGTGTCGCATGCCACGCGTTTCGGGTGGATGACGCCGTGGTCGCTCAGGACCGGCTGCCGGCCACCTGCCCCTGCCGCTCGACGTCGAACGGCGCCAGCTCCGCAGCGAGCTCCGCACCGACGCGGACGTGCAGCAGGGTGCCCTCCGGCAGGTGCGACGTGCTGAGCACCTCGCCGGTGCGGTGCACCCGGGCCACCAGGTCACCACGGTCGTACGGCAGCACGGCCCGGACCTCCACGGCCGGGCGCGGCAGCCGCTCCTCGATCGCCGCGCGCAGCCCGTCGATGCCCCGCCCGGAGTACGCGGACACGAAGATCGCGTCGGGCCAGAGCCGCTTGAGCCGCAGCAGAGTGTCCTCGTCGGCCGCGTCGGTCTTGTTGACCACCAGCAACTCGGGGAGCCGGTCGGCGCTCACCTCGGCGAGCACCGCGTGGACCGCCCGGACCTGCTCCTCCGGATCCGGGTGGGTGCCGTCGACGACGTGCACCACCAGATCCGCCTCCGCGACCTCCTCCAGCGTCGAGCGGAACGCCTCGACGATCTGGTGCGGCAGGTGCCGGACGAAGCCGACCGTGTCGGAGAGGGTGTAGAGCCGGCCGTCCGCGGCGGTCGCCTTCCGGGTGGTCGGGTCCAACGTCGCAAACAACGCGTTCTCCACCAGCACGCCCGCGCCGGTCAGGCGGTTGAGCAGGCTGGACTTGCCGGCGTTGGTGTAGCCGGCGATGGCGACCGCGGGCACGGCGTTGCGGGAACGGCGGGCGCGCTTGGTCACGCGTACCGTCTTCATGCTCTTGATCTCGCGACGCAGCCGGGAGATGCGGTGGCGGATACGCCGCCGGTCGGTCTCCAGCTTGGTCTCACCGGGACCACGAACGCCCACACCGCCGCCGGCGCCGCCACCGCGGCCGGAACCACCGGTCTGCCGGGAGAGCGTCTCACCCCAACCACGCAGCCGGGGCAGCAGGTATTCGAGCTGGGCCAGCTCGACCTGCGCCTTGCCCTCTTTGCTCTTGGCGTGCTGGGCGAAGATGTCGAGGATCAACGCGGTCCGGTCGACGACCTTGACCTTGGTGCGCTGCTCCAGGTTGCGCAGCTGCGACGGGGACAGCTCGCCGTCACAGATGACCGTGTCGGCGCCGGTGGAGAGCACCACCGCGCCGAGGTCGTCGACCTTGCCGCGGCCGATGTACGTGGCCGGGTCGGGTCGGGTTCGGCGCTGGATGAGCCCTTCGAGCACCTGCGAACCGGCGGTCTCGGCCAGCGCGGCAAGCTCGGTGAGGGAATTTTCCGCGTCGGTCACCGTGCCCTCGGTCCAGACGCCCACCAGGACGACCCGTTCCAGCCGCAGCTGGCGGTATTCCACCTCGGTGACGTCGGTGAGCTCGGTCGACAGGCCCGGGACGCGTCGCAGGGACTGCCGCTCCGACAGCTCCATCTCGCCGGTGGTGACGTCGTCGAGCTCGTCCTCGACGGGGACAAAGCTCTCCTGGTCTCGCAAGCGGTTCTCCTGTCCGTTTTGATAAGTAGAACGCAATCCTGACATGACACAACGCCGGACGCACCTGCTATATGCCCATGCTCAAGGTCGCCAAAAGTGGGGGCGAATGCCGGTCGGCTGCGACAACCCGGTAGAAATGCGGACGGCGGCCGACCGGTCGCACAGCCGTGACGGAGGGATCCCGTGGCCATCACCCGACTGCCGAGCGCCGGATTTTCGATCACCATCCGGATCGCCGTGACCGCGGACGCCTCTTCGATCGGCCGGCTCACCACGTCCGTCGGTGAGGCCGGGGCGATCGTCACGGCGCTGGACGTGGTGGACTCGGACCCGACGAACGTGATCGTCGACCTGACCTGCGACACCGCCGACGCCGGTCATGCCGACCAGGTCGTCAAGGCGCTGACCGCGCTGGACGGTGTGGACGTGCGGAAGGTGTCGGACCGGACGTTCCTCCTGCACCTGGGCGGCAAGATCGAGGTGACCTCGAAGGTCGCCCTGCGCAACCGCGACGAGCTGTCCCGGGCGTACACCCCGGGGGTGGCCCGGGTCTGCATGGCGATCGCCGAGAACCCGGCGGACGCCCGGCGACTGACCATCAAGCGCAACACCGTCGCGGTGGTCAGCGACGGTTCGGCGGTACTCGGCCTGGGCAACCTGGGCCCGGCCGCGTCGCTGCCGGTGATGGAGGGCAAGGCGGCGCTGTTCAAGCGCTTCGGCGGGGTGGACGCCTGGCCGGTGGTGCTGGACACCCAGGACACCGACGAGATCGTGCAGATCGTGAAGGCGATCGCGCCGGCGTACGGCGGGATCAACCTGGAGGACATCGCCGCGCCGCGCTGCTTCGAGATCGAGGCCCGGCTGCGCGAGGCGCTGGACATCCCGGTCTTCCACGACGACCAGCACGGCACCGCGATCTGCGTGCTGGCCGCGCTGACCAACGCACTGCGGGTCGTGGGCAAGCAACTCGAGGACGTCCGGGTGGTCGTCTCCGGAGCAGGCGCCGCGGGCACCGCGATCATGAAGCTGCTGCTGCGCCAGGGCGTCGGCGACATCATCGCGTACGACCGGCAGGGCGCCCTGCACCGCGGGCTGACCGGGCTCAACTCGGCGTGGCAGTGGCTGGCGGAGAACACCAACAAGGAGAACTACTCGGGCGACCTGCCGGGTGCGATCCGGGGTGCCGACGTGTTCATCGGTGTGAGCGCGCCGAACCTGCTCACCGGCGACGACATCGCCGCGATGGCCAAGGACGCGATCGTCTTCGCGCTCGCCAACCCGGACCCGGAGGTCGACCCGCGGGAGGCACGTAAGCACGCCGCCGTGGTCGCCACCGGCCGCTCGGACCAGCCGAACCAGATCAACAACGTGCTCGCCTTCCCCGGGGTGTTCCGCGGCATGCTGGACGCGCACGCCGAGGAGTTCACCGAGGAGATGGCGATCGCGGCCGCCCGCGCCATCGCCGACGTCGTCGGCGAAGACAAGATCAACCCGACGGTGATCGTGCCGAGCGTCTTCGACTCCCGGGTCGCCCCGGCGGTCGCCGCCGCCGTCCGTGCCGCCGCGCACAACCCCAGCCCGCTGCCCGCCGCCGACCCCGGCCCGGCAGACCTCCCCGAGATCGCAGCCAACGCCAGCGCCACCCCCTAACCGCCCACCCACCGGCCCCGACCGGTGAAGCCCCGTTGATCAAGAGGTTTGCGTCAGGAAAAGCGCGAATTCCGACGCAAGTCTCTTGATCAACGGGGTTTTCGGCGTCAGGGGCGGAGCGTGGCCGGGTTCAGCTCGCCGGTTGCCACCAGGACCGCTGGGCCGGAGAGCCAGCAGGAGTCGGCCGTGACGGTGACCGTCACGCGGCCGCCGGGGACGTCCACGGCGACAACCCCGGTGTCGCGGCCGGCGTCGCGCAGGGCCACCGCGCCCACCGCGCAGGCACCGGTGCCGCAGGACAGGGTCTCGGCGCTGCCGCGCTCGTACACCCGCATCAGAGCGTGCCCGTCGGTGCCGTCGACCGGGTCACCCGCCACGATGAACTCCACGTTCACCCCGGCCGGGAAGACCGCCGGATCGAACCCCGGCGCGGTGGTCAGGTCCAGCTCGGCCAGCTCGACGCCGGTCGGTAGCACACAGACCAGGTGCGGGTTGCCGACGTCCACGGCGGTGCCGGGCAGGGTCAGCCCACCCAGGGTGGCGGTGGAGCCGTCGTACAGCCGGGGGCGGCGCATCTCGACGGACACCGTGCCGCCCTCGACCAGCGCGCGCACGACGCCGGCCCGGGTGGCCACCGGCAGCGCCGCGCCGGCGGGCGTCGCCAACCCGGTGTCGAGCAGGTAGCGCACGAAGACCCGGGCGCCGTTGCCGCACATCTCGGCGAACGAACCGTCGGCGTTCCAGTAGTCCATGAACCACTCGGCCTCGCCGGCCAGCCCGGCGCCCTCCGGATGCTTGGCCGCGCGGACCACCCGCAGTACGCCGTCCGCGCCGATGCCGCGCCGCCGGTCGCAGAGCGCCGCGACCAGCTCCGGGGTCAGATCGAGCTGACCGTCCGGGTCGGGAAGGAGGACGAAGTCGTTGCCGGTGCCGTGGCCCTTGGTGAACTCCACGCCCCCATCATCGCGCAGCGGACGGCACCAGGCGCAGGGCGGCCCCGATCAGGTCCGGTGCGGCCGAATCCAGCCAGTGGATCCGCGGGTCGCGCCGGAACCAGGACCGCTGCCTGCGGACGAACCGCCGGGTGGCACGGACCGTCTCATCGTGGGCCTGCGACTCGGTCAGCTCACCGGCGAGCAGGCGCAGCACCTGCTGGTAGCCGAGCGCCCTGCTCGCCGTCCGCCCGTCGGGTAGCCCTCGCCCGACCAGCTCGCGGGTCTCGGGCACCAGGCCGTCGGCCCACATCCGGTCGACCCGCAGCGCGATCCGCTCGTCCAGCAACCCGGTGTCCAGGTCGACGCCGAGCTGCACCGCCGAGTAGTACGGCGTGGGCTGCGGCAGCGACGCGGTGAACGGCGCACCGGTCAGCTCGATCACCTCCAGGGCCCGGACGATCCGCCGCCCGTTGCCGGGGAGGATGCCCTCGGCGGCGACCGGGTCGGCGGCACGCAACCGCGCGTACAGCGGCGCTGGGCCGACCTCAGCCAACTCCCGTTCCAGCCGCTCCCGCAGCGCCGCGTCGGTGCCGGGAAACTCGAAGCGCTCCAGCACCGCCCGCACGTACAGCCCGGACCCACCGACCAGCAGCGGCACCCGCCCCCGGGACAGGATGTCGTCCACCGCCGCGCGGGCCAGCCGCTGGTACTCCGCGACGCTCGCCGGCTCGGTGACCTCCCAGATGTCCAACAGGTGGTGCGGCACCCCGTCCCGCTCGGCGGGGGTCAGCTTGGCGGTCCCGATGTCCATGCCCCGGTAGAGCTGCATCGAGTCGGCGTTGACCACCTCCCCGTCGAGGGCGTGCGCCAACGCGATGCTCAGCGCCGACTTACCCGCGGCGGTCGGGCCGACCACCGCGACGACCGTGCCGGGACCGTCGCCTGTCACATCCGCTCCCAGGACGCCACGAAGTAGGCGACGCCGTAGGGGGCCGAGTCGTGCAGCAGCTCACCGCGCCACCCGCCGCCAGCCGACCGGGCCGCGCCGGCGAGCACCTGCCACGGCGCGCGGCCGGCCGCCTTCAACTCCGCCGACAACACCGGGTCGAGGTCGAGCAGGCCGTCCAGGTCCGCCTCGGCCAGCGCCGTGGCGACCCGCTGGTCGTACGGGCGGGCGCGCGGATCGTCGTACCCGGGGGCCTTCTCCCCCCGGCAGGCCGACCCGTCCCCGAGCACCAGCAACGCCACCCGGTCGCCCGCCGCGTTGATCTCGTCGGCGAGCGCCGTCAGCTCGGCCGGCCCGGCGTCGGCGGCCACCTGCACGGCAGACACCTGCGCTGCGGTCGCCGGCGCTGCGGTCGCCGGCGCTGCGGTCGCCGGCTCTCGCGGGTCGTGCCGGGCCAGCAGCCACGCCCCGATGGTCAGGCTCAACGGCAGCACCGCACCCCGACCGGGCTGGCCGGGGACCAACGGCACATCCAGGTCGACACCCCAGGGTTGCAGGGAGCCGGTCGCCGGGTTGCGGATCGGGCCCGTCACCGGGCCGGTGCCGAGCAACAGCACGGTGTTCGGTTCGGCGGCCAACAACCGGCGTACGGCGGTGTCGCAGGCCGCCCGAAGGTCGTCCAGCTCCGGGGCCGTGGAGCCGGCCACCTCGGGCACGAGCAGGGGCGGATGTGGGCAGACAGCAGCGGCGACCAGTGGCACCTGATCACCGTAGCGGGAATCCCCGGAGCGTCTCCGCGCCGATCCGGTCATTCGGTCCCTAGGACACCGTATGGTCACGGTCGGCGATAGGCGCTCGACGCGGACCGGGTCGGACCTGTGACAATGCCGGAAGCAACTTGGCTGCGCCGTGGCGGCGACGGGGGATCGATCCCTCGACGCCGGGAGAACGAGGATGGGCACATGAGCGACTGGACTGCCTTCGGACGGGTGGACGCGGACGGCACCGTGTACGTCAAGACCACCGAGGGCGAGCGGGTGGTCGGATCCTGGCAGGCGGGAGCACCGGAGGAGGGCCTGGCGCACTTCGCACGCCGCTTCGCCGACCTGGTGACCGAGGTGGACCTCACCGAAGCGCGTCTCAAGTCGGGTGCGGCGGATGCCGGGCACTCGCTGAGCACGATCCGGCGGATCCGGACCACGCTGCCCGAGGCCAACGTGGTCGGCGACATCGACGCGCTGGCCTCCCGCCTGGACAAGCTGGCCACCCTCGCCGAGGAGAAGGCCGGCGAAGCGCGCGCGGCCCGGGACGCCGCTCGCGGCGAGGCCCTGGCCCGCAAGACCGCGCTGGTCGAGGAGGCCGAGAAGCTCGCCGCCGAGTCCACCGGGTGGAAGACCGCCGGGGACCGGCTCAAGGAGATCCTCGACGAGTGGAAGACCATCCGTGGGGTCGACAAGAAGGCCGACGGTGAGCTGTGGAAGCGGTTCGCCGCCGCCCGGGACGGTTTCACCCGACGCCGGGGCGCCCACTTCGCCTCCCTGGACTCGCAGCGCAAGCAGGCGCAGACGGCCAAGGAGGAACTGGTCGCCGAAGCGGAGAAGCTCCAGGAATCCACCGACTGGGCCGCCACCGCCAACCAGCTCAAAGATCTGATGACCCAGTGGAAGGCCGCGCCGCGCGCCTCCAAGGAAGCCGAGCAGAAGCTCTGGGAACGATTCCGGGGCGCGCAGGACGCCTTCTTCAGCCGGCGCAGTGAGGTCTTCTCCGCACGGGACAGCGAGCAGCGCGGCAATCTGGAGCGCAAGCAGGCCCTCATCGCCGAGGCGGAGGCGTTGGACATCGACGCCGACCCGAAGGGCGCCCAGGCCAAGCTGCGGGAGATCCAGGCACAGTGGCACGAGGCCGGCCGGGTGCCGCGCGAGGCAGCTGCCGGGCTGGAGCGCCGACTGCGCGTCATCGACGACAAGGTCCGCGACGTGATGGACTCGGCGTGGCGCCGCACCACCAAGGAGGACAACCCGCTGCTCGCCCAGATGCGGGCACAGGTTGCGGAAGCCGAGGAGCGGCTGACCCGGGCGCAGAGCGCCGGGGACGCGCGCCGGATCAAGGACGCCGAGCAGGCGCTCGCCGCCAAGCGGCAGTTCCTCCAGCTCGCCGAGCAGGCCGGCTGAGCTGACGTTCTCCGGGAGCCCCCGGTCCCGCACGGGACCGGGGGCTCCCGCGTGTCCGCCCTCATCCTCGAACGCCCGCACCCCGCCTCCCGCGCCCGCGACCCTCGGTCCTCCCCCTTCGCGCCGCACGCGCCGCACGCCGCACGCATTGCACGCGCCGCGCCGCACGCCGCACGGGCCGCACGCCGCACGGGCCGCACGGGCCGCACGGGCCGCACGGGCCGCACGGGCCGCACGCCGCACGGGCCGCACGCCGCACGGGCCGCAGGGTCCCCATGGGCCGTGGCCGCATGGTCCCCACGGGTCGCACGGTCCAAGATCTGCGCACTTTCCCGGATGTTGCTGCCTCCGGCGCGCGAGAGACAGCAACATCCCTGATACTGCGCGGATCTTGACGACGAACACCGTCACGGGGTCACCGGGACGGGTGTTGGGCGCCTGCGGCCGTCAAGGTCACGCTCGATCCTGGATGTAGTGGCCACGAAGCGCCGGGATGCAACTACATCCATGTTCTAGCGCGATCATGCAGGGGGCGCGCGGCGCAAGGGCAGCGGGCGTGGGGGCGGGGTAAGAGGGTGGCGCACGGGACGGGCAGGCCGCGGGCGGGTGTGCACTGGCGGCCGGGCGGGGCCAGGCCGCACGAAGGGCCAGGC
>NZ_PYBV01000012.1:0-24233 GCF_003205615.1 Micromonospora arborensis | reverse complement strand
GGCCGCACGAAGGGCCAGGCGGCACGAAGGGCAGGGCGAGGGGCAGGGCAGGTTGACGCATCGAGGCTGGCTGATCAGAATGTGCTACGGAGCCAGGTAGGGCCACCGGTACGAGGGCGACGAAGGCGGAACACCGCTGTCGAGGGTCACCGGTGCGCTTCCGCGAGTGACACGTCCGCGTGACATGGGCCGTCGCGCACTGTCCGCGTACCCCTGCGGGGCCGTGACGTGCGGACGGGCCGACCGCCGACGCCGTCATCGGACGGCGCCGGACCTCCGAAGTGGAGCTTGCATGTTACGTCCCACCGCTCTCGGCGGCGCGTTGACCGCGCTCGCCACCGTTGCGGCCGGCGTGTTCCTCGCCGCCGCCGTCAACACCAGCCCGGCCGTCGCCGCTGGCACCGGTACCGGCTACCTGCACACGAACGGCAACCAGATCGTGGACAGCACCGGTGCCACGGTTCGGTTGACCGGCATCAACTGGTTCGGCATGGAGACCGACAACAAGACCTTCCACGGGCTGTGGTCGAGCAACCCGTGGCGGGGGCAGCTCGACACGATGGCCCGGCTGGGTTACAACACGCTGCGGGTGCCGTACTCGAACGATGCGCTGAAGTCGGGCGCGACCGCCACTGGGATCAACGACTTCGTCAACCCGGACCTGATCGGGCTGTCGCCGTTGCAGATCCTGGACAAGGTGATCGACTACGCCGGCAGCAAGGGGATGCGGATCATCCTGGACCGGCACCGGCCGACGGCGGCCGGACAGTCGCCACTCTGGTACACCTCGACGGTCTCCGAAGCGACCTGGATCAACGACTGGAAGATGCTCGCCCAGCGGTACGCGGGCAACCCCACGGTGATCGGCGCCGACCTGCACAACGAGCCGCACGCCGAGGGCACCAACCCGGCGGCCACCGGCGCGTGCTGGGGCTGCGGCGACACCACCCGGGACTGGCGGCTCGCCGCCGAACGGGCCGGGAACGCCATCCTCGGTGTCCAGCCCAACTGGTTGATCTTCGTCGAGGGGGTGAGCTGCCCCAGCGGTGGTCTCTCCAACGTCTGGGACAACGACCCGAGCAACGACGAGGACTGCGGCTGGTGGGGCGGGAACCTGTCGAAGGCCGGCCAGTTCCCGGTACGGCTCAGTGTGGCCAACCGGTTGGTCTACTCGCCGCACGAGTACGCCACCTCGGTTTACCGGCAGAGCTGGTTCGACGCCCCGGACTACCCGGCGAACATGCCGGCCATCTGGGACAGGTACTTCGGTTACCTCTACAAGCAGAACATCGCGCCGATCATGATGGGTGAGTTCGGTAGCACCCTGGCCGACCCGAAGGACAAGGTGTGGCTGGAGAGGTTGATGGCGTACACCGGTACCGGGGTGACCGGGATGTCCTTCACCTACTGGTCGTGGAACCCCAATTCGGGTGACACCGGGGGCATCGCGCTGGATGACTGGACCAACGTCAACACCACCAAGCAGGCGATCCTCCAGCCGTACCTGATCGCGCCGTCCGGTGGCGGACCGACCGGCGGACCCACCGGCGGACCGACCGGCGGACCGACGACGCCGCCTCCTGGCGCCTGCACCGCCAGCTACCGGCAGGTCAACGCCTGGCCGGGCGGCTTCCAGGGCGAGGTGACGGTGAAGAACACCGGGTCGAACGCGGTGAACCCGTGGTCGGTCACCTGGAGTTGGCCGTCCGGGGTGACGCTGGGCAGTGGCTGGAACGCCACCGTCTCCCAGTCCGGCACGACGGTGACGGCCGCCGCGCCGGGGCATGCCCCGTCTCTGCCGGCGGGCGGGTCGATCACCGTCGGCTTCACCGCCAACGGCACCGCCAGCGCGCCGGGAACGGTGAAGCTCAACGGCGCGAGCTGCTGAGCTGCCGGGACGGCCGGTGCCTCAGCGCGTGGCCGGCATCCCGTACTCCTACCAACTGGCCACCGCGAGCACCGTCAGGTCCATCGTGACGGCGGGTGCCGGCGCCGGCCGGATCACCGTCTGAGCGCAGCGGTTCGCGGAAGGGCCCCTTGTCCAAGGGGCCCTTCCGTAGCTCAGTGGGTGGCGCAACCCGCGGTGGGTGCGGCCACGACCGGCGGCGCGCCGATCGTCGGCAGACCCAGCAACACCCCGGGGGTACGCGGGGAGCGGCCCGCCTCGGCCGCGTCGCCGGCCCGGGTCCGTCGGTGCGCCACCGGCGCCCCGTCGGCGTTGAGGTGATGCGGCGCGGCGTACGTGATCGTGGTGTGCACGATGTCCCCGGGCCGGATCTGGCCGGCCATCGAGTCCGTGCCGGGGGCCTCGGTCGCGAAGTGCACCAGCCGACCGTCGCGGGCCCGACCGGACATCCGGCCGGTCCGCTCGTCCTTGCGGCCCTCACCGAGGGCGACCAGGACCTCGACGGTCTCCCCCACCAGGCGCTTGTTCTCCGCCCAGGTGATCTCCTCGACGCAGGCGACCAGCCGCTCGTAGCGCTCCTGCACCACCTGCTTGGGCAGTTGGCCGTCCATCGTCGCGGCCGGGGTGCCGGGGCGCTTCGAATACTGGAAGGTGAAGGCCGAGGAGAACCGGGCCTCGCGGACCACGTCCAGGGTGCGCTGGAAATCGGCCTCGGTCTCGCCGGGGAAGCCGACGATGATGTCCGTGGTGATCGCCGCATCCGGCATCGCCGCTCGGACCTTCTCGATGATCCCCAGGTAACGCTCGGAGCGGTAGGACCGGCGCATCGCCTTGAGCACGTCGTCGGAGCCGGACTGCAACGGCATGTGCAGCGAGTGGCAGACGTTCGGCGTCTCGGCCATCGCGGCGATCACGTCGTCGGTGAAGTCCTTCGGGTGCGGGCTGGTGAACCGGACCCGCTCCAGCCCGTCGATGTCACCGCAGGCGCGCAGCAGCTTGCCGAACGCGTACCGGTCGCCGAACTCGACGCCGTAGGAGTTGACGTTCTGCCCGAGCAGGGTCACCTCCAGCACGCCCTCGTCGACCAGGGCGCGCACCTCGGAGAGGATGTCGCCGGGACGGCGGTCCTTCTCCTTGCCGCGCAGCGCGGGCACGATGCAGAACGTGCAGGTGTTGTTGCAGCCCACCGAGATCGACACCCAGCCGGCGTACGTGGACTCGCGGCGGGTGGGCAGCGTGGAGGGGAAGACGTCGAGGGACTCGAGGATCTCCACCTCGGCGGCGGCGTTGTGCCGGGCACGTTCGAGAAGCACCGGCAGCGCACCGATGTTGTGGGTGCCGAAGACCACGTCCACCCAGGGGGCCTTGCGGACGATCTCACCCCGGTCCTTCTGGGCCAGGCAGCCACCGACGGCGATCTGCATCCCGGGGTGCTTGTCCTTCACCGGGCGCAGACGACCGAGGTTGCCGTAGAGCCGGTTGTCGGCATTTTCCCGCACCGCGCAGGTGTTGAAGACGACGATGTCCGGGGTGTCGTCGCCAGCGGGTGCACGCTCGTATCCCGCCTGCTCAAGCAGGCCGGAGATGCGTTCGGAATCGTGCACGTTCATCTGGCAGCCGTACGTCACGACGTTGTAGGTCCTAGCCACCCTCTTGGTGCCCCTTCCCCTCGGGCTACCAGGGTAGCGGCCCGCTTGGCGACCCCAACCGACCGGCAGCGACCCGACGGCCCGGGGCGGGCACCCACGACGGGCAGTACGCCGCACAGCAAGGATGTGTTCTGGGCGATTTCGGGGGCCTTGCGCTCGCCGCCGACGATGCGCGGGTGGGGCATGGGCCACAATGAGTCTCCGGGGCGCGGGAGCGCGAGCGGCGACAACTGCTCGAAAGACTCTCACCCGCGACCGGGATAGACGGGTATAGACCAAGTGTCACCGTCGGTACAGTCGCCGGCACCACAGGTGGCAGCCCAGGTGCCGACAGAGGAGGAGCGCCCATGTGTCGGAGCATCAAGACGCTGCGTGAACCGTTCACCCCGCAGGTGACCGACGCGGACGTCGAGGCGGCCGCGTTGCAGTACGTCCGGAAGATCTCCGGTTTCCGGGCCCCCGCCGCACACAACGCCGCCGCGTTCGACGCCGCGGTGGCCGCCGTGGCCCAGGCGACGCGCGACCTGCTCGATCAACTGGTGGTGCGGGGCGCCGGATCGGGCACCCCGGACCGGCAGGCCGCCGCCGCCTCCAGCTGATCGCCGGCAGGGCTCGACCCACCAGCGCGGCGCTGGCCGGGCCTGACCCGTGCAGGGTCAGGCCGCGGCGAGCGCCGGGGCGATCGTGTCGGGCGCCCACCGCGAGCGGTGGCACTGCGACCAGCCCCGACAACCCGGGTCGCCCAGGGTGCAGAGCCGCCGCCTGCTGAGCACCTCACCATCGTCGGTGTCCCGCACGTCGAAGTGCACCGGACGGACCGTGCCGTCCGGGGCGACGAGCAGGTGCCGGCCCGCGTCGAGCGTGTCGTCGCGCAACAGGCAGTTGCGGCCCAGCAGTCGAGCGAGCGCGGCGATGCTCGCGTGCTCGGGGAGCCGCTCGGGCACCCCGTAGCAGTCCACGACGGTCGAGAACTCGCCCGGCGCCTGCCAGACGTCACACACCACCGCGTACGCCGGCAGCCGGGCCGGGTCGGCCACCGCCAGCGGCATCACCACCCGGCCAAGCGCCTCGGCCAGCGCCGGGTAGACCTCCACGGGGCGCACCCCGTCGATTCTCCAGTTCCACAGCTCGGTCATTCCGCCTCCTCGCTGCGTTCGTCCCACCGGCCTCCGGATCGGGCCTTACACACGATGGTGGGGGGCATTTGACCCCAGCCGGGGGCAAGTTACCGGTCTGTGACCATTCCGGGCAAAATTTCCCTGAGCGGCGTTGCTCGGAGTAGCGGGAAGGTGACAGTTTATCGGCTATGGTGCGCCAACCGCACCACCGCCGCCGCGTGTCCTCGCGCTCGCAACCGCCCCTCCGACCGGGTCACCCGGCGGTCAGCGCAGCACCACCAGGTGCTCGCCGCGGGGCAGCAACTCACCCACCACGGGAGCACCGGGCACCTCGCCCGCGACCAACAGACCGCCGGAGGTCTGCGCGTCGGCCAGCAGCAACCGCTCGTCCTCGCCCACTGCCCCGAAATCGGTCCACGGCGTCACCCACTCCAGATTGCGCCGGCTGCCGCCGCTGACGTACCCGTCGCGCAGCGCCTCTCGCGCACCGGCCAGGTACGGCACCCGGGCCGTGTCGATGGCCACCGTGAGCTGGCTGGCCCGGGCCAACTTGGAGGCGTGCCCGAGCAGACCGAACCCGGTCACGTCGGTGCCACAGCGGATGCCCGCGGCGACCGCCGCGCGAGCGGCATCCCGGTTGAGGGCGCTCATCGAGGCCACCGCCTCCGGGAAGTTCTCACCGGTGGCCTTGTGCCGGGTGTTCAGCACCCCCACACCAAGCGGTTTCGTCAGCGACAACGGCACCCCGGCCCGCCCGGCGTCAAGCGTGATCAACTCTTCCGGTCGGACCGTGCCGGTGACCGCGAGGCCGTACTTCGGGCCGTCGTCGTCGACGCTGTGCCCGCCGGCCAGATGACAGCCGGCTTCCCGGGCCACGTCCTGGCCACCGCGCAGGACCTCGCCGGCCAACTCCATCGGCAGCACGTCGCGCGGCCAGCAGAGCAGGTTGAGCGCCACCAGCGGGGTGCCGCCCATCGCGTACACGTCGGACAGTGCGTTGGCGGCGGCGATCCGGCCCCAGTCGTACGCGTCGTCGACCACCGGTGTGAAAAAGTCGGCGGTGCTCACCACGCCGGTCCGCTCATCCAGGCGCACCACCGCCGCGTCATCGCCGTGGTCCAACCCGACCAGCAGCTCGGCGGTGCCGGTGGCCGGGCCGAGGCCCGCCACCATGATCTCCAGTTCCCCCGGCGGGATCTTGCAGGCGCAGCCACCGCCACGGGCGTAACGAGTCAGGCGTACCGGTTCGGTCATCCCCCCATGATCTCGACAACACACCACGATCGCCACCGTCCCGGCTCGCACAGTGACCGGAATCGGACGTCCGACGACGATCATGATCGGTGTTACCGCTCCGTGACCCGCCGGGTTGCGTTCCGCCACATCAAGCCGCCTAGAGTTGCCGCACCGGGGGTCATCCGACCCCGACCGGTTAGACGACAGGGGACGGTGGACGACGTGACGACGGGCGAACCGCTCATCGTGCTGGACTCGGTCAACAAGTGGTTCGGGCCGCTGCACGTGCTGGACGACGTCTCACTGTCGGTGGGCCGGGGCGAGGTGGTCGTGGTCATCGGCCCATCCGGCTCCGGCAAATCGACGCTGTGCCGCGCCATCAACCGACTGGAACCGATCAACTCGGGCACCATCACCTTCGACGGCCAGCCGCTGCCCGCCGAGGGCAAGCCCCTCGCGAAGCTGCGCAGCGAGGTGGGCATGGTCTTCCAGTCCTTCAATCTCTTCGCACACAAGACCATCCTGGAGAACGTCACCCTCGGCCCGATCAAGGTCCGCAAGGAGAAGCCGGCCGCTGCCCGCGAGCGCGGCCTGGCCCTGCTCGACCGGGTCGGCATCGCCAACCAGGCCGACAAGTTCCCGGCCCAGCTCTCCGGCGGTCAGCAGCAGCGGGTGGCCATCGCCCGGGCGCTGGCCATGCAGCCCAAGGCGATGCTCTTCGACGAGCCCACCAGCGCACTGGACCCGGAGATGGTCGGCGAGGTGCTCGACGTGATGACCTCGCTAGCCAGCGACGGCATGACGATGGTCGTGGTCACCCACGAGATGGGCTTCGCCCGGCACGCCGCGAACCGGGTCATCTTCATGGCCGACGGGCAGCTGGTCGAGGATGCCCCGCCTGCGGAGTTCTTCGCCAACCCGCGCAGCGAGCGAGCCCGGGACTTCCTCTCCAAGATCCTCACGCACTAGGCGTCCGTAGTGGAGCGCGCCGTACTCGGTGGGCTCCGTTGAAAAAGGAGAAGAGTATGCGTATCAAGCGCGTTGCGGCAGTCGCCGCGGTCGCCGCTCTGGCGCTCGGCCTCACCGCCTGTGGTGGCGACGACGGCGGGGAGGGCACCGGCGCTGGCAGCAAGTCCTTCACCGCCGGCAGCACCATGGAGAAGCTGAACAAGGCCCAGAAGATCAAGGTCGGCACCAAGTTCGACCAGCCTGGCTTCGGCCTGAAGGGCCTGTCCGGCAAGCCGGAGGGCTTCGACGTCGAGATCGCCAAGATCATCGTCAAGGAGCTGGGCATCCCCGAGGACAAGATCGAGTGGGTGGAGGCCCCCTCGAAGGTCCGCGAGGACGTGATCGTCAACGGCACGGTCGACCTGGTCGCCGCGACCTACACGATCAACGACAAGCGCAAGGAGCGGATCGCCTTCGCAGGCCCGTACTACGAGGCCGGCCAGAACATCATGGTCAAGAAGGACGACACCACCATCACCGGTCCGGACTCGTTCAAGGACGGCACCAAGAAGGTCTGCTCGGTCACCGGCTCGACGCCGTTCGAGGAGATCAAGAAGTACGTCAAGGACGTCGCCACCCAGCTGGTGCCCTTCGACACCTACGACAAGTGCCGGGACGCCCTCAAGAGTGGCCAGGTCGACGCCGTGACCACGGACAACGTGATCCTGCTCGGCTACATCGCCAAGGACGAGGCCTCCTTCAAGCTGGCCGGCAGCAACTTCACCAAGGAGCCGTACGGCATCGGGGTGAAGAAGGAGGACGCCGACTTCCGCAGCTTCATCAACGACACGCTGGACAAGGCGGTCGCCGACGGCAGCTGGAAGAAGGCCTGGGACAACACCGCCGGCAAGTTCGGCGCGGAACTTGGCGCGGCGCCCACCATCAACCGTTACTGACCCTTCGATCTGGAGGGTGGGGAGGAACACCGACCCGTGAACGTGCTCATCGACAAGTTCGACGTCTTTGCGGGTGGTTTCTGGCTCACCCTCCAGATCTGCATACTTGCCGCGATCGGCGCCCTGATCCTGGGCGGCGTCGTGGCGGTGCTCCGCATCTCGCCGGTGCCGCCGCTGCGCGCGCTCGGCACCGGTTACGTGAACGTCTTCCGCAACATGCCGCTGACCGTGGTGATGTTCTTCGCCGCGTTCGGTCTGCCGGCGCTCGGCTCCAACGCGGACTTCCTCCGCATCCCGGTGATCGACTCGTTGTTCACCCGACTCGGCACGGACCTGCCGTACTTCCGGTTCGCGCTGATCGCCCTGGTGCTCTACACCGCCGCGTTCGTCTGCGAGGCGCTGCGATCCGGAGTGAACGCGGTGTCCCCCGGCCAGGCCGAGGCCGCGCGGTCGCTGGGCCTGACCTTCGGACAGAACCTGCGCTACGTGGTGCTGCCGCAGTCGTGGAAGGCCTCGATCGTGCCGCTCGGCTCGGTGATCATCGCAATGATCAAGAACTCGGCGCTGGTCGGCTTCTTCGGGGTGGTCGGTGACCTGTCACAGACCGCCGACCAGCTCACCTCAGCCGAGGGCTACGCCTTCGTCCCGGTCGCCATCGGCATTTCGATCGGCTACCTGATCATGACGGTGCCGCTCGGCGCCCTGCTGGACCGGATCGAGAAGCGACAGGCGGTGGCCCGATGAGTCAGCAAACCAGCGTCCTCTACGACGTACCCGGGCCGCGTCAGCGGCGGATCACGCTGATCAGCAGCGTCGTCGCCGGTCTCGTTGTGCTCGTCGGAGCGTACTTCCTGATCTACCGGCCTCTGGACGACAATGGCCAGTTCTCGATGGAGCTGTGGGGGCCGTTGATCGACCCCTCCAACGAGAACTTCTCCCAGGTGTGGGACCGCATCGGCCTGGGCTTCAAGAACACCCTGATCGCGGCAGCTCTGGCCGTCGTCTCCTCGCTGGTGATCGGCACGCTGCTCGCCGTGCTGCGGATCCAACTCAAGAGCCTGATCCGACGGCGGTTCACCGGTGCGGCGACGCCGGTGGCGTACCTGCTACGCGGGCTGAGCGCGCTGCTGTCGGCGGTCACTCGCGTGTGCGTCGAGGTGTTCCGCGGCCTGCCCGTCGTGATCACCATCTTCTTCGTGGCCCGCGGCTTCCCCGAGTTCGGCCTCTACCTCGACAACCTCTGGTATCTGGTCATCGGCCTCACCATCTACAACTCGGTGGTGATCGGCGAGATCCTCCGCTCCGGCATGGAGGGGCTGCCGGGCGGCCAGGCAGAGGCCGCCTCCGCCATCGGGCTCTCCCCGGGACAGACCACCTGGATGATCCTGCTGCCGCAGGCCTTCCGGGTCATGCTGCCGGCACTGATCAGCCAGTTGGTCGTGGTACTCAAGGACACCTCGCTGGGTTTCATCATCAGCTACGAGGAGACCCTGAACATCGGCAAGCAGATCATCGGCGCGCTGAGCAACCCGATCCAGGTCTACGTCGTGATCGCCGTGCTCTTCATCGTGGTGAACTACTCGCTGTCGAAGCTCGCCCAGTACGTGCAGCGGCGGCTCGCCAGGGGCCGCAAGACCGCGGGCACCCCGGCACAGAATCCGCCGCCCGCAGCACTGATGTCCCAGGCCGAGGGCGGGGGCGGCGGCGGCCTCTGAGCCACGTCGCACCGACCAGAGAGGGCCGCCCCGAACGATTCGGGGCGGCCCTCTCCACGTTCACCGCACACAGGGGCACAATCTCACCGATGAACACCGTCGCCCAGTTCGTCGTCGGAACAGTGGTGGCGCCGGCCGCCGCCATCGTCGTCTATCTGCACGGCGTGTGGACGGGCCACCTCATCGACCTCCGGGCCGTCAGCGAGTTCTGCCCTGCGAAGCCGTTGGCGTCGACCTCAACCAGCGTCGACGTGCTACCACTGAGACATCTCTGTCACTACGCCGACGGCACCACAAACGACCTGGTGCCCGCGTACGTCAACCCGATCGTGTTCCTTTGTCTGGCCCTCGGAGTGACTTGCACGGCACTGGCCGTGCGATCCGCCCGCCGCCAAGCCAGGCAGGTGAGTCGGCTCAGCGGGCGATCTCGGTGACCCGGGACTCGCGGACCACGGTGACCCGGATCTGACCCGGGTAGGTCAGCTCCTCCTCGATCTGCTTGGCCACGTCTCGGGCCAGCACGGCCGCCCCGATGTCGTCCACGTCGTCCGGCTTGACCATCACCCGGATCTCCCGACCGGCCTGCATGGCGAAGACCTTGTCCACGCCGAGTTTGCTGGCCGCGATCTCCTCGATCCGCTCCAGGCGCTTGACGTACGCCTCCAGGCTTTCCCGACGCGCGCCCGGCCGACCACCCGAGCAGGCGTCGGAGGCCTGCGTGAGCACGGCCTCGATGGTCTGCGGCGGCACCTCGTTGTGGTGCGCCTCGATGGCGTGCACCACGTCCTCGTGCTCGCCGTACTTGCGGGCCAGGTCCGCGCCGATGATGGCGTGGCTGCCCTCCACCTCGTGGGTGAGCGCCTTGCCGATGTCGTGCAGGAACGCCGACCGCTTGATGATGGGCACGTCCAGCCGCAGCTCGGCGGCCATGATGCCGGCGATGTGCGCGGTCTCGACCAGGTGCTTGAGCACGTTCTGCCCGTACGAGGTGCGGTAGCGCAGGCGGCCGAGCAGGGTCACCAGCTCCGGGTGGATCTCGGTGATGCCGACCTCGACCAGAGCGTCCTCGGCGGCGCGGAGGCAGAGCTCCTCCACCTCCTGCCGGGCCAGGTCGTAGACCTCCTCGATCCGGTGCGGGTGGATCCGCCCGTCCAGGACCAGCTTCTCCAGGGTCAGCCGACCCACCTCACGGCGGACCGGGTCGAAACAGGAGAGCAGCACCGCCTCGGGGGTGTCGTCGATGATCAGGTTGACGCCCGTCACCGACTCGAAGGCGCGGATGTTGCGCCCCTCCCGGCCGATGATCCGCCCCTTCATCTCGTCACCGGGCAGGTGCAGAACGCTGACCACGCTCTCCGCGGTCTGCTCACTGGCGACCCGCTGGATCGCGTCCACCACGATGTGTCGGGCCCGCTGCTCGGCGGTGTTGCGCGCGTCGGACTCGATGTCGCGTACCAGCAGCGCCGCCTCCCGCTTGGCGGACGTCTCGATCGCCTCGACCAACTCCAGCCTCGCCGCGTCGGCGGTGAGCCCGGCGACCCGCTCCAACTCCCGGCGACGCAGCTCCTCCGACTCGGTCAGCTCGGCCTCCCGCTGGGCGAGCGCGGACTCCCGGGCCGCGAGAGCCGCACGTGCCTCGGTGAGCTGCCGCTCCCGCTCGGCGAACCGCTCCACCTCCTCGGTGTGCATCCGCTCCCGCTCGTCCATCCGGGCCGCCCGACGCTCCACCTCCGCAGCCTGCTCCCGGGTGGTGGCGGCGAGCACCGCGACCTCCCGCTCGCCGCTGCGCCGGGCCGCCGTCCGTAACTGCTCGGCGTCCGCCTCGGCCTGGTTGTGGGCGCGCTCCAGCACGGTGTCCGCCTCGGCGCGGGCGTCGTCGAGCACCCGACGCGCCTCGGCACGGGCGGCCTTCGCCTCGGCCTTCGCCGCCGCCGCCTCGGTACGAGCTGCCGCCGCCGCGGACTTCGCCACGTCGATCGTGCTGTTCGCCTCGTCGGCCGCGTTGCGCAGGGCGGCCAGCGACTGCTCCTGGCGGTCCTTCTCGGCGATGAAGGCGGGATCCTCCGGGGCCGGTGTGGCGCCCACCCGGCGCAGTGTCCGGATGCCGACCAGCACGGCCCCGATCACCACCACGGCGAGGACGAGGACGGCCGCGAGGAGCACGACGTCGAAGGCGTTCATGCCGGGACCCCGTCGGGTCTACCGGTGAACCTGTGCCGCCGCCCCGCCATGGCCGCCTCCCCTAACGTCGAGACCGCAGCGACCGTGCCGAGGGCACACTCCTACGGCTGTGGACGCCCGACCGGAGCGGCTGGCCATGGGTAGCTCTCTCCGCCGGCGGTGCCCGCGGGCAACGTCGGCGACCGGGTGCAGTTGTCGCGGCGTTCCGGACCGGCCTGTCCGGAACTGCCGCCAAAGGCCGGGAGTCGGCCAAAGTGATGCTGTTCTGTTACGAGATCTATGTTGTGCGCTTAGCCTGCGCTGGTCGGGCAATGTGAGCCTGTATGGCGAGGCTAGGTCTCCGGGGGTGCTCTGGTCAAGGACTCATGATCAAACCCCCCGAACGGAGCGAAGTTGCGGTGTCACTCCGAGCTGATACCGTGTCGGACACCACGGGACAAACACGGCGAGTCACTGGCGCTGAACTGAATGTCGTGCCTGATCAGCGACGGCACCACACCCCGTCGAGCCGACTTTTGTGACACCAACGACCCCTGCTGACCCGAACGCCCGGGCTGGTCGCAATCGTGGCTCAGCGAGCACCGGCGGCCAGCGCGGCGGCGACGAGCGCGGCGTTGCCGGGTGCCGGTGTGCCGTCCGGCAGCAGCAGCGTGTCCTCCAGCCCGACGCGGGTGTGCAGCCCACGGCTGACCGCCTCGGCGAGCACCGCCCAGGTGGCCGGGCCCTCGGCGTGCAGCAGCACCGGCGGAGCCACCGCGCCCTGCCGTGCGCGTGCCGCCGACGGCGATCCGGCGGGCACCCCCGTCGACGACGGTGGCACGGCGGGCGCCGATGACGGCAGCGCGGCGAGTATCCGCGCCGCGTCGGCCACCGCGACCGGCACCTCCTCCGCCATGCACTCGACGAGGATCCGCCCGACCGGCACCCGCCAGGACCGGTACGCGTCCACGGCGTCGAGCGTCCAGAGCCCCACCTCGACGAGCACACCCCGCTCGTGCAGGGCGGCGGCGACGGCCTCGGCACCGGCCTCGTGCGCGTTGACCGAGGCGAAGTCGGGCAGCACCGACCAGGACCGGACGGCGGCCACCCGGGCGGCCGGATCCGGCTCGATCCACGCTCCGGTGCTCACCCCCACCGGCAGCCCCGGCCGGGCGGCGCGGATCGCGGTGAGCGCGTCGGCGATGACCTTCGGGCGCAGCGATTCGGCCCCGGACGCAGCGCGGGGATGGACGTGCACGGCCGCGACGCCGAGCGAGGCGCAACGGGCCGCGTCGACGGCCAACTCCGCCGGGGTGACCGGCACCGCCGGGTGGGCGTCACGGCTGCGCCCACCGTTCAGACACGCCTTCAACATCGGACCACCCCGCAGCACCCAGCGCGACTCTCAGTCGGTCGGACGACTGTCGCGGTCCAATTCCCCTTCGGCGTCGGCGAGCGCGTCGGCGTCTATCTGCTCCGCGAACTCGGCGGCCTCGGCGCTCTGCGCGGCCAGCGCGTCCTTCACGGCCCGGATCGCCACGCCGGGCGGGTAACCCTTGCGGGCCAGCATGCCCACCAGCCGCCGGAAGATCGCGTCGGGCTCACCCCGGGCAGTGCGGAGCTTGCGCTCCACGAGGCCGCGGGCGGTGTCTGCCTCGGTCTCCTCGTCCAGTTCACCCAGCGCCTCGGTGGCCACCTCGCCGTCCACGCCCTTTCGGCGCAGCTCGTTGGCGAGCGCCCGGCGAGCCAGGCCACGCCCCGCGTGCCGGCTGGACACCCAGGCCCGGGCGAACGCCGCGTCGTCGATGATGCCGACCTCGTCATACCGGTCGAGCACCTCGGCCGAGACCTCCTCGGAGATGCCCCGTTTGGCCAACGCCCCGGCCAGCTCGGCCCGGGTGCGGGGCCGGACGGCGAGCTGGCGCAGGCAGATCTCGCGGGCGACCTCCGACTCATCGCGAGGCGGTGCCGGGGACTCGACGGCGTCGGCGTCGGCCGACCGACCCCGGCCACCCCGCCGAGGGTGAGGTGGCTCGCTGGCGTCGCCCGTACGGGGCGGACTGGCATCCCAGCCCCGCCCCGTACGAGCGCGTCGTCCTGCCATCGGTCAGCGACCGGTCAGAAGTCGACCGGCGGCAGCTCCGGGCCACCGGCGGCGTCACTCGCGCCGACCCCGACGCCGAGCTTCTCCAGGATCTTCTTCTCGATCTCGGCGGCCACGTCCGGGTTTTCCTTCAGGAACTCCCGGGCCTTCTCCTTGCCCTGGCCGAGCTGGTCGCCGTCGTACGTGTACCACGCGCCGGACTTGCGGATGATCGCCTGCTCCACGCCGACGTCGATCAGCGAGCCCTCACGCGAGATGCCCTTGCCGTACATGATGTCGAACTCGGCCTGCTTGAACGGCGCGGCGACCTTGTTCTTCACGACCTTGACCCGGGTGCGGTTACCGACCACGTCGGTGCCGTCCTTGAGGCTCTCGATGCGTCGCACGTCGAGCCGGACCGAGGCGTAGAACTTCAGCGCCCGACCACCGGTCGTGGTCTCCGGGCTGCCGAACATGACACCGATCTTTTCCCGCAGCTGGTTGATGAAGATCGCCGTGGTGCCGGTGTTGCTGAGCACACCGGTGATCTTCCGGAGTGCCTGGCTCATCAGCCGGGCCTGGAGGCCCACGTGGCTGTCGCCCATCTCGCCCTCGATCTCGGCGCGCGGCACCAGGGCCGCCACCGAGTCGATCACGATGATGTCCAGAGCGCCGGAGCGGATCAGCATGTCCGCGATTTCCAGCGCCTGCTCGCCGGTGTCCGGCTGCGAGACCAGCATCGCGTCGGTGTCGACGCCGAGGGCCTTCGCGTACTCCGGGTCGAGCGCGTGCTCGGCGTCGATGAAGGCGGCGATCCCGCCGTTGCGCTGGGCGTTGGCCACCGCGTGCAGTGCCACCGTGGTCTTACCGCTGGACTCGGGACCGTAGATCTCGACCACCCGGCCGCGCGGCAGGCCGCCGATGCCCAGCGCCACGTCAAGGGCGATGGAGCCGGTCGGAATGATGGCGGTCTGGATGACCGGCCGGTCACCCAGTCGCATCACCGAGCCCTTGCCGAATTGCTTGTCAATCTGAGCGAGAGCAAGGTCGAGTGCCTTCTCCCGGTCAGGCCCTGCTGCCATGGTTGCCACCCCTGCCTTCGCCGGCGTCTTTGCTGAGCTTCGCGTCACGCGGACACGCTAGGCGCTGGGTCCGACAGAAAACCAGCCGACGGGCCGCGAGCTGTGGACGAGCACCCCGCTGTGGACAATAGCCGAACAGGTGTACGACTCGACAAGCGACACGCAGAAGCGGCGAAAAGGCTGCTCAGCGTAGTCGAGCGGGCACTCGGTCGGGATACGCGGCACAGACCGCCCTCCACACGACGTGCGTCTGCTCCCCCGACGCCAGTGCCTGCTCGATGGTCCGTCCGCCGAGCTGCGACAGCACCTGATCGCGGGCGATGCTGGCCGCGTAGCCGGGCCCGAACGCCTCGTCCAGGCGCGTCCAGAAGTCGGTCAGCCGCACAGTGATCAGCCCTCCTCGTCCGGTGCCCCGGTCGGCACCGGGCGCAACGCTAGCGCCACCAGGGGCACCACCGCGACCGCCGCGAGCAGGGTGAGCACGGGATAACTGGCGAACTGCATGACAAACCCACTCACCACAGCGGCGCCGGCCCCGGCCAACCCCATGATCAGATCGGACAGCCCCTGGACGCTCGGCCGCACACCGGCCGGCACCGACTCGGACAGCAGCGTCGAACCGGCCACCATCGTCCCCGACCAGCCCAGCCCGAGCAGGACCAGACCCACCGAGAGCCGGGGTGTGTGGTGCCCGGCGGTACCGGCGACCGCGCAGGCGGCCAGCAGCAACCCGACCCCACCGAGGATCACCGCCCGCCGGCCGAGCCGGTCGGTGAGCCAGCCGACCACCGGGGAGAACGCGTACATGCCGGCGATGTGCAGACTCAGCACGATGCCGACCAGCCGCAACACGTCGGCGTCGGCGTGCGACTCACCGAGCCGGACCGGGGTCATCGCCATCACCGCCACCATCACCAGGTGCCCCACCGCCACGGCGGCGATGCCGAGCCGGGCAGCGGGTCGCCCGCGTACCACCGACCAGGCCGCACGCATCCCGGCGGCGCGCGGCGCGCGTACCTCGACCGGCGCGACGGCCGCCGGCGTCTCGGCCGCCACGGTGGTCGCCGGCGCGTCGGTGGCCGGCGGCGGGCCGGCGAAGGACACGTCGGCCGCCGCGAGCCGCCGCGCGGTGAGCAGCGGGTCGGGCCGGAGCAACCCGAGGAGTACGACGGCAGCCAGCACGAACGCGACCGCGCTGAACGCGAACGGGCCGGCCAGCGCGGGCAGCCCCCAACCGGAGGTGACCCGGTCGGCCAGCGCGGCGAAGTTCGGCGCGGCCACCGCACCGATGGTGGTGGCCCAGACGATCAGGGAGAGCTGCCGCCCGCGGCGGGCCGGCTCGGCGAGATCCACCGCCGTGTAGCGGGCCTGGAGGTTCGCGGCGGTGCCGCCACCGAAGAGCAGCATCCCGAGGAAGAGCAGCGGCACCCAGCGGGTGGCCGCGGCCAGCACCACGAGTACGCCGCCGACGGCGCCGATCGCGTACGCCAGCACCAGGCCGGGCCGGCGACCGTGCCGGGCCATGATCCGGGTGACCGGGACGGCGAGCAGCGCCGCGCCGACCACCCCGGCGCTCTGCGCCACACCGGCCATCGCGGTGCCGGCGATCCGCGCGGCGAGCAGCGCACCCACGGCGATGCCGATGGTGACGCCGATCCCACCGATGATCTGGGTGGTGAAGAGCAGCCGCAGGGTACGCCGCTGGATCGACGCGACGTCGGGTCGGGCGGTGGTGCGCGGCGCGGTCAGGTCGGTGGCCATCTGCGCTCCTCGGGACGGGGTGACCCATCCTCGCGCACCCACGCCGACCAGCGGCAGTGGGTTTCGCCCACAGCCGACAGCCGCCCGCCGCCCGCCGTCCGCCGTCCGCCGCAAGATCCTCGCAACTTCGGTGAAACTGCTGTCTCAGCGCGCCGGGAAGCAGCACTTTCCCCGAAGTTGCGCGGGCCTGGGTCGATCAGCCGGCCATCACCCGTTGGTGCAGCGCGGAGACCGCCGAACGGGCGGCCACGAACGCACCGTGCTGCCAGGCCACCTCGTGGCTCAGCCAGTCCCCGGCGAAGTAGACCCGCCCGGCCGGCTGCAACAGCAGGTTGTATCCGGGTGTGCCGTACCGGGGCGAGGTCCAGGCGCCCTCGATGTAGCGGGTCCGGTCCCAGGCGTGCGAGTACGAGGTGACCAGCTCACTGCGGTACTTGTCGCCGTGGATCTTCACACCCTGGCTGATCGCACGCTCGCTGCGCTGCTCGGGTGTGAGCCCGCTGTACGTCCTGGCGTTCGCCCCGGTGTTGTAGTAGCCGACGACCAGGCCGCGCTTGCCGTGGAAGCCATAGGACGGGTACCAGATGTGCGACAGGTCCAGGTCGGTCTCGGTGATGCCGCCGTAGATCCGCTGATCGGTCTCCCACCAGCGGCTGCGATATTCCAGGCCGATCTTTCCGGAGGCGGTGACCGGGAAGTCGGCCAGGGCCGCGGTCACCCCGGCGCCGAGATTGTGCGGCACCCGGGCCATCAGGTGCGGCGGCAGCGCCGCCACGCAGTAGTCAGCGGTGATCTGCGACTGCCGGCCACCTTGCCGGTAGGTCACCTCGACCCGGCTGCCCCGGTCGGTCACCGCGGTCACCTCGGCGTTGAGTCGGATCCGGTGCTGGCCCACCGCCTTGGCCAGAGCCCGGGGAATCTGGTCCATCCCACCGACCGGTTGGAACATCAGCATCGCCTGGTCATAGCCGAACTCGAAGGAGAAGTACCGGCCGACGTTGCTGGCGAAGACGTCGGAGAGCGGCGGCGGCGTGCCGAGCAGGCTCCCCACGTCGTTGCCCGCGCCCGGATACCCGGAGAAGCCGCGACGGTTGGTGCCGGTGTAGGCCCAGTCGCCGGCCCGTCCACCGATCGCGCCGAAGCTCTGCAGGAACGACAGCAGCCGATCGCGGTCCTCGGTGGTGAGCCGGCTGTCCAGCGCACCCTGGTCGGTGGCCTTCGCGAGCAGTTCCGAGACGTAGCCGTACACGTCGGCCTTGGCGGTGCGGTACCGGACCGGCTCGGTCATCCCGGCGGACTCGTTGTAGATCCAGGCGTCGGCGTTCTGGTTGGTGAAGACCTCGATGGGTACGCCGAGCTCCCGGCAGTAGTCCATGGTGACCATCCACTGTGCGATCCGACCCGGGCCGGCGTTGAAGTAGACCCCGTCGGAGAAGCTGGCCCGCTGGATGCGTCCATCGAGGTCGGTCTCGACATCGCCGCCGCGAATGGTCAGGTTCCGCCCACCGACGCGGTGCCGCGCCTCCAGGATCGTGCAGTCATAGCCTGCCTTGCCCAACTCGTACGCGGTGGTGAGCCCCGCGATGCCGCCGCCGAGAACGACCACCTTGGCACCCGACCGGCCGGTCAGGGTGAAGTCGGAGCGCTCCGGCGCCCGGAATGCCGGGGTCACGGACGCAGCGGCGCTGGGGGCGAGACCCATGGCGCCCATCGTGGCGAGCATCGCACCGGCGCCACCGCTGACTCCGACCGCACGCAGAAACCCACGCCGGCTGACCATCGACTGCGTCTGATCGCTCATAACGGCCTCCCCTACAAGATCGACTCAGCCGAGTCTGCAGAGGACCTGTTACGCCGATCACGCATTGACGTTTCGGGGCGGTATCGCCCCTCCGCGCGCTGGCAGCGGTGGCTTTCGGCCAGGGGGACACTCAGGGCAACGGGGGCACCTCGTCCGAACGGGGTGGTGCCGCCGACGAGGTCTACTCCGACGCCACCCCGTGACGGCTCGCTCGGCGCCCGTCGCGACGCTCGTCGCGGCTAGCCGGGCAGGGCGCGGGTGACGATGCTGAGGTCGGCGACCAGGCCCTCGTACGCCTTGTCCTGGTCGTCGGCGCGCAGCACCGCGGACGGATGGATGGTGGCCAGCAGCCGGGCCGTCGGCGCGTCGGCCCGCTGCCCGGCGTTGTCCACCGGCACCCGCTGGAAGTCCTCCGGGTGCTGGGCCGACTCCGGCCAGAGCAGCAGCTCGCCCCGCTGCCGGGTGACCCGGAAGGACGGGCCGAGCAGCGCCTTGGCGGCAGTCGCGCCGAGCACCACCACGATCTCCGGACGCAGCCGGGCGAACTCGGCGACCAACCAGGGCCGGCAGGCGGTGATGTGCACCTGGTCCGGGGTCTGGTGGATGCGTCGCTTGCCGCGCGCCTCAAACCGGAAGTGCTTGACGGCGTTCGTGAGATAGAGGACGCCCGGGTCCAGCCCGGCGTCGTCGACCGCGCGGCGCAGCAGCCGTCCGGCGGGACCGACGAAGGGCAACCCTTTTTGATCCTCCATGTCGCCGGGCTGCTCGCCGACCAGCACCACCCGGGCACTCTCGTCGCCCCGGCCGAAGACCGTCTGCGAGGAGTCCCGGTACAGCTCGCAGCCCCGACAACCGCCGGCTGCGCTGCGCAGGTCGTCGATGGTGTCGGCGTCGGGCGGAATGAACCGCTGGGCGCCTACGGCGCTCCCGGTCTGCTCGGCCATACCGACTGTTATATACCTGTTCGATGCTCAGTGCCGGGTACGCCCCGGCCCGGTGCCGAACGCCGCCGGGTCCGCCCCGGCGGTGCCCGGCCGCGCCCCCGCGTCAGTACCCGCCACCGCCGCCATCCCCACCGGAAGCGATCGCGATCAGCACGATGATGATGATGATCACCACCACCGCCACCGCGATCCAGACACCCTTACGCGAACCTGAAGCCATGACCCCCACCTCCGGCGCCCGCATACCCATCGCGTCCGCCCCGAATCCTCGCGATCTCGCACTTTCTGCCCCGATTTATCGGCCATAACGGGCACCGCAACGACACAAAGTGCAAGATCGCGAGGGCGGGGTCAGGTAGGGAAGCCTCGGGGTGGGGTCGGGTTCTCGGCTTGGGCCAGCGCGGCCGCGAGGGGGGCGAGATCCTCCGTGGTCAGGGGGCTGACGGTGATGCGGAGGGCGGGTGGCGCGGCGATCCGGTAGAGGGCGCCGGGGGCCACCGCCCAGCCGGCATCGCGCAGCGCGGTGACCGTGCTGGTCTCGTCCGCCACCGGTAGCCAGATGTTGATGCCGCTGCGACCGTGCGCGGTCAGGCCGTACTCGGCCAGCGCGGCCAGCAGCCCGTCACGCCGCTGCTCGTAGCTCCGCGCCGCCCGCTGCACCAGCTCGGTGACCGCCGGGTCCTGCCAGAGGCCGAGGACCAGCCGCTGCAGCACGGTGGAGACCCAACCGGCGCCGATCCGCGTACGGCCGGTCACCCGGGCCACCGTGGTCTCGTCGCCGACCAGCACCGCCATCCGCAGGTCCGGGCCGAAGGGCTTGCTCACCGAGCGGACGAAGGCCCAGCTCTCGGTCGCCCCAGCCAGCGGGTGCAGGGGCACGCGGGCCAGCTCCGCCGCGTGGTCGTCCTCGATCAACAGCAGGTCCCGCCGGCCGGCGAGCAGCGCCCGCAGCGCCTCGGCGCGGGCGGCCGAGACGGCGGCGCCGGTCGGGTTCTGCGCCCGGCTGGTGACCACCAGCGCCCGCGCTCCGGCGTCGAGCGCGGCAGCCACCCCGGCCACCAGCGGCCCCTCGTCGTCGAGCGGTACGCCGATCGGGCGCAGCCCCAGCGCGGCGACCAGGTCGAGCAGATTGGCCCAGCCCGGGTCCTCCACCGCCACCGCGTCTCCGGGGCGCAGGTGTGCGCCGAGCAGCCGCTCGATGCCGTCCAGCGCACCGCCGGTGAGGGTGAGCTCCCCCGCCGGTACGCCGTCGGCGCTCAGTCGGGCGCGGGCCACCTCGGCCAGCTCGGGCAACACCCCGGCGTCGGAGTAGCCGATCGACGGGCCGGTGTTGGCGGCGAGCGCCGCCAGGTGCGGGCCGAGCGGCGGAAGCAGCCGGGGGTCGGGCTCGCCCCGGGACAGGTCCCGGGCACCGGGCAACGGTGGGGGTCGCAGCGCGGAGCGTCGGGCGGCGACCGGGGGGCGGGGGCGTACCCGGGTGCCGTGCCGGCCGGCCGTGGCGAGCAGGCCGCGTTGGCGCAGCTCCTGGTAGGCGCGGGCCACGGTGGCGGGGCTGACGCCCAGCTCGGCGGCGAGTGCCCGCACGGGTGGCAGGGCGGCCCCGGGTGACAGGGCGCCCGTACGGATGCCTGACTCGATGCTGGCCGAAATATCGACGGCTGTCGTACCGGTGAGCTGATAGTGTGCTGACACAAACAAGAGATTGTACTAGAACAAAGGGGCGAGCATGTACCCACCCACCGCCCGGACCACACCCAACCGGTCGCGCGACAAGATGAGCTACGACCGGGCCGCCGCCCACGCGGTGCTCGACGAGGCGTACGACTGCGCGCTCAGCTTCACCGTCGACGGCCAGCCTCGGGTGCTGCCCACCCTGCACGTCCGCATCGGCGACACGCTCTACCTGCACGGCTCCACCGGCAGTCGTCCGCTGCTCGCGGCCCGGGGCGACGGGCTGCCGGTCTGCGTCGCGGTGACCCTGCTCGACGGGCTGGTCTACGCCCGCTCCCAGTTCCACCACAGCGCCAACTACCGCTCCGTCGTCGCCCTCGGCACCGCCCGACTGGTCACCGACGAGCAGGAGAAGTTCGCCATGCTCACCGCGCTGGTCGAGAAGGTCGGCGCGGGACGCAGCACGGACACCCGCCCACCCAGCCGACGTGAGCTGGCCGAGACCGCCGTGCTGGCGCTGCCACTGCGTGAGGTGTCGGTCCGGGCCCGCACCGGTGGGGTCCGCGAGGACGAGGCCGACCTGCAACTGCCGCCCTGGGCCGGGGTGGTGCCGCTGCGGCTGACCGCCGGGCAACCCGAGCCGGACGCCGGGGTCACCGCACCACTGCCGGCGTACCTGCGAACGCCCCGCACGCCCTGGCACGAGCCGGTGTCCCTGCACGGCGAGCACGTCCGGCTGGAGCCGCTGGAGTTGGCGCACGCAGAGGAACTGCACTCCGCCACCGCCGACCCGGATGTGTGGCGGCACCTGTGGACCGCCCTGCCGACCGACTCGGCCCAGACGGTCGAGGTGATCACCACCGCCCTGGCCGCACAACACAACGGCGAACGGGTGTCCTGGGTGCAGCGGTGCGCGACGACCGGGGCGGTGGTCGGCAGCACGTCCTACTACGAGATCGACCCGCAGCGGCGATCGGTGGGGATCGGGTACACCTTCCTCGGCCGGCCCTGGTGGCGTACCGGGATCAACACCGAGGCGAAGTTGCTGCTGCTCGGGCGGGCCTTCGACGACCTGGGCGCGGTGCGGGTGGTCTGGCACACCGACATCCGCAACGTCCGCTCGCAGGCCGCCATCGAACGCCTCGGCGCGACCCGGGAAGGGGTGCTTCGCATGCACCGGCAACGCCCGGACGGCTCCTGGCGCGACACCGTGCAGTACGCGATGACCGTCGACGAGTGGCCGAACGCACAGGTAAGGCTGCGCGAAATGCTTCGCCGGACGGCACCGGTGGCGTGATGATGGCGGGCGTGCTGGGGATCACCGACATCTGGACGTACGTGCTGGGCACCGTGGCCATCATCCTGCTGCCCGGACCGAACTCACTCTTCGTGCTCTCCACCGCAGCCAAACGGGGCGTCGCGGTCGGCTACCGGGCCGCCGGCGGCGTGTTCGTCGGCGACGGGGTGCTGATGTTCCTCTCCGCCGCCGGAGTGGCGTCGCTACTCAAGGCGTACCCGCCGCTGTTCCTGGTGATCAAGTACGCCGGTGCCGCGTACCTCGGTTATGTCGGGGTGACCATGCTGCTCGGCGCGGTGCGGCGCTGGCGCGACCGCAACGACCCGAGCACGCCGCGGCTCATCGACGCCGCGGAGCCGGCGGCGATGCGCAGCCCGTTCCGTAAGGCGCTGGTGATCAGCCTGTTGAACCCGAAGGCGATCCTGTTCTTCATCTCGTTCTTCATCCAGTTCGTCGACCCCGACTACGCCTGGCCGGCGTTGTCGTTCCTGCTGCTCGGGCTGATCGCGCAGGTGACCAGCGCGCTCTACCTGACCGCGTTGATCTTCGCGGGCACCTTCCTGGCCACCCAGTTCCGCCAACGTCGCCGCCTGGCTGCCGGTGGCACCACCGCGGTAGCCGCCCTCTTCCTGGCCTTCAGCCTCAAGCTGGCCACCGCCAGCGCCGGCTAACTCCGCCCCGCACCCCGCACCCCCGCACCCCGCACCCCGCACCCCGCACCCCGCACCCCGCACCCCGCGATCTTGCGCCCCGCGATCTTGCACTTTCGGTCGCTGGAATGTCTGCTTCGGACTAATTTGTCGCAACAGAAAGTGCAAGATCGCCGTGGCGGGCGGGGCGGGGCGGGCGCGGGCGGGGCGGGGGCGGTCAGGTGCCGTCTCCGCCGGAGCCGCCGCCTCCTACGCCGCCACTGCCGGCGGTGCCGCCGAGGCCGTAGCCGGGCTGGACCGGCTCGTCGGGGTGGCGGCTGACGTGGGCGGATCCCGCGATCTGCGCGGACCAGTCCGCGTGCGCGGCGGCCGCCGCGTGCCGGTTGATCGCCTGGCGTATCCAGCCGTCCACGGTGGCGACCCAGTCCCGTCGGTCCGTGTCCGCATGCCAGATCCGGAACCGGCTGATGCTCTGGTGGGTGATCCCGGCGAGCGCCAGCCGACGATCCATCCAGAGGATCGCCTCCAGGCCCACCGAGTTGGTCACGAAGATCACCTCCAGCTCGGTGATCGGGCCGGCGTAGAGCGGCCCCACCCAGTAGCCCCAGCGCTGGTGCAGTGGCAGGGTGTGCTCCACCCCGGGCAGCCCGCCCTCCTGCAACCCGGCCTGACGAATCATGAAACCCAGCGTGTCCAACGCCGCCAACACGTGCTGCTGGGTGGGGAGCGGGTGCACGAAGACCGGCACCATGGCCCCCTGGTCGAGATCCGGGTCGACGGACACCTCCGTACGCAGACCCATCCGCAGGCTCAGCAGCGGCACCCCGCCGAAGATGGTCACCGGGGTCTCCCACGGCAGCGGCAACGCGAAGTCGACCGCCCGCCGTCGACCGGCCGGTACGACGAACCGGCCGGCGATCGGCAGGTGATGGAACTGCACGAGTCGTCGGGCGGCCGCCGGATCATCCGGCTCGACAGTGGTGACGAGGCCCAGTCGGATGTGCCGAACCAGCACATCCTCCGGCCCGGCCGCCAGGGTCACCCGCCCCGGCAGGCGCAGACCCGGCCGGGTGCTCGGGTTGGGCAGCGTGGTCTGCACGGAAAGCCCCGTCCAGCCGGACTCCCGGGACACCCCCGTCAGCCGCACCGCGCGCCCCTTCCCGGGACGAGGCCCCGCCGGCCCCGCACGGGCAGCGCCTACCCCGTCGAGGCGACCTCAAGCCCGCAACCGACCGGCCGCGCCGAGCAGCACCGCG
>NZ_PYBV01000112.1 GCF_003205615.1 Micromonospora arborensis | reverse complement strand
TCACCCTCGACGACGAGCAGATCGGCAACGCCAAGGCGATCATCGCCGCCACGAAGAAGGCCGGCCTGCCCGAGCGGGCCGCGGTCATCTCGATCGCGACGAGCCTGCAGGAGTCGAAGCTGGAGAACCTGGGCCACCTCGGCGACATGAACGACCACGACTCGCTGGGCCTGTTCCAGCAGCGCCCCAGCTCCGGTTGGGGTACCCCGGAGCAGATCACCGACCCGGCCTACTCCACCACCGCATTCCTCAAGGGCCTGCGACAGGTCGACGGGTGGCAGGACATGCCCCTGACCCAGGCCGCACAGACCGTGCAGGTGTCGGCTTACCCGGACGCCTACGCGCAGTGGGAGCAGCAGGCCGCCGACCT
>NZ_PYBV01000111.1 GCF_003205615.1 Micromonospora arborensis | reverse complement strand
CCACCGCCAAGCGGCGGCGCTGCCCGCCGTACAGCCCACCGGTCTGCCGTTTGCCGAGATCGCCCAGACCGAAGCGGTCGAGCAGCTCGCCCCGGGGCACCGGGTCCGCGTAGTGCGCGGAGACGAAGTCGACCACCTCGCCGACCCGCAGCGTGCCCGGCAGGCCGGTCTCCTGCGGGGTGACCCCGATCTGTCGCCGGGTCGCCGGGTCGCGGGGGTCGCCGCCGAACAACTCGACCCGCCCCGAGCTGGGGCGGCGCAGACCTACCAGCAGGTTCATCAGGGT
>NZ_PYBV01000110.1 GCF_003205615.1 Micromonospora arborensis | reverse complement strand
CTCCGCTTCATCGGCGGGGGGGGGGTGGGCGCGGGCGGGATCACCTGCGGCGCGGGCGGGCCCTCGCCGCGGCAGCACTTCGATGTGGTGATCCCCCGGGTGATTTTTCGCCCGGGCGGGGGGGGGGGGGTGCGGGGGGGGGCTCGCCTTGTGGGGGTGTGGGGGGTGGGTTGGGGCCTGTAGGCGGGGTCGCCGCGGGCAAGGGGGTGACCCCCCCCGGGGGGTGAGCTCGCCCCCCCCCGGCCGGGGGGGTCCGCCCC
>NZ_PYBV01000109.1 GCF_003205615.1 Micromonospora arborensis | reverse complement strand
CCCCCCCCCCCCCCGTCCCCCCGAGACACCCGCCCCGCCCCCCAGATCTTCGCCCGGATGTCGTCCGCGGGTGGGGGCACCAGCAGCGCCCGAAAGATGATGGTTTAAATAAGCCCCCCGACCGCCCCCGCCGTACCCAACTCGACAAGCACCACCAGGGGTAGGACGGCGAGGGCGGAGAAGGTCGCGGCGAGCACGATGCCGGCGGAGGTGATCCCCCCGCCGG
>NZ_PYBV01000108.1 GCF_003205615.1 Micromonospora arborensis | reverse complement strand
GTCGACCCGCGTCGCACCCGCCGGCATGGCGATGCCATCGGTCACCGGCAGGAACAGCAGATCCACCACGCCGTCCGGCACCCGGGCCAACCCACCCCGCTGCCCATCGACGAAAACAACCCCGTCGTCGCCAGCCCCAACACCCTCCAACCGCAACACGTTGAACGCGTGCGAAACACCCACTCCACCGTCAACCGTCCGGCTCCGAACCAGCACCACACCCCGCGACCCCACCGGAGCCGCCGCCATCACCGCCCGAACCGACCCCACATCCGTCCGGAACACCAACGAATCAGCATCATCCGCCAACCCCAACAACTGCCGCTGATACGCCACCAAATCCGACTCCGGCAGCGGACTCTCCGCCGGCGCCTGCCACACCAACCCCTCACCCGGAACCGCACTCATATCCGCCGCGATCGCGACCAACACACAATTCGTCCCAGAGGCGTCCGGATTCACCAACCCCAACCACGGCAACACCTCCAACAACGCCGCATCATCACCAAACCGCGACGCAACAACCCCACCAGCC
>NZ_PYBV01000107.1 GCF_003205615.1 Micromonospora arborensis | reverse complement strand
CTCCGCCAGGTGATGCGCGACGGGCCCCAGAGGTCCAGGGGCGGCAGGAGCCGGGCGCCGTCGGCCCCCGGTCGCCGGGCTCGCCACGTGGCACCATGGTGCGCTATGGATCATCAGGGGCAGTTTCGTCGTGCAGCGCTCGCGTTGGGCATCCCGGACGACGAGGTCAGCCGGTTCATCCAGCACCTCCGTTTGTCGATCCGGTTGAGCGGGAGATCCAGCGGTGTCCCGGTCGGGCAGTTCGGTGGGT
>NZ_PYBV01000106.1 GCF_003205615.1 Micromonospora arborensis | reverse complement strand
CGCGGTCCGTCCGAGGTTCGCGGTTCGTCGGGGGTTCGCGGGCCGTTGGTAGCGGGGCGTCTCGTCCCGGGTTTCCTGGTCGTTGGTCGCCGAGGTGCGGTCTGCGATCGCCGGTCTGGTGTCGGCTCAGCGCGGCCAGGCGGCGAAGCGGTGCCGGATCTGTGCGACGTCGGCGCTGCCCAGACCGTAACGGCCGAAGCGCTGGTCGGACAGTCGGTCGAGGTAGCGGCCGGCGGCCCGCACGTCCGCCGG
>NZ_PYBV01000105.1:813-941 GCF_003205615.1 Micromonospora arborensis | reverse complement strand
GTCAGCAACTTCTCCACCGCAGACGGCGGCGCGATCGTGCAGTGGGCCGACCTCAACGGCACAAACCAGCAGTTCCGGCTCGCGAATTCGTCTGATGGCTACGTGCGCCTGATCAACCGCAACAGCAA
>NZ_PYBV01000105.1:253-789 GCF_003205615.1 Micromonospora arborensis | reverse complement strand
CGGCAACAACCAGCAGTGGCAACTGGTCCGGATCGGCTAACGACCGCGACGATCGGCCTGGGAGAGAGGGATCTGCCGGCCGATCGGGTGAGATGTGACGACTGGCGGCCCGCCCCACCTGGGGCGGGCCGCCGTGACCACCAGGTCCGCTCTGCCGCGACGGGCACGGCGGATGCCGGATCAGATCGATGCCAATCGTTTGACGTATGACGTCTTTAGCGCTAATTTTCACCCGCGGGCCACGCGGCCGCAGGGAGCCTTGATCTCGCACCGCACGGTTCGGCGCGGGCCTGCTGTGCGGCCCGGATCGTGGCATCGCCATCGACGTGCGCCTGCTGGCCGCAGGTTGCCCGCACAACACCCCGGACGTGCTGACGCCACCACCAAGACGACGGCACACACGCCAGGGCACGCGCGGGCGTTCTGCTCGCGGGTGACCCCGACCGAAGGAGTGGACCATGAAAGCCCTCGATGAGGCTCGTCCCGCCTCTCGACAGAGACGTCGCTGGCGGTCAGGGGTGGCCGCCGCGGCGGCC
>NZ_PYBV01000105.1:0-205 GCF_003205615.1 Micromonospora arborensis | reverse complement strand
GGGTGGCCGCCGCGGCGGCCGCGGTCATGGCAGCCGGCACGCTCGTCGCGGTCAACGCGGCGCCCGCGGCGGCGGCGACCGTGGACACCAACGCCTGGTACGCCCTGGTGAACCGGAACAGCGGCAAGGCGTTGGACCTGTACGCCTCGGCCACCAATGACGGCGCACGGATCAGCCAGTGGACCCGCAACAACGGCGTCAACCA
>NZ_PYBV01000011.1:245498-380324 GCF_003205615.1 Micromonospora arborensis | reverse complement strand
CGCCGCCCGCGCCGCGCTGCCCGCTAGATCACGCTCGATCCTGGAAATAGTGGCCTCCCGCCAGCGGGAGGCCACTATTTCCTTGTTGTAGCGCGACCTTGGGCCTGCCGCCGCGCCGCGCCGCGCACGGGCGCGGCGCGGCCCGCGCGGGGCGGCGTCAGGAGTTGGCTAGGCGTTCCAGGGCGCCTCTCGCCACCTCGGGGCGGGTCGTGTACCAGAACGGCGGCAACGAGCGGCGCAGGAACGGCCCGTACCCCCGGGCCGTCTCCAGTCGGGAGTCGAGCACCGCGACGACGCCCCGGTCGCCGGTCGCCCGGATCAACCGGCCCACGCCCTGAGCCAGCCGGACCGCCGCGATCGGCACGCTCACCGCGGCGAAGCCGGAGCCGCCGCCGGCATCCACGGCGGCGGCACGAGCCGCCGCCAGCGGCTCGTCCGGTCGCGGGAAGGGCAGCCGGTCGATGACCACGAGCTGGCAGGCGTCACCCGGCACATCCACCCCCTGCCAGAGCGACATCACCCCGAACAGACAACTGGCACGTTCCTCACGGAAGCGGCGGACCAGCAGCGGCAGCGCCTCCTCGCCCTGCAACAGCACCGGCAGGTCGGTCCGCGCGCGGAGCAACTCCGCCGCCTGCTGCGCGGCCCGCCGGGAGGAGAAGAGCCCGAGAGTACGACCACCGAGCGCCCCGACCAGCGCGAGCAGCTCCTCCCCGGCGGCATCGGGCAGCCCGGAGACGCTGGGTCGGGGCAGGTGTGCGGCGACGTACAGGATGCCCTGGCGGGCGTAGTCGAACGGCGAACCGACGTCGAGCGACCGCCATCCGGGGCCTTCGGTGGCCGGTACGACGGCACTCGGCGGGAGGTCGCCGGCGAGTCGGCGGCCCGGCGTCTCGGCGGCCGGACGGCCCGGGCCGGTGCGGGCAGCCAGTGCGGCTGCGGCGGCGGACGGCGGGGCGGGCGGCGGCGCGTCCAGCCCGAGGGCGCGGGCCACGGTGTCGAACCGGCCGCCCAGCGCCAGGGTCGCCGAGGTGGCGACGACGGTGCGCTCGTCGTACAGGTGGGTGGCGAGGGTGCCGGCCACCGACAGCGGCGCGACGACCAGTGCCCGGCGGTTGCCGCTGTCGTTCTTCTCCACCCAGGCCACGTCGTGGTCGGCCTCCTCCAGCAGTCGCTGTGCGGTGGTGGAGAGCTCGTCGAGTGCCGCCTTGGCCTGCTGCTTGCGGACCGGGTCGGGGTCGTCGGACTTGATGTCGCCGATCGCGTCCAGGGCGGACCGGGTCGCCGCGTCGAGCAGCGTGCACGCCTCCCGCAGGGGCGTCGGCAGCCCGGCGGTGATCCGCCCGGCCGGCGCCTCGGCCAGCCCGACCGCGAGGGCGTCACCGGCGGCGGTGAGCGCGTCGGCGGTCTCCGGGCGCAGCAGCGTACGGGCCCGCCGGGTGGTCCGGTCGATCAGCTCCGGCACCAGCTCCGCCTGGGCCGCGGAGGAGACCCGGTCGGCCAACTCGTGCGCCTCGTCGACGATGAGCAGCTTGTGCGGTGGCACGATGTGCCGGTCGGCGAGCATGTCGACCGCGAGCAGGCTGTGGTTGGTCACCACGATGTCGGCCTCGCGGGCACGGGCCCGGGACGCCTCGGCGAAGCACTCCTGCCCGAACGGGCAACGGGTCGCGCCGACGCACTCGCGGGCCGGCATGGACACCAGCCGCCAGGCCTGGTCGTCGACGCCCGGGTCCAGTTCGTCGCGGTCGCCGGTGGCGGTCTTCTCGGCCCAGCCACGCAGCCGCTCGACCTGCTTGCCCAACCGGCCCGCCTCACCGAGCCATTTCGTCCCGCCCCCGGGGCGAGCCGCCGGGGCGTCGAAGAGGGTGTCCTCCGGCTCATCCTCGGTGGAGTTGTCCAGTCGGGCAAGGCAGAGGTAGTGGTGGCGACCCTTGAGCACCGCGAAGGTGGGCCGGCGGCCGAGCAGCGGCTCCACCGCGTCGGCCAGCCGGGGCAGATCGTGGTCGACCAGCTGGGACTGCAACGCCAGGGTGGCGGTGGAGACCACCACCGGGCCGTCCACGGTGAGCGCCGGCGCGAGGTAGGCAAGCGACTTGCCGGTGCCGGTGCCCGCCTGCACGAGCAGATGCTCGCCCTCGGCCACGCACTCCTCGATCGCCGTGGTCATCTGCAACTGGCCAGGTCGTTCGGCGCCGCCGGGCACCGCGCCGACCGCCGCCGCCAGCAGCTCGGTGCCACTGGGCCGGGCACCCCGCCGCCGCCCCTTGGCACGGGCCGACGGGGTGGCGGAACCGGTGGCGGTGCGGGGCGGAGTCACCGTGCGACGGTACCCGGCGCCGCCGACACGGGCTGCGTCCATCCGCCGCGTGGCGCGATGCCGACGGCGACCGGGCGTTGCGGGCGACGCCGTCCGGTTACGGCCGCGCTACGACGCGTGGGCGGTATCGGTTAGGGTGCGAATCATGCCGAGCGACATGGTCCGAGTGATCTACCGCAAGTACGACGGCAGCGCCCACCGCGACTACCCGGCCCGCCGGCTCACCGAGGACGACCTCGGCATCTGGCTCGGCGTGCCCCAGGGCACCGAATCGGTCTACCACGGCCGGCCGTCGGTGGAGAAGATTCCGTTCGTGCTGCTGGTGCCGCATCGCGCCTGGTGGACGGCCATGTTCAACCCGCCGCCGCGCACCAGCGAGGTCTACTGCGACATCACCACCCCGGCTCACTGGGAATCCGACGACACCGTCCACCTGATCGATCTGGACCTGGACGTCGTCCGGCGTCGCGCCACCGGCCTGGTGGAGCTGCTCGACGAGGACGAGTTCGCCGAGCACCGAGCACGATTCGGCTACCCGGACGACGTGGTGGTCGAGGCCGAAGCCGCAGCCCAGCGGCTGTTCGGGGCGCTGGCCGACGGCACCGAGCCGTTCGCCACCGCGTACCGGAAGTGGTTGGCCCTGGTGGTCTGACGCCGCACGCCCGGCCGGGCCGGCTCACCAGCGCGGTGGCCAGCCGTCGTCGGCGCCGAGCGGCGGCAGGTCGGTCAGTTTCTCCGGGTTGATCTGGTTGTAGATGGCGGTGATCCGGCCCTGATCCACCGCGAACGCGGTGACCAGGCGGATCGGCCGCCCGTCACTGTGCACCGCCTCCATCTGCAGGCCGAGCACACCATCGACGAGCACGAGCCGGGCCAGCACCCCTCCGGCGTAGCGGCCGGCCTGGCCGAAGAGCCCCAGCGCGAAGCGACCCACGGCGTCCGCGCCGAGCACCGGCCGGCGGGCGGAGGGGAAGTGCCCGCCGGAGTCGCCGACGAAGACCACGTCCGGCGCGAGCACCTTGAGCAGTTGCTCCAGCTCGCCGGACTCGGTGGCGGTGACGAACGCTTCGAGCACCCGGCGTTGCTCGCCCGGGTCGGCGGTGTGCCGGGGTACGTCCGGGGCGGTGACCGCCCGACGTGCCCGGGCGGCGAGCTGCCGGGCGGCCACGTCGGTGGTGCCGAGCACGTCGGCGATCCGGGCGAACGGCACCGCGAACACGTCGTGCAGCACGAAGGCGACCCGCTGCTCCGGTCCGAGCCGCTCCAACACCACCAGCAGCGCCGTACCGACCTGGTCGGTGCGGACCGCCCGCTCGGCCGGGTCGGGTGCGTACCCGTCGGTCGACGGTCCAGCGCCCAACGGGCTCACCACCGGCTCCGGCAGCCACTGCCCGGGGTACGCCTCCCGCCGGACCCGGGCCGAGCGGAGCACGTCCAGGCAGATCCGGGCGCAGGTGGTGGTCAGCCATGCGGACAGCTCCCGGATCTCGGCGCGGGCCGCCGGGTCGGCGAGCGCACCGGCGTAGCGCAGCCAGGTCTCCTGCACCGCGTCCTCCGCCTCAGTGCGGCTGCCCAGCATCCGGCGGGCCACCGCGAGCAACCGGCCCCGCTCGGCCTCGAACTCCGTCGCCAGGTCCCGCACGACCCACCACCCATCCCCGGTCGGCACCGTCCTGACGTACATCCTCCCGGCGACCGGGCACGCCGGCAGCCCCTGGCCGTGTCGGCAGCTCTGAACGGGCCGGTCGGCCGCCAGGCGGACCGCGCCGACCCGGTGGCGGTGTGGGGTGGGCCTCGGCGGGCGGATCGTCTGCGGGTGGGCGATGATCCGTGGATGAGCGCACCCGAGCAAGGGCAGATCGTGGCACCGGACGGCGGCTCCGTCGGGGAGCTGCTGCGGGTCACCGCACCCGTGGATCTCGGCGCGATCGATCCACGATCGACGCCCGGCGTGCCGAGCACGGCGGGGCGCGGCGAGCACCGGAAGGCCTGGGCGCGAGAGCAGGTGGAGCTGGTCGGCGGCGAGCTGGGCCGACAGCAGGAAATGCTCTTCGCGATGGCCAAGGCCGGGCTGGACCGGCCGGCACGCCGGGTGCTGCTCGTGCTCCAGGCGATGGACTGCGGCGGCAAGGACGGCACGATCAAGCGGGTGGCCGGCGCGATGAACCCGCTGGGCCTGCACATCCGCTCGTTCGGGCCGCCGACCCAGCAGGAGCTGCGGCACGACTTCCTCTGGCGGATCCGTCGTGAGTTGCCGCCGCCCGGGTACGTGGGGGTGTTCAACCGTTCGCAGTACGAGGACGTGCTGATCACCCGAGTCAGCTCGCTGGTGCCGGAGGCGACCTGGCGGGCTCGCTACGACGAGATCAACTCGTTCGAACGGGAGCTGACCGAGGGTCACGTGACAGTGCTCAAGGTGATGCTGCACATCTCGTACGCCGAGCAGGGCAAGCGCCTGCTGGAGCGGCTCACCGACCCGCGCAAGCACTGGAAGTACAACCCCTCCGACGTCGACTCCCGGTCCCACTGGGACGACTACCAGGCCGCGTACGCCGAGGCGCTCAGCCGGTGCTCCACGGACGCCGCGCCGTGGTTCGTGGTGCCGGCGGACCGCAAGTGGTACAGGGACTGGGCGGTGGCCCATCTGCTGCGTGAGACGTTCGACACCCTCGGCCTGGGGTATCCGGCTGCCGATTTTGACGTCGAGCGGGAGCGGGAGCGGCTGCTCGCTGGGGGAGCGGGTGCGGGTGGGACGGCCGAGATGAACAACAGATGAACGGGCGGTGAATGACGCCTGGCCAGGGGTGGGCCGGCGAATTCACGGTTCTGTCGTTTCCTAGCATTCACCGGGCGGGTGCCCGACGGGTGCCGCCACCCTTCCACCGACGCGACGAGGTCTGTGCTGTGAAGTTTTCCTTCCGCCCCACCGAGGGCGCCTTCTACGAGCTCTTCACCAGGGCCGCGCAGAACCTGGTCCGCGGCACCGCGCTGCTCAACGAGCTGGCCCTGCCCGGCGTGGACGTGCAGTCGGTCAGCGAGCGGCTGACCGAGGTTGAGCACGACAGCGACCAGATCACCCACGACCTGTACAAGAAGATCAACTCGACCTTCATCACCCCGTTCGACCGGGAGGACATCTACCGGCTCGGCTCGCTGCTCGACGACGTGATGGATCACCTGGAAGCGGTCGGCGACCTGCTCTACCTGTACGGGCTGACCGAGCTGCCGGCGCTGCCCCGCGAGCTGCACGAGATGGTCAACGTGCTCGACCAGCAGGCCAAGCTGACCGCCGACGCGATGCCCCGCCTGCAGTCGATGAAGGATCTCGAGGACTACTGGATCGAGTGCAACCGGCTGGAGAACGAGGGCGACCGGATCAACCGGCAGCTGCTCGTCCGGCTCTTCTCGGGTGAGTACGACGCGTTGACGGTGCTGAAGATGAAGGAGGTCGCCGACGAGCTGGAGGCCGCCTGCGACGCCTTCGAGCACGTGGCCAACACGGTCGAGACCATCGCCGTCAAGGAGTCCTGAGCCAGTGACTCCCGAACTCATCGCCGTGCTGGCGGTGATCGCGGTGGCCCTGGCGTTCGACTACACCAACGGCTTCCACGACGCCGCCAACGCGATCGCGACAAGCGTCTCCACCCGGGCGCTGACACCTCGGATCGCCCTCGGCCTCGCCGCGGTCGGCAACTTCATCGGCGCGCACTTCGGCGCCGGGGTCGCCAAGACCGTCGGTGACGGTCTGGTGACCCTCCCCACCGGGGTGAGCAGCCTCGGAGTGGTCTTCGCCGGCGTGCTCGGCGCGATCGCCTGGAACCTCATCACCTGGTACTTCGGCCTGCCGTCGTCGTCCTCGCACGCGCTCTTCGGCGGCCTGGTCGGTGCGACCCTGCTGTCCACCGGCGGCATCGTGCAGTGGGGCAACATCGGCGAGAAGGTGCTGCTGCCGATGGTGCTCTCGCCGATCGTCGGCCTGACCCTCGGCTACCTGCTGATGCTGGCCATCCTCTGGCTCTTCCGGAAGGGGCAGCCGGGCAAGCTCAACCGGGGCTTCCGCCACGCGCAGACCGTTTCGGCGGCGGCCATGTCGGTCGGCCACGGCATGCAGGACGCCGCCAAGACCATGGGCATCGTGGTGCTGGCGCTCTACACCGGCGGTTTCCAGGAGAGCAAGACGCACATCCCGGGCTGGGTGTTCTGGACCTCGGCGACCATGCTGGCCCTCGGCACGTACGCCGGTGGTTGGCGGATCATCCGCACCCTCGGTCGTAAGATCATCGACCTGGGGCCGCCGGAGGGCTTCGCCGCCGAGACGGTTGCCAGCGCGGTGCTCTACTTCAACGCCCTGGTGCTGAAGGCCCCGATCTCCACCACGCACACGATCACCTCGGCGATCATGGGCGTGGGTGCGACCAAGCGCCTCTCCGCGGTCCGCTGGAACGTCGCCGGCAACATCGTGCTCGCCTGGATCATCACGTTCCCGGCCGCCGCGCTCATCGCCTGCGTCACCTACCTGCTGGTCCGGCCGCTCTTCGGCTGACCGTCGTGAAGAAAGGGCCCCTCTTCGAAGAGGGGCCCTTTTCTTTTCACGCGTAGCGCACGCCGATCTGCTCACGGACCGCGTCCAGCAGCGCCATCACCTCGAGGGTGGCGGCGTGCGGCACCAGCGGGCTCTCGGTGAGCCCCGCGGCGAGGCAGCGCTGCACCTCGATCGCCTCGTACTGGTAGCCGTTCCCGGCCCCGTCGGCGGTGATCGTCTCCGGCTCCGCGCCGGCCCGGTGCAGGGTCAGCGAACCCGGCCGGAAGAACGGCTCCGGCAGGTCGATCCGCCCCGTGGTGCCCGTCACCGAGGCGGTCTGCCCGCTCAACCCGACCATGCCGCAGCTCAGGGTTGCCAGGGCTCCGGTGTCGTAGCCGAACAGCATGCCGGTGTTCTCGTCCGTCCCCTCCGGGCCGAGCTGCGCCCAGGAGCGGATGTGCTGCGGCACGCCGAGCAGCAGGTGGGCCAGGCTGATCGGATAGATCCCCAGGTCGAGCAGGGCACCCCCGCCCAGCGCAGCGGCCCGCATCCGGTGCTCCGGCGGGAACGGCCCAGCCACCCCGAAGTCGGCCCGGACGCCGGTCACCGTGCCGATCGCCCCCTCCGCGATCAGCTCGACCGCGCGCAGGATCAGCGGGTTGGTCCGCATCCACATGGCCTCCATCAGGAAGACCCCGGCGGCGCGGGCGGTGTCGACCAACTCGGCGCTGGTGGCCAGTTCGAGGGTGAACGGCTTCTCCAGCAGCACCGCGCGGCCGGCGGTCAGGCAGGTCATCGCCGCCTCGTAGTGCGCCGAATGCGGAGTGGCCACGTAGATCGCGTCGATCTCCGGGTCGGCGGCCAACTCCACCCAGGAGCCGTACGCGCGCTTCGCGCCGTACGTGTCGGCGAAGCGCTGCGCGCTCTCCGCGGCACGGGACCCGACCGCGACAAGCTCGGCGTCCGGCACCAGGCGGAGGTCTTCGGCGAAACGGCTGGCGATGTGGCCGGTGGCCAGGATGCCCCAACGAGTCATGCCCGGAACGCTAGCCGAGCCAGGTGAACCGCCCACTGTCCGGGCTGCGCCCACGCCCCGTGCTCCGATCGGTGGTCAGGGGGCCAGGAACTAGGCTCGCGGCATGACGATCGACAGCGCCGGCTTCCCCGCGCCGGCCGCCCTGGTCGAGCACGCCCGCCGGTTCCAGGCCGAGGGCGGCACCCCGGCGGTGCCGCGGGTCGCGGCGACCGTGCTGCTGCTGCGTCCGACCGACGCCGACTTCGAGGTGTACGTCATCCGCCGGGTCGCCGCCATGACCTTCGGCGGGATGTACGCCTTCCCCGGCGGCGGGGTGGACCGCTCCGACTCCGAGGCCCACGTGGACTGGGCGGGTCCGGCACCCGCCGAGTGGGCGGGCCGGCTCGGGGTGACCCCGGACGCCGCGCAGGCGGTGGTCTGCGCCGCCGCGCGGGAGGTCTTCGAGGAGGCCGGCGTACTGCTCGCCGGCCCGGACCCGGCGACCGTGGTGGGCGACGTCAGCGGCGACGACTGGGAGACGGCCCGGCAGGACCTGGAGGGACGCCGGCTGGGCTTCGCGGCACTGCTCGCCGACCGTCAGCTCACCCTGCGGTCGGACCTGCTGCTGCCGTGGAGTCGATGGATCACTCCCGAGTTCGAGCCGCGCCGCTTCGACACGTACTTCTTCGTGGCTCTGCTGCCGGCGGGGCAGCGGACCCGCGACGTCTCCGGCGAGGCCGACCACACCCTGTGGATCCGTCCGGCGGACGCGCTGGCCCGCGCGAAGGCCGGCGAGCTGACCATGCTGCCACCGACCCTGGTCACGCTGGCGCAGGTGGCGGCGGCCGGCGACCTGGCCGGGGTGGCGCGGGCAGCGGCCGACCGGGACGCGGCCACCCCGGTCACCCCGCGCCTGGACCGGCCGCCAAACGGCGAACCCCGCTTCATCCTGACCTGACCCCGCGCTGCCCGCGCGTGCCGTCAAGATCTGCACAACTTCAGGGATACTGCTGCCTCGGACGCGTGGGAGACAGCAGTATCCGGGTAGTTGCGCAGATCTTGGGAGCGGTATGGAGCGCAGGCTCGCTCCTACCGAAGATCGCGCTCGAACATTGCAGTAGTGGCCTCCGTTGCGCGGTGAGGCCACTGCATCCTTGATCGAGCACGATCTTGCCCCGCCGCGCCGCGCCGCCGCCGCGCGGGGCCGCCGCCGCGCGGGGCCGCCGCCGCGCGGGGCCGCCGCCGCGCGGGGCCGCCGCCGCGCGGGGCCGCCGGGGCCGCTCTGGGTCGGGCCGCGGACCACGTCAGGGTACGCAGAAGGGGCGCCGGTCAGGTCGACCGACGCCCCTCGCGGACCGGGAGCCAGCGGCTCAGCCGAAGCGGCCGGTGATGTAGTCCTCGGTCTTCTTCACGCTCGGGTTGCTGAAGATCTTCTGGGTGTTGTCGTACTCGATCAGCCGGCCCGGGTCGCCGGTCTTCTCGATCGAGAAGAAGGCGGTCCGGTCCGAGACACGCGCGGCCTGCTGCATGTTGTGCGTCACGATGATGATCGTGAACTTGTCCTTGAGCTGGAACATCAGGTCCTCGATCGCCAGCGTGGAGATCGGGTCCAGGGCGGAGCACGGCTCGTCCATCAGCACGACCTGCGGCTCGACCGCGATGGTCCGGGCGATGCAGAGCCGCTGCTGCTGACCGCCGGAGAGGCCGGCGCCGGGCTTGCCCAGCCGGTCCTTGACCTCGTCCCACAGGTTCGCCGAGCGCAGCGCCTTCTCGGCTGCGTCCTCCAGGATCGACTTCTTGCGGACCCCGTTGAGCTTCAGCCCGGCCACCACGTTCTCGAAGATGCTCATGGTGGGGAACGGGTTCGGCCGCTGGAAGACCATGCCGATCGTGCGCCGGACCGCGGTGACGTCCACGTCCCGGTCGTAGATGTCCTGGTCGTCGATGGTCAGGCTGCCCTCGACCCGAGCCCCCGGCAGCACCTCGTGCATCCGGTTGATCGACCGCAGGAAGGTGGACTTGCCGCAGCCGGACGGCCCGATCAGGGCGGTGACGGTCTTCGGCTCGACGGTCAGGTTGATGTTCTCGATCGCCTTGAAGCCGCCGTAGTAGGCGGTGACGTTCGAGGCGGAGACACGCTTGGCCATGGTGGAACCTCCGGGGTTCATCGGCTGAGCCTGTTGCGACGGGCCAGCAGCTTCGCCGCGATCGTCAGGATGAGCACGAGGGCGACCAGGGTGAGTGCCGCGGTCCACGCCCGTGCCGGTGCGTACTTCGACGCGTCACCGGCCTGCTGGTAGACGAAGAGGGACAGCGACGACTGGTTGTTCTCGAAGGGGTTGGTGTTGATCGCGGCACCGCCGCCAGCGACCAACAGCACCGGCGCGGTCTCGCCGGCCGCACGGGCGATGGCGAGCATCACGCCCGTGACGATGCCGGGCAGCGCCGTCGGCAGCACCACCCGCAGGATCGTCTTCCACTTGGGTACGCCGAGCGCGTAGGCGCCCTCGCGCAGCGGCGGCGGGACGAGGCGGAGCATCTCCTCGGTGGACCGGACGATGGTGGGCAGCATGAGCACGCTCAGCGCGAGCGCGGCGGCGAAGCCGGAGAAGCTGGGCCGGCCGTCGTTGAACCACGGCGACACGACCAGCACCCAGAACGCCAGCACGAAGAGGCCGGAGACGATCGACGGGATGCCGGTCATCACGTCCACGAAGAACCGGATCGTGAAGGCGAACTTGCCCCGGCCGTACTCGACGATGTAGATGGCGCAGAGGATGCCGAGCGGCACGGTGATCAGGGTGGCGATGCCGACCTGCTCCAGCGTGCCGACGATCGCGTGGTACGCGCCGCCGTTGGCGTCCCGGGCCCCGATGTTGTTCATCGAGGTCTGGAAGAAGTTGCCGTCCAGCCGCTCGGTGCCCTTGCTGACCAGCGTCCAGACCACCGACACCAGCGGCAGCACCGCCAGCACGAACGCGGAGTGGATCAGCGCGCTCCAGGTGCGGTTGCGGGCCGACCGGCGACCCTCGACCGCGTTGGCCGCGGCGAAGAGCCCGACCAGGTAGAGCACCGCGCCGAGGACGACCACGAGGACCGGGCCGCCGATGTCGATGCCGTAGACGAGCGCGGCGGAGAGCGCCAGGGCCGCCACGGCGATGGCCGGAGCGGCGTACCAGGGCAGCCGCCGGGCCCGCAGCGAGGCGGGCTGGGCCGGCGGACGGGTGCGGTGGGAGGTGACGGTTGTGGTCATGCGGCCGACTCCGTGAACTCCCGGCGGCGGTAGATGATCGCCCGCGCCGTGATGTTGACGATCAGCGTGATGGCGAACAGCACCAGACCGGAGGCGATCAACGCACCCCGGCCGGTCTCGTTCGCCTCGCCGAACGCGTTGGCGATGTTGGCGGCGATGGTGTTGCCGCCGTTCTGGATCAGGTTGAACGAGATGTTGAAGGTGATGCCGAGGGTCAGCGCCAGGGCGATGGTCTCGCCAAGCGCCCGGCCGAGGCCGAGCATCATCGCGGCGATGATGCCGGGGCGGCCGTACGGGAGCACCGCGGTGCGGAGCATCTCCCAGCGGGTGGCGCCCAGGGCGAGGGCGGCCTCCTCGTTCGCGGTCGGCGTCTGCAGGAACACCTCACGGGAGAGCGAGGTGATGATCGGCAACACCATGATCGCGAGCACCAGGCCGCCCAGCATGACGGACGCGCCGAACGGGCCGTCGCCGCCGAAGAGCGGGATCCAACCGAAGTGCTGGTTCAGCCAGACCGAGAAGTCCGCGACCGGGCTGCTGAAGACGTCTCGCCCCCACAGACCGAAGACCACGCTCGGCACGGCAGCGAGGAGGTCGACCAGGAAGCCGAGCGCGGTGCCCAGCCGACGGGGTGCGTAGTGCGAGAGGTAGAGCGCGATACCGAGTGCCACCGGCACCGCGATCAGCAGCGCGAGCGCCGAGCTGAGCACGGTGCCGAAGGCGAGCGCACCGATGCCGAACTTCGGTTGCGTCTCGTTGGGGGACCAGCCCTCGTAGGACCAGAAGTCCTCGGTGTTGGCGCGCAGGGCCGGCACCGCCTTGGCGACCAGGAAGATCGCGATGGCGGCGATGATGACCAGAACTGCGGTGCCGGCGGCCAGGGTGAGACCGCGGAAGGCCCGCTCGGCGCCGAACTTACGGCTGCGCGGCAGCGCGCCGCCGCCGCCCAACTCGGTGCCGCCCGGGGAACGGGTGCTGACTGGTGCCTCGGCCACACGCGCCGAGGCACCGGCGGGCCGCTCGTGACTCTGGGTCACGCGCGTCCCGCCGGTGCCGGCGTCGGCCGAGCGGTGAGGGGTTTCACCCATCTGCTCGCTCGATTCGATTGCGGAGGTGGTGGGGTCGGGTCAGGAGATGTTCTTGACTGCGGCCTCGACCTTGGTGCGGACGGTCTCCGGCAGCGGGGCGTAGCCCAGCTCGGTCATGGCAGCCTGGCCCTCGGTGCTGGCCGCGTAGCCCAGCAGACCCTTGACCAGCGGCAGCTTGTCGGCCGCGAGGCCCTTGCTGCAGACGATCTCGTACGTCGCCAGGACGATCGGGTACGCCCCGGCCTCCTTGGTGTTGTAGTCGATCGACAGCTTGAGGTCGTCGCCCTGGCCGTCGATCTTGGCGCCGGCGATGGTCTTGCCGGCGGCCTCGGCGGTCAGCTCGGCGAACTCGCCGTTGCCGTTGCCGATCTTCGACATCTTCAGGCCGGCGTTCTCGGCGAACGACCACTCCATGTAACCGATGGTGCCGTCGGCAGCCTTGACCTTGCTGGCCACGCCGTCCGAGCCCTTGGCGCCGGTGCCGCCCGGAGCCTTCCACGCCTTGGCCTTACCCAGGGTCCAGTCGGCCTCGGCGGTCTTGGACAGGAAGTTGGTGAAGTTGTCGGTGGTGCCCGACTCGTCCGAGCGGTGGACGGTCTGGATCGTGGTCGCCGGCAGCTTGGCGTCCGGGTTGTCGGCCTTGATCGCCGCGTCGTCCCACTTGGTGACCGTGCCGGCGAAGATCTTCGCCAGGGTGGCCGGCTTGAGCTGGAGGTTGTCCACGCCGCTCACGTTGTAGGCGACGGCCACCGGGCCGATCACCATCGGCAGGTGGATGGCCTTGCCACCGGCGCACTTGGCGTCGGCCTGCGGCTGCTCCTCCGGCTTGAGCGCGGAGTCGGAGCCGGCGAAGTCGGCGGTCCCGGCGATGAACGCCTGGATGCCGGCGCCCGAGCCGGTCGGCTCGTAGTTGATCGTGGTGCCCTGGCACTTCGTCTGGTACGCCTTGATCCATTCGGCCATGGCGTTCTTCTGCGCCGAGGAGCCCTGGGCGTTCAGCGTGCCGGTGGCGCAGTCGACCGCGGCGGCCGAGCCCGAAGCGCTGGCGCCGGGAGTGGGCTCGTTGTTGTCCGAGCCGCATGCGCTGAGACCGAGCGTCGCAGCAAGAGCGAGGCCGGCAATCGCGCCGTACCGCTGGAGCTTCACCTGAGGGGTTTCCCTTCGCGTCTGACTTGGCACCCCGATCCCGGGGCCCGAGGACCGGCATTGACCGGCTGACACGAAAGTTAGGAGTGCCAGGTAGCCGGTTCGCCGGTCGCAAGTGAACGCAAGGTGAACACGTACGGCCGCCGAGGTGACCGCTTGCTGAGGGTGAGTTGTCCGTTAAGTGAACCCAGGTACGCCTGTCGGAAGTATGGGTATATTTCCGGTTCGCCGTTATCCCGCCGAGGCTCGGCCGTTACCCCCCGGTGACCCGGCCCTCCGCCGCCACTTGGCTGCCCCAATGGTCTGGCGGCGTATGCAGCGCGGCGCACACGCCTGGTCCCCGACGCGGGTCGCTGACCCAGGGGCAGGCTGGCGCTTTGTCCGGCTTTCTGCGCGGTGAGCCGGCGGCCATCTCCATGATCGACTCAATGTGGCCGATGTCGGGGTATCCCCGGCCCCGGTTACCCCAACATCGGCGACCTGGAGTGGAGCACGCCCGATCGAATGCTCTGGCGGCCGACGGTCAGCCCAGGTGGTATCAGCCCAGGTGGTAGTTGATGTGCGCGGACCAGCGGGCGAAACCCAGCCGCTCGTAGAGCGCGACCGCCCCGGTGTTCGACTCGTCCACGTAGAGCATCACCCGGTCCAGGCCGCGCTTGTCCCGCAGGTACGCGAGCCCGGCGGTCGTCAACGCCCGACCGAGCCCGCCGCCGTGTGCGGTCGGCTCCACGCCCAGGACGTACACCTCGCCGATTCGGGCCGACCCTGGGCGCTCGTGCACCTTGGTCCAGTGGAAGCCGAGCAGGCGGCCGGTCGCGGTCTCCTCGGCGAGCAGGAAGCCGGCCGGGTCGAACCACGGCTCGGCGAGACGGACCCGCAGGTCGTCCGAGGTCCACCGACCCTGCTCGGGGTGCTCGGCGAAGGCGCGTGAGTTGAGGGTCAACCAGGCCGCGTCGTCCGCCCCGGGCCGGAACTCGCGCAGCGTCACCCCGTCGGGCAGGCGCGGCTCGCCGAGCGGGGCGGCCAACGGTCGGCGCAGTTGCCAGAGCACCCGCGCCCGGGTGAACCCGAGGTCGACGCCGAGCGCCGCGGCCGAGGGGTGGTCGCCGTGCGCCCACGCCCGCAGTGGCCCGGTGGCCGAGGCGAGCACACCCCGGGCCAGCGCACGACCGGTGCCCCGCCGCCGGTACGCGGGGTGCACCACCAGCTCGACTCCGATCCCGCCGACCGGGTCGGTGGTGTCCAGGTGCGCGTACCCGGTGAGGGTGCCGTCGTCGGCGCGGGCGATCAGGTGCAGGGCCGGGGCGTCCGGGTCGCGCAGTCGGAGCAGGACGTGCTCGTCGAGCGGGTTCGCGCCGTCGGTGTCGCCCGCGGAGCTGGCCAGGGCCAGTACGTCGACGATCTCCGCCGGCGCCAGTCGGTCGGTCCGGGTCACCTGGTCGCTCGTCGGCTCCGCGCTGCTCATCCCGTCACCGTAGTCGCTGCCTGTCGTGGCGCTCGCTCCGTCGCCCACTAAAGCCCGCGGGGGCGGCGCGGCGTGGAGGCTGCGGCCGCGCAGGTGGGCGAGGTGTTGGTCGACGCCTGTGGAGCTGAATCGTTTGCGGCATCAGCTTTAAAGGCAGTGCGCCGACCCTCCCCGCCCGTGGGTGGCCAGCCCGGCGGCCACCTGCCTCACGTCGGGTCGGTGGGCAGCGCCTCCAGCTCGAACCGGGCGGTCAGGTCGGGCAGGATCCGGCGCAGCGCGTCCACCGTGCCCTGGCGGTTCCCGCCGGCGTCGTGCAGCAGCACCACCGAGCCCGGTTCGGCCTGGGTGACCACCGTGGCGGTGATCTTGCCGGCGCCGGGCAGGTCCCAGTCCGACGGGTCCACCGACCAGTGCAGCGGGGTCATGCCGAGCTGACTCGCCACCGACACCACCGGGTACGTCCAGGCGCCGCCGGGCTGGCGGTACCAGACGATCGGCGCGTCCGGCACCGCCGCCCGGATCGCCTCGTTGGTGCGCAGGAGGTCGGAGCGGATCGCGTCGGCCGATCGGGCACCCAGGCCGACGTCGTGTTGCCACGAGTGGTTGCACAGGGTGTGCCCGTCGTTGACGATCGCCTGGATCAGGTCGGGGTGATTCTGGGCGTTCTCACCGACCACGCAGAACGTGGCCCGTACGTCGAATTCGCGCAGGAGGGCGAGGACCTGCGGGGTGTACTGCGGGTCCGGTCCGTCGTCGAAGGTCAGCGCGAGCCGGGAGGAGCCGGTGGTGGCGTGTGCGCCGAACAGCTTGTCGCCCCCGGCGTCTCGCCCCGACCCGTCCTGACCGGCCTCGGTGGGGCCGGTGCTCCCGCTGGCGCTCGGGGCGGCGGTCGGCTCGCCGCCGCTGGGTTGGTCGGCAGAGTTCGGCGCGTCGGCGTTCGACGTGATCCCGGTGGAGTGTCGTTGGGGCTGCTGGTCGGGGACGAGGCTGCGGCCCAGCACGTACGCCGAGCCGAGCAGCGCCGCCACCACCAGCGTCACGATTCCCGCAGCCTTCGCGGTCGAGTCGCCCCGATTCACGACTTCCGCCTGGTTGGCCGGTCAGGCCGGCCCGTTGCCCCCGTGGTCACTACGCGCACCGTCGCCCCTTTCTCCGACAAACCCGGCAGTCAGAATAGGACTGCCAGGATGCGCAAAAAGGGCATATGGGAAATCGCCTGGGCCGACTCCCGGATCAGACCGGCAGGGGCGCGTGCTCCGCTTCGGCCAGCGACCGGGACGGCGGCACGACGAACTTGTAGCCGACCTGGCGAACGGTGCCGATCATCGACTCGTACTCCGAGCCGAGCTTGGCGCGTAGTCGCCGGACGTGCACGTCCACCGTGCGGGTGCCGCCGAAGTAGTCGTAGCCCCAGACCTCGCGCAGGAGCTGGTCCCGGGTGAACACCCGACCCGGGTGCTGGGCCAGGAACTTCAGCAGCTCGAACTCCTTGTAGGTGAGGTCGAGCGGGCGACCCTTGAGCTTGGCCGCGTACGTGTCCGGATCGATGGTCAGCTCACCGGCCCGGATCGAGCCGCCCGCGCCGGCGGTCGCGTTGCTCAACCGGCCCACCGCCAGCCGCAGTCGTGCCTCAACCTCGGCGGGGCCGGCCGAGGCGAGGATGACGTCGTCGACGCCCCAGTCGGCGTTCAGCGCGATCAGGCCGGCCTCGGTCACCACCGCGACCAGCGGCACGCCGAGCCCGGTGGCGTGCAGCATCCGGCAGGTCGCGCGAGCCTCGCTCAACTCGGAGCGGGCGTCCACCAGCACCGCGTCCGGGCTGGGGCCCGCGACCAGGGTGCGGACGTCGCGCGGTGCGGTGCGGACCGAATGCGGCAGCAGGTCGAGTGCCGGCAGCACAACCGACGGTTCACCTGCGCGCGCGGTCACCAGCAACAGGATTTCCACGATCACCTCCGTCCCGGCGGCGCGTGGGCCGCACGCGACCAGACACACCCACGGTGGAGTGCGCTGAGAAATTGCGTGGTCCCGGCGTCGCTGACGGGCGGGTAACGGGTTGAGCGTAACCGATCGCCTCGGCCGCGCCGTCAGGCCATTTCCCGTTTGTCTAGCTTGCCCCTGATCGTGGCATAGATTTTAACGTCGCTGAAACCCGTGACCATCGCGTCGGGCGGTCGGTCTGGCACGATCGGGTCGTGTTTCCCTCCACCTCGCCCGAGGCGGGCCGCGAATCGTGGCCCGCCGGGCCGCACCCGGGCCCGGCCGCCGCACCGACCCGCGGCCACCCGCCCGCCCCGCGTACCGGTCCGGCCGCCACCGACGGCGATCGTCGCGAACGGGGTGGGCCTCGTCGTGCCCGTCGTGCCGGCGAGCCGGCTCGCCGATCCGAGGACGAGGTCGACGAGCCGGAAGAGGAGGTCGTACCCCCGGTCGAGGTGCGTCGCCAGTTGGCGGTGACCATCGCCGGCTTCGCCGCGCTGCTCGGCGTCGGCCTGGTGCTGGGTGCGCAGACGTCGGGCCCCGGCCACCGGCTGCCGTTCGCCTTCATCATCTTCGGCGTCCAGCTGCTGTTCGTGCTCGCCTGGACGATGGCCATGCGCCCGCCCGCGCTGCTGGTGGTCGCTGGGATAAGCGCCGCGGTCGCGGCGCTCGCGGACATCGCCGCGGTGCAGACCGACATCGCCGGGCTGGCGCCGCTGGGTTACCTGGCCGCCGGCGGGTTCCTCGCCGCGGTACTCGGCCAGTTGGTGCGCCGGGTCGACCGGGTTCGGGTCACCGACTCACTCGGCGCCACGCTGCTCATCGTGGTCGGGGTGGTGGCCTTCGGCACCCTGATCGTGCTCAGCCGGATCCCGGCCGGCACCCAGGCGATCACCGTCTGCCTGTCCGCGAGCGGCGTCGCGCTGACCGTCGCTCGGCTCACCGACGCCGTGCTGCCCTGGCCCCGGCTGGCTCCGCAGGTGCCCCGGGGCGCCGCCGGGGTGGTGGCCGGCGCGATGGTCGGCACGCTCACCAGCGCACTCCTCGGCAGCTACCTGGTGGCTCCCTTCACGCCGACCCGGGCCGCCGTGATCGGCCTGGTCGCGGCGGTCACCGCCGTCCTCTCCGATCTCGCCGTGGGGTACGCCGAGGCGGGCCGCCTGATGGCCGGCGAGCCGCCCACGATGTGGGTGGCCCGGCACATGCAGGGTCCCCTCGGTGGCTTCGCTCTCGCCGCGCCGGCCGCGTACGCCATGTGCATGCTCTTCCTCTGAGTCACGGTTGAGCCCGGAGCCGGTCGGGTACCTATTGGTGCGCCGCGCTGCGGCAGCGGCACGGACGACCCGTCGCACCACGACGGGTCAAGACAGGAGGCGGCGTGGCGCAGGAGTATCCGGCGAGTGAGGCCCGGCCCCGGCGGCGTGGTCGCAAGGTGCTCATCACCCTCGTCGTCCTGCTCGTGTTCGTGGCGGGGCTGCTGGTGGTCGCGGACCGGGTCGCGGTCGGGGTGGCCGAGCGGACCATCGCCGACCGTGTCCAACAGGAGGTCGCCAAGCAGGGCGCGCAGTCCACCGAGCCGGAGGTGGAGGTCGCGGGCGTCCCGTTCCTCACCCAGGTGGTCGACGGCCGCTACCAGCGGATCTCGATCAAGCTGCGGGACGTGCAGGCCCCGGTCGAGGGCCAGGCCGTCCGGTTGTCGGTGCTCGATGTGGACGCACGCAACGTGCGTGCCTCGCTGGACACTCTGCGCACCGGCCAGGGGGACGTCGTCGCGGACACCGTCAACGGCACGGGCACGATCAGCTACGACAGTCTCGCGGCACTGCTGAAACGGCCCGGCCTGACCCTCGGCGAGCAGAACGGCAAGCTCACCGTCACGGGCCCGACCGACATCCTCGGTCAGAAGATCACGATCAGCGGCACCGCCGACGTCATCGTCGCCGACAACGGCGCGGTCGCCCTGAAGTTCAACGACCTGGACGCCGCGGGTCTGCCGAACCTGCCGCTGGCCCGCACCTTCCTGAACAACTTCGCCAAGAGCATCTCCATCGACGTGCCCCTGCCCGAACTGCCGTTCCAGCTCGCCGTCCGGGAGGTTCGACCACTGCCGGAAGGACTGGCGGTCACGGCCGACGCGAAGAACGTACCCATCAATTCCGCCGGCTGAGGTGGGCCAGGGGGCTGGGTCCTTCCCGGATGGTGGTCGGCTCAGTGGCAGCACGGTCACCGGCTGGTAGGCTCGCTGCTCATGGGGACCCACCTCACCAAACGGCGCGCGGTCGACCTGTGCCGCGTGGCCACCTGCCTGTGTCGCCCCGTCATCTGACGGCGGGGCTGTCTCCGGCCGCCTGAGGCGGCCACCGGCACAGGGTTCTCGCACCCTCCGGTGATCCCACCGAACGACCGGCAGCGGCGCCGTCGCACGAACCCGTGATCCCGTCCTTCCGCTGGGTCCCGCGCGTGGTGCGACAGTTACATCCATCGATACTCGCGCGTTGGCTCACCATCCATCCTCACCAGGGAGTGATTCGATGAGTCGCGACACCGCACTCGTTTCGGCCGAGTGGGCCGAGAAGAACCTCGACGCCCCGGGCGTCGTCTTCGTCGAGGTCGACGAGGACACCTCGGCCTACGACACCGGCCACATCGCCGGCGCCATCAAGATTGACTGGAAGACCGACCTGCAGGACCAGGTTCGCCGGGACTTCGTCAACAAGACCCAGTTCGAGGCGCTGCTCTCCGAGCGGGGCATCAGCAACGACGACACCGTCATCCTCTACGGCGGCAACAACAACTGGTTCGCCGCGTACGCCTACTGGTACTTCAAGCTCTACGGCCACGGTGACGTGAAGCTGCTGGACGGTGGTCGCAAGAAGTGGGAGCTGGATGCTCGCCCGCTGGTCACCGACGCGGTGTCCCGCCCGGCGACGCAGTACGTCGCGCAGGAGCCGGACACGTCCATCCGGGCCTTCCGCGACGAGGTGGTCGCCGCGATCGGCACCAAGAACCTGGTCGACGTGCGCAGCCCCGACGAGTTCGCCGGCCGGCTGCTCGCCCCCGCCCACCTGCCGCAGGAGCAGGCGCAGCGGGCCGGTCACATCCCCACCGCGATCAGCGTCCCGTGGTCGAAGGCGGCCAACGAGGACGGCACCTTCCGGTCCGACGACGAGCTGCGCCGGATCTACGGCGACGCCGGGCTCGACGACGGCAAGGAGACCATCGCGTACTGCCGCATCGGTGAGCGCTCCTCGCACACCTGGTTCGTGCTGCAGGAGCTGCTGGGCCACCGCAACGTCAAGAACTACGACGGTTCCTGGACCGAGTACGGCTCGCTGGTCGGCGTTCCGGTCGCGCTCGGTGACGAACCCGGGGAGGCCTGATCATGACTCTTCCCATCGCCGCGGGTTGCGCCGCACCGGATCAGGCCGCGCCGCTGCCCGCCAGCCTGGACCTGGAGAAGGAAACCGTCATCACCGGCATCGTCCGCTCCGCCGAGGACGAGCCGGTGCCGGGCGCGTACGTCCGGCTGCTCGACTCGACAGGTGAGTTCACCGCCGAAGTGGTGACCTCCGCCGCCGGCCAGTTCCGGTTCTTCGCCGCGCCGGGCTCCTGGACGCTCCGGGCGCTGTCCCGGCACGGCAACGGCGACACGGCCGTCACCGCCGGCCGGGGTGTCAACGAGGTTGGTGTCACGGTCGCCTGACCCACTGCTCTGATCGACCAGGGCCGGTTACCCGCACGGGTGGCCGGCCCTGGTCGTGCCACGGGTCCAGGCGGTGTTTCTGGAGGGGTAGCGTCCGGGGCCCCGAACGGCATCGGCGTGCGTCACTATCTATGGGTGGAAGTCACGGTTGGTGCGGGTGGCGGTGGCGGGTCTGACGAAGAGGTTCCAATCGTGTTCTGCGTCAGCGCGGATGCCTCGGTGCTCGAGCGGGTGTTGCGACAGCTTGACGGGGTTGGTTCGGTGGTGAGCTGCACCGACCTGACCCAGCTGCGGGCGGTGCTGTTTCCGGCCTCGGGTGGCTCGACGCCGACGGTCCGCCGCCCGACGTCCTCCGCTGGCGGGCCGGCGGACCGTCCGTGACACCATGGCCGGGTGAGCGGTGCTGTCCAGACGGGTTGGGCTTCGTCGGCCGGTCCCGCCGCGCCGGCGCCGGCCCGGTCGTGGCGGCGTTGGCTGCTGGCCGCGACCGCGGCCTGGGCCGTGTTGCTGGCCCTGCTCGCCTGGATGTCGGTCCGCGACGACCCGCCGACGGTGCGCGAGCAGCGCACCCTCGGCCAGGCCGGCCCGGTGGTCGACCGGGCGGTCGGCGAGCTTTCCCGGGCGGCCGGTGCGGCTGGTCTGCTGGAGCTGGGCCCGGCGCGGGTCGCGTCGGGCTGCCGGGTCACTCCGTTCGCTGACGGAGCAAGGCTGCGGCGCGAGGTCGGCGTGCTCGCGCCCACCGGCACCGAGCGGGCCGTGCTGGTCGGCATCGCCGAGCGGCTTCCGGCGAGTTGGCGGGCCGAGGTCGGGCCCGGGCTGGACGGCCCCGAGCTGCACGCCGACGCCGGGGAGTTCGTAGCCGTCGAGGGGCGGCCGACCGTGGACGGTCGGGTACGACTGATCGTCGACACCGGCTGCCGGCCGGTCGGTTCCGGCTACACGGCAGCCCCGACGACCGCTGCCGGCGCCGAAGCTGCCGCCCTGACCGCCGCGCTGGGGGCCCTCGGCCGGCCGAGTGCGGCGGCACCGGAGCTGGTCACCGCGCCCTGCCCGGGCGGCGGGCTGGCCCGTACCGCGCGGTACGCGGGCGGTCCCGGCCCGGCCGCGTCGACGGACGCCCTCGCCCCGCTGGCCGGCGACGCCCCACTGCTGGACAACCCACCGGTGTACGCGTACCGCACCGGCCCGGTCACGGTGCTGGCGGAGCTCAGCCCGGAGGCCACCCAGCTCGCCGCCACCGTCGGCTGCCCGGGCTGAGCCTCGCGTGTCCTCGGGTCAGCCGTCGCGCGGCTGATCCTCCGGGCCACGGCTGCGACCCAAGGCATCGACCATGCCCCACCGGCCGGGGATGTCCAGCAGCTCGACCCGGCCCATGCCCGGTGGCACGGCCGGATCGATGATCAGGTGCTCGCCCTGCGGCTCCAAGCCCAGGATCACCCGCAGCAGCAGCAGCGGCGTACCTGTCGACCAGGCCTGCGGGCTGCACGCGGTCGGGTACTCCACCGGGTATTCGGTGAGGTCGTGGGCGTAGCCGGCGAACGCCTCCGGCAGCCGCCCGTCGAAGAATTCGGACGCCGCCAGCATCGCGTCGCAGATGATCCCGGCCTCGTCCCGGAAGCCGTACCGCCACAAACCCCACGCGATGATCGAGTTGTCGAACGGCCAGACGGTGCCGACGTGGTAGCCGATCGGGTTGTACCGCCCCTCGTCCTCGGCGAGCGTCCGCACTCCCCATCCGGAGAACAGGCGTGGCCCGAGCAGGTGTTCGACGACATTGGCGGCACGGGACTCGTCCACGATGCCGCTCCACAGCAGGTGCCCGATGTTCGAGGTCAGCGCGTCCACCTGCCGGCCGTCGGCATCAAGTGCGAGCGCGTAGTACCCGCGGTCGGCGATCCAGAAGTCGCGGTCGAACCGATGTTTGAGATCGGCGGCCTCCCGCTCCAGTTTGTCGGCGTACTCCGGGTCGTTCCAGAAGGTCCGGGCCAGCCGGGCGGCCCGCACCTTCGCGTCGTACGCGTAGCCCTGCAGTTCGCAGGTCGCCCGGGGGAAGCTGGGCAGTTGCCCGTCGGCGTACGAGATGCCGTCCCACGAGTCCTTCCAGCACTGGTTCTGCAGACCGGTCTCCGGGTTGCGGGTCTGGTACCAGAGGTAGCCGGTGCCGAGCAGGTCGCCGTAGGTGTCGATCCACTCCAACGCCGCGCGAACCTGCGGCTCCAACCGGCGCACCAGCGCGGCGTCGCCGGTCCAGCGTTCGTACTCGTCGATCAGGATGATGAACAGTGGCGTCGAGTCGGCCGACCCGTAGTACGGCGAGTGTGGCTGCTCCTCGAAACCGGCGGTCTCCCCGTACCGCAGCTCGTGCAGGATCTTGCCGGGCTCCTCGTCCCGGAAGTCGTCCACCCGGTGCCCCTGCAGTCCGGCCAGCATCAGGATTGTCGGTGGGACCAGCTCCGGCAGGAACGGCAGCACCTGCAACGAGGTGATGATGCTGTCCCGGCCGAACAGCGTCATGAACCAGGGCAGCCCTGCGGCGATCAGCCGTACGCCCAGGGCGATCGACTCGTAACGTAGGGCGGCCAGGTCGTTGAGGCTGCGCCGGTACGCCCCGGCCAGCGGCTGGCAGTCGCAGCCGAGCTTCGGCGCCCGGTCGATCAGCTCCTGCTGCTCGGCCCGGATCTCGTCGGCGCTGCGGCTGCCCCCGTACGGGAGGGTGGCCCGGATGTCCTCACCACGCGCCCCGTAGACGACGCTGGACACGTGCAGCCGGGTGGTCCACTTGCTGTTGCGGGCGATCCGGATCCGGAAGGTCATCCCGGTGGCGTCGACCTGCGCCGGCGCACTGGTCCTGACCACCGTCTCCCGGTGGAACGCCTCCCGGCGGTAGGTCAGCCGCAACTCGTCCGCGGAGACCGAGACCGTCGTTCGGCCGCGCTTCTGCTGAGGGTGCTTGATCTCGAACAGGTCGGCGAAGTCGGCGCCGATCTCGATCCGGACGGTGCACTCGACCTCCGCGCCGGTGTGGTTCAGCACGGTCAGCTCCTCCGCGAAGCTGCCCACGATCGCCCGGCTGCGGATCACCGATGCCTTCGCGTCCAGGTAGTGCGTGGGTTCACCGGGTGCGAGGAAGAACTTGGTGCGGTACGACTCGGTGTCGTCGACGGAGAGGGCGTGCAGCCGCTCGCCGTCGAGGGTGAGCACCCAACTGGACAGGAATCGGGTGTCGAAGGAGAACAACCCGGTGGGGAAGTCGTAGGACGGCTCGATGTCCCCCCGCCGGTCGCTGACCAGGAAGGTGTTGCCGTCCAGGATGCTGACGAGTTCCTTCACACCGGTCGTCCGGCTGCTCGGCGGGCCGTTTCGCGGGGGTCGCGGGTGCCGGGCGGGTTCGGGAAGAATCGGCGGAAGGCGAGGAAGAGCACCACGTTCCCGCTGAACGTGCTCTCGTTGCGCAGCACCGCCGCGACACCCTGGGCCTCACCGGTGATCAGTCGGTCGAAGAGGGCCGCGCTGCTGTACCAGATGGCGTCGGCCGGCCCGCGCTCGCGGCTGATCTGCACCGACCCGGGTCGCATCCGGACCAGCCAGTGCTCGGTCTGGTGGTCACTGCCGAGGTCGATCTGGAGGGTTCCGTCGGTCAGACCGCCCAGGAGATCCGGGGCGCGCGACGGCAGTGAGTCGAAGAACCTCTTCGTCGCCTCGGTCACATCCGAATCGTAGGCAGCTGTCCGAGATGTCGGGTCGGTATCGGCACTCCGCTCGAATCGACCGACCGCGCCGAATGGTCAGTAGACCAGCGCCTGCGCGCCCTCCGCCATCGCCTCCTCGACGAAGACCGCGGCGCCCGCGATCCGAACACCGGGCAGTACGTCGTCCGGGCCGATCTCCCGTCGGGCCGCGCACTGCGTGCAGGCGGTCACCCGGCCGCTGGTCAGGATGACGTGCAACAACTCGGCGAGCGGCGCCGAGTGCGGCAGCTCGAACTGCTGGGCGCGACCGGGCAGCGCGAACCAGGTGGACTCACCGGTCAGCCAGAGCGACACGTCCACTCCGGCCGCGACAGCCGTCGCGGCGACCGTGAATGCCTGCGCACACCGCTCCGGGGCGTCCGCCCCCGCGGTGGCCTTGACGACGAGAGTGCGGGCCATGTGGCCCAGCATAGGATGGTCGGGATGGTTACCGAGATCGGGTTTGTCAGCCTGCTGGTCGCTGGCCTGGGCGGGCTCGCCGGTGGCCTCGTCTACCTGGCCGTACGCATTTCGAGAGGACGTTGGTGAGCGCGAGGAGTGAGCCGGGCCTGCGAGCCCCGCAGTCGCGAACGAAGGTGGCCCTGTGAGCGACAATCCGCTGCAGCCGCCGTGGCTGAACGCGCCGCCGGTCGAGGAGTACCCGTTCGAGGAGAGTCACGACCTGCGGGTCGGGCCGAAGCTGCACCCCGCGCTGGATGCGCTGCTGCCCTACATCGGCCTCTGGCGTGGCCGGGGCAAGGGCGGTTTCCCCACCATCGAGGATTTCGACTACGCGCAGGAGATCCGGATCAGCCACGACGGCCGGCCGTTCCTGCACTACGAGTCCCGTGCCTGGATCCTCGACGAGCAGAGCAAGCCGGTCCGTCCGGCCGGTCGTGAGGTCGGCTGGTGGCGGCCGGTGCTGGTGGACGGCCGGGCAACCGATGAGCTGGAGGCGCTGCTGACCACCCCGTCCGGGGTGATGGAGCTGCACCTGGGCAAGCGCACCGGCACCCAGGTCGAGTTCGCCACCGACGCGGTGATCCGGACTCCGACCGCCAAGGAGGTCACCGGCGGGCACCGGCTCTTCGGCATCGTCGAGGGCGCGCTGCTCTACGCCCAGGAGATGGCCGCCATGGGGCACGGTCTGAGCCCGCACCTCTCCGCCCGGCTCGTCCGGGTCGGCGGCTGACTAGACGGGGAAACCCAGCAGGGTCTGCAGGGCGGGGGTGCGGGGGCAGCGGGCCCGACGCACCCCGTCCAGCGTGTGGACCTCGGCGGCCCCGCGTACCGATGAGGTGAACCACACGCCGTCCGCCGCGTGCAGGTCGGCCGTGGTGACCATCCGCTCGGCGGGACTGAGGCCCAGATCGGCGGCGTGGGCGAGTAGCCAGGCCACGGTGGTGCCGGCGAGGATCCCGGTGGTGGCGGCCGGCACCGTGCAGAGCGTGCCGTCGGTGAGCCACACCACGTTGGCCCAGGGGCCTTCCAGGGCGTAGCCGTCGGAGGAGATCCAGAGCACGTCGTCCACGCCGGCCCGGTCAGCCCAGCGGCGGGCAGCGCTGTTGACCGCGTACGACGTGGATTTGATCCCGGCCGGCAGCCAGCTCAGCCCGTTGCGGGCGTCGGCAGGCACCCCCAGCGGCAACGTGGCCACGCTGATCCCGTTCCGCCGGGCCGCCCGGGAGGACGCCGGCACCCCGGCCAGGGTGGCGTAGACCGTCGGCGGGCCGCCGGCTTCCGGGCCCCGTGTGCAGACCAGCCGAAGTGCCCCCTCCACCTGCGCTGGCCAGCCTTCGCGTACCTCGTCGAGTAGGTCGATGAGCGCGGCGGTGGGTGGCAGGGCCAGCTCGACGGCACCGGCCGCCGCGACCAGACGGGCCAGGTGTTCGTCGCGCAGCCACGGCCGGCCCTGACGCAGGTGCATGGTTTCGAAGAGGCCGTCGCCGCGGAGCACGCCGAGGTCGTCACCGCGGAGCACGGGATCTCCGGCGGGCACCGGGCCGCGCCCGAGGACGACGATCCGCGCGGTCGGGTCGGCCGCGATCTTTCCGACGGGCGGCATCACCATGACCGCCGAGCGTAGCGGCGGTTAGTCGCGGTGCGCGGACCGGCATGGTGGCCGAACTATGATCGGACGGTGTCCGAATCCTCCCTCGCGGAAATGCTGCGGGCCCGTGGGCTGCGGCTGACGGCCCAGCGGCAGCTCATCCTCCAGGCGGTGCTCGATCTGGGGCACGCCAGCCCGGAGCAGGTGCACACCGCCGTCCGGGAGGTCGCCGCCGGCGTCAACATCACCACCATCTACCGCACGCTTGAGCTGCTGGAACGGCTCGGTCTGGTTACGCACACGCACCTGTCGCACGGCTCGCCGACCTACCACGCGGCGGGTGAGCACCAACACGTCCACCTGGTCTGCCGGGAATGCGGAGCGATCGACGAGATCGATCCGGAGCTGCTCCGCCCGCTCGCCGACGAGTTGGCCGCGCAGCGGGGGTTCCGGGTGGATATCGGGCACGTGTCACTCTTCGGCGTCTGCGTACGCTGCGAGAACGGGGACCACAAATGATCGACATCGCGGGTGCGGTAGCCGTCGAGAGCATCGACGAGGCGAGCCGCGACCAGCCGGATCCGGCGCACGTCGCGGCCGGGGTGCGGGGGGTGGCCGCGCACTACGGCGACCCGCTGCGCGAGCAGCGCACCCTCGACACCGAGGTCGGCCTGGTCGACCGGTCCCACCGAGGAGTCATCGCGGTGCCCGGGGAAGAGCGGGCCGGTTGGCTGCACACGATCACCTCACAGCACCTGACCACGCTGGCCGCCAATGAGGGCACCGAACTGCTGGTGCTGTCCCCGCACGGCCACGTCGAGCAGCACGCCCTGGTCGCGGAGGACGGCGAGACCGCCTGGCTCGACACCGAGCCGGGAGCGACCGAGGGTCTCCTGACCTACCTGCAGAAGATGCGGTTCTTCAGCAAGGTCGATCCGCGCGACGCGACCGCCGAACGGGCGCTGCTGTCGCTGGTCGGTCCGGCGGCCATGGACGCGCTGGGCACGCTCGGCGTGACCGGGCTCGCCGCGCCGGACGTGGTCGCGGTGCCGGGTCCGAAGTTCGCCCACGGTGCCGTGCCACCCCGGGCGAGCGTTCGGTACGACGTGCGACCGCTGCCGATCGGCGGCTGGGCCCGACGTGGTCCGCTCGGGGTGGACCTGCTGGTGCCCCGGTCGGCGATGGAGCAGGTGGTGGCGGAAGTGCGCGGCGCCGGCGTGCCGGTCGCGGGGCTCTGGGCGTACGAGGCGATCCGGGTGGCCGCCCGGCAGCCCCGGGTCGGGGTGGACACCGACCACCGGACCATCCCGGCCGAGGTCGACCTGATCGCCCCGGCGGTGCATCTCGACAAGGGTTGCTACCGGGGGCAGGAGACGGTGGCCCGGGTGCACAACATGGGCCGTCCGCCGCGTCGCCTGGTGCTGCTGCACCTGGACGGTGTGACCACCGATCAGCCGCCGACGGCCGGTACGCCGGTGACTCTCGATGGTCGGGCGGTCGGCTTCGTCGGCACCGCGGTGCTGCACCACGAGCTGGGTCAGGTCGCCCTCGCGGTGTTGAAGCGCAACGTCCCGGACGACGCGGCGTTGATGATCGGGGAGACCGCGGCGGCGATCGACCCGTCCTGAGCGGGCCGTCTAGGATCGCCGGCATGACGACAGGGACGTTGATCACGGTGGCCCCGACCGGCGCGGAGTCGGCCAAGGCGGAGGTGCCGGCGCTGCCGGTGACCCTCGACGAGCTACTGCTCACCGCCAAGGAGTGCGAGGCGCTCGGCGCAGCCGTGATCCACGTCCACATCCGCGACGATGAGGCGCGGCCCACCCTCGACCCGGTGCGCCTCGCCGACACGGTGGCGGCCCTTCGGGAGAGCACCGACCTGATCGTGCAGCTCTCCTCCGGTGGCGCGGTGACCGACCCGGAGGCCGCCCGGCTCGCCGTGCTCGACGCCCGGCCGGACATGGCCTCCTGCACCATGGGCACGGTCAACTTCGGCGACGACGTCTTCCTCAACCGCTGGGAGTTCATCGTCGACCTGCACACCCGGATGCAGGAACGCGGGATCGTGCCGGAGTACGAGATCTTCGACCTCGGCCACCTGTCCGCGTTGCAGCGGTTGCTCGGCAAGTACGGGCTTCCGGCCGGCGGGCACGTGCACGTCGACTTCGTGATGGGTGTGCCGGGCGGTATGCCGGGCAACACCGAGACGCTCGTCGCGGCCCACCGGATGCTGCGGGACCTGCCCGAGGGCACGACCTTCTCGGCAACCGGTGTCGGCCGCAGCACCATCGCGGTGCTGCTGGCCGCGCTGTCGACGGGCGGGCACCTGCGGGTCGGCATGGAGGACACCGTGACGTACGCGAAGGGCCGCCCGGTGGAGTCCAACATGCAACTGGTCGCCCGCGCGGTCGGTTTCGCCCAGCTCGCGCAGCGCCCGCCGCTGACCACCACCGAGGCCCGCGAGCTGCTCGGCCTGTAAGGCCGGCTCTGTCCCGCGCCCCTGTCACCCGAGCGGAGGACCTCCTGGTCACCCCGCTGTCGGGCACCCCCGGACCGTCGGTACCGTCCAGCGCGTGACGAAGACGTACGAGGGCGGCGCTCCACTCGCCGAGGTGGTCCGGTCCGGGTTCGTGGAGGGCGCGCACCGCGGCTCAGTGGTGGTGCTGGACGCCGCCGGTGTGCCGGTGGCCTCCGCCGGGGACGTGACCTCGCCGGTCTTTCCCCGTTCGGCCAGCAAGCCGATGCAGGCGATCGGGATGCTCCGTGCCGGCCTGGCGTTGACCGACCCGGCCGACCTGGCGTTGGTGTCGGCGAGCCACGCGGGTGAGGACTTCCACCTGGCCCGGGTCGGTGCGTTGTTGCAGAGTGCCGGGCTGGACGCTGCGGCGCTGCACTGCCCGCCCGACCTGCCGGTGGGCGCTGCGGCCCGGGAGGCGGTGCTGCGCGCCGGTGGCGGGCCCACCAGGGTGCAGATGAACTGCTCCGGCAAGCACAGCGGAATGTTGTTGACCTGCGAGGCCGCCGGTTGGCCGCTGGAGGGCTACTGGCGGCCGGAGCACCCGCTGCAGCAGGGGTTGCGGGCGGCCATCGAGGAGTTCACCGGCGAGCAGGCGGCGGCGGTGGGCGTGGACGGCTGCGGTGCCCCGGTGCTCGCCGTGTCGCTGACCGGCCTCGCCGGGGCGTACCTCCGACTGGTCGACGCCGAGCCCGGCTCGGCGCCCCGCGCCGTGGCCGACGCCATGCGCGCGCACCCGGAGATCGTCGGTGGCACCCAGGCGGACGACACCCGGCTCATGCGTGGTGTGCCGGATCTGCTGGCCAAGGTCGGTGCCGAGGGTGTGATCGCGGTGGCGCTGCCGGGCGTCGGCGCCGTAGCCCTGAAGATCGACGACGGCGCCGACCGCGCCCGGATGCCGGTGCTGGTCTCAGCTCTGCGCCGGCTCGGCGTGGACGCCCCGGTGCTGACCGAGTACGCGGAGGTGCCGCTGTTCGGCGGCGGCGTTCCGGTCGGCGCGGTCCGCCCGCTCTGGTGACACCACCACTGCACCGAACGGTGGGCCCGACCTCCTGACGCGGAGGCCAATTCCCTGTTGAGCGGTATACCTCAGAGTCATGTTTATGCCTCTGAGGTATACCGCTCGTCGGGTTGCCGGCCTCGCCGGGGTGCCGGGCCTTGTCGGGGTGCGGGCCTGGCCGGGGTGCCGGGCCTTGTCGGGGTGCGGGCCTGGCCGGGGTGCGGGGCCTTGTCGGGGTGCGGGGCCTGGCCGGGGTGCGGGCCTCGTGGTGCCGGCCTCGTCGGGCTGCCGCCTGGCCGGGCGCGGGACGTGGCGCGTCGGGCCGAGCGCGCCTTGCCGCCTCCGGCGGGCTGTGGGCGGAGGCGGCACGGGCGCCGCGCGCGGTCAGTTCAGGAAGTCGAGCAGGGCGGCGTTGACCGGCTCCGGACGCTCCAGCGGCAGCAGGTGCGCGGCGCCGGGGACGTCGGGCAGTCGTACCGCGCCGGGGACCTCGGCGGCGATCCGGTCGGCGAGCCGAATGATGTCCGGCACGTCCGCGGCCCCGGCGGTGACCAGGACAGGCACCCTCAGCTCGCCGAGGCGATCGATTGCCGGCGGCGTCAGCTCGCCCACTTCGATCGCGCCGAGCGCCAGTTCGGCGGCGAGCGCGCGCTGGTCCATCTCCTGCGCGAACGCGATCAGCTCGGGGTCCACGTCCTCCGGCTGGCGGCCCGGGCCGACCACCCAGAACCGCACCTCGCCGGCCGCAGCGGCGACGAAGTCGTCGGGGTCGACCTCACCGACCAGTTCGTCCCAGAGGTCGTTCGCCTCATCGGACCACTCGTTGCCGGAGACCGCCGTGTCGAACAGCGCGAGCGCGCTCACCCGGTCGGGGTGGGCCAGCGCGGTGTCGACGGCGACCGACCCACCGAAGGAGCAGCCGACCAGGGCGGCCCGGGGCAGGCCGAGCGCGTCCAACAGCCCGACCACGTCGTCGTGGTGCGTGAACGGCGTCGGGGGCAGCTCCGAGTCTCCGTAGCCGCGAAGGTCCGGAACGATCACCCGGTGCCGGGTGGCGAGCGCGTCGAGCTGTCCGCGCCACATCCGCCGGTCGGTGATGCCGGCGTGCAGCAGTACGACGGGCGAACCGGTGCCGGCCTCGTCGTACGCGATGCTTGCTCCATTGACTGTGATCATGTGCACGGCCGGACGGTACGGATCGAAGGAGCGGCACGCAAACAGGACGTTGAGACCTTGCTAACTATGGCTAGCGTTTTGCTTGCAAGAGCTAGCGCGGCGGGTTAGCGTCGCGTCATGGCCACACCGAAGGACCTTCCCGATGTCGGCGGGTTCATCCGCGATCTGCGGCGCAACGCCAAGATCTCGCTGAGGCAGCTCGCCGAGCAGGCGGGGGTCAGCAACCCGTACCTCAGTCAGATCGAACGCGGCCTGCGCAAGCCCAGCGCCGAGGTGCTCCAGCAACTGGCGAGCGCGCTGCGGGTCTCCACCCCGGCGATGTACCTGCGCGCCGGGCTGCTCGACGACAAAGAGGGTCACGGTGTGCTCGCCGCCATCGCCGTGGACGCCGACCTGACGATGGCCCAGAAGCAGTCACTCAGCCAGATCTACGAGACGTTCCGCCGGGAGAACACCCGGCTGGCCGAGGCCCAGGCCGACGCCGAGGGCACCGGCACGGCCGGGGCGGCCACCCCGACCACCCCGACCGACGTCGCCGACCAGCCCGCCGACGTGGCCAATCTGGCCGCCACCGGCCCCACCACCGCGGGCGGCACACCGACCGAGGCCGTGCTCGAGTCGGTTGCCGTCACCGAGGCGGGCACCGCTCCCGCCCCGAGCAGCACCAGCACCCCCGAGAAGAAGGCCGCCGGTCCGGCGGTCCGGAAGGCCGCCGAGGCGGCCGAAGAGGAGACGTCATGAGCGAGCCGAAGACCAACCGGATCCCCGCCCCGATCTACGCCGCCGCCGGCGCCGGTGAGCTGGCCATCGAGCACTTGCGCAAGCTGCCGGCCGTGGTCGGCGTCCTCGGCACCCGGGTCGTCGCCGACTTGGGCGGTCGGGCCGTGTTGACCGGCTTCGAGCTGCGTCAGAAGGCCACCGAGACGCTGCGTACCGCCAATGAGACCGCTGGCACCCTGCGCGAGCTGGACCTGGCCAAGCTCCGCGAGTCGGCCGACCTGAGCAAGCTGCGCGAGTCGGCCGACCTGAGCAAGCTCCGCGAGGCTGCCGACCTGGCCAAGCTGCGCGAGGTCGCCGACCTTGACAAGCTGCGCGCTGCCGCGACCCGCAACGCCGTCATGGTGTTCGCGAGCGCCCAGGCCGCGCAGGAGCGTGCTTTCGCCGCGTACGGCGCTCTGGTCGCCCGCGGTGAGCGGGTCGTCGGCGCCGGTGTGCTGGAGGCCGCCGAGACGGTCAACGCCGACATCGAGGCGACCCAGGCGGTGACGCCGACCACCACCCCGGCCGCCACCACCACTCCGGCCGCCACCACCACCCCGGCCGCTGCGGCCCCGGCCGACGTGCCGACCCCGGCCGACGTGGCCGAGATCGCCGAGGCCAAGCCGGCCGCCGTCAAGAAGGCCGCCCGTGCGCCGAAGGCCGCCAAGCCGGCCGCGACGCCGTCGGCGAAGCTGCCCCGGGCCACCAAGCGGACCCGCCCGGCGGCCGAGTAGTTCGTGATGTCGACGGCCCCGGCGGCGTCCTTGTCGGACGTAGCCGGGGTCCTCGACATAAGCTTGCCGGCATGGCCAACGCCGCGCCGATCTTCGCGTTCGAAGTCCGCTACGTGATCGAGCTGATCCTGCTCGTCTTCGCGCTGATCGTCCAGGGCGTCGCCCTGGTGCACGCGATCACCCAGCGCTCCGACGCTTTCCCCGCCATTGGCACCCTTCCGAAGGGCGGCTGGATCGCCATCCTCGCCGTCTGTCTCGTGCTGACTCTGCTCGGCTTCGGTCCGATCAGCCTCTTCGGACTGATCGGCATCGCCGCCGGTCTGATCTACCTCCTCGACGTCCGGGTCGGTCTGCGTGACCTGAGCGACGGCAAAGGGTTCTGGTGAGAGGTTTCCGCTGGCCACCCCCACCGGACAGCGGGCCCCGCACCTGGGGGCCCGGCCCGGGTGGGCCGCGTACCGGTCGGCCGGCGTTGCCGGAGCCGGAGACCGAGTTGGTCACCACGCCGCACGGCGTGCGGCTGGAGCGGCTGGTCACCGGCACCGGTGATCCGGTCACCGTCTTCGCGCACGGGCTGGGCAACGGCATCGCCACCACCCGCCCGTTCGGCAGCGGAGTGACCGGCCGCAAGGTCTTCTTCCAGTTCCGTGGGCACGGCCGTTCCGACGCACCGGACGGGCCGTGGAACTACCTGGACCTGGCCCGGGATCTGCGCGCGATCGCGGACCTCGGCGGAGCCAGCCGGGCGTTCGGTGCGAGCCTCGGCGCGGGCGCACTCAGCCGACTGCTCGCGGAGAGCCCGGAGCGCTTCGACAAGCTGGTCTTCTTCCTGCCGGCGGTGCTCGACGAGCCGCGCGGTCCGGTCGCCCGCGAACGGATCACGGACCTGCTCGAGGCGGTGGAGAGCGGGGACGCCTCGGCGGTCGCGGATGTCGTCTCACTGGAGATGCCCGCGGCGGTGCGCAACACCCCGGCGGGCTGGGCGTACCTGCGGCAGCGGCTCGACCAACTGCTCCGCGACGGTTTGGCCGAAGGCCTGGCCGCACTGGCGGAGCAGACGTCGCTGCCGGAGATCAGCGACCTGGCGGCGGTCACCGCTCCGGCGCTGGTGATCGGCTGCGCGGGCGACGACCTGCACCCGGTCGAGGTCGCCGAGCGGCTCGCCGCCGCGCTGCCCCAGGCCACCCTGCACGTGTACGACCGGCCCGGTGTCCTCTGGACCGAACGCGCCGACCTGCGGGACCGCATTTCCGGCTTCCTCAACGGGTAACGTGCCCTGTCATGGGCGTCACACGACATGGCCGTACGCACCGGCTCGACCTCGCCGACCCGACCCTGCGCGAGTGGACCTGTACGGTCCTGCACGCCGACCCGGAACAGGGCATCGTGCTGGACCGCTCGGCGTTCTACCCGGGCGGCGGCGGCCAACCACCGGACCACGGCGTGCTGCTGTGGCAGGGCGTGCAGACGCGGATCGTCGGCACCCGCAAGGGCGACGACCCGTACCTGATCCCCGCCGAGGGTGACCCGTTGCCGCCGGTCGGCACCGAGGTCGTCGGCGCGCTGGAGGACGAGCGCCGCACCCGGCTGATGCGTACGCACTCCGGGCTGCACGTGCTCTGCGGTGTGGTGTTCCGCGACTTCGGCGCGCTCGTGACCGGTGGAAACATGGAACCGGGCGAGGCCCGGATGGACTTCAACCTGCCTGAGGTGCCCCCGGACTTCAAGAGCCGGATCGAGGAGTTGGTCAACGCCGAGGTGGCCGCCGACCGCTCGGTCGCGACCCGGGTGCTGCCGCGCAGCGAGGCGCTGGCCCTGCCGGACATCATCCGCACCCAGTCCAACCTGATCCCGCCGGACGAGCAGGAGGTCCGGATCGTCGACATCGTCGGTCTGGACGTGCAAGCCGACGGCGGCACCCACGTCGCGTCCACCGCGCAGATCGGCAAGGTGCAGGTGGTCAAGGTGGAGAGCAAGGGCCGGGCCAATCGCCGGGTCCGCGTCCGCATCGTGGATTGAGGGGACGGTTCGGAGCCCAAAGACTCGCGGGCCGCTCGACATGTAGAGGACGCCGGACAGCGGGATGCCTGCAGTGGCCCTGTAGAGCTGCCCCAAATATGGGGCGCGGTGCGGAAGTCGCGTGCTGCCCCGTTCGTGGGGCAGCTCTACAGGGAGCGCCAAGGTCTCCCTGCGGTTCGCCAGAGCGGTCCGGGAATTCGGACGCCGGTTGTCAGGTATCGCTGACAACCTCGCAGGTATGACACAACCGCTCGTAGGAAAGATCGCGCTCGTCGCCGGTGCAACCCGGGGCGCGGGTCGGCAGATCGCCGTCCAGCTCGGCGCCGCCGGTGCCACCGTGTACGCCACCGGCCGCAGCAGCAGCGCCGGCCGCTCCGAGATGAACCGGCCGGAGACCATCGAGGAGACCGCCGAGCTGGTCACCGCCGCCGGTGGCACCGGTATCGCCGTCCGGGTCGATCACCTGGTGCCCGAGCAGGTCCGCGACCTGGTCGCCCGGATCGACGCGGAGCAGGGCCGACTCGACGTGTTGGTCAACGACATCTGGGGTGGCGATCCGCTGGTCACCTGGGAGAAGCCGGTCTGGGAGCAGCCGCTGGACGCCGGGTTCCGCACCCTGCGGCTGGCCGTCGACACGCACATCATCACCAGCCACTTCGCGCTGCCGCTGCTGATCCGCAAGCCCGGTGGTCTGGTGGTGGAGATGGGTGACGGCACCAAGGCGTACAACGACGAGAACTACCGGCTCTCGGTCTTCTACGACCTGGCCAAGGTCTCGGTCAACCGGCTCGCCTTCAGTCAGGCGCACGAGCTGAAGCCGCACGGTTGCACGGCCGTGGCGCTCACCCCGGGGTGGATCCGCTCGGAGGCGATGCTGGAGCACTTCGGCGTGACCGAGGAGAACTGGCGCGACGGCGCCGCCACCGACCCGAACTTCCTCATCTCGGAGACCCCGGCGTTCGTCGGCCGCGCGGTGGCCGCACTCGCCGCCGACGAGGAGAAGGCCCGCTGGAACGGCGAGTCCGTCGATGCTGGCACGCTGTCCAAGGTGTACGGGTTCACCGACCTCGACGGCAGCCAACCCGAGGGCTTCCGCTACATCACCGAGGTGGTCGACGCCGGCAAGCCGGCGGACGTGACCGGCTACCGGTAGAGCGCGCCGAGGCGGTCGGCCGCCTCGGTGAACAACTGCCGCAGCTCGGGTGGGTCGAGCACCTCCACCTCGGGGCCGAGGCCCAGCAGTTGGTGGTACGCCACCTCGACGGACTCGACGGGCAACCGGGCCACCACCCAGCCCAGCCCGTCGGGCGCACCGGCGGCGGCGACCACCTCGTCGTACACGTGGGGGGCATCGACCAGGTGCCGGAGCTGGCGCAGGCCGGCGGGGCTCAGCCGGACGGCGACCTCGGCCCGCAGCATGGTTCGCAGGAACGACCCGGCCTGCTCGCGCCAGTGCCCGGCCAGGTCGAAGTCCCCGTCGCGGTCGAAGCTCTCCTCGCCCACCTCGACCCCGGTCACCCGGTCCACCCGGTAGGTGCGGGTGTCGTCGCCGACCCGGCCGACCAAATACCAGACCGCGCTCTTGAGGACCAGACCGTACGGCTCGACCCGGCGGGTCACCTCCCGGTCGCCGCGCCGGTAGCGCAACTCCACCACCCGGTCCCGCCAGATCGCCCGCGCCAGCTCGGTGAGCCACGGTGGGGGCGCGGTCTCCCGGAACCAGCCCGGGACGTCCAGGTGGAACCGCTGCCCGGCGCGGGCCGGGGCGTCGCGCAGGGCCGGCGGCAGCGCGGCGAGCACCTTCAACTCGGCGGCGGCGACCGCGTCGGCGAGCCCCATGTCGCCGGCCGGGCCGGGTAACCCGGCGAGGAAGAGCGCCTCGGCCTCGTCCCGGGTCAGCCCGGTCAACCGGGTCCGGTAGCCGCCGAGCAGGCGGTACCCGCCGGCCCGGCCCCGGTCGGCGTAGACCGGCACCCCGGCGGCGGAGAGCGCCAGCACGTCCCGGTAGACGGTCCGCTCGGAGACCTCCAGCTCACCCGCCAACTCGCTCGCGGTCATCGAACCGCGCGTTTGGAGCAGCAACAACAGCGAGATCAGTCGGGACGCGCGCACCCGCCCATCCTGCCCGGCCCCGCTCACCGCCCGCCGGGGGTCAGCAGCCCTCTGTCGTACGCGGTGGCCACCGCGGCGGCCCGGTCGTTGACCCCGAGCTTGGCGTAGAGGTGCAGCAGGTGCGTCTTGACGGTGGCCTCGCTGATGAACAGTTGACTCGCCGCCTCCCGGTTGGAGGCACCCCGGGCGACCAGGGTGAGCACCTCCAGCTCCCGTTGGCTGAGCGGCTCCTCGACGGGAGCACGCAGCCGGCCCATCAGTCGACCGGCGACGCTCGGCGCGAGCACCGACTCACCTCGGGCTGCCGCCCGGACCGCCCGGACCAGGTCCTCCCGGGGCGCATCCTTGAGCAGGTACCCGGTGGCGCCGGCCTCGATCGCCGGCAGCACATCGGCATCCGTGTCGTACGTGGTGAGCACCAGCACCCGGGCCGCGCTGCCGGATCGGGCCAGCCGGCCGATGGCGGTCACCCCGTCCATACCGGGCATCCGCAGATCCATCAGCACCACGTCCGGCCGCAGCGTCGCGACCAGGGTCAACGCCTCCGAGCCGTCCGCCGCCTCGCCCACCACCTCGAACCCCGGGTCGCCGGTGAACATCCCGCGCAGGCCGTCACGCACCACCGGATGGTCGTCGACGATCAGCAGCCGGACCGGGGCGGTCACCCGGCACCTCCGGGTAGCGCGGGGACGGACGCCGAGATGGCGGTCCCACTGCCCGGTTCGGACTCGACGGCCACCTCGCCGCCAACCTGGGTCACCCGCTGCCGCATGGCGGTCAGCCCGTACCCGCCGCCCGGCTCGCGGGGCACCGGCTGGCCGGTGACGTCGAAGCCCGTCCCGTCGTCGCGAACGTCCAGCGTGACCCGGTCCGTCATGTACGACAGGGTCAACCCGACCCGCGACGCGGCCGCGTGCCGGGCCACGTTGGCCAGCGCCTCCTGGGCCGCCCGGAGCAGGGTCACCTCGACCTCCGGGTGCAGCGGACGGGGCGTGCCGGTGGTGGCCACGTCGGCCCGTACCCCGTTGAGAGCCGACCAGCGCCCGCCCAGCTCGACGAGGGCGTCCGGCAGTCGGGCCGTCTCCAACGTCTCCGGACGGACGGCCCGCACCGAGCGGCGGGCCTCGGTGAGGCTCTCCCGGGCCAGGGCGAGCGCGTTGTCGACGTGCCGGCGCCAGTCGGCGGACCGGTCACGGGTCTGCTCGGCCGCCTCCAGTTGGGTGATGATGCCGGTCAACCCCTGCGCCAGGGTGTCGTGGATCTCCCGCGCCATTCGTTGCCGCTCGTCCAACACACCGGCCTCCCGGGCCTGGTTGAGTAGTTGGGCGTGCAGTCCGGCGTTCTCCCGGACCGTCTCGGTGAGTTGGCGGTTGGCCTCGCCGAGTTCCGCCATCAACCGCTTGCGCCTGGCGTCCTCCTGCTCGGCGACCATCGCGAACCAGCTCAACGAGCCGGCCACCACCAGGTTGAAGAGCACCAGCACCAGCCAGAGCGGCAGGTGCGACGTCACCACCGACAGACCGCCGCCCTGCGATGTGGCGACCAGGGTGGCCGTGGTGACCACACCGGCGATCCGCCAGCGAGTGCGTAGCACCGGAAAGGCGTGCGTGTATCCGACCCAGGCGAAAAAGCCGTACCACGGATTGGCGGCCACCAGCACGGCCGCGAACGCGAGCAGCCCGGCGTAGTAGACCGTCATCAGCCCGCGCCGGCTCTGCCAGCCGGGGTGCAGGGTGATGAACCAGGCGACCCAGCACCCGGCCGCCAGGGCGATGGCGAGGGTGGGCGCGGTGGCGAGGGCCCGGGGTGCCGGTGCGACGAGGGCCAACACGGTGCCCAGGGCCAGCCCGCCATAGGGGAACACGCGATAGAGGCTCGCCTCGCGCTCGCGCCAACTGGTCAGATGGTCGTGCCCACCGCTGTCGGTCATCGCATCTCCGCTCACTCCCAGCGGAACAGTTTCGCCGCGCTGGCGCCGGCCGCCACGGCGATCACCGCCATTATCGCCAGGTGCAACGGCTGCGGCGACGTGCCGGTCCAGGCGTCGAGTAGTGCCTGCACACCGGGCGGCGTGTAGTCACCGATCCGCGCCACGAAGTCCGGAAGCAGGAACCGGGGGAGGTAGGCCCCGCCGAAGAACATGGTGACCATGAACAACGGTGCGGCCAGGGCCTGGGCCGCCTTCGTCGTCCGGGCCACGGCGGCGACCAGCAGGCCGAGCGCCAGCAGCGCCGCCGTACCGAGCACGAACGCCACGGTGAAACCGAGCGGGTGCCGGGGCAGCGGCACCCCGAAAGCCAGCCGGGCGACGACGATGAGCAGCAGCGCGCTGGCCAGGATCCCGGCCAGGGCCAGCACCAGTTGGGCGGCGAGCAGAGCGGCCGGGTGCGCCGGGGTGGTCGCCAGCCGGCGCAGCACGCCGCGTTCCCGGTAGGTGGCCAACACGGCCGGCAGGGTGTTCACCCCGACAACGACAAGGCTGACCACCAGCAGCGACGGTGCGAAGTAGCTGACGAAGGTCTGCCCGTCGAACTTCGGGTCCGGCTCGCGGAGCGCGGGGATCAACCCGAGCACCGTCAGGATCAGGGTGGGCACCCCGATGGTGGAGAGCAGCGTCGGCCGGTCCCGCAGGTAGAGCCGCGCCTCGATCCGCAGGATCTGGCGGAAGCCGTGCATGGTGTCTCCTTCTCTCAGTTGGCGGGCCGGCGGCCGGTCAGCTCGACGAACGCGTCGTCGAGGGTGGACTGCTCCAGCCGCAGGTCCGCGGCGACGATCTGGTGCCGGGCCAGCACCGAGGTGACCGCGTGCAGCACCTCGCCGGTGCCGGTGACCACCACCTGGCTGCCGGTGCGGTGCACGTCGGTGACCTCAGGCAGGTCGGTGAGGAGCCGGTCGTCGATCGGGGCCGACGGCCGGAACCGGATTCGTTGCTCCGGCGCCACCGTCGACACCAGGCCCGCGGGGCTGTCCAGCGCGACGACGCGGCCCCGGTCGATCACCGCGACCCGGTCACAGAGCCGCTCGGCCTCCTCCATGAAGTGGGTGACCAGCACGATCGTCACCCCGCTGTCGCGGACCTGTTCGATGAGGCCCCAGGTGTCCCGGCGGGCCTGCGGGTCCAGCCCGGTGGTCAGCTCGTCGAGGATGGCGATCTCCGGGTTGCCCACCAGGGCCAGCGCGATGGAGAGCCGCTGCTTCTGACCGCCGGAGAGATTCTTGTACGGGGTGTTCCGCTTCTCACCGAGACCCAGCTTGTCGATCAGCGCGGCCGGGTCCGCCGGGTTGCGGTAGAACGAGGCGTACAACTCCAGTGCCTCGGCCACCCGGAGCCGGTCCGGCAGCTGACTCTCCTGGAGTTGCACCCCGACCCGCTGCCGAAGCTGGGCCGCGTCCCGGCGCGGGTCGAGCCCGAGGACCGACACCCCGCCCCCGTCGGGGACGCGTAGCCCGGCGACACACTCGACGGTGGTGGTCTTGCCGGCGCCGTTCGGGCCGAGGACGCCGAAGATCTCTCCCGCCTCCACGGTGAACGAGACGTCGTCCACCGCCACCAGATCGCCGTACCGCTTCTTCAGGTGGGTCACCTCGATGACCGGCATCGTGCCGCCTTCCGCCGCTGGTCTCGTACCCCCTCAAGGGTTGTCGGGGTGAGCCGGCGGCGAATCGGCCGGTCGGCGATGATCAATGGCGTCGCCGGTGGACCGCCGCCGTCCGTCAACCGGTTGATGTGTACGACGAGAGTCGCTGCTAGCGGACTCCGCCCGGCGGAATCGATCACCGCTCGTTAGGCTGCTCGATCGTGGATGTCAGCAGAATCGCCAGCCCGGTGACCGGGGTCGTCGGACGCTTCTTCGCCGGGGCGGGCCTGCTCCTGCGGGGGCTCGGCCTCTACGTCCGCAGCCCGGGGATGATGCTGCTCGGCGTCGTGCCGGCGCTGATCTCGGGCGCGCTCTTCCTGGCCGCTCTCGCCACCCTGGTGTACTTCGTGGACGACCTCGCCGCGCTGGTCACCCCCTTCGCCGACGACTGGTCGACCACCGCCCGCAGCCTGGTCCGGGTGATCGCCGGGCTGGCCTTCCTGGGGCTCGGCGGCCTGCTCGGAGTGCTCACCTTCACCGCGGTGACCCTGGTCATCGGCGACCCGTTCTACGAGAAGATCTCCGAGCAGGTCGAGCAGCGGTACGGCGGCACGCCGGACGCGGTGGACGTGCCCTTCTGGTCGTCGTTGCGGCGCAGCCTCGCCGACTCGGTACGGCTGGTGGCCCTCACCGCGCTGGTCGGCATCCCGCTGTTCCTCGCCGGCTTCATCCCGGTGGTCGGCCAGACGGTCGTCCCGGTGATCGGGGCTGCGGTGGGTGGCTGGTTCCTCGCCGTGGAACTGGTCGGGGCGCCGTTCTACCGGCGCGGAATGCGGCTGCCGCAGCGCCGGACGATCCTGAAGGCCGACCGGCCCGCGGCACTCGGCTTCGGGGTGGCGGTCTTCCTCTGCTTCCTCATCCCACTCGGTGCGGTGCTGATCATGCCGGCCGCGGTGGCCGGTGCCACCCTGCTGGCCCGCCGATCGTTGGGCCAACCGATCGAGGGGAGCTGACATGGAGATCACCCTGGTCGAGGGGGACATCACCACCCAGCAGGTGGACGCCATCGTGAACGCCGCGAACTCGTCCCTGCTCGGCGGTGGCGGGGTCGACGGCGCCATCCACCGGCGTGGCGGCCCGGCCATCCTGGCGGAGTGCCGGGCGCTGCGGGCGTCCCACTACGGCAAGGGCCTGCCCACCGGCCAGGCAGTGGCGACCACGGCCGGTGAACTGCCAGCCCGCTGGGTGATCCACACCGTCGGACCGGTCTGGTCGGGCAGCGAGGACCGTTCGGCGCTGCTGCGCGACTGCTACGCCAACAGTCTCCGGGTGGCCGACGCGTTGGGCGCGAACACCGTGGCCTTCCCGCTGATCTCCGCCGGCATCTACGGCTGGCCGATCGACGACGCGGTCCGTCAGGCGTTGTCGGTGCTGCGCTCGGCCACCCCGGCGACTGTCGCCGAGGCACGGCTGGTGCTCTTCGGCACCGACACCCACGCCACCGCACGTCAGATCTTCGACCGCCCTGTCGCGTAGGCCCTGCCGGGTGGGAGTGTCGCTGGTGAGCCGTATACCTGAGTGTCATATTCATGCCTCTGCGGTATATCGCTTACCGGAGCGACGCCGCCCGGCGGCGACGCCGCCCGTGCGTCGTCCCACAGGGACTCGAAGTGCTCCACGTAACGATCAAACAGACCGCCGACAGGGCTACGAGCTGAGCCCGAAGGGCGAGGCGGTCGTCCGGCGGACGCTCTTCGTCCAGACGACGGGGCTGAGCTGGCACGACGCTCCGATCCCGACCGCCCGGCCCGCGGCCCGTTGAGGAGCGTGTCCACTCTCGTCTCGAGGGTGCCCCGGATCAGGTCAGATCGGTCAGACAGGTCCACTGGGATGCGATCGGTCGGTAGCCCAGTCGGGCGTTGATCGCCAGCATCGGCGCGTTCGCCTCGTCGTTCGAGGTGTACGCGACGCGTACGCCGTTGGCGGCGGCCCGGTGCAGCGCGGCCGTCTTGACCAGCCGGGCCAACCCGCGCCCCCGGTGCGCCGGGATGGTGCCGGTGAAGTCCGACCACATTCGGTCGCCGTCCCGCTTGACCAGGCTGAAGGCAATGATCTGCCCGTCGACCTCGACGGCGGTGCTCGCAGACTTGTCCAGGCCGAGGTTGTCCCACACGTCGTACTGCCAGCTCTCGTAGCTGATCGTGTCGACCGGCACGTCACCCGGTTCGTCGGCCGCCGCGGCCACGTCCGCCACGTACAGCAGGTGCGGGTCCAGGTCGGCGATCGGGCGCAGTCGTACGCCCGGGGGTGGCTCCGGCAGTGCGGGTGCCGGGTCCAGGTCGAGCGCCGAGTAGCGCATCTCCCGGGTGGGTTCGTAGCCGTGCCGGCGGGCGAAGGGCAGCGCCTCCGGCTGCGCCCAGGTCCGTATCTTCCGGATCCCCAGTGGCCTGAGGTGGTCGGTCGCGGTGCTCAGCAGTGCGGTGCCGATGCCGCGCCGCCGGTGCTCCGGGTGCACGTGCAGCATGGCGATGTCGCCGAAGTTTGGTGTGGAGGTCCAACGGGCGGGCTGCGCCGACGCCCAGCCGACCACCTGAGCGTCGACCTCGGCCACGAGGGCGATCCACCCCTCGACGGGTGGCGGTTCGGCGATCATCTTCCGGGTCGACTCGACCCCGCGCACCAGGTACGGGTAGACCATCGCCCGCAGGGCCACCACGGCCGGGGCATCGTCCGGCTGCGCTTCACGAATCCGCATGTCAGGCTCCCGTCCGGACGGCGGCGACGGCCTCGACCTCGACGAGTTGGTCGGTGTAGCCGAGCACGGCCACCCCGAGCAGGGTGCCGGACGCGACCAGCCGGGCGGGTGGATCGACGATGGCCGCGTACGCGTACTCGGCGGCATCGGAGAGGGCGGGGACGTGCAGCAGCGCGACGGGATCCGGCATGCAGGCGAGGCTAACGACGATCGCCTGCAGCAGCGACGCATTAACCGTGTGGCAGATCTCGACTCGGCCTGACTGGGACAGACTGGTGAACGTCAGACACTTGAAACGGGACGGGCAATGAAGGCGCAGTTTGCTGAGGGCGAACTTGTGGGTTTCTGCCGCCTGGAGCCGCACCAGCCGGAGATTGATCCGCCGGCCGGACACTAGGGTCGGAAGGTTCGGGCCGTCCCCTGAGGGGGGACGGCCCGAATTGCGTCCGTAGGGTGTCCTGACTGTCGGCGGCGGTCAGGCGGAGGCTCGGCGGATCAGCTCGGTGGGGAGCATGACCGCCTGTTCGATGGTTTCCCCGGCGGCCAGCCGGAGCAGTTGCCGGGTCATCCGCCGGCCCAGCTCCACGATCGGCTGCCGAACGGTGGTCAGCGGCGGCTCGGTGTACGCGGCGGTCTCGATGTCGTCGAAGCCGACCACCGCGACATCCTCCGGCACCCGCCGGCCGGCCTCGCGCAGCGTACGCAGGGCCGCGTGCGCCATCAGGTCGGAGGCGGCGAAGACGCCGTCCAGTTCGGGGTGCTCGATGAGCAGTCGGCGCATCGCCGCCGAGCCGGACTCGCGGGTGAAGTCGCCGACGGCGATCAGCTCGGGCAGCCCCGCGTCGGCGACCGTGGCGCGGTAGCCGCGGAGCCGTTCGATCCCGGCGACCATGTCCTGTGGACCAGCGATGGTGGCGATCCGCCGACGACCACTGTCGATCATGTGTCGTACGGCGGCGGTCACCCCGCCGACGTGGTCGACGTCGACGTACGGCACGGGCGCGTCGCCGAGCGGCCGACCGCTGACCACCACCGGGATGCCGAGCCGGGCCAGGGTGCCGGGCAGCGGGTCGGCGCCGTGCAGCGAGGCGAAGAGCACCCCGTCGACGTGCCGGCCGGTGGTGTACCGCTCGACCCGATGGTGGCCTGCCGGTGAACCGGCGAGCATCAGCACGAGTTGTTTGTCGGCGGCTTCCAGCTCCTGGCTGACACCGCGGATGATGCCGGGGAAGACCTGGTCGTCGGAGAAGACCCGGGTGGCCGCCTCCGGCATGACCAGGGCGATCGAGTCGGTGCGTTGGGTGACCAGGCTACGGGCGGCGAGATTGGGGACGTACCCCAGTTCGGCGACCGCCCGGGTGACTGCCTCGCGGATCGGTTCGGCGACGGTGGTGGAGCCGTTGACCACACGGGACACGGTGGCCCGGGACACCCCGGCCCGCGCCGCCACCGCTTCGAGCGTCGGTCGCTGCGCCGTCCTCATCGCGCCTTCCCCCCGCTCGTCGCGGCCCGTTCCGGGGAACCGTTTCCTGGTCCTACCGGGCGCTGGCCCCTGGTGTGCGCCGCTGGGTCAGGTAGTCGACGTGCGCGATCCCGAACCGCTTGCGGTAACCCTCCGCCTGTTCGACGTTGTCCAGGACTGACCATACGAGATGAGCGCCCAGGTCCACGCCCCGGGAGATTGCCTCGGTGATCAGGGTTGGCCTGGTGCGTCCAGCGCTCTCCCGTCAGGGTGGTGGGCGACTCCACGTTGTGTCAAGAGAGCGCTCTCTAACGCCTGTCGCCGCGAACCCCGACGCGATCGAGGACGCCACCCCGGCGGGATGGCGCCCTCGTCATGCCAGAGCCGATCAGCGGGTACGTAGGCCGTCCAGCAGAGCGCGATCGCCGGCGACGTCCAGCGTCTCGAAGCTCACTCGACCCCAGAGCGCCAACAACAGGTCGCTCGCGGTGCCGCTGACCTGTGCCCGGGCGTGGTGGTCGTCGTGGTCGAAGATCGTCGCGGTGTCGAGCAGCGCCACCCCCTCACCACGCAGCCGCAGATACCACTCCTGGGCCGCGTCGGTGGCGGTGAGCTGCACCACCCCGTGCCACTCGCCCGGCGTACGCCGCCGACCCGCGGGCAGGAAGGTGTCCAGCACCTCGCTCACCCCGTCGGCCGCGAGCTTCGCCTCCACCGGCTCGCCGGCCGCGATGGCGAGCTGGGCGTCCCAGCGGTGCACCGCCGTCTCGTGCGCCATTCGACGCGGCCAGAAACCGGCCTTCTTCGGCTGCGGAGCCCAGTTCCACGCCGATGCCTCCGGATCGAGCCCGTCGAAGACGGTCATCAGCTGGTCGTACCCCTGGCGCCACAGCTGCAGCGCGCTCACCCCCGCTTCCGCCTCGGCCTGGTCCTGGCGCTCCGGCCGGGTGGTCAGTCCGGAGCCGGCGAACGACGAAACCCAGTGGTAGATCCGAGCGAGATGCAGTGTGAGGTCGTTGACCGTCCAGCCCGGACAGGACAGAACCGGTGTCTCCGGCGGCGCCTCGGCCACCGCCGCCGCGAAAGCCGGACCCTCCGCCCGGAGCGCCCCGATCCAGAAATCCTTGCTGCCCTGCAGTCTGCTCATCGCCATCCTCCCGGGGGTGCCGGGCGACCAGTGGGTGCCACGGCTATTACTCAGCCTAAGGTGAAGGGCGTGCCAGACGCCTCCGCCCAGCCGACAACCGAAGCCGATCGTGCCATCCCTGGTCCACTGGCCAGCTACACCACTCTGCGGATGGGTGGGTCGGCCGAGCGGATCGTGGCCGCCGGCAGCGCTGACGAGATCGTTCGGGCGGTTCGGGCCGCGGAGGAGCCCCTACTGATCCTGGCCGGCGGCAGCAACGTGGTGATCGGCGACTCCGGCTTCCCCGGCACCGTCGTCCTGGTGCGCTCTCGTGGCCTGCGCGTCCTCGCCGAGGACGCCGGGTCGGTCACCGTACGGGTCGACGCCGGCGAGCCGTGGGACGACCTCGTCGCCGCCACGGTCGCCAACGGCTGGGCGGGCCTGGAGTGCCTCTCCGGCATCCCCGGCTCGACCGGCGCCACCCCGATCCAGAACGTCGGCGCGTACGGCCAGGAGGTCGCCGAGACGATCAGCGGCGTCGAGGTGTACGACCGGGCCGAGGGCACCCGCTACGTCATCCCCGCCGCCGAGTGCGGGTTCGCCTACCGGGGCAGCATCTTCAAGTACCGGGACCGTTGGGTGGTGCTCGCCGTCGACTTCCGGCTCGCCCGGTCCCCGATCTCCGGCCCGGTGCGTTACGCCGAACTGGCCCGTGTGCTCGGTGTCGAGGTGGGCGACCAGGTGCCGCTGGCCGATGCCCGAGCCGCGGTGCTGCGGCTGCGCGCGGGCAAGGGCATGGTGCTCGACGCCAGCGACCCGGACACTCGGTCGGTCGGCTCCTTCTTCACCAACCCGGTGCTGGACCAGTCGACGTACGAGCTGCTGCTGGAGCGTGCCGCCGAGCTGGGCGATCCGCCCGCCTGGCCGGGGGTCGACGGCCTGGTCAAGGTGAGCGCGGCCTGGCTGATCGACAAGGCTGGCTTCACCAAGGGCCACGCCGGTGCGGGCGGGGTGACCATCTCCAGCAAGCACACCCTGGCCCTCACCAACCACACCGGCAGAGCCCGCACCGCCGACCTGCTGGCCCTGGCCCGCGACATCCGCGACACGGTGCACGCCCGCTTCGGCGTAACCCTCCACCCCGAACCAGTCCTCATCAACTGCACCCTCTAGATCTGGTCGATCACGGAGTTGTGCTGGTGATTAAAAAGGAATTAGCGGGCGAAAACGCCCATCATTGATCTTGGTCGGCGGGGTTCAGACGCCGCGCGGCGCGGCTGGCCAGGGGAGAGTCAGCTCGCCTTGGCGCCAGCGGTTCGGGCCGCCCAGGATGGGCCAGCCGGTTTCGCGGAGACGGGTTACCGCGCTCAGCCAGCGTTGCCGGGGGCCGAAGGTGGCGTAGGGCGCGGAGGCCTGCCAGGCGTCGTCGAGCGCGCGGATCAGCTCGTGGATCGGTTCGCCGGGGACGTTGCGATGGATCAGCGCCTTGGGCAGCCGCTCGGCCAACTCGGCGGGGCTACCCAGGGTGGTGAGCTTCGCGGCCAGGGTCAGCGTTCGAGGGCCGTCGGCGTCGATCAGCAGCCAACTGGCGAGCCGGCCCAACTCGTCGCACGTGCCCTCGACGAGCACCCCACCCGGAGCGAGCGCGGCGGTCATCGTCCGCCAGGCGTCGGGCACCTCCCTCTCGTCGTACTGTCGAAGCACGTTGAACGCGCGGACCAGCACCGGCCGAAGCCCGGCCAGCTCGAACCCGCCTCGGGCGAACGTCAGGCCGGGCGGGTCGGCGGCCGGTGCCGCGGCGGCCACCCGGGCCGGGTCGATCTCCAACCCGACCAGCCGTACGTCGGGACGTACCCCCGCCGCCAGCCGGGCGCGTAGCTCCACCGCGGTCACCGGGGTGGCGCCGTAGCCGAGGTCGACCACCAGGGGGTCGGCCGCGGCCAACAGCCGGTCGGCGCAGGTGGCGACGATCCAGTTGTCCACCCGGCGGAGCCGGTTCGGGTTGGTCGTGCCCCTCGTGACCACGCCGAGCGGCCGGTGCCGTGCCGCGCCGCTCATACCGCCCCTCCCGGTCGACGACCGACTGCCGGTCTCCGTGCGCGACTGCGGGCTCGCAGACCTAGACCCGGTGCACCTTGTGCTGGGCGGCCTGCGCCCGCGGCCGGACCACCAGCCGGTCGATGTTGACGTGCTCGGGGCGGGTGGCGCACCAGGCGATGCAGTCGGCTACGTCCTCGGCTACCAGCGGCCCCGGCACTCCGGCGTAGACAGCGGCTGCCCGTTCCGCGTCACCCTCGAAACGGACCAGCCCGAACTCGTCGGTCTTCACCATGCCCGGGTCGATCTCGATCACCCGCAGGGGCCGGCCGCACAGCTCCAGGCGGAGCGTCCCGGCGATGGCGGTCTGTGCGTGCTTTGCCGCGGTGTAGCCGCCCCCGCCCTCGTAGACGGTCAGGCCGGCGGTGGAGGAGACCACCACGATCGTGCCGGAGCCGGACGCCTCCAGGGCCGGCAGCAGCGCCTGGGTGACCCGCAGTGTGCCGAGCACGTTGACGTCGTACATCCACTGCCAGTCGGCGACCGAGCCGGACTCCACCGGGTCCAGCCCACGCGCTCCGCCAGCGTTGTTGACCAGCAGGGTGACCGGCCCGGGAGCCTGGGCGGCGGCCTCGGCCAACCCGGCTACCGATTCGTCCGACGTGATGTCGCAGGTCACCGCAGTGGCCTGCCCGCCAGCGGCGGTGATTTCGGCGACCAGGTCAGCGAGCCGCTCGGCGCGGCGGGCGGCGGCGAGCACGTGGAAGCCCTCGGCGGCGAGTCGGCGGGCGGTGGCCGCGCCGATCCCGCTGGACGCTCCGGTGACGATGGCGACAGGGGTCATCCCGACATTCTCCCCCCGACCACGCAACCCGGTCCGACCGGGCGTCGGGCCGCCATCGACGGGCATGCGGTGATGAGGTCCGTCACCCCTGGGGGCCGCGCCGGAGAATTTCCGAAGCCCGATGGGGAAGATGACATCCGGCGTGGAGGTTGACCGAGAAGCGCCGGTCGTGCGAGACGGCATTAACCGTGACAAAGGAGCGGACGTGGCGGAAATGCACACCGGTGTCGGGCGTCAGCGAGGTGCCCGACCGTGGCCCCGGCCTCGCCGCATCGCCACCCTGTCGGTGCACACCTCGCCCCTGCACCAGCCCGGAACGGGCGACGCCGGCGGCATGAACGTCTACATCCTCGAGGTCGCCCGGCGACTCGCCGAGGCCAACGTCGAGGTGGAGATCTTCACCCGAGCCACCTCCGGCGACCTGCCCCCGGTCGTCGAAATGGCACCCGGCGTGCAGGTCCGGCACATCACCTCCGGCCCGCTGGAGGGTCTCACCAAGGAAGAGCTGCCCGGCCAGCTGTGCGCCTTCACCGCCGGGGTGCTGCGCGCCGAGGCGTCCCGCCCGCCCGGGCACTACGACCTGATCCACTCCCACTACTGGCTCTCCGGCCAGGTCGGTTGGCTGGCCAAGGAGCGTTGGGGGGTGCCGCTGGTGCACACCGCGCACACCCTGGCAAAGGTCAAGAACGCCCAGCTCGCCGCCGGCGACCGGCCGGAGCCCAAGGCCCGGGTGATCGGCGAGGAGCAGGTGGTCGCCGAGGCGGACCGGCTGGTCGCCAACACCCGGGTCGAAGCCAGCGACCTCCTCGATCGGTACGACGCCGACCCGGCCCGGGTCTCCGTGGTGCAACCGGGCGTCGACCTGCGTCGGTTCCGGCCCGCACCGGGAGACCGGTCCGCGGCGACCCGCGAGGCTCGCCTCCGGCTGGGGCTGCCGACCGACGGGTACGTCGTCGCCTTCGTCGGCCGGATCCAACCGCTCAAAGCTCCCGACGTGCTGATCCGCGCCGTTGCCGCCCTGCGGGAGCGCGACCCGGCGCTGGCCGCCCAGGTGACCGTGGTGATCTGCGGCGGCCCCAGCGGCAGTGGGCTGGACCGGCCGACCGCGCTGATCGAGCTGGCCGCCAGGCTCGGGGTCAGCGACGGGGTGCGGTTCCTGGCACCGGTCACCGGGGACGACCTGCCCGCCCTGTACCGAGCGGCCGATCTGGTCGCGGTGCCGTCACACAACGAATCGTTCGGGCTGGTCGCCCTGGAGGCACAGGCCTGCGGTACGCCCGTACTGGCCGCCGCCGTCGGAGGGCTGGTCACCGCCGTGCGGGATCACGTGAGCGGCGTACTGATCGACGGGCACGACCCGGTCGACTGGGCCAGGGCACTGGGCCGGCTGCTGCCGGACGAGGCCTTCCGGGCGGTACTCGCCCGGGGCGCCGAGCAGCACGCCCAGCACTTCTCCTGGGACCGTACGGTCGCCGGTCTGCTCGGCGTCTACGGCGAAGCGATCGCCGCGCACCGCGCCCGGCTCGCCGCCGACCTCGCGGGTGATCCTGCCCTCTCCTGCTCCTGGTAACCAGGGGCGTCGGCCGCCCGGTCGCCGGCAGCGTCCGGTGGCGTGGTGGCCTGGTCCCCGGTGGCCGGTCCCCGGTGGCCGGTGGCCGGTGGCCGGTGGCCGGTGGCCTGGTGGCTTGGCGGCCGGTGGCTTAGTGACCTGGTGGCCGGTGGCGTCGGTCGCCGACCGGTGCGCCGGCCGGGTCGGTCGTAGAGTGGGCCCGGTGAGCCCGAAGAGCGATCTTGCCACCCTGATCGAGTCGGTCTGTGCCGAGCGGGACCTGGCCTGGGAGGCGACAGGCCCCAACTCGTACGCGGTGACCCTGCCGGGCACCCACAAGCTCAAGACGGTCTGCAACCTGATCGTCGGCGACCACGCGCTGCGGGTCGAGGCGTTCGTGATGCGCCAACCGGACGAGCGCCGTGAGGAGTTGTGGGCCTGGCTGTTGCAGCGCAACGCCCGCATGTACGGCGTCTCCTTCTCCACCGACGCGGTCGGCGACGTGTACCTGACCGGGCGCGTCAACCCGGCCGGCGTGGACGCCGACGAGTTGGACCGCCTGCTCGGTGCCGTCCTCACGTACGCCGACGAGTCGTTCGACACGATGCTGGAGATCGGCTTCGGCAGTTCGATCCGACGCGAGTACGAGTGGCGGGTCAAGCGTGGCGAGTCGACCGCCAACCTGGCCGCGTTCACCCATCTCTTCGAGCCCTCCGGCCCCGGCCCCGACCCAGCCTGACCCCCGGCTGCGCCCGTCCCCGCGCGCCTTGCTCCCCGCGCGCCTTGCTCCCCGCGCGCCTCGCTCCCCGCGCCTCGCGTGCCTCGCGCCTCGCGTGCCTCGCGCCTCGCGTGCCTCGCGCCTCGCGTGCCTCGCGCCTCGCGTGCCTCGCGCCTCGCGCGCCTCGCGCCCCGACGCAAAGATCGCGCTCGAACCTGGAAGTAGTGGCCTCGGCGACGCGGGGATGCCACTGGATCCTTGATCCAGCACGATCATGGCGAGCTGACGGTGGTTCGGACTGCTCCTGACGGGTATGCCGCACCGCGCGGTGCGGCAAGGGACCCCCGCGCGCCGAGGACGGAGTGTCGAGGAGCGTGAGCGTCCCATGGCTCAGCGGAACAGCTCAGGTCGCGGCGGGACTGCGACCAGGACCAAACGACAGGCTGGCAACCAGACGCCGGGTACCCCCGGGATCTCCGAGTCGGAGATTTCCCGGATGCGGGTGGACGACATCCGCGGGCAGTTGCGTAAACGCGGGGTCTCCGGGATCTCCGCGCTGCGCAAGCCCGACCTGGTGAAACAGTTGGTGCGCTCGCTACGTTCCGATGCCGGTGGCGCGGGCCGGCGCAGCACCGGACCGGCTGGTCGGGCCACCGGCACCAGGGCATCGGCCGGCCGGGCCTCCGCGACGAAGAAGTCGGCGTCGAGGGCGGCACCGAGCCGCGCGAAGGTCGCACCGGCGAACAAGAGCGCCCCCGCGAAGCGGGCCGCCGCCAAGAAGACGACCGCAGCTAAGAAGACGACCGCAGCCAAGAGAACGACCGCCGCCAAGAAGACGACAGCGGCAAAGAAGACGACAGCGGCGACGAGAGCGACCGCGGCGAAGAAGACGGCTGCGGCGAAGAAGGCGACAGCCGTGCGGAAGTCGACGGCGGCGCGCAAGACGGCGCCCGCGACCAGGTCGACCGCCGCGCGCAGGACGACGGCGGCGGCCAAGTCGACGACCGCCCGTACCGGACCTGCGCGGAAGGCTCCGGCCAAGAAGGCACCCGCGCGCCCAGCGGCGAAGCGTGCGGCGCCCGCCAAACGCACCGCGGCGAAGCGTGCGGTGCCCGCCAAGCGCACGGCACCACCGTCGGCCGGCAGTGGCGCGGGTGCTGTTGGGATCCGGACTGGACGGGGAACCGGACGGTCGGTCCGCAGCTCGCAGGTGATCTCGTCGGTGTCGGATCGGCCGGAGCGTCCGGGGCGGAGCCTGATTACGGCGAATCATGAGGTGATTCAGCGTTGGGCCCGGGAGCGTGGGGCGAAGCCGGCGACCATCGCCGGCACCGAGCGGGACGGCCGGGCGGGGGTTCTGACCTTCAACATTCCCGGATATCGGGAAAGCAGCCGAATTCGCGAGATCACCTGGGATGACTGGTTTTACACCTTTGACCTGCGCCGGCTGAACCTGATTTATCAGGAACAGCTGCGTGATGGCCGGCAGAGCAACTTCTTCCGGACCGAGTCACCCGATCGGGAAGACGGTTGAGGTGTTTGCGGGAATGGACGACGGGTACGCGGCTGTTGCCAAACAGCGAGGCCGGAGTAGCGGATACTCGCCAGTTGTGACCGGCGAGACAGCGTTCTGGGTTGAATCCAGAATCCGGGCGAACTAGCTTTATTGCACCGCGCCGCGCTTGGAAACGTTCGGGGGAGCGGCGGATCGATCAGATCCGCGCACCAGGCGAGGCGCGAGGGGACGGGTGGATTTACCGTTGGGGGACGGTACCCACCTGTTTGGACCGGCGGCTGAGCGGGCGATGCTTACGGGGGTGAGTGTTGCCCGCCGCCGCCGGCCCCACCGGCGAGCGCCCACCACGACCTTAGGGACGTGGTGGGCGCTTTGCGTAAAACATTGCTGAAAATGTCGAGCAGAGCGCCTTTATGTGATTGGCGCACGGTCCTCGGCGCGGGTTGTCGGTTTCTGCTCGTCGGCCCGGCGGAGCGCGGCCACGTGTCGCTCCCGGGGTGGTCCGGCGAGCAGATGCCCGATCGCGGCCACCAGGCCCAGCCCACCCACGATCAGCCAGTGCCGGTCGCCGAGGTGTTGCAGGCTCACCCCGCCGAGGGTGGGGGCGACGAACGCCGCAGCCGGGAACGTCAGGTAGAAGACCGACTGGTACCGCGCGCGTAGCTGGGGCGGTGCCAGATCGGCGTTGATCTGCGCGTTCGGCGGGGCGGCGAGCATCGAGCCGACCGTCCAGACGGCTGCCGCGCCGAGGTAGACGGCCAACTCGTCGGCGACGGCGAGTACGCCGAAGCCGATCGCGAGCAGCGCGGTGGAGGCGGCCAGCACGACGTCCTTGCGGTGCCGGTCGATCAGCCGGGGCACGAACAGTTGCCCGACAACGATCAGTGCGCCGCCGAGCGCCACCACCGACCCGTACGCCGATGGGCCCAGCCCGTCCGCGCTCATCGCCAGCGGCATGATCGTCGAGGTCTGCATGGTGAGCACGGCCAGCACGAAGGTGAGCCCGACGAAGACCAGGAAGGTGCGGTCGGTGAGCGCGGTGTGCAGCCCCGGTCGGCGGGGACGGGTGGGCTCCGGCACCGAGTGTGCCGCCGGCTGAAGCTCGATGGTCGGCGTGGCCGCGCGTAGGGTCTCCGGCACCTTCCAGCCGATCACGGCGGCGGCGGTCAGTGTGGCGCCGGCGTCGACCAGGAACAGCGCGGTGAAGCTCGCCTCGGCTAGCACCCCGGCCAGCAGCGAGGCGACCGCCATCCCCAGGTTGAACGCCCAGAACTGGAGGTTGAACGCGCGTGAGCGTCGTTCGGCGGGCACCACGTCGACGATCGCCGCGACGAAGGCCGGGCTGGGCATCGAGTGGACCACGCCGATCAGCGCGGAGAGCACCGCGATCAGGAGCAGCGGCCGGCTGAAGGCGAGCGTCACCATCAGGCCGGCCGTGACCAGGTGCGCGGCGAGGAGGGTTGCCCGGCGGCCCCAGCGGTCGGCCAGCACCCCGCCGAGCAGCACACCGGCTGCCCCGCCGGCTCCGTACGCGCCGACCACCGTGCCGGCCAGCCCAACGCTTGCTCCGCGTACGTCGGTGAGGTACAGCGAGAGGAACAGCATGGCGAACGCGCCGGCCCGGTTGATCAGCAGGCCGGCCCAGAGGTACCAGAAGGTGGCGGGGAGACCGCCGGCGGTGTCGTGCCACCAGCGCCGCAGGGCGTGCACCCGACCTCCCGACAGTTCGGTTTCCTAACCGTTTCCTCTGCACGGTAGGAAGTCGGGGCCCCGCTGCGCCAGTCGGTTCCTGATCTTCGGGCCTGTCGTCAGGCGGCCGCCTCGGCGGGCTGGGGCCCCCGGTTGGCGCTGACCGGTGTCAGCGCTTCGCCGGAGCGGCGCAGCGCGACGGCACGCCGCTCCCGGGCCGGCCCCGACACCAGGTGGGCCACCGCGGTCAGGACGCCGAGCGCGGCGCAGCCGTACCAGAGTGTGTCGTTGCCGGCGTGTTCGCGGATCACGCCGCCGAGGATCGGTGCGCTGGCTCCGGCGATCTGCCAGGAGAGGGAGAACACGCCCTGGTAGCGACCGCGCAACTCGGCCGGGGAGAGTTCGGCGATCAGCGTGGAGTTGGACGGCGAGTTCAGCATCTCGCCGACGGTCCAGATCAGCACGGTCAGCCCGTAGAACCAGGCGGTGCCGGCGAACGCGGTCAGCCCGAACCCGACACCCATCACCACGGCCGCCAGCGCGAGCACGTGTGAGCGGCTCCGACCCCTGATCAGTCGGGGCACGAAGAGTTGGCCGACCACGATGAGGATGCCGTTGAGCGCGATGACCGTGCCGTAGGTGGCTGGGCTCAGGCCGTCGTCGCCCATGGCGATCGGCAGCATCGAGATGTGCTGGAGGAAGACCAGCGCGGAGAACAGGTTGAGGGCCACGAAGCCGAGGTAGACGCGGTCGGTGAGGATCGTGCGCAGGGCACCGCGTGGGGCACTCGCCGCGGCGGTGCTGGCAGGACCGGCCTGCCGGGTCTCCGGTACTCGGGTGAAGATGATCAGCGCGGTTACCAGCATGGTGCCGGCGTCGACCACGAACAGCAGCAGGTAGTCGGCCTGTGCGGCGAGGCCGGCGAGGACGGCGGCACAGGCGAAGCCCAGGTTGATTGCCCAGTAGTTGAGCGAGAAGGCGCGCAGCCGGTCCTTCGCCGGCACCACGTCGATCATCATCGCCCCGAACGCGGGCCGGGCCGCCTCGGCGAACATGCCGAGCAGCAGGGCGCCCAGCGCCACCGCCCAGAGGTCCCGGGCCAGCCCGAGCGCGAGCATCATGGCGGCCGCGCCCACGTGTGCGGTGAGCAGCGTCGGTCGGCGACCCCACCGGTCCGCGAGGGTGCCGCCGGCGGTGGTGCCGAACGCCCCACCGACGCCCCACAGGCCGATCACCAGGCCGGCCTGGGAGGCCGAGAAGCCGCGCTCCTGGGTCAGGTAGATGGCGAGGAAGACGAGGACGAACGAGCCGAGCCTGTTGATCAGGGTGCCCGACCACAGGTACCAGAAGGTGGTCGGCAGGCCGCCGGTGGTGTCCCGGAACCAACTCCGCATCGTCCGCATTCTGGCGCCCCGCTTGAAAGTAATGACTGATATGACTGTCGTGCCTTACAACCCTAGCCGGGGGCGGATCCGCTGGTCACCCGCATTTTCACGTGGTGGTCGTCACGACGGCCGCCCGCGTGTCCCAGGGGCGGTTGAGGCAGGATGATCCGCATGACTGCGAGCGAAGGGCCCACCGTCGGGACGCTGGTCCTGCTGCGGCACGGTGAGAGCGACTGGAATGCCAAGAACCTCTTCACCGGCTGGGTGGACGTCGACCTGACCGAAAAGGGCGAGGGCGAGGCGCGGCGCGGTGGCGAGCTGCTGCGCGAGCACAGCCTGCTGCCGGACGTCGTGCACACCAGTGTGATGCGCCGTGCGATCCGCACCGCCGAGCTGGCGCTGAACGCCGCCGACCGGCACTGGATCGCGGTGCGCCGGTCGTGGCGGCTCAATGAGCGGCACTACGGCGCCCTGCAGGGCAAGAACAAGAAGCAGACCCTCGACGAGTACGGCGAGGAGCAGTTCATGCTCTGGCGCCGGTCGTACGACACCCCGCCGCCGCCGATCGACGACAACGACGAGTGGTCGCAGGTCGGCGACCCCCGCTACGCGCTGCTGCCGACCGAGCTGATGCCGCGTACCGAATGCCTCAAGGACGTCGTCGAGCGGATGCTGCCCTACTGGTACGACTCGATCGTGCCGGACATCCTGGCCGGCCGGACGGTGCTGGTGGCCGCGCACGGCAACTCGCTGCGCGCCCTGGTCAAGCACCTCGACCAGATCTCCGACGAGGCGATCGCCAAGCTGAACATCCCGACGGGCATTCCGCTGCGCTACGACCTCGACCCGCAGTTGCGCCCGCTCACCCTGGGTGGCACGTACCTCGACCCGACCGCCGCGAAGGAAGCCGCCGCCGCGGTGGCGAACCAGGGCCGCTGAGCTGCTGAAAGGGGCCCCCCGTCAGCGCGTGAGCGATGACGAGGGGCCCCTTCTTCGCACTGGGTCAGTTGCCGCTGGGCGTGTTCTCCCCGGTGATCAGGAAGATCACGTGCTCGCCGGCGTTGACCGCGTGGTCGGCGAAGCGCTCGTAGAAGCGGCCCAGCAGGGTGGCGTCGATCGCGGTCTCCACCCCGTACGGCCAGTCGTCGCCGAGCAGCACTGCGAACAGGTTCTTGTGCAGCTCGTCCATGGCGTCGTCGTCCCGGTCCAGCTCGCCGGCAAGGTCGGCGTCGGGCTTCGCCAGCACGGAGCCGATCTTCACGGCCATCCGGTCGGCGATCTCGGACATCTCGGTGAAGACCGTCCGCAGCTCGGCGGGGACGGCGGGGGAGGGGTGCCGGCGCAGCGCGGTCTTCGCCACGTGATCGGCGAGGTCGCCCATCCGCTCCAGATCAGCGGCCACGTGCAGCGCGGTGATCATTGCTCGGAGGTCGGAGGCGACGGGCGCCTGTCGGGCGAGCAGGTCACAGACCCGCTCCTCGACGTGCCGGTAGAGGTCGTCGATCTCGGCGTCCCGCTCGATGACCGTCTCGGCGGCCTGCCGGTCGGCGGTGAGCAGGGCCCGGGTGGCCTGGCGCATGGCGGCGCGGACGCCCTCCGCCATGTCCACCAGCAGTTGGCTGACGATCTGGAGGTCGGCCCGGAACTCGTCGCGCATCATCACGTCCTGTGGTCGGTCGCCGCCGACGGGTGCCGGCGCAGGGGGGTTGAGCAGGTGCGACGCCAACGGTAGGGGGCGCGGACGGACCCCGGATGAACCACGGTGAACGACGCCAGGCGCGGGGGTGAACAATTCTGAAAGTGAGGGTGGTTCGTCCCGGTCTGTGTGGTAGCCAGGTTAACAATGACCCTACGATCGCCGGGTGGAGTGGGCAGTGGCGGTCGTGGTGGCCGTGGCGTTGGTGGCCGGGCTGGCCGCCGGTTTCGTGCTGCCCCGGTTCCTGCGAGCGCGGGACGGTCGCTCCACGTCGACGGGGAGCGCGAGCTCCCGCTGGAGCAGGGGGAGGCCCGCGATCGCCGACGAGCAGCAGGCCGGGCTCGGCCGCCGGACGATCGACTCGCTCCGGGCCGGTGTCGTGGTACTGGACAACGACGACCTGCCCGTGCTGATCAACCCGGCCGCGCGTGCGATGGGGCTTCTGCGTACCGGCAGTCTCCCCGGCTCGATCGCCGCGCACCCGCTGATCCGCACCCTTGCCGGCCAGGTACGACGCACCGGTGTGCGGCGCGAGATCGAACTGGATCTGCCCCGAGGTCGCGACAGCGCGGGGGAGAACCCGCTCGGCGTGCACCTGCGGGCCATGGGCCTCGGCAATGGCTTCATCGCGGTGGAGGCGGTCGACGTGACCGAGTCACACCGTCTGACCCGCGTACGACGTGACTTCGTGGCCAACGTGAGCCACGAGCTGAAGACCCCGATCGGGGCGCTGCAACTGCTCGCCGAGGCATTGCTGGACGCGACCGAGCCGGCCGACGCCGCGGCACCCGACCTCTCCGAGGACCTGGTGGCCGCCCGCCGGTTCGCCGAACGGATCCAGCACGAGTCGACCCGGCTGGGCCGGCTGGTGCAGGAGTTGCTGGAGCTGACCCGGTTGCAGGGCGCCGAACCGCAGCCGCCACCCGAGCCGGTCGCGCTGGACTGGGTGATCGCCGAGGTGGTCGACCGGACCCGCACCACGGCTTCCGCCCGCGGTGTCGAGGTGAGCGTCGACGGTGAGCGTGGCCTCACCGTGTACGGCAGCGACTCCCAACTCGCCACGGCGGTGGCGAATCTCGTGGAAAACGCCATCAACTACTCGGGCGAGGACACCGTTGTGCGGGTCACGCTCCGCGGTGACGACGAGCACGTCGAGATCGCGGTCGCTGACCAGGGCATCGGCATTGCCCCTACCGACGTGGACCGCATCTTCGAGCGGTTCTACCGGGCAGACCAGGCCCGTTCGCGTGCCACCGGCGGCACCGGGCTCGGCCTGGCGATCGTGAAACACATCGCGAGCAACCATGGCGGACGGGTCGAGGTGTCGAGCACTCTTGGTGGTGGATCGACGTTCACCCTCCGGCTGCCTGCCAGCCCCCCGGATGACCTGCTGGCGACACTGCCGCCGGTTGGGATCGAGTCCGGTCCGGCTGGGCTACGGCAGGTCTGACAGCAAATGGAAAGGAAGTCCCCGTTGAGCCGCGTTCTGGTGGTCGAGGACGAGGAGTCGTTCTCCGACGCCTTGTCGTACATGCTCCGTAAGGAGGGCTTCGAGGTTTCGGTCGCTGCGACCGGCACCGACGCCCTCACCGAGTTCGACCGGACCGGCGCCGACATCGTGCTGCTCGACCTGATGCTGCCAGAGATGTCGGGGACCGAGGTCTGCCGGCAACTGCGACAGCGGTCGGCCGTGCCGATCATCATGGTCACCGCCCGGGACAGCGAGATCGACAAGGTGGTCGGGCTGGAGATCGGCGCCGACGACTACGTCACCAAGCCGTACTCGCCGCGGGAACTGGTTGCCCGGATCCGGGCGGTGCTGCGCCGGCAGAGCCCGGAGGTGGCCGAAACGGGTGCTCCGACGTTGGCCGCCGGGCCGGTGCGGATGGACATCGAACGGCACGTGGTGACCGTCGATGGCGGGGCCGTGCAGTTGCCGCTGAAGGAATTCGAGCTGCTGGAACTGCTCCTGCGCAACGCTGGCCGGGTGCTCACCCGTGGCCAGCTCATCGACCGGGTCTGGGGCGCCGACTATGTCGGTGACACCAAGACGTTGGACGTGCACGTCAAGCGGCTGCGTTCCAAGATCGAGCCGGAGCCGTCCGCGCCGCGCTTCATCGTCACCGTCCGGGGCCTGGGCTACAAGTTCGAGCCGTGATCGGCGTACCCGAAGGGGGTCTGCGTTCGGCGCAGGCCCCCTTCGGGCTGTTCGCGCTTGGTCAGCGGACGACCTTGATGTTGAAGATGGCGGTGTCGAGCCGGCCGTAGAGCCGTAGCCAGAGTGGCAGCAGCATCTCGGTGCCCCGTGCGGTGGAGAGGTCACCGAGGTCGATCACGTCGGTGTGCCCGAAGCTGATGAGCAGTCCGGTGACGATCCGCTTGGCCTCCGCGTCGTCACCGGAGACGAAGACGCTGTGCTCACCGCCGGCGAGCTGACGCGGATGCACCATCAGCTCGGCGGTGAGCGTGTTGAGTGACTTGACCACCAAGGTCCGCGGAAACTCGCGCTGGATGCGTTCGGCGAGGGAGTCGGTGTTGTGCACCGACAGGGTGGGCGGAAAGCCCGCACCGAAGTCGAGCGGGTTGGCGATGTCGAGCAGAACCTTGCCGGCCAGGTTCGGTGCGCCGGCCGAGGTCAGCGCGGGTAGCGAGCCGTTGCCGTTGGTGGCGTTCACCACCAGCTCGGCGGCGCTGGCGGCTTCGGCGAGGGTTGCCAGGCCGACCTCGGGGTGCTGCGCCGCCCAGGCGGCGTACTCGCCGGCCCGCGTGGCCGCGACGTCGCGGGTGCCGATGCTCACCTGGTGACCCAACTCCGCCGCACGGGCGGCGATGGCTCGACCGACCGAGCCGGTGCCGAGAACTGCGATACGCATGTCGATCGATCCTCCGTCGGGACATCGAGTGGGCTCGTGCCGATTGCGAGCAGACTAACAGACAGGTCTGTCTAGTGGCGGCCTTGAAATCGATGGCCTTGAAGAGGTGTCGTGCGCGCCCGATGTCACCGGCTGGGGCTTGCCCGGCGGGCGGGCGGGCGGGTGGGTGGTCTTCCTGCGCCTGTAGAGCTGCCCCAAATATGGGGCGGCTCAACCGACGCGGCCCTCGGAAGGGCTGCTGGCTGCTCGCGTGCCGGCTGCTGGGTGCCCGCGTGCCGTCTGCTGCGGGGCGGGTGCCGTCTGCTGGGTGCCCGCGTGCCGTCTGCTGCGGGGCGGGTGCCGTCTGCTGGGCGCCCGCGTGCCGCCTGCTCGGACTTGCCTCCTGATGCTCGGACTCGCCTCCTCCTGCTCGGATTCGGCTTCTCCTGCTCGGACTCGTCTCGCTCCGTCCGGAGGATCGCCCCATTTCTGGGGCAGCTCTACAGGGGCTGCCCAGGGTGGGTCGGTGGCGCTGGACGGTGGGCGGTTGACCGGAGGCTGGCAGTGGAGGTCCGCAGTAAGCGGATGTAGACGGACCTGTCTGTAGGATCTGTTCCGCCACCAGCAGATCGAGGGAGTACCGATGCCCGCGCCCCGCACTCCGGCCGGCTCGGCCCGAGACCGGATCCTGGACACCGCGTTCCGGCTCTTCTACGCGCACGGGCCGCGCGGCGTGGGGGTGGACACGGTGATCGCCGAGTCGGGCGTGGCCAAGGCGACGCTCTACAAGCACTTTCCGCGCAAGGACGATCTCGTGCTGGCGTACCTCGATCGGGTCGACCAGGCGTGGTTCGGCGCGTTGCGCGCCGCGGCCCGGGATGCCGGCGACGAGCCGCGCGACCAGCTGGTCGGGATGTTCGACGCTCTGGCCGGCGCCTGCCGCCGGGAGGGTTACCACGGCTGCGCGTTCATCAACACCGCCGCCGAATCGTCCGCCGGTGGCCCGGTGCACGCCCGGACGGTCGAGCACAAGACCGTGGTACGGGCCTGGGTGACTGAGCTGGCCCGGCAGGCCGGCGCCGCCGACCCGGAACTGCTCGCCCGGCAACTCACCCTGCTGCTGGACGGCGGGCTCGCCAGCGGTGTGCTGGACGGAGACCCGGCGATCGCCGAGGCGGCCCGGCGCAGCGCCCGCACCCTGGTCGACGAAGCCCTGAGCTGAGCGGCGCTCAGGACTCGTCGGCGGGGTGCGGGGCGACCATGCCCTGCTTCGTTCGCGCCGCGCACAACTCGGCCAGCCGCTCGTACGCGGCAGCGCCGATCAGCGCGGTCAGCTCCGGGGCGTACGACAGGTACATCGGTTCGGTGCCGACGTGCGCGTCCGTCGAGGAGGTGCACCACCAGTCCAGGTCGTGCCCGCCGGCTCCCCAGCCGCGCCGATCGAACTCGGACAGCGTGGAGACCAGCACCTTGGAGTTGTCCGGCCGCTTGACCCAGTCCTGATCTCGGCGGATCGGCAACTGCCAGCAGACGTCCGGCTTGTATTCCAACGGGTGCACCCCGTCGCGCAACGCCTGGGCGTGCAGCGCGCAGCCCCCGCCGCCGACGAAGTCGGCGTCGTTGAGGAACACACACGGACCGTCGGCGCCCTGGGTGGCGGTGCGGCGGGCCGGGTTCTTGCCGTCGATGGTGTCCTCGTCGGTCCAGTTCTTGAACCCGCGCTGGAAGTGCTGCCAGGTCGACGGGTTGAGCCGCTTGACGGCGTTGCGGACCCGCTTCTCGTCGTCCGAGTCGGTGAAGAACGCACCGTGCGAACAGCAACCGTCAGCGGCCCGCCCGGCGATGATGCCGTGGCAGCCCTTGCCGAAGATGCAGGTCCAGCGGGAAAGCAGCCAGGTCAGGTCGGCGCGGATCAGGTGCGCCTCGTCAGCCGGGTCGGTGAACTCGATCCACTCCCGGGGGAAGTCCAACGGCACCTCGCGACTACGCGGGTCGCCCGGGTCGTCCACCAGCACACGGAGCTCCATCGTCACCCGGACCAGCGTACGCGCGGTGACGACCGCGGGCCGGCGAGCCGCGCAAACATGTTGCACCTAGGGTCTTCACCATGCGACTGGGTGTCCTCGACGTCGGTTCCAACACGGTGCACCTCCTTGTGGTGGACGCGCACCACGGCGCGCACCCGTGGCCGGCGCACTCCGAGAAGGTGGTGCTCCGGCTGGCCGAGCAGATCGGCCCCGACGGTGCGCTGACCGAAGCCGGCGCGGACAGCCTGGTCAAGGCGGTGAGCATGGCCAAGGTGGCCGCCACCGGGCTGGAGGCCGACGACCTGATCGCGTTCGCCACGTCCGCGGTGCGCGACGCCACCAACGCGGCCGAGGTGCTGGCCCGGGTCCGCGACGAGACCGGCGTACGCCTGGCGGTGCTCTCCGGCGCCGACGAGGCGCGGCTGACGTTCCTGGCCGTACGGCGTTGGTTCGGCTGGTCGGCGGGGCGGCTGCTGGTGCTCGACATCGGCGGCGGCTCACTGGAGATCGCCGCCGGCATCGACGAGGACCCGGACGCCGCGATCTCGCTGCCGCTCGGCGCTGGGCGGTTGACCCGGGAGCGGCTGCGGGTCGACCCGGGCAGCGTGGCGCCGCCGTCCGCCGAGGCCGTCGACAAGCTGCGGGAGTACGTGGAGGGTCGGCTGGACAAGGTGGTCGACCAGATGACCGAGGTGGGTTGGGGTCGCGCGGTGGCCACCTCGAAGACGTTCCGCACCCTGGCCCGGCTGGCCGGGGCGGCACCGTCCGGTGCCGGGCTCTGGGCGCGGCGGAAACTGACCCGCCCCGGTCTGCGGCAGGTCATCGGCTTCATCCGACACATCCCACCGGCCCAGTTGATGGAGTTGGAGGGGGTCAGCTCGGCCCGGGCCCACCAGCTGCTGGCCGGCGCGGTGGTCGCCGAGGCGGTGATGCGCCGCCTGGATCTGGACTCGCTGGACATCTGCCCGTGGGCGCTGCGGGAAGGCGTCATTCTGCGCCGACTCGATCAACTTGAACCGATCTGACCGGGCAGGCGGTTTCGGCTGATTTGCCGGCGCTCGTCACGATGCCCCCGGCGCTGCCGGGCTACGCTGACTGATGTGACTTCCCGCGTTCCCGTGCTCCTGTCCAGCTCGTCGGTCTTTCCCGAGCCGACCGCGGCGGCGTTCCAACTGGCTGCGGCACTCGGCTACGACGGCGTCGAGGTGATGGTCTGGACCGACGTGGTCAGCCAGGACGCGGGCGCGCTGCGCGGCCTCTCCACGCACTACGGCGTGCCGGTGCTCTCGGTGCACGCACCCTGCCTGCTGGTCACCCAGCGGGTGTGGAGCCCGGACCCGTGGGAGCGGCTGCGCAGGGCCGCCGAGCTGGCCGAGACGCTGGAGGCGCCGACCGTCGTGGTGCACCCGCCGTTCACCTGGCAACGGGACTACGCGCGCAACTTCGCCGAGGGGCTGGCCACGGTCGAGGCGCGATTCACCGGGCTGCGGTTCGCGGTGGAGAACATGTACCCGGTGCGGATGGCCGGTCGGCGGTTCGTCCCGTACGTGCCGGGTTGGGATCCCACCGACTCCGGCTACCCGTCGTACACCCTGGACCTGTCGCACTGCGCGGCCTCGCACAGCGACCCGCTCGCGATGGCCGACCGGATGGGTGCCGGGCTGGCCCACGTGCACCTCGGCGACGGCACCGGTGAGGGCCGCGACGAGCACCTGGTGCCCGGCCGCGGCACGCAACCCTGCGGTGAGCTGCTCTCCTCGCTGGCCGGGCGCGGCTTCACCGGGGCGGTGGCGGTGGAGGTCGCGACCCGGGGCGCGAAGAGCCGCGCGGTGCGCGAGGCGGACCTGCGCGCCGCACTGGAGTTCGCCCGTCAGCACCTGACCGCGCCGTCCCCGGTCGACGTCTGACCTGCCCCGCCCCCGCGACAGGGCGGGGCGGTGTCAGCTGACCGGCGAGAGTGAGTCGACGCTCGCGGTCGGCTGCGCGGCGACCGTCACCTGCTCGCCGACCGCCGCCCGTTTGCGGGCCCGGTGCGCGGCCACGTGCGAGCGGGTGGCGCAGCGCTCCGAGCAGAACCGCCGGCAGCAGTTGGACGACGTGTCCAGGTAGACGTTGCCGCACCGCTCGTCGGCGCAGACCCCGAACCGTGCGCTGCCGTACTCGCAGAGCCAGACCGACAGCCCCCAGACCGCGCCGGCCAGGTATTCCGCACTGACCGAGGCGCCCCGGCTGGTCACGTGCATGTGCCAGTCGCTGGAGTCGTGCCCGGAGATGCGCGGCTGCACCGGGAACGCCTCGAGTAGCGCGTTCAGCTCGGTGACCGCCTGAGCGTCACGACCCGAGGTGCCGTACTCGAAGACGTCCCGCAACCGCTTCTGCGCCCGTCGGAAGATCGCGACGTCCCGGTCGGCGACTTCGTCGCGCATCCAGGCGTTGTCGTCGGGGAAGAGGGCACGCAGGTCGTCGAGGTCGTCCAGGCGGGCGTTGACCAGGTCAACGCCGGTCCGGGCGTACGCGTCGAAGTTCACGCCCCCAACGGTAGACGACTCATGGGGTGCGCGCCGCGTCGATGTAGTGCGGTAGGAAGCGCGCGTATCCGTCGCTGCTCAGGCTGGCGCTCTCCCGCACCCCCGCCCCGGGGTCCGGGGTGCCCCGGCCGCCCCTCGGCGGAGGCCCTGGCAGGGGCGTTACGCTCGGCTCATGCTCCGTTCCGTCATCCTCGCCGCCTCCCGGTCATCCCAGGTCGAGCGGCTCGTCGCGACTGCCCCGTACACCCGGGACGTCGTTCGCCGGTTCGTCGCCGGCGCCGCCACCGACGACGCGTTGCGCGCGACCCGCGGGCTCGTCGACGACGGTCTCGCGGTCACCCTCGACCATCTGGGTGAGGACACCGTCACTCCCGAGCAGGCCACCGCCACGCGCGACGAATACCTGAAGTTGTTGAAGATGCTCGGTGGTGCGGGGCTCACCCCGGCCGCCGAGGTGAGCGTGAAGCTCTCCGCTCTCGGTCAGATGTTCGACGAGCAGTTGGCGTACGACAACGCGCGGGCGATCTGTGTGGCGGCCGATGCGGCGGGCACCACGGTCACTCTGGACATGGAGGACCACACCACCACCGACTCGACGCTGGAGGTGCTGGGCCGGCTGCGCAAGGACTTCCCGTCGACCGGCGCGGTGCTCCAGGCGTATCTGCGCCGGACCGAGTCGGACTGCCGGGAGCTCTCCTCGGCGGGGTCGCGGGTGCGGCTGTGCAAGGGGGCCTACAAGGAGCCGGAGTCGGTGGCGTACCAGTCGGCCCGCGAGGTGGACAAGTCCTACGTGCGCTGCATGAACATCCTGATGTCCGGCGACGGCTACCCGATGCTGGCGACCCACGACCCTCGGATGATCGCCATCGGCGAGGACCGGGCCCGCTGGTTCGACCGGGGCCCGGAGCGTTTCGAGTTCCAGATGCTCTACGGCATCCGCCCCGAGGAGCAGGCCCGCCTGGCCGGCGAGGGTTACACCGTCCGCACCTACGTCCCGTACGGCGACGAGTGGTACGGCTACCTGATGCGTCGTCTCGCCGAGCGCCCGGCCAACCTGGTGTTCTTCGGCCGCGCCCTGATCTCCAAGAAGTAACCGCTCCGGTTCGGTCGACGGGCCGGCGGCGACCCCTCGGGTCACCGCCGGCCCGTTTCGCGTACCCGACTTGCCAACGTTGGCTAATATGGCTAGCTTTAAAGCTATGACAGCTAGCCAGGTGCGGCGGGACGGCGGACACATCGCGTACGAGGTGCAGGGCGAGGGGCCGTTGGTCGTCCTCGCCCACGGCATGGGTGAGAACAGGGCGAGCTTCCGGCACCTCGTGCCCCTGCTGGTGGCCGCCGGCCACCGGGTCGCCTCGGTCGACGTTCGGGGGCACGGCGAGTCCAGCGTCGGATGGTCGACGTACGCCCCGGCGGAGGTCGGCGCCGACCTGCTGGCCGTGGTCCGCGACCTCGACGCCGGGCCGGCCGTGCTGGTCGGCAGCTCGTCCGCCGCGGCGGCGGTGGTCTTCGCCGCCACCGACGCGCCCGAGCTGGTCACCGGCATCGTGCAGATCGGCGCGTTCGTCGGTCAGCCGAAGCTCAACCCTCTGCTGCGGATGGCGATGTGGTCCGTGCTGCGCAGCCCCCGACTCTTCGGGATGTTCCACAACACGCTCTTCCCGGTGCACCGGGCCGCCGACGACGCGGCCTACCGCCAGTCGATGGTGACCAACCTGCGCGAGCCCGGCCGGATGGCCGCGGTCCGTGGCGTGATCGCACCGGTCGAGCCACACTGGACCGCCCGCGCCCCGCAGGTCCGGCAACCGGTGCTGGTGCTGATGGGCGTCAAGGACCCGGATTTTCCCGACCCGGGCGCCGAGGCGCGGGCCGCCCGCCGGCTCTTCCGCACCGCCGAAGCGCGGATGATCGAGGAGTCCGGCCACTACCCACACGCCGACCGGCCGCAGCGCACCGCCGACGAACTGCTCGGCTTTCTGTCGGTGTGCGCCGGTGCCTAGGGTCGGCCTCAACCAGCAGACCGTCGTGCGGGAGGCGGCCCGGCTGGCCGACGAGGTCGGCTACCGGCAGCTCACCCTCGCCGCGCTCGCCAGCCGACTCGGCGTCGCGCTGCCCAGCCTCTACAAGCACGTGCGAGGAGCGGACGCGCTGGACCAGAAGCTCTCCGCTCTGGCCACCGCCGAGCTGGCCACGGAGATGACCACCGCCGCCGTCGGCCGGGCCGGCGGCGACGCGCTCCGGGCGATGGCCGACGCCTACCGTGGCTACGCCCACCGGCATCCCGGTCGCTACCCGGCCACCCAGCGGGTGCCCGATCCGGCCGACCCGGAGCACGTCGCGGCGGGCGAGCGCGCGGTCGGTGCCATCTTTGCGGTGCTGCGCGGGTACGGGCTCACCGACGACGACGCGGTGGACGCGACCCGGGCCCTCCGCAGCGCGTTGCACGGTTTCGTCTCCCTCGAGGCCGCCGGCGGCTTCGGCCTGCCCCGCGACGTCGACCGCTCGTACCACCAGCTCGTCGCTGGCATGGACGTCGCGTTCCGCTCCTGGCCCCGCCCTCGCGGCACCGTCGACCAGGCGGACCAGCAGTGATCCGGGCGTTCGGGCTGCTCCTGGTCTTCCTGCTGGAGTTGGCCGTCCTGGCCGTCGGCGCTCGGTGGGGCTGGTCCCTGGACGTGCCCACCGCCGTCCGACTGCTCGCCGCCGTAGGTGTGCCGCTGCTGCTCGCCGGGCTCTGGGGCGTCCTCGGCTCACCTCGTGCCCGGGTCCCGCTGCGCCCACCGGCCAAGCACGCCTTCCAGGCCGGCTGGTTCGTGCTGGGCGGCGGGATGCTCGCCCTGCTCGGGCAGCCGTGGCTCGGCCTCGCCCTGGTCATCGTCTGGGCGGTCGTCACCATCCTGCTCCGTCGCGCCGGCCGCCAGGCCTGAGTGGCATCCCTGACCGTGGTCCGCGGAGTGGGTCGGGGTCATGCCGGCCTCGCCCGATCGGCCGGCAGGTCGTACCCTTCGCCGGGTGACTGACGGGGTGCAGCAGCCCGAACCACGGCGGCTCTGGCCGCTGTGGACGGTGCTCGTGGTGGTCGTCCTGCTGCTGGGCTGCGGCCTGCCGGCGTTGCTCGTCGTCGGTGTGGTCCGGGAGAGCGGTGCCCGGTCGACGATCAGCCGGGTCGGCGCCTCGACGACCGACGACCCGGCCACCGCAGCGGCCCGACGGCTGGCCGACCGGATGACCGCGCAGCTCGACCGCCAGGGCACGGCACTGCTCGGCGGCGACCGCGCCGGCTTCCTCGCCATCGCGGAGCCCGCCGCTCAGGCCGACCTGCGCCGCCGCTTCGCCGCGCTGCGCGCGCTCAAGGTCACCGTCTGGCGGGCGGAGCCGAGCGGTCTGCCCGCGCCGCTCGTCGGCAAGCCGGGTGAGTGGCGACTGCTCGTGCGCTTCCAGTACTGCTTCGTCGCACCGAACTGCCGGCCCAGCCCGGTGCTGATCGGCACGCGCTGGCGGGAGAACGGCGAGCAGCCCCGCCTGGTCGCGATGGAAGAGTCCAAGTCGGTGGAGACCGGCACCCGGCCGTGGGAGATCAGCGACCTGGCCGTCGCGATCGGCGCGCGGACCATCGTCGCCACCACCCCGGCGCTGCGCGGCAAGCTGCCCGGCCTGCTCGCCCAGGCCGAAGCGGCGGCGAAGGTCGCCGACGGGTACGTGGTCGCCGGCTCGCCGCCGGATCGCTACCGGATCTTCTACGCCGGCCGCACCGAGTGGCAACGCTGGTACGGCGGCGAGCGACCGGAATGGACCGGCGGTTACGCGGTGACCGTCGGCGGCGGTCACCACGAGGTGGTGCTCAACGCCGACGGGCTGACCAGCAGCGGCACCGATGACCTGCTCCGACACGAGTTGACCCACGCGGCCGCACTGCCCGAGCGCGGCTACCCGGGCAAGACCACCTGGTGGCTGGTGGAAGGGCTGGCCGAGTTCGCCGGCGCCGGCGGTCAGGCGGTCGACCGGTACGAGGGGCTCGCCGAGGTGCGGAAACTGGTCCGGGGCAACTGGGACGGCAAGTTGGCGGGCATCAACCCCGCCGACGACGCCTCCGCCGAGCAGGTCAGCGGCAGCTACGGCGTCGGCTACCTGGCTGTCCGGCACCTCGTCGACCGGTACGGGCCACAGCGGCTGCTCGCCTTCTTCAAGGCCGTGGTGCACGAGCGCAAGACCCTCGACGTGGCCGCCGAGGAGGCGTTCGGCGAGCAGTGGTCGACGCTGCACGACGAGTGCGTCGCGTACGTCCGCGCCGCCACCGCCTGACGGACTCCTGGGCGGTGCGGCGGTGAGCCGTACCATCGATGGGTGCGCCGCCCCCAGTCGCCGCGGCCGCCCAGCGTCACGCGGCCCCGCCTGCTCACCGCCCTGACCGCCGTCGCCGTCCTCACCGTCACCACCGCCGCCTCGTGCGGCGACGACGACCCCGACCTCGCACTGGCGTCAGCGGCCCGTAACCAGGTCAGCGAGGTGATCGACGCGCCGGCGACGGTGACCGCCCGGGCCGCCGCCACGCTCACCGCTCCCGCCGACGGCACCTTGACGAGCCTGCGTGTCCAGCCTGGACAGCAGGTGAAGCGTGGTCAGATCCTCGCCGTGGTCGACTCGCCCCCGGCTCAGCAGCGGCTTCGTCAGGCGAAGCAGGCATTGGAGGCGGCGAAGCGCGCCGGGCGAGGTGTCTCCACGGGTGACCTGACCGGCAGCCGGCGCGGTACCGACAAGGCGGCCGGCGAGGCGTTCGACGCCGCCCGGAAGGCCGCCGAGAAGATCGCCGACGCCCAACTGCGGGACGCGCTGCTGACCCAGGTGACGTCCGCGCAACGGCAGTACGCGGCCGCCGCGCGCAGCGCCGATCAGGCCGTTCGCGCGGTGCAGCGGGGACTCAGCGGGCTGAACTCCGCCGTCGGCGCGCTCTCCGCGGCGCAACGGTTGCAGGCCCAGCAGGCGTACGACCTGGCGAAGGCGACAGTCGACGCGCTGACCCTGCGCACCCCGATCGCCGGGGTGGTGCAGCCGGGTGGCACCCGGGCCGGCGGTGGTTCGACGGGGGGCCTCGCGGGGCTGCTGGAGCAGGCCGGTGGCGCACAGGCGGCCGGCCTCGACCCGTCCGTGCTGGCCCCCAGCCAGGGCGGGCCGCCCGCCGGAGTGGACGACGCGGTCGTGCTCGGCGGCCAGGTCAGCGCCGGCACACCGGTGCTGACCGTGGTGGACACCGGGCAGTTGGGGCTGCTCGCCGAGGTGGACGAGACCGACGTGCTGCTGGTCAAGGCCGGCGTGACCGCCACCGTCGAGTTGGACGCCGTCACCGGTGCCAGCTACGACGCGACGGTCCGCTCGGTGGACGTGCTGCCCACCAACTCGGCGCAGGGCGGGGTCACCTACCGGGTACGCCTCGCACTGGGCGCCGGAAAGCTGGCCGAGGACGAGCCGGCCCCCAACCCCCGGCCGGGCATGAACGCGATCGTGCACCTGCGGGTACGCGAGGCCGCCGACGCGGTGACCGTCCCCGCCTCGGCGGTGTTCTCCGCCGACGGCCGGGACGCGGTCTGGGTGGTCCGCGACGGCAAGGCCGGCCGGGCGGCAGTCACCGTGGGCGTCCAGGGGTCGGATCTGGTGCAGATCCTCAACGGCGTGCAGCCGGGCGACCGGATCGTGGTGCGCGGCACCGATCAGGTGCGCGACGGCCAGGAGGTGCGGTGACCGGCGCACCACCGGCGATCGAGGCGGTGGACGTGTCCCGGACGTACCAACTGGACGGGGTGTCCGTCGAGGCGTTGCGCGGGGTGTCGCTGCTCGTGCAACCGGGGGACTATGTGGCCCTGGTCGGCCCGTCCGGCTCGGGCAAGTCCACCCTCATGCATCTCCTCGGTGGACTGGACCGGCCCACCGGTGGCCGGCTGGTGATCGGCGGGCGGGACGTCAACGCCCTCGCCCCGCCGGAGATGGCCACCCTGCGCAACGAGACGATCGGCTTCGTCTTCCAGGCGTTCCACCTGTTGCCGCGTACGTCGGCGGTGGAGAACGTGGCGCTGCCGCTGGTCTACCGGGGTGTGCCGGCTCGGCAGCGTCGGACGCGGGCGGCGGCGATGCTCGGCCGGGTCGGCCTGGGGCACCGCCTGGACCACCGGCCCAACCAGATGTCCGGCGGTGAGCAGCAGCGGGTGGCGATCGCCCGCGCGCTGGTCACCGAACCGACGGTGCTGCTGGCCGACGAGCCCACCGGCAACCTGGACAGCGTCACCGGCGCGGCGGTGCTGGAGCTGTTGGAGCAGTTGAACGTGGAGTCCGGGGTGGCGCTGGTGCTGGTCACCCATGACCAGGAGGTGGCGGCCCGGGCCCAGCGCCGGATCACGATGCGCGACGGAGTGGTCGTGGCGGACAGCGACAACCGGCATGATCGACCGCCGTCCGTCGATCACGGTCGACCTGCGACACTGGTCCCCGCTCCCAGCGCGGAGCCCCGGTCCGCGTCCGGAAGCGGCCCGGGGCACCCGTCCGGTGGCTCCGGTGGCGCCGCCGGAGCCACCGGGCGCCTTCCGCGGGAGGTCGACCAGGGCAGACCCGGGGTCGAGCGGCCGGGAGGCACGGCGTGAGGCTCGCCGAGGCGTGGCGGGTGGCGTTGGACGCCCTGCGGGCCAACCGGTTGCGCAGCGCGCTGACCATGCTCGGGGTGATCATCGGAGTGGCCTCGGTGGTCCTGCTGGTAGCCATCGGCACCGGCACCAAACAGAAGGTCGAGCAACAGGTCGAGGGCCTCGGCTCCAACCTGCTGCTGGTCGTCCCCGGCCGGATCGAGGTGGGCAACGCCCCGGTGGTCTCGCCGTTGACCCTCAAGGACGCCGACGCCGTCAGCCGGGTGGTCGGCGACCCCGACCGGGTGGCGGTCACCGTCGCCTCCGGGGCGACCGCGCGGGCCGGCAACCGCTCCGACTTCACCACTGTGCAGGGGGTGCTGGAGACCACCCCGGCGGTGTTCACGAGGTCGCTGGCCCGCGGTCGCTACCTCACCGGCACCGACGTGGACACCAGTCGGCGGGTGGCGGTGCTCGGCGACGCGGTGGCCCGCACGCTCTTCCCCGACCGGGACCCGCTCGGCCAGCAGGTGGCGCTGGCCGGGGTGCGGTTCCGGGTGATCGGCGTCTTCGCGCCACTCGGGCAGAGCCTCGGCGTCGACCGGGACGACGAGGTGCACGTGCCGGTCACCGCCGCGCAGCGGCTCTGGGGCACCCAGCGGGTGGACGGCATCGCGGTGAAGGCACCGGACCGTGAGCGGATCGAGGAGCTGGGCGAGCGGATCGTCGCCGAGCTGACCCGCCGCCACCCGGACACCGAGTTCAGCGCGGTCACCCAGCAGCAGATCCTCGGCGTGCTCGGCGACATCCTCGGCGTCCTCACCGGCGTACTGGCCGCCATCGCCGGCATCTCGTTGCTCGTCGGCGGTGTCGGGGTCTCCAACATCATGCTGGTCAGCGTCCGGGAGCGGACCCGGGAGATCGGGCTGCGCAAAGCCGTCGGTGCGCGCCCCCGCGACATCGGGGTGCAGTTCCTGCTGGAGGCGGTGCTGCTCACCACGATCGGTGGGATCACCGGGATGGCGCTCGGCGTGGGGACCGCCCTACTGGTCGACGCGCTGTCGCCCATCCCGGCCGCGATCACCTGGTGGTCGTTGGCACTCGCCTTCGGCGTGTCGGCGGTGGTGGGCATCGTCTTCGGGGTCGTCCCCGCGCAGCGGGCCGGCCGACTCGACCCGGTGGTCGCGCTGCGCGCCGAGTGAACAGCGCCGGCGCGGCCGGGACGGTGAGCGGCAGCGTGGCGGCAACCGGGACGTCGGGCGCAGGTGGGGAGATACCGGAAGCACGGATCGGGTGAACCGGCCGGAGAACCATGATCAGTTGTACGAAGGGATCGCGCCGGTCACAGCCGCCCCGCTACCGTACTGGTAACACGCGCGTCGCCGCCCGGCCCGGAGCATCCGTCGGGTTGGCACGCGCCGGGCATGGGATGGGTTGGTGAGCCATGGCCGGGTCACAGTCCGACGGACGGTTGTCGGAGGTCAGGTTCCTGACCGTCGCAGAGGTCGCGACGGTCATGCGGGTGTCGAAGATGACGGTCTATCGCCTGGTGCACAGCGGTGAGCTCACCGCGGTCCGGGTCGGCCGGTCATTCCGGGTGCCTGAGCATGCGGTGCACGAATATCTCCGGGGTGCTTTTCAAGAGACCGCCTGAGCCACCGCAGCGCCCTCCGGGTGCCACCTAACCGGCATCGACGGGGGCGCGTTGGTCCGGCTGACGCCCTCCGGCTACCCTGGAGCCCGACCGAGACCCCACCGGTGCGCCCCGCCGCCCAGACTGGTCCGGTCCGTTGTCCGCAAGCGGTCGCCGTCGCCACCTGCGTGGTGTCATCCGGTCCGCCCCGCACGTTGTATCGAAAGGCTGTCGTATGGGCTCGGTGGTCAAGAAGCGCCGTAAGCGCATGGCTAAGAAGAAGCACCGCAAGCTGCTGCGCAAGACCCGCGTCCAGCGTCGCCGTCTCGGCAAGTGATCGCCGCCGGGCTCAACGCCCGGCGTTCGGCGGCACTTGCCTAACTGTCGACCCCCGGAGGCTCAGGTGATCAGGCCGTGGTCGTCCCGGCTCGGTCCTCCCTGCCGGGGTAGGTGCGTCAGATGACCCCCGGTGGCACCTCAGGTGCTCCGGGGGTCGTCCTCGTCACCGGGGTGGGCCGCTACCTGGGTGCCCACGTGGCGGCCCGACTGGCCGCCGACCCGCGCATCGAACGGGTCATCGGAGTCGACGCGCCGGACTCCGGCACCGAGTTCACCGACCTGCTGGACCGGGTCGAACGGATCCGCGTCGACTCCGGCTCGCTCGGTGGCCTCCTCGCCGACCTGGACGTCGACGCGGTCGTGCACCTCGCCCTGGTCAGCTCCGCCGACCCGCAGCACGGTGGCCGGTCCGCCATGAAGGACCAGAACGTCATCGGCACCATGCAGGTGCTCGCCGCCTGCCAGCGGGCACCCCGGTTGCGCAAGCTCGTGGTCCGCTCGTCGACCGCCGCGTACGGGGTGTCGTTCCGGGACCCGGCGGTCTTCACCGAGGAGACCGAGCCCCGCGAGGTGCCGCGTGGCGGTTTCGGCCGCGACATCCTCGACATCGAGGGGTACGTCCGTGGCTTCCGGCGTCGCCGGTCCGACGTCACGGCGACGGTGCTGCGCTTCGCCCCGTTCATCGGCTCGACCGCCGACACCACGTTGACCCGCTACTTCGCGCAGCCGTTCGTGCCGACCGTCTTCGGTCGGGACCCCCGTCTGCAGTTCCTGCACTTCGACGATGCGTTGGAGGTGCTGCACCGGTCGATCGTGGAGGACCATCCCGGCACCTACAACGTCGCCGGCCCGGGGGTTCTGTCGCTGTCCCAGGCGATCCGGCGAGCCGGTCGAGTGGCCGTGCCGGTGCTGGAGCCGAGTCTCTCCGGTGCCGCCGCGCTGGCCCGCACCATGGGCTTCGGCCGTTACGGCCTGGACCAGGTCGACCTCTTCGTGCACGGCCGGGTGGTCGACACCACCCGGCTCGAGCAGGAGTACGACTTCACGCCCCGCTCCACCGCCGAAGCCTTCGAGGACTTCATCCGTGCCCACCACGGTGGGGTGGTGGTCACGCGCGGGCAGTTGGCCGCCGCCGAGCAACTCGTCCTGGACGGCATCCGGCAGGTGCGCGCCGCAGTGCGGGAGCGGGCATCTTGACCGGGCCAGTGGAAGGGCGCGACCCGCAGTGGGTCGAGCGTTTCGACGTACCGCAGCAGTCACCCGCACCGGATCCGGAGCCGGCGCGGCGCAACGGACATCGACCGGCGGCGCAGATCCCCCCGGCGGAGCCGGCGGTGGCGGACCAGCCGGGGGACCACTGGGACCGTAAGGTCGCGAACGGCCTGGCGTTCCTGCGCCGACGGCTCTCCGGCGACTACGAGGTCGACGAGTTCGGCTTCGATTCGGAGTTGACCGACGCCATCTTCCACCCGCTTCTGCGGCTGCTCTACCGCGACTGGTTCCGTACCGAGGTCAGTGGGATCGAGCACCTGCCCGTCGACGGCCCCGCCCTGGTGGTCGGCAACCACTCCGGGACGGTGGCGCTGGACGCGTTGATCCTCTCGGCGGCGTTGCATGACAAGCATCCCGCCCACCGGTACCTGCGGCTGCTCGGCGCTGACCTGGTCTTCCGGATGCCGGTGGTCTCCGAGATCGCCCGCAAGACCGGCGGCACGGTGGCCTGTAACCCGGATGCCGAGCGGCTGCTCGGTGGCGGCGACCTGGTCGGTGTGTTCCCCGAGGGTTTCAAGGGCATCGGCAAGCTCTATGCCGAGCGGTACAAGCTGCAACGCTTCGGGCGCGGCGGGTTCGTTTCGGCGGCGCTGCGCACCGGCACCCCGATCGTGCCGGTCGCCATCGTCGGCGGCGAGGAGATCTACCCGATGCTCGCCGACATCAAGCCCCTGGCGCGGCTGCTCAAGCTGCCGTACTTCCCGGTCACGCCGACCTTCCCGTGGCTCGGCCCGTTGGGCATGGTGCCGCTGCCCAGCAAGTGGTTGATCGAGTTCTGCCCACCGATCCCCACCGCCCACCTGACCGACTCGGCGGACGACCCGTTGGTGGTCTTCAACCTCGCCGACCAGGTGCGGGAGACCATCCAGCAGACCCTGCACACGTTGCTGGAGCGGCGGCCCGACCCGTTCGGCCCCTGAGCGGCTGAGTCAGCCGGCGCGGCGGCGGCGCTGGAGTGCCAGGCCGACGGTGACCGCGCCGGCGACCAGCCCGGCTGCCGCGGTCGACGGTACGGCGATCTTGACCGCCCGACGGCCGGTGCGGAAGTCCCGCACCTCCCAGCCGTGCTGGCGGGCCTGGCGCTGCAGGTTGCCGTCGGGGTTGACGGCCACCGCCCTGCCCACGGCGGAGAGCAGCGGCAGGTCGTTGGCCGAGTCGCTGTAGGCCGCGCAGCGGCTCAGGTCGAGCCCTTCCACCGCGGCGAGTTGAGTGACCGCCTCGGCCTTCGCCGGCCCGTGCATCAGATCACCCACCAACCGCCCGGTGTACGCCCCGTCCACCACCTCGGCGACCGTGCCGATGGCACCGGTCAGGCCGAGCCGGGCGGCGATCACCCGGCCGATCTCCACCGGGGCGGCACTGACCAGCCAGACCCGCTGGCCGGCGTCCAGGTGACGTTGCGCGAGCTGGTGGGTGCCGGCCCAGATCCGGGGAGCCATCATCTCGTCGAAGATCTCCTCGGCGAGGCGCTCCACGTCGTCGACCCGCCAGCCCTCGACGAAGGCCAGCGCGGCCTCCTTGGCCAGGGACATGTCCCCGGCGTGTTCCCGGGCCAGCAGCCGGAACCGGAGCTGCTGCCAGGCGAATCGGGCCAGGTCGGCGGTGGTGAAGTAGTTTCGGGAGGCGAGCCCACGGGCGAACCAGTAGATCGACGCGCCCTGCATCATCGTGTTGTCCACGTCGAAGAACGCCGCGGCCGTCGGGTCCGGTGCGGGGGCGGTGGCCGGGGCCAGGTCGGTCTCCGCCCAGCCGGCGGTGTGCCCCTCGGCGTCGGTACTGACCGTCACCTTACGGCTGCGCGCCACGCGACTCCCTTTCTCACCGGTACGACGGATGCCTCCAGCGAGGGTAGCCGCCGCACACGGTCGACCGGCCGGGCACACAGCGAACTGAGGCGCGTCCGGTCGGACGTGCGGTATAGGGGGTCAGCGAGCCCCGGGACAGGTGCTCGGGTCGGGGCCGAGGGCATCGCTGGCGCTCGGCACCGGAAGGCCGCAGGCGATCGCCTCGCGCAGCTCGTCCGAGCGTTCCCGGATGCTGTCCAGCAGGTGCAGCGACCGTTGGGTCCGGTCCCGGTCGGCGCGGGTGCTCCCGTCCACCAGGCCGCTGACCGCCCGGCGTTGGCTCGTGACGAAGCTGTTGAGCGTGTCCAGGCTGCCCGACTCGGCCCGCTGCACCGCAGCGGTGGTCAGCAGGCGAACGCCCTGCCGGGTGTCGGCGTCCATGTCGTCGAGGACCGCGCTGTAGCCGATCCGGTCACCGCGCAGCTTGGCGGCCTCGCCGAGTCTGGTCCGGGCGAAGTCCAGGAAGAGTTGGCCTCGGCTGATGTCGGAGCTGGCCAGGGCGAGTTGAGCCCGTTCGGTCGAGCGCTTCATCCCGTACAGCGCGTCGCCGGGCACCGCGTTCTCGCTGGCGGCGGAGATGCCGGACACGGCGATGGCACCGGCGGCGATGCCGACCAGGATCGCGCCCCGGGCTCGGGCCCGGCGGGCGGTGACCGCCGGCAGCAGCCGCCCACGGGCGGTCGTGGTGGCTGGTTCGCTGGCCGCCGGCGCGGTGCCCATCCCTTCCCGTTCGGCGGTTGCGAGCAGCATCGCCCGCAGGCCGGTCCGGAAGTCCTGGTCCACCTCGACAGCCGGGGGGTCGACGCTGAGCCGCTGACCCACTGCGACGAGCGGCGCGAGTTGACCGTCCACCCGGGATCGCACGTGGTGTCGCCGAGCGCCGTTGGCCTCGTCGAGAAGCTGCGCGAAGCGCTCGGCGCGCCGGCGGGAGAAGAGGATGTCGTCCACCGCAGGCACCTCCTCTCGCTGGTCACGGCCGGTCGGCCGCCGTCGTTGCCGACGACCGGGCGGCATTGTGACACCACGGAGGTGAGGCGCCGCCGGCATGCCGGTCGGACCTCGGTGACCCGGGCTTGCCGGGACGTCCACCGGTCGCACCCGGAGAAACGCGGCGGACCGGGCACGGGTTACGGGCCCGGCGGGGCGGAAATTACAGAAAGTGATCGTCGTCACCGGGCGGGACCGACTCTGAGCTGCACGGACGTCGATCGACGTCCATCGGTCCCGCCATCACAAACTACGGCTGGAAGCCGTCCGGCAGGAGCCGGGCCAGAGCGCGGACGGCCCGGTACTGCAGGGCCTTGATGGCACCCTCGTTCTTGCCCATCGCGCGGGCCGTCTCGGCGACCGAGAAGCCCTGCAGGAAACGGAGCACGATGCACTCCTGCTGCTCCGGGTTGAGCTGCTTCACGGCGGTGAGCAGCGCGACGTTGGTGATGTGCTCCACCACCGCCGCCTCCGGGCTGCCCTCCGGGCCCCGGTCCTCCCGATCGGCGTCGAGCACGTCGCCGGTGGTGACCTCCAGTCGGTACCGACCCGACTTGAAGTGGTCCGCGACCAGGTTGCGAGCGATCGTCACCAGCCAGGCGCCGAGGTCGCGGCCCTGCCAGGTGAAGCTGCCGATCCGCTTCAGGGCGCGCAGGAAGGTGTCCGAGGTCAGGTCCTCGGCGAGTTGGCGGTTGCCGACCCGGAAGTAGACGAACCGGAACACGGTGTCCACGTACCGGTCGTAGATCAGACCGAACGCCTCGGACTCACCGGCCTGGGCCCGTTCGATCAGCGTCCAGACCTCGGTGGCCGGATCGGACGGGTCCGGGCGGCTCGGGAAGCCGGTCGGGGTGGTGGCGGTGTCGGCCGGCACCGCCGGGATCACCGCTGTCTCGCCCGCCGCCGGATCGGTGGTCACCACCGGTGTTTCGCTGCCCCTTCGACCCTGCGCAGGCATGGTCGGCCGGGCCGGAACGGCAACCCTTCCGCCGGTCGGTCTCGCGTTTCCGCCGGGCACCGCGGGCCGCGGCGGCGGCTCGTTGTGGTGTGGCCGGCTGCGGGTCCGTTGCGCCGCGCCGTCGCCCCGCACCGCGGGGCCGTGTGGTTCGTCCAACGGGGCACGGGCCGCCGGTCGCTCGTTGACGTGCGAGCGTGCCGGCTGACCGGTCAGGCCGGCGGGGCGTTCCGCATAACCGAAGGTGGTCACCGGCCTGCCCCCGTCGGATCAGTCGCCGGACGGGCCGGTCTGTGCGTCGGGACGGATCTGTGTGTCGTCGGGGCGGGCCAACCGGGGAACCGGTCGGGCAGGACGGTCGCGGGGGTTGCCGACAGGCGGCAAATCCCCTGGAGGTGCTGGTCCAATGCGCTCACAGGCACGGGGGCCTCCTCGGGCTGAGGGGTGTCGACTCACGGCAAATGGGGTGACCCGACCCGAGTGATGATAGGGCCAACGTCACCCGCGCGTGGCAAGTCCGTTACACAAGGCGGAAGTATTTCCCGCTCTGTCGTACCGGCGGCGGACCGGTTGTCCGTCGTGTGCGATTGACTTTCCGCCGACCCGGTGTTCCACGGTGGATACCCTGGTCGGGGCGGGTTGCCCGTTCGGCTGACCCATCGCCTCGGGTGGCGGCGCGGGCGCGGCCGAACCGGCCGGGGGCGAGGCCGTGCATCCCATCGACAGGACCTGATCGGGCCGTCCGTGGCACACCGGACAGTCCCGTCAACGGGACTCTACGACATCGCCGTCCGGGCGCGGGCGAGGCCGTGCCGACGTAACGTGGTGCCGGCGCCGCGGCGACCGGCGACGGTGCCGACCGACCCAACGGCGATCGCCGACACCCCACGGAGGTAACCGATGTCCAGTGACGCCCGGCTAGCCCTGATCACCCGACCCGGCTGTCACCTGTGCGACGACGCCAAGGCCGCGCTCGACCGGGTGGTGGCAGTCACCGGCGACAAGTGGGTCGAGTGGGACGTCACCGCCGACGAGGGGCTGGAGCGGGAGTACGGGGACCGGCTGCCGGTGGTGATGCTCGACGGCAAGGAGCACGGCTACTGGCGGGTCGAGGAGGACCGGCTGCTGCGGGACCTGACCACTCCGCAGCTCTGAGCGTTGCCTATCGTGCTCTGATGACCTCCGCGCCCCCGCACCTCGTCTGGGACTGGAACGGCACCCTGCTCAACGACCTCAGCCTGGTGGTGTCCGCCACCAACGTCGTGTTCACGAGCCTCGGTGGGCCGACGGTCACCCTCGACGAGCACCGGGTGCGGTTCCGCAGGCCGATCGCCGAGTACTACGCCGAGGTGCTCGGGCAGGCCGTCGACGACGACGAGTTCGGCCGACTGGACCGGATCTTCCACGACGCGTACCGCACCGGGTTGACCACCTGCGAGCTGGCCGCCGACGCGCGCACCGCGATGGCCGCCTGGCCGGGCAGCCAGAGCCTGCTCTCCATGTGGTTCCACGAGGAGTTGGTGCCGACCGTGCACACGTACGGGTTGACCGGCCACTTCACCCGGGTCGACGGGTTGCGGGCCACGGTCGGCGGCGACCGTAAGGCCGAGTCGCTCAAGCTGCACCTGGCCGAGCTGGGCGTGGACGGCGACTCGGTGGTGCTGATCGGCGACTCCATCGACGACGCGGACGCGGCGCTCGCGGTGGGCGGCCGTGCCGTGCTCTACACCGGTGGGTTCACCGACCCGGCCCGGCTGCGCGCCTCCGGTCACCCGGTGGCCGACACCCTCACCGACGCGGTGCGGTTGGCCCGGGAGGTCAGTTCCGCAGATAGGTGAGGACGGCCAGCACCCGCCGGTGCTGCTCGGTGTCCGGTGGCAGGGTGAGCTTGGTGAAGATGTTGCGCACGTGCTTCTCCACCGCGCCGTCGCTGACCACCAGGGCACGGGCGATGGCGGTGTTCGAGCGGCCCTCGGCCATCAGCGCGAGCACCTCGCGCTCGCGGGGGGTCAGCTCGCGCAGCGGGTCGTCCCGGCGGCGCCGGGCGAACAGTTGGCCGACCACCTCCGGGTCGAGCACCGTGCCGCCGGCCGCGACCCTGCGCAGCGCGTCCAGGAACTCGTCGATCGCGGCCACCCGGTCCTTGAGCAGGTAGCCGATGCCGCCGCCGGCACCGCCGGTGGTGGCCAGCAGATCATCGGCGTACGAGACCTCGACGTACTGGGAGAGCACCAGGATCGGGCTGCGCGGCACCAGCCGCCGCGCCTCCACCGCAGCCCGCAGCCCCTCGTCGGTGTGGGACGGCGGCATCCGGACGTCGACGATCGACACGTCCGGCCGGTGCGCCACCACTGCCTCGACGAGCGCGTCGCCGTCCCCGACCGCGGCCACCACCTGGTGCCCGCTCTCGGTCAGCAGCCGTACGAGCCCCTCCCGGAGCAGGACGGCGTCGTCGGCGATCACGATTCGCATGGCTGTGTTGTCTACCACGTTCGTCCCGTCCCGAGGGCTCGGCGCGGTGCCCGGATTGGTCACAGCGGTAGCTCCGCGCGAATCTCGGTGGGGCCGCCGGCAGGGCTGACCACCATCAGTTCACCGCCGGCAGCCCGAACCCGGTCGGCGATGCCCGCCAGCCCGTGCCCCTTGGCCAGGTGCGCGCCGCCCTGCCCGTCGTCGCCGACCCGAACCTGGAGTTGGCCGCCCTGCCGGGCGACGGCAACCACGGCCTCGGTGGCCCGGCTGTGCTTGGCGACGTTGGTCAGCGCCTCGGACACCACGAAGTACGCGGTGTTCTCCACCGCCGGGTCGAGCCGCCCTGCCGGGGTGCCGAGCTGCGGGTCCACCTGCAGCTCGATCGGGATCAGCCCGCGTCCGGCGATCGCGGCCAGGGCGCTGGGCAGGCCCCGGTCGACCAGGATCGGCGGGGCGATGCCCCGGGACAGTGCCCGCAGCTCGGCCAGCGTGTCCCGGGTCTGGCTGACCGCCTCGTCGATGGTCCGGCCGGCGGCCTCCGGGTCGGAGGCGAGCTGCATCCGGGCCCGGCTGAGGTCCATGGCCAGGCGCACCAGGCGCTGCTGGGGGCCGTCGTGGATGTCGCGTTCCAACCGGCGCAGCGCGGACGCCTCGGCGGACACGGCGGCCCGCTTCTGCTCCTCCAGCACGGTGATCCGGTCGCGCATCTCGGCCACTCCGGTCAGCATGGCCTTGGCGAAGCTGGCCTGCAGCAGCGCGCAACCCCGAACCACGATCGGCAGGGTGATCAGGAAGAACACCCCGAGCGCGGTGTACAGACCGATCCGGGCGGTGGTCGAGTCGCCCAGGCCGAGCAGTTGCGCCAGGTCCTGGTCACCCTCGCCGTCGGCTCGGGGCAGGGCCCAGTCGTAGGCCCAGTAGAGCGAGCCGGCGATGGCCGCGATCCACCAGGACAGGGTCACCACGAAGGTGCCCACCGCCGCGATCAGCCGCAGGATGCCGTGCGCCAGGTCGAGCCAGGACTGGGCGTCCCGCATTGGCACGAAGATCCGCCGCCAGGCGTTCGCACCCGCCTCGGGCAGCCGGTAGTGCGGCCGGATCCGGGGCTGCCGGAGCACCGCGGGCAGCCGCAGCCGCTCGACGTCGGCCAACCCACGGGCGGCGTAGAGGGTGCCGCTGAGGATCGGCAGGCCGATCACCGTGACCACCAGGCCGACGCCGACCGCGAGACCGACCAGGAGGACCACGAAGCTGGCCACCGCCAGCGGCAGGCCGAGCAGCACGTACCCGGAGTCGACGAAGAGCTGGCGGGGGATGCTCGGTGCCAGCATCGGTTGGTCGCTGGTGGCGGCAACTGCGGTCATGCCCAAAGGCTAGGCATCCGTGCTGTCCGTCCCCATCCCGAAGTCCCGCCTCTCCCTCGTAGTGCTGTCCCTACCTCCGCGCCTCCGCTGCGTCACCTCCGCACCTCTCTGCTGCGTCACCTCCGCGCCTCTGCTGCGTCGATCTTGCACTTTCAGTCGCCGACTCGTCCGGTATGGGCGTGATGCGGGGACAGCAAGTGCAAGATCGCGGGCGTGGGGGGGCGTGGGGGGGGGCGTGGGGGCGTGGGGGGTGGGTGGGGGTGGGTGGGGCGCGGGATTGGTCAGAGAAGTCGGGATTGAGCAATAATCGCCCGGGCGGCGAAGGCGAAGACCCGCCAGATCGATCTTGCGGAATGGAGGTGCTGGTGAGGTTGCGTCACGCAGCGGCAAGATCGCGATTTGTGCACGTCTTCACAAGCGCCTACTCTGTGACTCCGACGCGCCCTGCTAGCACAGCCGGCAACCTCGGTCGCCAGCGGGAGTCCATAAGCGGCCGACCAGCGGAGTTGGCCGAGGATCGCACCGCACGGAGTCTCATGAGTCAGCACCGTCACCCAGGCGTGCCCGGCCGCGCCGGTGCCGTACCGGCGCTCCCGGATCTGCCCGAGGCGACCGTCGCTCGGCTCCCGGAGTACCTGCGCGCGCTGCACAACCTCGCCGACACCGGGTACGAGACGGTGTCCAGCGAGGGTCTCTCCGCCGCCGCCGGAGTCAACTCCGCCAAGCTCCGCAAGGACCTCTCCCACCTCGGCTCGTACGGCACCCGGGGGGTCGGTTACGACGTCGCGCTGCTGATCGAGCAGATCGAGAATGTGCTCGGGCTCACCCAACGGCGGGCTGTCGCCCTGGTCGGCGTGGGTAATCTCGGTCACGCTCTGGCCGGCTACGACGGCTTCGCCGGCCGAGGCTTCCGGATCGCCGCACTGCTCGACGCCGATCCCTCCCGGGTCGGCGAGGAGATCAACGGCCTGGTAGTCCGGCATGTCGACGACCTGCCGACGGTCGCCGCCGAGGAATCTCTCGCGATCGGCGTGATCGCCACCCCCGCCGCCGCCGCCCAGCAGGTCGCCGACCAACTGGTCGCCGTCGGCGTGACGAGCATCCTCAACTTCGCGCCGTGCGTACTCTCGGTTCCGGAGGGGGTCGACGTGCGCAAGGTCGACCTCGCCATCGAGCTGCAGATTCTGTCCTTCCACGAGCACCGCAAGGCGTCGCTGACCGCGCTGCCCGCCACCGGCGGGTCCGCTCTCACCGCCCTGCCGGGCGGGTTCGCGGCCACCGACACCCAGGAGGCGATCGGCACGTGAAACTGCTCGTCGTCGGCGCGTCCTATCGGACCGCCCCGGTCGCCACGCTGGAGCAACTGGCCGTTCCTCCCGCCGACCTGACCCGCACCCTGGACCAGCTGATCGCCCAGCCGTACGTGGCCGAGGCGGTCATCGTCTCCACCTGCAACCGGGTGGAGGTCTACGCCGCCGTGTCCGGTTTCCACGGTGGGCTCGGTGACGTCTGCGCCGTCCTGGCCGAGCAGGCCGGCAGTTCGCCGGCGGCGCTCGCCAGCCACCTGTACGTGCACTACGACACCGCCGCCGTGGATCACGTGTTCCGGGTCGCCTCCGGCCTGGACTCGATGGTGGTCGGCGAGGCGCAGATCCTCGGCCAGTTGCGTGACGCGTACCACTGGGCCACCGGCGCCGACTCGGCCGGCCGGCTGCTGCACGAGCTGATGCAGCAGGCGCTGCGGGTCGGTAAGCGGGCCCATGCCGAGACGGGCATCGACCGGGCCGGCCAGAGCGTCGTCACCGCCGCGTTGGAGCTGGCCGCCGGGCACCTCGACGGTGACCTCGCCGGCCACCCGGCCCTGGTGGTCGGCGCCGGCGCGATGGGCTCGCTCGGGGTGGCCACGCTGTCCCGGCTGGGCGCCGGGCCGCTCACCGTCAGCAACCGGGGCGCCGACCGGGCCGTCCGGCTCGCCGAGTCGTACGGGGCGAGTGCCGCGCCGATGACCGAGCTGGTCGCCACCCTCTCCACAGTGGACATCGTAGTGGCCGCCACCGCGTCCACCGAACCGGTCCTCACCCGAGCGGTCGTCAGCGCGGCGCTGGCTCAGCGGGACCCGCTCCGGGGCCCGCTGGTCCTGCTCGACCTGGCCGTCCCGCGCGACGTCGAAGAGGGCGTCGCCGAGTTGCCCGGCGTCGAGGTGATCGACATCGACCGGATGGCGGCGCTGCTCGCCGACGGGCCGGCCGCCGCGGACGCGGCCGCCGTCGAACGGATCGTGCAGGGCGAGGTGGAGGGCTTCCTCACCTGGTTGCGCGGCGCCGACGTGGCACCCACCGTGGCCGCGCTGCGCGGCCGCGCCGACGACGTGGTCACCGCCGAGCTTCGCCGGTTGGCCCAGCGTCGCCCCGACCTCGGCGACGACCTGCGGGCCGAGGTGGCCCGCACGGTGCACCGGGTCGTGCAGCGGCTGCTGCACCAACCCACCGTCAAGGTCCGCCAGTTGGCCGCGGAGCCCGGCGGCGACCAGTACGCGGCCCTGCTGCGCGAGCTGTTCGACCTTGAGGTGCCGCAGACCTCACCGGTGGACACCGTTCCCGACGTGCTCACTCCTGACTTCGGCAGGGTGCTCCCCGGCATCGATCCGGTGTCCGGAGCCGACGCCGCCGAGCCGACCCCACCCAACGGAGGTGCGCGATGACCGTCCCCCTGCGTCTCGGCACCCGGGGCAGCGCCCTGGCGATGGCCCAGTCCGGCCAGATCGCCGAGGCGGTGACCGCCGCCACCGGCCGCCCGGTCGAGCTGGTCGAGGTGGTCACCGCAGGCGACCGCTCCAACGCGCCGGTGCACCGGCTCGGCGTCGGGGTGTTCGTCTCCGCGCTGCGCGACGCGCTGACCGCCCGGACGATCGACTTCGCGGTGCACTCCTACAAGGATCTGCCCACGGCTGCCGCCGGCGGGCTGCACATCGCGGCGGTGCCGGCCCGGCAGGACCCGCGCGACGCGCTGATCGCCCAGGGCGGCCGGACGCTCGCCGAGCTGCCGCCCGGGGCGACCGTGGGCACCGGCGCGCTGCGCCGCATCGCCCAGTTGCACGCGCTCGGCCTGCAGTTGGAGGTCACCCCGATCCGCGGCAACATCGACACCCGCCTGGCGCGGGTGGTCGGCCCCGAGGCCGACCTGGACGCCGTCGTCCTGGCCCGAGCCGGGCTGGCCCGGATCGGTCGGGCCGACGAGATCACCGAGACGCTTGATCCGATGCTGATGCTGCCCGCCCCCGCCCAGGGTGCGCTGGCCGTGGAGTGCCGGGTCGACGACCAGGACCTGGTCGAGCTGCTCGCGGTGCTGGACCACGCACCGTCGCGTGCTGCGGTCACCGCGGAACGCGCGTTTCTGGCAACCCTGGAGGCCGGGTGCAGCGCACCCGTCGCCGCCTACGCGGAACTCGCCGAGGGCGATACCGGCGATGAGATCTACCTGCGCGGGGCGGTGATCAGCCCGGACGGCACTCGTGACCTCCGGCTGTCCCGCACCGGAACGCCCGCCGACGCGGCGGAGATCGGTAAGGCACTCGCCGCCGAACTCCTCGACCTCGGCGCCGACTCGATCCTCGGCCACGAAGGACACACCGGCCCGGGGACCCAGCAATTTGGGAGCACAGAATGACCCGCACCCGTAAGCCCGTCGGCCGTATCGCGTTCGTCGGGGCTGGCCCCGGTGACCCGGGCCTGCTGACCCGTCGGGCGCACGACGCCCTGGTCGACGCCGACCAGGTGATCTACGACCGGGGAGTCCCGGAGTCGTTGCTCGCCGTCGTCCGCGCCGATGCCAGGGACGATGCCGAGTTCACCCCCGCCGAAGGCGCACCGGGGGATGTGGCGAAGGTGCTGATCTCCGCGGCCCGCTCCGGGTTGAACGCGGTGCACCTGGTCGCCGGCGACCCGTTCGGCCACGACTCGGTGGTGAAGGAGGTGCAGGCGGTGGCCCGTACCGCCGCCCACTTCGAGGTGGTGCCCGGTGTGGGTCAGGCCGAGGGTGTGGCCACCTACGCGGGGGTCCCGCTGCCGGGTGTGCGTACGGCCGCCGACGTCGAGGACGTCAGCGCACTGGACTTCGAGGCGCTGGCCACGGCCGTCGGCCGGGGTTCGCTCGCGCTCGCCGTGGACGCCGGCGACCTCGCCGCCGTCCGGGACGGGCTGCTCGCCGCCGGGGTCGACGGCACCACCGGTGTCGGTGTGACCGGCGACGGCACCGGCGAGACCCAGTACACGACCACGTCGACCGTCGACAGTTTCGTGGCCGCCGCCCTCGGCTTCACCGGCCGGGTGGTGCTCACCATCGGCGTCGGCGTGGGCCAGCGCGACAAGCTGAGCTGGTGGGAGAACCGCCCGCTGTACGGCTGGAAGGTGCTCGTACCCCGTACCAAGGAGCAGGCTGGCGCGATGAGCGCCCGGCTGCGCGCGTACGGGGCGATCCCGTGCGAGGTGCCGACCATCGCGGTCGAGCCGCCGCGCACCCCGGCGCAGATGGAGCGGGCCGTCAAGGGCCTGGTCGACGGCCGGTACGCCTGGGTGATCTTCACGTCGGTGAACGCGGTCCGCGCGGTCTGGGAGAAGTTCGCCGAGCACGGGCTCGACGCCCGGCACTTCGGCGGCGTCAAGATCGCCTGCATCGGTGAGGCGACGGCGGACGCGGTCCGCGCGTTCGGCATCCAGCCGGAGCTGATCCCCGCCGGGGAGCAGTCCTCCGAGGGGCTGCTGGCCGAGTTCTCCCCGCACGACGAGATCCTCGACCCGGTGGGCCGGGTGCTGCTGCCGCGCGCCGACATCGCCACCGAGACGCTCGCCGCCGGGCTCACCGAGCGCGGCTGGGAGGTCGACGACGTGACCGCGTACCGGACGGTGCGGGCCGCGCCGCCGCCCGCCGAGATCCGGGACGCGATCAAGTCGGGCGGGTTCGACGCTGTCTTGTTCACGTCATCCTCCACGGTGCGAAACCTCGTCGGTATCGCCGGGAAGCCGCACGCGCGTACCGTTGTTGCCGTCATCGGGCCCAAGACGGCGGAGACCGCGACGGAGTTCGGCCTGCGGGTCGACGTCCAGCCGCCGCACGCCTCGGTGCCCGACCTGGTGGAGGCGCTCGCCGCCTACGCCGTCGAGCTGCGCGAGAAGCTGGCCGCCATGCCGGCCAAGCAGCGCCGCGGCTCGAAGGTGCAGGGGCCGACCGCCCTGCGCTTCCGGTAGTCGTCTTCAGGAAGGCCTCTCATGTCGTACCCCGAGATCCGGCCCCGCCGTCTGCGCCGCACCCCGGCGATCCGCCGGCTGGTGTCCGAGACCCGGGTCGACCCGGCCGAGCTGGTCGTGCCGATGTTCGTGAAGGAGGGGCTCACCGAGCCCCGGGCCATCTCGTCGCTCCCGGGGGTGCTCCAGCACTCCCGGGACTCGCTGCGCAAGGCGGCGGCCGAGGCGGTCCAGGCCGGGGTCGGCGGGATCATGCTCTTCGGGGTGCCGGAGCAGCGGGACCCGACCGGCTCCGGCGGCATCGACCCGAACGGCATCCTGAACGTCGCCATCCGCGACGTGGTGGCCGAGGTGGGCGACGCCACGGTGGTGATGAGCGACCTGTGCCTGGACGAGTTCACCTCGCACGGACACTGCGGGCTGCTGACCGGAGACGGCGAGGTCGACAACGACGCCACCCTTGCCGCGTACGCCGAGATGGCGGTGGCCCAGGCCGCCGCCGGGGTCGGCATGGTCGGGCCGTCCGGGATGATGGACGGCCAGGTCGGCGTGGTGCGCAAAGCGCTCGACGCCGCCGGGCACCAGGACGTCTCGGTGCTGGCGTACGCGGTGAAGTACGCCTCCGCCTTCTACGGCCCGTTCCGGGAGGCGGTGGAGTCGGCGCTGGAGGGCGACCGGCGCACCTACCAGCAGGACCCGGCCAACCTGCGGGAGTCGCTGCGCGAGGTGGCGTTGGACGTCGCCGAGGGTGCCGACCTGGTGATGGTCAAGCCGGCGCTGCCCTACCTCGACGTGGTGTCGGCGGTCCGGGCCGCGGTGGACGTCCCGGTCGCCGCCTACCAGGTCTCCGGCGAGTACGCGATGGTCGAGGCGGCCGCCGCGAACGGCTGGATCGACCGGGAGCGGGTGATGCTGGAGACGCTCACCTCGATCAAGCGGGCCGGCGCGCAGGTCATCCTCACCTACTGGGCGGTCGAGGCCGCCGAGCTGCTCCGCCAGCGCTACTGACGATCATCGCCTCGTGGCCGCCCCGCGCTACGGCCGCGCCCGGGCGCCTTGGGCAGCGCCCCTCCTTCCTTGGGCTGCGCCCTGGTGTGCCTCTTCCCACCCTTTGCTCTGCTTCAGCGGAGGCAACAGTTCGGGCCTCTGAGTGTTGCCTTCACTGAAGCAGAGCGAAGGTGACGTGGGATGCCCTCGGTCCCCGGCTCTCAATAGTTGTCCACAGGTTTCTCCACAGGATTGCATCGAGCGTTCGGGTTACGGATTGTGGTCGTATGGCTTCGGCGCTCGTTCCTTCTCCGTCCCCCGGCCCCACCGTCGGTCGCTTTCCCATCGCTGGCCTGGTGCGTCGGGCTCGCCGCATCAAAGGACTGGGTCAGCGCCAGATGGCACGATTCGCCAAGGTTTCACCCTCGACCGTGGGAAGGTCGAGGCCGGCAGCATGACACCGAGTTTGGCCGTGCTGGAGCGCTTGCTCGCTACGGCCGGGCTCTATCTGACAGTGGTGGACCAGGAGGGCCGGGTCATCCAACCGATGGCCGACCGCGAGGACGTTCACGACGGCGCGGGTCGCCGTTATCCCTCGCACCTGGACACCATTCTCGACCCTGAGCAGGGGGAGTGGTGGGGGGACATCTATGGGCTGGCCCGGCCTCCGGAGACCTACCACCGCAGTTCGGCAGACCGCGAGGCGCGACGCCGACGCAGCCGGTGGGAGGTGCGGGTGGCGCAGCACCGCAACGTGCCACCCCCGCCGATCGTCCAGGACTACTACTGAATACACGTTGACTCGGCCGGACGAACGACGAACGGCCCGCCGTCCGGGGCGAAATCCGGACGGCGGGCCGCTGATATGAGCGCCTGGCGGACCTCAGTCGTCGTTGGTGATGGTTCCCGTCGCCAGCGGGTCGGCCAGTCGTAGGCCGGGCACGCCCGCCACGAGCAGGGTCAGCTTCTCGTCCGACTCCCGCTTCCGGTCACCACGCACGGTCACCGGGAAAGCGAGCGACGTCTGCCCGGCGGCCAACACCCTGCAACCGGCGTACGGGTCGAAGTCCGAGCCGCCCTGCGCCGAGAGGCCGACGGTGGCGGCGCAGAGCAGCACCGGCTGGGACAACGGCCGGGACACGGTGGCGGTGAAGGTGAGCTGCCGAGTGCCCTGGTTGCCCTCGACCACCGTCGTGTCGGCGACGGTCAGCGACGCCCGGGACCGGAACCTCGCCACCTGCGGATCGTGGTCGCTGGAACCGCGCGACCCGTCGCCGGTGAACTCCGCCGACCAGTCGGCGTTGATGTGTGCCGCCCGCACCTGCACCAGATCGCCGTAGAACGCGTCGTTGACGAACAGGTGGTCGAGCGTCTGCGCCTGCCCCTCGAAGCTGTACGAGTAGGCGGACGCCGGGACGTCCGCGACGAGGTTGTCCCACAGGTTGTGCAGGCCCGCCTCGTACAGCGGTGCGAGCTGGTCCGAGGGCGTGGGCTGGCTCCCGGTGGCGCTGAGCCCCTGGTGCCCAAAGGGCAACGGATCGTCCGGGCGGGGGAAGACGTTCAGGTCCCCGCCGTAGACCACCCGGGCGGTCTGGTCGGCCGCCTCGATCGCGGTGACGATCGCCGCGCCGTAGCGCGCCTGCTCCCGCCGTTGCCCGACCCGACTGTCCGGGCCCGAGGAGTAGTGGTTGCTGAGCGCGTACAGGGTGAACCGCTCGGTCGAACCGGGTGCCGCGGCCACGCTGAACTTGCCCAACTGGGGAGCGCGGGTGAAGACGTTGTTGCCGTCCCGACCGGTCGAGGTGTCCACGTCCGACGGCAGCACCGCGTTGAGGGCCTTCGGGTTCTGCACGTCGGAGTTGGCCGGCAGCCCTGCGGCGCGGTACTGCACGGTCGGTGCCGAGCCGAGCAGCGGGTTGTTCGCCGTCGCGGCCGCCAACGACAACCGGTCCGTGCGGTACAGGAAGGCGGCGGTGATGCCACGGGCGTCCGCGCCGGTCCGGTCATAGGCGGCGGCGTACGCCGGCCCGCCGGCCGCCGCCACCGCGAGCGCCAACTCCTGGATGCTGTCCGGAGCGCCATCGGCGTTGTTGGTGTCGCCGCAGCTCAGCGCGGCCCCGGAAACCGTGCAGATGTCCTGGTCCTCGGCCTCCTGCACCAGGATCAGATCCGGTGCGTGCAGGTCCTTCACGATCTGGTCGGCGAGCGCGGTCAACTGCTCGCGGTACTCCGCCTCGCTGCCCGGCACGTAGTCGAACGGCGGGTCGACACCCGCACAGCCGGCGTTACCGGTGAAGTCGCAGCCGTCGAACGGGTCGTCCCGGTAGTCGTACAGGTTCTCCACGTTGTAGGTGGCGACGGCGACCTCCTGCGACCGGTCGGCAGCCTTGGGCGGGTTGTTCTTCGACGGGTCGGCCCCGGCAGCGAACTCCGCCCGCTCGACCTGGACGCCGTACTTCTCGAACGAGTAGTAGACCGCGCCCACCGCATCGGCCCGCAACGTGTCGAAGGTGTGCGCCGGCGGGAGCAGCGCGGCGCTGTCCCCGGCGGTGGCCTTCACGCCCATGCTGCCGAGCAGCACCCGCTGGCCGTTGCCGTCGTCGAAGCGCCGGGTCGGGTCGTTGTCCAGCGGGTGCGAGTCCCGGAAGACCCGCCGGGCGTACGGGTCGGCGCGGTCCAGCAGCGGGTCGTCGCGGTCGACCACCCACAGCTCGGCGTCGGCGGTGGAGGAGAAGACGTCCCGTCCGCTCACCGCGCCACTGCCTGCGCGTACCCGCATCCGGCTGCCCTCGTGCCGCTCCCAGAAACGCTGCGCGTCGGTCAACTCCGCAGGTGGCACCGCGTCGGTGACCGCGACCGCGGTGTCCACGGCCAGGCCGCCGCCGAGCCGGCGGACCAGCGACGCGCCGGAGAGCTGGGTGAAGTTGTAGTACTCGGACACCCGGGCCCGCAGCACGACCTCGTCGCCGACCGTCGGGACGTAGCCGCCGATCAGCGACGTGAAGGCGCCCATGAACACGAAGATGCCGTCGGAGCTGGTCGGGTCGCCGTCGGTGTCGCCGGTACGGCTCTGCAGGAAGAAGCCGTGCTGCTCCGCCCCGGCCGAGGTGCGGGCCAGCGTCAACTGGGTGATCACGCCGCGTACGTCGTACATCGTGCTGCTCGTGCCGTTGCCGCTCGCCGGTGCGAGCGGCGACCGGTCGGTCGGACCGGCCTCGGCGTCGGTGGTCGGGCCCTGCACCTCGCCGACGGTCAATTCCCGGGTCACCTGCACGACCAGCGTGCAGGTGGCGGTGCCACCGCCCGCGTCGGTCGCGGTCAGGGCGACGGTGTACGCCCCGGCGGCGAGATCGGCGCTCGCGCCGACCGTGGCGTGCGCGGTGCCGCCAAGGCCCTCGGCGGGGGTGAACGCGGTGCGGGTGATCGAGCCGGCGGCCGGGGTCGGGCTGACCGTGATCACCGCCAGGTCGACGATCGTGTCATCGGGGTCGGTGGCGGTGACCTCCCGGCTCGCCGCCGTGCCCGCAGCGGTGACCAGCGGACCACCGCAGGTCAGCGTGGCCGGCGCGTCGACCGGGCCGCCGCCGTCCACGGTGTGCGTGCCGAGGCCGTCGAAGGTGTCGACCGGGAAGCCGGCCCACTGTGCGGCGGGGTCGAACGCGTCGGTCGGATCGGTGTCGCCAGCGGTGACAGCCGACTGCCGGCGCAGGGTGTTGTCCGCGGTGCTGGTGACGCCGGCACCCCACTCGGTGCCCGGATCGGCGCCGACCTGCCCGATCGAGTCGAGCACGGTGGTGCCCCGGCGCAGCACGATCGCGTCGTCACCGTTGAACAGGCTCGCCCCGGTGGTCTGGTCGGCCTGGGCGAGGATGGCGGCCCCGGCCGAGGCGCTCGCGAACACGAACGCGTCGCCCGCGGCCACGCTCCCGGTCAACGCGATCGTGGTGGCGGTGGTGGAGCCGTTGAAGTAGAGCTGGAGCTGGTAGCCGCCGGCGCTCAGGTCGACCGGGGCGCCGGTGCCATTGAACAGCTCGATCGCCTTGTTGTTCGACGAACCTTCGACGTACTCCGAGATGAACAGGTCGGTGGGCGCGGCGCTGGCCGCGGTGGGTGCGACGCCGAGCGCCGTGATGGTCACGGCGGCGGTGGCGGTCGCGAGCGCGGCGATTGAGCGGCGCGGGCGCATAGGGCCTCCACGATGGGTGGATGGGAGTCAACGCACGTTAAGGTGCGCGACTGTCCAGCGTCCATCCCCTAGTGGACAGTTCCGTGAATTCCCTCAGCGTGGCGGGTCGAGGCGGTGCACCAGCTCGGCGACGTCGACGCTGTATTCGCACCAGTCGCGGTCAGGCCGGTAACCCAGCTCGGCGTTGACCTTCAGCATCGCCTCGTTGGCCTGCGCGTTCCAGGTCTGCACCTCGATCAGCTCCGGCTCCGCGCAACGCAGCTCCAGCAGCATCCGGGCCTTGATCGCCCGATCGATGCCGTAGCCGCGGTGGTCCTGCGCGACGATCGTGTCGTACTGATCGGCGCGGGTCGGGTGCTGCGCCGGGACCACCACCTCGGTCAGGCCGGCGACCTCGCCGCTCTGCTCGTGCCGGGCGAGCACGATGTACGGTTTCATGCCCCGCCGGTGCAGGGTGTCGAGGCTGTCGCGCAGCCGCTCCGGGTCGTAGGAGCTGGGGCGCAGCTCACCGTCGTCGACGTCGCGCACCTCGGCCTTCGCCCGCGCGTACGCCTCGATCAGGTCATCCGGTGGCCCACCAGGGAAGAACTCCAGGTGGTAGCCCGCCGCCACGCCGGTGGCCATCTGGGCCAGTTCGGCCCAGTCGACACCGGTCAGGTCGAGCACGCTGCGCGTCTCCACGTACTCCCGGGTGAAGCCGAGCGACTCGTAGAACCCGACCGCGGGCGTGTCGCCGACCACCTCGACACCGATCGACCGGAAGCCCTCCTGGTAGACCCTGCGGGCGGCACGCAACACCAGGTCACGGCCGAGGTGGCTGCGCCGCACGGACGGGTGCACCAGCACCTCGAGCACGCCGATGTCACCGAGGAGCAGCACGTGAACCTGGCCGAGCACCGCACCCGGGTGGTCGGGGTCGGTCGGCTCGGCCTGCGCGATCCAGGAGATCCGCCGCTCGCCGGGCATCACCTCGGCGAGGTATTCCCGCAGCGAGGTCTCCCGCCACGGCGGGTCGTGCGGCAGATCGGTCGCCAGGACCGCGTTCAGCGTGGCCAGCAGCGACGCGATCTCGGCGGACGACGCGGTCCTCGGGTCCCACTCGCGCACCATCACCCGTCTAGCTTGCCGCTAACAGGTGCTGGGGGGAAGTGTCCAGTTCTCCAACGTATCGAGACGATCACGTCACGGGCGACTGGCCCGTCCGTACCGGTTTGCGGTGTCGTAGACGTCCTGGGCGTACCGCCGCACGTCGTTGTAGGACAGGATCGCGTTCCACCAGTCGGTCGGGATGCTCAGGTTGCGGCCGCCCTTGCAGAGGTAGTTCCCCGCTGCCAGGGCGGCGTCGTCCAGGTCGTGCGGGTCCTTGATCCCGTCGTTGTCGGCGTCCGCGCCGATCTCCTGCCAGGTGGTCGGGATGAACTGCATCGGCCCGATCGCCCGGTCGAGGGTCAGGTCCCCGTCGAGCACCCCACGGTCGGTGTCGATGATCCGCATCCGACCGCCGTTGCCGTCCAACGGCAGCCCAATGATCTTTGGCAGTGCCTTGCCGTCCTGCCCGAGCCGCGCGCCGTTGGCCGAGCCGTGCCCCGATTCGACCTGCCCGATCGCCGCGAGGGTGGTCCAGCTCAGCGCGCAGCTTCGGTTGGTCTGGTTGAGCATCAACTCGGCGTAGCCGTACGCCTGCATGGCGACAGCCGGGATGCCCACCTTGGCGCCGACCTGCTGTGCCCAGCTGGCCAGGGCGTCCGAGGGCCGGACTCCGGTCCCCGGCCCGATGGTGGGCTGTCCGGTCGGCAGCCCGCCGCTGGGAAACCCACTGGGTAGCCCGCCGCTGGGAAAGCCGCTGGGCAGCCCGCCGTTGGGAAAGCCGCTGGGCAGCCCGCCGTTGGGTATCCCGCCGGTCGGGACCGGCCCGGACGGCATTCCCGGTCGTGCGGCCACGGTCGGCCCGGCGGAGGAGTCGTCCGCGACCGTGCGGGGTGCGCGGATCGTGGCCGGCACGAGCAGCGCGCCCGCAGCGGCGGTCGCGGCCACCAGCGCCAGCAGGAAGAGGCCGGGGAGGGTGAGCCGACCACTCGGCCGGCGAGCCCAGGCACGGGTCGCACGGGCGGCGGAGGCTGCTGCCTGGCGCGGTGGCAGCCGTACCGCGTGCGCGAACGGCACCCGCCGACGCCGGCTGGGTGCGGACGCCGACACGACGGGCACCTCGTCCACACTGGTTTTCGCCAGGCCCGCAGCGCCGACCACGGTGACGGTCTTCGCATCGTCACCCGGTGTGCCGGCGCCCGACCCGGCGGCAACCTTCGGCGCGGCCGGGTCACTGGCACCGCCGTCCGTCTTCGCGGTTCCGGTGCTCGCGCTTCCGGTCGTCGCGCCTTCGGCCTTCGTGCTCTCGGGCTTTGCGCCTTCGGGCTTTGCGCCTTCGGGCTTTGCGCCTTCGGGCTTTGCGGCCTCGGCCTTCGGGCTGTCGGCCTTCGTTTCAGCGAGCGGGTCGGGCTCGGATGCGGCCTTCGTGGCGGGGGCGGTGGCGCTCGCATCCGGGCCGGAACCGGCAGGGTCGGTAGGGCTGGACGTGCCGGCAGGTGTCGCTGACGCACCCCCGGACCGGCCGCTCAACCAGGGCCGGCGGGGGCGGGGCACCGCGCGCACCGGATCGGGCGCGGCCCCCGAGCCCTCCAGCGGCCCGTCCAGCGGCGCGGCCGGTCGTAACGGTTGCACACGCGTGTCGTCCTCGCCGTCCACCACCCGTCGAGTATCACCCATGCTCCGCCAAACGCCAGATCCACGTACCCTGGGTGCATGCCCCGGTACGAGTTCCGCTGCCGCGCCTGCGGCGACACCTTCGAGGTCAACCGTTCGATGGCCGCTGCCGCTGACCCGGCCACCTGCCCGCAGGGACACGCCGACACGGTCAAGCTGCTCTCCGCGGTCGCGGTCACCGGCCGGGGTGGTGTCGCCGGCGGTGGCCCGGCGTCCGCCGGCGGTGGGTGTTGCGGCGGCGCCTGCGGTTGCTGAGCGGGTCAGTTCGCCGCCACCTGGTGGGCTGGTCTTGCCGGGAGCGGGTCCGAGTGGCACTTTGAGGCGGCACCTGCCCGGCCGTTCTCACGATGTGTGACCACTCGGACTCAGGCAGCATGAACCCGACGTCACGGGCGGAGGTTCCACGCATGTCGCCACGGATTCAGCTTCCGAGCGGTTGGGTGACCTTCGTGTTCACCGATATCGAGGGCTCGACCCGGCTGGCTCAGCTGCTCGGGCCGGACTACCGCCCGGTCCTCGCCGAGCATCGACGGCTGCTGCGCCGGACGCTGGCCAGCACGGGCGGCGCGGAGTTGCTGACCGAAGGCGACTCGTTCTTCCTGGCTTTCGAGGACGCGGCCGCGGCGCTGACCGCGTGCCTGACCGCCCAGCGCGCGTTGTCCAGCCACGACTGGCCCACCACCGAAGCCGCGCCCCGGGTGCGGATGGGCCTGCACACCGGCTACGCCGAGCCGCGCGACGGCGACTACGCCAGCCCCGAGGTGCACCGCGCCGCCCGGGTGGCCGCCGCCGCGCATGGTGGGCAGGTGCTCTGTTCGGCGTCCACCGCCCGTCGGGCCGACCCGTTGCCGCCCGGCGCGTCCCTGCTCGACCTGGGCCTGCACCGGTTGCGCGGTTTCGACGACCGGGAACGACTCTTCCAACTTGTCGCACCGGGCCTGGAGCGGCAGTTCCCCCGACCCCGCACCGCCGACGCGGTCGCGCACAATCTGCCGACCCAGGTGACCTCGTTCGTCGGTCGACAGTCCGAGCGCGTCGAGTTGGGGCTGCTGCTGGAGCAGCACCGCCTCGTGACCGTCCTGGGCGCGGGCGGCGCGGGCAAGACCCGACTCGCGGTGGAGTTGGCCAGCGGGGTGGTCGAGGCGTACCCGGACGGGGTTTGGTTCGTCGACATCGCCACGGTGACCGACCCGGGGCTGGTGGCGTTCGCGATCGCCGCGGTGCTCGGCCTGCGACCCGAGCCGGGCCGGCCGATGCTGGACACCCTGGTCGAGCACGCGGCCGGCCGCCGCATGCTTGTCGTCCTGGACACCTGCGACACCCAACCGGCGGCCTGTGCCGAGGTGATCGCACGGTTGCTGTCCGGCGGGGGCGGCGTGCGGGTGCTGGCGACGACCCGTGAGTCGTTCAGCCTGCCGGGCGAGGTGGTGTGGCGGATCCCGCCACTCTCGGTCGACCCGCAGGCGGACGGTATGGAGAGCGACGCGGTGGCGTTATTGCTGGACCGTACGACGGCGGCCCGCGGCGGTCGGCAGCCGGATCCAGCCGAGTCGGCCGATCTTCGTCGAGTGGTGCAGCGGCTGGACGGGTTGCCGCTCGCCATCGAGCTGGCCGCCGCCCGCCTGCGGGTGCTCTCTGTCGGTCAGCTCGCCGAGCGGCTGGACGATGTTCTCGGCACACTGGACGCCGGCCGGGAGGACCCGGATCCACCACCGGTGGAGCGGGGCTGGTCCGGCAACCAGCAGGACACCGTGGACCTGGTCGCCGCGGCAGCCGGGGCGTCGCCGCCCACCCCGGCGAGCAGGGCGGTGCAGCGCTCGGCCACCGAGCGGCACCTGACCATGCAGGCCACCGTCACGTGGTCGTACCGGACGCTGGGGCCTCGGGCGGCTCGCCTGCTGCGGTGGCTGGCCGTCTTCGCCGGGCCGGTGGACCTGGCGACGGTGGAGTGGCTGCTGGGTGACGACCCGCTGGACCCGCTCTCGGTGCTGGTGGACAAGTCGATGGTGTTGGCGGAGCCGCGTGCCGCCGGCAGCACTTACCGGATGCTCGACCCCATCCGGGCGTACGCGGCGCGGCGGTTGGTCGAGGCGGGTGAGGAGCAGGCCGCCCGGGACCGGCATGTGGCCTGGTCCGCGCATGCGGTGGAACGGGCACACCTGGGCCAGGACGGCCGGCCGGTGACGCTGTCGCTGTATGCCCTCGACCCGCTGGCCGGGGAGCTTCGCGCCGCACTGCGGTGGTGCGCCACCGGCGGCAGCGCCCGCGCCGGCCTCGGGCTGGCTGGTGGCCTGGACCAGTGGTGGCTTGAGCGGGGCCTGGCCCGGGAGGGGCGACTGTGGCTGTTCCGGTTGTACGGGCGTCTCGCCGAGACGGGTGAGCGGATCCCGGAGGCGGAGCTGGCAGCGGTCTACCACATGCATTCGCTGCACGCCGGCGCGGACGGCGAGTTCGCCGAGGAGTTGCGCTACTCCCAGCGGGCCGAGGCCGCCGCCCGGCAGGCCGGTGATGCCGGCTTGCTGGCCCGGGTGCTCGCCGGCAGGGCCGCGCCGCTGGTGGACATGGGGCAGTTCGTCGAGGCCGAGCGGGTGTGCCGGGAGGTCATCGACTGGGCGCACGGGCAGGACGTGGTCGGCGAAGCGCTGCTGGCGGTGTTCAGCCTGGCCGAGTTGCTCTGGCGCCGGGGCGCCCTGGAGGAGGCCGCGGACCTGCTGGGCGCGGTCCGTCCGGTGGAGGCGGCCCGTCCGGTGGAGCGGGGTCGGCGTTCGGTGGACATGCTGCTCGGGATGGTCGCGCTGGCCCGGGGTGACGTGATCGCCGCACATGAGCACCTGTTGGTGGCGCTGCGTTCTCGAATGGGCCATGGCTACCACGGCCGGGCGTGCGACACGTTGAACGCGATCGCGGTGCGCTGCGCGATCGGCGGGGACCGGCTGACGGCCGCTCGCCTGTTCGGAGCGGCGCAGGCCACCCGGGCGAGCATGCGGGCGACCCCGGGCATCTACGGCGGCTACTGGGCCGAACAGCAGGCGGAGTTGCGCGCGGTGCTGGGCGACGCGGCGTTCGACGACGCGTACGGCGAGGGTGCCGAGTTGGGGTTGGACGAGGCCGCAGCGCTGGCACTCGACGTGGAGCACCCGGACCTGGCAGCCGATTCGACCCGCTTCAGCACCGCCCTACCCGAGCCAACCCCACTCACTCCCGCCGACCCAGACCGCCACCCAGCCACCCGCACCGAACGCGCCTAACCCACCCCCACCCCCACCCCACCCACGCCGTTGTTGATCATGAGGTTATTGCCCCGACACGCCGGGAAGGCGGGCAATAACCTCATGATCGACGCGGGCGGGGCGGGGCGGGGCGGGGCGGGGGGGGGGCGCGGGGGGGGGGGGGGTGGGGTGGGGGGGGTGGCGGGTTAGGCGGGGGTTCGGGCTTGGCGTTCGGCTTCGGCCTTCAGGTGGGCGGCGCGGTCGATGTCGGCTTGTTGTACGGCTGCCAGCGATCCGAAGAGGCTGACCGCCTGGTAGTAGGTCCAGGCCAGGCTGTAGCACGCCGGCCGAACGATCGAGTTGTACGTGGCGCAGACGCGCTTCAGGTCCTCGTAGAAGGCGCTGTCCAGTCGGGACTTGTTGGTGGGGAACTGGCCGACCGACTTGTAGTTGCGGTAGCCGAAGTCGTGCCGGTAGCAGCCCAGGTTGAAGGTGAACCCGAGCGGGTTGTCCGGGCTGGACGAGCAGTAGTCGGTGGACCAGTTGAAGTTGTACTCGGCCCAGGGGGCCCGGTTGACCCGGGCGCTGTTCCAGGAGTTGTAACTGGAGGCGCTGGTCTGGGTCCAACTGGACAGCACGGAGAGCCGCTGGGCGGGGGTGACGGCGGCGGCGGGGGAGGCGATGGCGAGGGTGGCGAGCAGCGCGAGCGCGCCCGAGGCGAACAGGGTGGCGAGACGTCGGGGCACGGGTTACCTCCGCGGGGGTGAGCGGGGCGGAACTGAAGTTACCGGCGGGTTACCGGATGTCGATGAGTTTCGATCAGCTGATCAACCGGTCGGTATGTGCCGTGCCAACTATTGATGACAGGCGTCGAAACAGACGAATGCCCCGGGGGCGCTGAGCACCCGGGGCATTCGGCGAGGGAAGACGGGTCAGCGCAGGACGAAGGCTGGCGGGCTCGTCGGGCTCTCGTTGCCGGATCGGTCGAGCGCGGTCAGCTGGTAGGTGTATCGCCGGCCGGGCGCGGCCGAGGTGTCCACCCAGGACTGGGCTCCGCCGGGGGTGGCCCGGACGGTGCCGACCAGGTGTGCGGCGTCCGCGGTGCCGCACTTGCCGGGCAGCGTGCTGCCGTCGAACCGGTAGATCGCGTACGAGGTGGCGGTGCCGAGTGGCCCGACGCCGTCAGCCGGCTGGCGCCAGGTCAGCCGTACTCCGTCGGCCTGCCGTGCTGCCTTGGTGACCACCGGGAAGAGCAGTGGGCGGGCCGGCAGGTGCGGCATGGCTGGCACGAGCGCCGGGCGGGAGTAGTGCTCGGCCGCGTAGATGTCGGTGGCGCCGAGCCGGTTGGCCCGCACCTGGACGGCTGAGAAGTGCACGTTGCCCTGCACCTCCGGGTACGCCCGATTGAGTGTCAGGTGGTCGGACAGCTCGCTCGGGTTCTGCCAGTACGATCCGTACGCCGGATCGCCGCTCTTGTAGTCGGCCTGGCCGATGTAGAGCTGTACGTGGGTGCCCCGCACGGTCTCGGCCCACCACGGCACGAGTCGCGCGTAGTCGGCCGCCGGGTACTGGCCGATGTACCAGTAGAGCTGCGGCACCACGTAGTCGATCCACTCCTGCTTGATCCACTTGCGGGTGTCGGCGGAGATGATGTCGTACGACTGGCTGCCGGTGGTGTCCGAGCCGAGCGGGTCGGCGGCCTTGTTGCGCCAGATGCCGAACGGGCTGACCCCGAACTTCACCCACGGCTTCGCCGCCTTGATCTTGCCGCTCATCTCCTGGACGAGCAGGTTGATGTTGTCGCGCCGCCAGTCCGCCCGGTCGGTGAAACCCCGGTTGTGTGCCGCGAAGGTGGCGTCGTCCGGCACCTGGTAGGTGCCACTGGGGTAGGGGTAGAAGTAGTCGTCGAAGTGCACGCCGTCGATGTCGTACCGGTTGACCGCGTCCATCATCGCGGTCTGCACGAACTCGCGGACCTCGGGGATGCCGGGGTTGTAGTAGAGCCGGCTGCCGGCCACGCCGGCCGGCGGGTAGGCGAAGGTCCAGTCCGGATGCTGCCGGGCCGGGTGGTCGGGGGCGAGTTGGGCGAGGTCCGCGCCGGCGCCGCCGGGCGCCGGCATCGAGACACGGTACGGGTTGAACCAGGCGTGGAATTCCAGGTTGCGCCGGTGGGCCTCGTCGACCAGGAAGGCCAGGGGGTCCCAGCCTGGGTCCTGCCCACGGATGCCGGTCAGGTATTCCGACCACGGCTCGTACGGCGAGGGCCAGAGCGCGTCGGCGGTGGGCCGGACCTGCACCACGACTGCGTTGTGGTGCAGCCGCTGGGCGAGGTCGAGCAACTCCCGATACTCGGCCTGTTGGGCGGCGACCTGGTCCGGGCTGGTCTGGGATGCCTTGCTGGGCCAGTCGATGTTGACCACCGACGAGATCCACATGGCCCGGAACTGCCGCTTCGGCATGGCCGGGTCGGTGGTGCAGGTGGCGTTGGTGGTGGTGGTGGTGCTGGCCGCGTCGGGCGCGGCGTTGGCGGGGGTGGTGGTGACGAGTGTGCCGAGTAGGGCTGCGACCAGCCCGGCGGCACCGATTCGTGTGGCTCTCATGCGGTATGTCCCTTCGGTGGGGCTCCCGGTGTCCAGCGCGGCACTTCCGGCAAGATTCGCCGTCTGTCCATGTATCGCTGGAAGAAAATTTTCACAGTCTGGTCACTGTCGCAAGGGTTCACGGTTGATCAATCCCGCCATTGGGTAGCAACGCCGGCTACCGGCCGCCACGGGGGTGGTCGTGCGGTGGGAGGGGTGACCAGGTGTCCGTGCTGCGCACCAAACCGATCAAGGACGTCATAGCCCAAGGTGAGGCGGACGGCTCGGACGGGCAACTCGGGCTGAAGAGACGGCTCGGCGCGGTCGACCTCGCCGGCTTCGGCATCGGCATCGTGATCGGCACCGGCATCTTCACGCTCACCGGGATCGAAGCCCGGGACAGCGCCGGGCCGGGTGTGGTGATCTCCTTCGCCATCGCCGGCCTGGTGGCCCTGCTCGCCGCGCTCTGCTACGCCGAGTTGGCCTCCAGCGTGCCGACCGCCGGCAGCGCCTACACCTACGCGTACGCGACGATGGGCGAGATCGTCGCCTGGATCATCGGCTGGGACCTGCTGCTGGAGTTCGCGCTCGGCGCCGCCGTGGTGGCGCGAGGTTGGTCCGGCTACCTCGCGGAACTGCTCGACCTGCCGACCCGCTGGTTCGGCGAGGAGGGCAGCACGGTCAACATCGGCGCGATCGCCATCGTGCTGATCCTCGGCACCGTGGGGATCATCGGCATCCGGGAGTCCGCCCGGATCACCAACCTGTTGGTGCTGGTCAAGGTGGCCATCTGCGTCTTCGTGGTGGTGGCCGGCCTGTTCTTCGTCAAGGCCGCCAACCTCACCCCGTTCATCCCCCCGGCCGAGCCCGCGGGTAGCGGCGACGACGGCATCAAGCAACCGGTCACGCAGGCGCTCTTCGGGCTGGAACCGTCCGTCTTCGGCTTCGTCGGGGTGCTCAGCGCCGCTGCGGTCGTCTTCTTCGCGTACACCGGCTTCGAGGCGGTGGCGAACCTGGGCGAGGAGACGCGCAAGCCCAAGCGGGACCTCACCCTGGGTCTGCTCGGCACGCTGCTGATCTCCACCGTGCTCTACATCGGCGTCTCGCTGGTGGTGGTCGGGATGGTGCCGTACACCGAGATCGACCGGGGCGCCCCGATCGCGTCGGCCTTCGAGTCGGTCGGCGCGGGCTGGGCCGCCGTGCTGGTCTCCATCGCCGCCGTCGCAGGCCTGACCAGCGTCATCCTTGTCGACCTGGTGGCGATGGGCCGGATCGGCTTCGCCATCGCCCGGGACGGGTTGATCCCGCCCTCGATCGCGAAGGTGCATCCGCGCTGGGGCACGCCGTACCGGATCTCGGCGATCATGACGGTCGCGGTCGCGCTGCTCGCCGGCTTCCTGCCGCTGTCCGCGCTGGCCGACCTGGTCAGCATCGGTGCGCTCTGCGCGTTCGTGCTCGTGTCGGCAGCGGTCCCGATCCTGCGCCGCAAGCGCCCGGACCTGGAACGACCGTTCCGGGTGCCGTTCTCCCCGGTGCTGCCGATCATCTCGGCGCTGGCCTGCTTCTACCTGATGCTCAACCTGTCGGTGGAAACCTGGCTGCGGTTCCTCGCCTGGATGCTGCTCGGCGCGGTGATCTACTTCGGCTACGGCTACCGCCGCAACCGGCTGGCCCGACACGATCCCGCCGTCGCCCCGGGTGCTTGAGATCCGCCGAAGGGCCCCCGCGGGATCTTGGGGGCCCTTCGGCGACGGCTCAGGGGCGAGGCGGCGGCTCGCCGGTGGGGCCCTTGACCACCGGCTTGCCGTCGACCCACGTCACCTCGTCAAGCCAGACCTGCCGGCCGGGGTCGGTGCTGCCCTCCTGGCCGGGTGGCCGGGCGTTAGTCGAAGAAGCGGGCTAGGTGGGGCTTCGGTGCGGGGTTGGCGTCTGGGGTGAGTGGGGTCAGGTCCGCGAAGATCGAGGCACCGTCGCAACCGGCGTGCAGGGGGTACCACCGCGGGGTGCCCGGCGGTCGGAGCTGGCAGATCCCCTTGAACGTCTGCACGTCCATCAGTCGGACGTGAGTCGGGTCGGCCACCGCGTTCACGTGCCCCCACCAGGGGCTCATCACGTGCAGCACGCCGCCCGGGCGGAGCACCCGGTGGCACTCGTCCACCAGCGGCAGGAAGTCGATCAGGTGCTCCAGGATGTGCACCGCGAACAGGACGTCCACCGAGTTGTCGGCGAGCGGCAGCGAACCGGACAGGTCCGCGACGGCGTCCACCCCCGGCGCCGGGTAGATGTCCAGCCCCAGGTTGCTCGACCACTGCTTGGTCGGCCCGCAGCCGAGGTCCACGACCACCGGTGCCCGCCCGTCGACGCCAACCCGGCACCAGACGCCGTAGACGCCGGCCAGCCGCCCCACCAGGTCCCGTACGAGCCGTAGCTCGGCGGGTTCGGCGACGTCCCCGCTCAGGTGGGCCACCCCGCGGTCGAACCGCACCTCGACCGCCAGGCCCCGCAGTCGGTCATCGTGCCGGACCTGGTCCGCCCACGCCTGACCGAGGAATTCGTCGATCGCCCGCAGCCGGTCGGCCGAGGGTGGAGTTTGTGCCAACGCGACCATTCGGGCCACCTCCCGCCGCGCGTTACCCGCATTCGCGCCCGATATGCCCCGCCCGTCGGACTCGGCAACGCGTGATCCACTCCAGATCGCCGATCTGGCGGCATCCACGGCGCGGGATACACCAACGTCGGCGATGTCGTGTCGATCATGACCAGGACGCCCGCAGGGGTGCGTTCGGAGCGGCCGAGTCAGCCCGAGACGGTACGGCGGCCGCCGCGGATCCGCTGACGGGGTTGCGGGGCGGCGGGCTTCGGCCGTTTGAGGTGATAGCGGTGCAACTCGTGGTGGCCGGGCAGGGACGGGTCCTCGCTCATCGCGACCAACTCCCAGCCCTGGTCACCGGCCCGGTTCAGGTGGGCCAGCGAGGTGTCGCCGTACGGCGTCACGTCGACCATCGAGCCGTCCGGGCCGTACCAGACGAAGACGACCTCCCAGCCGAGGTCGTTGGTCGCGGCCTGGCGGCGGCGGACCAGCAGGGCGTACTCCCACTTGAGCATGGCGTCATTCTCACCCCGCGCCGGCCCGCTGGCACGGATCAATCTTCGGCGATCCGCCCGGCGTCGACCCGGAGCCGACGGTTCGTCTCGATGGCGGCCAGCATCCGTCGGTCGTGAGTGACCAGAAGCAGCGTGCCGGGGTAGCTGGCCAGCGCCGATTCGAGTTGCTCGATGGCGGCCAGATCCAGGTGGTTGGTGGGCTCGTCGAGCACCAGCAGATTGACCCCGCGCCCCTGAAGCAGAGCCAGCGCCGCCCGGGTTCGCTCACCGGGGGAGAGGGTGGCCGCCGGCCGGGGTACGTGCGCCGCCCGCAACCCGAACTTGGCCAGCAGGGTCCGCGCGTCCGCCGGCGACATGTCGGGTACGGCTTCCTGGAACGCGTCGATAAGCGGCGCGTCGCCGAGGAACAGCCCCCGTGCCTGGTCCACCTCGCCCACCACCACGCCCGGCCCGAGCGAGGCGGTTCCCTCGTCCAGCGGCAGCCGCCCGAGCAACGCGGCCAGCAGGGTGGACTTGCCGGAGCCGTTCGCCCCGGTCACCGCGACCCGGTCCGCCCAGTCGATCTGCAGGTCGACCGGGCCGAGGGTGAACCCGCCCCGGCGTACCACCGCACCTCGCAGCGTGGCCACGACGGCGCCGGCGCGGGGTGCGGCGGCGATCTCCATCCGCAGCTCCCACTCCTTGCGGGGTTCCTCGACCACGTCGAGCCGTTCGATCAGCCGTTCGGTCTGCTTGGCCTTGGCGGCCTGCTTCTCGCTCGCCTCGCTCCGGAACTTCCGGCCGATCTTGTCGTTGTCGGTGGCCTTGCGCCGGGCGTTCCGCACGCCCTTCTCCATCCACCCACGCTGGGTGCGGGCCCGTGCCTCCAGCCCAGCTTTCGTGTCGGCGTACTCCTCGAAGTCCGCGCGGGCGTGCCGGCGCGCCACCTCGCGCTCCTCCAGGTAGGCCGCGTAACCGCCGCCGTAGTGGTGCACCTGCTGCTGCGGCAGGTCCAACTCCAGCACCCGGGTCACCGTGCGGAGGAGGAACTCCCGGTCGTGGCTGACCAGCACCGTGCCGGCCCGCAGCCCGGTGACGAACTCCTCCAACCGTTCCAGACCGGCCAGGTCCAGGTCGTTGGTCGGCTCGTCGAGCAGGAACACGTCGTACCGGCTGAGCAGCAGCGAGGCCAGCCCGGCGCGGGCCGCCTGGCCGCCGGACAACCCGGTCGTCGGGTGGTCCAGGTCGACCGCGAGCCCCAGGTCCGCGCTCACCTGCTCGGCGCGTTCGTCCAGGTCCGCGCCGCCGAGGGCGAGCCAACGCTCCAACGCGTCGCCGTACGCGTCGTCGGCGCCCGGCGCCCCGGCGGTCAGCGCCTCGGTCGCCGCGTCCAACGCCGCCTGCGCGGCGGTCACCCCGGTCCGGCGGGCCAGGAAGTCCCGCACGGTCTCGCCCGGTCGCCGTTCCGGCTCCTGCGGAAGGTGCCCGACGCTCGCCGTGGGCGGGCTGAGCCGCACGCTGCCGGCCTCGACCGGCAGCAACCCCGCGAGGGTACGCAGCAGCGTCGACTTGCCGGCCCCGTTCGGCCCGACCAGGCCGACCACGTCACCGGGGGCGACTACCAGGTCCAACCCGGCGAAGAGTGGGCGGTCGCCGTGCCCGGCGGCCAGGTCCTTGACGATCATCGTGGCGCTCATCAGGACGGCAGCCTATCCGGCTGCTGGCATACGACCCGACGGCAGCGGGCAGACTCAACGGCGTGGTGACCACACTGGCGATCGACTGCGGCGGCGGAGGCATCAAGGCGTCCGTCCTCGACGAGGCGGGGACGATGCGGGCCCGGCCGCTGCGGGTGCCGACCCCGTACCCGTTGCCGCCTGCGCTGTTTGTCCGGACCCTGCTGGATCTGGGCGGGCGCCTGCCGGCGGCGGACCGGCTGACGGTCGGCGTACCCGGGATGATCCGGCACGGTGTGGTGGTGAGCACACCGCACTACGTGACCCGTAACGGCCCACGCTCCCGGGTCGACCCGGACCTGCTCGCCGAGTGGTCCGGCTGGGACGCGCGCGGTGCGCTGGCCGACGCGTTCGGGGTGCCGGCGCTCGTGCTCAACGACGCCGAGGTGCACGGCGCCGGGGTGGTCGCCGGCACCGGCTGCGAGCTGGTGCTGACCCTGGGGACGGGGCTGGGCAGCGCGCTCTTCGACGGCGGGGTGCTCGCGCCGCACCTGGAGTTGTCACACGCGCCGGTGCGGTGGGGCACCACCTACGACACGTACGTGGGTGAGCCGGAACGCCGGCGGCTCGGCGACGCCTTCTGGTCCCGCCGGATCCGGCAGGTGGTGGACGGGCTCCGCCCGGTGTTCCGCTGGGACCGGCTCTATCTGGGCGGGGGCAACTCCCGGCTGATCCGGCCCGAGCAACTGGCCCGGATGGGCGACGACGTGGTGGTGGTGCCGAACACCGCCGGGATCGTCGGCGGTGTGCGCGCCTGGGAGCTGTCCGCTGGACGGCGGGACGCCCGCACCTGACCCGATTCCGGCTCCCGGCTCCCGGCTTCCTGCTCTCGGGAACAGTCGCCAAACGCCCAGCGTTGTGCCAGCGTCGGAACAGGTGACGGTGCGACCCGAGGAGGTGGGCAGATGGATCTTCTGGCGGACTACCGGCGGGCGACCATGTTCTTCGAAACCGGTGACCCGAGCGGAGCGGCCCGACTGCTGGAGCCGATCGTCGCCGCCGAACCCGGCAATGCCGCGGTCCGGCAGTTGCTGGCCCGGGCGTACTTCCAGTCGGCCCAGCTCAACCGTGCCGAGGAGCACCTGCGGGAGCTGGTCGAGCGGGACCCGAGCGACCACTACGCGCATCACGTGCTCGGTCGGACGCTGGAGCGGCTGAACCGGCACACAGACGCGTTGCGGCACCTGCGGATCGCCGCCGCGATGTACGCGACCAACGACGACTACCGGACGGCGCTGGAGCGGGTGGAAACCCGTGTGGGCGGCACGCGCTGAGCGTGGACCGGTGACGTGGCGGGGCGGTCCTTCGGGACCGCCCCTTCGTCGTCCGGCGGGCGGGCTCTTCGTCGTCCGGCGGGCGGTCCGCCGGGCGTGCCTAGGATGGCGGGCATGGGACCTGACCGGGCGGGGGCTGCGGCATGAAGCTCAAGCTGGACCTGCACGAGATCTTCAACAAGGGGCAGGACATCGACCGCGCGTTGCGCGGGATCATGGATGAGGCGGTGGCGAAGAAGGCCACCCTCGTCGAGATCATCCCCGGCAAGGGGTCCGGCCAGCTCAAGAAGCGGGTGCTGCGGTTCCTCGACCAGAAGGACGTCAAGCAGCTCTACCACCGGGTGGAGAAGGACTCCAAGAACTTCGGCCGCCTTTTCGTCCACTTCCGCTGGAAGTAGCGGCGGCATAGCCTCTGACCTGCGTAACAGGCCACTGCCAGGGCCGCTGGTCCATGATCATGCCGTGTCCAGGCCGTCAAGGGCTTGCGGAGGCCTCCGGCTCCAGAACAGCGGGCCTCCGCCGGCCGGTCGCGGTCCGGGGTTGTTGTAGCAGGCCGTCCCGTCGTCATCGACTCGGGCAAGCCGAGCAGACCACCGTCCGACCTGACATCGTCCATACGAGCCGTCAAGGACCGCTTCACATGGCGGACCGGACGGCGGCGAGGCGCTACCCAGAGGGCGGTTCGACGGCGACGGGATGGCAGATCGGCGCTGTTAGCCGTAGAACTCAAACTGCCGGCGCCAGCTGCACTCGACGGCCATCGCCGCCAGCAATAGCGAATGCAGCGGACCTACGGCGCGAGGACTTGCGGATCAGGGTTTTCATCGGAGGATTCAAGTTCGCCTAGGGCGCGCCATGCCAGATCTGCAAGAGTCTCACCCGTACTGACAGCCCAGCGGGCGGTTCCTTGATTCGCCATAGGTCGGTCTTCCCATCGTGCAAGCTCCCACAAATGAGAGATCAGGCCAGACGGCGAATATTGCAGGCCGTCTGCTGCCCAGACGATGGGCTTCGTCCGATGGGGGGTCCAGGTGGCACGCGCCCGCCTCGGGTCCTCGGTGAGCCAACCCTTCAATGCCTCGGCCTCAACTCGGTTGCCCGGCGAAAGTGTAAGAGCCTCTCCCTCGACAAGAATGGCCTTATCTATCAGAACGGAGACGGCATTCGGGCGCCGCTTGCGCTTGGCTGGCACATGTCGATACTTGTTTCGATCTGGGCGGTGAGCTTGTTGCGGCACCCCAAGTATCTGCTGTGTTACCTCCCGGCATCGGGCTATATCGGAGCAGACCGACCGGATCTGCGAACGCTCCGTGTAGAGCGCGTCGATCACACCCGCAACAATGGGCAAGAGTTCCTCTACCAACCGCTTTGTCTCGTCGACAGCGTGCCCGGCCCACTCGAGCCGCGGATCGGGTTCATCAATTGCGTCGGTATCGAGACGACGAAAAACCAAGTGCGCAAGGAGGTATACCCCGTGCTCGGCCAAGGCGGCTCCACGCCCCATGTAGCGAGGGCGCAGGTGATGGAGGGTTCGCCTTACCTGCCTCAGGACCTGGACCGCGTTCCAGAGCAGGTAGACGCCAGGCTGCGGCCGGAACAGGGCGTCGTAGATGCCCTGTGAGCCCCGTTCCCACAGCACGTCAAGAGTCGTCGCGATCCGAGCGGCGTACTGACTATCGAGATGGGCACAAGCCAACGCACATGCAGCCTCGACCACCGAGCAGCCGGTGTCGGGTTGCGGCTCCAGCTCGCTGCGGCGGACGCTGTACTCGAGCCCTAGCTCCGCTCGCATCTCCTCCAGAATGGCAGCCTGGATTGGATCGAGCGCGACAAAGTCCCTCGCCTCGACACGGTTCTGCCGATTGGTCGCCTGAGTAGCCTGTTTACCGAAGGCGACAGCTTTACCGGTCACGATAATGCGAACGCCAACCTGGGCCGATGCGGCGACGGCATCGATGGCAACGGCCTCAGCGACTGAACGAACGGTTTGGGCTCCGTTTACCACGCTGGCGTTGCGCAAGGTTAAGCTGATCGGACGTGATTGCGGGGACCGCATAGACTGCTGGCTTTTCTCGACCGACTCGCAGAGGATTGTTACCCCGTTATTGAAGTACCAAAAGTGGGCCGGCTCTCTAGTAAGAGTCTCAATGATCTCATTGTTGATCGGCGTCCTACCCAGAGGATTGCGAATGTTGAGGTTGAAAAGGTTTGAGCCGTGAGTAAGCCACTGCGCTACCTGCTCTGCCTCAACGACCCCTTGATATGACTCGTACGGGGTGCTGATGGCAAACCAGGGGAATATGTCGGCTTCCAAATCAACTGGCCTTGGCGCTATATCATCTCGAACCGAAGTCCACAGTTCGGACGACAGTATGATTCGATGGCGCAGCACATTGCCGTGACGGTTGAACTCCTGCTCGCCAATATCGATCGCTAGGCGGAAACCGTCGGTTACCTCATCAGCTCGCATCAGTGCGATGACTTGTGTAACCGGCACTGGGCCGCTCCCCATCACGTTCTTCGCTCGCTCGGCGAGTTGCCGGCCACGGGGATTGAATGGGGCGAAGTCCTCGTCGTCGATTAGCCGCAACCCGGCTAGAAGTTCGAGCACCGCAGACCGATCGGAGTTAGCCCTTCCTGTCTTGCTCCACTTTGCTTGAACGAGGTAGACATGTGGATCGGCACTATCCACGACTGCGATCGCGTCTATACCTTGATCTGCATGGCCGTCGGTGACGGCGAGTGAAGCTTCCTGGGGACTCCAGCCTGTGGCGATCCGAATCGCTTGGGCGGCCAACGCCCTAGACAACATGCGCGGTTCGCGCTCCTCGTCCGGTTTGCCCTCAAGGTCGCTGAGGTCCAGCAAGCCGGCGTCCACATACTCCGCTCGGAGGAACGCTTCCACCTGACGTACCTGAAGGGCGACGTCCCCGAGACTGGCTCGTGGGTTGATTGGACTCAAGAGCTACCCCCTGGGACTGTCACGGCCTCCGGCACAGTGGAGGATTGTCTCACGCTTATGCGGTGCGGGCCATGATCAAGCAGGCTCCGCAGGCCCCAGCGCCGCGCTGGTACGGTCGCTCGACGTAAGACGTGAATCGGAAGGCTCAGCCAGTCTGGTCCCCCGTCGAAGACAAACCCCATTGATCCGGTGAATCTCTATAGGCGGCCTCCCGCAACGTTTGTTTCACCAACGCATCCTCTAGTTCGGTATAACCCGCCGATCGCCGCTAGGTGCCGCACGCTTCACGCAAGCGATCCACAGGGCCTTCTATGCGTTCAGAGACTCCTTCCGATTTGCAAAACATATGATTGTGGCCCGCAAACGAAAGCATTTCCTCGGATTGGATGTTGAAGTAGACGTGAGCCGGCATATTCCTAATTTTAAGCGCACCCTCCGAATCGGCCACGAACTGAGGGTCCTCTCCAGGTGTGGCCTGAGCCGCCGCATCAGATTGCCTGGCGTCTCTTTGAAAAGAGGCTCCCAAGGAGTGCCTACAATCTCCTCTGGGTCAGTGGAGGAGCTCCGCAGGTATGAGCGACCGAGCCTTCTCCCGCAGTTCGGCTGCCCGGACCGAGTGCTCGGCGGCAGCCTCAAGGTCCATCTTTAGGTCTTGAACGAGGCGTCGCTGCACGTCCAAGGGAGGCTGCGGTACAGGAGCTCCCGCCAGCTTTCCGGCCCCGATGTGATATAGCCCTGATGTGGTTGTAGCGTGTTGACGGATGTACGCGTTGCCCGCTGGCGAGTTAAACCATGTAGCCACGAACTGGGGGTCAAGAAAGTCGGCCACTAGACGCGCACGAATAACGCTGTTCTGGTGGATGACGCCGGATGTCGCCCCGTCCCAGGTTGCGCATCGGCCTACCTCTTTGGGTGAGCCAGATCCCTCGACAAAAAGTAGATCACCGGCCCGCAGCTCAAGCGCCTCGGCCTGCTTCTTGCTGACTCCCATATTCTTCACGTCGGACGTGTCGACGAACCCCCGTTGGATATTTGCGGCGCGCAGATACGGACGAACTGGACCAGACGGGATGGAGTTCTTGCGCGGAACTTGAACACCGAGGCGAATCTCGCTTACGTCACGGAGGGCCGGTACAGGCCAGCGTGACTCCAGTGACTTACTACTCGCCGCCCCATCCCACCTGTCTAGGTCAGCAAAGCGCACGAACTGGACCAGGCCACCTTGGATGGAAGGATCCTCCAGCCTGACCACCTCGCCGGTGAAGCGCTCCCAGGCAGCCCTTTTCTCGGCATCCAACGATACGTCGGCATCGCGAGCTAGGTCCATGATCTTGGCATGCTCATCGACGAGTCGCCGTTGGACATCAAGAGGCGGGATCGGGATAGGAGCGCCGGCTAACTTCCCTGCACCGATATGCCATAGAGATCCGGAGGTGGTCGTGGCATGCTGGCGGACGTATTCGTTTCCTAGAGCGCTATTGAACCAGAGAGCAACGAAGTCGGAATTGAGCCTGTCGGTAGTCAAACGAGCTCTGATTAGAGCGTTTTGAATAATTGTCGGCTCACCGCCTGGCCATACAGCAGCACGCCCCACCTCTTCAAGGGAATTGCCCTCCACAAACAGGAGATCCTGCCCGCGCAACTCAAGGCGGTTAGCTTGCTCCACGCTGACGAACATTGTCTTGACGTCCGCAAGGTTAAGGAAGCCACGCTGAACGTTTGCGGCGCGCAAGTATGGCCGTGCCACCCCCTCCTTGTAGCTGCTGCGCAGCTGGGTACCAAGACGAACGTCAGCGACATCTCTGAGAGTCATCACCGGCCAACGCCAGGCGCGACCGCCGGCAGCGGGCTCGACGGCATCCCAACGATCGAGGTCCGTAAACCGCACCCTCCAGGTGAGGGACGTCATGCCGGCCAGCCAGGAATATCTGTCACGTACCGGTGCCATTCAGCGAGTACTTTGGGGAGATCGTTGGGGACATGATCTCCAGTATCGCCCGTGGTCGTAATTCCTACTGCTGATGGTTTGGACATGAAGACCGGGTAGTCAAATGTCGTACGCACCATTTTCCACATTGCCTCGGTCTGTTCATCGTCGACCGCTCGCAGCTCTGCGCGGAGTCCTTTAAGTGCTTCCTTGAGCGCCGGAACCGCAGGGGCGAGAAGTGAGTACCGGGCCTTCAGATCTCGGACCCGAGACTCCCTTGGCGGGGCAGTACCGGCCCACACCGGCGCTCCGATGCGAGTCGTGCCCGCCCCACGGACTAGCCCTTCCGAAGGTGCACGCTTCCAGGCAGGAAGGCAACGCTTGACTCCGTATGCGGCTAGATCCTCGAGCAGTTTTTGCAGCTGCTGATCGTTGCCGTCCACTACGCGCTGCTCCCAGCGCAGCACAGCCGCGTTGCGCCTCGTGTCGAAATCCCCGTCGGATGCAGCGGCCGCCTCAGTCCAAGCCGACTCCCAACGTGCGGCGTCGTCCTCGGTGAACTTTTGTAGGAACACCACTGAGGCGGAGACCGAGGCGCGGGAGAACTTGAATGTCTCTCCAGGGAGAGCCACAACGCCACGCAGGAATGCCTTGCCTTCAGTCCAGCGCCGAAGCCAGGAAAGCGAGGCAGCATTCAGGTTGCCATTGGGCAGAATGATGGCCATGCGGCCACCTACGTCGAGGAGATTCAAGCATCGCTCTACAAACAAAGTCTCGGTCTGACGCGAATTCTGCCCACGCCCGATCTCGTACAGATCGAGAATGGGTTGACCTCGGGCAGCGAGGACCTGAGCGTGCGACGCTTCCCACGCTTCGCCGTAGCGTTCTTTCTGTCTCGATCGATAGCGGCTCCCCCCGTCCTCGACATCCGACTCTCGCGTGTCACCAACGCGCTGCTGGCGATTGACAGTTGCACCGAAAGGTGGGTTGGTCACTACGACTTTAAACCGGCCGTTGAAAATCCCGTTTACATCGACTAGGCCGTCGTGCCAGTGGATCCCCCCGTGCCCGTCGCCGTGCATAATCATATTCATCTTGGCTGTACGAGCGGCACGTGGTTCTTTGTCGCTGCCGTAAATTGCTTCCCAGGCGAGATGTCCTACACGGGTTTCGACCCGCTCGCCCTGGTCGTCCGTCGGCAGGAGCTCTCGGTTGATCTTCCGTACGGCTCTGTCGATGCGAGCATCTCGCTCGTCAAGCATTTCCTCAGTGGCATCGTCCGGATACTCTGAAGAAATTCGCTCGATCTCCGCCTGACGCTGCCTGTCTATATCAGCCGCAATCGCGGCACGGACATGATCGAATGCCGCGATCAGGAATCCGCCAGATCCAGCGGCAGGATCGCAGATTATCTCCTTTTCGTGGGGGTTAAGGGCGCGGATCATAAATTCGACGACAGGACGCGGGGTGAAGAATTGTCCAAGCTCGCCCCGGAAGGTGCGGCCCAGGAACTTCTCAAAAGCAATACCCTTGACATCCTCGCCAGTCTTGGACAGGTTAAACCGCTCCAGCTTGCTGACGAGTTGCCGAAAGGTTGCTTCAGAGATATCGAGCTTATCCGTGGCGTTGAACAAACCGTCGGCCCTGTAGGCGTCCTTGGTGTCCTCGAACAGCAAGTCGTGCACCACTGACGTACGACGAAGCTGCATCGCAGCCCATCGGTCGAGGTATTCGGTGGTGAATGTCTCGTGCGTCTGAGTTCGCTCCACGTGGAGTTTGACGAACAGAACCTTGGACATGGTGTCGAAGGCCCGATCCGGGGTCATTGCATGCGCGTCCCGGAGCAACGAGTGACACTCGAACAACAGCCTCTGAAACTCGTCGCGGTCGAAGGTCCGCTGACGAGCTACGAGCTTCGACAGACGGGCAGTGTCGGCAACGTCGTGCGCCTTCGGCCAGTCGTTAATTTCCTGAGTCGAACCGGGAAGTCCGCGGACGACCTCAAATACAGAGTGCGTGGTTGCGGTCGCGATGATGAGAAAACGAGCCTCGCTGGCCCGAGCGTAGGACTCACCCTGCCAGAAGTCCTCGTGCCGAGCGCGTCCGTCACCCGCCTTTGTCTCGACAACGAGTACGGGAGATTTTTTCGCAACCTTGTCGGCCGGGCTTGCCCAGACGACAATGTCTGCCCGGGGCGAGCGGCGGCCATGCTGCGTACGCCTCTCCTGGTCTATCTGTAGAAGGGAGAAGCCGCCATCGACGACGAGGCGGCGGATCCACTCCTGACGCACCAGCTCCTCGGGCTTACTGGAAACATCCACCCATTTCCTGCGTAGCGGCACCCAGACTTTGTGCTCCACCTGGTGCAGGCGTCCGCTCGAAGGAAAGTCTTGGTCAGGCGCCGGCGTCACACCCACCATGCTCATGGTCGAAACCGTACTCGATGGCCTGCCATTGACCGTCGCTCCGGATGCCCGAACGGCAAGCGTTGGGGCTGGGAGTCAGCCGTTCACGCGCGGGTGGTTGCGGGTTTCCTCGTCGGGTAGTCGTCCGATCGCCCAGCCTCTCCGGCCGGTGCCAGGTGGAGGGCTTCGTCACCCGAACGACCTAGTCCCCGCGCGGTAGCGATCATATCGGAGCGACTGGGGGTCCGGCTGAGCGTCCCAGCGGTCAGTAAGAAGTCAGGGGACGCTGTGATGCAGGACTCACGCCGATGGTCACGACAGGCGCGACGCCGAAGGGCAAGACCACAGGGAGTGACGCCCGCTGACGCTGGCCGGCAACCCCCCTACCAGGCCCCCGGCGGGGGCGAAGCCCCGGAACACGACATCAAGATCAGGCCGTCTCCAGGCCGTCTGAGGTGAACCGGCGGTGGCTACCAATGTCTATCGGTGACGGGTCCGCGCCGAGCTCGCGCAGCATCTCGTCGGGTTCCGGCTACGAGGTCCCTCTGCTAGATCAATACCGCTGGGAAGTGGCGCTGGCGGGTTTCAGGTAGACCGATCCGAAGTTAGATCCGATCTACCTGTAGCGACGTCACTGCGGGAGCCCGGGTGGCCAGCACCCCGTGTGGGCAATCGACGGTCACGGGAGTGATCTCGCGCGGGCCGCTGGCCTTCCGGCGAACGTCGAAGCGTACGCAGATGTAGTAGGACGTCTCCTCGTTGGCCAGCCAGCCCTCGGATGCGTGGCCCACCATCATCACCTCGACCGTGGCCAGCAGGCCCACCCCACGCTCGTCCGGATCGTGGACCGAGGAGGTGAGCCGTTCGCCTCCGGTTTCGGCGACGAGCCGGTCGAGTACGGACTGGTTGCTCTTCCAGCCCTTCAGGCTGTGTGAGACGGGCGCCCATGGCTCGGTCTCGTGGGCGACCTGTTCGGTCCTCTGCAAGACCGAGTCCCGAGCCCTGTCGTGGCCCGAGGGGGCACATCCAGCGGAAGGCAGCACAGCGAGGCCGGCCAGCAGCACGCCAAAGCCTGTCCGCCCCCAGCGAGCCGGATCGAGTGGCCGTCGATTGTCGACGATGTGTCGCGACATGCCGCTAGAACATCGTTGATCCGGTCGGCGCGCATCCGTCCCGGTACTCAGGGCGGGTCACTGCTGGCTATTCTCCAGGACTCTGCCTACCAGGACGAGACCGGCCATTCCGATCGCCATGAGCGCGCTCGATGTCACCAAGAGCCTGACGGCGATCTTCCAATGCTGCCGGAAAGGGTAGTAGGCGGCTCCGACCAGTCCGGCGAGGACAAGTACGACCATGGGGATCAGGCGTAACCCATCCGGGGGCTCGATGGCTATCCCGAACACGCCGATAAAACCGAAGAAGATCGCGACGTTGGCGACCGCGGAGCGGAAGTTGGCGTAGGCACTCTCCTGGAGGTAGGCGATCGCACCTCGGATGTCCCGCTCCGCCTGCGCCCGCTCCTGAAGAGACATCGGCCTGCGCGGCTTGCCCAGACCCTTGTTGCTCCCCGTGACCATGCGGCGACGGTAACAACCACCGTCGATCCGGACTGTCCCTAAACCGATCAGCCGGCCAGCCGTATTGCAGCACCTCCATGTGCGCAAGGGCGTGGGCCTGGTCGTTGACGAGTCGGTGGGAACCGCCATGTCTAGGGGACGGCAGGCTTGGCGCGGCTACCGAACCGCCTTCAGCGCGTCGCGGAACTCTGCGGTGGCGTGCTCGCGGGGGTGGCGGCGCTGAAGCTCGACGTCAGCCTCTCCGGCGACGAGCAGCAGCGAGGGCAGGGAGCGGCGAGTAGCGGTGAATGCTGCCACCCCCTGCTCGACGGCCCGGTCCAGCTCGCCAGCGCGCAGGGCTGTGACGGCGAGAGTGAGCCGGGCTTCGGCCGTCCGCATGGGCGACCGATCGACGCCGTCCGGTCCGGTGCCGAGACGCAAAACCTCGTTGGCGTAGTGCTCGGCGAGAACGTCGTGTTCAGCGAGTCGGTAGGCGTCCATCGCGTAGAACAGCCATTTTCCGGGATCAACTTCGAAGTGGTTGTCGGGCCGATCGGGCGCGCCCAGGTCGTCGAGGAACTGCCGGCCTCGGTCGAGCGCCGTTCGCGCACCGTGGAGGTCGCCGAGCCGGGCCAACGCCTTGGCTTCCTGCGCGATCAGTTGCACCCCCACCCGCTGCCGTCCGGCAGCTTCCTGCCCGGCCCGAGCGGCGGTCAGCGCCGCTTCGTGCCGGGACTGGGTGAGTGCGAACCAGGCCGTCATCTCCCACGCCCAGCCGGTGATGTCCGCGTGGTCGGCTTCGTCGCCGAGCTGTCGGGCGGCAGTGCGGGTGGCCTCGGCGCTGACGCGCATGCCGAGGTCGTACTCGACACAGCCGATCAGCAGTGCCAGCCAGCCCGCGCATACCAGCAATTCGCGGTGCTGTCGTAGCCCGGTGGCTCGCTGTAGCAGCCGCACGACCTCACGCAGCCAACCCTGACCTTCGGCGCGGAGTTCCGCAGCGTCGCGCCACCCGTATTGGCAGGACAGCTCGGTCACGGTCGCGTGCAACGTCTCGATGGTGGCGGGGGCGGTATCGCTGGCATGCATCCGACGTAACAGCTCGACGGTCTCCGACGGTCGGGTGTCGGCAGCGGCAGCGGCATCCAGGGCGGCGCAGGTGATCAGCTCACCGCGGGTGCCGAGCACCTCGTCGATCCGACGGGTGAGATCTTCGCCCGGGCGGCGGCGGCCGTTCTCAAGCCGGGAGAGATGCCCCTTGTCAGCGGGCAGCAACTCGGCAAGGGCGGCCAGGCTCAGCCCGCGCGCTTCCCGCGCTGTCCGCATGCGGGTGCCGAATGTTGGCATGTCTCGCGCCTCCCGCCGAGGTTGCCGGGTTGCCGGTGCGGGCTGGCAACGCGCAACCCGTCGACCGATGTGAGCGTACCGCCGCAGGGTGTACCGGACGAGCACGCGCAGTGACCGGTGGGAGGCGTGGTGACAGTTCGGGAAAGTTTCAAGCGCTGGTGGTGCAGACGGCATCTGGTCCAGTTGACGAGACCGGAGCAGCGACCTGCTACCCACAGCTGTCCGGCGCACATCGGATCACGAAGCGGGACGGCAGTGTCGACCAGCGGGGCGGCTCTGTGATGGCCGGCGTGCCCGAGATGGCACGTGTGAACCAGGCTGAACGGTTGGTGTCAGCACTGGATCGCCGGATGAAAGGGGAGCATCTGCCGCGCCGGCCGCAATGGCATTGTCAGATGTGCGCGCCGGAGACGCCCTGGCCGTGCCATCCCGCGCGGGTACGCCTGGCCGAGGCGTACGCACGTGACCGCATCGGCCTCTCCATGTACGTCGCTGGCCTGCTCTTCATCGTCGCCGTCGAGCTGCCCGACGTGGCACCGGCCGAGCTGTACGAGCGGTTCGTGGCATGGACGCGCTGATGGGCCGCGTCCACCGGGGTGACGAGGGCATGCATTACTCCGACTGGTCGCACCGCTGGTGCGGCGGGCCGATCGACGAGGCCGGGAGTAAGGCCTGGCAGGCAGTGTTACGGGAGCACTTGGAGGCGCACCGGCGAGGGGAGGACGTGAGGCGGCCGAGCGCATTGCTCGCCAGAGAGCGGCACCCTGTCGATATCGGAGTTGAACCTCCGGGGGTCAGAGGCTCGCGGTGAGGAGGGCGCACACGGCCAGCGGCACCACCGCGGACAGCGTCCCCACGAGCGCCGCCGAGCGGATCCGGGTACGGGAGACGAGGGCCGCGAGCGTTGCCAGGCTGATCAGCAGCGCGAGGAACATCGCCGGCAGGGCGACGTAGAGCCCGAAGAGCAGCATTCGGGACCGTTCCGAGTCGCACCCCTCGCCGCAATCCGCAGGGAGCGACCCGGAGAGCGTGCCGAGAAACAGTCCGAACGCCACGACGACGGCCGCGTACCAGCCGATCAGCACCAGCAACGAGGCGCGCGGGTCGGCCCTACGGGCGATGTCGGGGCGTGGTGGCGCCAGCGTCATGGCAGGAGTATCCATCGCCGGGCGGCTCGCCGTCGTCTCCGCCGAGGCGGCGATGAAATCTCCATAGGATGTTTCGGCGGGCCCACCGACGACTGTCGACTGGTCCTCCGGTCGTAGTGAAGGGCGTTTCCCATCGTGAACAGAAGCGACGTCGAGGCGGCCGCCGCCTTGGTGCAGGGGCGGGTGCGGGAGACCCCGGTCATCGCCGTCGACGGCGCCGACCTGGGCGTGCCCGGGCAGCTCAGCCTCAAGCTGGAGCTGCACCAGCACACCGGCTCGTTCAAGCCACGTGGCGCGTTCAACCGGATGCTCCAGGGGGCGCTGCCGACGGCCGGGGTGATCGCCGCCTCGGGCGGCAACCATGGCCTCGCCGTCGCGTACGCGGCCCGGTCGCTGGGCGTTGCGGCGGAGGTCTTCGTGCCGGTCACCTCCTCGCCGGTGAAGGTGCAGCGGCTGGCCGGGTTGGGCGCCCAGGTGCGCCAGGTCGGCCAGCACTACGCCGAGGCGTTGGCGGCGAGCACCCAGCGCGCCGGGGAGACCGGCGCGTTGGTCGTGCACGCGTACGACCAGCCCGAGGTGGTGGCCGGTCAGGGCACCGTTGGCCGGGAGCTGGAACGCCAGGTGGACGGGATCGACACGGTGTTGGTGGCGGTCGGCGGCGGTGGGCTGGTCTCCGGCATCGCCAGTTGGTTCGACGGTTCGGTACGCGTCGTCGCCGTCGAGCCCGAGCAGATCCCCACCCTGCACTCGGCCCTCAAGGCTGGCCGGCCGGTCGACATCGAGGTGGGCGGCATCGCCACGGATTCGCTGGGCGCCCGCCGGATCGGCGAGATCGCCTTCGACACCGCACGCCGGACCGGGGTGGTCTCCGTACTGGTCCGTGACGAGGACCTGGTGCGGGCCCGCCGGTTGCTCTGGTCGGAGCTGCGGGTCGCCGCCGAGTTGGGTGGCGCCGCCGCGCTGGCCGCTCTGGTCGGCGGCGCGTACGTGCCGCAGGCGGGGGAGCGGGTGGCAGTGATCGTCTGTGGTGGCAACACCGACCCGAGTGACCTGGGCCCCGCCGCGCCGCACTGACCTGGTCCGACGGGGAACAAGCCCCGCCGGACCACGATGCTGTCCGTCAGATCGGATAGGTGCGGGCGACCGCCAGCATCTCGGAGGTGTGCGACCCGACGACGCCGACGTCCGGCGGCCGGGGGCGGAAGCCGGGCAGCGCGTCCAGCCCGTCACTGGCGTCCATCACCCGTATCGGCACCGGCCCCGCCGTCTGCTCCAGCGTGAGCGTGATCTCGACACCCTCCGGTGGTGGGGCGTGGAAGACCAGTCCGAAGCCCCACCGGCGGCCGCCCTCCTGCGCGGACACCGCGCGACCCGCCACCTCGGCACGCAGCACCTTGGCGGTGATCGTCTCGACGTGCAGGGTGGTGACCCGGACTGCCCGCTGCGGGGTGAGCCGCAGCCGCAGCGTGCGTTCGCCGCCAACGCTGGTGTCGCCCAACACCTCCAGCTTTGGCGCCGGCAGGTTCGCCGGTTGGGCAGGGCCGGCCCGCAGGAAATCGCCGCTGATTCCGGGGAAGTCGTCCTCGACGAGGGTCGCCCCGTCCACGTAGCCGTCCGTCCACGGCTGCGGGTCACTCTCCTGGCTGAGCCAACGGGCCTGGCCGGTGCCGGCGTCCAGGGCGTACATCAGGTGGGTGGGCGCGGGGTGGGCGGCGTCGAACCGGTCGACGCCCAGCCCGACCCCGGCGAGCACCAGCGCCGTCACGGCGGCGGCCGCGGCGGGCAGCGCGCCGAGCCGGCGGGCCCGCAACGCCCGCATGCCGCGCTGGCCGCCGGCCTGCGGGTGCAGCAGGTCGACCACCGGCAGGGCGGTCAGGCCGAGCAGCACCGCGACCAGCGCGGCCACCCCGCCCATGGCCATCCCCAGCGCGGGAAAGAGCAGCACCACGGTGGGCAGCAGGATGATCACGCCGACGGCTGCGGCGGCGGTCACCGCCACCACCGGCCACGGCCCGGTCTGCCGGGTACGCAGCGCGACCAGCCCGCCGAGGGCACCGGCCAACGCCGGCAGGGTGGTGAGGTACGCCCCGCCGGGCACCGCCACGGCGAGCAGCACCCCGAGCAGGGCCAACCAGGCCAGCCCGCCGACGGCGAGCGCGGCCGGGCCGATCCGGCGGCGGGTCAGCGCGTACCAGGTGAACAGGATGGTGGCGGCGAGCGCCAGGACGGCCAACCGGTACCAGATCGGCCGGTACGGGTCGAGCAGCTCCGCGTACCCCGGTCTGATTGTGGTGATCGCCAGCCAGAGCAGTTGCGCGGCGACCGGCGCGGCGACGATCGGCACCAGGGCCAGCGCGAAGCCGGCGGCCAGCCGGCCGATGCTGGCCCGGCCCCGCCGACGGGTCAACCAGCCCAGCGCGGCCACCGCGGCCACCGCGAGCAGGGCCAGCGGCAGGGTGAGCCAGCCCGGGTAGCGGACCAGCCCGCCGGGGACCGGGAAGTAGGTGGCGTCGTGCCCGGAGCGCAGGTCGGTCAGGTCGGTCCGGCCGAACTCCCGGGCCAGGCCCAGCGCGTTGTCCCCGTGCTGCTGGAGGCTGCCCCGGTCCAGCGCCGCCGGAGTGTCCAACGGTGTGTGGTAGATCGCGCCACCGTCGATGTACGCCGAGTTCAGCCCAACGAACTTCTGGTCCAGGAACGCGGTGAAGTCGGTGTCGTTGGGCAGCGCGCGGTAAATCTCCACCGCGAACGAGGTGCCGACCGGGTGCGGGGCGGACCGGCCGAAGACGTCCACCAGCTTCGCGTTGTTCCGGGACGTCTCAAACATGATCACCGGCCCGGTGGAACCCCGCGCCTCCAGGTTGAGCACCACACCGCCGTCGGCGGCCAGCGGGTGACTGGCGGCGAACGCGGCCGCGCCGCAGAGGCACGCCTCCTCGGCGTCGGTCAGCACGAAGACGATGTCGTTGCGGGGCCGGGGGCCGGTGCTCAGCGCGCGGGCCACCTCCAGGATGGCCGACGTGCCGGCCGCGTCGTCGTTGCCGCCCGGCCCGGTCTGCACCGAGTCGTAGTGGGCGACCAGGAAGACCCGGCCCGTGGAGTCGGTGCCGGGCAGCCGGGCCACCACGTTGCGCACCCGGGCCAGGGTCGCCCCGCCCGCCGCCCCGCTGAGCTGGCCGGCCTCCGGCGCCACGGTGTCCTGCACCTCGGTCTCCAGGCCCAGCCCGCGCAACTGCTGCTCGATGTGCGCGCGAACCTGGTCGTTGGCCGGGCTGCCGGCGACGTGTGACCGGGCCGCGATCACCTGCACGTCCTCGTACGCCCGGGCGGCACTGAACTCACCCGCCGGCGAGTCCGCCGGCTTCGGCGCCGGCGTGCGCAGGTCGAGCAGGCTGCCGGCGCCGACGGCGGCCAGCGCCACCAGCGCCGCCGCGGCGGCCACGAGCCGCCGGTGCGGCCGAGTAAACGCACGGTCGGCAGCGGGTACGCCCGGAGTCCGACGGGCCGGCGTGCCCGTCGTGGCCGGGGTGGTCGGTGCGCCCACGGGAACTCCTCGGGGGTGGCGGGGCCTGGGGTGGCACCATCCTGCCCGTCGGCGGCCCCGGATGGGATGGCCGCTTCGCCCGACGTCGGCCGTCCGCCCGGTTTGTCATTCCGCGGGCAGTGATGCGGCCCATCCCCGCCCGCGCCGCAGGCGTCGTGTTGTGTGCGACCGTTGTCTAATACAGGATCAGCAGGGCACTCGGAAGGAGCCCGACATCACCAGCGAACTCCCGCGTCTCGCGGCGGTGACCCGGCCGCACCGGGGGGCCGGCTTGGCCGGTTCCCCAGTCGTGCCGTACCCCCACGGCGGCCTGGCGCGGCACGCCGACCTGCCACCCGGCGAGCGGTTGCGGGTGCTGCTGGTGGAGGACGACGAGGGTGACGCCTTCCTGGTGGGAGAGCTGCTCGCCGAGACGAACTCGATGATCGACCTGCTGGTCGCCACCAGTCTCAGCGAGGCACGGCAGCGGATCACCGGCGTCGACTGCGTCCTGCTCGACCTGGGCCTGCCCGACGCGCAGGGGCTGGACGGGCTGCGCCAGGTGTTGGAGATGTCCAGCGGCGCCGCCGTGTGCGTGCTGACCGGCCGCTCGGACGAGCACCTGGGCGTCGTGGCGGTCGCCGAGGGGGCACAGGACTACCTGGTCAAGGGCCAGGTCGACGGGGTGCTGCTGACCCGTGCCCTGCGCTACGCCGTGGAGCGCAAACGCGCCGACGAGAACGCCCGCAGGCTGCGCGAGGTCGAGCTGCGCCAGGCCGAGTCGGCCCGGCTCGAACGCGGCCTGCTGCCGCAGCCGCTGATGACGACCGACCAGGTCGCGGTGCACACCTTCTACCGGCCCGGGCGGCACGCCGCGCTGATCGGTGGGGACTTCTTCGACGTGGTGCAGACCCGGCCGGACCGCCTCGACCTGATCGTCGGCGACGTCTGCGGGCACGGGGTGGACGAGGCCGCCCTCGGTGTGGAGCTGCGGGTGGCCTGGCGGGCCCTGGTGCTCGCCGGAGTGCCGGACGACGAGGTGCTGCCCGCGCTGGAGCAGGTGCTGATGAGTGAGCGCCGGCTGCAGGAGATCTTCGCGACGGTCGCCACCACCCGGCTCGACCTGGACGCCAACCGGGCCACCGTCCGACTCGCCGGGCACCCGCCGCCGCTGCTGCTCTCCGGCGGCCGGGTCGCCCCGGTGCCCGCGCCCGGCGGCCTGCTGCTCGGCGTACGACCCCGCCGGCCGATCGCCTACGACCTGGAGTTCGACACCGATGACTGGTCCCTGCTGATGTACACCGACGGCCTGATCGAGGGGCGGGTGGGTGCCGGCAACGAGCGGCTCGACGTGCCGGGCCTGAGTGGGCTGCTGGACGAGCCGGCGAACCGTACGGTGTCGCTGCCCGAGCTGCCGGCCTGGCTGGTCGGCAGGGCCGAACACATCAACGGCGGCCCGCTCGCCGACGACGTGGCCATGCTGCTGGTCAGCAGGGGCGGTGGCCGGTGAAGCCGGTGGTCGGCGGTTTGAGTCTGCGCCGTCGGGTGATCACGCTGCTCACCGTCGTGGGTGTGCTGCTGATCGCCCTGGCCGGCGCGGAAGCGGCGATGGCCGCCCGCAACCGCACCCAGATCGACGCCGTCCTGAACGAGACCGGCCCGCTGCGGGTGCAGTCACAGGAACTACTCAACGCGCTGCTCGACCAGGAGACGGCAATCCGTGGGTACGCGGTCAGCGGTGATCCGGCCGACCTGAACCCGTATCGGGAAGGGCTCGAGCAGGAGAAGAGCGTCGTCGCCGGAATGCGCGCGCTACTTGACGACTATCCGCAGATCGGCCAGGAGCTGCGGATCGTCGAGGAGCGCACCGCGCAGTGGCGGCAGTCGGTGGCGGAGCCGGTGATAGCGACCACCGAGCAGCGCGGCACCAGCGCGGGTCAGGCGTTGGTCACCGAACGGGCCCGGCAGCAGTTCGACGGGGTGCGCTCGGCGGTGAACGACCTCCAGGAGGAGATCCTGGCCGCCCGGGAGCAGTCTGCCGACAACGTGCGTACCAGCAGCAACGTGCTGGTCGTCCTGTTGATCGTCGCCGCGCTGGTGGTGGTCGTGGCCGGCGCGGTACTGCTGCTCTCGATGGACCGGATGGTGATCCGGCCCCTGACCGGGCTTGCCGACCAGGTCCGCGAGGTCGCCGAGGGTGACTACCAGCACGGCATCGCCGCCGTCGGCCCGCCGGAGTTCATCCGGCTCGGCGAGGACGTGGACGCGATGCGCCAGAAGATCGCCGCCGACCTGGCTGAGGTGCGCGCGGCCCGCGAGCGCATCGAGTGGGTCAACAGTCAGCTCCAGAAGCAGGCCGAGGAGCTGACCCGGTCCAACCGTGACCTGGAGCAGTTCGCGTACGTCGCCTCGCACGACCTGCAGGAGCCGCTGCGCAAGGTGGCCAGCTTCTGCCAGCTGCTCCAGCGCCGTTACGCCGGGCAGCTCGACGAGCGGGCCGACCAGTACATCGCCTTCGCGGTGGACGGCGCGCAGCGGATGCAGCGCCTGATCAACGACCTGCTCGCGTTCTCCCGGATCGGCCGTCTCACCACCGGCTTCGTCGAGGTCGACCTCAACAAGGTGATGGGCGACGTCGCCGGCCAGACCGAAGCCGCCCGGCAGTACGCCGACGCCGAGCTGACCTGGTCCGAGCTGCCGGTGATCTCGGGTGAGGAGCCGCTGCTCACCAACCTGCTGGCCAACCTGGTCAGCAACTCGATCAAGTTCCGTCGGGCGGACGTGCCGCCGAAGGTGCACATCTCGGCCCGGCTGGTGGGCGCCGAGTGGGAGATCACCTGTCAGGACAACGGCATCGGGATCGAGCCGGAGTTCGCCGACAAGATCTTCGTGATCTTCCAGCGGCTGCACTCGAAGGACGCGTACCCGGGCACCGGCATCGGGTTGGCCATCGTCAAGAAGATCGTCGAGTATCACGGCGGCCGGGTCTGGGTAGACACCGACGTACCGGAGGGCACCGCGATCCGGTTCACCCTGCCGGCGCTTCCAAAGGACATCGAGGCGGCTGCCGCTGTCGACTCGTCGGAGCAGCCGCAGGCTTTGCCAGCGGGCGACGCGGCGCCCTCGACCGAGGTTCCGGCAGCGGTGACGGAGCAGTCCGACTCCTCGGACCGGCCGGACCGGGCCGACGGGTCGCCGGGAAGCGGTAGAACGGGTGACATGAGGGAGACGGTGGGATGACCGCGCCGGCGGATGGCAACAGCCCGATCGAGGTCCTGCTCGTGGAGGACGACCCGGGTGACGTGCTGATGACCCAGGAGGCGTTCGAGGAGCACAAGCTGCGTAACCGGCTGACCGTCGTCTCCGACGGCGCCGAGGCGCTCGCCTACCTGCGGCGGGAGGGTCAGTACGCGGACGCGGTGGCGCCCGATCTGATCCTGCTCGACCTCAACCTGCCCCGCCGGGACGGCCGGGAGGTACTGGAAGAGATCAAGAACGACCCGGAACTGCGCCGGATCCCGGTGGTGGTGCTCACCACCTCGCAGGCCGACGAGGACATCCTGCGCAGCTACCAGTTGCACGCCAACGCCTACGTGACCAAGCCGGTGGACTTCGAGCGCTTCATCGCGGTGGTCCGGCAGATCGACGAGTTCTTCGTCAGCGTGGTCAAGCTGCCGCCGCGTGGCTGACACCCTGCTCGACGACGTTGGCGACCTGCTCCGCGAGGCCGCTGACCAGGTCGTGCTGCCACTGTTTCGCAAACTCGACGACGCCGACGTGTCGGAGAAGGCGCCCGGCGAGGTGGTCACCGTCGCCGACCGCCGTGCCGAGGAGTTGCTCTCGGCGGGGCTGCGTCGGCTGCGGCCAGGCTCGACGGTGATCGGTGAGGAGGGCGTCGCCGACGACCCAGGGTTGTTGCGGCACCTGCGCGACAGCGGGGACGTCTGGTTGGTCGACCCGGTCGACGGCACCGCCAACTTCGCCGCGGGTCGCCGGCCGTTCGCCCTGATGGTGTCGCTGCTGACCGACGGGCGGCCGACCGCCGGCTGGATCCTCGACCCGCTCGCCGACACTCTCGCCGCAGGTTGGGCGGACGACGGCACCCTGCTCAACGGTCGACGTGTCGACGGCGCCGGCACGGCGCCGCCACTCGGCGAGCTGCGCGGCGCGGCGATGACCCAGTTCCTGCCGCCGGAGACCCGCGACCGGGTCCGCGCCGGTGGCCGCCGGCTCGGTGAGCTGCTGCCCGGCCAGCACTGCGCCGGCCGGGAGTATCTGGACATCCTCAGCGGCGAGCAGCAGTTCGTCCTCTTCTGGCGCACCCTGCCCTGGGACCACGCGCCGGGCACCGTGCTGGTCTGCGCGGCTGGTGGCGTTGCCCGCCGGTTCGACGGTGTCGACTACCACCCCGCCGACGACGGTCGAGGTCTGCTCGTCGCCGTCAACGAGCAGGTCTGGGCCGAGGTGCGCGACGCACTCCTGAGCCCCTGATCCGCGCGCTCCTGGCCCCTGATCCGCGCACTGCGCGACGTCGTCGAGACGCTCCGTCGACATCGACGCAGCCCGACGGTCAGGGGGCTGGTCACCGGCTCACCGTCCGGTATCGTGACGGCGGTCTCCGCCAGCAGGCCGCCGACCGGCGCCGGTGGGGACGCCGCCGCGCAGTTGTTCACCCGGGGGCCGGCGGTCGACGGAAGGACGCTGTCGTGCCCAGGACCAGGCTCAGCCCGCGGCTCGGTCGCCGCGCACTGTTCGCCCTGCTCGCCGCCGTCGCGCTGATGCTGGGCGGCACCGGTGTGCCCGCGTACGCGGAACCCGGCGAGGGTGGCAGCAAGAAGCTGCAGGACGCGTTGGAGCTGACCGCCAAGGCTCACATCGAAGCCAAGGCCAAACTGGACAACTCCAAGCGTCGCCAGACGGCGCTGACCGGCGAGTTGACGGTGGTCGAGGGTCGACTGGTCGGGCTCACCGCCCAGGTCGGCGAGGTGGCTGCGCAGTCGTACCGCGCCGGCCGGCTCAGCCCGGTCGCCATGCTGCTCAACACCGCCACGCCGCAGACGTTCCTGCAACGCGCGAGCGACCTTGAGCTGATGGCCCAGCGGGACAGCAAGCGGCTGCGGGACCTCCACGAAGCCCGGCAGCAGGCGCAGCAGGCCAAGGTCGCCATCGACACCGAGGTCCGCGAGCAGCAGAAGCAGCTCGCCGTCATGGCGAAGAAGAAGAAGGAGGCCGAGGCGGCGCTCGCCGAGGTCAGCTCGGGCGGCAGTAACGGTTTCAGCGGCGGCAGCTCCGCCTCGGCGAAGCCGGCACCGCGCAACTCCGACGGATCCTGGCCGTCGGAATCCTGCTCCGTGAAGGACCCGACCACCTCCGGCTGCATCACCCCGCGCACCCTGCACGCGCTGAACCAGACCCAGGCGGCCGGCTACAAGCGGCACGTCTCCTGCAAACGCACCGGTGGCGGCGGCGAGCACCCGAAGGGGCGGGCCTGCGACTTCGCGGCCGCCACGAACGGCTTCGAGGACCGCAACGCGACCGGCGGCGACAAGGCGTACGGCGACAGTCTGGCTGCCTGGCACGTGCGCAACGCCGACCGACTGGGTGTGCTCTACGTGATCTGGTACCGGCAGATCTGGCACCCCGGCACCGGCTGGCGCTCGTACAGCGGCAGCGGCAGTCCCGCCGCGTCCCACACGAACCACGTTCATCTATCGCTGTACTGACCCGGGCCACCGGCTTCGCTGCGTACCATCGCGACGATGAATACCCCACCGTCCGACGTGGCGGCCCCGCCGGCCTCCTCGGCCCCGCCCGTGTCCGTCACCGGTCGGGCGCTGCCCAACGGCCTGGCCGCCTTCCTGGTCTTCTTCTCCAGCGGCGCCGTGCTGGTGCTGGAGACCGTCGCGCTGCGCCTGGTCGGCCCGTACGTCGGGGTGACCCTCCAGGTGACCAGCTCGGTGATCGGCATCGCGCTGGCCGCGATCGCCTACGGGGCGTGGTCCGGCGGCTGGCTGGCCGACCGGCGCAACCCGCGAGGCCTGCTGGCGCCAGCGTTGGTGCTGGCCGGCATCGCCACCGCGATCACCCTGCCCGTCGTGCGGTACGCCGGTGAGGTGCTGCGGGGTGGTGCGGCCAGCGCGATCCTGCTGCTTGTCGCTCTGGCCGTGTTCGTGCCGGCGGCACTGCTGGCCGCAGTCACGCCGCTGGTCGTGAAGCTTCAGCTCGCCGACCTGCGCCGCACCGGCCAGGTGGTCGGCCGACTCTCCGGGATCGGCACCCTGGGCGGCATCACCGCGACCCTGCTCACCGGCTTCGTACTGGTCGCCGCACTGCGCAGCACGGTCATCCTGCTGACCCTGGCGGTCGCGCTCGGGCTGGTCGGCATCGGCCTCGGCTGGTACCTGCGCCGGCAGGAGCCCACCGAGCTGCCCGGTCCCGCCCGGACCCGGGCCGCGCTGGCCGTGCTCGGCCTGGTCGGGGCGGGGCTGACCACCGTCGCACCGAACCCGTGCGACATCGAGACCGCGTACCACTGCGCCCGGGTCACGGCAGATCCCGACCGGTCCACCGGCCGAACTTTGCTGCTCAACTCGGCCCAGCACTCGTACGTGGACCTGGCCGACCCAAGGCACCTGGAGTACGCGTACACGAAGTGGATCGGCGCGGTCGCCGACGTGGCCGCGCCGACCGGTCAGCGGTTGGACGCGCTGCACCTGGGCGGCGGCGGGTTCACCGTGCCGCGCTACCTGACCGCCACGCGGCCGGGCACCGACAACGTGGTCTTCGAGATCGACGGCGGGCTGGTCGAGTTGGGCGAGCGGGAGCTGGGCGTACGCACCGGGCCGGACCTGCGGGCGGTCGTGGGCGACGCCCGGATGCTGGTCGCCGGCGAGCCGACGGACAGCCGCGACCTGGTGGTCGGTGACGCGTTCGGTCACCTGGTGGTGCCCTGGCACCTGGCCACCCGGGAGATGGCCGCCGAGGTCCGGCGGGTGACCCGCCCCGGCGGCGTGTACGTGCAGAACGTCATCGACTACCCGCCGCTGCGGTTCATCCGCGCCGAGCTGGCCACGGTGGCCGCCGAGTTCCGGCACGTCGCGTTGATCGCCCCACCGGAGGCGCTCGCCGAGGAGCAGGGTTCCAACTTCCTCATCGTCGGCTCCGACGCGCCGCTGCCGCTGGACGCCGTCCGCACCCGGCTGAGCGAGGTGGATCCCACGGTCAGCCTGCTCGACGGGGCGGAGCTGACGGAATTCGTCGGCCGGGCGCTGGTCTTGACCGACGACTACGCTCCGGTGGACCAACTGCTCGCCACCGCCTGAACGGGTGACAGTTCTGACCGATTCCGATACTCCAGGTGTAGGTCGGCCGGTCGCGGGCAACAACGGTCACCATGGGTGGTGGGGACCGAAACGGCGCGCAACTGCTCGATGAGCGGTACCGGCTCATCGAGCAGCTCGGCGCGGGCGGCATGTCGGTGGTCTGGCGCGGCTACGACGAGGTGCTCGGCCGCCAGGTCGCGGTGAAGGTGCTGGCCTCGCGGCTGGCGAGCGACCGGGCCTTCCGCCACCGGATCCGAATCGAGGCGCAGGCCGCCGCGCGGCTCTGCCACCCCAACATCACCAACGTGTACGACTACGGCGAGTCCGAGCAGGTCGGCCTGACCGTTCCCTACGTCGTGATGGAGCTGGTCGACGGCGCTTCGCTGGCCAGCCGGTTGGGCCGGGAGAGCCAGCTGCCGTGGCGGGAGGCGGTGACCATCGCCGCGGAGGTCAGCTCGGCGCTGGCCACCGCGCACGCCCGGGGCGTGGTGCACCGCGACGTCACCCCGGGCAACGTCATGCTCACGTCGACCGGGGTCAAGGTCGTCGACTTCGGTATCTCCGCGCTGGTCGGGGAGAGCGAGAAGGGGCCGGACGGCGCGCTGCTGGGCACTCCCGCGTACCTCGCTCCGGAACGGCTCGACAACGGCCAGGTCTCCCCGGCCACCGACGTGTACGCCGTCGGGCTGCTGCTCTACCGGATGCTCACCGGGCGGCTGCCGTGGCGGGCCAACACGACCACGCAGATGTTGCGCGCGCACATGTACAACGACCCGGAGCCGATGCCCACCGTCGCAGGGCTGCCCGACGAGGTGACCGACCTGGTGGGGCGTTGCCTGGCCAAGCGGCCGGCCGACCGGCCGGCCACCGCCGAGCTGACCCGGATCCTCGCGGACGCAGCCGGAATGCTCGCGGCGGTGCCGGTCTCCCCGGCCGGTGGGCCACTGGATGCGGCCATGTTGGGCAGTGCGCGTACCACGATCCTGCCCTGGTCCGCGGCGACCGACGCGTTGCCGCTGTCGCGTACCCGCGAACGGCACCGGCGGACACGGCAACGGGTGAGCCGACGTCGGCGGGTCGAGGCCGGAGTGGCCGCCGTCGGGCTGATCGCGGTCACCGGCGCGATGTGGGGGTTCACCTCGCGTACCCCGGCCAGCGGTGAGGGCCGGCCGACGACCGAGGCCCGGATGGGTCTGCCGACGGCAACGCCCTGCGAGGTGGCGTACGCGCTGCGTACGGACTCGGGCACCGACTTCGCCGCGGAGCTGACGCTGACCAACACCGGTGAGCGTGAGCTGCGGGACTGGGCGATGAGTTTCACCTTCCCCGGTCAGCAGACGGTGACGAAGGCCGAGCCCGCGCCGGTGCAGCAGCAGGGAAGTACGGTGCTGGTTCGGCCGACGGCCCAGCGCAACACGCTGGCACCCGGTGCGGCCGAGAAGCTCACCCTCACGGGGAAGTACACCGGGGCGAACCCGCTGCCGGTGGAGTTCCGGCTCGGCGAGGCGACCTGCGGGGTCCGCGTCTCCGGGGTCGCGGGCAGTGCGCCGTCCACGGCACCGCCGAGTAAGGCCGCCACGACGAACGCCCCGCCGAAGGCGACGACGGTGCGCGGCGGCTCCGGTGCGGGCGGCGGCGCGGCGAAGGCCAAGCCCCCGAAGCCCGCCAAGGGCCCCGCGAAGCCGGCCAAGGGCGAGGGGCCCGGTGGCGGTGGCCGGGGGAAAGCGCCACATTGACCGAGGGCCGCGACGGTCGCTGACACCGACCGCCAGGTCAGCGCTGTCCCGCGAACCGCTGCACCTGGTCGATTCCACCCTCGACGATGAGTACCCCACCCTGCGGGAGCGCGGTGTCGTCCGAGGTGTAGCGGAAACGTTCGCCCGGCAGTTTGGCACCGACCACCCGAACTCCGTAGCGCTCCTCCGGCCGCAGGTCGAGCAGGGTGCGCCCGACCAGGGACTCCGGCACCCGGACAGTGGCGATGGCGAAATCGTCGTCGAACTCGATGAAGTCCAGTAACCGGCTGACGATCAGGTGCGCGACCCGGTCCCCGGTCTCCGCCTCCGGGAAGATCACGTGGTGTGCGCCCACCGACGACAGGATCTTGGCGTGCTTCTGTGAGGTCGCACGGGCCCAGATCTGTGGCAGGCCCAGCTCGACAAGTGCCAGCACGGTGAGCACACTCGCCTCCACCGAGGCCCCGATGGCCACCACCGCCCGCCCGAAACTGGTGATGCCGAGCTGCCGCAGCGCCCCCTCCTCGGTCGAGTCCGCCTGGACGACCCGGTCGAGCTGCGCCGACCAGCGCTGCACCTGCGCCGGGTTCCGGTCGATGGCCAACACCTCGTGGTTCATCCGGGTCAACGACCCGGCCAGGTGGCAACCAAAGCGACCCAGCCCGATCACCACGACGCCGTCGCTGTCCGCTCTCCTAGCCGACACCTCGCCGCTCCTTCCCTGCTAGCCGACGATGGGTTGTTCCTGGGGGTAGCGGTAGAGCCGGCGTCGCGTGTTCAGGGCGATCGCCGACCCGAGGGTGAGCGGCCCGATCCGGCCGATGAACATCAGCACGGTCAGGGTCAGTTGACCGCCGGCCGGCAGTTCGCCGGCCAGGCCGGTGGTCAGACCGGTGGTGCTGAACGCGGAGGTGATCTCGAACAGGGCCGCGACGAAGCGGACGCCCTCGGTGAGCAGCAGCAACGTCATCGTTCCGAGCGTGACCAGCGCGATGCTGAGCAGCGCCACCGTGAGCGCCTGCCGCTGACTGGCGGTGGCCACCCGGCGGTGCCCGACCGTCACGTCGGGCTCGCCACGCAGCTCCGCCCAGAGGGTGAACGCCAGCAGGAAGAACGTGGAGACCTTGATGCCACCGGCCGTGCTGGCGCTGCCCCCGCCGATGAACATCAGCACGATCAGCAGGGGGTAGCTCTCCTCCTGCAGGGCGGCGATGTTCAGGACGCTGAAGCCGCCGGTACGGCTCAACGCGATCTGGGTGAACGACGCGAGCATCTTGCCGGGTACGTCGTACTGGCCGATCGTGCTCGCGTTGGTCCACTCGGCGGCGAGCAGACCGGCGAAGCCGATCAGCAGCAGCACCGCGCTGCCCCAGATGGTCAGCTTGGTCGCCACCGCCCAGTGCGCCGGCTGACGCCATTCGCGGACCGCCTCGAACAACGCGGGGAACCCGAGCCCACCGATGATCGCGCCGACCGCCAGGGGAAGCGACACCCACGGGTCACGGCTGAACGCCAGCAGACCGTCCGAGTAGAGCGCGAAGCCACCGTTGTTGAACCCCTGTACGGCGTGGAAGACACCCGACCAGAGGGCCCGCCCGGGTGAGTAGTCGTAGGCCAGCCAGAGTCGACCGGCGATCAGCGCGGTCATGACCGCCTCGCAGGCGAAGACGGTCACCGCGATCCGGCGCAGCAGCCGGCCCACGTCGCCGATACCGAATTCCGCCGTCTCGGCCTGCACCAGCAGCCGGTTGCGCAGCCCGAGCTGACTGGAGACCACCAGGATGACCAGTGCCGCGACGGTGAGGATGCCGAGACCGCCGAGCTGGGTGAGCAGGGTGATCACCAACAGGCCCCAGCCGGACCAGTAGTTCGGCGTGTCGTTGATCGCCATGCCGGTGACCGACACGGCAGAGGTGGCGGTGAAGAGCGCGGTGACCAGCGGCGGGCGCTCGTGGTCGGCGGTCGCCCAGCGCGCCATGAGCAACCCGGAACCGAGCAGGATCGGCACCAGGAACGCGAACGGCACCAGCCGCACGGGGTTGCGGAAAAACCGGCGCACCAGACAATCTTCCTTTTCCGCCCGCCACCCGGAGCGGGAACGCCCATTCCGGAGATTCACCTCCCGGCCAGCCATCGACCAACTGCCGGCCAATCCGAGGAGGTCTGCTGAAACGGCTTCCCCCGACGACAGGAGACGGCGATGCGACGCACCCTCTCGACCCTGGGCCTGGCCGGCGTACTGCTCACCGCCGCCGTGGCCGTGCCGACCATGGCCGAAGCCGAACCGGTGGCCGACGCGGACCGCTCCCGGGCGAACGACCGACCGATTGTGATCGGCCACCGTGGCGCCAGCGGCTACCGGCCGGAGCACACCCTGGAGGCGTACCGGTTGGCGATCCGGATGGGTGCCGACTACATCGAGCCGGACCTGGTCTCCACCTCCGACGGCGTGCTGGTCGCCCGGCACGAAAACGAAATCTCCGGCACCACCGACGTGGCCGACCGCCCGGAGTTCGCCACCCGCAAGGCGACGAAGACCATCGACGGCGTCACGGTGACCGGTTGGTTCACCGAGGACTTCACCCTCGCCGAGCTGAAGACGCTGCGGGCCAAGGAACGGCTTCCGCAGGTCCGGGTGCCGAACACCGCCTTCGACAGCCGCTTCGAGGTGCCCACCCTCCAGGAGGTCATCGACCTGGCCCGAGCCGAGGGGCGGACACGGGGCCGCACCATCGGCATCTACCCGGAGACCAAGCACCCGAGCTACTTCGCCTCGATCGGCCTGCCGCTGGAGGAGCCGCTGCTCCGGGTGCTGCGCCAGAACAAGCTGGACCGGAAGAACTCGCCGGTCTTCATCCAGTCGTTCGAGACGGCCAACCTGCGCCGGTTGAGCCGGCTGACCGACGTCAAGCTGATCCAACTGCTCGACGCCACCGGCCGCCCGTACGACTTCACCGTCGCCGGCGACGCCCGCAGCTACCAGGACCTGGCCTCGCCGGCCGGGCTGAAGTGGATCGCCGGGTACGCCGACGGCATCGGGCCGAACAAGAACCTGATCGTGCCCCGGGACGCCGCCGGTGCCCTGCTCGCCCCGACGAACGTGGTGCGCGACGCGCACCGGGAGCGGCTACTCGTGCACGCCTGGACGTTCCGCGCGGAGAACCAGTTCCTCCCGGTGAACTTCCGAATCGGCACCGATCCCAACGCTCGTGGCGACATCACCGCCGAGTACGAACTCTTCCTCGGTCTGGGCCTCGACGGCGTCTTCACCGACCAGCCCGACACCGCCGTCGCCGCCCGCGCCGGCTTCGCCGGGAACTGACCCCTCCGAACGTCGACGGGGCAGCCTGCCTCGCCGAGCTGACCTCGGCCCGGAGCTGATCGGCTCCGGACCGACCATCGGGCCGACCACGCCCGGCCCACACGCTGGCCCGCCGTCCGCCACCCGGACGGCGGGCCAGCGGCACGTCTGCGGGACCGCGCCGACCGGGATCGCACGACGGCGAGGCCAGCCCAGGGTGAACGTTCACCCCGCGCGCCGCCACCCACAGATCGCGCCGAGCCAGGTTGTAGCGGTGTCACCGCGCGCCGAGCCGCCAAGATCGCGCCCAATCCAGGTTCTAGTGGTGTCACCGCGCGCCGAGCCGCCAAGATCGCGCCCGATCCTGGTTGTAGTGGCCTCGCAGGCCAAGATCGCGCCCGATCCTGGTTGTAGTGGTGTCAGCGCGCGGTCGAGGCCCCTACTTCCAGGATCGAGCACGATCTTCGCCGGTCCACGGCCGATGCCCGTGCCTGGGGCGGGTTTCCGGGTAGGCGCTGGCGGCGCTGGCCGTGACCGGCGACCACCGCGGGCTTTGCGGCGGACCGCCCGCGCCATAACGCCGATATAGGGGTGTCCAGCCCGGCCGATGCCGCAATATCGCCGACCTGGTGTCGATCAAGGCGGCGGGAGGGTCCGGCGGTGTGGCGCGGCGGGAGGGTCCGGCGGTGTGGCGCGGCGGGAGGGTCCGGTGGTGTGGCGCGGCGG
>NZ_PYBV01000011.1:231797-245361 GCF_003205615.1 Micromonospora arborensis | reverse complement strand
GGGTCGGCCCGGCGGTGTGGCGCGGCGGGGGTGGGGTGGTGGGATGGCGCGGCCCGACACAGGGGTCGCGTGGTCCGTGGGGGTTCGGGCTACCGGGAGAGCGGGTGTTCGAGTGGCCGTGCGGCCCGTTGTAACCCCGGGCCACCTCATACCTGTTACTTGTGTGTTTCCGCCACATAGCTCGTGGGTGATGTCACTTCTAGCGTGAGCCGACACGAAGAAGTTCTCTCCCTCCGAGTCCTCATGTGGAGTCGCAATGACGGTCCGGACGACGCGGCGGGTGTTCCTCTCCGCCGCCACGATGATGGCCGCGGCGTTGGCCGCCACGGCCTGTGGCAGCCCACAGGACACCGCCACCGGCGGCGGCGACAGTGCCGCGCCGGTCAAGGTCGGCCTGGTGTATTCCCAGTCGGGAGCCCTGGCCAGCTACGGAAAGCAGTACATCGAGGGGTTCAAGGCGGGGCTCGACTTTGCCACCAAGGGCACCGGCAAGGTCGGCGACCGCAAGGTCGAGCTGACCGAGGTCGACGACGCGGGCGACCCGGCCAAGGCGGTATCCGCTGCGAAGGACCTGATCGGCAAGGGCACGAAGATCATTGCCGGCTCCACAGCCTCCGGTGTGGCGCTGCAGGTCGCGCCGATCGCGGCGCAGAACAAGGTGCTGTTCATCTCCGGCCCGGCCGCCACCGACGCGGTGACCGGCGCGAACAAGTACACGTTCCGTTCCGGTCGGCAGTCCTATCAGGACGTGGTCACCGCCAAGTCTTTCATCGGCGACCCGGCCGGTAAGAAGGTCGTGGTGTTCGCCCAGGACGGCGCGTTCGGCGACGCCAACGAGGCGGCCGTCAAGACCGTCATCGGCGGCGCGGGTGCCACCGTGAGCAGTGTCCGGGCACCGGCCAGCGCCACCGAGTTCACCCCGTTCGCCAGCCAGATCAAGGCGGCCAAGCCGGACCTGCTCTTCGTGGCCTGGGCTGGCACCACCGCCCCCGCCATGTGGCAGAGCCTCGACCAGCAGGGCGTGCTCTCGTCCACCACTGTCGTCACCGGACTGGACATCCGCTCCTCCTGGCCGACCTTCGGCGCCGCCGGCACGAAGATCTCCTTCCTGTCGCACTACTTCGACGGCGCCAGCGACACCGAGGCCAGCAAGGCGCTGAAGGCCAAGGTCAGCACCATCGACCTGTTCCACCCGGACGGCTTCGCCGCCGCCCAGATGGTGGTCCGCGCGGTGCAGGAGGGTGGGGACGACGTCGACAAGATGGTCACCGCCCTGGAGGGGTGGAGCTTCGACGGGGTCAAGGGCAAGATGACCATCCGCGCCGCCGACCACGCGCTGCTCCAGCCGATGTTCCAGGCCAAGCTGACCGGCAGCGGCACCGCGTTCACGGCGACCGCGCAGAAGAGCCTCACCGGTGCCGAGACCGCGCCGCCGGCCGTGGCCATGAAGGGCTGACCCGTGCTCGCCACCCGCGGTCTGACCTGGCGGATCGGTGAGGTCGCCATCGTCGACGGCGTCTACCTCGATCTCGCGCCCGGGGAGTTCCTCGGCGTGATCGGGCCGAACGGCGCCGGCAAGACCTCACTGTTCAACCTGATCACTGGCCTGCGCCGGGCCACGGAGGGTCGGATCACCCTGGACGGGCAGGACATCGGGGAGCTTCCGCCGCACCGGCGGGCCCGCCTCGGGTTGGGCCGTACCTTTCAGGCGTCCTCGGTCTTCGGCTCGCTCAGCGTGCGGGAGAACGTCCGGCTCGCCGTGCAGGCGCACCGCGGGGGCTCGATGGCACTGTGGCGGCGGGCGGCGGCCGACCGGGAGGTCGCCGTCGCCGCCGACGCGGCGCTCGACCGGGTCGGTCTCGCCCACCGGGGTACGGCACTGGCCGGCACCCTGGCCCACGGCGAGAAGCGCAAGTTGGAGATCGCCCTGCTGCTCGCCGGTGAACCGCGGGTGATGCTGCTGGACGAGCCGATGGCCGGGGTCAGCGCGGAAGACGTGCCCGAACTGGTGGCCGTCATCAAGTCGTTGACCGGTGACAGCGGCCGGGCGGTGCTGATGGTGGAGCACCACATGGACGTCATCCTCGAACTGGCCGACCGGATCGCCGTCATGCACCACGGCGCGCTGCTGGCCTGCGACACCCCGGAGACGGTGATGGCCAACCCCACCGTGCAAGAGGCCTACCTGGGGGAGTCGCTGTGAGCGCGAGGAGTGAGCCGGGTTTGCGAGCCCCGCAGTCGCGAACGGAGGCGGCTCTGTGAGCGCGAGGAGTGAGCCGGGTTTGCGAGCCCCGCAGTCGCGAACGGAGGCGGGCCTGATGGAACCAGTTCTCACTGTGGAGGACCTGTCGGTCCGGATCTCCGGGCTGCACATCCTCCAGGGGGTGTCCTTCACGGTCGCACCGACCGGCGTGACCGTCCTGCTCGGCCGCAACGGCGTCGGCAAGACCACCACGTTGCGCGCGATCGTCGGCCTCACCCCGCCCGCCGGGGAGGTCCGCGGCACCATCCGGATGGGCGCGCAGAGCCTGCTGGCTCGACCCACGCACCGGCTGGTCCGCGGTGGGCTCGGCTACGTGCCGGAGGACCGGTGCGTGTTCGCCGGCCTCACCGTCGCCGAGAACCTGCGGCTCGCCGAGCGGCGCGGCACCAGCCCGGCGTACGACAGGGTTTTCGCGCTCTTCCCGGAGCTGGACCGGCGCGGACGGCAACGGGCCGGTTCGCTCTCCGGCGGGCAGCAGCAGATGCTCGCGATCGGGCGGGTGCTGCTCAACGACAACCGGCTGTTGCTGGTCGACGAGCCGACCAAGGGGTTGGCGCCGAAGGTGGTGACCGAGGTGGCCGAGGTGCTGGAACGGGTCGCGGAGTCGGTGCCGGTGCTGCTCGTGGAGCAGAACCTGGCGGTGGTACGCCGGCTGGCCCGCGATGCGGTCGTGCTGGCCGCAGGCAGGGTGGCCTGGACCGGCGACGCCCGCGAGTTGCTGCTGGAAACGGCGCTGACCAAGTCGCTGCTCGGCGTGGGCACCGGCGAGGCACACCGTCCGGCCGGGGCGAACCGCGCTCCGGTGGCCGGGAAGGACGCGCACTGATGGGCACCGTGATCCTGTTGGCGTTGACCGGGCTCGGCCTGGCGGCGCTGTACTTCCTGGTCGCCTCCGGTCTGTCGCTGGTCTTCGGCCTGGCCGACGTGCTCAACTTCGCGCACGGGCTGTTCCTCGGCGTGGGGGCGTACGGCACCTGGTGGGCGGCGGGCAACCTGCCGGGTGCCGGGCCCGACGGGTTTGGCTTCGTGTTCGCGGTCGCCTTCGGGGTGGCCGCCGGCACGTTGGTGGCGATCCTGGTCGAGTTGGTGCTGATCCGCCCGCTCTACTCCCGCACGATCGAGCAGGTGCTGGTCACCGTCGGTCTGTCCCTGGCCGGGGTGGCGCTTCTGCAGGCCACCTGGGGTGCGGACGCCCGGCCGTTCCCGCGCCCGGACTGGACCCGGCAGGTGACCGGGATCCTCGGCGCGCAGGTGCCCAACGGCGGCCTGCTGCTGATCATCGCGGCGGTGCTGGTGCTCGGCGCGATCCTGGCGTTCCTGCGCTGGACCCGGTACGGCCTGGTGATCCGGGCCGGGGTGGAGAACCGGGAGATGGTGACCGCGCTCGGCATCGACGTACGCAAGGCGTTCACGCTCGTCTTCGCGATCGGTGGGGCGGCCGCCGCGCTCGCCGGTGCGCTCGGAGGGGTCTACTTCGGCACTGTCTCGCCCGGCCAGGGCAGCTCACTGCTGATCTTCGCGTTCATCGTGGTGGTGATCGGCGGGATGGGCTCGGTGGTCGGCTCCGCGTACGCGGCGGTCGTGGTCGGGCTGGTGCAGCAGTTCGTCAACTACTACGGCACGTCCGGGCTGGGCGACATCTGTGTGGTCGGCCTGCTCGCCGTGGTGCTGCTGCTGCGTCCGCAGGGCATCGCCGGAAAGGTGGCAACGGCATGACGCTCCTCGACGTAACCCCGGCACCGGCACCCGCCGCGCCGCGACCAGGCCTTGCGCACCGGGTGCGCCCGTTCCTGCCGCTGGTCGCGCTGGTCGTCCTCGCGATCCTGCCGTACTCGACGATCTCCCTGCCGGGGATCTTCGAGGGGCCGGTCAACTCGCCCGGCACCCTGCAACTGCTCGCCATCTGCCTGATCTTCGGTGGGCTGGCCGCCGGGTACGACCTGCTCTTCGGCCGGACCGGCATGCTCTCCTTCGGGCACGCGCTCTACTTCGCGGCCGGCGTGTACGGCACCGACATCCTCATCACCCGGGCCGGCCTCCCGCTGTGGCAGGCGGCGCTGCTGACCATCACCGGTGGCACGATCCTCGCCGCGCTGCTCGGTGCGGTGGCGCTGCGTACCGTGGGTATCGCCTTCGCCATGGTCACGCTGGCGTTTGCGCAGGTGGGGGCGATCCTGGTCGCACGCGACTTCGGCGGGCTCACCGGTGGCGAGGAGGGCCTGCCACTGGACGTGTCCGGGTTGCCCGCCGGGCTGGTGGGGGTGACGAACACGGTCAACCTGTACTGGCTGGCGCTGGCGTACCTGACGCTTGTGGTCTTCGTGGTGCACCGGGTGAGCGGGTCACCGACCGGCCGGGTGCTCGCCGGGCTGCGTGACGACGAGCGGCGGATCGGTGTCCTCGGGTTGGACCCCTATCGCTACAAGCTGGTGGCGTTCACCCTGGCCGGCGGGCTGGCGTCGACGGGCGGGGTGGTCTACGTCCTGATCGTCGGCGGCGCGTCACCGCACATCACCTCGTCCGAGCTGACCCTGTCGCTGCTGGTCATGGTGGTGCTCGGTGGGCCAGGCACCCGGTGGGGGCCGGTGCTCGGCGGTGTCCTCTACATGTACCTGGACCACCGGCTCACCGCCTTCGGCACGAGCGACGCGGTCGACAACCTGCCGGCCGTCCTGAGCCATCCGCTGAGCCAGCCGCTGTTCGTCCTGGGCACGGTCTTCATCCTGGCCGTCTACTTCTTCCCAGGAGGCCTAACCAGCCTAGCCCCCCGCCTGACCCACCTAACCCGAGCCCTGAAACCCCAAAACACCCCCCGCTGACTCCCCGGACCCCCTGATCCCCGTCGATCATGAGGTTATTGCCGCGACACGCCATGCTGGATGTCGCTAACTTCATGATCGATGGGGTTCCGGGTGGGGGAGGTTGGGAGATGGACTCACGGGTTGCGGTTGTCAGTGGGGGCGGGACCGGGATTGGTGCGGCTGTCGCGGGAGTGCTGGCTTCGGACGGGTACGACGTCCTGATCGTCGGACGGCGGGGGGACGTGTTGACGGATGCCGCCGCACGCATCTCCTTCGACTGCGGTCGGGCCGACGCCGTCACCGCGGTCACCGCCGACCTGACCGACCCGAACCAGCTTGACCGCGTACTCGCGGTGCTCGGCGGCCGGACGGTCGACGTGGTGGTCAACAACGCCGGTGGCTATCTGGGCGGAGACACCGGCACGCCGGCCGGGATCGCCGCGCACTGGCGGGCCAACCTGGACGCCAACGTGCTCACCGCCGTGCTGCTCACCGAAGCGCTGCGGCCCGCCCTGCGCCGCCCGGGCGGCCGGGTGATCCTGGTCAGCTCGATCGCCGCCCAACGCGGCGGCGGTGGGGCGTACTCGGCGGCGAAGGCCGCCCTGCACGGCTGGGCGTACGACCTGGCCGCGCAGCTTGGGCCGGAACAGATCACGGTCAACGTGGTGAGCCCCGGCTATGTCGCGGAAACCGAGTTCTTCGGCGACCGGATGACCGCCGAGGGGCACGCGAAGCGGGTGGCGGCGACCCTGGTCGGGCGGGCGGGGCTGCCGGACGACATCGCCGAGGCCGTCCGCTACCTCGCCAGCCCGGCTGCCGGTTACGTCACCGGCCAGGTCCTCGGTGTCAACGGGGGCTCGGTCCTCGGCCGCTGAGCAGGCACGAGGCCGTAAACGGACGGACGAGGCCGTGAACGCACGCACGCGCCCGTGAACGGCTGAAGGGCGGCGGCCCCCCGTGTGGCCACCGCCCTCCTGCGTCGTGGGTCAGCCGTTCAACATCTCGTACGCCATCTTCGGCGCGCTCGTCGCGGCAGCGCCGGTCGGCACGTCGATCTTCGGCGCGGTGCCGTATTTGGCGTAGTTGACGACGTAGTCGTACGCCTTCGCCTTGCCGGCGGCCGGGATCTTCAGCGTGAGCGAGGTCAGGTGCTTGTCCGCGTCGACGACCGCGGTGAACGGCACCGTCTTGGCGGCTTCACCGAGCGCCGCCGCCTCGCCCTCCTCCAGCACTTCGGCGGCGTTACCAGCGCTCATGTCGATGACCCCGGCGTACTGCCCGGGGCTCTGCTCCTTGACGGAGGTGGCCGCCTCGATGAGCGGGCCGGCGTTGCCCTGGTCCGCACCGTCGTAGGCCGGGATGGCGTTGCTGTCGGCCAGCTTCGTGCGGTCCAGCTTCATCCACTTGTCGGGGAACTTCGGCAGGCCCGGCTTGCCGCTGAACTTCGCCTTGATCCAGACCTCCTCGCCAATCAGCAGGAACGACATCTTCGTGGTGATGCCGTCGGAGCCCGGCACGCCAGTGGTGTTGATCTCGATCGCCTTCGAAGCCGGGTCGACCCGTCCGCTGTGCGTGTTGGCGGCGTCCTTGCCACTGAACTGGAACGTCCCCTCGGTACCGTCCGGGACGGCGTCGAGGAGCGCCTGCTTCGGGTCGACGGTCGGGCTGGCGCTCGGGCCACTCTGCGGTGCCGAGGCCGGTTCGCTCTTGGGCCCGCACCCACCGAGCAAGGTGGTCGTGGCCAGCATGGCGGCGACCGCGCCGACCGTCCGACGGATGGTGCTCGCGCTGCCCGTTGCCTGTGTCATCACATTTCTCTTTCTCGCTGCGTGGCTTGTGCCGATGACCATGCTGTGGGCGGGCACGGCGGTGCGGCTGCCGATATGCTGCCGTCCGGCTGCCGGGCACTGCCGTCCGGCGCTCGTCGGGGGTGTCAGGAGCGGAAATTCGCATGTCAGGAACGCTGCGTTTCGAGATCCTCGGGCCTCAGCGGGCCTGGTACGCCGACCGTGAGATCGACCTCGGTCCCGGCAAACAACGTGCGGTGTTGGCGGTGCTGCTGCTCTCCACGGGTCGGCCGGTGGCCACCGGGCAGATCGTCGAGGCGGTCTGGCCGGACGACCCTCCGGCGAACGGCCCCAACGTGGTGCAGAAGTACGTCGCCGGGCTGCGCCGGGTGCTGGAGCCGGACCGGTCGCCGCGTACGCCGGGGCAGGTGCTCAGCCTGACCGACGCCGGCTACCTGCTGCGGGTGGATCCTCAGGCGGTGGACGCGGTCCGTTTCGATCGGGGCGTCCAGGCCGCCCGGCGGCGGCACGCGTCCGGACATACGGAGCAGGCGCTGGCCGAGCTGACCGCCGCGCTGGACCTGTGGCGTGGAGAGCCGTTCACCGGCTTCTCCGGGGGAGTGTTCGAGGCCGCCCGGCACCGCCTGGTGGAGCTGCGGGCCGTCGCCCTGGAGACCCGCGCGGAGCTGAAACTGGACAGCGGGCGGCACCGCGAGCTGGTCGGCGAGCTGGTCGAGTTGGTGGCCGAGTTCCCGGTCCGGGAGCGGCTGCGCCACCAGTACATGCTGGCGCTGTACCGCAGCGGACGGCAGGCCGAGGCGTTGGCCGCGTACCGGGATATCGACAGTCTGCTCCGGGAGGAGTACGGCATCGGGCCCGGCGAGGCGCTCCGTGAGTTGCACGGGCGGATCCTGCGCGCCGACCCGACCCTCACCGTGGGCGTCCCGGAATCGGGGTGGCCCGCTTCGGTTCCCACCGCGCGGCCGGCGGAGAGCACCGTGCCCCCGGTGCCGGCGCATCCGTCCGCCGGCTCAGCGCCGCCCGCCCCGCCCTCCAACCCGATCCTGCCGCCCCCCGTCGCACCGCCCGCACCGCCCGCACCGGTCCAGGCGTCGCCCGCGCCGGTTCAGGCAGCCGTCCCACCGCTGCACGCGTCGCCCCCACCGTTCCAGGCAGCCGTCCCGCCGTACGCGGATCTCCCCTCGCCGCGGTACCCCGCACTGGCCGGTCTGCCCGCCGTCCCTCCCTCGTCGTTCGAGGTCCAGCAGCCGCGCCGGGAGCAGTACCCCCTGCCGACGTGGGTGAGCACCACGGCCACCGTCGCCGGCACCCTCCTGCCACTGCTGTCGTTCGGCACGATGACCTGGCTGGTGATACTGGCGTACGCGGTGCGGCGGCGCAGTGGACGGCTCGGCCTTGCGGCCCTCGGCTATCTCGTCACCGCGACGGTGCTGGTCACCATGATGGCCACCGACGACCTCGAGGCGGAGGACTCGGCGGCCGAGGCGTTCCTCTGGCTCGGCGTGCTCAGTCTCTGCTGGCTGGTGGGCGCCGCGCACGTGGTCCTGCTCAACCGATGGGTCTGGGGGCGCCTCACCGGGCGGCGGCTCGTGGCCCAGGCGCGCGAAGAAGAGCGCCGGGTACGCCGCCAGCAGGCGCGGAACCTGCTGCACCGCTACCCCTCGGCGCGTTACGAGTTTGCGATCGGCCGACCGGACCTGGCCCGCGCCTTCGACGACGGCGGGCTCATCGACGTCAACGCCGTACCCGACCAGGTGCTCGCCACACTGCCCGAGCTCACCGATGCGCAACGTCGGCAGGTGGCGATGGACCGGTGGGTACGCGGCCCGTACGCGTCGATGGAGGAGTTGGCCGCGCGCTGCGCGCTGCCGCTCGCGGTCATCGATGCGCTCCGCGGCGTCCTGCTCTTCCTGCCGCCGCCCTCCCCGCCTGCCGCCCGCCCCGCCGTCGTGGAGACGGGGCCAGCCGAGCACCGCTGATCGTGGGGGTTCACCGGCGAGGGCTGGTAGAAATGCCGGATGAGCCACGATCGAGCAGCGGTACGGGAGCGGGCCGAGGCGGTGCTGCGCCGGCTGGCCGGCGATCACGCCCGGCTGCGGGAGGATCAGTGGCGGGCCATCGAGGCGCTGGTCGTCGACCGGCGGAGGGTGCTCTGCGTGCAGCGCACCGGTTGGGGCAAGTCGGCCGTCTACTTCGTGGCCACCGCACTGCTGCGCGAGCACGGCGAGCACGGCCCGACCGTCATCGTGTCGCCGCTGCTTGCGCTGATGCGTAACCAGGTCGAGGCGGCTGCGCGGGCCGGCATCCGGGCTCGCACGATCAACTCCGCGAACCTCGACGAGTGGGACGAGATCACCGCCGAGATCCAGACCGGTGCGGTGGACGTGTTGCTGATCAGCCCGGAGCGGCTCAACAACCCGGACTTCCGCGACGGTGTGCTGCCGAAGCTGGCCGCGACCACCGGGCTGCTGGTGGTCGACGAGGCGCACTGCGTCTCCGACTGGGGGCACGACTTCCGGCCGGACTACCGGCGGCTGCGGACGTTCCTCGCCGAGCTGCCCGAGCGCACGCCGGTGCTGGCGACCACCGCCACCGCCAACGCCCGGGTCACCCAGGACGTCGCGGAGCAGTTGGGTGACGCCCTCGTCCTGCGCGGCACCCTGGACCGCGAGTCGCTGCGCCTCGGCGTGCTCGACCTGCCCAGTCCGGCGCACCGGCTGGCCTGGCTCGCCGACCACCTGGACCAGCTGCCCGGCTCGGGCATCGTCTACACGCTGACCGTGGCCGCGGCGGGGGAGACGGCCGAGTTCCTGCGCTCCCGGGGCTACCCGGTGGCCTCGTACACCGGTCAGGTCGAGGACGCCGACCGGCGGGCCGCCGAGCAGGACCTGCTCGACAACAAGATCAAGGCGTTGGTTGCCACCAGCGCGCTCGGCATGGGCTTCGACAAGCCCGACCTGGGCTTCGTCGTTCACCTCGGCGCGCCGCCCTCGCCGATCGCCTACTACCAGCAGGTCGGCCGCGCCGGCCGCGCGGTCGAGCACGCGGAGGTGCTGCTGCTGCCCGGCGCGGAGGACGCCGCGATCTGGCGCTACTTCGCCTCGTTGGCGTTCCCGCCGGAGCAACAGGTGCGTGCCGTGCTGGCCGCCCTGCACACCGACCGCCCGCTCAGCACCCAGGCCCTCGAACCCCTGGTCGACCTGCGCCGGGCCCGGCTGGAGCTGATGCTCAAGGTGCTCGACGTGGACGGCGCGGTCCGCCGGGTGCGCGGTGGTTGGCTCGCCACCGGCGAGCCCTGGGTCTATGACGAGGCCCGGTTGCGGCGCGTCGCCGAGGCACGCACCGTCGAGCAACAGGCCATGCGGGAGTACGCGACCACGTCCGACTGCCGGATGCGGTATCTACGGGAACGCCTGGACGACACCGGGGCTACCGACTGCGGCCGGTGCGACAGGTGCGCCGACCCACTCTTCTCCGGCGACGTGTCGACGGCCGCGCTCGCCGCCGCGCAGACCTTCCTGGGCCGACCCGGCGTGGAGATCGCGCCGAAGAAGCTCTGGCCGACCGGGCTCGACGCGGTGGGCGTACCCCTCAAGGGCCGGATCGCCCCCGCGGAGCAGGCCCTGCCGGGCCGGGCCGTCGGACGCCTCTCGGACCTGGGCTGGGGTGGTCGGCTGCGTGACCTCGTCGGCCCGGAGGCGCCGGACGCACCGGTGCCCGACGACGTCGCCGGCGCGGTGGTGGAGGTGCTGAAGGCCTGGGCGCACGGTGACGACCCGTGGCCGCGCCGGCCGGTGGCGGTGGTCGCGGTCGGCTCCCGGCGGCGGCCCCGGCTGGTCGGGTCGCTCGCCGAGCGGATCGCCGCCGTGGGCCGGCTGCCGATTCTCGGCGAGGTCACCCCGACCGGCTTGGGCGGCCCCGGCGGGCCGCGCGGCAACAGCGCCCAACGGGTACGCGCACTGCACGACACCTTCACCGTGTCAGCCGACCTGGCCGACGCCGTGGCTGCACTGGACGGCCCGGTGCTGCTCGTCGACGACCTGATCGACTCGGGCTGGACGATGACGCTGGTGGCCCGGGCACTACGCCGGGCCGGCGCACCCGACGTGCTCCCACTCGCCCTCGCGGTCGCCGGTTGACTCGCTGCCGCTCGTGGGCGGCCGGGTTGACTCGCTGCCGCTCGTGGGCGGCCGGGTTGACTCGCTGCCGCTTGCGGTGGCCGGTTGACTCGCTGCCGCTCGTGGTGGCCGGCTGACTCGCCCTCGCTCGCGGTGGCCGGGGCCGGGCGGCCCTGCTGCTCGCCCCTGTGACTCCGGCCTTGGCCGGTCGGGCGGGAAAGTTCCCGGGCGCCGCCGAATGCGACGGGCGCCACGCCGTCCGGGCGTCGGCTTGGACGGACCCGCCGCAGCGGTACCGTGGGCGGCATGACCGACCAGCACTCCGCCGCCGCGCCGGTGGTGTCTGACCAGGTCTCCACCGCGCTGGCAGTGCCGGACGAGGTCCCTGCCACGGTGCCGGCTGAGGCGCTGGCGGTGCCGGAAGAGGTCTCCGCCGGGCCGGAGGTCTCCGCCGGGCCGGACCGGAGCACCCTCCGGCTGGCGCTGGTGGTCGGCGGGCTGGTGCTGGCGGTCCTGCTCGGTTTCGGCCTCGGCCGGTCGAACACCGACGGTGCCGCCACGGGCGGCCCGTCATCGGCAGCCGAGCACAGCGACCCACCGGGCACCGGGCCGCACAACCACGGCACCGCCACGGGCACCGATCAGGGCACGCCGACCGAGCCGGGCGGTCTGGCGGTCAGCTCGGCCGGGTTCACCCTGGCCCCCCTGGGCACCGAGTTCGCGGCCGGTCGCCCCGGTCAACTCCGCTTCCAGGTGCGCGACGTGCAACGCCGGCCGGTCACCCGATTCGCGATCGTGCACGACAAACCGATGCACCTCATCGTCGTCCGTCGGGACCTGACCGGCTACCAGCACCTGCACCCGACCATGGCGGCGGACGGCACCTGGTCGGTGCCGTTGACCCTCGCGCAGCCCGGCGTCTGGCGCGCGTACGCCGACTTCACCGTCGTCGCCGACAACGGCGCGCAGACCGCGGTGACCCTCGGCACGGACCTGGTCGCGCCGGGCGGCTACCAGCCCCGCCCGCTGCCCGATCCGGCCACCTCGACGACCGTGGACGGATTCACCGTTGCCTATCAGGGCACCCCGCAGGCCGGAGCGACCGTGCCGCTGACCTTCCGGGTCGACGGCGCCGGCGGTGCCGCCCCGCTGGAGCGCTACCTCGGGGCGTACGGGCACCTGGTGGCGTTACGCGAAGGCGACCTCGGCTACCTGCACGTGCATCCGGAGCCGGAGCTGGTCGACGGCCGGGTCAAGTTCTGGCTGACCACCCCGGGCCCCGGCCGCTACCGCCTCTACCTCGACTTCCAGGTGGGGGCCGACGTCCACACCGCCGAATTCACCCTCGTCGTCCCCTGAGCCGGTCGGCTCAGCCGGCGCGGCGGATGGGGCGGCGGGCCAGGTAGCGGAGCAGATCGCGGATGTGGTGCTTCTCCTCGGCGGGGACCGTCGGGTCGGCCAGCCGATCCAGGATGGCGCGGACGTCCGCCTCGACCGGGCCGTCGTCGTGGCGTCGGCGGGGCGTGGGGCCGGCGTCGGGCAGCCCGAGCGCGCGGAACGCGGCAGCGACCGGCAGGTCCAGTGCGGCGCAGAAGCCGCGCACCTTGGCCAACTCGGGATAGTCCTGCCAGTCACCGGCCAGCCAGCGAAACACGGTGGAGCGGCCCACGCCCGTGTGCGCGGCGAGATCGGTCACGGTCCAGCCACGTTCGTCGCGAGCGTCGTCGATGGCACGCCGAACGAAGCGGGCGAAGGCCATCTGCGGTGAAAGGTCGGCGGATCCCATCCCTGTGTGTCTGTTCCTCCCTGCCGAGCACTGGGACGATGCGTCTTCCGAGGGTAGTACCCCCGAGGCTGGAAACAACTGACTGATCGCACAAACTGTCCCGTGGGCGGGACTTAGCACCCGCCAGTATGTATGCCGACCAGGGTTGGCATCGAGCGATCACGATCGCTTTTCTACTAAGCTCGGTGCCCGCCCCGGCATGGCGTTCGTTCGCCTGCCGTGTTCGACCGCCACCGCCGAGGAGCACCATGGCCGAAACGAGCCGTCCCCAGCCGTACCAGCCCGGTGCGGTCAGCCTCTTCTTCGTCGCCAAGGCCGGCGTCTTCGCTGCCGCGTTCTGGATCTGGTTGCTGGTCCTGGTGCTCCGCACCGACTCGGCGACCGGTCTCCAGGTGCTCGCAGCCACCGGCGCCATCACCACCACGCTGCTGGGCGTGGTGCTGGGCGCCCGGATGGCGCTGCAGCGCAACGCCGCCATCCGGCACGCGGAGATGAAGAAGTTGCTTGTCGACATCTCCTGGAACGCCTTCACCGCCGCCGGCAACGCCGAGAGCACGGGCAAGGTGGTGCCCTTCCCGACCGTTCCGGGCGACACCGAGTGGGCGAGCCAGCGCAGCGGTGGCGACCGGGTGACGGTCCTCGACGGTGGCGCCGGTGAGCGCAACAGTGGCCGGGATCGCGGCGAGAGGCGTCGCTAACCGTCGCCCGCAGCGAAGGACGCTCGCCATCCGCTTTGGCTGCCTGCCATGTCGATGTGCTGTTGAGTGGTATGCCTCAGAGGTATGAAT
>NZ_PYBV01000011.1:162626-231696 GCF_003205615.1 Micromonospora arborensis | reverse complement strand
CCGCCGGCTGCCGGCTGCCAGCAGCGTCTCCAGCCGGGGCGTGACCTGCCACTGGTTCACCAGCTCGCGATACTCCGCGCGCTGCGGCTCGGTTGCCGCAGCGCCGGTACGGCGGGCGCGGATCAGCAGGTTACGGGGCGTGTGCTGGGAGTCCACGAACTCCACCACCTCGGCCCGATATCCGTGCACCCGCAGCAGCCCGGCCCGCAGCGCGTCGGTGAGCACGTCGGCGAAGCGCTCGCGCAGGATGCCCTGCCGGGTCAGCAGCTCGTACGGGGTCGGGGCGGGGTGAGCGCGGAGCTGTTTCGCCAGGTCGTGGTGGCAGCACGGCGCGGCCAGCACCCAGCGGGCCTCCCAGCGCACCGCGCGGGCCAGCGCCTCGTCGGTGGCCGTGTCGCAGGCGTGCAGCGCCAGCACCAGGTCGGGGGCGGGGTCGACGACAGCGTCGGCGATCGTGCCGGCCACGAAGCTGACCCGGTCGGCCCAGCCCAGCCGCTGCGCCAGCTCGGTGTTGCGCCGCCGCTGGTCCTCCCGGACATCCACGCCGATCAGCTGGACGTCGAGCCCTCGACTCGTCAGGTAGCGGTACGCGGCGAACGTCAGGTACGCGTTGCCGCAGCCCAGGTCGACGACCCGCAGCGGACCGGTCAGCTCGTCGGGCAGGGTCGCGGCCAGGGCACGCAGGAACGCGTCCACCTGGCGGCGTTTGGCCGCCGAGCCGCCGATCTCGGCGAAGATCTCATCGCCCGGGTCGAGCAGGTACTCCTTCGACCGGTCATTCCCAGTCGGCGTGGCCACCGGGCGGGATGTCGCGGCCCGGTGCACCTGCGCCTCGCCGGACTTGGTCACCCGCAGTTGCAGCGTCGCGTCGGTCGTCTCGACGTGCCAGTTGCCGAACGGCTCAGCCAGTAGCTCGTCGATGGCCTGGACTGTCTCCGGACCGAGGGCGACGTTGCGGGTGTAGGGGCGCGTGCCGTCGGAGGTGGCGATCTGCAGCCGCGGGCCGGCCTTGAGCGTCACCGGCCGCAGTTCGGCCCGCATCACCACGGGATGGCGCCCACGGCGTCGTCCGGCGGCGACCGCCCGGGTCAGCGATGGGTCGAGCAGCAACGCCCGAACTTCGGTCAGGGCGGCGTCCAGTGGTTCCGGCATCGTTCCATCTTCGGCAGGTGGGGTGGGAAGGGAACATCCCCCGTACCGCGCGAGGCGGTGCGGGGGATGTCAGGTGTGGCTGGTGGTCAGTCCGCGGTCGCCTCGGCCGGCGTACCCGCATCGGAACCGCCACCACGGCGGCGCCGACGGCGGCGCGGCTTCGACGGCTCGCCGTCGGATGCGACGGCCGGCTCGGTGGGACCAGCGTCGGCGGTGATCACCGCGGTCGGCTCGCCCACGACCGCATCGCCGGCCCGGCGACGACGCCGACGGCGCGGGGTACGGGTGCCTTCCTCGGCAGCATCGCCGACGGGTGCCTCCGCGACGGCCGGAGTGCCGGCGTCGGAGCGGTCACGACGGCTGTCGCCCCGACCACGGCGCTCGCCCCGGCCCTCACCGCGGCCCTCGCCCCGGCTCTCACCGCGTCGGCCGCCCCGAGGGCCGCTGTCGCCCCGACGGGAGCGCGTCGTCCCACCCAGATCCTCTTCGATCTCGGCGGACAGCCCGGCCCGGGTGCGCTCGGCAGTGGGCAGGGTGCCGCTGACCTCGGTGGAGATGTGCAGGTCGGTGTAGAGGTGCGGCGACGTGTGGTACGTCTCCGGCGGCTCGGGCATCTCCAGACCGAGGGTCTTGTCGATGATCCGCCAGCGCGGCATGTCGTCCCAGTCGACGAAGGTCACCGCGACACCCGTCGCGCCTGCCCGGCCGGTACGGCCGATCCGGTGGGTGTAGGTGTCCTGGTCTTCCGGGCAGTCATAGTTGATCACGTGGGTGACGCCGGTGACGTCCAGCCCGCGGGCCGCCACATCGGTGGCGACCAGAATGTCGATCTTGCCGGCCCGGAAGGCTCGCAGCGCCCGCTCGCGGGCACCCTGGCCGAGGTCACCGTGCACCGCGGCGACCGCGAACCCGCGGAAGTCGAGGTCCTCGGCGACCCGGTCGGCGGCCCGCTTGGTGCGGGTGAAGATCATGGTCAGCCCGCGTCCCTCGGCCTGGAGGATGCGCGCCACCACCTCGACCTTGTTCATCGAGTGGGTGCGGTAGACCAGCTGCTGGGTCTGCGGCGACGGGCCGGTCTCGGCGGTGTGCCCGGCGTGGATCGTCATCGGCTGGCGCAGGAAACGCCGGGACAGGGTGACGATCGGGTCCGGCATGGTGGCCGAGAAGAGCATCGTCTGGCGGTCTTCCGGGAGCATCGCCAGGATCTTCTCGACGTCGTCGAGGAAGCCCAGGTCGAGCATCCGGTCGGCCTCGTCGAGGACGAGCGCGTGCACCCGGTCCAGTCGGAGGTGCTTCTGCTTCTGCAGGTCCATCAGCCGACCGGGGGTGCCGACCAGGATCTCGACGCCCTTGCGCAGCGCGTCGATCTGCGGCTCGTACGCCACGCCGCCGTAGATCGGCAGCACCCGGACGCCCCGCGTCCGGCCGGCGGCGGCCAGATCCTTGGCGACCTGGATGCCCAGCTCACGGGTGGGGACGACGACAAGTGCCTGGGGGACGCCGTCGCTGCCCTCGCCGGGCGCGAAGACCCGGTCGAGCAGCGGGACGCCGAAGCCGAGGGTCTTGCCGGTGCCGGTGGGCGCCTGACCGATCAGGTCGACGCCGCGCAGCGCGATCGGGATCGCGTATTCCTGGATGGCGAAGGCGCGGGTGATGCCGGCCGCGGCCAATGCCTCGACGGTCTCGGCACGGGCGCCGAGTGCGGCGAACGTGGGGGCCTCGGGTCGAACCGGGGCGGTGGGGGCCAGTTCCTGGCCGTCCATCAAATCTTGAGTCAGCTCGCTCATGTGGATGTGGGGGTGCCCTCTCGTGGGTGCGCCCGTCATGTCCTCAGGGCGCGATCGGTATGACGCGGGCCACACGGTCGGCGGCAGACTGCCGAGCCGGACCGGGCCGCACGCGCGCCGCGGGCTGAACGTCGATCAGATCGGCGCCCACGGCAACTGCTCCATGCTACCTGAACAGGCATGGCCCCGTCCCGATTCCCAGCCGGCCAGGCGCCACGCGGGGGCAGTGATTGTGATCTGCGTCACACAGGTGCCGAGGGTGGGGGGCGTCTTCGGCGACGCGATGACAGGCGATTTCATCCGAGCGCTCGCCGATGCGCTGGCAGCGCCGGAGCGGTCGGCCGAGCTGGCCGCACCCCCCGCGCGCAGGCATCCTGCCGGAGATCGGGTTCCGGTTTGATCGCCGGACGCCGGTCCATCGGCAGCCCGCTCATCGAGCTGAAGCGGTCGGGCTCATCGCGCTCAAGTGGCGCGGCTCCGTCGCGCGCAGGCGGCGCGGCTCATCGAGCAGGCGGCCGGGTCGGCGTGCCGGGGCTGTCCGGGGGCAGGCCGCCGCGCACACCACGCGAACGGCGGGATGACGACCTGACCACTCGGGCGAGTCGGGGTCCGGTACCGGCCTGCGGCAGGTGGGTCGACGCCGACCTGCCGCGATGGCCGGACCGGTCAGCGGACGGTGAAACCGACCGACCGGGGCGACGCCTCGGCGATCTCGACGTAGGCGACCTTCTCGACCGGAACGATGACCCGCCGGCCCTTCTCGTCGGTCAGGGAGAGCGTGCCGCCGTTGCCGGCGAAGGCGTCGGTCACGATCTGCTCGATCTCGGCCGGCGACTGAGCGCTGTCCAGTACCAGCTCACGCGGCGCGTACTGCACGCCGATCTTGACCTCCACTGTGCCTCCTCAACTGGGGCGAAAGAACCGCCCTGCGAAGGCTATCCGATCACGGGGTCGGTGGTCAGGCTGACTCACCTTGCAGCGGGAAGCTCGCGATGCCCCGCCAGGACAGCGCGGCCACCAGCGCCTCGGCCTCGGCCTTTGGCACCTGCCGGCCACCGGCCAGCCAGAACTGCGCTGCCGTCTCCGCCGCGCCAACCAGGCCGGAGGCGAGCAACTCGGCGTGCGCCCGGCTCACCCCGGTGTCCGAGATGATGGTGTCGGTGATCGCCGCGATGCAGCCCTGTTCGACCCGCTCCACCCGCTGCCGCACCGCCGGGTCGTTGCGCAGATCCGACTCGAAGACGAGGCGGAACGCCTCGCTCTCGTGGTCGACGAAGTCGAAGTACGCCCGCACCGAGGCGCCGACCCGTTCCTTGTTGTCGCTGGTGCCGCGCATCGCATCTTGCACCTGAGCGACGATGGCGTCACAGTGCGTGTCGAGCAACGCCAGGTAGAGATCCATCTTTCCGGGAAAGTGTTGGTAGAGCACCGGCTTCGAGACCCCGGCCCGCTCGGCGATGTCGTCCATCGCGGCGGCGTGGTAGCCCTGCGCGACGAACACCTCCTGCGCCGCAGCGAGAAGCTGCTTTCGGCGCGCGGAGCGGGGCAGGCGGGTGGGCCGGCCAGCGGTCTGTGCACCGTTCCCCGCAGCGGTCATGGGATCCTCCGAGTTCTCCGTACGAGCCGGCATTTTCCCCCCAGACCGGGCGAGGCCCGTGACCCCCGTCGTGGAAATGGCCCGCCGCTGTAACTTATCGCCACTCTCGGCACACGGTAGCCTCAGCGAGGGCGACCAAGGAGCGCGCGGTGAGTGAAACAGGGCAACCCGGAGCCGCCACCCCGGGAGAGCACGGTGACGGAGCGGGTCAGCACGACGACCCGGGGCGTCCCGTCAGCGGGTGGGCACCCCCGGCGGGTGGGTGGCCCCGAGCGGCCGATCGTGAGGATGCCCGGGACGAGGCGCCGCAGTGGCAACCGGACCCGGCGTCCGGCTGGCGCACCTCGTCCACCCGACATGGCGACCTGCCGCCGCCCCTGGCCGGGCTTCCAGATGACCTCGATCCGCCGGCCCGCGCCAACGGCCACCACGCCAACGGGGTGCACCACCCGGACGACACCAACGGCGTCCGCCGTCCCGGTCTCGAACCACCCGCAGCGCGCCCCACGCCGGTGAGCGCGCCGCCCGGGCTGCCCGCCCAGGGGCGACGCGAGGCGACCAGCGACCGGCTGGTGGTGCCCGCCCAACGTCCCGTACCTCCGATGGAGCAGGGGGGCGGCGAGCCCGACACCGGCCCCGCCAAACGCTCCGCCGCCGACCCGACCGCCGCGCATCGCGCCCGCTGGGCCGAGCCCGGGTTGCCCACCTCGGCGCCGCCGGCCGTCCAGGTGCCGCCCGTCGGCACCGCCGCGTCGGGTTTCGAGGTGCCGCCCGGCTTCCACGCGCCGACCGCCGAGCGGCTGGCCGCCGACGAACCACCGTCCGTGCCACGCGACTGGCGGGACCCGCTCCCACCGGAGCACCCATCAGCACCGGGACCGGCCGGGCACGCCGACGCGACCGATCCGGGTCGCGCCGCCGACAGCTCCTGGCCAGGGGAATCACGCCGTGCCGGTGACGCGCCTCGGGCCGGGGAATCGTCGGCCATCGAGCCGGACTGGTCAGGGCCGAGCTGGAACCGCCCGAGCTGGGGTGGCGGATGGGCGCCGTCCTGGTCCCGCCAGGACGACGAGCCGGCTGGCCCTGCGGCCCGGGACGAGTCCGCGCCAGGCTGGGAGGCCGAGCCCCACCAGCCGTACGAGCCGGTGCGTGCCGATTTGCCCCACCCCTATGACCTCGCCCGAGGCGAACCCCGATCCGATGCCGCGCCGGTGCGCCCCGCCGAGCCAACCAGCGCGCCGCCGTCCGACCGCCCGTCCTGGGCCGGACCGGCGGCCGTCCCGCCCGCCGATCGCCCGCTCCGGGCCGCCGACGGGGACCCGTCCCCCACGAGTGGACCGCCGGTGTCGTCGTCAGGCATGACACCACCGGTCGTCGAGCGCCCCGCCTGGGCCGGCGGCCCGACGCCGACCAGTGGCCCGCCCGCCGACCGGCCATCCTGGGCCGGCGGCCCGACGCCGACCAGCGGCCCGCCCGCCGACCGGCCATCCTGGGCCGGCTCCGGGGCGACCAGTGCGCCCCGTCTTGAGCGGCCGTCCTGGGCCGGCGGAGCCGACGCCGAGCCGACCAGCGCCCCGCCGGTTCGGCCGTCTTGGGCTGGTGGGTCCGAGGCGTCGACAAGTGTTCCGCCGGTTCGGCCGTCCTGGGCTGGTGGGTCCGAGGCGTCGACAAGTGTTCCGCCGGTTCGGCCGTCTTGGGCTGGTGGGTCCGAGGCGTCGACAAGTGTTCCGCCTGTTCGGCCGTCTTGGGCCGGGGGTTCCGATCCGGCGCCGACCAGTTCCCCGCCGACGCGCCCCTCCCGGGCCGCCAGCCCGGCGTCGGCCGACAGGCCGCCTGCCACGCCACCTCCGGCGCCGGCCGGGCCACCTGCGCCACTCCCGGCGCCGGCCGGGCCGCCTCCCACGGTGGCCGACGCGCCACCTGCCCCGGCGGGCCCGTCCCTGGTGGCGGAGCGCTCCTCCTGGGTGCGCGGTGCGTCCATCACCCCGGCGAGCGCCTCCCATGCCGAGCGGCCGGACTGGTCCGAGGGTCGCCTCCCCGCGGCCCCTGCGGAACGCCCGTCCTGGGCGGCAAGCCAGTCGGCCAACCGGCCCCTCGGAGGCGACGCGGGCGAGACGCCCGGTATGCCACGGCCCGAGATCCGACCGGCCGCGCCGTTCCGGCTTCGGCCGGCGACACCGGAATCGCCCGGGCTGCCTCCCGCCGATCCACCGCGCGCACCCGCGTCGATGAGCACCCCGTCGTCCGCCGATGACACGCCGTCCTCCGGTGGCACGGTCCCGCCCTCCGTCCCGAACGTGCCCGGTCGTCGTGACCGGTCCGCACCCGCGTCCACCTCCCCCTACGCGGCTCGCCGATCCGCCCCCGACGTGACGCCGCCGACCGACCCGGCCGACGACGCCCGACAACCGGACCCGAGGGCGGCGGTGTTGCCGCAGCGCGTCCCCGCGGAACCGGACGTGCCCGTCGTGCCGGAGCCGCCAGCCGTGGAGCCACCCGCCGAAACCCCGGAGCTCGCCCGCATCGCCACCCACCTCCGCCGTGACGACGAGCCAGCGCCTCTGCGGGAGCGCCCCGAGGGGTTCGATGTCAACGCCATCCTGGACGCCGTTCGGGAGGTCGCCGGTGTCCGCGACGCGGCGCTGCGCCGCACCCCGGCAGGGGCGCACAGTCTGCGACTGGACCTCGCCGACGGCGCCGACCCGGCGGAGGTGAGCCGACAGGTGGCCCGGCTGCTTCAGGAACGGATGGGGCTGGCCGCCGCCCCACAGAACGTGCCCGGCCTGCCCACCACGCCACCCCCGCCGGTTCGCCGTCGCGTGGCCGAGCCCCGACCCGCCGAGCGACGTACCGCCGAGCCCCGACCCGCCGAGCCCCAGGGCACAGCCCCGGGCGACGCCGGTGCCGATCCGCGTACCGGTGAGATCCGGGCGGCCGAGTCGACGGCGACCGGTCGTCCGTCAGGTGGTCGGGCGGAGGCCCCGCCGGCAGACCCCGAGCAGTGGACCGGCACGGACACCGGACGCCGGCGTCGGCCGAACTCGCCACACCGGGGCCGGGCCACCGTCGAGGAACCGGGATCGGTCTCCGCCGCCCCGGCCGGTGCCGCAACCGGCAGCCCGGCGACGCTCGGCACGTCGTACTCCGGTGGTCAGGTGACCACGACGGAGTCGGCGCCGTCCCGACCGCTGGACACCGGCGGCACGCCGGGTCCGCGGGTGGTTATCGACCATGTGCAGGTGAGCACCTTCGGCCTGGACGCCAACGTGGAGGTGCGGCTGCTGGCCGACGGTGACAGCGCCTCCGGGTACGCCACCGGGCCGGCCGTGGACGGCTACGTGCTGCGGCTCTGCGCGGTGGCGGCGGCCGCCGCGGTCGACGAGTTGCTGCGTGGCGCCGAGAACGCCGAGCGGGGGCGCTGCTTCGTCGAGCACGCGGCGGTGGTGCCGTTCGGCAACTGCGAGGTGGCCACGGTGGTGGTGCTGCTCGTCTGTGAGGGCTGGGTCGAGCAGCTCGCCGGTTCGGCTCTGGTTGCCGGTGATCCGCGGCAGGCGGTGGTCCGGGCGACGCTCGCGGCGGTGAATCGTCGGCTGGAGGCGCTGCTGTCCTGAGTGGGCCGGGGCAGACTGTATTGATGAAGCGTGCCACTCTCTGGCCGGACCATCTGCTCCCCGATGACCGGGTCCCGCCGCCATGGCCGGGCCGGGAGGTCCGCCTCGACGGCTTGGTCACGTACGTGCGGGACACCCCGGCCACCGCCGCCGGTGCGGATCCGGCGCTGTACGTGCACGGGCTGGGTGGGTCGTCGCAGAACTGGACCGACCTAGCCGGGCTGCTCGCCGACCGGCTGGACGGTCAGGCCATCGACCTGCCCGGCTTCGGCCGCAGTGAGCCGGGCCCCCGCTACACCATCGGGGCCTTCGCGGACCTGGTCATCCGCTGGATCGAGCACTCCGGTCGGGGCCCCGTGCACCTGTTCGGCAACTCGCTGGGCGGCGCGGTCGCGGTCCAGGTCGCCGGGCTCCGGCCGGATCTGGTCCGTACCCTCACGCTGATCTCCCCGGCGCTGCCGTTCCTGGATTTCCGCCGCTCTCTGCAGGGGCGGATGCTGCCGGTGCTCGCCATTCCACGGGCTGAACGATTGGTCGCCCGGCGGCTCACCCAGTTCGCCCCGGAGGTGATGGCCCAGCAGGTGTTGGAGGCCTGCGTCGCCGATCTCAGCCGGATCTGTGCGCAGCGCCGGGCTGAGGCGCTGGAGGAGATCCGGGTGCGCTACGAGGCCGAGCACTATGCCGCCGCGTACGTCCGGACGTTCCGTGGGCTGGTCTCCAGCTTCCTGCGGGCGTATCTGCCGGGGCCGGGTTCGCTGTGGCGCCTCGCCGCGTCGGTGCGGGCACCGACCCTGGTGGTGGGCGGCCGGCAGGATCGTCTGATCGACGTACGCGTCGCGCCGCAGACCGCCCGGGTCATCCGGGACAGCCGGTTGATGATGCTCGACGGCGTCGGTCATGTGGCACAGCTGGAAGTTCCCCGCCTGGTCGCCCGGGCGGTGGTCGGCCTGCTCACCGAAACGGGGGACACCGTCGGGCGGTCTGATCTGGCAGGCTGAGCCGGATGCCCAGCTCCGCCCGCCGCCCCGTCAGCCGTCAGCGACGCTTCGCACTGCTCGCCCAACTGGTGGCGGTCGTGCTGGCCGTCGGCGCGGCGGTGACCGTGATCGCCGAAGGCTCGGGTGGGCGCCGCGGCGCCGAAGAGTTGGCTGCCGAGGCGCTCGCCACGCGGCCGCCGCTGGTGGCCGCGCCGTTGCCGCCGTCGGCCAGCCCGTCCCCCTCCGGTTCGGTCCCGTCCAGCCCGCCCCCGGTGTTGCGGGTGTCCGGCGCGGTCCCGAGCGCCGGCACCGGGACGTTCGGCTACGACGCGCGTTCCGGCCCAGTGCTGGGCCGCGCGGGTGAGCTGCGGCGTTACCGGGTCGCGGTGGAGTCGGGCAGCAACGAGGACGCCGCAGATTTCGCGCAGGCCGTCCAGATGGCGCTCGCCGGGCCGGGCAGCTGGGTCGACAGCGGCCGGCTGCGGCTGCAGCAGGTGCCGGGGGAGGCGCCCCGCGACTTCACCGTGTATCTGGCCACGGCCCGCACGGCGGGTCGAATGTGCGCCGATGGTGGAGTGGACATCCGAATCGGGGGTCGGCCGTACACGTCCTGCCGCGCGCCCGGCCGGGTGATCATCAATCTGGATCGGTGGCGGCTGTCCGTGCCGCATTTCGTCTCGGCCGGTGTGCCGCTGGAGGTCTACCGGACGTACGTGGTCAACCACGAGGTGGGTCACCAGCTCGGGCACCGGCACGAGCGCTGCCCGGGTGCGGGCCGGCCGGCGCCGGTGATGATGCAGCAGACGCTCTTTCTCAACGGGTGCCGGGTCAACCCGTGGCCGTACCTTGACGGGCGCCGCTACGCCGGCCCTGCCCTCTGAGCGACGCCGACACGACCGTCCCGCCTCCATCAGGCGTCTTGCGCCAATAGCGGCAAAAACGGAGAAATGCCGGAATAATCTGGCAGGCTCGACGTCATGACGCCGTCGTCCCCTTACGGCCCACCCGCGCCGCCCGACCAGTCCGGCCGGTCGGCGTACGGGGCTGCGCGTTCCGCGAACGTCCGGATGCGCCGGCACCGGCGCCGCAGTCTGCTGATCGGCCTGCTCGTGCTCGCCGCAGCCACCGTCGTGACGCTGAACCGGGGCGGCGAGCCGCCAGCCGAGCCTCCGGCCACCACCCAGGGCGAAATGGGCCACGGAGGAGGGGCGCCCGCGCACCCGACGCCCATCAGCTACCCCTCGGTCGGAGCGGGACGGTTCACCGTCGCCGACGGCGAGACACCCGTGCACGGCACGGACGGGCCGCTGCGCCGTTACCGGGTCACCGTCGAACGCGGTACCGGCCAGGACGCGCACGCATTCGCCGCCAAGGTGGACGAGGTGCTGGCCGACCCGCGCAGTTGGATCGCCTCCGACGAGTTGCGGGTGCAACGGGTGGCCGACGCCGGGGCCGCCGACTTCACCATCTACCTCGCCACCCCGGTCACGTCCGAGCGGATGTGCGCCGAGGGTGGGCTGACCACCGAGCGCTACACCTCCTGCCGCCTGCCCGGCCAGGTCATCATCAACCTGGCCCGCTGGATGGAGGCGGTCCCCGACTACGGCGCCCCGCTGGACACCTACCGCACCTATGTGATCAACCACGAGGTGGGCCACGAGTTCGGCGAGGAGCACGAGGCCTGCCCCGGCCCGGGTGCGGCCGCTCCGGTGATGCAACAGCAGACGTACGGCCTGAACGGCTGCCTCGCCAACGCCTGGCCGTACCTCGACGGCCGTCGCTACGCGGGTGACATCGTCCCCTGATCGGCCGGGTCGTCGGTTATTCCCGCTCCCGCATCGCGGACCAGTGGCGTCCCTCATGGCCGAGCGGGCCTCCCGCGAGCAACAATGGCGCGGTTCACACCGCCGATCCCGGGGAGTCCACCGTGTCGTTGCCCCCGCTCGTCGAACCCGCCGCCGAGCTGACCGTTGACGAGATCCGCCGCTACTCACGCCACCTGATCATCCCGGACGTCGGAGTGACCGGGCAGAAGCGGCTGAAGAACGCCCGGGTGCTCTGTGTCGGCGCCGGTGGCCTCGGCTCGCCCGCCCTGATGTACCTCGCCGCAGCCGGGGTCGGCACCCTCGGCATCATCGACTTCGACACCGTCGACGAGTCCAACCTCCAGCGGCAGATCATCCACGGCGTGTCCGATATCGGCCGGTCCAAGGCCGAGTCCGCCGCGGCGTCGATCCGCGAGATCAACCCCCTGGTCAACGTGGAGATCCACAACACCGCACTGGACCGGGAGAACGTCCGGGAGATCTTCGCCCAGTACGACCTGATCGTCGACGGCACCGACAACTTCGCCACCCGCTACATGGTCAACGACGCGGCGGTGCTGCTCGGCAAGCCGTACGTCTGGGGCTCGATCTACCGCTTCGACGGCCAGGCATCGGTGTTCTGGGCCGAGCACGGTCCCTGCTACCGCTGCCTCTACCCGGAGCCGCCGCCGCCCGGCATGGTCCCCTCCTGCGCTGAGGGTGGCGTGCTCGGTGTGCTCTGCGCGTCGATCGGCTCGATCCAGGTGAACGAGGCGATCAAGCTGCTCACCGGCATCGGTGAGCCGCTGGTCGGCCGCCTGATGGTCTACGACGCCCTGGAAATGGAATACCGCAAGATCAAGGTCCGTAAGGACCCGAACTGCGCGCTCTGCGGCGAGAACCCGACGGTCACCGACCTGCTCGAAGACTACGAGGACTTCTGCGGCGCGGTCTCCGAGGAGGCCCAGGAGGCGACGATCGACTCGACGATCACCGCTCTGGAGCTGAAGGAGTGGCAGGACGCCGGCAAGGACATCTTCCTGGTCGACGTCCGGGAGCCGGCCGAGTACGAGATCGTCCGCATCCCCGGCGCCACCCTGATCCCCAAGGGCGACATCATCTCCGGGGAGGCCCTGGCGAAGCTGCCGCAGGACCGGCAGATCGTGCTGCACTGCAAGTCCGGCGTCCGTTCGGCGGAGGCGCTCGCCGCCCTCAAGGCGGCCGGTTTCCGGGACTCCGTGCACCTGCAGGGCGGCGTGCTCTCCTGGATCAAGCAGATCGACCCGTCGCTGCCCGCGTACTGAGCGACGACCGGGGCCGGCGGCGGGCCACTCGCCCGCCCCGGCCTCGGCCGATTCTCCGAGGCGCGACGGCCTTTGCGCAGGTAGCGTGACCGCCGTGGTGGACATGGACGCCGCTATCGGCTTCGTCGTGGCGCACGGGGACGCGGTCGACCGTGCGCGTCTCTCCTGGCTGCGCACCGGTGCGCCGGTGCCGGACGAGGTGCTCGACGCCGCCGAGGCCGGGCAGACGCCCGACGGCGGTTGGCCGGCCGTCCTGGACGGTGCCGTCGGCTCCGTCGATGCGACCTGCTTCCGCCTGACCGAGCTGGACGACCTCGGTGCCCTCGGCCGCCCGGCGGCCCGGCACGCGCTGGACTGGCTCGCCGCCCGCCAGTTGCCCGACGGCGGCTGGGACGAGGACCCGGCGCTGGCCGACCTCGCCCCGGAGTGGGCCCGGCCGGGCGACCCGGAGGCCCGTCTCTACCTCACCGCCAACGCCGGCTTCTGGCTCAGCGTGGGCGGCCGGGACGCCCGCGCCGCCGGGCCGCTGGACCACCGGGTCGGCGGGTCGTACGCCGGGGTGGTGCAGGCCGCCGCGCAGGCGCTCGCCGTGCAGCTCGCCCCGGACGGCAGTTGGCCATCGTTCGTGCCCGTCGGTTGGTTGAGCGCGGCCGTGCTGCACCGGCAGGAGATGTACTACGAGTCAGCGCTGATCCAGGGGGTGCTCGCCGAGCGGATCCCGAAGCTGTCCCCGGCGGACGTGGCCTGGCTGGCCGGGACGCTGCGCCGGGTCGACGTGGGCGAGGAGCACTGGTTGCTGGTCTCGGCCCGCGAGCGGCTCACCAGGACTCAGCGCAGCGACGGCGGCTGGGACAGCGACGACGGTCACCAGTTCGATGTGCACACCACGCTGCGGGCGATCCGGGCCTGCTGGGCTGTCACTTCAACTGACTGATCACCAGCGGCCACCAGCCGTCCGGAGCGAACGCGGCCGGGTCGATGCTCTCCAGCACCGTGCGCAGCGTCTCGGCCCGTTCCGCCCGGCCCGCCTTGCCCTCGTCCGCCTCGACGAAGAGCGCGAACTGGTAGAGGAACTCGACGAACGTGCGGAAGCTGCTGTTGACGCCCTGGACGTCCTTCTGGTCCAGGTCGAACTGGAGGATCTCACCGGTGCGCGGGTCCAGCACGTAGAGCAGGTTGGGGTTGTCCGCGACGGCGCCCACCACGATCAGCCGGATGTCCAGCGATCCGTCCTCGGTGGTCAGCTGCATGGTGTCGTACAGCTCGACGTCGTCTTCGAGGAAGGCGGTGTAGACGACCGCCACGTCGAGCGGGATCTCGTCGCCGGCGGGGAGCAGGTCAGGGCTGAAGCCCCCCTCCAGCCACGCCTCACGCGGGTACGGGATGAGCTCGTCCTCGTGCCACAGGGCACGGAACCGGGGATCAACGGCCATGACGATCCTTCGTGGTCACAGGAGTCGGGTCGGTCAGGACGACAGGCCGGCGGTGATCAGCAGACGCCGCCAGTTGTCGGCGTACTCTCCAGCATGCCGGCCCTTGCGGAGCCGCCGATCGCGGACCCCGGGGCCGAGGACGGTCGCGACCAGGTCGGGGTAGCCCGGACCGAGCACCCAATCGTTGAAGAACGTGGCGAGGTCGGGGGCGAGGACGGTGTATTCGACGTCGTCGTCCGGGTGCTCGTACTGGAACATGTACGCGCCCGGCTCCATCCAGTAGACCTCGAGGTCCTCGATGTCCAGGAAGATCGCGGCACCACCCGGGATCTCGCCGCGTAGGCCTTTCGGAATGCTCCACACCTCGTGGCCGATGGGCAACGGGCTGCCCATCGGATCGTCCGGGTCGACGGTGTAGGCGCTCCAGGCCGCCGGGCTGGCGATCTCCTCGGGGGGCCTGAACCGGAAGTTGTCGCCCTCCACCCGGCCGAGGAGGCTGTAAGCCTCCGCCACGCCGGGCAGGTCGGGGAGGGGCTCCAGCGCTGCCAGGTCCTCGATGACGACGCCGAAGCCGTGCTCGGCCTCCAGGCGCGTGAGCAGCGCCAGCTTGTCCCGGATCTCGGCCAGCACGCCGGTGGCGTCGGGGCTGCTCACTCGTCAATCCACTTCACGATGATCGGGTGGCCCTCGGGGACGTTCCGCAGCGCGACGGAGATGTCGCTGCCGATCTGGCGGTTGGTCCAGGCGTCCATCAGCCTGAGGTTATCGTATGCATCCTCCCCATCAAGCTGCAGCTCCTGGATGTGGTCCGCGTCGACGCCCTGGCCGACGGCGGTGGGCTGTTTCCGCTTGGGGTAGTAGAGGCGATCCACCAGGGACTTGTTGGCCAGGTACTTGTTGGTCTCCCGGGTGCCGTGGTCCTTTGTCAGCTTCTCGTTCTTGGTCAGCCGCCGGATCATCCGCTCGCGGTACACGCTCGAACGGTCGCGCATTGTCTTGTTGTTGCGGTCGTAGACGCTGTTGCTATCCCGGTCCGACTTCGCCTTGGACAGCTTGCCCTCCTGACCGAGCCGGACCAGATCCCTCGCCTTGCGGTCGAAGTCTTTCTTGTCGAAGTCCGGTCGGTATTTCAGCCGCAGCACCGCGGGCTCGTTCACCTTGGCACCGGTGGTCTTGGCGGTCCGGAAGACCTCGTCGTTGTCCAGGAACGCCGAGACGATTCGTGCGCCCTTTGCCTTGACCTGCCGGGTCGGGGCGTCGCGTTTCTTACCCCCCATTGAGCACCGCGTCCACCGCCATGCCGATCAGCTGGTCGACGATGATCCCGGTAATGATCTTGAAGATCGGGATCTCCAGCAGCGACGCCCCGAAGGTGACCACCGCGGTCGCGATCGCCTGCGCGATCTGGATCGCCAGCAGAATGAGCTGCACGATCACCTGGATCTTCAACGCCAGCACGATGCCCGCCCCGGCCATCAACCCGATGGCGATGATGTTCGTCGGGTCGGTGGCGTCGGCGATGTTGCGGGGGGCCGACTCCCCGTCGTTCCACTCTTCGGCGAACGCGGTGAAGCTCTCGCCCCGGTTGGTGTCCAGCACCGTCCGGGCGGCCGACTCCAACTGGGCGACCGAACCGTTGATCCGGTCGGCCATGCCGGTCCACTCGCCGGCAAGCTGGAACAGGGCGGTCTCGTCCGACTCCGGCCAGTCGTACCCGATCATCGAGAGCAGCGACACGAGCTCACCCGGAAGCGTCAGGCCCACGGCGACTCCTTTCCCCGTGCGGCGGGCTCAGCCGCCGAGCTTGCCGAGGATTGATTGGAAGATGTCGGTGACGCCCTCCTCGACGGCCCGGTAACCCTCCGCCATCGAGTGCAGGCCGGCGGCGTAGTTTTCCAGCTCGGTGAGGTTGGTGCTGAGGCACTCGGTCAGCCCGTCCACGCAGGCCTGGTGGGCGACGCCGAGCAGCATCCCGATGTCGTCGCCGCCGAAGGCGTCCGCGTAGCTGCCCACCGCCGCCTGGAACGCCTCGAAGGCCTGCCCGACGGCCTCCTTGGCCTGGACCAGCTCCTCCGCGCCGCGGCGCACCGAGTCGACGTCGACGTCGAGCGGGTCCATCGTCAGCTCCTCCCATGCAGTTTCCGCATGGTCTCACTGACGGCGAGGGTGATTTCCCGCATCTGCCGCAGGCCCTGGTCCTGGAGTCGCTCCACGGTGGCGGTCATCGCGGCCAGGTCGGGCATCGGCTCCGTCGCGGTGACGGCCTCGTCCTGCCCGTCGAGGGCCGCGTTCACCGCCCGGCGAAACTCCTCGGCGAGCTGTTCCGAACCCTCGCGGAGCACCCGGGGATCGAGGTCGACGGCGCTGACCCGCCCGTCGCTGCCGACGGTGACCCGGATCCGTCCGTCGGCCGCCTCGCCCACCGACTCGACCCGTTCCCGGGGCGCGACGGTGCGGCTGACATCCCGCAACGCGGCCCGGGCCTGCGCGAGTTGCTCTTCCAGGGCGTTCTCATCCAGCATGCTGCCTCCCCGGACTGGCCGTGCCGAACCAGCCTCAGACTAGCGACCCGGCACACCCCGGCGGGACCCCGTCCACCGAGGACGGTCAGCCGCGCAGGTGCCCGTCTCCGGTGACCACATACTTCGTCGAGGTCAGCTCAGGCAGGCCCATCGGGCCGCGAGCGTGCAGTTTCTGCGTGGAGATGCCGATTTCCGCGCCGAACCCGAACTCGCCGCCGTCGGTGAAGCGGGTCGATGCGTTCACCATCACCGCGGCCGCATCCACCCGCGCGACGAAGTCGCGGGCCGCGCTCGCGGAGTCGGTGAGGATCGCCTCGGTGTGCCCGGTGCCGAACCGGCGGATGTGCGCGACCGCCGCGTCCAGCGAGTCGACCACCGCGACCGAGATGTCGGCGGACAGATATTCGGTGGCGAAGTCCTCCTCGGTCGCCGGGACCACGGCAGCGGAGTAAGCCGCCACCTCGGGTGAGCCGTGCACGGTCACCCCGGCCGCGGCGAAAGCGGCCAGCATCGGCGGCAGGAACGTGTCGGCGACGCCGGCGTGCACCAGCAGCGACTCCGCGGTGTTGCAGGTGGACAGGCGCTGCGTCTTGGCGTTCAGCGTCACCGCGACGGCCTTCGCCACGTCCGCGGCGGCATCCACGTAGACGTGGCAGTTGCCCACCCCGGTCTCGATCACCGGCACGGTCGACTCCTCGACCACGGTGCGGATCAGGGACGCGCCACCGCGCGGGATGAGCACGTCTACCAGCCCTCGGGCGCGCATCAGCTCCTTGACCGAGTCGCGGGAGCTGGCGTCGAGAAGCTGCACCGCGTCGGCCGGCAGCCCAGCGCCGGCGACCGCGTCGCGCAGCACCGCGACCAGCGCGGCGTTGGAGTGCGCGGCCGAGGACGACCCGCGCAGCAGCGCCGCGTTGCCGGACTTCAGGCAGATGCCCGCGGCGTCCACCGTCACGTTCGGCCGCGCCTCGTAGATGATGCCGACCACCCCGAACGGCACCCGGATCTGGCGCAGCTCCAGCCCGTTGGGCAGGGTCGAGCCGCGGACCACCTCACCGACCGGGTCGGGCAGCGCCGCCATCTCGCGCAACGCGTCGGCGATGCCGGCCACCCGGCCCGCGTCGAGCGCGAGCCGGTCCAGCACGGCCGCGCTCAGCCCGGCCTCCCGGCCGGCCGCCAGGTCCGTCTCGTTCGCGGCCAGGATCTCCGGGGTACGCGCCACCAGCGCGTCGGCCATCGCCACCAGCGCGGCGTCCTTGGCCGTACGCGTGGCCACGGCCAACTCCGCGGCTGCCTCCCGGGCCCGTCGCGCCTGCTCGACAACGCTCATGCCAGCACTCCGCTTCGCTCCGTGCTGCCCTGAGGCACCACCGCTCTGAATCGATGATTCGCTCGCTGACGCTCGCTCATGCCGACACTCCTAGGTGGTGGGAAGGCCCTCTGCTCACAGCAGGACGAGGTCGTCGCGGTGGACGACCTCTCGTTCGTACGCCGGGCCCAGCGCCGCGGCGAGTTCGGACGTGGAACGGCCGAGCAGCCCCGGCAGCTCCACCGCGTCGTAGTTGACCAGCCCCCGGGCGACCGACGCGCCTGCGGTGTCCACCAGGTCCACCGGGTCGCCCGCGGTGAACGTGCCGTCCACGGCGGTGATGCCGGCGGGCAGCAGCGACTTGCGCCGCCCGACGACGGCGGCCACCGCGCCCGGGTCGAGGTGCAGCCGACCCCGGGGCGAGGTGGCGTGGGCCAGCCAGAACAGCCGGGCCGTCGGGCGTTGCCGCTGCGGGTGGAACAGCGTGCCGACCGGTTCGCCGGCCAGGGCCGGCGCGGCCAGGTCGGCGGAGGTGAGCACCACCGGGATGCCGAAGCCGGTGGCGATCCGGGCCGCCTCGACCTTGGTCACCATGCCGCCGGTGCCGACACCGGAGCGGCCGACCCCGCCGATGGTGACCCCGGCGAGGTCCGCGTCGTCACGGACCTCCGCGATCCGGGTCGAGTGCGGTTTGCTGGGGTCGCCGGTCCAGAGGGCGTCCACGTCGGAGAGGAGGACCAGCAGGTCGGCATGCACCAGCGCGGCCACCAGGGCGGCCAGCCGATCGTTGTCGCCGAAGCGGATCTCCTGGGTGGCGACCGTGTCGTTCTCGTTGACGATCGGCACCGCCCGCAGGTCGAGCAGCTTGCGCAGCGTCCGGTACGCGTTGCGGTAGTGCGCCCGCCGGGTCACGTCGTCGACGGTGAGCAGCACCTGCCCGACGGTGCGGCCGTGCCGGGCGAAGCTGGCCGCGTACCGGCCGATCAGCAGCCCCTGCCCGACGCTGGCGGCGGCCTGCTGGGTGGCCAGGTCACGCGGACGTCGGGGCAGCCCGAGCGGGGCGAGACCAGCGGCGATGGCGCCGGAGGACACCAGCACCACCTCGCGCCCTTCGGCGGTGAGCCGGCCGAGGGTGTCGACAAGCGTGTCGACGCGCTCGTCGGCCAGCCCGCCGCCGGCGGTGGTCAACGAGGAGGATCCGATCTTGACGACGACCCGCCGGGCCGCCGTGACTGCGTCGCGCACCCGACCATTCTGCGCGGTCACGGCCGCACCGCCCGGCGGCGTTCCCATATGGTGGCGGATTGTGACTCCTGACGAGTACGTCGAGGCGGTACTCGACCTGGTCGAGCGGATCCCGGAGGGTCGGGTGATGTCGTACGGGGCGGTCGCCGACGCGCTCGCCGAGCGCTCGGGTCGCGCCTCGGCTCGGCTGGTGGGCAACATCATGGCCCGGCACGGCGGCTCGGTGCCCTGGCACCGGGTGGTGACCTCCGCCGGCCGGCTGCCACCGGGGCACGAGCGGGAGGCGCGGGCCCGACTGCGCGCCGAGGGGGCACCGCTGCGCGGCGAGGGCGTGGACATCGGGGCGGCGGGCTGGTCACCGGATGAGGGGATGTGACCTACGACATAACGTGAGTAACATTCGGCCCCATGGAAACGCCGCCCGGCGCCGGCTCGCTGCCCCGACCGGTGCACGCCGGCTACGCGCTCGGCTCACTGGCGACCGGCGCGTTCGGCACCGTGCCTGGCCTGCTGCTGCTTCCCTACCTGACCGACACGCTGGGTGTGGCCGCCGGGCTGGCCGCCCTGCTAGTGCTGCTGCCGAAGGCATGGGACGTGCTGGTCAACCCGGTCGCTGGGCGGATCTCCGACCGCACCCGGTCGCGCTGGGGCGCCCGCCGGCCGTACCTGCTCAGCGGCGGCCTCGCGCTCGCCGTCCTGTTCGCGTCCATCTTCGCCGCGCCGTTCGGTAACGGCCCGGCCGCCGCGGCGTACGTGGCGTTCGCCTTCCTCGCCACGGCCACCGCGTTCGCCTTCTTCCAGGTGCCGTACGTGGCGATGCCGGCGGAGCTGACCGACGACTACGCCGAGCGCACCCGGCTGATGACCTGGCGGATCGCGGTGCTGGCGCTGGCCATCCTGGTCTCCGGCGCCGTCGCCCCGCTGGTGGTGACCGCCGGTGGCGGCGGTGTGGCGGGACACCGGTGGATGGGGCTGTTCGTGGCGGCGCTGATCGCTCTCGGCGCCCTCGGTGCGTTCTTCGGCACCCGGTCCGCGCCGATCGGCACGGTGGGCGGCAGCGAGCCGACCCTGCGCGCCCAACTCGCCGTGGCCGCCGCCAACCGCCCGTTCCGGGCGCTGCTGATCTGCTTCGTGGTGCAGTCCGCCGGGGTGGCGACGATCCTCGCCGGGGTCAGCTACTTCGCGGGGCAGATCCTGCGCGACGACGAGAGCGGGCCGACCCTGCTCTTCGTCTGCTTCGTCGGGCCGGCGCTGCTGGTGATGCCGATCTGGACCCGGGTGGGTGCCCGGTTGGGCAAGCGGACCGCACTGGTCGTCGCCTCGCTGATCCTCGCCGCCGGGGCGCTGGCCCTGGTCGCCGCGCCGGTGCTGCCGCCGGCCGCGGTCTACCTCGTGGTCGCGGTGATCGGCGTGGGGTACGCCGGGCAGCAGGTCTTCGCGTTGGCGATGCTGCCGGACTGCGTCGCGTACGACACGGCGCGCACCGGTCGACGGCAGGCGGGTGTCTTCACCGGCCTGTGGACCGCCGGGGAGACCTTCGGCCTGGCGCTCGGCCCGGGCATCTACGGCCTGGTGCTGCAGCTCTCCGGCTACGTGTCCTCCGACACCGGCGCGGCAGCCGCCCAGTCCGACTCGGCCCGACTGGGCGTCCTCCTCGGTTTCACCGTGCTGCCGGCGCTGCTGGTGGCCCCGCCCATCCTCCTTCTGCGCCGCTACACCCTGACCCCCGCCGTCCTGGCCGCCGCCGCCACGCACGACCGGAGCGTCGACCAGGAGATCGCAGTGGGGGACCGTCACGAGAAGGGCACCACTACTCCATGATCGACGAGAGCAGGGTGGGGCCTGGGGTGCTTCCTGCCGGGGTTTCCCCGGAACGGGTTCTAACAGAGGTTCGTCGCCTGCGCGCTGGTGATCGGCCCACCCACGGCGGGCGGTTGTTCGCGTACGTCTACGACCCGGCGGTGCCGGGGCTGGACGAGCTGGCCGCCGCCGCGCACCGCGAGAGCGCGCACGTCAACGGGCTGGACCCGACCGCGTTCCCGTCCCTGCTGGCCATGGAGAACGCGCTGGTGGGCGCCGCCGGCCGGGTGCTCGGCGCCGGCCCGGGCACCACCGCCCCGGACGTCGTCGGCAGCGTCACCAGCGGCGGCACCGAGTCGCTGATCCTCGCCGTCAAGACGGCCCGGGACGCCCACCCGGAGATCACCGCGCCCCGGATCGTGGTGCCGTCGACGGCCCACGCCGCGTTCGCCAAGGCGGCGCACTACCTGCGGGTGGCGTTGGACGTCGTGCCGGTCTCGCCGGACACGCTGCGTCCCGACCCGGCCGCGATGGCCGCCGCGATCCGCCCGGAGACGGTGCTGGTCGCCTGCTCCGCGCCGTCCTACGCGCACGGAGTGGTGGACCCGGTAACGGAGATCGCGGCCGTGGCCGCCGACGCCGGGGTGCGCTGCCACGTGGACGCCTGCTTCGGCGGTTGGACCCTGCCGTACCTGCGCCGCCTCGGGGAGCCGGTGCCGGCGTTCGACTTCGCGGTGCCCGGGGTCACCTCCATCTCGGTGGACCTGCACAAGTACGCGTACGCGCCGAAGGGAGTGTCGGTGCTGCTGCATCGTGACGCCGCGCTGCGTGCCCCGCAGTACTTCGCGTACGCCGACTGGCCCGGCTACACGATGATCAACCCGGTGCTCGCGTCCACCCGCTCGGGCGGGCCGATCGCCGCCGCGTACGCGACCGTGCGACACCTCGGCGACGACGGCTACCTGCGGCTGGCGGCCGTCACCCGGGACGCGGTCGCCGGCCTGGCCGATGCGGTCCGTGCCGTGCACGGGCTGCGGCTGCTGGCCGAGCCCGAGTCCACAGTGGTCTGCTTCACCGCCATCGAGGGCGGCCCCGACCTGTTCGTCCTGGTCGACGAGCTGACCGCGCGTGGCTGGCACACCCAACCCCAGTTGTCGTACGCCGGTCTGCCGGCCAGCGTGCACCTCACGGTGACCGCCTCGGTGGCGCCCCGGGTGGCCGAGTTCGCCCCGGACCTGGCCGACGCGGTGGCCGCGGCCCGGGCTGCCGGCCCGGTCGCCCTCCCGCCCGAGCTGATGGCACTGGCGACGGCCCTGACGCCGGACGCGCTCACGCCCGAGCTGGTCGCCGGGCTCGCGGACGGGCTCGGGCTCGGTGCCGGGGACGCGCCGACACCGGACCGGATGGCGGTGGTGAACACACTGCTCGACGCGGCGCCGCCCGCGCTGCGGGAACGGCTGCTGGTGGAGTTCGTCGGGCTGCTGCAACGCCCCGCCTGGCAGGCGAGCGCCTGAACCGCGGTGCCCTGCCCGCAAGGGGGCAGGGCACCAGCGGGCTCAGGTGAGATCGAGCGTGACCCTGTTGTTGTCGGGTGTCAGGTCGCGCCATCTGCGGTCCTGCCGGTCCCAGTGCACCACCGTGAAGCTGCGCGGAGCCAGGTACTCCTGTCGTGCCCCGCCGGGAATCAGCTCCTCGAAGGTGTACCGGCGGCTCTCGCCGGCCGGTATCCCGGGGAGCAGGCAAGCTTCGGCGCTCGGCTCCGTCGGCGGTGGCGGGCCGCACTTCGACCAGTCGCCGCCCGTCGGGTCGCCCAGGCCCAGTCCTTCGAAGCTGATCCGCTCCACGTCTCGGGGGCCGGCATTCTTGACGGTCAGGACGGTGGTGAGATATTGCCGCGCGTCGTTGTCGACGTACCCGCCCAGCTCGTACGTCATGGTCAAGCGCAGATCGGTGAGCCGGGGGTCCTTCCCGAACTTCGTCGGGCCGTTGGTCTGCGTGAACCGGCTCCCCTCCCACCGGTACGTGCGCAGTTGCTCCTGCTTCCAGTACTCCGGTGTCGTGCAGCACGGCTGGAGGTCGGCCACCCGCACCTCGATCGAGCCGGCCGCGGTGACCTTCAGCCCGAGGATGTCCTCGACATCGTCGGTGGTCCGGACGACCCGGCCAAGTGTCACGACGTGCCCACTGGTGTTCCGGTCGAAGGCGACGACCTGCTTTGCCAACGCCTCGCCGATCCGGCAGCCGACGACGGCGACTGTCTCGTCACCGCCGTCACCGTCCAGGTCGGTGTGAACTACCGGCACGTCGGCGAGCACCGGCACCTGCACGGAGCCCTCGTTCGCCATGGTCCTCAACCGCACGTTCGAGGTGGTGCAGGTCTTCGACACGCCCGGCGACCAGGCCGGCAGATCGAGGCGGGCGGCGAGTAGCTGGGTTCGACTGATCGATTCCGGCGGCGTCTGCGTGGGGGTCGCCGACGCGCTCGGCGACCCGGTGACGGTCGGCGTCGGGCCGGACGTCGGCGGGGCGGTCGGTTCGACGGACTCCGCCGGCAGCGGGGTGCTTCGATCGTCTCGCAGTGCGGCGTGGGCGATGACCGGGGCCAACACCAGGAGCACCGCCGCGACCGCGAGGGCCGCCGCCGTGGTCCGCCGCCGTCGGCGCAGGGCGTGCCGGGTCTGCTCGGGCCCGGGACCGACGACCTGGCCCGTCACGTCACTGCGGTACACGGCGAACCGTTCGCGCAGTGGGTCGAGGTCACGCATCGCACACCCCCTCGGTGTTCTCGTCGAGCAGGCCGGCCAGGGCAGTCCGGCCGCGATGCAGCCAGGACTTGACGGTGCCCTCAGCCACCCCTTCCTGGGTGGCTATCTCATGCACCGACAGGTCGGCCAGGTAGTGCAGGATGACGGCCCGGCGATGGTTGGGGGGCAGCTTCGCCAGCGCCGCGTCGATGGCCACGCGGTCGGGCGTCGGACCGGCGACCTCCGCCTCGGTGCGCCGTTGCCGCAGCAGGTGGTTGCGGGCGGTGCGGAGCCGACGCCACCGGCTGCGGGCCAGGTTCCACGCGACCCGCCGGACCCAGGCCACCGGATCGTCGTAGCGGACCAGGCGGTCCCAACGGGCCAACGCTCGAAGGAACGCTTCCTGAGTCAGGTCCTGCGCCTGCCCAAGATCCCCGGTGTACGCGCACAGTTGCGCGGTCACCCCTCGGAAATGGGCGTGGTAGAACTCGTCGAAGGTCGTCGTCACCGCGTCCGACGCGCCGGTCCTCGTCACCACCGGTGGCTCGTTGGCGCGGCCCCCCGTCATCGCTGTCACTGCCCCTCCCCGTTGCCGTCGGGCCGGTGCCCTGGGCGGGGGTAACACTTCACAACAGTGGATGTGGTTGCGCCTTGCTCGGCCGCGAATCTGACAGTTTCCGCCCGAGGCCGTCCCCGGCCGCGTCGTACGCCTCGGTGGCGTGCGGCGCGGCCGGCGGCGATCGGATCGTCAGCGGTAGGTCATCGACACCTGGTTGTCGGCGTCGTTCACGTCCAGCAGGAAGTCGAATCCGCTGTCCATCGGCCGGACATCCACGTCGGCTTTCCCCGTGCCCAGCACGATCCCTTCGGCTACCCGGAAGCTCAGGTCCAACTGCACCTCGGCCCCCGCCGCGAGTCGGCCCAGGTTGCAGGTCACCGGCTCGCTGGTGTGCTGGGGCTCGCCCACGCACGGTGCCCACCCGTCGACGTCCGGGCGCACCGACGCGGGTACGCCCAGCCGCAGCGCCACGTGGGCGACCGGTCCGGTGCCCCGGTTACGGATCCGCACCGTGGCCGTACCCGTTCGGGAGCCGTCGTCCGCCGTGGTCAGCACGAGCTCCGTGGTGGTGACCGAGACGTCCGCCGAGTGCGGATTCTGACCGAAGGCGGTCGGCCCGGAGACCTGGGCGAAGGCGTCACCTTTCCAGCGGTAGCCCCGCCACTGCCGCTGCGACCACTCGGCGGGCCAGCCGCCGCCGGGAGCGATGTCACCGACCTGCACCCGGACCGTGCCGTCGTCGACGACATCAAGCGCGAACAGCCACTGCGGCTTGTCGATGGTGGTCGCGACCACCCGGCCGAGCGTCACCACCTTTCCTGCCTCGTTCCGGTCGAAGGCGACGACCTGCATCGGCCCGCCGCTGCCGAGTACGCACTGCACCAGCGCCACCGTCTCCACCGCCCCGTCCCCGTCGACGTCGCCGTGGTCGAGCGCCAGTAGCCAGTTGACGCCCTCGCGGTCGTCGCCGCTGAGCCGCGTCTGTGCCGTCGGGCAGCCTGGGCCGGCCCGCCAAGCCGGCAGGGTCACCGACGCTCCCAACAACTGGGCCCGGCTGATCCGGCCGTCCGGCACGGGCACGGTCGGGCTGGCACTGGTCCCGGAAGGGCTGGGGGTTGAACTCGGCGTCGGTGTCGGCGACGCCGACACGCTCGGCGTCGGATCGACCGGGCCCGGCCGGTGGTCCGGGCCGGTCATCGCCGCGTACCCGATGGCCGATCCGCCGAACAGCGCGAGCGCCGTCGTGGCGGTGACCCCCAGCCGGCGCCGGCTGCGACCTCGTACCGTCCGTCGAACGGCGGCGGGTCCCGGCGCTTCGACCTCTGCCAGCGCAGTACGGCGGTAGCGGGCGAACTCTTCGGCAAGGGCAAGGGTCTCCTGCTCAGACATCCCGCACCTCCTCATTGGTGTCGCGCAAGTGTGTGGCGAGTGTGGTCCGGCCCCGGTGCAGCCAGGACTTCACCGTTCCTTCGGCGACCTGCTCCTGGGCGGCGATCTCCGCGATCGTCAGGTCGGCGAGGTAGTGCAGCACCACGGCACGCCGCTGTTTCGGTGGCAACTTCGCCAAGGCGGTATCGAGGGCGACCCGGTCCGGGCTGGGCTCCGCGACGTGTGTCTCCCGCTGCCGCAGCAGCCACGTCTGGGCGGTCCGCAGCCGCCGCCAGCGGTTGTGGCCGAGGTTCCAGGCGACCTTGCGTACCCAGGCCAGGGGATCCTCGTATCGGGCGAGCCGGTCCCAGCGGGCGTACGCCCGACAGAACGCCTCCTGGACGAGGTCCTGTGCCTGCCCACGGTCACCCGTGTACGCGGTCAGCTGCACCACCAGTCCGCGGAAGTGGGCGTGGTAGAACTCGTCGAAGAGCAGCTCTGCCTGCGCCGAGGCTGCGGTTCCGGGCGGGTCCGGCGGGCGTTCACCCACCCGCACGTCTCTCGTCACAAGCACTCGTCCTCCCCGTGGTGGTTGCTGGCGGTGTGTTCGCCAGCACTGGTCACACAAGCGAGGGTGCCGGTAGGTTGCGCGTCAATCGGTGCCGATCTCTTGTCAGGTCCGGGACACCTGGCCGGGTGCTCAGGCCGCTCACTGCCGGACCGCGTCGACGCCGCCTGTGATTCACTGTCGGTGAGGAGAGGGGGCGCTCGTGCAGCTGCCGGGAGTGCTCGGCGAGCCGATCCGGTTCGTGCTGAACTGGGGCCGCCGCTACTCGCTCTGGGTCTTCAACTTCGGCCTGGCCTGCTGCGCGATCGAGTTCATCGCCACCAGCATGGGTCGGCACGACTTCATCCGGCTCGGCGTGATCCCGTTCGCCCACGGCCCCCGGCAGGCCGACCTGATGGTGGTGTCCGGCACGGTGACCGACAAGATGGCCCCGGCGATCAAGCGGCTCTACGACCAGATGCCCGAGCCGAAGTACGTCATCTCGTTCGGTGCCTGCTCCAACTGCGGCGGCCCCTACTGGGACTCGTACTCGGTGACCAAGGGTGTCGACCAGCTCATCCCGGTCGACGTCTACGTTCCCGGCTGCCCACCCCGGCCGGAGGCGCTGCTGCACGGCATCCTGCGCCTACAGGAAAAGATCGCCGCCGAGCAGTCCGGCATCGGCGGCGTGCCGCAACGGGATGTGCTGGCCGCTCCGCTGGACGCACCGCCCCGCGAAGCCGCCGCCCCCCGCTCCGTCGACTCGCTCACCGCCCCGCCGGTACGCCCGCCTGCCGCGACCTGACGGCGGAAGCAGCCCGACCGCCGGCCGGACAGATCCGAGCGGCGGTCGGAGCGAAACTGTCAGCTGTTGGCGCTCACGGCCAGCGTGGTCTGGGCGGTGTTGTCACTCGGGTTGGCGTCGGGGCCCCCGTACCAGTTGGTCAACAGCTCCAGGGTGATGACGTCCTGCGCGTCGGACGGGTCGGTCGGCGGGCTGATGAGCAACCCGAAGCTACGCACCTCGCCGGCCATCATCTGCACCCCCGGCACCAGGGCCTGGTTCGATCCGACCGGGCCGTCCGCCGGCACCGTGTAGTGGATCAGCGACCCGGCGGGCAGTGGACTGGCCTTGATGTCGAGGCTGTAGTGCGGCGCATCCCCCCGGTAGCTGATGGTGACCGGCAGGAGGAGCATGCCGCTGCCTTCCGGGTCGAGGGTCACCGGGCCCACCGACTCGATGGCGGCGTCCGGCTGAGTGTCCTGGACATACGGCCGGGGGCGGATCAGTGACCCGGTGGTGGAGCGGAACAGCGCGCCGAACGACTTGATCGCCACCGGCTCGTCCTGTTCGACAGAGTAAAGCTCGACCCAACCTCCGCCCATGCTCATCGGGTAGTTTCGCGGGTTGGTCAACACCTGGAAGTCCAACGTGACCCGGAAGCTCTCGCCCGGGTCAAGCGTCATCCAGTCCGGCGAGGAGCAGTTGGCCACCCGGCGGTTCTGCTCCACCCTCATGTCGACCGAATCGCAATCGCTGCCCCTGAACTCGAAGGCCCCCGGCACCGGCTCGCGCATCTTGTAGTACAGGTAGTCGGTTTCGCTGCCGGTGTTGGTGACGGTCAGCTCGACGCTGCCCTGATAACCACGCTCGGTCGGGTTGAAAATCAGCCTGGTGAGCGAGAGCTCACCACCGACGGTGTCCGCGGGTGCGGCGGCCACCGGTCCGGCGGTGGCGACAGTCGCGGTCAGGCCGAGCAGTACGGCGGTGAGCAGTGTCCCCGTTTTTCTGAACATGGAGCTGTGGTCCTCCCGTGATGGCGCCCGGCGTCGGTCGCGCCGGCTGACTGGATAGACGTCAGCGGACCCATGGTTTGGTTGCCGCTGAACAACCGTCAATGTGCTGCGACCCAGCATCGGTGATCATGTGGTCCGCCGCCACCCCGTATTCACCCGTCGGCCACCCGGGACGAGGTGGTTTCCGACGACGGGATTGCCGGGCCGGGCTAGCCTGCCCAACATGACCAGCTCCACGGACCAGCGGTCCGCCCACATCGTCGACGTGCTCACCGAGGAGTTCGGCGCGTCGATGGCGACCGACCCGGCCGCTTTCCGCCGCAAGTTCCGCAAGATGGCGGCGTCCCCGTTCGCCTTCTACCGGGGTAGCGCCGCGCTGTTCTACGCCGACCAGCTCGGCGACTTCGCCGACGACCGGTTCAGCAACGAGCAGACCAGCCGGGTGTGGATCCACGGCGACCTGCACGCGGAGAACTTCGGCACCTACATGAACGCCTCCGGGCAACTGGTCTTCAACGTCAACGACTTCGACGAGGCGTACGTCGGGCCGTTCACCTGGGACCTGCGCCGGCTCGCGGCCAGCGTGGCGCTGCTCGGCTACAGCAAGGCGCTCTCCGACACCTCGATCGGGGAGCTGGTGGCCGGCTTCGCCCGCTCGTACCTGACCGAGCTGCGGGCGATCGCCGCCGGCGGCGACGACGCGATCGGCTCGATCACCCTGGAGAACGCCGACGGGGTGCTGCGCCGGGTGCTCCAGCAGGCTCGGCTCAGCACCCGCGTCGACCTGCTCGCCGCACAGACCACCATCGACAACTACGAGCGACGCTTCTCCGTCGGTGACGGGGTCTTCGAGATCGACGACGCCACGCGCGACAAGGTTCGTGCCGCCTTCCAGGACTACCTGGGCACCCTGCCCGTGGCGTCGACGCAGCTCCGGCCGGTCGAGGCGCGGATCAAGGACGTGGTGTTGCGCAAGGGGGTGGGCATCGGCTCGGCCGGCCTGCCGTCGTACAACCTGCTGCTGGAGGGGCACACCCAGGCCCTGGAGAACGACGTCGTCATCTACATGAAGCAGGCGCAGGTGCCGGCCGTGGCGCGGTACGTCACCGACGAGTCGGTCCGCGGCTACTTCCAGCACCAGGGGCACCGGACCGCCGAGTCGCAGCGGGCGTTGCAGGCGCACGCCGATCCGTGGCTGGGCTTCACCGAGCTGGACGGGGTCGGCCAGCTCGTCGCGGAGGTCTCCCCGTACGCGGCCGACCTGGACTGGTCGGACGTGAACGAGCCGGAGGAGTTGACCGGGGTTCTCGTCGACCTCGGTCGGGCGGTGGCCCGGATGCACTCGGTCGCCGACGACGAATCCAGCCACGACCTGGTGGACTACTCCACCGAGGAGGCGATCGTCGCTGCGGTGGACGCCGACGAGTCGGGCTTCGTCACCCACCTGGTGGACTTCGCGCACGCGTACGGGGTGCGCGCCCGACAGGATCACCAGCTCTTCGTCGACCTGTTCCGCAACGGCCGGCTGCCGGGCCTCTGATCGGGCGGGGCGTCGCTCAGGACGCGAACTCCAGCACCACCTTGATGTCGTCCGGCCCGGCGGTGTACGCCTCGGCGTACGCCTCCACCGGCACCCGGCGGGTGAGCAGCGAGCCGAGCCAGCCCTGGTCGGCACGGGTGAGGGCCTCCACGGCGAGGTCCCAGTGTCGGCGGTTGGCGTTGACCGAGCCGAACACCACGTTGTTCTCCAGGACCAGCGCGCGGTTGAGCGCCCCGGCGTCGAAGTCGATGCTCCGGCCGCCGCTGGACACCCCGGCCAGGCAGACGATCCCGGTTGGCCCCGCCTTGCACATGACGTCGAGGACCACCGTGGGTGCCCCGGTGCACTCGACCACCACGTCCGGTTCGAAGGGCAGATCATTGACCGGAACCGCGTGGTAGGTGGCACCGAGGGCGGCGACCAGCTCCGGTTTCGGGCCCTCGGTCGCCCGGTCCAACACGTGCACGGCGAGCCCGCGCTGGGTGGCGAGCAGCGCGGCCAGCAGCCCGATCGGCCCGGCCCCGGTCACCAGGACCGTCTGGGGCTGCCACTCGGCGCGGTGCCCGATCCGCTCGATGTGGTCCCACGCCTTGGCGACCACGCTTGTCGGTTCGAGCAGCACGCCGACCCGCGACAGCGTCGGGTCGAGTTTGACCGCGAAGCGTGGTTGGAGCCGCCAGCGGTCCCGGGCGAAGCCGGGCAGGCCCTTGATGCCGTGCTCGGTGAACTGCCCGTTGCGGCACATGTCCCATTCGCCGACCGCGCAGTTGGAGCAGGGCACCGGGTCTGGATGCCGGACCACCCCGGCCACCAGGTCGCCGGGTTGCAGGGTGCCGGTCGGGTCCTCCAGGACCCGGCCCAACGACTCGTGCCCGATGACCAGGCGGTCCGCGCCCGGCGGTGCCTCGCCGTACTCGCCGCTGATGATTTCGTGGTCGGTGCCGCAGATTCCCACCGCCAGGGCCTCGACCAGGATCGAGCCCTCCTCGGGAGCCGGCTCGGGTTGATCCTCGATGAGGCGCAGCGTATTGGCGACCCCGGGTGTCACAGTCACAGCGCGCACGCCCTCATCTTTCCCCGCCGACGGCGACGCCGCGCCCAAAGCCGGCAGATCGTCGGGCATCGGCGGCGGACGGGCGCGGGCCGGGCTCGTACCGGCGGGAGGTCCTAGGATCAGCGGCATGACTCCCGAAGCCCTCGGCGCTCGGCTGGTGGCGCTGCTCGCGCCGGTTGCGGCGACCCCGTCGGTCTCCGGTGGGCAACGGTTCGCCCGCGCCACCGTCGACGTGCCGGCGGAGAGCTGGCTGGCGGCCGTTCGTGCCGCCCGCGACGACGCCGAGCTGGCCTGCGATTTCTTCGACTGGCTCTCCGCGGTCGACGAGTTGACCGAAGGCTTCGACGTGGTGGCGCACCTCTGGTCGACGCGGCTGCGACACGGTGTGCTGCTGCGTACCCGGTTGCCGCGCAGCGCGCCGACTGTCGCCTCGGTGGTCGACGTCTACCCGGGCGCGGCCTGGCACGAGCGGGAGACACACGAGATGTTCGGCATCGACTTCGCCGGCCACGGGGAGTTGCTGCCGCTGTTGCTGCCGCCGGAGTTCGAGGGGCACCCGCTGCGTAAGGAGTTCGTGCTCGCTTCCCGGGTGGCCAAGCCCTGGCCGGGCGCGAAGGAGCCGGGCGAGTCCGAGGCCGGTGGTGGGCGTCGACCGATCCGCCCGCCGGGCGTTCCCGCTCCGGGGGAGTGGGGCACCACGCCCACCCCGGCCGGCGCTGGTGGTGTGGGGGAGGGTCCGCGTGGCGGCACCCCGGCCAGGCCCGCCGGTGAACGTCCGGCGCGGCCCGCCCCGGGGGCCCGTCCGGCGCGTACTCCCCGGTCTGCCGCATCCGCAGACGGCCCGGCCGCGCCCGCTGACGGGGCGGGCCCGGCCGACCAGCCGGGGTCGGATCCGGTCGCGGACCCGCCGGCCCGCGACGGCCGCACCGACGACGACGGGGGTACGACCTGATGCCGCTCTGGGTGGAGCTGGTGCTGCGGGTGGGCGGCGTGTTGGTCGCGTTCCTCACCCTGCCGTTGCTGGTCGGCCAGGCCGAGCACAAGGTGATGGCGCACATGCAGGGCCGGCTCGGCCCGATGTACGCGGGCGGCTTTCACGGCTGGGCCCAGTTGGTCGCGGACGGGGTCAAGTTCGTGCAGAAGGAGGACGTGACCCCGCGCGAGGCGGATCGGGCGGTGTTCCGGCTGGCCCCGGCGGTGGCCCTGGTGCCCTACCTGCTGGTGCTGCTGGTCATTCCGCTCGGCCCGAACGACCTGGTCGGGCAACCATTGGACATCGGCCTGTTCTTCGTGCTGGCCGTGGTCGGTGTCGGGGTCGTGGCGGTGCTGATGTCGGCGTGGGCGTCGGCCAACAAGTACAGCCTGCTCGGTGGCCTGCGTGGGGCCGCCCAGTTGCTCGGTTACGAGTTGCCGTTGGTGCTGGCCGCCGCCTCGGTGGCGATGGCGGCGGGCACGCTCAGCCTCTCCGGCATCGTCGAGGCGTGGCAGCCGTGGTGGCTGCTCTGGCAGGCACCCGCGATGATCATCTTCTTCGTCGCCGGTCTGGCCGAGATCCGCCGGCCGCCGTTCGACATGCCGGTGGCCGACTCGGAGCTGGTCTTCGGCTACCTGACCGAATACACCGGTCTGCGCTTCGCGTTCTTCCTGCTCGCCGAGTACGTCGGCATCGTGGTGATCGCCGCGCTGACCACGGTGCTGTTCCTCGGTGGGTGGCAGGGCCCGTTCGCCGACGATCAGCTGGGTTGGCTCTGGACGCTGCTCAAGATCTTCGCGGTGTCCTTCGTGATCATCTGGCTGCGGGTGTCCTACCCCCGGCTGCGCGAGGACCAGCTCCAACGCCTCTGCTGGCTGGTGCTGGTGCCGGCCTCCCTAGGGCAACTGGTCCTCACCGCCGCGGTCCGCATCGCTCTCTGAGGCCGCGGCGGCATCACCCTCACGGACCCCGACGCGGCGTCGATTGCGGCGCGAGGTCCGGCCTGACGCCCGACGCCCGCCGGGGTAACCACCCCGTCTCGACGTCCTTTGCTCTGCTTCAACCCAGGCAACACTCGCGCGGCATGAGTGTTGCCTGGGTTGAAGCAGAGCAAAGGCGACGCGAACACCCCCACCACCCGGCCACCCCGCCTGAGCGGACGCGAACACCCCCACCACCCGGCCACCCCGCCTGAGCGGACGCGAACACCCCCACCACCCGGCCACCTCGCCTGAGCGGAGAGGCTCGCTGGCTCAGCGCAGCGGAGTGTGTGCGGGGTCGACGGGCTCGGCCGGCGGCGGGGGTGGGGTGCCGTCGCCGAAGGGGCGGCCACCGAGGGCCTCCCGACCGTGCGGGGTGACCCAGTTGGACAGGTCGGGGCCGAGCGGCACGATCCCGGTCGGGTTGATGTCGCGGTGCACCTCGTAGTAGTGCCGCTTGATGTGGTCGAAGTCGATGGTGTCACCGAACCCGGGGGTCTGGAACAGGTCCCGCGCGTACGCCCACAGCACCGGCATCTCGCTCAACTTCTGCCGGTTGCACTTGAAGTGGCCGTGGTAGACCGGATCGAAGCGGACCAGCGTGGTGAACAGCCGCACATCCGCCTCGGTGATGGTGTCGCCGACCAGGTAACGCTGGTCGGTCAGCCGCTCGGTCAACCAGTCCAGCCGGTCGAAGAGCCGGTGGTACGCCTTTTCGTACGCCTCCTGGCTGCCGGCGAACCCGCAGCGGTAGACGCCGTTGTTGACGTCCCGGAAGACCACGTCGTTGACCTCGTCGATCTGGGCCCGCAGGTGCTCGGGGTAGAGCTTCGGGGCGCCGTCGCGGTGGTACGCGCCCCACTGCGTGGACAGGTCGAGGCTCATCTGCGCGTAGTCGTTGGTCACCACCTGACCGGTCGGCACGTCGACGATCGCCGGGACGGTGATGCCGCGCTCGTAGCCGGGGAAGCGCTTGAAGTACGCCTCCTGGATGCGCTCGATGCCGAGCACCGGGTCCCGCCCGCCCGGGTCGAGGTCGAAGGTCCAGCTCCGGGCGTCGTGGGTCGGGCCGGCCACCGCCATCGAGATGGCGTCCTCCAGACCGAGCAGCCGACGCACGATGATCAGGCGGTTGGCCCACGGGCAGGCCCGACTGACCGCCAGCCGGTACCGGCCCGGCTCCACCGGATATCCGTCGCGCCCGTCCTCGGTGATCCGCGTGGCGATGTACCGCTGGTCGCGGGTGAACTCGCCACCCGGCTCGACGTACTTTCCGCCTGTTTGCTCGCCCACGTCATCCTCCCGGTCCGGTCACTGTCTCTACCCCATCCTTACCGATCTACGGCGGACCGACGCCGAGCCGGCCCGGATACCCTGCCGGCATGACGGATGTGGAGGCCACGGCCCGGCGTTTCATCGCGGATGTGTGGAACGCCCGCCGGGAGGAGTCGGCGTACGAGTTGATCGCCGAGGAGTGCCCGGGGCTGGGCGGCACCGGGCCGGAGGCGACGTTGGCGTGGCACCGGGAGCGGCGGGCGGCCTTCCCGGACCTCCGCTACAAGATCGTGGACGTGGTCGCGGCCGGTGAGCGGGTGGCCGTGCACTGGCGGGCCGCCGGCACGCACGTCGGGCAGTTCGGGCCGGTGCTCCCGACCGGGCAGGTGGTGAGCTATTCCGGTGCGACCTTCCTGCGGTTCGACGCGGCGGGCCGGATCGTCGAGGTGTGGAGTTGCAACGAGCTGTTCCAGTTGCTGCAACAACTCGGCGTCGAGATGCTGCCCCCGACGGTCGTCAGCGGACCCGGGGCATGAGCAAGATGCCGTCGAGCAGCTCTCGGCGACGATTGTCATCGGGAAGCCTGTCGAGGTCATCGACGGTCCACCCGCCCTCCGGCGGGTAGAAGCTCCCAAGTTTGACGGGCATCGATCCTCCGGGCGGTCCGCGCTCCCCGAGTACACCCTAGGGCCGTCGACCCACGGGTGGTGGTCGCGCGCGCCGAGGCCACAGGGCAGGATGGTCGACATGAGCGACCCCAGCGAGCACGGCGACCCGGCCGGCGCCACCAGCGCGCGCAGCCTGCCCGGCGCGGGTCTGGTGAAGGGGCTGGCGGTCACCCTCAAGACGATGACCAGCCGGTCGACCACCCAGCAGTACCCGGACGTGGCTCCCGACCTGCCGCCCCGCTCCCGAGGCGTGATCGCGTTGTCGGAGGAGAACTGCACGGTCTGCATGCTCTGCGCCCGGGAATGTCCGGACTGGTGCATCTACATCGACTCGCACAAGGAGGAGGTGGCGGTGCCCGGCGCCGCCCGCCCCCGCCAGCGCAACGTGCTCGACAAGTTCGACATCGACTTCTCGCTCTGCATGTACTGCGGCATCTGCATCGAGGTCTGCCCGTTCGACGCGCTCTACTGGTCGCCGGAGTTCGAGTACGCCGAGTACGACATCAAGGACCTGCTGCACGACAAGGACCACCTCGGTCAGTGGATGGCCACGGTCCCGCCGCCGCCCGCACACGACCCCAACGGGGAGCCGGCCAAGGAGGAGACCGCCGCCGCGCGCAAGGCGTCCGCCCCGCGTCCGGCCCCTTCATCGGTACGCTCCGAGCCCGGCGCCGACCCAGGTCCGGCGTCGTGACGGCCGCCCGTCGGGTGCCGGCCCCAGCCGTGGGGGCGGCTCGGTGACCGGCGCGGACGTGCTGCTGCTCGCCGTCGGCGCGGTGGCGGTCGGCGCCGGTGTGCTGGTGGTGACGACGAAACACCTGGTCCGGGCGGGGCTCTACCTGGTGGTGTGCCTGGGCGCGCTGGCCGGCGACTTCCTGGTGCTCAGCGCCGAGCTGGTGGCCTGGGTGCAGGTGCTGATCTATGTGGGCGCGGTGGTGGTCCTGCTGCTGTTCGCGGTGATGCTGACCCGGGCCCCGATCGGCGCCTCCGACGACCTGGACCGGCCGGGCTGGCCGGCCGCCCTGATCGGTGGCGGCGCCGGGCTGGGGCTGACCGTCCTGCTCGTCGACGCGTACCGCTGGGGCACGGTCGCGCTGCCCCGGGCGGGCACCGCCGAGCGGCTGGGGGAGCAGATCTTCCAATCCTGGGTGCTGCCGTTCGAGGTGCTCTCCGTGCTGCTGCTGTCCGCCCTGGTGGGCGCGATCGTGCTGTCCCGGCCGGACATCGGCCGACCAGGCCCGGGCGCGGATCCCGCCGCCGAGCGGCCCGGGGTCGACGTCGAGACCGGGGGGCGCCGGTGAGGCCGGTCATCCCGTACGTCACCGCCGCGCTGCTGTTCGGCCTCGGCGTGTACGGCGTGCTGCGCCGACGCAACGCGGTGCTGGTGCTGATGTCGGTCGAGCTGATGCTCAACGCGGTCAACCTGATCCTGGTCACCGCGGACACCACCGCCCGCGCCGTGTTGCCGCATTCCGGGCAGGTCTTCGCGCTGTTCGTCATCGTCCTCGCCGCCGCCGAGATCGGGGTGGGGCTGGCGATCGTCCTGCAGCTCTACCGGCTGCGGGCCACCGTGGCGGTGGATGACGTGGCACTGACCGAGCCGGCTCATCCCGTCGACCGGCGCGAGCCGGCCGTCCTGGACAGGGAGGCGGGCCGGTGACCGGGCTGCTCGGGGCGCTGCTGCCCGCCGTTCCGCTGGTCGCCGGCCTGGTCGGTCTGCTGTTGCCGCCGGCCCCGCGGCACCCGGGCGCGGGTGCGGCGGGTGGTGACCGGGCCCGACGGTTGGCCATCGCGCTCGGCGTCACCGGCGCGGCTGGCGCGCTGGCGTTGGCCGTGGCACTCCTGCTGACCGTCGACGGGCCGACGGAGACGTCGACCACCTGGGTCGACGTCGGCGGGTTGAGGGTGACGCTCGGCGTACGGCTGGACGGCGCCGCCGCGCTGGTCGCGGTGGCGGTCACCGCGGTCGCCCTGGCCGTGCAGGTCTACTCGATCGGCTACCTGCGGCGCGGTCCGAACGACGACGTGGACGTCGACCACCGTTACCCGCCGTACGCCGCCCAGATCAGCCTGTTCACCGGTGCCATGCTGCTGGTGGTGGTCGCCGGCGACCTGATCATGCTGCTGGTCGGCTGGGAGGTGATGGGCCTCTGCTCGTACCTGCTCATCGCCCACGACCGCCGACTGCCCGGCGCCCCGGCCGCTGCGATGAAGGCGTTTCTGGTGACCCGGGTCGGTGACGTCGGGTTCCTGCTCGGCATCGCGTTGCTCGGCGTGTCGACGGGCAGTTTCCGGATCGCCGACGTGCTCGCCCAGGACCACTCCGGCGTGACGTTGACCGCCGCCGGCCTGCTGTTGCTCGCCGGGGTGGCCGGTAAGAGCGCGCAGTTCCCGCTGCACACCTGGCTGCCGGACGCGATGGCCGGCCCGACGCCGATCTCCGCGCTGATCCACGCGGCGACGATGGTCGCCGCCGGGGTGTACGCCGTGGCCCGGCTCTACCCGCTGTTCACGGCCGCGCCGGTCACGCTGACCGTGCTGGGGGTGCTCGGCGCGATCACACTGCTGCTCGGCGCGCTCGCCGCCACCGCACAGGACGACATCAAGCGGGTGCTGGCCTGGTCGACCGTTTCCCAGTTGGGCTACATGACGGGCGCTCTGGCGGTGGGCTCACCGTCGGCGGCGCTGTTCCACCTGCTCACCCACGCCGCGTTCAAGGCGTTGCTGTTCCTCGCCGCCGGTGCGGTGATCCACGCGGTCGGCACCACCCTGATGTCGGAGATGGGCGGGTTGCGGCGAAGCATGCCGCTGACGTTCTGGTGCACGGTGGTGGGCCTGGGGGCGCTGGCGGGGGTGCCGCCGTTGGCTGGCTTCTGGAGCAAGGACGGCGTCCTCACGGTGGCGGAGTCGGCCGCGCTGGAGGGCACCGGCCCCGCGCCGTCCTGGGTGGGCTGGCTGGTGTGGCTGGCCGGGTTGGTCGGTGTGGCGATCACCGCCTGGTACGCCGGTCGGCTGCTGCTGCGCGCCTTCTTCGGTGCGCCACGCCTGCCGCTGGTCCGGCCGCACGATCCGCCGGCGCTGCTGCGCTGGCCGGTGCTGCTGCTGGCCGTGCCGGCCGCGCTGCTCGGTCTGGCCGGGTTCGTCGGGGCGTTCGCCGACCGCCTGCGGTTCCCGACCGTCCCGGTGGCGGGCTCCGAGGACGGCCTGGTCCACCTCGGGTCCGGGGTGCTGCTGCCGTTGGCGTTGCTGCTGGTCGGCGCGGGGCTGGTAACGCTGGGCTGGCGTCGGAACCGGGCCGCCGATCCGGCGGCCGCGCTGGGTCCGCTGCGGCCGGTCTTCGCCCGCGCGTTCCGGCTCGACGAGGTCCAGCACACCCTTGTCGTACGTCCCGCCCGCGCGCTGGCCCGCGCCGCGCGCTCCGGCGACGAGGTGGTGGTGGACGGCGCGGTCGAGGGCAGCGGGCGGGCCGCCTCCGGTCTGGGCGCGGGGCTGGCCGCGCTGCACCGAGCGGCGCTGCCCCGGGCCGCCGCAGGTGTGCTGGCCGGCGCGTTGCTGATCGGGTTGGCAGCCACCCTGATCGGAGTGATCCGGTGAGCGCGAGGAGTGAGTCGGGGTTGCGAGCCCCGCAGTCGCGAACAGAGGCGGTCCGGTGAGCGCGAGGAGTGAGTCGGGGTTGCGAGCCCCGCAGTCGCGAACAGAGGCGGTCCGGTGAGCTTTGGGCAGGTGTTGCTGGTGGCCGTCCTGGCGGTGCCGGCACTGGGTGCGGTCGCGGTGGCGGCGACGCCCCGGGACCGGGCGGCCCGGCTGGTCGGCACGGTGGCGGCGGCGCTGACCCTGTTGGCCGCGGTGCCGCTGGTGTTCGGGGGTCGGGGCTGGTTCGCCTGGTCGGCGGACGCGCCGGCGGTGCGCCCGTGGCATCAACTGGACCTGCCGTGGGTGCCCGGCCTGGAGTTGCGTTTCCACCTCGGCGTCGACGGCATCTCCTGGCCGCTTGTGGTGTTGACCGCGCTGCTCACCCTGCTCTGCTGCGCGTACACGATGTGGCGTGTTCCGGACGGCGGCAGTGGCCGGGCGTTGGTCGCGCTGCTGCTGGTGGTCGAGGTGGGCATCCTGGGCACCTTCCTCGCCCTGGATCTGGTGCTGTTCTTCCTCTTCTTCGAGGTCGTCCTGCTGCCGATGTACGCGATCATCGCCGGCTGGGGTGGCGCGGACCGGCGTCGGGCGGCTCGCAAGTTCGCGCTCTACACCCTGTTCGGCTCGGTGTTGCTGCTGGTCGGCGTGTACGTCGTGGTGGCCGCCGCCGGCACCGCGGACGTGGTGGCGTTGACCGGCGGTGCGGGGATGTCCCGGGGCACCCAGTTGGCCGCGTTCACCCTGTTGGCGCTGGCGTTCGCGGTGAAGAGCCCGCTGTGGCCGCTGCACTCCTGGCTGCCCGACGCGCACACCCAGGCCCCCACGGTGGGCAGTGTCGTGCTGGCCGGGGTGTTGCTGAAGATGGGCACCTACGGTCTGATCCGGGTGGCGGTGGGGGTGGCACCGGAGGGTGCCCGCTGGGCGTCGCCGGTGCTCGGTGTGCTGGCCGTCGCCGCGATCCTGATCGGTTCGCTGGTCTGTCTGGCCCAGGCCGACGTGAAACGGCTCATCGCGTATTCGAGCGTGGGGCACATGGGCTTCGTGCTGCTGGGTGTCGCCACGCTGACCACCGTCGGCCTCCAGGCGGCGTTGATCGGAAACGTCGCGCACGGGGTGATCACCGGCTTGCTCTTCTTCCTGGCCGGCGCGGTGAAGGACCGTACCGGCACGGGCACTCTCGCCGAGCTGTCCGGGCTGCGGGAGACCGCGCCTCGGTTGGCTGGGCTGCTCGCGTTCGCGGCGATCGCCTCGCTGGGCCTGCCAGGGCTGGCCGGTTTCTGGGGCGAGGCGTTCGCGGTGATCGCCGCCGTTCAGGTGGGCGGCCCGCTGTGGACCACCCTCGGGGTGCTGGCCGCGGTCGGCGGCGCGCTCACCGCCGCGTACTTCCTGCGGCTGTTGCGCCAGGTCACCCACAACCGGCCAAGCCCCGCCGTCGGGCAGGTCGGCCCTGGCCTGGCCGGTGCGGAGCTGACCGCGTGGGTGCCGCTGGTGCTGCTCGCGTTGGCCATCGGGCTGGCCCCGGCGCTTGTCCTCGGCGTCGCCGAGGCCCCCGTCGACGCCCTGATTGGGGTGGTCTTCCCATGACTGGCGTGCAGAGCGTCGACAGCGTTGCGCTGTTGCCGGCCTACCTGGCCGCCGGCACCGCCGTGCTCGTGCTCCTCACCGACCTGCTCCTGGCCCGGGCACGGGCCACGATCGCGGTGGCGGCGCTCGGCGCGTTGGGCACCGCCGTCGGTGCCGTCCTGGTCGGCCTGGGCGGGGAGCGGCGGACGTTCTGCGTCGGCGCCGACTGCTCCTGGATCTTCGGCGGTCGGGCCGCGCTGGTTGCCGCCGTGGTGGCGCTGCTCACCCTCGGCGTGCTCGGGCTCTCCGTGCCCGCGCTGCTCGCCGGCCGGTCACCGGTGGGAGAGTACGCCTTCCTGCTGGCCTGCTCGATGACCGGCGGCGTGGTGCTCGGCGCGGCCGGCGACCTGATCACCCTGATCGTCGCCCTGGAGACGCTGACGCTGCCGCTGTACGTGCTGGTCGGCCTGCGCCGGGGCAGCCTCGCCAGCGCCGAGGCCGCGTTGACGTTCTTCGTGGTGAGCGTGGTGGCGACCACGCTGACCCTGCTCGGCGCCGCGCTGCTGTACGCGGTGACCGGTGGGCTGCACCTGGACCGGCTCAGCGCGTTGCTCGCCGAGCGGCCAGAGCTGCGGGAGCTGCCGCTGACCACCGCCGCGGTGGCGGTGCTGCTGGTCGGGCTGGCCTTCAAGGTGGCGGCGGTGCCGTTCCACGCCTGGGCGCCGGCCACCTACGACGGCGCACCGCTGCCGGTGGCCGCGTACCTGTCCACGGCGTCGAAGCTGGGTGGGCTGGTCGCTCTACTCGCCGTGGTGCAGCGGGCACTACCGGCGGATCAGACCGGCCCGGTGCTCGCCCTGCTCGCGGTGCTCACGATGACCGTCGGCAACCTCGTCGCCCTGCGTCAGCGGCGTACCGTCCGGCTGCTCGCCTGGTCGTCCGTCGCGCAGGCCGGCTACATTCTCGCCCCGCTGGGCGCTCTGGCGCTGGCTGCCGGGCGCACGGAGGAGGCGCGGTCCGCCGCGTACGCCGCCGCGGTGACGTACGCCGTCTTCTTCGTGGTGTTGGAGCTGGCCGCGTTCGCCGGGGTGACCGCGCTGCGGCCAGCGGGCGCGGATGGCGGCACCGTGGACGACCTGCGCGGGGCGGCCCGTCGGCATCCGTGGCGGGCCGCCGCGCTCGGTCTCGCGCTGGTGGGTCTGGCGGGCCTGCCACCGGGGCTGGCCGGCCTGTTCGCGAAGGTGACAGTGGTGCGGGCGTTGCTGGACGGCGGGGCGGCCTGGCTGGCGCTGGTGGTGGCGCTGAATGCGGTGATCGGGCTGGCCTACTACCTGCGGGTGACCGCCGCGCTCTGGGCGCCGACGCCCCTCGCCGCCCCGAATGGCGGCGGCGCTGCGGCCGTACCCCTGGTGGGTGTGGTGGCGGTGGTGCTGGCGGTGGCGACGGTGGCCGCCGTGGTGCTCGGCGTCGCCCCGCAGTTGGTGCTCGATCTGGCCGGCCGCTGACCTGACCTGATCTGCGACTTCGGTCTCAGTGAACTCTCAGCGTTGAGACGGATGGTTGGCGGGTACCGGGTTGTTGCACCGGTCAGCGGATCCCGGCGATCCGTGCACCGAAGGAGAGATCGTGCACCACAACCGTCTGAAGACCGCCGCGCTGCTCGGCCTGCTCTCCGCACTGATTCTCGCGGTGGGCTACGGGTTCGGCGGCAGTGGCGGCCTGGTCATCGCCGTCGTCATCTCGTTGGTCATGAACGGCGTTTCCTACTTCTACTCCGACAAGCTCGCACTGCGCTCGATGGGGGCGCAACCGGTCACCGAGGCACAGTTCCCCGAGCTGTACCGGATGGTGCGCGAGTTGGCGACCGACGCCCGCCAACCCATGCCACGGCTCTACGTCAGCCCGACCGCGCAGCCCAACGCGTTCGCCACGGGCCGGAACCCGCAGCACGCGGCGGTCTGCGTGACCCAGGGCATCACCGAGATCCTCGACTACCGCGAGCTGCGCGGTGTGATCGGGCACGAGCTGTCCCACGTCTACAACCGGGACATCCTGATCTCCAGCGTGGCGGCTGGCCTGGCCAGCATCATCACCCTGCTGGCGAACCTCGCCTTCTTCATCCCGCTGGGCGGCGGGGACGACGAGGACCGGCCGAACCCGGCCGTGCTGCTGCTGACCCTGATCCTCGGCCCGATCGCGGCCACCGTGATCCAGCTGGCGATCAGCCGGAGCCGCGAGTTCCAGGCGGACGCCTCGGGCGCCGAGCTGAGCCGTGACCCGCTGGCCCTGGCCAGCGCACTTCGCAAGATCGACGCGGTGGCCCGACGTCGGCCGTTGCCGGCCCAGGGCCAGCTCACCAGCACCGCCCACCTCATGATCGCCAACCCGTTCCGGGGCGGCGGCATGGCCGCGCTCTTCTCCACTCACCCGAAGATGGAGGACCGCGTCGCCCGGCTGGAGCAGATGGCCCGCAATCAGGGGCCGGTGCAGTTCCAGCGCTGACCCGCTGAAACCCCACCTCCGCCCGTACCCGCGCACACCGGGTACGGGCGGAGCGCTGTATTCCGTTGTCTATCGGCTGGGCGTCGGCGTTAGGGTCATAGCGGCTTACGCCCATTACATCCTCAGGAGGTTCACGGTGGCCGCGCTGCGTCAGTACCTGGGTGTCTGGCGGATTCCTGGCGCCCCGATGTTGCTGGTTTTCGGCATCATCGGGCGGCTCGGGATCGGCATGACCCCGCTGGCGCTGCTCCTGGTGGTCGAGCAGGTGACCGGGCGGTACTCGCTGGCCGCCATCGCGGGCGGGATCTACGCCGTCGCCGGCGCCGCGCTCAGCCCGGTGGCCGGACGGATCGCCGACCGGGTCGGCCCGAGCCCCGTCCTGCTGGTCACCGCCGTGGCCCACCCGCTGGCCCTCATCGGCCTGCTGCTGGCCAGCCGCTCCGGCGACGACGCCCTCGCGGCCATCTACGTCGCCTCAGCCGTGGCCGGCGCCACGTACCCGCCGCTCACCGCCGCTATCCGTGGCGCCTGGAACGACCTGACCGGCCCCAACTCCGGCCGGTACTCCCTGCGCAACACCGCGCTGGCCGCCGAGACCTCGCTGTTCGAAATCGTGTTCGTGCTCGGCCCCCTGCTCGTGGCCGGCTTCGTACTGTTCGCCGACGCGGCGGCCGCGCTGCTCGGCGCGGCCGTGGTCACCCTGGCCGGCACGACCGCCGTGGCCCTCGGCCGGGTCATGCGCGCCTGGCGTCCGCACCCGCGGGAACACCACGCCCGAGGGCTCGGCCCCCTGCGGGTCGCCGGCTTCCCGGCCCTGCTGGTCTGCGTGGCCGGCCTGGGCATCGCGTTCGGCGCCGCCGGGGTGATCGTCCCCGCATTCGCGAGCGGCCACACCACCGACGACCCGGAGAGCCTGGCCGGCCTCCTGCTCGCGGTCTGGGGGATCGGCAGCGCCATCGGCGGGTTCTGGTTCGGCGTTCGCAGGCCCGCACCGAACATGACCCGCCAGTTCGCCCTGCTGCTCGCCGCACTGGCCGGCACCTTCGTGGTGTTCGCGGTGATGCCCACCCCGCTGGCGCTGGGTGTCGCGCTGGTCGTCGGCGGGGCCACCATCGCACCCGCGCTGACCCTGGAGAACACCCTGGTCGGCCGGATCGCACCCGCCGGCATGCTGAACGAGGCGTACACCTGGGTGGTCACCGTGGCGGTCGCGGCGAGCGCCGCCGGCGGCTCGGTTGCCGGCCTGATCGTGGACCACGCCGGTGGCGTCCGGTGGGCGTTCCTGTTCGCCGGGGCGGCGGTAGCCGTCGGGGCCGCGGTCGCCGCGCCGCCCGCCGGGCCCATCGCCCGCGCGGAAACCACGGCGGTACGCACCGAAGAGCCCCTCACCGTCTGACCTGAGCCGGCTACATCGCCGGCCCGGGCTGCGTCCCGTACGGGCGCGCCCGTTCCGCCCACCGCACGAGGTACGGCGTCACCAGACCCGCCACGACGAACACACCGCCTCAAGCAGGGTCGCGTGTACGCGCTGAGCATCAGACCTTGAGGCGAGGACGCCGATGAGGTCATGACCCTGCCCCGCGCACGCGCTCACCACAGTCAGTCGCTCATCGGAACGCTGATCAAGCCACGAGGCTATGTGCTGCTGGACCAGCCGCAGTCGACGCGACAGCGGGGAGTTTTCATCGGCGTAGGGCTCATGCCACGCCTGCCAGTGAGTCTGGGCGGTCATCTGGACTACCTTGCCGGCGCGAGGCTCACACGGATGCCCCGCCGGCGGCCCGGTCGGGCCGTCAGAGGCCGCTCACGAGCGACCAGTGACGACCAGAAACTGGCGATGTCTGCCCAGGTGGCAGGCGTGGTCGGCCCGGTTTACCAGGCCGGCGGTCGCCGCCTTACCGGTAGTTGTTGAACTGGAGGGCGACGCCGAAGTCCTCGCCCTTGAGCAGCGAGATGACCGCCTGGAGATCGTCCCGCTTCTTGCCGGTGACCCGCAGCTGGTCGCCCTGGATCTGCGCCTGCACGCCCTTGGGACCCTCGTCGCGGATCTTCTTGCTGATCGCCTTGGCCTTGTCCGCCTCGATGCCCTGGATCACCTTGCAGTCGATCTTGAAAATCTTGCCGGACGGGCGTGGCTCGCCAGCGTCCAACGACTTCAGCGAGATGTTCCGCTTGACCAACTTCTCCTTGAACACGTCCAGTGCGGCGCGAACCCGCTCCTCCGTCTCCGCCTGAAGGCCGATCGCCTCCTCGCCAGACCAGGAGATCTCCGCTCCGGTGCCGCGGAAGTCGAACCGCGTCCCGAGCTCCTTCTCCGTCTGCCGGAGGGCGTTGTCGACCTCCTGGCGGTCAACCTTGCTGACGATGTCGAACGACGGGTTTGCTGCCATGTTCCTGCTCCTGCTGTCCGGCGGTCTGGGCCTGCCGTCGGCCACCGACCAGCGGCACGACCCCCTGACCGTACCCGGTTGCACCGGTACCGGGGGGAGCCGCTATTCTTGCTTCCGCCGCCGCGTTACGACGCGGTGGGGTGCCCTGGCGGGTTGCCCGAGCGGCCAATGGGAGCGGACTGTAAATCCGTCGCGAAAGCTTCAGAGGTTCGAATCCTCTACCCGCCACCAGGTGCAGACACGGCCCCTGACCAGCAGAAATGCTGATCGGGGGCCGTTGTCGTTGATCTAGTTGGGTCCGGCTGAGTCCAGCCCCTGACGACTGGTTGTGGGCAGATGGTGGGCAGGTCGATCTTGCTCCTGCCGGTCGACGTCGAGCGCCGAGCGCGGGTTCCTGGACTCGGGCAGATCGGTCCTGGGCGCCTCTTGACGGCGTAACGGCGCGGGGAGGCCTCGGTAGGCAGGCGCTGCCGTGCGGGCCGGCAGCGGGACGCTCGGGGGCAAGCCAGTCCCGTTTCTTGGACTGGTGCGGCAGTCGGAAGCCCAGACTTCGATGGCGGCCAGCGGCGCCGGCTTCCGTACCGCCTTGCGGTGGTCGAGCTCGCCGGCTTCGGAGTCTGATCCCTCCCGGGCATGGGACGTCAACGGACCGGCAGGATGGCCCGGTGGAGCGAGACACCCTGATCGTCCATCTCGGCGCTGAACGCGGCGACGTCTACGAGTCATGTCGCGACGCTCTGCGAGCGGGCTACGACTTCAAGGTCTTCGACGGGGCGGTACCGGTTGGGGCCCTGGTCACCACCTACCGGCGGCGAGAGCGGCACACCCGTATGCGCGGCATCCGGACGCTCGGGTTCGCCCAGGCGGTGGATCGGCTGGTCTCGGCAGAAGAACTGGGAGAGTTGCTGATCGGTCAGGTTGGCGGCGTCGAGACGCCCTGGTTTTACCAGCTCTTCCTCGCACCTGACGCATCCCGCCTCGTCGCCTGCCTCGCGGTCAGTCAGGACAGGGAAGACGCTTCACGCCTGTAGCCAGCGGATCGACTGCCCCACCTCGGCGCGGGGGCGGCTGCCCGGCGGTATTCGGTGGCTTCCCGCCCCGGCCGCGTAGCGGTCCGGGGCGGCTGGCCGCCGGGCGGTCTACCGCCCGCGCGCTGCGCCGCGCAGCGGCGCTCTTGATCCAGAACAGAGCAAATCGGCAGTCACTCGACTAGGGATCAGGTCAGGTGTAGCAGCCGCACTCGGAGTGCTACGCCGCTACGAGAGGCTCATAGACCGTCGTGTAGTATGCCCGAGATCCACAACAACGGGGAGGGGTGGGTGGTTTGGGCGTCTACTTCCATGTCCCCTTCTATCGGGAGCATCAAGAGCGATGACTTCACTGGAATCGTCCTCCCTGTTTGCCAAGTGGACTGAAGAACGTCACCTTCCCTCGCTCGGAACCAATGACGGCGCTCCGCCAATCGCTTTTCAGCGTTGGCACCGGTTCAAAGAGGCATTCCCGCCGGAACTCATCGAGAAAGCCGTTTCGCAAAGCTCGATCAGGGTCAACTCGTGCGTGGATCCCTTTGGCGGTAGCGGGACGACAGCGCTCGCATGCCAGATGCTTGGTATCGACTCGGTTACTGTTGAAGTCAATCCGTTCTTGGCTGATGTCATACGGGCGAAGCTCACCCGCTATGACTTGGATTTACTCATAGCCGCTCTGGCTGAAGTTCGCCGGAACGCGCTAAAGCGCCAGACGGACCCATTGGAATACTTCGGCAATGTCCCGGCGACCTTCTTGGAGCGTGCGGGCAGCAGTCGATGGCTGTTCAACCGTGACATTGCCGAGAACTTGGCCGCAATCTTGGTCAGCATTGAAGGTTTAGAATACCCCGACGCCAGGCGCTTGTTTCGTGTAGTCACTGGTGGTCTGCTCGCAGAGGTGAGCAACGTAACGGTCAGCGGAAAGGGGCGGCGCTACCGCCGAAATTGGGCTGCCGCCTCGCCTGTCCCAGAGCAGGTCCATAACGCCTTCTCTGAACGCGCCGAGAGGGCAATCCGTGATATTCAGCGCTTCGCGGAAAGACCGAAAACTTCTTGGGCAGTGATGCAGGGTGATGCACGTAAGGTGCAGCCAGAGGGGCCGTTCGACCTCGCGGTCTTCTCTCCGCCTTATCCCAACTCGTTCGACTACACTGACGTGTACAACCTTGAGCTTTGGATGCTCGGCTATCTCCAAGCTGGCGATGATAACCGGGTGCTACGGACCTCAACCTTGGCGTCCCACGTGCAATTGATGCGTGATTATCCGGAGATGCCCCCTGGATCACCGACGCTCGTTGCCGTCGTCGGCGCATTAGAGCATGTCAAGAAGAGTCTTTGGAATCAATGGATTCCAAAGATGATCGGCGGCTATTTCGCGGACCTGCTCGTCGTCGTACGTCGAGTGATGTCCCAAATGGCGAGCGGCGCCCAGTGCTGGGTCGTCATCGGCGATAGTCGGTACGCAGGGGTTAACGTTCCCGCCGGGCGAATTCTCGTCGAGCTTGCGGATGCTGAGGGTTGGACTGTTAAAGGATCCGACCCGATCAGGCATATGAAGTCCTCGGCCCAGCAAGGATGGCGCCCCGAACTAGCCGAGTCTCTCGTGGTCTTACAGAAGGCCTAAGTCCTTCTCAGTGCCTCGGATACCTGGTGCTCTCGGTATGCCTTGGTACTGGCGAAAAGGTGCCAAACCTCCAGCCTGACATCCAGGCTGGCCGCCTTGTCTGCGACGTGATCGAAGCACGTGCGGCCCGAGAACGTCTTCCTCATGTCGAAGCAGCAAAGAGCCGACTCCAGTGATCCGCGCGCAAGTCTGTAGCTATACGCTTGATCAACACCATCGCCGACCCAGGTCACGATCTCGCTTGGCGATACAGCCGTCACTCTGTCCCCGCTCCTGTAGCTGCGGAGGATCTTCAGTTCTAGCACTACATACGAGATAATTCGATGCTCATTGAGCAAGTCGGGGCCAACGATCTCTATGTCCAATCGCCCAGGGATATCTATTTGCTCCGTGCGCACCGAGCAATCCGGAAAGGGAACCGAGAGCGCCGTCTTCAAATGGGCCTGAACGGTAAGTTCAGCTCTCTCGACTGGCTGGAATCTGTCGGGGTTACTCCATAAACCACCAAGCGATTCTGGCGCGCCCGGCGCTGCCAGAATCTTCTTGTGAACCTGATCGACCACTCCCAGTACCGCGTTCAGATCAACTTGGCGGATCTCGACAGCCACCACCTCACAGTTCTCTGCCTGTAAAAGTCCCTCTGGGTAATAGCGAAGCTCGGCCGGCTCGAGCTTCGGATCGTAGAGTACCGCAGGCTCGGATCCGAGGCCGGCCGTATCAATCACGAAGTCAAAAACCGCGTTTTCATCTAGGTCAATAATTGACCAACTGCGGCCGACATTAACCGGCGGTCCCACCAGCCATAGTCGACCTTCAGCGGGAGTCCGGCCATTGTCGATCATTCTGTCTAGACGCCCATCGGGCAGCTCGGCCACCTCTCTGTCTGGTGGTCTGAGTACGAAGACAGCGAGGGAGTCATTATCTATACCCCTTGCCAGCCGCTTTTTGACCAGTCGTGCAACTCCCCGCAAGAATCGTGCCTGAAAAGGCTGGGTGGCATCGTCGCCAACACCGCAGTGAGCGACCGCAGTTCTAAGGAGGCTGTTCGAGCCGAAGGAGTCCCTGTATTGGCTAGACAACTTGCATCCTGGAATAGAGGTGGCGGACGTACAGGTGCACGAGCTCGGCGCTTGATAAGGTCATGGTCTCGCGCATCACGCGGGAGAATCGATGCGCGACTTCAGCTGTTGCGTTCTCGCCCCCGGTTTCGGGCGCGATGTCGATAATTTCACCCGTGTCGATGGAGGGGTTTGAGTACGCCGCGTCTAGCAGACCGACATAGTTCAAACCTTCCGGCCCTAAACCTGCTGCTGCGAAGACAACTTCGCGCACGAATGTCCACTTCGTGACCTGCTCGTCAAAAAGCGCAATGGCGCCGACAACTCGCGACAGCATCTCGGGGTTGATGGCGTAGTCCGCATTAATGCGCCACTGCCCGTCAGGCTCCTCAACGTACGCAACGTTACTCACCTCGACCGTACCTTGTCCGACCAGGCGGTCTAGATCCGCTTGCAGGATAGGAAAGAATGGGCGTTGCGGACGTTTGAGGACTTGACCGTCCAGGATAGGAAGGTCCCATACTGGTGCCAACGCATCCGCCAAGTACGCCATCGCGTGGACTGTCATAACGTTGGTCGGTGAGAGGCCGACATAGCGGAGAGCATCCAGGATCGCGACTAGGCGGATTCGACGTTCAATCCAACGCAGGCCCGAGGCAGCTAACCGCGTACTCATGTGCGCGCTTCCCGTGCCGCTCGGCTGAAAAGCCGCTGCCTAATCTCTTGGTATTCAGAATCCAGATCCCTGGTGGCTCTAGTCGGCGCCGCAATACTTAAAAGATCTACCACCCTGGGATCGCTGCTGGATGTGATCCCCGATTTCCCAAGGAGTTTCGGTATAAGGTCGCCGTCAATAAGGTTTGACGTGACAACTAGCCTGTTGTTTTCATGGGTGGTTGAGAAACGTGTTAGGACGTCTGCGGCCCGGGTGACGAAGACTGCATCCAGAGAGGACTCCGGAGCATCGATAACAAGGGTTCCGCCAGCCTGACCCGCCACCTCCATCAAGGCCATCCGGAAAGAGATATCAATGAACTCGCGCTGGCTCTCCGAGACCTGTTCCGGGCCCGACCGTCTAGCGGGAGAGAGGAATCCGGCACCGGTGAGATCAACCTCAAAAGAAGGCATCTCTATCTGTTCGCCCGACTGGCCTATCCTGCGCGCTTTGGGCAGCCATTTTAACTCACAGTCTTCGACCAGAAAGCCCTTCGCGAAACGGTCGAACGCTTCCTTGATCGAATCTCTGCGCTGCTCAATTCGCCCTCTGACATCAGCAATGAATTCCTGGAAGTTGTCTCGCATTGACGTGAGGTCATGCTTTTCAACTTCCAAGCGTGACCTCATGCGCGTCAGATCGGACACCTGTCCGTGGATGTCGTGCTCCGACGGCGGGAGCCGTGAAAGTATGTCGCGTATCTCCGCAGCGCGTCGATCGATCATTGCTGTTAGTGATGTAACCTCTGCTAACGCCACGCTGTAAGCAGCTTCGGCATCGCCTCGCTCGCCGGACAGAGCTGCGCTCTCAATACTCGCGGCCCTTGCTCGCTCCGTTGCTTCAGCAATCTCTGCTGCCGAAGTTGGGCGACCCTCAGTTACGTCAAGCCCGTCGGATCCGCAAATCGGGCACAGTAGGTGTTGGACGCGTTCGCGTAGGGATTCCGCAAGTTCCGGCACTTCCGTGCCGCAGGTAATGCACTGGTCCTCGGCTAGAAGGTGACCGACGATGTATCTACCGGCTTCCGTGGCGCCAGGAAATGCGGCGGCGATTGTCTCCAGCTGTAATCGCTCGACTTTACGCATCGTGGACTCTTGCACCTGTTCAGCGCGTAAGGAGTTGACACGCACCCGTTGCCGGTCGTTAATCAATAGCATTAGCTGATCGTTCAGCGTGGCCAGACGCTCCTGATCCTCCTCTTGAACGGATTGCAGGAGTGCTAGCTGCTGGCGGAGCTCGGGTTCGGGGCGACGGCTAGCTTCGACAGTGGCTAACCGCTTCTCTTCTTTACGTAACATGTACCCGAGGTTCCGTACACTGCTGTCAAGTTTGAAGATGTCGCGTTCTCGGTCGGACCACTCGCGCGATTCTTCGATATTTAGAAAGAGGAGCCTGAGTAACTGACTCTGTGCCACAGGATCCCAGACGAGAGCTCTGCGGTCTTCGAAGTAAAAGACGAGGTGTCGAAGTATGAGGATCCAGTCCCCATAGAAGGCTAACCCCGCTGCCTCTTGGACCACATCCTGGTATCGTTCCTCCGTGGATTCCTGTTCCACCCCGTTGACAATTAAGGACTGCAGTTCCAGTGAATGAACCTGGCGCGTGACCTCGATGTGACGGGTGCCGAGGGTGTATGTCAGCCCTGCCAGCGCCTCCGCAGCCTTATCAACTACTCGCGCAGCAAATATCCTCCGCTCGGGGCGTGGAATTTCCGCGCTTTCGGGTGATTTATTCCCGAGTGCCTCCCCATCGCTAACCTTTGGGATATCGAATGGCCCGGTTAGCATTCTGAAGAGAAGTGTTACCAGTGTTGTCTTACCTAACCCGTTAGCCCCAAGAACAAGCGTCAAGCCGGGCATGAACTCGACGTGTAGACCGGGCGTTCCACCTTCCGGTCCTGGGTACAGCCCGTAATTGTCGACGTCTAGCCGTTGTATGACCGGAAGTCCAACCATGGAACCGCCTCGCCAGTCGCGCCTGTTCTATCGATGGGGCCACATGATCGCACGGGAACCATGACTTTAGGTAGGCCGGTGAGTGCGCGCCCCCTGGCCGACATCCAGGTGGGATGGTTGCGGCGGCCCCTAGACGGTGCTATCGGACGGCGCGACTGGCAAGCCAGCTTGCCGATGGAACGCGCTTCCGCCCGCTTGTGCCACGTCGTCGTAGTCGGGCGGCCCGACCAGGCGGTAGATCCTGGTGACGACGACGTCTCCGTTGCTGCGTGCAACGCTTTCTAGCTCGATCAGTGCCGTTCCGGCCTTGACGGCAAAGAGAGCTGCGAGCTCTGGATTGGCGGCGACTTCGCGCTGTCGGGTTTCAGACTCGGAACTTCTGCTTGACGCGGTCCCGATGGGCCGGGCGTTGGAGTAGGTGCCACGGCCATGTTCAGTGACGACCAGGCCTGCCTCGCGGAGTATCGAGATGGCCCGTCTTATCGTGCCGCGGGCAGCACGGAATTCCGCAGCCAGGGCGCCTTCCGTAGGCAAGAGCGTGCCCGGTGGGATTACCGCGTCCTCCGCCGCCTCGCCCTGCACGCCCACTTCGCCATCCGGGGCACTATCCCTCGCGATGTGCTGCGCACCGTGGCGGCGGCGACCTATCACCAGGTGTGGTGGCCCTCGGTCGCCGTCCAGCGCTACACCCTCGACCGCCTCCCGGTCTGGGACGAGCAAGCGGCGACATGGGTCGACCCCGACTCCCGCGACCCGCTGAGCAACTGGACGGAAGCCCTTGACGCCATCGACGACGACCCGGACGCGGAACCGGTGCCCGTCGTGCGCTTCGGCGCCCAGGTCGACGCCCGTGGCGTCATGCCCGGCACCGAGGACGCCGAGCGGACCATCCGGTACGTCACGAATACATCACCAAGCACACCGGCGACTGTCACAAGGCGACCACCGACCGGCAACGCAAGCACCTCGACCGGCTCTGGCAGCAACTCCAGGTCACCCCCTGCACCGACCGGTGCGCCAACTGGCTGCTCTATGGCGTCCAGCCGAAGAAGGCGCACGCCAAGCTCAAGCCCGGCCGCTGCAAGGGCAAGGTCCACCAGCGTGACACCCTCGGCATCGGCGGCCGGCGCATCCTTATCTCCCGCGACTGGTCCGGCAAGACCCTCGCCGACCACAAGCACGACGCGCGGGCCTGGGTGCGGGCACTGCTCGGCGTCACCACCGACGGCACGCAGCTCGTCGACGACCAGGGCGACACCGCCGAACGGGTCCGGCACGCCTGGGAACTCGCCCGACCCGATGACCCCGACGTCGGCCCGATGACCCACCGGCTCATGCGGTCGATCAGCGAACGCGCCCGCTGGCGCTCCGAACTGCTCGCCGCCAAGGACCGGGCCGCGCAGGGGTCCGCAGATCTCTCGGCAACTCAGCACAGCGCACAGCACGACGGGGAGGAACCGCAGTGAACGAGGAGTTGTTGACCGTGCCGGAAGTGCTCGCCGAGCTGTGCGTACCGCGCTCGACCTGGTTCTACTGGCGGCAGACCGGCAAGGGACCACGGGTGATCAAACTCCCGAACGGGCAGCTCCGGGTCCGCCGGTCGGCGCTCGGTCGGTGGCTCGGCGACCTGGACCAGGACGCCGCATGAAGAGCTACGAGGTCCAGATCTGGGAAATCGCCAAGCGCGCGGACCGGAAGGCTCGGCCGTGGCGGGTCCGCTGGGCGGTGAGTGGTCAGCGTTTCGAGGACATGTTCCGTACCAAAGCCCTGGCGCACTCGTTCCGCGCCGAGCTGGTCCAGGCGGCCAACGCGGGGGAGCCCTTCGACCCGTCCACCGGCCGCCCGCTCTCCGAGGCCAGAACCATGAACCCCACCACCTGGTACGCGCACAGCCGCGCGTACGTCGAGATGAAGTGGCCCCGGGCGGCGGCAAAGACCCGGCGCTCGATCGTCGAAGCGCTGACCTCGATCACGGTGACACTGACCCGCCCGGCGAAGCGGGGCCGACCGACTGACGCCCTGCTTCGCGAGGCGCTGTACCTCTACGGCCTCAACCCGCGCCGCTGGTCCGACGAGATCCCGCCCGACCACGCGGCGGCCCTCGCCTGGCTGGAAACCGCGTCCCTCCCGGTCGTCGAACTGGACTCACCCGCAATGATCCGCCGAGTCCTCGACAGCCTGTGCGTACGCCTCGACGGCAAGCCCGCGGCTGCCTCCACGGTCCAGCGAAAGCGGGCGACCTTCTACAACGTGCTCGGGTACGCCGTCGAGCTGGAGCTGATCGACTCCAACCCGGTCGACCGGGTCCAGTGGACCGCTCCCGAGGTCGCGCAGTCCATCGACCGGCGGGTGGTGGCGAACCCCGCACAGGTCGCCACGCTGCTGGAGGCGGTGAAATCTCTCGGCAAACGCGCCGACAAGGTCACCGCGTTCTTTGGCTGCCTCTACTACGCGGGGATGCGGCCCTCGGAAGCCGCGGACTTACGGCGGGAGGACTGCGACCTTGCCGGCCAGTGCGCCGACTGCGGCGCCGACTTCGACGACCTAGCGGCGGTCAAGCCTTCCCGGTCCTGCGAGCACGAAAAGATCGAACATCGCTGGGGTCGCCTGGTGCTCGCCGGTACCTCGCCGCGGGCCGGGTCGCACTGGACCGATGATGGCGGCTCCCACGAGCGACACGGACTCAAGCACCGGAGGAGGGCCGAGACTCGGACGGTCCCGATCCCGCCCCGGCTCATCGAGCTGCTGTGCGCGCACGTCGAGAATCACGGAGTTCGGCCCGGACGGTCGATTCTTCCGGGGTCTGCACGGTGGGCCGCTCTCCGAGTCGGTCTACGACCGGTGGTGGAAGCTCGCCCGCGAGAAGGCGCTCACCGAATCGCAGGTCGCCTCGCCGCTCGTCCGCCGGCCGTACGACCTGCGCCACGCGGCGGCCTCGCTCTGGCTGAATGCCGGCGTCCCGCCGACCGAAGTCGCCCGGCGCCTGGGCCACGGCGTCGCCGTCCTGCTCCGCGTCTACGCCAACTGCATTGACGGCGGCGACGACACCATGAACGACAAGATCGGCGACGCCCTCGGATGAGCATCCTCGGCTCGTCTCAAGGTGGAGGGACCGGAGCCAGAATTCTTCCGGATGGCCGTAAGGAACCGCGGTTGAGGCGACAAGTATGGGTGTGAGACCACCACCTGGAGGATCCGTGCCGGATGCGCGGAGGGCGACCGCAGACCGTCAGCGCCTTACTGACTTGTTCCGTCGACACGGGGACGCGGTCTTCGCGTATGCCAATGATCGACTGGGCGGTGATGATGCGCAGGACCTCGTAAGCGAGGTGTTCGCCGTGGCATGGCGGCGCCTGGCAACCATCAAGGAGGGCCAGGAACGGCCTTGGTTGTTCGGGGTCGCGCGACGCCTGGTGTTGCAGCATTGGCGCGGTCGCGCAGTTCACGCGGCGTTGCAGGCGCGTCTGCACTCTCAGGCCCACGACGAGACTGAGTACCGTCCGTCCACCTCGCAACGAGTGGACGTGATGGCGGCATTGGCGGAACTGCCAGAGATCGATCGCGAGGTGTTGCTGCTGCGGTACTGGTACGACTTCAACGGCAGGGAATCGGCGAAGGTACTGGGGTGCACGACGGCGGCGTTTGCCGTGCGGTTACACCGGGCTCGTCGCCGCTTCGAGGACGCATACGGACATCGGCGGGTAGAGCCGAAACCATCTCCGATCGGCGATCTGGCGGCGTACACGAGGGGGCTGGAGTGAAGCACTACGACGCAGAAACCGAAGACCTGATTAGTTGCGTCCGGCCCACCCCCGAGGTCACGTTCACCACAAGCCCCCAGGGAGAGGCGATGCTCGCTCGCCTGCTCGAGTTGCCACAGCAGCCCGAGAAGAGGTCCCGGAAGAGGCGCTTGGGGATCGTCGGAGCTGTTGCCGCCGGGATTCTGGCCGCTGGTGGTGCGACCGCCGCGATCGGTGGTTATCACGCGCCTACTGCGCCACCTGAGGCAATGCCTGCGAATGATATGGCCTTTGTATGCGCCACAACCGGAATGCACCGGATGGGAGATACTGCGGCGAGAGTTGGCGAGACTCCGATAGATGCATGCAGGAGGTCGTGGAGCCGGATCTTTAGCGTCAAGGCGCCATCCCACCTGTATGCCTGCGTTCAACGTATCGAGGCGATTCCTTCACCGGGAAGTAGCGAGACTTCCTCTCCCGAAACGAGGTGGGGGAAGCTCGTGTACGTCATCGACGGCGAGCAGTTCAAGAACGCACCCGAGACGTGCGGATCGGTCAAGATGTTCGTAGCGCCGGCAGGCGACTGAACGGATGTGCCTGCGGCCCGCGGTCCGCCTCGCCCTGGCTGAATGCCGGCTTCCCGCCGACCGAGGTCGCCCGGCTCCTGGGCCACGTCTACGCCAACTGCATCGACGGCGGCGACGACACGATGAACGACAAGATCGGCGACGCCCTCGGATGATGGCGGAACTGAGGAGGGTGCAGACCGACGGAAAAGTGAGCCATAAGCTAACGCGATGTCGGCGGAGCGTGGAGTGATCGATCTGGACGGAGATAGTCGCCATCCGGGGGTGGACAGCCCTGACCGCTCTATGCGCAGGTCAAAGATGGTTGTTCGGCTGGTCGCTGTCTTCCTGGTCGGTGCTGTGCTTGGTGGTGTCGGTGTCAACGAGCTGCGAAGCTCGCAGGAAGAGCGGGATCGGGTCGCTTCGGTCTCACTCGTTGCCATCCCTGCGTCTGTCGGAGGCGGCGGCGGGGACGTCAAAGGCGTTCTCCAAATGGATGGGCAGCTGGCAGTGATCAACACTGGCCCTGCGCCGATCACGGTTTCTGCGGTTACCGGGGAACGACCCGGCGTTCTGGTGCGTAGTACCGGCAAGTCCGTGTTGCTACGTCCCGGCGGCACCGGCTGGGTCGAAGTCAAGCTGAGCCTCGAATGTGCCACTGCGTTCGGGAGTGAGCCCTTGTCGATGCGACTGTCGGTTGAGACCTCCGACCGGCAGGCGAGAGAGGCCACCTATCCCGTCGCTGTGGCGGGGAGCGTCTGGCACCGTGGTGTTGAACTACCCTGCGAGCACCTCCTTCGAGACGGTCAAGCGTGACGGCGGGTGGGCGCAGCATCGGGGCGTGGGCGGATGGTGGGCACTGGGATGCGAGCGCGGCGGCCAACGCAGAGAAACAGCAGGTCAACGCCGCTGACCGGGGCAAGATCGCGGGCGGCCTGCAAATCCGTCGCGAAAGCTTCAGAGGTTCGAATCCTCTACCCGCCACCAGGTGCAGAAGGAGGCCTCTGGCCAGCGTGAACGCCGGTCAGGGGCCTCCTTTGTGAGTCTCGCCCAGTCCCGCTCCAGCCCGTTCAATCTCGCTGGCTGTGTCGCATACGGGTCGCCGAGATCAACTCGGGTTGCCTGTTGCGGCTGACCCGCGATTCGCGGGCGGGGTCGATCGTCCGGGTCTGGTCGCTGCGATGGCGTCAACGACCCGTTCTCATTTCGTCAGTAGCATCGCCTGGTGCCGACTGAGATCGTCTTCGAGACTCACTCCTGGAGCGAAGACAACGATCGAGGTCTTGCTACCGGGTGGCTGCCGGGCCGGTTGTCTTCCAGGGGAAGAGCGTTGGCAGCCGAACTCGGCCAGCGGAGGAGAAGCGACGGCATCGAGGCGGTGTTCGCCTCGGATCTGCGTAGGGCTGTGGAGACGGCCGACATAGCCCTCTCGGGAACCGCGATCCCCCTGCTACACGATTGGCGCCTGCGGGAGTGTGACTACGGGGAGCTCAACGGCCGTCCGGCCGCCGAACTGCACGAGCGGCGCAGCTGGTATCTCGACCATCCCTACCCCGGGGGCGAGAGCTGGCGACAGGCCGTACACCGGGTCGGTCGTTTTCTCGACGATCTGTCGCTGCGGTGGGCGGGCCGGCGAGTTTTGGTGATCGGGCACGTCGCCACTCGATGGGGCTTCGACCATTGGATTGACGGGGTCCGGCTGGAGGACCTGGTCGATGCTGACTTCGCCTGGCGTGAGGGCTGGGAGTACCAGATGGAAGAACGTCAGGATCCCGCTCTGAGCGCGCTCGATCCTCGCCGGTAAGGAGCTGACTCGGCGGTCACACAACGTCGCCGGGTGATTGCGGCAGCTACCAGCGCTACCGGGGGACGGCCGCCGGCGAACGTGCTGTCCCGCCGATGAGCGGATGTTTGCTCGACGGGGGCCCGGATACTTGTCGCGCATGTTCGACGGTTTCGAGGACGAGCGGGTCGATGTCGGGGAGGTGGAGCTCCGGGTCCGGCATGCGGGGCACGGGCTTCCGGTCCTCCTCATTCACGGACATCCGCGTACGGGGTCGACGTGGCATCGAGTCGCGCCGCAGCTGGTCGATCGCGGGTTCACCGTTGTCTGTCCCGACATGCGCGGCTACGGGCAATCCGGCAAGGCGGAAATTCTCGCGGATCACTCCCAGCAGTCCAAGCGTGTGGTCGCAGCGGACATGGTCCGGTTGATGAACGAACTGGGCCATACGACGTTCGCCACGGTCGGACACGACCGTGGATCGTACGTCGCGTTACGCCTGGCGCTGGACCATCCCGACGCGGTCAGTCATTTGGTAGTCATCGACGGCGTACCGATCAGTGAGGCTCTTGCCAGGTGCGATGCGAAATTCGCCCAGGACTGGTACCACTGGTTCTTTTTTGCCCAGCCAGAGAAGCCAGAGCGAGCCATCACCGCCGACCCCGATGCCTGGTACGCCAGTAGCGCCCGGCGCGAGAGCATGGGGGCGGAGAACTACCAGGAGTTCCGGCATGCCATCCACGATGCGGCCACCGTGCGGGCAATGCTGGAGGACTACCGAGCCGGCCTCGGCGTTGACCGAGCGCACGAGGAAGCCGACCGGCGTGACGGTCGCACTGTCCGCTGCCCAACTCTGTTTCTGTGGTCGACCCGGGACGACATGGAAGACCTGTACGGCGAACCGCTGGCCGTCTGGCGCCCGTGGGCGGCCGATCTACGCGGCCACTCGATCGAGTCCGGCCACCACGTCGCCGAGGAGAATCCCGACGGCCTGACCGCGGCGCTGCACCACTTTCTGTCATGAGCGTCCCGCCCCCGCCAGCGCCGCTGACCGGCCGCAACCTTCAGTCGCCCCAGTCGAGTTGGTGTGGGGGCACTCCGGCGAGCCTCCCGTGCCGCACGGCCTCTGCGCGGCCTGCGTGGTCACCGATGGCGTACCGGAAGATCCGCCCAGGAAAGATCACGACATGGTCGCCAGCGGTGCGGAAGTCGGCGTACCAGCCTCGGCCTTCGACCAGAGCGGCCGCCAGCGCCGACGCGAGTTCGTCAGCAGTGTCATCGGGGCCTTCGACATCCAGCAGTGTCCACACGTCAGGCTGCTGGCTGCCAGCAGAAGCGGAGACGTCCTGCCGATCGATCCGGGTGATCCGAAGGTCGCGGACCTGCAGGTCACACCCGACGCGGAGGCTCTCGGCGATAACCCTGCCCTGCACCATGACGCTCATGATGAGACGCGGGTCTGACGATCTGTCGGCTTCCGCCGCAGGTCCGCAGAGCCTTCGTCGACGGCGAACCCGCCGGCGATCTCACCCGGGACACCATTCCCCGGCAACATCACGCGGTACTGGCTGATGGGCACCGAGAGCTCGGCAAGCCCAGGCGGCTGGCCAGGCTCCTCCGCCGAGATGCGGGCCGCGTTCCGCCCGCTGCGCAGCGACTGACCGCGCTCGCCTGGCCGGTGAACCGCGCGACTCGTGACGTGGTCGCTGTCCGGTCGGACTGAATGCTGCGCTACCGGCGGACAAATGTGCATGCATCAACGTATCGGCGGTTGCTGTCGGCCGGCCGAGCGACAATTCCTCCTTCCGATGCCGCTAACTCGACTTCCGGGTACGGACAGAAACCAGAAGGTGACACTGCCCTGTTGCCGAGAGGTAGCGGCGAGTAGCGTGCCTACGTGGGCGGAGAGGCGCGCAGTTCATATCAACTGTTACGTCTAGTAGATGCGCTTTCCTGTGCTAGGTCGTTTTTTGGGCGCGCAGACGTGGGCTGATCAGCAGATGGTCTGGCCGGACGTTGTCCCTGCCCGGCCGAGCGGGTCAGCTCGCGGGTCGGTCGGCCTGATCGCGGGTGGGAGAACTTTCCTGGCGGACTTCGCTGTGGCACCATCGTGGAATCTCCATCCCCGCACAGCCCCCTGCCGACAGGAGCTCCACATGTCTGGTCGAAAGTTTGGCCGGCTGCGTATGGCGTCGCTTGCCCTCGCCGCGCTGGCCGTTGGCCTCCTAGGTGCCCAACTCGGCGGCGCCTTCCAGTCCACCTCTATCGAGTGGGGCGCTCCGGCGGGCCACAGCGTTTCGGTTCCGAGTGGAGTGCAGTCAGTCGTCGCTCGGTGACTCCGGTGCGGCGGCGACGTGATCGATGACAGGGCGGTGCGGTGTCACCTAGGGCTGTCCGACGTCGTACGACCGAGCATGCCTGGCTGATCACGGCTCCCCTCGCCGGGATCGCGTTGGTGGGATCTCTGGTCCTCGCGCTGTCGGTGCCGATCCGCCTGGAGGACTGGCCGATTGCCGCGGCGTTGCTGGTAGTGATGGTTGCTGCCGGGATACCAACGCTCAGCTTCGTGGTCCGCCGCCAGGCGGTCGTGGTGACGCTCAGCGAGATCCCGCTGGTGCTTGCCCTGTATTGGCTGTCGCCGCTGCTCATGGTCGTCGTCGCCACGGCGGCCGAGCTCTTCACCCAGATGCAACGGGGTTACGCCCCGCCCAAGTTCTGGTTCAACGTCGCCCGGGCGGCCGCCGGAGTCTCGGTGGCCGGCCTGGTGTTGGCCGCCATGCCACCGCACGACGGGGTGGGGCCGGCGACGTGGGGTGCGGTCTTCGCTGGTGTGGCCGCCAACTCGCTGATCAGCCTTGTTGCCGTGGTCGGCGTGATCACTCTGCTGCAGGGCTGGCAGGGCACCCGGGAGACGACGAGCACGACCGTCCAGGTCCTGCTGACCACGGCGCTGAGCGTCGCGATCGGCATGATTATCCTGATCGTGCTGGCGACGACCCTGTGGTCGACCCTGCTCCTGCTGGCCCTGGCGGTGGCCGGCGTCATGCTCTACCGCTCGTACTCGCAGTTCATCCGGCAGCACCGGACTCTGGGCGACATGTACGAGCTGACCCGAGCGATGAGCGAGGCGGGTCAGGAGGGCACCCTGACGGATGCGCTGCTCGGCCGCATCCGCTCTCTCATGCAGGCGGAATACGCCACGCTGTGGCTCCCGGCGCAGGGTCGGCACCCGGAGGTCCTGCTGACCGCACGCCTCGACGACCGGGGTCTCCTCGATATCGCCCGGACCCCGGCGGTGTTTCGAGAGAAGACCCGTGAGTCGGGTCGGACGATCGCCCTGGGTCGGGCGTTCGGCGGTGATCCGACGCTGCGGTCCGCGCTCGCCCAGTCCAAGGTCAAGGACGTCATCGCGGTGCCCCTGAGATCGGGGCAGGCGGTGATCGGCACGCTGGAGGTGGTCAACCGCCTCAGCGACGTGGGCCACTTCGCTCCGGCCGACATCCCCATCTTCGAGACCGTGGCGGCGCATGCCGCTGTCGCCCTGGAAAATTCGCGGCTGGTTGACCGGCTCCGGCACGACGCGTACCACGACGCGCTGACCAGGTTGCCCAACCGTCGGCGGATCACCGGCGCGCTTGCGGAGTCCTTCAAGATCGCTGCCCCCGGCGAGGTGGTGGCGCTGTTGCTCTTCGACGTCGACGGGCTGCGCCAGGTCAACGAGTCCCTCGGTCACGCTGCCGGGGACAAGGTCCTCGCCGAGGTCGCCAGCCGGTTGCGGGCCAGCGCGCCGTCGTCGGCTCTGGTCGGCCGGGCCGGTGGGGACGAGTTCCTGGTGACACTGCGGTTGGAGAGCGCCGACGCGGCGCTCGAGTTGGCCGCTCAACTGCGCGACCAGATCCGCGACGAGATGGTCTTCGACGCGCTCACCCTCGACGTGAACACCGCCGTCGGGGTGGCCGTGCATCCCGATCACGGCAGCGATGCGGCAACCCTCCTGCTCCGGGTCGACCTGGCCGCCACGGCAGCCAAGTCGGTGCCGGGCAGTGTGCAGCTGTTCAACCCCGCGCTGGAGTCCCGGTCGCTGCGCCGGCTGGGTCTGGCCGGCGATCTCCGCCGCGCACTGGACCAGGACGAGCTGGAGGTCTACTTCCAGCCCAAGGTGACCCTGCGGGACCGGCGCCTGGTTGGTGTCGAGTGCCTGGCCCGGTGGGAGCATCCGACGCACGGCACGGTCGCTCCCGAGGACTTCGTGGCGGTGGCCGAGCACACCGGCCAGTTGAGCCGGCTCACGGAGGTGGTGCTCCGCGAGGGGCTGCGCCGCAGCCGCGACTGGGCGCTGGCCGATCAGCCGCTGCCCATCGCGGTCAACCTGTCGGCCCGTACGCTCACCGATCCGCACTTTCCGGACCGGGTCCAGGAGTTGCTGACCGAGTACAGGGTGCCGGCGCAGCGCCTGACCCTGGAGATCACCGAGGCGGGTGTGCTGGACGGTACGGACCGGCCCATCCCGACCCTGCGGCGGCTGCGTGATCTTGGTGTCCGGCTGTCGGTGGACGACTTCGGGACCGGCGACTCGTCCCTGGCGCATCTCCGGCGGCTGCCGGTGCACGAGGTGAAGGTCGACCGCTCCTTCGTGCAGGGCATGGCGACCGACCCGGGGGACCTGGCCATCGTCAACGCCGTGGTGACCCTCTCGCAGCAGTTCGGCCTGGCGGTGGTCGCCGAGGGTGTGGAGAGTGAGCTGACCCTGGAGCTTCTCCAGGACATCGGCTGTGAGATCGGGCAGGGCTTCCTGTTCAGTCGTCCGCTGCCGTACGAGCGGTTGGCCGCCTGGTTCGGTGCCCAGATCGAGCCGGAAACGATCTCCAACGGCGAGCTGCCGCGCCTTCGGGTCGTGCCCTGAGCAGGGCTTAGACGATCACCGGGGATCCGATTTCACCTGTCGAGCCGGGCCGTGTACTCTTACTTCTGCGCGCCCCACGGGGAGATCGCGCAGGCCCCCTTAGCTCAGTCGGCAGAGCGTCTCCATGGTAAGGAGAAGGTCTACGGTTCGATTCCGTAAGGGGGCTCGAGGGTTCAGCTGGACCCATCGCAGCGGTGTAGCTCAGATGGTAGAGCAAGCGGCTCATAATCGCTGTGTCGCCGGTTCAAGTCCGGCCACCGCTACTCTCGTCTTCCGGGCTCGTTGCCGGTGGTCGTAGGAAATGGGCGCTTCCGGCGCCCACTTTGCATGTCCGCGCTGTCAGCGTCTAGGCTGGCGCGTCGTAGTTGTTTCCGTTAGCGAGGAAGGCACTCCGCCGTGGCGAAGGCTACCGATGTCCGGCCGAAGATCACTTTGGCGTGTGTGGAGTGCAAGGAGCGCAACTACATCACGCGCAAGAACCGCCGTAACGACCCCGATCGCATCGAGCTGAAGAAGTTCTGCCCGCGCGACGGTCGTCACACGGTCCACCGCGAGACCCGCTGACCGTTGGCCGGCCTCGGGCCGGCCGCTGTCGAAGCTTTGCAATCGCCGATCTGAACGGTTTGGCGCGGTTACGCCGCAGCCTGCCGATCAGGTCGGCGATTGTGCTTTCCGTGTAGGTTCGCGGCATGTCTCTGGACCCTTCCTTCGTCGGCCGGACCTATCCGCCGACCGCCCCCTATCAGGTGGGCCGAGAAAAGATCCGCGAGTTCGCCACCGCCATCGGTGCCACCGACCCGGCCCACCACGACGTGGAGGCCGCACAGGCGCTGGGCCACCCCGACCTGGTGGCCCCACCGACCTTCCCGGTGATCGTCACGATGGCCGCGAGCAACCAGATCGTCGAGGACCCGGCCCTGGGTATGGACTACAGCCGGGTGGTGCACGGCGACCAGCGGTTCGCGTACACCCGGCCCGTGGTCGCTGGTGACGAGCTGGTCTGCACCAACACCATCGAGGACGTCAGCACCCGGGGCGGGCACGGCTTCCTGACCACGCGCACCGACGTCACCACCGTCGGCGGGGAACCGGTGGTCGCCGTCTGGTCCAAGATCGTCGTACGCGGGGAGGCCTGAGATGGAGTTGCCAGCCAAGACGTTCCGGGTGACCCGCGCGGACCTGATCCGCTACGCGGGCGCCTCGGGCGACTTCAACCCGATCCACTGGAGCGACAGGTTCGCGACCAAGGTGGGCCTGCCCGGGGTGATCGCCCACGGCATGTTCACCATGGCGCTGGTCGGCCGGGCGATCACCGAGTGGGCCGGGTCGCCGGACGCGGTGGTCGAGTACGGCGTTCGTTTCACCCGACCGGTGGTGGTCCCGGACGATGACCAGGGGACCGAGATTGAGGTCTCCGCGCGAGTTCGTGAGGTGACCGAGGACGGCCTCACCCGGCTCGACGTGACCGCCACCTGCCTGGGCGAGAAGGTGCTCTCGCAGGCCCGGGCGACCATCCGGACGACACGCTGAAGCAGGCCCGCCACGCGTGGCGGAGAGACCGGTTGGGAAAGTCGGGCGGGTACCCGTACACTGGTCCGCCGTGGGGCAAGTGACCCCTGCTCGGTCGTCTGTGACCGCGTGGGGCGAGTGTTGCCGCACAGGGGTGTAGCTCAATTGGCAGAGCAGCGGTCTCCAAAACCGCAGGCTGCAGGTTCAAGTCCTGTCACCCCTGCGCCTCAGGCCTGACCGTTCCCGTGGGTCGCGCCGCCAGCTTGGCGGCGTCCGGCCCGTGGTGGTGGCATCGGCGGGGTGGTTCCGAGGCAATCGGGCCCTCCGGGTGATCCACCGGCCGCGGCCCGTCGCGGGACGGTTGGGTCCGGCCGGCGTGACCAGCGCCGCGTACGCCACTCGGCGTGCGACCCGAGATTCCGCGACGGAGGGCGAAGTGGCCGACAACAAGCGGCGCGGCGAGGACGCCGGCGACGATCGTCTGGACGACGAGGTCGTCGACGAGGTAGCCGACGACGACGCCACCAGCGCGGACGAGCCGGTCTCCCGGGGAGGCACCGCCACGCGGTCTCGTGCCCGGGCGGAGTCGGCGGACAGCCGGCCCACCACCCGGTCGGAAACCGGTCGAGTGGGCGTGTTCGGCCGCATCGCCCGGTTTTTCCGCGAGGTCGTAGCCGAACTGCGTAAGGTCATCTGGCCGACGCGTAAGGAGTTGCTGACCTACACCGCCGTGGTGGTGACGTTCGTCGCGGTGATGCTGACGATCGTTGGCCTGCTGGACCTCGGCTTCGCCAAGGTCGTGCTGTTTGTCTTCGGCAACTCGGACTGACCGGCTGCCTCCAGCCGATAGTGACGGAAGTGAGCGAGCGTGCCTGAGTACGACGAGACCGCCGGACCGGTGGACGAGCAGTCCACGGTCGCGACGGCGGCTGGTGACGAGTCGGTTGAGGCCGCCAGCGAGCCGGAGTTCCCAGTAACCGAACCCGCGCCGGACGAGGAGTACGACCCGGTCGCGGAGCTGAGGCAGAAGCTGCGCTACGCGCCGGGTGACTGGTATGTGGTGCATTCGTACGCCGGCTACGAGAACAAGGTCAAGACCAACCTCGAGACCCGGATCACGAGCCTCGACATGGAGGACTTCATCTACCAGGTCGAGGTTCCGACCCGGGAAGAAGTCGAGGTCAAGAACGGTAAGCGTTCGCAGATCCAGGCCAAGGTCTTTCCGGGCTACATCCTGGTTCGGATGGAGCTGACCGCCGAGTCGTACTCGTGTGTGCGTAACACGCCGGGCGTGACCGGCTTCGTCGGTGCGACCGACCGAGCCGACCGGCCCGCCCCGCTCTCCCTCGACGAGGTGCTGAAGTGGCTGGCGCCGGCCGTCGAGACCGAGCAGAAGAAGTCGAAGCCGGAGATCAAGGTCCTCGACTTCGAGGTGGGCGACTCGGTCACCGTCACCGACGGTGCCTTCGCGTCGCTGCCGGCCACGATCAGCGAGATCAACGCCGACCAGCAGAAGCTCAAGGTGCTGGTGTCGATCTTCGGTCGCGAGACGCCGGTGGAGCTCAACTTCAACCAGGTCGCCAAGATCTGATTGGTCGTCGGCGGCGGGCCTGGCCCGCCGCCGACGTCGGCGTACGCCCTCCCGCTCGACCTCGGCGGACGAGTGGGCTGCGGCCTGCGCTACTCTTGAATGTCGCCGCTGTCGCACCGCGCTGACCGTGCGCGCTCCGAGGGCGGCGACAGCCGCATTTTCCAGCTCCAAGCCCCAGGAAGTGACATGCCTCCGAAGAAGAAGCTCGTCAAGACGTTCACGCTTCAGCTGCCGGCGGGCCAGGCCACGCCGGCGCCGCCGGTCGGCCCCGCGCTCGGCCAGCACGGCGTGAACATCATGGAGTTCTGCAAGTCCTACAACTCGCAGACCGAGTCTCAGCGGGGCGACATCGTCCCCGCCGAGATTAGCGTGTACGAGGACCGGTCCTTCACGTTCGTGCTGAAGACCCCGCCCGCTGCCCGGCTGCTGATCAAGGCCGCTGGTGTGCAGAAGGGTTCGGGTGTTCCGCAGGCCGAGAAGGTCGGCTCGGTCAGCCGCGCCCAGCTGCGTGAGATCGCCGAGAAGAAGATGGCCGACCTCAACGCCAACGACCTGGCCCAGGCCGAGAAGATCATCGCCGGCACCGCCCGCTCGATGGGCATCACCGTCAACGACTGACGTCGGCCCAGGCCGTCGATCCAGACCGTGGGAGGGCTCGCGCCGAGCGGCCCGCCAGAGACCACAGGAGTAATCAGCAATGCAGCGCAGCAAGAGCTACCGCAAGGCCGCCGACGTCATCGACCGGTCCAAGCTCTACACCCCCGCCGAGGCCGTGAAGCTGGCCAAGGAGACCACCAACGTCAAGTTCGACGCCACGGTCGAGGTCGCCATGCGCCTCGGCGTCGACCCCCGCAAGGCGGACCAGATGGTCCGCGGCACGGTCAACCTGCCGCACGGCACCGGTAAGACCGCCCGCGTGATCGTGTTCGCCAGTGGTGCGAAGGCCGAAGAGGCCACCGCCGCGGGTGCGGACGAGGTGGGCACCGACGAGCTGGTCGCCCGGATCCAGGGTGGTTGGCTCGACTTCGACGCGGCGATCGCCACGCCGGACCAGATGGCCAAGATCGGCCGGATCGCGCGGATCCTGGGCCCGCGCGGTCTCATGCCGAACCCGAAGACCGGCACGGTGACCATGGACGTCACCAAGGCGGTGCAGGACATCAAGGGCGGCAAGATCACCTTCCGGGTGGACAAGCACTCCAACCTGCACCTGATCATCGGCAAGGCGTCCTTCACGGAGAGCCAGCTGGTGGACAACTACGCGGCGGTGCTCGACGAGGTGCTGCGTGCCAAGCCGTCTGCGGCCAAGGGCAAGTACCTCCGCAAGGTCATCCTCACCAGCACCATGGGCCCGGGCGTTCCGGTCGACCCGAACCTGGTGAAGAACCTCACCGGAGACTCCGCCGAGGCCTGAGTCGACAGTTCGTTTCACCGGGGCGCCGCCACGATCGTGGCGGCGCCCCGGCGCGTCTGAGGTGTGGCAGGCTCCGTGCCATGCGGCTGGAAGACGTCTGGGTGCGGTACCACCGGCAGGGGCCGTGGGTGCTGCGCGGCGTGGACGTGCGGCTCGGTCCGGGCGAGGTGGCGGTCGTCCTGGGCCGCAACGGGGTGGGCAAGTCGACCCTGCTCCAGGTGGCCGCGGGGGTCCTCCGCCCAGGCCGAGGTCGGGTCACCGACCGGCCGGCGCGGGTGGGCTGGGTGCCGGAGCGTTTCCCGGCCGACCAACCGTTCACGGTGGCCCGCTACCTGACCGGGATGGCCCGGGTGGCGGGGCTGCGGGGGGCGGCGGTCGACGAGGCGGTGACCTCCTGGACCGACCGGCTCGGGCTGGCCGCCTTCCGCTCGGTCCGGCTGCCGGAGCTGTCCAAGGGCACCGCGCAGAAGGTGGGCCTCGCCCAGGCGATGCTGCGCCTGCCGGGCCTACTGGTGCTCGACGAGCCGTGGGAAGGGCTGGACGCCGCCACCCGCGAGCTGGTCCCCGAGCTGATCGCCGAGGTCCTCGCCGCCGACGGTGCCGTCCTGGTCAGCGACCACCGGGGGGAGACGGTCCGGCTGCCGGCCGCGCGCCGCTGGTCGGTGGCCGACGGGTCACTGACCGAAGAGGCGCCGTCGGCGGACGAGGCGATCGCGGTGGTCGAGGTCGCGGTGCCGGCCGCGCGCGTCGCCGGCACCGTCGCCCGGTTGCGCGCCGAGGGCCACCAAATTCTTCGAGTACGCGCCGACACCTCCATCGGCACACCACCGGCTCGCCCCGCCGCCGGACCGGTCCGGCCGGCTGGTGACCTGACGCCCGAACAGCCCGCCGGCGTCGAGGGGGCCGACGTGGTGGTCGAGCCGGCAGCGGGGGAGGCCCGGTGACCGCGTTGGTGCGGATGCGGCTGGCCGGTTTTCTGCGGACCGGCCGGGCGGTGGCACCGTTGCTCGCCGGCCTGATCACGCTCGGCACGCTGTACGGCGGCGGCCGGGCCCAGCCGGCGGAGGCGTACGGCGTCTCGGCGGTGGTGCTCTTCCCGGTGCTCGCCTGGCAAACCAAGATCCTGCTGGACGTGGAGCCGGACGTGCAGCGTCGGCTGGCGCAGGTGGCGGTCGGTGCGGCCCGGGAGCGGTTGGCCGGGCTCCTCGCCGCCGGGGTGGCGGCGCTGGTGACGGTGGCGGTCGCGCTGCTCTTCCCGTGGCTGGTCGGCGGGATCTCCGGCCCGGTCGACCCGGGGGACAGGTCGATCCCGGTCGGGCTCGCCCTGGGGTTGTGGGCGCATCTGCTCGCCGTACCCGCTGCGGTTGCTCTTGGCGCGTTGGCCAGCCGGGCCTCGGTTGGCAGTGCCGGGTACGGCGTCGCGGTGCTGGCCCTCGGTGGTGTCGGCGCGGTGGTGCTCGGCCTGAGCGGCTCGGTGGCTCCCTGGCTGGCGCCGCCGATCATGGCTACCGCCCGCACCACGGGAGGCGACGCTGCGGCGCTCACCCTGCTGGGGCTGACCGTGTGGGCGCTGGCCTGGAGCGTCGTGGTCGTCGGTGGCTACCTGTGGCGGCGGCGGGCCCGGGGCTGACCGGTGACGTGAGCGCCGGTCCACCGGTGGCGCGGCTCACAGGGGGCGATTTGGTGCAGGTCGTGGGGTCGCGTAGTCTTCAAACGTCATCCGTGTTCTCACGGTTGAGGAACCACCCAGAGACCGCTGGTCACTGTGCTTCGGCACGGTCGAAGGCCCCGCGACAACGGGCGACCCGCGTAGGGCGGCAAGCGTAATTCGGCAGTGAGCATGGTCCGCCGACTGTGACGAGCTTCCGGCCCTCGCCCCGTGCGCCCTGCGCCGGGGCTTTTCGTTGTCCTGCTGCCTCCGCCCCCGTTCCGGCTTCGGCTGTGACGGGGACCAGCCTCGAGTAACGAGAGAGGAGGGACATGGCGGACAAGCCGATCCGGGCCGACAAGGCCACGGCCGTCGCTGAGCTGACCGAGAACTTCCGTAGCTCGGGCGCCACCGTGCTGACCGAGTACCGCGGTCTGACGGTTTCCCAGCTCACCCAGCTTCGGCGCTCGCTCGGCGCCGAGACCACTTACACGGTCGCGAAGAACACGCTGGCGAAGCGTGCTGCGACGGACGCGGGCATCACCGGCCTCGATGAGCTGTTCACCGGTCCTACCGCGCTGACTTTCGTTTCGGGCGACGTCGTCGAGGCGGCGAAGGGGCTTCGCGACTTCGCGACGGCCAACCCGAAGCTCGTCATCAAGGGCGGTGTCTTCGAGGGCAAGGCCATTTCCGCGGCCGAGGTCACGAAGCTCGCCGACCTTGAGTCCCGCGAGGTGCTGCTGGCCAAGCTGGCCGGCGCGATGAAGGGCAACCTGAGCAAGGCCGCGGCCCTGTTCCAGGCCCCGCTGTCGAAGACCGCCCGTCTGGCGGCCGCCCTGCAGGACAAGCGCGAGCAGGAGGGCGCCGAGGCGGCCTGAGGCCACCACGGCGCACCATTTCTTACTTAACAGAAACAGGAAAGGACGCCAGACATGGCGAAGCTCAGCACCGACGAGCTGCTCGACGCGTTCAAGGAGATGACGCTGATCGAGCTCTCTGAGTTCGTGAAGCAGTTCGAGACGACCTTCGAGGTCACCGCCGCGGCTCCGGTCGCCATCGCCCAGGGTGGCGGCGGCGGCGGCACCGCTGCTCCGGTCGAGGAGGAGAAGGACGAGTTCGACGTCATCCTCGAGGCCGACGGTGGCAAGAAGATCCAGGTCATCAAGGTCGTGCGTGAGCTGACCGGCCTGGGCCTCAAGGAGGCCAAGGACGCGGTTGAGGCCGCGCCGAAGGCCATCCTGGAGAAGGTCAACAAGGAGACCGCCGACAAGGCGAAGGCCAAGCTCGAGGGCGAGGGCGCCAAGGTCACCCTCAAGTGACCTGACGTTCCACCTGCGCGTACCTGGCTCGTGAGCCGGGACACGATCGCGTAGCGGCGGGCGGTGATCCGACACGGATCAC
>NZ_PYBV01000011.1:53930-162605 GCF_003205615.1 Micromonospora arborensis | reverse complement strand
CCCCCCGCCCGCCGTGTTGGTGTGCGTGGCGCCGAACGGTCCTGAGCTGGGCTCCGACCACCGGCGCCGGCGACCCGTTCGAGCGTCGCGGGTCGCCCTCCGGTGGGAAAGAAGCGTCAACCCGGATGCCGGCCCTTGACGCGGCCCCGGGCTGCCAGGCACGCTGACACCCAGCAAGACACCGCGCTTGCGACGGCCACGATGTGGGTATGACAGCGGCGGCACCATCGCCGCGTCGACCCGAGCGGCCCGTGGGGACGTTGCGTTCCGAGCGGCCCGGCAGACCCCGGTTTACGGGGGCCGAGGCGCGTTCCGCAAACGACCTGCGGGGTGGGCTGGACAGCGGTTAGCCTCTCGGCTACACTGCTAGTTTGCGCTGCCTTCCGACTTGACCCCTGCTCGGAAATGTCCGTTTACGGATATTTCTGGTGGGGTCATTGGAGTGCACGCGTACCAGCCGTTCTGCAGCACCGGTCCTCGGAAGGACGCATCTTGGCAGCTTCCCGCCCTGCGAAGACCAGTCGTACGTCGAGCGCATTCGCTCCCCGCCGAGTTTCATTCGGCAGGATCACCGAACACCTCGAGGTCCCCAACCTCCTTGCCATCCAGAACGAGTCCTTCGACTGGCTCGTCGGCAACGAGGCTTGGCAGGGCCGGTCGGCGGACGACCCGCACGCACGCTCGGGTCTCGCGGAGATCCTTGAAGAGATCAGTCCCATTGAGGACTTCTCCGGCACCATGTCGCTCTCCTTCTCAGCGCCGCGCTTCGACGAGGTCAAGGCCTCGATCGAGGAGTGCAAGGAGAAGGACCTGACCTACTGCGCTCCGCTCTTCGTGACCGCGGAGTTCACCAACAACACCACTGGCGAGATCAAGAGCCAGACGGTGTTCATGGGTGACTTCCCGATGATGACGCCCAAGGGCACCTTCGTCATCAACGGCACCGAGCGCGTCGTGGTCAGCCAGCTCGTCCGGTCTCCGGGCGTGTACTTCGACAAGCAGCCGGACAAGACCTCCGACCGCGACCTCTCCAGCGTCAAGGTCATCCCGAGTCGGGGTGCCTGGCTGGAGTTTGACATCGACAAGCGCGACACGGTCGGCGTTCGCATCGACCGTAAGCGTCGGCAGGCCGTCACCGTCCTGCTCAAGGCCATCGGCTGGTCGGCCGAGCGGATCCGTGAGCGGTTCGGCTGGTCCGAGCTGCTGATGACCACGCTCGAGAAGGACCACATCGCCGGCCAGGACGAGGCCCTGCTAGACATCTACCGCAAGCTGCGCCCTGGCGAGCCGCCGACGCGTGAGAACGCCCAGACCCTGCTCGACAACCTCTTCTTCAACCCGAAGAGGTACGACGTCGCCAAGGTCGGGCGCTACAAGTTCAACAAGAAGCTCGAAGTCGACGTGCCGATCACCACCGGCACGCTGACCGAGGACGACATCGTTGCCACCGTGGAGTACCTGTGCCGGCTGCACGCCGGTGAGGACGGCTACGAGGCCGACGACATCGACCACTTCGGCAACCGTCGCCTGCGTACCGTGGGTGAGCTGATCCAGAACCAGGTCCGAGTCGGCCTGTCCCGGATGGAGCGGGTCGTCCGCGAGCGGATGACCACGCAGGACGTCGAGGCGATCACCCCGCAGACCCTGATCAACATCCGCCCGGTGGTGGCGGCGATCAAGGAGTTCTTCGGGACGTCCCAGTTGTCCCAGTTCATGGACCAGACCAACCCGCTGGCGGGTCTCACCCACCGGCGCCGGCTGAGCGCGCTCGGCCCGGGTGGTCTGTCCCGGGAGCGGGCCGGCTTCGAGGTCCGCGACGTGCACCCGTCCCACTACGGCCGGATGTGCCCGATCGAGACGCCGGAAGGCCCGAACATCGGCCTGATCGGCGCGCTGTCCACCTTCGCCCGGGTCAACCCGTTCGGCTTCATCGAGACGCCGTACCGGAAGGTCGTCGAGGGTCGGGTCACCGACCAGATCGACTACCTGACCGCGGACGAGGAGGACCGGTTCGTCAAGGCCCAGGCCAACGCGCCGCTGAAGGCTGACGGCACGTTCGCCGAGGACCGGGTTCTCTGCCGTCGTAAGGGCGGCGAGACCGAGGACGTCGTCCCCAGCGCCGTCGACTACATGGACGTCTCGCCCCGGCAGATGACCTCGGTCGCGACCGCCATGATCCCGTTCCTCGAGCACGACGACGCCAACCGGGCACTGATGGGCGCGAACATGCAGCGCCAGGCGGTGCCGCTGGTCAAGGCCGAGGCGCCGCTCGTGGGCACGGGCATGGAATACCGGGCCGCGGTCGACGCTGGCGACGTGGTTGTCGCCGAGGTCGGCGGTGTGATCGAGGATCTCTGCGCCGACTACGTCACCATCCACCAGGATGACGGCCACCGCCGGACGTACCTGCTGCACAAGTTCCGCCGCTCCAACGCCGGCTCCTGCGTCAACCAGAAGCCGGTGGTCTTCGAGGGCGACCGCGTCGAGGCCGGTCAGGTCATCGCCGACGGGCCGTGCACCGACGAGGGCGAGATGGCGCTCGGGCGCAACCTGCTCGTGGCCTTCATGACCTGGGAGGGGCACAACTACGAGGACGCGATCATCCTGTCGCAGCGCCTCGTGCAGCAGGACGTGCTCACCTCGATCCACATCGAGGAGCACGAGGTCGACGCTCGGGACACCAAGCTCGGCCCGGAGGAGATCACCCGCGACATCCCGAACGTCAGCGAGGAAATGCTCGCTGACCTCGACGAGCGCGGCATCATCCGGATCGGTGCCGAGGTCGTCCCCGGTGACATCCTGGTCGGCAAGGTCACGCCCAAGGGTGAGACCGAGCTGACCCCGGAGGAGCGACTGCTCCGCGCGATCTTCGGTGAGAAGGCGCGCGAGGTTCGGGACACCTCGCTGAAGGTGCCGCACGGCGAGACCGGCACGGTCATCGGTGTGCGGACGTTCTCCCGCGAGGACGGCGACGAGCTGCCGCCGGGTGTCAACGAGCTGGTGCGGGTCTACGTCGCCCAGAAGCGCAAGATCCAGGACGGCGACAAGCTCGCCGGCCGGCACGGCAACAAGGGTGTCATCTCGAAGATCCTGCCGATCGAGGACATGCCGTTCCTGGAGGACGGCACCCCGGTCGACATCGTGCTCAACCCGCTGGGTGTGCCGAGCCGGATGAACATCGGCCAGGTGCTGGAGACCCACCTCGGTTGGGTCGCCAAGACCGGTTGGAAGGTCGAAGGCGACGACGCCGATTGGAAGCGGCAGCTGCGCTCGATCGACGCGCACGAGTCCGAGGGTGACACGAACGTGGCCACCCCGGTCTTCGACGGCGCCCGGGAGGCCGAGATCTCCGGCCTGCTGGCGTCCACGCTGCCCAACCGTGACGGCAACCAGCTGATCGGTTCCAGCGGCAAGGCGCAGCTGTTCGACGGTCGTTCCGGTGAGCCTCTGCCGGACCCGATCGCGGTCGGCTACATCTACATCCTGAAGCTCAACCACCTGGTCGACGACAAGATCCACGCTCGGTCGACCGGCCCGTACTCGATGATCACGCAGCAGCCGCTGGGTGGTAAGGCGCAGTTCGGTGGTCAGCGTTTCGGTGAGATGGAGTGCTGGGCGATGCAGGCGTACGGCGCCGCGTACGCCCTGCAGGAGCTGCTCACGATCAAGTCCGACGACGTGCTCGGCCGGGTGAAGGTCTACGAGGCCATCGTCAAGGGCGAGAACATCCCGGAGCCGGGCATCCCGGAGTCGTTCAAGGTGCTGCTCAAGGAGCTGCAGTCGCTGTGCCTCAACGTTGAGGTGCTCTCCAGCGACGGCGTGGCCCTGGAGATGCGCGAGACCGACGACGAGGTGTTCCGGGCCGCTGAGGAGCTGGGCATCGACCTGTCCCGGCGCGAGCCGAGCTCGGTCGAAGAGGTCTGAGGTGAGCGGTCGGGGGCCGGTCAGCCGGCCCCCGACCCCACCCGAGAATTAGCAGTACAGACGACGACATAGGGGACATAGTGCTCGACGTCAACTTCTTCGACGAGCTGCGCATTGGTCTCGCCACCGCCGACGACATCCGTCAGTGGTCGCACGGCGAGGTCAAGAAGCCTGAGACGATCAACTACCGCACCCTGAAGCCGGAAAAGGACGGGCTCTTCTGCGAGAAGATCTTCGGTCCGCAGCGGGACTGGGAGTGCTACTGCGGTAAGTACAAGCGCGTCCGGTTCAAGGGCATCATCTGTGAGCGCTGCGGCGTCGAGGTGACTCGCTCCAAGGTCCGTCGTGAGCGGATGGGGCACATCGAGCTCGCTGCTCCGGTGACCCACATCTGGTACTTCAAGGGCGTTCCGAGCCGGCTGGGCTACCTGCTGGACCTCGCCCCCAAGGACCTCGAAAAGATCATCTACTTCGCCTCGTACGTCGTGACGAGCGTGGACGCCGAGTCGCGTCACCGTGACCTCTCGACGATCGAGAACGAGATCCTGGCCGAGAAGCGGCAGTCCGAGAACAGCCGCGACTCGGAGATCGAGAAGCGGGCCGCCAAGCTCGAGGCCGACCTGGCCGAGCTGGAGGCCGAGGGTGCCAAGGCGGACGTCCGGCGCAAGGTCAAGGAGGGCGGAGAGCGCGAGATGCGCCAGATCCGCGACCGGGCCCAGCGCGAGATCGACCGCCTGGACGAGGTGCTGGACACCTTCCGCAAGCTGGAGCCGAAGCAGCTGGTCACCGACGAGCTGCTCTACCGCGAGCTGCGCGACCGGTTCGGTGAGTACTTCACCGGATCCATGGGCGCTGAGGCGATCAAGGCGCTGGTCCAGAACATGGACCTCGACGCCGAGGCCGAGAGCCTGCGGGAGACCATCCGGTCCGGCAAGGGTCAGCGGAAGATCCGGGCGCTCAAGCGGCTCAAGGTCGTGGCGGCGTTCCTGAACACCCGCAACTCGCCGCTCGGCATGGTGCTGGACTGCGTCCCGGTCATCCCACCGGACCTGCGCCCGATGGTGCAGCTCGACGGTGGCCGTTTCGCGACCTCGGACCTGAACGACCTGTACCGCCGCGTGATCAACCGGAACAACCGCCTCAAGCGACTGATCGACCTCGGTGCTCCCGAGATCATCGTCAACAACGAGAAGCGGATGCTCCAGGAGGCCGTCGACGCACTGTTCGACAACGGCCGTCGCGGCCGGCCGGTCACCGGCCCGGGTAACCGCCCGCTCAAGTCGCTGTCCGACATGCTCAAGGGCAAGCAGGGCCGGTTCCGGCAGAACCTGCTGGGCAAGCGCGTCGACTACTCCGGCCGTTCGGTCATCGTGGTCGGCCCGAAGCTCAAGCTGCACCAGTGCGGTCTGCCCAAGCAGATGGCGCTGGAGCTGTTCAAGCCGTTCGTCATGAAGCGGCTGGTCGACCTCAACCACGCGCAGAACATCAAGTCCGCCAAGCGGATGGTCGAGCGTCAGCGCCCGGTCGTGTGGGATGTGCTGGAAGAGGTCATCGGCGAGCACCCGGTGCTGCTCAACCGGGCGCCGACCCTGCACCGCCTGGGCATCCAGGCCTTCGAGCCGCAGCTGGTCGAGGGCAAGGCGATCCAGATCCACCCGCTGGTCTGCACCGCGTTCAACGCCGACTTCGACGGTGACCAGATGGCGGTGCACGTGCCGCTGTCCGCCGAGGCTCAGGCCGAGGCACGGATCCTGATGCTGTCGTCGAACAACATCCTCAAGCCGGCCGACGGTAAGCCGGTCACCATGCCCACCCAGGACATGGTCATCGGTCTCTACCACCTCACCCACGTCACCGCCGGTGAGAAGAAGGGCGAGGGCCGGGCGTTCAGCTCGGACGCCGAGGCGCGGATGGCCTTCGACAACGGCGAACTGCACCTGCAGGCGCTCGTGAAGATCCGCCTCCGGGACGTGGTCGGGGTCGACAACGGTGCTGGCGCCGAGGCGTGGACCGCCCCGGAGGGCTGGGTCGAGGGTGAGCCGTTGACCGTCGAGACCACCCTGGGTCGGGTGCTGTTCAACGAGACGCTGCCGCAGGGCTACCGCTTCGTGAACTACGAGATCCGCAAGGGTCAGCTCTCCGCGATCGTCAACGACCTCGCCGAGCGCTTCCCCAAGGTGGCGCTGGCCGCCACCCTGGACGGGCTCAAGGAGGCCGGTTTCCACTGGGCCACCTGGTCCGGCGTGACGATCGGCATGGAGGACGTCATCGCTCCGCCGCGCAAGGCGGAGATCCTGGCGCGGTACGAGACGGAAGCCGACCGGATCGACAAGCAGTACCAGCGTGGTCTGATGACCGCCGAGGAGCGTCGCGGCGAGCTCATCACGATCTGGACCAAGGCGACCAACGAGGTCGCCAAGGAGATGGACACCGCGCTGCCGCAGGAGAACCCGCTGTGGAAGATGATCCACTCGGGTGCCCGCGGTAACCTGCTCCAGCTCCGGCAGATCGCGGCGATCCGTGGTCTGGTGGCCAACCCGAAGGGTGAGATCATCCCGCGGCCGATCAAGGCCAGCTACCGGGAGGGTCTGTCCGTTCTGGAGTACTTCATCTCCACGCACGGTGCCCGTAAGGGTCTCGCCGACACCGCCCTGCGGACCGCCGACTCGGGTTACCTGACTCGTCGTCTGGTGGACGTCTCGCAGGACGTCATCATCCGCGAAGAGGACTGCGGCACCGACCGGGCGATCCCGATGCAGATCGGCGAGAAGCTCGACGGCAAGCTCGTCGTCCACACCCACGCCGAGACCAGCGTGCACGCCCGGACCCTGGCCGACGACATCAAGGGGCCGGACGGCACCGTGGTCGCCGAGCGCGGTCAGGACATCAACTCCATCGGGGTCGACAAGATCGTCGCCGCCGGGGTGGAGACGGTCCGAGTGCGCAGCGTGCTCACCTGTGAGTCGAAGCTGGGCGTCTGCGCGGCCTGCTACGGCCGGTCGCTCCCGACCGGCAAGTCGGTCGACATCGGCGAGGCGGTCGGCATCATCGCCGCCCAGTCCATCGGTGAGCCCGGTACGCAGCTGACGATGCGTACCTTCCACACCGGTGGTGTCGCGGGTGAGGACATCACCCAGGGTCTGCCCCGTGTGCAGGAAATCTTCGAGGCCCGGGTCCCGAAGGGTAAGGCGCCCATCGCCGATACCCCGGGTCGGATCCGGATCGAGGACGGCGAGCGCTCGCGGAAGATCATCGTGGTGCCGGACGACGGCAGCGAAGAGATCGTCTACGACAAGATCTCGAAGCGGGTCAAGCTCCGGACCCACGACGGCGGTCACGTCGCGGTCGGCGAGAAGCTGACCGAGGGCACCATCGACCCGCACGAGCTTCTGCGGATCATGGGTCCGCGGGCGGTTCAGGTCCACCTGACCAGTGAGGTCCAGGAGGTCTACCGCTCGCAGGGTGTGCTCATCCACGACAAGCACATCGAGATCATCATCCGCCAGATGCTCAAGCGGGTGACGGTCATCGACTCCGGCTCGACCGAGTTCCTGCCGGGTGTGCTGGTCGACCGGGCGTTGTTCGAGTCGGAGAACCGCCGGCTCGTCTCGGAGGGCGGCGAGCCCGCCGCCGGTCGTCCGGTGCTGATGGGTATCACCAAGGCCTCGCTGGCCACCGACTCCTGGCTCTCGGCGGCCTCCTTCCAGGAGACCACCCGGGTGCTGACCGACGCTGCGATCAACTCGCGTAGCGACTCGCTGGTCGGCCTCAAGGAGAACGTGATCATCGGAAAGCTCATCCCGGCCGGTACGGGCATCAGCAAGTACCGCAACGTCCGGGTGGAGCCGACCGAGGAGGCCAAGGCCAAGGTCTACTCGATGACCGGGTACCCGGAGACCGACTACGGCTTCGGGCCGGCCAGCGGGCAGGCTGTGCCGCTGGACGACTTCGACTTCGGGTCGTACCGCTAAGCACCAAGTCACGCGACGAGGCCCCCGGCATCCGCCGGGGGCCTCGTCGCGTCCGGACCCACCCACCCCCGGTCCGAGTTCGGCATGATGGGGGAATGACGACCGCACCCGGGCAGGTGTCCGTCGCGCAGGAGGGCCTGCGCCACCCGCTGGACCCGGATCCGGCCCGCGCCACGAAGGCGCGGGCGGTTTTCGCGCTGGGGCTGCTCGGCCTGCTCACCGGGCTGTTCATCGGCGGGGTGGTGCCGGCGACCGTGGCGCTGCAACTGGCCAGGCAGGCACGCCGCGAGGCGTACTCCTCGGGGGGTTTCCTGACCGGCGGGGCCTGGCTGCGGCGGGGTGAGCAGATGGCCTGGGCCGGCCTGGTGTTGGTCGCCGTCAGTGTGGTGGCCGTGGTGGTGATCGGGGTCGTGCGGATGGCCGGCACCCCATTCGGCCACGACTACCCGGCGAACATGGACTGAGCCGCCCGTGGCCGCGCCCGGCGCGGGCGGCGGCACTCTCGGCGGTAGCCTGGCCGGTGTCCGCCGTGCGGTGGTGGCGGCCTTTCGACAGGAGGACCTCGTGACGGATCCGGCGCGGCCCCCTGCGGACGAACCGGCCGGCCATCCCGATGCGCCGGCCCCGTCCGAGCCGAACGACTGGGCGCGACCCGGCCCGAGCAGCGAGCCGCACCCACCCGCGTCCGCACCGGGTTGGGGCGCGTCGCCGTCTCCCGTGCCGCCCTCCGGCTGGGCCACGGCCGGTCCGCCCGGCTCCGGTCAGCCGTACCCGGTCTCCGGGCCGGCGACCCCGACGCCGTCCGGTTGGGGTCCGCCGGCGTCGGCGCCGCCGGGTTGGGGTCCGCCGACCCCGGCGCCGCCGGGTTGGGGTCCGCCGGCGTCGGCGCCCCCCGGTTGGGGTCCGCCGTCGTCGGGGCCGGGCATGCCGGCCGGTTGGGGTCCACCGCCGGGCCATGCCCCCGCCTGGGGTGGCCCGTCGGCGCATCCGGTGCCACCGCCCACCGATGACCAGCGCCGGCCGCCGAAGCGGGTGGAGGCGGTGCCTGGTACGCCGTTCGGCGTCGTGCACCTGGACGTGGCGCCGGTCACCTCCGGGCTGGCCATCGGGGCGCTGGTGGCCGGGGTCGCGTCGGTCCTGGTCTCGCTGCTGGTGATCTGTTTCGGGGTGGCCTTCGCGAACGACGGTGGGGCCTGGGCTTCCGGAGCGTTCGCGGTGCTCGGGTTGCTGGCCGGCGTGGCGGCGGTCGTCGCCGGTCTGCTCGGTCAGCGGCAGATCCGCCGGCCGGCCGCGCCCTCTGCGGTCCGGTTCACCGGCCGAGGGCTGGCGGTGGCGGGGATCAGTTGTGGCGCGGCCGGGGCGCTGCTCAGCCTCCTGGGCCTGGGTCTGGCACTGCTTCTCGCCCTGACGTGAGCCTGATCACCGGCCGGCCCGGTGTCTGAGCCGGCTGATCGCAGCTCCCGGGGGATCCTCCTGGCGCCCGCCCCCGGGGGCGACGGGTGGCCGCCCGGGGAAGCCGGTACACTTGTGTCTGTAGGTGCCCATCGCGGGCGACGGGGCAGGACGAGATTCGGCCGGCGGGTGTGAGACAGTCGCCGGGCCCTTCCGTTTTGACCTGGGCGGTTGTGGTAGGTACTCTTTCCCCTTGTGCCCGGGCATGCCCGGGCAACTCGTGCGTGCGCTGTTCCCGGAGTCCGGGCGGCGGCACGACAAACCAAGGATCCGGTCCGGGGCGACCCGCGCGCCGGTGACACAAACCCGGTCGCACGCGAAAGCGTCCGCAACGGGACCGTGAAGAGGGCGACACGCCCGACCGCGGGTGCCGGGGTCTCCGCAAGGTGGCTCTGGTCGGAATGTAGGAGAGCCGGTCATCAGGCCGGTTAACGAGCAGACGGCGCGGCCGCGGATGCGGCCGAAGGGAGCGGAGAAACCCGGTGCCCACGATCCAGCAGCTGGTCCGAAAGGGCCGCCAGGCAAAGACGAGCAAGACCAAGACCCCGGCGCTGAAGGGTTCCCCTCAGCGGCGCGGCGTGTGCACCCGCGTGTACACCACCACCCCGAAGAAGCCGAACTCGGCGCTGCGCAAGGTCGCTCGTGTGAAGCTCAGCAGCCAGATCGAGGTGACCGCCTACATCCCCGGCGTCGGTCACAACCTGCAGGAGCACTCGATCGTGCTCGTTCGCGGCGGCCGGGTGAAGGACCTCCCCGGCGTGCGTTACAAGATCGTTCGCGGATCGCTGGACACCCAGGGTGTCCGCAACCGCAAGCAGGCGCGCAGCCGTTACGGCGCGAAGAAGGAGAAGAGCTGACATGCCGCGTAAAGGACCCGCTCCGCGGCGGCCGCTGGTCGCTGACCCGGTGTACAACTCGCCGCTGGTCACCCAGCTGGTGAACAAGATCCTGCTGCGCGGCAAGCGTCAGCTCGCCGAGACCATCGTGTACGCCGCCCTCGAGGGCTGCCGCGAGAAGTCCGGCACCGACCCGGTCGTCACCCTCAAGCGGGCGATGGACAACGTGAAGCCGACCCTTGAGGTGCGCAGCCGTCGTGTCGGTGGCGCCACCTACCAGGTGCCGGTCGAGGTCCGCCCGACCCGGGCGACCACCCTGGGCCTGCGTTGGCTGGTCACCTACTCCCGCGCTCGGCGTGAGAAGACCATGGTCGAGCGGCTGATGAACGAGCTGCTGGACGCGAGCAACGGTCTCGGTGCCGCCGTCAAGCGGCGCGAGGACACGCACAAGATGGCCGAGTCCAACAAGGCCTTCGCGCACTACCGCTGGTAACACCCTGGTTCCGGCGCCCGACGGGCGCCGGAACCGCCACCAGTTGAGTCGAGACGACGATAAGTAGGGATTGAAGTGGCCGCCGCAGACGCGCTCGCCAAGGTACGCAACATCGGCATCATGGCGCACATCGATGCCGGTAAGACCACCACCACCGAGCGAATCCTGTTCTACACCGGCATCACGTACAAGATCGGTGAGGTCCACGAGGGCGCCGCCGTCATGGACTGGATGGAGCAGGAGCAGGAGCGTGGTATCACCATCACCTCCGCTGCTACCAAGTGTGAGTGGAAGGGCCACACGATCCAGATCATCGACACGCCTGGCCACGTCGACTTCACGGTCGAGGTCGAGCGGTCGCTGCGGGTCCTGGATGGTGCGGTCGCGGTTTACGACGGTGTCGCCGGCGTCGAGCCGCAGACGGAGAACGTCTGGCGGCAGGCCGACAAGTACAACGTCCCGCGCATGTGCTTCGTCAACAAGCTCGACCGGACCGGCGCCGACTTCTTCCGCTGCGTGCAGATGATGATCGACCGGCTGAACGCCACCCCGCTGGTGCTCCAGATCCCGATCGGGCTCGAGGGCGACCACATCGGTGTCGTCGACCTGATCGGCATGCGCGCTCTCACCTGGCGCGGGGAGACCCAGAAGGGTGAGGACTACGCGGTTGAGGAGATCCCGGCCGAGCTGGCCGACTCCGCGGCCGAGTGGCGCGAGAAGCTGATGGAGACCCTCGCCGACGTCGACGACGCGGTGATGGAGAAGTACCTGGAGGGCGAAGAGGTCTCCGTCGAGGAGATCAAGGCCGCCGTCCGGCGTGCCACCATCGCCGGCAAGGCCAACCCGGTGCTCTGCGGCTCGGCGTTCAAGAACAAGGGCGTCCAGCCCATGCTCGACGCCGTGGTCGACTTCCTGCCGTCGCCGCTGGACGTTCCGGCCATCGAGGGTACGGCCGTCGACGGCGAGACCCCGCTGCTGCGCAAGCCGTCCAACTCGGAGCCCTTCTCCGGCCTGGCCTTCAAGATCCAGACGGACAAGCACCTCGGCAAGCTCACCTACGTGCGGGTCTACTCCGGCACGCTCGATTCCGGTTCCCAGGTGGTCAACTCCACCAAGGACCGCAAGGAGCGCATCGGCAAGATCTACCAGATGCACGCCAACAAGCGGGAAGAGCGTCCGTCGGCGCAGGCCGGCGACATCATCGCCGTCCAGGGTCTCAAGCAGACCACCACCGGCGACACGCTCTCGGACCCGGCGAACCCGGTCATCCTGGAGTCGATGACCTTCCCGGAGCCGGTCATCTCGGTGGCGATCGAGCCGAAGACCAAGTCCGACCAGGAGAAGCTGGGCACGGCCATCCAGCGCCTGGCCGAGGAGGACCCGACCTTCCGCGTCCAGCTGGACGAGGAGACCGGTCAGACGGTCATCTCCGGCATGGGTGAGCTGCACCTGGACATCCTGGTCGACCGGATGCGCCGCGAGTTCAACGTCGAGGCCAACGTCGGCAAGCCGCAGGTGGCGTACCGCGAGACCATCCGCCGCAAGGTGGAGAAGGTCGAGTACACCCACAAGAAGCAGACCGGTGGTTCCGGCCAGTACGCCCGCGTGATCGTGAGCGTCGAGCCGCTGCCGCTGGACAACGACTCGCCGACGTACGAGTTCGCCAACGCCGTCAGCGGCGGCCGCATCCCCCGGGAGTTCATCCCGTCGGTGGACGCGGGTGCGCAGGACGCGCTGCAGTACGGCACCCTGGCGGGCTTCCCGCTGGTCGGCGTCAAGCTGACCCTGCTGGACGGCCAGTACCACGAGGTCGACTCGTCGGAAATGGCATTCAAGATCGCCGGCTCGATGGTGATGAAGGACGCGGCCCGCAAGGCCGATCCCGCACTGCTCGAGCCGATGATGGCCGTTGAAGTCACCAGTCCTGAAGAGAACATGGGTGACGTCATCGGTGACCTCAACTCCCGCCGCGGCATCATCCAGGCGATGGAGGAGCGCAGCGGCGCCCGCATCGTCCGGGCTCTGGTGCCGTTGTCGGAGATGTTCGGCTACGTCGGCGACCTGCGGTCGAAGACCCAGGGCCGGGCTAGCTACAGCATGCAGTTCGACTCCTACGCCGAGGTTCCGCAGAGCGTCGCGAAGGAGATCATCGCCAAGGCAACGGGCGAGTAACGCCCTGAGCAGGTGATTCGTGGTTGGTCGCGGGAGGGTTCACCCGCTCGCGGCCACCACGATCGGATCGCGTGAGACCGGGCCTGTAGGCTTCATCGCCGCAGAACCCACAATGGCTTCCCGGCCGTCAGGCCGGAAAGGCTGTCGACAGAGTCCTAAGCGCCGACCGGCGCGCCGGGCGTACGAACCAAGAAGTCCACAGGAGGACACCAGTGGCGAAGGCTAAGTTCGAGCGGACTAAGCCGCACGTCAACATCGGCACCATTGGTCACATCGACCACGGTAAGACGACGCTGACGGCGGCCATCACCAAGGTCCTGCACGACCAGTTCCCGGACCTGAACCCCTACACGCCGTTCGACGAGATCGACAAGGCGCCGGAGGAGAAGGCCCGCGGTATCACGATCTCGATCGCGCACGTCGAGTACCAGACCGAGGCGCGGCACTACGCGCACGTCGACTGCCCCGGCCACGCGGACTACATCAAGAACATGATCACCGGTGCCGCGCAGATGGACGGCGCGATCCTGGTGGTCGCGGCGACCGACGGCCCGATGCCGCAGACCCGCGAGCACGTGCTGCTGGCCCGTCAGGTTGGTGTGCCGTACATCGTCGTGGCGCTCAACAAGAGCGACATGGTCGATGACGAGGAGCTCCTGGAGCTCGTCGAGCTCGAGGTTCGTGAGCTGCTCTCCTCGCAGGAGTACCCGGGTGACGACCTGCCGGTCGTTCGGGTTTCGGCGCTGAAGGCCCTCGAGGGTGACCCCGAGTGGACCGGCAAGCTGCTGGACCTGATGACCGCGGTCGACACCTCGATCCCGCAGCCGGAGCGCGAGGTCGACATGCCGTTCCTGATGCCGGTTGAGGACGTCTTCACGATCACCGGTCGTGGCACCGTCGTCACCGGTCGCGTGGAGCGCGGCGTTCTCCTGCCGAACGAGGATGTTGAGCTCGTCGGTATCAAGGAGAAGAGCTTCAAGACCAAGGTCACCGCGATCGAGATGTTCCGGAAGACCCTGGACGACGCCCGCGCAGGTGAGAACGTCGGCCTGCTGCTGCGTGGCACCAAGCGCGACGAGGTCGAGCGCGGCATGGTCGTCGTGAAGCCGGGCTCGAACACCCCGCACACGGAGTTCGAGGCGACGGTCTACATCCTCTCCAAGGAGGAGGGCGGCCGGCACACCCCGTTCTTCCAGAACTACCGCCCGCAGTTCTACTTCCGGACCACGGACGTCACCGGTGTCGTCACCCTCCCCGAGGGCACCGAGATGGTCATGCCGGGTGACAACACCACCATGTCGGTGAAGCTGATCCAGCCCATCGCCATGGAGGAGAACCTCAAGTTCGCGATCCGCGAGGGTGGCCGCACCGTCGGCGCCGGGTTCGTCACCAAGATCATCAAGTGAACTAGGTAACCCCGATTAGGCCCGCCGCCGGTCGTGCGGCATACTAGTCAGGTTGCGTAACGACAGTTCGTCGCCTGTGTTCGGCTTACGCTGAACCTCCGGGTGACGAGGCAGTCGAGCGTGGGGTGGTTGGCGGCCCAGTCGCCAACCACCCTCGCACGGCGTTCAGGTCGCGGTAATGCGATCGGCGCCTTGACCCACCGCGTGGTCAGCACCGCTCCGGAGCATCGGGGCGGAGCCTGATCCGAGGGCGCGACACGCCCGACCGCGGGGGTCGGCGAAGTGGGCCTGTACCAGCCGGTACAGGCGCCCGCAACACAGCGGCATCGAGAGAAGGAACAGAAGCCACCATGGCGGGACAGAAGATCCGCATCCGGCTCAAGGCCTATGACCACGAGGTCGTCGACTCCTCGGCTCGGAAGATCGTCGAGACGGTGACGCGCACCGGGGCGCAGGTCGCGGGCCCGGTGCCGCTGCCCACGGAGATCAACCGTTTCTGCGTTATCCGCTCGCCGCACAAGTACAAGGACTCGCGCGAGCACTTCGAGATGCGCACGCACAAGCGGCTGATCGACATCATCGACCCGACCCCGAAGACGGTCGACTCGCTCATGCGCCTCGACCTGCCGGCTGGCGTCGACATCGAGATCAAGCTGTAGGGACCGGACAAATGGACAGGCAAGTCAAGGGGATCCTGGGCGCCAAGCTCGGCATGACCCAGGTCTGGGACAACAACCGCGTTGTTCCCGTGACCGTGGTCGAGGCCGGCCCGTGCGTCATCAGCCAGGTTCGTAGCGCCGAGAAGGACGGTTACTCCGCGGTCCAGCTGGCGTACGGCAACATCGACCCGCGCAAGGTGAAGAAGCCGATCAGCGGGCACTACGCCAAGGCGGACGTGGCGCCGCGCCGGCACATCGTCGAGCTGCGCACCACGGACGCTGGGGAATACTCGCTCGGCCAGGAAGTCACGGTCGAGGAGTTCCCGGCCGGCGTCACCATCGACGTCACCGGCAAGACCAAGGGCAAGGGCTTCGCCGGCGCCATGAAGCGGCACGGCTTCCACGGTCTGGGCAGCAGCCACGGTGTCGAGCGCAAGCACCGTTCGCCCGGTTCCATCGGCGCCTGCGCGACCCCGGGTCGCGTCTTCAAGGGCACCCGGATGGCCGGCCGGATGGGTGGCGTTCGGTACACCGTGCAGAACCTGACCGTCCAGGCGGTCGACACCGAGAACAACCTCCTGCTCGTCCGTGGTGCCATCCCTGGTCCCAAGGGCGCGCTGGTTCTGGTCCGTACCGCGGCCAAGATCAAGGTGAAGAAGGGCGGTGCGGCCAAGTGACCACCGTTGACGTGCGCACCGTCGAAGGCACCACCAGTAGCTCGGTCGAGCTGCCGGCGGACATCTTCGACGTGCAGGCCAACGTCGCGCTGATGCACCAGGTCGTGGTGGCCCAGCTCGCGGCGGCCCGACAGGGCACGCACAAGACCAAGACTCGGGCCGAGGTCGCCGGTGGCGGCAAGAAGCCTTACAAGCAGAAGGGCACCGGTCGCGCCCGGCAGGGCTCGATCCGCGCGCCGCAGTTCGCCGGCGGTGGCGTCGTGCACGGTCCCGTGCCGCGTGACTACAGCCAGCGGACCCCGAAGAAGATGAAGGCCGCCGCACTGCGCGGTGCCCTCTCGGACCGGGCTCGCGCCGGGCAGGTGCACGTCGTCGAGGCGTTCGTCTCGGGCGAGAAGCCGTCGACCAAGGCGGCCCTGGCCACGCTGACCAAGCTCACCGAGGCCCGTCGGGTCCTGGTCGTGCTGAGCAGCACCGACGAGCTGAACTGGGTGTCGCTGCGCAACGAGCCGCGCGTGCACCTGATCGAGTCCGGCCAGCTCAACACGTACGACGTGTTGGTGGCTGACGACGTGGTCTTCACCAAGGACGCCCTGGACGAGTTCCTGGGCGTGCCCGCCGAGACCACCGAGGAGGGTGGCAAGTGAGCACGATCGCCGACCCGCGCGACATCATCGTGGCGCCGGTCGTCTCGGAGAAGAGCTACAGCGAGCTGAACCGGAACTGGTACACCTTCCTGGTGCACCCGGACGCGAACAAGACCGAGATCAAGATCGCTATCCAGCAGATCTTCAACGTCCGCGTCCTGACGGTCAACACGCTCAACCGCCAGGGTAAGCGCAAGCGCACCAAGACCGGTTTCGGTCAGCGCAAGGCGACCAAGCGGGCGATCGTGAAGCTGGCTGACGGTGACCGCATCGAGGCCTTCGGCGGCCCGGTCAGCTGAGGGGTGTAGACAATGGCTATCCGTAAGTACAAGCCGACGACGCCGGGCCGACGTGGCTCGAGTGTCGCTGACTTCGCCGAGATCACCCGGTCCACGCCGGAGAAGTCGCTGCTGGTTCCGCTGCCGAAGAAGGGCGGGCGTAACGCCCACGGCCGGATCACCACGCGGCACCACGGCGGCGGTCACAAGCGCCAGTACCGTCTGATCGACTTCAAGCGGGTCGACAAGGACGGCGTGCCGGCGAAGGTCGCTCACATCGAGTACGACCCGAACCGCACGGCGCGCATCGCGCTGCTGCACTACGCCGACGGCGAGAAGCGGTACATCATCGCGCCGAAGGACCTGAAGCAGGGCGACCGCGTCGAGTCCGGTCCGGGCGCCGACATCAAGCCCGGCAACAACCTGCCGCTGCGCAACATCCCGGTCGGTACCACGATCCACAACGTGGAGCTGCGTCCGGGTGGCGGGGCCAAGCTGGCCCGGTCCGCCGGTGTCGGCATCCAGCTGCTCGGCCGTGAGGGCGCGTACGCGACCCTGCGTATGCCGTCCGGCGAGATCCGGCGTGTGGATGTTCGCTGCCGCGCCAGCGTCGGCGAGATCGGCAACGCCGACCAGTCGAACATCAACTGGGGTAAGGCCGGCCGTATGCGGTGGAAGGGCAAGCGCCCGACCGTCCGTGGTGTCGCCATGAACCCGGTCGACCACCCGCACGGTGGTGGTGAGGGTAAGACCTCCGGTGGTCGCCACCCGGTCAACCCGCAGGGTAAGCCCGAGGGCCGCACCCGCCGTAAGGGCCAGCCGAGTGACCGGCTGATCGTCCGCCGTCGCTACGCCACGCGTAAGCGCGGCTGAGGGAGATAAGACATGCCTCGCAGCCTGAAGAAGGGCCCGTTCGTCGACGACCACCTGCTCAAGAAGGTGGAAGTCCAGAACGACAAGGGCTCGAAGAACGTGATCAAGACCTGGTCGCGGCGCTCGACGATCATCCCGGAGATGCTGGGGCACACGATCGCCGTGCATGACGGACGCAAGCACGTCCCGGTGTTCGTGACCGAGGCGATGGTCGGGCACAAGCTCGGCGAGTTCGCGCTGACCCGCACTTTCAAGGGTCACGAGAAGGACGACCGGAAGAGCCGTCGGCGCTGACGCCGCGGGCATACGGATAGAGGGAACAAGGGGTTACAGCGATGCCAGGAAAGGGCGACGCTCCGGTGCTTCCGGGCGCGCGGGCGGTTGCGCGGCACGTGCGCATCTCGCCGATGAAGGCGCGCCGGGTGGTCAACCTCGTCCGCGGCCTGCCCGCGAAGGAGGCGCTCACGGTGCTGCAGTTCGCGCCGCAGGCTGCGAGCGAGCAGGTGTACAAGGTGCTCGCTAGCGCGATCGCCAACGCGGAGAACAACGAGCGGCTGGACCCCGACGCGCTGCTCGTCAGCGAGGCCTTCGTGGACGAGGGCCCGACGATGAAGCGGTTCCAGCCGCGGGCGCAGGGTCGGGCGTACCGGATCCGCAAGCGCACCTGCCACATCACGGTGGCGGTCGAAGCGGTCGCGCCGGCAGCGCCGAGGAAGGCCGCGGCGAAGAAGGCCGCCCCGGCCACGGAGGCCGCACCGGCCGAAGCGCAGAGCAAGACGGAGGACGCCGAGTAATGGGTCAGAAGGTTCACCCCACTGGGTTCCGGCTCGGCATCTCGACCGACTGGAAGTCCCGCTGGTTCGCGGACAAGCTCTACAAGGACTACATCGGCGAGGATGTCAAGATCCGCCGCATGATGTCCAAGGGCCTCGAGCGTGCCGGCATCTCCAAGGTCGACATCGAGCGCACCCGCGACCGGGTCCGGGTCGACATCCACACCGCCCGGCCGGGCATCGTCATCGGCCGTAAGGGTGCGGAGGCCGACCGGATCCGCGGCGAGCTCGAGAAGCTCACCGGCAAGCAGGTTCAGCTGAACATCATCGAGGTGAAGAACCCCGAGTCGGACGCTCAGCTGGTTGCGCAGGGCGTAGCCGAGCAGCTGTCCAGCCGGGTCAGCTTCCGTCGGGCGATGCGCAAGGCCATGCAGTCGGCGATGAAGAACCCGGTCTGCAAGGGCATCCGGGTTCAGGTCTCGGGTCGCCTCGGCGGCGCCGAGATGAGCCGGACCGAGTTCTACCGTGAGGGCCGGGTTCCGCTGCACACGCTGCGGGCCAACATCGAGTACGGCTTCTTCGAGGCCCGTACCACGTTCGGTCGGATCGGTGTGAAGGTCTGGATCTACAAGGGCGACGCCGTCCCGGGCCGGGAGGCTCCGGCCGAGGCCGGTCCGTCCCGCCCGCGTCGTGGTGAGCGTGGCGACCGTCCCGAGCGTCCGCGTCGTGGTCGGTCGGGTTCGTCCGGCACCACGGCCGGTGGCACCGAGGCCGGGCGGGCTGCTGCGACCACCATCGCGCAGCAGGCCGAGACGCCGAGCGGCGAGCCGGTGGACAGCGCAGCTGTCGCCGCCGCGGCTGCTCCGGCAGAAACGCAGCAGGAGGGCTGACAGATGCTGATGCCGCGCAAGCCCCCGAAGGGCTTCCGCAAGCCGCACCACCCGGACCGCAGTGGCGCGTCCAAGGGTGGTAACCGGGTGGTGTTCGGCGAGTTCGGGATCCAGGCTCTCGAGCCGGCGTACGTGACGAACCGGCAGATCGAGTCGGCACGTATCGCGATGACTCGCCACATCAAGCGTGGTGGCAAGGTCTGGATCACGATCTTCCCGGACCAGGCCCTCACCAAGAAGCCTGCCGAGACCCGGATGGGTTCCGGTAAGGGTTCGCCCGAGTGGTGGGTCGCCAACGTCAAGCCGGGGCGGGTTCTCTTCGAGATGTCCTTCCCCAACGAGCAGACCGCGCGAGAGGCCATGCGTCGCGCGATCCACAAGCTCCCGATGAAGTGCCGCATTGTTACGCGCGAAGTGGGTGAATCCTGATGGCAGCGGGCGTTAAGGCGACCGAGCTGCGTGAGCTCTCCGAAGAGGAGCTGGTCACGAAGCTGCGGGAGGCCAAGGCGGAGCTGTTCAACCTCCGCGTGCAGGCCGCAACCGGGCAGCTCGACAACAACCGGCGGTTGCAGGTCATCCGTCGGGAGATCGCCCGGATCTACACGATCATGCGTGAGCGCGAGCTGGGGCTCTCGGCCGCGCCGACTGAGGTGACTGCATCATGACCGAAGAGACCGCCACCGCCGCCGCGCGGTCGCGCCGCAAGGTCCGCGAGGGCCTGGTGATCAGCGACAAGATGGACAAGACCGTCGTGGTCGAGGTCGAGGACCGGGTTCGGCACGCGCTGTACGGCAAGATCATGCGTCGTACGGCCAAGCTGAAGGTGCACGACGAGCAGAACGCCGCCGGCACCGGTGACCGGGTTCTCATCATGGAGACCCGGCCGCTGAGCGCCACCAAGCGTTGGCGGATCGTGGAGATCCTGGAAAAGGCCAAGTAGCGAAGGCTCGAGCTCGCCCGGCGTTGCGTCGGGCGTAGGTTCCGCCAGGCTCCGGCCGGCCGCTACGGCGGCCGGAGAACCGGCAGACATAGGAGATAGACGTGATTCAGCAGGAGTCGCGACTGCGCGTCGCCGACAACACGGGTGCTCGGGAGATCCTGTGCATCCGGGTTCTCGGTGGCTCGGGTCGGCGCTACGCGAGCATCGGCGACGTCATCGTGGCCACGGTCAAGGACGCGATCCCGGGTGCCGGTGTGAAGAAGGGCGACGTCGTCAAGGCGGTCGTCGTTCGCACGGCCAAGGAGAGGCGTCGGCCGGACGGCTCGTACATCCGCTTCGACGAGAACGCCGCCGTCATCATCAAGGACGGCGGGGACCCGCGTGGAACCCGCATCTTCGGCCCGGTGGGCCGGGAGCTGCGGGACAAGCGGTTCATGAAGATTATTTCCCTCGCGCCGGAGGTGTTGTGACCGTGAAGGTCAAGAAGGGCGACACGGTCGTCGTCATCGCCGGCAAGGACAAGGGTGCCAAGGGTAAGGTCATCCAGGCCTTCCCGCGGCAGGACAAGGTCCTGGTCGAGGGCGTGAACCGGGTCAAGAAGCACACCCGCATCAGCACCACCCAGCGTGGCGCCAAGACCGGCGGCATCGTCACTCAGGAGGCCCCGATCCACGTCTCGAACGTGCAGGTCCTGGACTCCGACGGCAAGCCGACCCGCGTCGGTTACCGGATCGACGACAACGGCCAGAAGGTCCGCATCGCGCGTAGCACCGGTAAGGACCTGTGATGACCACGGCTACCGAAAAGACCCTGCCGCGCCTCAAGGAGCGGTACCGCAACGAGATCGTGGCCCAGCTGCGCGAGCAGCGCAGCTACGGCAACCCCATGCAGGTGCCGCGGCTGGTCAAGATCGTCGTCAACATGGGTGTCGGCGAGGCTGCTCGCGACGCCAAGCTGATCGACGGCGCGGTCCGCGACCTCGCCACGATCACCGGCCAGAAGCCGCAGGTGCGGCGGGCGACCAAGTCCATCGCGCAGTTCAAGCTCCGCGAAGGCATGCCGATCGGTGCGAAGGTGACCCTTCGCGGCGACCGGATGTGGGAGTTCCTGGACCGGCTGCTGTCCATCTCGCTGCCGCGTATCCGCGACTTCCGCGGTCTGGACGGGCGCAAGCTGGACGGGCACGGCAACTACACGTTCGGTCTGACCGAGCAGTCGGTGTTCCACGAGATCGACCAGGACCGGATCGATCGCCAGCGGGGCATGGACATCACGGTGGTCACGACCGCCACGACCGACGACGAGGGCCGGGCGCTGCTCAAGCTCCTGGGCTTCCCGTTCAAGGAGAACTGAGATGGCCAAGAAGGCGCTGATCATCAAGGCGGCCGCGAAGCCGAAGTTCTCGGTTCGCGCGTACACCCGCTGCCAGCGGTGCGGGCGTCCGAAGGCGGTCTACCGCAAGTTCGGGCTCTGCCGGGTCTGCATCCGGGAGATGGCCCACCGCGGTGAGCTGCCGGGCGTGTCCAAGGCTTCCTGGTAAGGGCGACCGCGTCCCGGCCGTCGGCCGGGAACTCCTGCACCGATTAGGTATTGCTCTTCGCCGTAGGCCCGGGGCTGATGCCCCGGGAACCCCGGCGAGAAAGGCTGACGAAATCCATGACGATGACCGACCCGATCGCAGACATGCTCACGCGTCTGCGTAACGCCAACCAGGCGTACCACGATCAGGTGAAGATGCCCTACTCCAAGATCAAGGCGAACATCGCCGAGGTCCTGAAGGCCGAGGGTTACATCGCCACCTGGTCGGTCGAGGAGCCCGAGGAGGGCGCCGTCGGCAAGCGACTGGTCGTCGAGCTGAAGTACGGCCAGAACCGCGAGCGGAGCCTGGCCGGCATCAAGCGCGTGTCCAAGCCCGGTCTCCGGGTGTACGCCAAGTCGGACGGGCTCCCCCGGGTGCTCGGTGGGCTGGGCGTGGCGATCATTTCGACGTCCCAGGGGCTGCTGACCGACCGGCAGGCCCGCAAGCGGAGTGTTGGCGGGGAAGTCCTCGCCTTCGTCTGGTAACGGGAGACAGGTAGAAATGTCGCGAATTGGACGTAAGTCGATCCCGGTACCAGCCGGCGTCGATATCACGATCGACGGGCAGACCGTCAAGGTCAAGGGCCCCAAGGGCCAGCTGGAGCACACTCTCGCCGAGCCGATCACGGTCGAGCGGGCCGAGGATGGCCAGCTGAGCGTCAACCGGCCGAACGACGAGCGCAAGGCCAAGGAACTCCACGGCCTGAGCCGTACGCTGGTTGCCAACATGATCGTCGGGGTTACCGAGGGCTACCGCAAGAGCCTGGAGATCGCCGGCACCGGTTACCGGGTCACCGCCAAGGGTTCGGACCTCGAGTTCGCGCTCGGGTTCTCGCACCCGGTGGTCGTCCCCGCCCCGGCGGGCATCACCTTCACGGTGGAGCGGCCGACCCTGTTCCACGTGGCTGGCATCGACAAGCAGCAGGTCGGTGAGGTCGCCGCCAACATCCGGAAGATCCGTCCGCCGGAGCCCTACAAGGGCAAGGGCGTGAAGTACCAGGGCGAGGTCATCCGCCGCAAGGCTGGAAAGGCAGGTAAGAAGTGAGCGCCACGCTGCTCAAGCGCCGCCGCGGTGTCGCCGCCAAGCGCGCCGTTGGGCGTGCGCGTCGACACTTCCGCGTCCGCAAGAACGTCAGTGGTACGGCCGAGCGTCCGCGCCTGGTCGTCACCCGTTCGCTGCGGCACATGGTCGCCCAGATCGTCGACGACACCAAGGGTCACACCCTGGCGTCGGCGTCGACCCTGGACGCCTCGCTGCGCGGTACGGAGGGCGACAAGAGCGCCCTGGCTGGCAAGGTGGGCGCGCTGCTCGCCGAGCGGGCCAAGGCCGCCGGCGTCTCCAAGGTCGTCTTCGACCGCGGTGGCAACCGGTACGCGGGGCGAGTCGCCGCGCTTGCCGACGCCGCCCGCGAAGCCGGGCTCGAGTTCTAACAACCCCGTCACGAGAGATAAGGAAGGCTGCTGATGCCAGGTCAACAGCGCCGTGGCGGCGGGTCCGGTGGCAACGAGGGTGGTCGCCGCGACAACCGCCGTGAGGGCGGCCGCGGAAACGCGCCCGTCGAGAAGACCCCGCACCTTGAGCGGGTCGTCGCGATCAACCGCGTCGCCAAGGTCGTGAAGGGTGGTCGTCGCTTCAGCTTCACCGCCCTGGTGATCGTGGGCGACGGCGACGGCACGGTCGGCGTGGGCTACGGAAAGGCCAAGGAGGTGCCCGCGGCCATCGCCAAGGGCGTCGAGGAGGCCAAGAAGCACTTCTTCAAGGTCCCGCGGATCGGTCAGTCGATCCCGCACCCGGTGACGGGTGAGGACGCCGCTGGCGTCGTGCTGCTCAAGCCGGCCTCGGCCGGTACGGGTGTCATCGCCGGTGGTCCGGTGCGCGCCGTGCTGGAGTGCGCCGGGATCCACGACGTGCTCTCCAAGAGCCTCGGCTCGTCGAACCCGATCAACATCGTGCACGCCACCGTGGCGGCCCTGAAGGGGCTCGAGTCCCCTGAGCAGGTCGCAGCGCGTCGTGGTCTGCCGGTGGAGGACGTCGCGCCGGCCGCCATGCTGGCGTCGCGTGCGGGGGTGGCGCACTGATGGCACGTCTGAAGGTCACCCAGGTCCGGTCCGTCATCGGGACCAAGCAGAACCAGCGTGATTCGCTGCGTTCGCTCGGTCTCAAGCGGATCAACGACGTGGTGGTCAAGGAGGACCGGCCCGAGATCCGCGGCATGATCTTCACTGTGAACCACCTCGTGAAGGTCGAGGAGGTCGAGTAATGACGATCAAGGTGCATCACCTGCGCCCGGCGCCCGGTTCCAAGACCGCGAAGACCCGTGTGGGTCGCGGTGAGGGTTCCAAGGGCAAGACCGCTGGTCGCGGTACCAAGGGTTCCAAGGCCCGTAAGAACATCTCGGCGGCGTTCGAGGGTGGGCAGATGCCCATCCACATGCGCCTGCCGAAGATGAAGGGCTTCAAGAACAAGTTCAAGGTGGTCTTCCAGGTTGTCAACCTGGACCGACTCGCTGAGCTGTTCCCGAACGGTGGCGAGGTCGGCCCGCTGGAGCTCGTCGAGTCCGGCGCGGTCCGCAAGGGCCACCCGGTCAAGGTCCTCGGCACCGGGGACCTCGGCGGAGTCTCGCTCCAGGTGTCTGCGCACGCGTTCAGTGCGTCGGCCAAGGAGAAGATCGCCGCCGCCGGTGGCTCCACCACCGAGCTGTAAGGCGTACGACCCATGGCGCCCGTCCAGTTGTGAGCAACTGGCGGGCGCCATGGTCTACCTGGGCCCATTGCGCCCGGTAATATCGGATTCGATTTATGTAGTCGGGCGCATCTGCCCGGACCGGCGTGGGGCTGTTAGAGTCCCATCCCAGCCATGGATTGCGGGCGCTCGCCCGTGATCCACCCCCACCCGCCAGGGTTCACCGGCGGCCCGCCTCGCGCAGGAGGAAGAAGTTGCTGTCCGCCTTTCTCAGTGCGTTCCGTACGCCTGACCTGCGCAAGAAGCTGCTGTTCACAGTAGGCATCATCGCGGTCTACCGGCTGGGTGCAACGCTCCCCAGCCCGGGCGTCTCGTACGGCAACGTGCAGAAGTGCCTCGACTCGATCTCAGGTGACACGACGGGGCCGCTGAACCTGCTCAACCTCTTCTCCGGCGGAGCGTTGCTGCAGCTCTCGGTCTTCGCGCTGGGCATCATGCCCTACATCACGGCGTCGATCATCCTGCAGCTGCTGACCGTCGTGATCCCGCGGTTGGAGCAGCTCCGTAAGGAGGGCCAGGCCGGCCAGGCGAAGATCACGCAGTACACCCGCTACCTGACCCTCGGTCTCGGTGTGCTGCAGGCCTCGGCGTTCGTGGCGCTGGCCCGCTCGGGGCAGCTGTTCCAGAACAAGTGCGACCAGTTCCCGATCATCCCGACCGGCACCGGCATCCCGGACTGGCTGACCCTGTCCATCCTGGTGATCACCATGACCGCCGGCACCGGCATGGTCATGTGGCTCGGTGAGCTGATCACCGACCGCGGCGTCGGCAACGGCATGTCCGTCCTGATCTTCACCTCGATCGCGGCCCGGCTGCCCGGCGAGGGCTGGCAGATCAAGACCAGCAAGGGCTGGGACATGTTCGCCCTGGTCATCGCGCTGGTCCTGGTGGTCATCACCGCGGTCACCTTCATCGAGCAGGCGCAGCGCCGGATCCCGGTGCAGTACGCCAAGCGGATGATCGGCCGGCGGATGTACGGCGGCACCTCGACCTACATCCCGCTGAAGGTCAACCAGGCGGGTGTGATCCCGGTCATCTTCGGCTCGTCGCTGCTCTACCTGCCGCAGTTGGCGCTGCAGTTCTTCGACCAGAACGACCCGGGCAAGGTCCAGTCGTGGATCCAGAACAACCTGGTGGCACCGGACAGCCCGATCTACATCACGGTCTACTTCCTGCTGATCATCTTCTTCACGTACTTCTACGTCTCGATCACGTTCAACCCGACCGAGGTCGCGGACAACATGAAGAAGTACGGCGGGTTCGTGCCGGGCATCCGCCCGGGTAAGCCGACGGCCGACTACCTGGACTTCATCCTCAGCCGGATCACCCTGCCGGGCGCGATCTACCTCGGCGTCATCTCGATCCTGCCGAACTTCTTCTTCATCTGGCTGGACAACCAGCAGTACCAGAACTTCCCGTTCGGTGGCACCGCTGTGCTCATCATGGTCGGCGTCGGTCTGGAGACCGTGAAGCAGATCGAGAGCCAACTCATGCAGCGGAACTACGAAGGGTTCCTGCGGTAGATGAGACTCGTTCTGGTTGGCCCGCCGGGCGCGGGTAAGGGCACGCAGGCGGAATTCGTCGCCGCGCACCTGTCGGTGCCCAAGATTTCGACCGGAGACATCTTCCGCTCGAACGTCACCCAGGGCACGCCGCTCGGTGTCGAGGCGAAGCGGTACATGGACGCAGGCGAGCTGGTTCCGGACGAGGTCACCATCAACATGGTCCGGGACCGGCTGGCCGAGCCCGACGCCAGCGAGGGCTTTCTGCTCGACGGCTTCCCGCGGACCACTCCGCAGGCTGCCGCTCTGGACAAGCTCCTCGCCGATCTGGGCACCGCCCTGGATCTGGTCCTGGAGTTGGTGGTCGACGACGACGAGGTGATCCGGCGTCTCTCCGGTCGGCGTACCTGCCGAGGCTGCGGCAAGATCTGGCACGTCGAGTTCGACGCCACCACCCGGCCGGGCATCTGCGACCGGTGCGGCGCCGAGCTGTTCCAGCGCGACGACGACAAGCCGGAGACGATCGCCACCCGGCTCCGTGAATACAGCGAGAAGACCGCGCCGCTGGTCGACTACTACGGCGCTCAGGGCAAGCTGGTCGGGATCGACGCCACCGGCCCGGTGGAGGACGTCACCACCCGGGCCATCGACGCACTGCGGTCGTACGGCGGCTGAGGTCCTCCCCGCGCCGGGGTGGATAGAGTGCGAGAAGCGGGGTACGCGAGACGTGCCCCGCTTTTCGGCAACGAAAGGTAACCGCTCCATGCGTCGTCCCCAGCTGGACATCCAGCTGAAGACCCCTGACCAGATCGAGAAGATGCGCGCGGCCGGGCTCGTGGTCGCCGAGGCCCTGCGCCGGATGCGCGAGGCAGTTGCCCCGGGTGTGAGCACCGCCGATCTGGACGCCATCGCCGAGTCGACCATCCGTGAGGCGGGTGGCGTTCCGTCGTTCAAGGGCTACCACGGCTTCCCGGCGTCGATCTGCTCCTCGGTCAACGAGCAGATCGTGCACGCCATCCCCTCGCCGGGGCAGGTGCTCCAGGCCGGTGATCTGATCTCCATCGACTGCGGCGCGGTGCTGGACGGCTGGCACGGCGACTCCGCGATCACCGTCGGGGTCGGCGAGGTCGATCCGGCACTGCTGAAGATGGCCGCGGTCGCCGAGGACGCGATGTGGGCCGGCATCGCCGCCGCCGCGCGCGGTGCGGCCAGCGGCAAGGGCCGTCTCACCGACATTTCGCACGCGGTGGAGACCGCCGTCCGCAAGGGCGGCCGGTACGGCATCGTCGACGGCTACGGCGGGCACGGCATCGGCACCGAGATGCACCAGGACCCGCACGTGTTGAACCACGGTCGGCCGGGCAAGGGCCCACGACTGGTCCCCGGCATGGCGTTGGCCATCGAGCCGATGATCACGATGGCGTCGCCGCGTACGGTCGAGTTGGCCGACGGGTGGACGGTGGTGACCCGGGACGGCTCGGTGGCAGCGCACGTCGAGCACTCGATGGCTCTGTTGCCGGACGGCGTCTGGGTGCTCACGGCCTTCGACGGAGGCCGAGCCCGCCTCGGTGACCTGGTAACCGCACGGCAGCCCGCCGCCTCGACCACGCCCTGACCGGGACCGGTCCCTGCTCGTCGGCGTTGGCCCACCCCGTTGATCGACGCCGTATCGCCGATCTGGGGGTATCCAGACCGCGTGACATACCCAGGTCGGCGCACCGGCAGTGGATCAACGCGCCACCGCGAGCGGACCCAGGCCGACCGGTCGGGTCGGACGGGACTGGCGTGCCGGTGGCATGCTTGCCGGCATGGACGGGCGCGACGGGATGCGAGCCGCAGACGCGGACCGTGCGGCGGTGGCCGACCGGTTACGGGTCGCCCTCGACGAGGGCCGACTGGACCTGCACGAGTACGACGAGCGGCTGCAGCGGGCCTACGCGGCGCGCACGTACGCCGAGTTGGAGGCTCTGCTCAGCGACCTGCCACCGGTGACGCCGGAGCAGCGGTCGACCCTGGCACCGGCCGCGCCTGGCGCTCCGGCTGTCGACCCCCTGGCCGATCAGGTCGCCGGCAGGGGCGTCACCGCCCGCTGGTTGGCCGATCTGTGGCTGCCGTACCCGCAGGTGATCGCGGTCGTGGTGACCATCTGGGCGGTGACGTCGCTGCTCAGTCAGGAGCTGCTCTACTTCTGGCCGGCCTGGGTGGCCGGGCCGTGGGGCGCGGTGCTGGTGATTCGTACGGTGAGCGGGCTGTCTGCGGGGGAGCCCCGGCGCCAGGCGATCGAGCGGGAGCGCAAGCGCCAGCGAAGGCGGGCGAAGCGGGAACGCAAGAGGGAGTTGCGCGCTGGCGAACCGGACGAACGGGACGCCCCGCCAGCAGTGGGCTGACCGTTGGCGTCAGCGGAGTCGCCGTCGGCTCGGGGTGCACCGGTCGCCGACGACCGGCAAGCACGGGCCGGCGATGGGCCTCGTGGAGATCATCGGGCACCCGGCCGAGGGCTCGATCGGCGACTCGGCGGTGCGGTGGGTGGCCGGTTTGGCGACCGTGCGCAGGCCGGCGTACACTTTCAGATCGGCGCACAGCGTCCACTCCGGCATGCCCACCCTGCGCTTCGGTGGGAGCTGGAGCCGCGGCTGGCGCGGGCTTCTGATTTTGATCGGATCCCGTGTAAGACGTTGTGGGCCGCCCGGAGCAATCGACGTCAGGACAGCGGAGGACATGCCGAAAAAAGACGGAGCCATTGAGATCGAGGGTCGGGTCATCGAGCCCCTGCCGAACGCCATGTTCCGGGTGGAGCTCGCGAACGGCCACAAGGTGCTGGCTCATATCAGCGGCAAGATGCGGCAGCACTACATCCGCATTCTTCCGGAGGACCGGGTCGTCGTCGAACTTTCGCCGTACGACCTGACCCGCGGGCGCATCGTCTACCGCTACAAGTAGTCCTGACGGCGGCCGGGAAGTCCCGTGTCCGTCTTCGACGTCCGGTTTCGCGCATGGCGCGTCCCCGGGCCAGATGGGAAGTAAGGCAACCGTGAAGGTCAAGCCGAGCGTCAAGAGGATCTGCAAGAAGTGCCGGGTTATCCGCCGGCACGGCCGGGTCATGGTCATCTGCAGCGACCCGCGCCACAAGCAGCGCCAGGGCTGACTCAGCCCGTCCGGCCGTAGCACGGCCGGGTGGCGTTGGTCCGGGCAGATCCGCAGCGACACACACATCACACATGCTCGTCCCAGCCGCGAGCGGTACGCGAGACGTACTCCTTCGTGGCTGACCCCCGGTCGGAGGCCGGGGCCCGCTCGGGCAGCGACCGATCCCGGTCGCCGGCGCTCACCGCGTCGGAAAGACGGGACGGCCGGTAGCGGGATGGGACGGGTCCACACCTCCGCCACACATCACGAGGAGTACGCCCGCACATGGCACGTCTAGTCGGCGTGGATCTCCCCCGCGAGAAGCGGATGGAAATCGCGCTCACCTACATCTTCGGGGTCGGTCGCACCCGCGCCCTGGAGACACTCGCCGCAACCGGCATCTCGCCGGACAAGCGCGCTCGGGACCTCACGGACGAGGAGCTCGTGCAGCTCCGCGACCACATCGAGGGCAACTACAAGGTTGAAGGCGACCTGCGCCGCGAGGTCGCCGCTGACATCCGCCGCAAGGTTGAGATCGGCTGCTACGCCGGCATCCGGCACCGCCGGGGCCTGCCCGTGCGTGGCCAGCGGACCAAGACCAACGCACGGACCCGCAAGGGCCCGAAGCGGACCGTCGCCGGCAAGAAGAAGCCCGGCAAGAAGTAGATTTTGACCGGAATTCGGGTCGATGTCGGGTCTAGGAAGACCGGACCGTCCGGCCCAATCCGGAAAGTCAACTAGGAGCGCACAGACTTATGCCACCGAAGGCTCGTGCCGGAGCCGCTGTAAAGAAGGTCCGGCGCAAGGAACGCAAGAACGTCGCCCACGGGCAGGCGCACATCAAGAGCACGTTCAACAACACCATCGTGTCCATCACGGACCCGACCGGTGCGGTCATCTCCTGGGCCTCCGCTGGCCAGGTGGGCTTCAAGGGCTCCCGCAAGTCGACTCCGTTCGCCGCGCAGCTGGCCGCCGAGGCCGCCGCGCGTCGCGCCATGGAGCACGGCATGCGCAAGGTCGACGTGTTCGTCAAGGGCCCCGGCTCCGGCCGGGAGACCGCCATCCGTTCGCTGCAGGCCGTGGGCCTCGAGGTCGGGCAGATCGCCGACGTCACCCCGCAGCCGCACAACGGATGCCGTCCGCCGAAGCGTCGCCGGGTCTGAGAGGTAGAGAGAGATGGCTCGTTACACCGGTGCTGACTGCCGCCGTTGCCGGCGGGAGAAGATGAAGCTGTTCCTCAAGGGCAGCAAGTGCGATGGTCCGAAGTGCCCGTTCGAGTCCCGGCCGTTCCCGCCCGGGCAGCACGGCCGCGGCCGCACCAAGGAGACGGAGTACCTGCTCCAGCTCCGTGAGAAGCAGAAGGCCCGCCGCGTCTACGGCGTGCTGGAGAAGCAGTTCCGCGGTTACTACGAGGAAGCCGTTGGCAAGCAGGCCAAGACCGGTGAGGTCCTCCTGCAGATCCTCGAGTCGCGGCTGGACAACGTCGTTTACCGGGCCGGCTACGCCCACTCGCGGGACATGGCCCGCCAGCTGGTCAAGCACGGTCACTTCACGGTGAACGGCAAGAAGGTCGACATCCCGTCGTACCGCGTCAAGGAGCACGACATCATCGAGGTTCGGGGCAAGAGCAAGGAGCTCACCCCGTTCATCGTCGCGCAGGCCCAGGCCGGCTCGAAGACGGTTCCGGCGTGGCTTGAGGCCATCCCGAGCCAGATGAAGGTGCTCGTGCACTCCCTCCCGGCCCGGCAGGTCATTGACACGCAGGTCCAGGAGCAGCTGATCGTCGAGCTCTACTCCAAGTAGTCCGAGCTCGTTCGGTGGCCCGCCCCTCGGGGCGGGCCACCGGAACAGTTTGTGTCGTGGGCGTCAAATAGCGGGCGCCCCGGAAGAGAAGAGAAAAGATGCTCATCAGCCAGCGACCCTCCCTCTCCGAGGAGTCGATCAACGAGACCCGGTCCCGGTTCGCCATCGAGCCGCTGGAGCCGGGCTTCGGCTACACCCTGGGTAACTCGCTGCGGCGCACGCTGCTGTCGTCGATCCCGGGCGCGGCCGTCACCTCGATCAAGATCGACGGTGTCCTGCACGAGTTCACCACGATCCCCGGTGTCAAGGAGGACGTGGTCGAGCTCGTCATGAACATCAAGGAGCTGTGCGTCAGCTCCGAGCACGACGAGCCGGTCAGCATGTACCTGCGCAAGCAGGGCCCGGGCGACGTGACCGCTGGTGACATCCAGCCGCCGGCCGGCGTCTCGGTGCACAACCCGGATCTCAAGCTCGCGACCCTCAACGGCAAGGGCCGGCTCGACATGGAGCTGACCGTCGAGCGGGGCCGGGGCTACGTGACGGCGGCGCAGAACAAGCAGTCCGGCGCTGAGATCGGCCGGATCCCGGTCGACTCGATCTACTCGCCGGTGCTGAAGGTGACCTACCGCGTCGAGGCGACCCGTGTCGAGCAGCGTACCGACTTCGACCGGCTGATCATCGACGTCGAGACCAAGCCGTCGATGGGTCCGCGCACCGCGCTGGCCTCCGCCGGTTCGACGCTCGTGGAGCTGTTCGGGCTGGCCCGGGAGCTGGACGAGACCGCCGAGGGCATCGACATCGGGCCGTCCCCGCAGGACGCCCAGCTGGCTGCGGACCTAGCCCTGCCGATCGAGGAGCTGGACCTCACCGTCCGCTCCTACAACTGCCTCAAGCGCGAGGGCATCAACTCCGTTGGTGAGCTCATCGGGCGTACCGAGGCCGACCTCCTCGACATCCGCAACTTCGGTCAGAAGTCGATCGACGAGGTCAAGATGAAGCTCGCCGGGATGGGTCTCGGGCTGAAGGACTCGGCTCCGAACTTCGACCCGGCGCACGTCGTGGACACCTTCGGCGAGGCCGACTACGACACCGACGACTACCGCGAGACCGAGCAGCTCTAGTCCGCGCTGCCGCCACAACTGAGGAGCACCAAAAATGCCCACGCCCACCAAGGGCCCCCGCCTCGGCGGCAGCCCCTCGCACGAGCGGCTGATGCTGGCCAACCTGGCCACTGCGCTGTTCCAGCACGGCAAGATCCAGACCACCGAGACGAAGGCCCGGCGGCTGCGTCCGCTGGCCGAGCAGCTCATCACCAAGGCCAAGCGCGGTGACCTCGCCTCGCGGCGGCGGGTGCTGGGTGTCGTCAAGGACAAGGACGTGGTCTACGCCCTGTTCGACCAGATCGCGCCCCGGTACTCCAACCGCCCCGGCGGTTACACCCGGATCGTGAAGACCGGTCCGCGCAAGGGTGACAACGCGCCGATGGCCATCATCGAGCTGGTGGAAGAGCTTCAGGTCGCCGAGCCGAAGGTGAACAAGAAGACCGCCGCCCGCAAGGCCGCGCAGCAGGACAAGGTCGAGGCCCTGGCCCCGGCCGACGAGACCCCGCAGTCGGCCCAGGCCGACCAGGACTCCGAGGCGCCGGTGTCGGCGTCCGGTGACACCGACGCCGCCCGCGAGGACAGCGACGAGGCCACCGAGAACAAGGCCTGATCAAGGGCAACGTCGGGCCCGGCACCCCATCGGGGTGTCGGGCCCGACCCGTAACAGGAGGTACGAGGTGGACGAGCGGATCCGGCTGCGGCTGGACGTCTCGTACGACGGCACGGGCTTCTCCGGCTGGGCCGCCCAGCCGACCCGGCGCACTGTCGCGGGGGTGCTCGTCGAGACCCTGGCCCTGGTCCTGGGAGCCGGCACGGCCACCGGGCTGACGGTTGCCGGGCGGACCGACGCGGGGGTGCACGCCACCGGGCAGGTCTGCCACCTGGACCTGCCCGTCGACGTGTGGCGGCAGCACGAGGGGCGGCTGCTGCGTCGGCTGGCCCGGCTGCTCCCCACCGACATGCGCGTACGGGCGATGACCGAGGTGCCGGCCGACTTCGACGCCCGGTTCTCGGCCACCTTCCGGCGCTACGAATACCGGGTCACCGATGCGCCCTTCGGTGCGGAGCCGCTGCGCCGGCACGAGGTGCTGGCCTGGCCGAAGCCGCTGGACCTGGCCGCGTTGAACGCCGCGGCGACCGGCCTCGTCGGGGAGCACGACTTCGCCGCGTACTGCCGGCGCAAGGAGCACGCGACCACGTTGCGCGAGGTGACCCGCTTGGACTGGCGTCGCGACCCGGACGGCATCCTGGTCGCGACCGTGCAGGCCGACGCGTTCTGCCAGGCGATGGTACGCAGCCTGGTGGGGGCGATGCTGGTGGCCGGGGACGGGCGCCGGCCGGTCGAGTGGCCGGGCAGCCTGCTCACCCGGCAGGAGCGGTCCAGCGAGGTGACGGTGGCCCCCGCGCACGGGTTGACCCTGGTCGCCGTCGGTTACCCGGCCGATCCGGCCGAGTACGCCCGCCGTGCCGATCTCACCCGCCGACTGCGGGTGCCGGTCGAGGGCTGACCGCCGACCGCCCGGCGCGGGTCAGTCGCCCGGCAACCCGTCGTCGCCGGTGCCGCCCTGGCTCGCGCTGCTGTCGGAGGGCGTCGGTTGGGCGGCTGTGCCACCGTCGGCCCGCTTCTGCAGCACGCCCCGGCTGAGGTGCAGCTCGATCATGTCGTACAGGATCTCGCGGACCTTGGTGTCATCCGCCTTGATCGCCGCCCCGTCCTCGCGGACCACCAGCGCGTACGCCAGGTAGTGGCCACGGACCTGCCAGCCGACCCGCGCCGGGGCGGTGCTCAGCACGTCGGTGCCGTCGCCGCCGACGAGGCCGCGGAACCTGCCGTGCCGCTCGTCGAGGAGTTGGCGTACCCGGTCCCGGGCGCGATCCGCGTTGGCCTTGTCGGTGAGGTTGAACAGGCCGGTGGTGACCAGGTGGTCGCCGTCGGGCGTACGCAGCGTGCCCCGGACGACCTGGTTGCAGCCGAGGAGGACCAGCAGGTCGGCGACCTCGTCGGTGGCGGCGACCGCGCAACTGCCGCTGGACTGTGTCTTGAGCACCTGGTAGCTCGGCTGGCCGCCGGTGAGCTTGAGTTCCTTGGTGGGGAAGAGTTCCTTGGCGGTGAGCGGGGCCTGGTCGGACTCCCGGGAGTCGAGGGCCGGCCGTTCCGGTGCCGCCGATGTCGGGGCGGCGTTCGGCTGGTACGTCGGGGTGCTCTGCGGTTGCTGGTTGCGGTCGATGAGTACCGCGGCGGCGCCGAGGCCGCAGAGTGCGAGCAGCACCAGGACCGCTGCGCCGCCGATCAGCACCTGCCACAGTCGGCCGCCGCCGCGTCGGGTGGTCGGCTCCATTGGCGTGGCTGAGGTGTAGACCTGGCTGCGGGGCGCGGCGGGCGGAATGTCGGCACGAGTCGGTGGTGGCTGCGACGACGGCAGTGAGAGCTGGTTCACCCGGGGCAGCGACGGTGTGGGGAAGCGTGATGGAGAGGGCCCGGCCGGCGGGGGCGGACCGGCGCCGAGCACCGACAGGTCGGACCCGGGTTCCGGGTACTCCTCGAAAGCGTCCTCATCGGACTCGTACCGATACACCATGTCGCCCAGAGTAGGAGTGATTGTCCCTTTAGGGGGTAATTTCGGGGAAATGTGCGCGTGGGCCGTGTCATGGTCGGCCCCGGGCCGGTGCGAGAATTGCCAGCGTGACCGGCGACCACTACTTCACCGCTCAGCCCGCCAGCGACGCTCCGCCGCGCGAGGTCGAGTTCTCCGTCGCCGACCGCGACTACCGGCTCGTCTCGGCCGGCGGCGTCTTCTCCGCCAGCCGTCTCGACCCGGGCACCGCCGTACTCCTACGGAAGGCCGACCTGCCCGCCGCCGATACCGTCGGTGACCTGCTCGACCTCGGCTGCGGGTTCGGGCCGATCGCGTGCGTGCTGGCCGACCTGGCGCCCACCAGCACGGTCTGGGCGGTCGACGTCAACGCCCGCGCCCGCGAGCTGACCGCCGCCAACGCGGCCCGGGTCGACGCCGCCGACCGGGTCCGGGTCCACGCGCCCGACGACGTCCCGGCGGACCTTCAATTCGCCCAGATCTGGTCCAACCCACCCATCCGCATCGGCAAGGACGAGCTGCACGAACTGCTGCTGCGCTGGCTGCCCCGACTCGCCCCGGACGGCGTCGGCTGGCTCGTCGTCGCCCGGCACCTCGGCGGCGACTCGCTGCAGCGCTGGCTCACCGAGCAGAGCTGGCAGGTCGAGCGGTACGCCAGCCAGAAGGGCTTCCGGGTGCTGCGCGTCACCCGGTAATTGGATGTCCCTCCCGGCCTCGCTGGGGCAGGATCCCGGCGTGGGATACGTGGACGTGGCAGCGGTCGGGCACATCCTGCCCGACGGTCGGGAACTCTTCGCCGACGTGTCGTTCCGGGTCGGTGAGGGCAGCAAGGTCGCCCTGGTCGGGCCGAACGGCGCGGGAAAGACCACGCTGCTGCGGATGGTCGCCGGTGACCTGCCGGTGCGTACCGGCGTCGTCGCGCGGGCCGGCGGGCTGGGCGTGATGCGCCAGTTCATCGGCATGATCGGCGATGAGTCGACGCTCGCCGACCTGGCGTTGTCGCTGGCCCCGCCCTCGCTGCGCGACGCCGGTCGCCAGCTCCGCGAGACCGAGGCCGCCATGCGGGCGGCCGAGGCCCGCGGCAAGTTCAGCAACGCCGCGGGTAAGGCCCAGTTGGCGTACGCCGACGCGCTGGGCGCCTGGGGCGAGTCCGGCGGGTACGACGCCGAGGTGCTCTTCGACACCGTCGCGACAATCGTGCTCGACCTGACCTGGGACGCCGTGCGGGACCGACCGGTGCGTACCCTCTCCGGCGGCCAGCAGAAGCGCTTCGCGTTGGAGCTGCTGTTGCGCGGCCCCGACGAGGTGCTGCTGCTCGACGAACCGGACAACTTCCTCGACGTGCCCGGCAAGCGCTGGCTGGAGGCGCGACTGCGCGAGTCGACCAAGTCGGTGCTCTACGTCTCGCACGACCGCGAGTTGCTGGCCCAGAGCGCCGACCGGGTGGTGGCCGTCGAGGGTGGCAGCGCCTGGGTGCACCCGGGCGGCTTCGCCAGCTGGCACTCCGCGCGGGTGGCCCGGCACGCCCGCCTCGACGAGCTGCGTCGACGCTGGGACGAGGAGCACCAGAAGCTGCGCGAGCTGATGCTGATGTACAAGCAGAAGGCCGCGTACAACGACGGGTTGGCCTCGCGCTACCAGGCCGCGCAGACCCGGCTGCGCAAGTTCGAGGAGGCCGGGCCGCCGCCCGTACCGCCCAAGGACCAGGACATCCGGATGCGGCTGAGTGGCGGGCGGACCGGCAAGCGCGCGGTCATCTGCGAACAGTTGGAGCTCGACGGCCTGACCTACCCCTTCGACCTGGAGATCTGGTACGGCGATCGGGTGGCGGTGCTCGGTGCCAACGGCACCGGCAAGTCGCACTTCCTCCGGCTGCTGGCGCGGGGCGGCACCGACCCGGACCCGGCGAACGGGCCGGTCGACGGGGCGGGCGCGCTCGCCCCGGTGGCCCACGACGGTGTGGCCCGGCTGGGTGCCCGGGTCCGCCCCGGGCACTTCTCGCAGACCCACGACCGGCCGGAACTGATGTCGAAGACGCTTGTCGAAATCCTCTGGCGGGGCGACGAGCACCGCACCGGGATGGACCGGCACGCGGCGATGGGGGTGCTCAGCCGATACGAGCTGGCCGGTCAGGGTGACCAGCGCTTCGGCACGCTCTCCGGTGGTCAGCAGGCCCGTTTCCTGGTGCTGCTGCTGGAGCTGTCCGGGGCGACCCTGCTGCTGCTCGACGAGCCCACCGACAACCTCGACCTGGCCAGCGCGGAGGCGCTCGAAGCGGGCCTGACCGCGTTCGAGGGGACGGTGATCGCGGTCACCCACGACCGCTGGTTCACGCGTTCGTTCGACCGGTTCGTGCTGTTCCGAGGCGACAGCGAGGTGGTGGAGACTCCGGAGCCGGTCTGGGACGTCGGGTGATCCCCGCCGACCTGCCCGACCGGCTCTGCGCCGTCGAGGGGGTGGTCGCCGTGGCGCTCGGTGGTAGCCGGGCGCGCGGTGAGCAGCGTCCGGACTCGGACTGGGATCTGGGCCTGTACTACCGGGGTGAGCTGGACGTACCCGCGCTGCGCGCGGTCGCCGTGACGGTTGCCGACGACGCCGACGTCGCGCTGACCGCCCCGGGTGGCTGGGGTCCGTGGGTCGACGGCGGTGGTTGGCTGCGGATCGGTGGAGCGGCGGTGGACTGGATCTACCGGGACCTCGACCGGGTGCACCGCGTCTGGACGGACTGCCGGGCCGGCTGGTTCGAGGTCGGGGCGCAGGCCGGGCACCCGCTCGGCTTCTACTCGTCGGCCTACGTCGGCGAGGTGGCGCTGTGTCAGGTGCTCGCGGATCCGACCGGCGAGCTGGCCAGGCTGAAGGAGCAGGCCCGGGAGTATCCGCCCGCACTGGCCGATGCCCTGCTGGCGGGCGGCTGGGAGGCCGGGTTTCTGCTGGCCGGCGCGGCCAAGGCCAGCGCCGGAGGGGACAGCGGGTACGTCGCCGGCTGCCTGTTCCGGGCGGTCGGGGTGCTCGCCCAAGTGTTGCACGCCCGAGCGGGCCGGTGGCTGGTCAACGAGAAGGGGATGCTCGCTGCGGCCGGGCGGCTGCCCGGGGCCCCACCGGACTTCGAGCGGAGGGCCCAGGCACTCCTCGGTGCCGTCGGCCGCAGCCCCGCCGAGCTTGCCGCCACCATCAGCGCGGCCCGTGAGCTGGTCTCGGAGGTGGTCGGTTGAGCCACCGACGAGGTGGCTCCGACCAGGCCGGCATAGGGTGGATCTCGTGACTGAGATGACCTATCGCCGGCTGGGCGACTCCGGGCTCGTGGTGTCCGTGGTCGGCATCGGCTGCAACAACTTTGGCCGGAAGCTCGACCTCGACGGCACCCGCGCGGTGGTGGACGCCGCCCTGGACGCCGGGATCACCCTGTTCGACACCGCCGACATCTACGGTGAGCCGCAGGGCGCCTCCGAGGAGCTGCTCGGGCAGGCGCTCAAGGGGCGCCGGGACGACGTGGTGGTGGCCACCAAGTTCGGTATGGACATGAACGGCCTGAACGGACCGGACTTCGGGGCGCGGGGTGCGCGGCGCTACATCGCCCGCGCCGTGGAGGCGTCGCTGCGTCGACTGGGCACCGACCACATCGACCTCTACCAGATGCACGAGCCCGACCCGGGCACCCCGATCGACGAGACCCTCGCCGCCCTGGACGACCTGGTCCGCGACGGCAAGGTGCGGTACCTGGGCAACTCCAACTTCACCGGCTGGCAGATCGCCGACGCGGACTGGGTCGCCTCGTCCAACGGTCGGGCCCGCTTCATCAGCGCCCAGAACCACTACAGCCTGCTGGAGCGCTCGGTCGAGACCGAGGTCATCCCGGCCTGCGAGCGGTTCGGCCTTGGCATGCTGCCGTTCTTCCCGCTCGCCAACGGGCTGCTCACCGGTAAGTACAAGCGCGACGGCCAGCCGCCGGCCGGCAGCCGGCTCTCCGGCGGTGGCCGGTACGCGGAGCGGCTCGCCGCAGCCGACTGGGACACCATCGAGGCGATCGAGGCGTACGCGGCCGATCGGGGTCTGACGATGCTGCAGGTGGCGATCGGCGGGCTGGCCGCCCAGCCGGCGGTGACCTCGGTGATCGCCGGTGCCACCACCGCGGAGCAGGTACGCGCCAACGCCGCCGCCGGCACCTGGGAGCCGAGCGACGAGGACCTGGCGGCGCTGCGCGCCATCCTCTGAGCCGGACGACAGCGGGCCGGGCCGCTCGTCGCGGCCCGGCCCGGTCGTCGGATGGCGCTTCAGCGCCGCCCCGGTCAGCCGGTGCGGCGGCGACCGAACAGCATGGCCACCCCCATCGCCGCGGCGACCAGCACGAGACCGCCGGCCGCGAACGGCCACCAGCCGGCGCCCGCCCCGGCGGTTCGGTCTGGCGCGGTCACCGCGACCGGCGCGGGCACCGGCGGGGACTGCGCCGCCTGGGCCTGCACCGTGGCGGTGGCCTCGCTCTGCAACGGAGCGGGGGACTTGACCGTCACCTTCCACTTGCCGGCGGAGAGCACCGGGCCGCTGCTGTAGAAGCCGTGGCCCTCGGGCTGAGGGTCCAGCTGCACCGGCCCGATCTGTTGCCCGTCCGGGCCGGTGGCGGTGAGGACCAACCGCACCACCTTGTCCAGCCGACGACCGTCGGTGTGGGTGGCCTGGATGGTGACCCCCTCGGCCCCGTCACCGGCCACCGTCAGCTTGAGTTTGTCGGCCTGAGCGGCCGCTGGGGCAGCGGAGAGCAGGGTCAGGGCCAGCCCGGCGAACACGGCCGCCAACACCTTGCGGATACCCGTCACGGGCCTCTCCCTCACTACTGAATGGGGGAGGCCCCTCCCCGACGCCGCGGCGTCGGGGAGGGGCCTCGTCGGATCAGAGCTGGCGACCGGGTGCGAGCCGGGTGGCATCGCCACCGAGTCGTCCGGTGCCCTTGATCGGTTCGCCATCGTTCGCCTTGACGCCGGCCTTGCTGGCCGCACCGCCGAGGCGAACGATCATGGAGTCGGCGTCCCGGATCAGGACGTCCCGGACCTCCGCCTCGGCCACCAGGGTGGCGTCGGCGGCGAGGTTCCGGAAGTCGGTCAGCTGCTTGATCGCCTTGTTGTCGTTACCGGCTGCCTCGGCCTTGCGGGCCGCGTCCAGCTTCGCCGTCAACTGCTTGTGTGCCGTGGCCGAGAGCCGCCCCGTCGCCTTGAACCGGTCCAGCAGGTTCTGCATGTCCCGGAACGAGGTGGTGACGAAGAACCGGACCGCCGAGGTGGTCTCGTTGCCCGCCTTGTCGGTCGCGGTCACGGTCAGCTCGTGCAGGCCGAGCGGCAGCTCGTACATGGCCTGCAGAGTGCCGCTGGTGTACGCCTGGCCGTCCAACTTGCCGACCACGGTCGCGATGCCCGAGGTCGGGTCGACAGCCTGCCAGGACACCCGGACGTCCTGGCTGTCGCCGTAGAGCTGGCCGTCGGCGAGCCCGGACACCAGCAGCGTCGGCTTGGTGCCGTCGATGCGCAGCACCGCCGACTTGAGCGTCTCGGCGTTGCCCGCCTTGTCGGTCGAGCGGAACAGCAGCTCGTGCTGCCCGTCACCGGTCACCTCGACCGGCGTCGAGTACGGCGTCCACGCGCCACCGTCCAGCGACCACTCCACCGTCTTGACGCCGGAACCGGCGTCGGTCGAGGTCAACACGACCGGGATCGTCCCGTCGTGCCAGCCGGCGTCGTTCGCCGGAGCGAACGTCGCCGAGGTCACCGGCGCCGTGGCGTCGATCTTGACCGAGACGGTCTTCGTCGACTCCACGTTGCCCGCCTCGTCGGTCGAGCGGAACCGCAGCTCGTGCTCGCCGTCCCCGGTGACCTCCACCGGTGCGGTGTAATCCGTCCAGGTGGTAGCCCCGTCCAGCTGGTACGCCGTACCGGCGAGCCCGCTACCGCCGGCCTCGTCGGCAGCGGTGAGCGTGATCGTCACCGGCCCGGTGTACCACCCGTCGGTCGGGGTGCCGGAAACCGCCGCCGTGGTCACCGGCGCGGTCTCGTCGGCCACCTCCGTGCTGAGCCGGAAGTAGTCGAACGAGGCGGTCTTCGACGCCGTCTGGTTGGCGCCGAGGGTGAACAGCCCGACCTTCGGGGTCGCCCCGACCGCGCTGTTGGTCAACGCCGTCAACGCGGTCCAGGTCGTCCCGTCGGCCGAGTACGACGCGGTGAACGTGTCGCCCGTGCGGGCCAGCCGCAGGTGCCACACCGCCGAGGTCAGGTTGGCCGCCTCGGGCTGCGGGTTCTGGACCACCCCGGCGATCTCGCTGCGGAACTCGATCCGCCGCGTCACCGCCTGGCCGGCCTGGTTGTCCGCGATGAAGTCGAGCTTCAGGTAGTTGTCGTCGTCCGCCTGCACGAGTAGACCGGCCTGCTGGTACTGCTCGTTCAGCAGGCTGCCGTCGACCTTCGTCTCCAGGGTCCAGTCGCCGGACGGCGCGGTCTGGAGGATGAAGTTCTTCGGCCCGGTGTTGTCGGTGCCGTAGATGTCACCGTTGGGCACGTCGACGCGCAGCGCGCCGCCGGTGACCCGGTAACCGGTCGGGTCCTCCCGCGTGATGGCGTCCCACCGGCACTTGTCCAGCGAGCTGCCGGTGAACTCGTCCGACGGGTCGACCGGGCCGGCCGGGGCGTCCGGCGTGACCTGGAACGAGTCGAACGCGGCGTCGACAACCGGCGCCTCGGTGCCTCCGTTGAGCGCGAAGACCCCGATCCGTGGGTTGGTGATGCCGGCGAGCGCGGCCGAACGGCCGACCGGGGTGAAGGTCTGCCCGTCGCCCGAGGCGGACGCGGTCAGGTTCGTCCCGTCGCTGGTGATCCGCAGGTACACGGTGTCACCGGCCGGTGCGTTGGTGGCGTCGGCGGCCTCGTTGCGCGGCGTGGCTGCCGTCTCCCGGATGAACTCCACCCGCCGGCTGCCGTTGTACAGCAGGTCCAGCTTGGCGTAGTTGTCGTCGTCGCCGTACACCAGGACGCCGGCCTGCTGGTAGTTGGCCGTCACCGGCAGGGTGACCTTGGTGGTCATCTCCCAGGCACCGGTCGGAGCCGCCTGGAGCACCAGGTTGGTGGCGTCGTTGCGAGCCCCGTAGAGGTCACCCACGCCGGTGGGCAGCCGCAGCGCGCCGCCACTGAGCGAGTAGAGCTGGTTCTCCCGGATCACGCTGGTCCAGCGGGCCTTGTCGAGGGTGTTGCCGTTGAAGTCGTCCGAACGCGCCCCGAAGCAGGACGTGTCGGGCGCGTCCACCCGCACCGGCACCGAGGCGTACGCCTTGGCGCCCTTGCTGTCGGTCACCGTGAGGGTGGCCGTGAAGGTACCCGGGCTGGTGTAGGTGTGGCTGGCGTCCAGGGTGGTCGCCGTGCCTCCGTCACCGAAGTCCCAGGCGTACGTCAGCGGGGTGTCGCCGTCGGCGTCGGTGGCCGTGCCGTCGAAGGCGACGGTGACCGGCGCGGTGCCGGTCGCCGGGGTGGCCGTGGCGCTGACCGTCGGCGGCGCGTTCTCGGTGACACCGCCGCCGACGAAGTCCATCCAGTTGACGTTGAACAGCGAGCCCGTCCCGCCGTTCGGGTCGCGGGCCAGGAAGTACAGCGAACCGCTCGCGGCACCGGTGACCGGTGCGCTCACGTCCGTGTACGTCTGCCAGCCGCCGGTCGCCGGCACGGTGGCCGTGGCGACCACCGGTCCGTCAACGGCACCCGCGCGGACCTCGATCCGACCGCCGGCGGCGGCCGAGGCGGCCCGGAACCGGATCTCGGTGATGTTGGTCAGGTCGGCGGGGGCCACCGACCACCAGTCGCCGTCCTCGATGAACGCGATGTTCTGACCACCGCCGGCGGTGTCGGCGCCGGTCTCCCGCTGCACGCCGGCGTCTCCGCCGCCGGTGCTCACCGGAGCGCGCCCGGTGGCGGTGAAGTACTCGGCCTGCTTCTGCTTCGGCTGCAGGACCTCGATCGACCGGCCGGTGAGCGCGCCGGAACCGCCGGCACCACCCTCGTCGGTGTAGGTGGCCTCGAAGACCGCGAAGACGTTCGCCTCGGCGCCGTGCCCGGAGGCGAGCGACGTCTGGACGGTGCCGGTGCAGCCGGTGTGCTGCTCCAACGGGTGGGCGTGCTCGTCGTGACCGAGCAGCACCTGCAGCTGCACTTTGTCGCAGTCGACCTGCCCGTCCTCCGGGTCGGTCACCTTGATGGTGTAGCGGACCTGGTCACCCCAGTTGAAGAAGCCACCGTCCGGCGGGAACTCGATGGTCACCGTCGGCGCGGTGTTGCCCACGGTGATCGGCACGTTGGCCACCGCGGTACGGCCCTTCGGATTGGTGACCGTGAGCTGGGCGGTGTAGTTGCCCGCCGTGGCGTAGGTGTGCGTCGGGTTCGCCTCGGTCGAGGTCTGCCCGTCGCCGAACGTCCAGGCGTAGGTGAGCGTGCCACCGTCCGGATCCCGGGAGCCGGCGCTGGAGAAGGTGACAGCCAACGGTGCCGCGCCCGAGGTCGGGGTGGCGGACGCCGCCGCGATCGGCGCGCGGTCACCGGCGATGTAGTCGATCCGGTAGATGCCCGAGTTGTCGTTGTTGCCGCCGAAGCCGCTGCCCCACTCGATCAGGTACAGCGCGCCGTCCGGGCCGAACTCGAAGTCCATCGGCCGGACCATGCTCATCCCGGTGAGCAACTGGTTGATGTCCACAAGCGACTTGCCGTCGGCGGTCACCTGCATCGTGTACATCTTGTTCTGGTTCCACTCGCCGAGCAGCGCCTTGCCGTCGTAGTACGCCGGCCACTTCCGGGTGGAGTTGAGGTCGGCGTCGTACCGGTAGACCGGGCCGCCCATCGGGGCGCCACCGCCGCCGATCTCCGGGTAACGCGCGTCACCGGCGTACCCGTAGTCGACGGTCGCGGGGACGACCGGCGGGAGGTTGGTCAGGCCGGTGTTGTTGGGCGAGTTGTTCACCGGTGCGGCGCAGTCGAACTTCGCCCCGCTCGGGCCGGACGGGAACGTGTAGTCGTTGTACGCCTCGTTCGTCCCGGTGCAGTACGGCCAGCCGTAGTTGCCGGGGGTCACGATGTTCCACTCGACCAGACCGCGGGGGCCGCGGTCCGGGTTGTTCGCGTTGGCGTCCGGTCCGTAGTCCCCGACGTAGAGCGTGTCGGTCTTCGGGTCGGTGCCGATCCGGAACGGGTTGCGGAAGCCCATCGCGTAGATCTCGGGACGGGTCTTCTCGGTGCCCGGCGCGAAGAGGTTGCCCGTCGGGACGGTGTACGTCCCGTCGTCCTCCGGGTGGATCCGGATCACCTTGCCGCGCAGGTCGTTGGTGTTGGCCGAGGTGCGCTGCGAGTCGAAGTCCTGGCGACCCGGCCGCTCGTCGAGCGGCGAGTACGAGTTCGACTCGAACGGGTTGGTGTTGTCACCGGTGGCCAGGTACAGGTTGCCGGCGCTGTCGAAGGTCATGCTGCCACCGGCGTGGCAGCAGGTGTTGCGCTGGGTGTCGACCCGCAGCACCTGCTTCTCGCTGGCCGGGTCGATGGTGTCGCCGGTCACCGTGAACCGGGACAGCAGGTTGCGGGTGACGCCGTCGTTCGGCGCGTAGTACAGGTACACCCACTTGTTGGTGGCGAAGTCCGGGTCGAGCCGGATGCCGATCAGACCGTCCTCGTTGCCGGTGAAGACGTCCAGGTCGACGGCGGTGACGGTGCTGCCGGTGTCCGGCTTCACGATCTGCACGCGACCGTCGCGCTCGATGTAGAAGACCCGGCCGTCGGGAGCGATGTCCAACTCCATCGGGTTGCTGGTGTTGCTGTCCAGCGTGACCTTCTCGAAGTTCGAGGTCTTCGAGGCGCCGCAGTCCGCGTCCACCACGCCGGCGGCGGTCTGGATGCCGCCGAGCAGGTGGGAGAGGAACGCGGGGTCGGCGTACGACTCCCGGGTGTGTCCACCGCCGGTGTACCAGGACCGACCACCGTCGAAGTCCTGGCACCAGGCGGTCGGGTGGTCGGCACCCATCGCGCCGGCGCCCGGGGTGTAGCTCTTCTCGTCCAGGCTGGCCAACACGTGCACGTCGGGCCGCGGATTGGTCTGGAAGTTGTACCACTCGTCGAACCGGGACCAGCGGTCCGGCAGCGTGGCGGTGGACGGGTGGGCGTGGTCCTCCACCTTGACCGTGGCCTGCTGGTTGGCCGGGTGGTTGGCGAAGTACGCGCCGACCAGGTCGCCGTACCAGGCCCAGCTGTACTCGGTGTCCGACGCGGCGTGGATGCCGACGTAGCCGCCGCCGGCCTTCACGTAACGCTCGAATGCCGCCTGTTGGTCGGCGTTGAGCACGTCACCGGTGGTGGAAAGCCAGATCACCGCCTTGTACTTCGCAAGGTTGGCGTCGCTGAATGCGGCGCCGTCCTCGGAACTGTCCACGGTGAATCCGTTGGCGGCACCGAGTTGTTGGATGGCGGCGATGCCGGTGGGGATGGAGTCGTGCCGGAAGCCGGCGGTCTTGGAGAAGACCAGGACGGAGTAGGGATCGGCGGCTGCCTTCGCTACCTTCGGCGCCACCTGGGTGACCGGGGAGCCGGCTGGTGCCTCTCGCGGGGGGACCTGCGTGGCCGTCGGCGCCGCCTGCGCGGGCATACCGAACAGCGTCGTCGAGGCGAGAGCTAGGGAGATCAAGGTCGCGGTGATGGGTACGCGGGCACGACGAGAACGGGACACGCCGCCTCCTGTGTCGTAGTGACAGAGCTCGCGGGAGTCGGCTCGCCGAAGGCACTCCCTGATGGAGCCGGCGGTTACACCGTGCCAGGGTGCCCCCGCCGACATTTTGTCGAATCGCTGAACAAATTAATTCGGCTGCCTCGATGTCCGGCAAGATGCCGGCGGGTAACGGTTCTGTAACGGCGGGCGACATTCCGAACAGGACCGCATGAATCAGCCCATTGATTTCGCTCGCTGCCGGCCGGTCCGGGGGACCGGTAGCCGCCGGGACCTCGCCTTGGCAGACCGGCGGATCTGTCGTACGGTGACACGCAAGTAACCCACGGGAGCCCGGTGTACCGGGCTGAGAGGGGGGCTGACAGCCCCCGACCGTTGAACCTGATCCGGGTAATGCCGGCGCAGGGAGGAGCGTTGCCGTGCCGTCCCTAGGACGACTGCATCTGATCACCGACACCCGACCCGGGCGGGACCCACTCACCGTGGTCCGGGCCGCCCTCACGGCTGCCCGCGCCGACCTGGTGGTGCAGGTCCGGGTCGAGGATTCCGCCACCGACCGCGAGGCGTACGACCTGGCCCGAAGGGTGCTGGCGCTCTGCGCGCCGTACCAGGCGACCTGCCTGGTCAACGACAGGTTGCACGTGGCGCTCGCGGTGGGTGCCGACGGCGGGCACGTCGGCGCGGACGACCTGCCGGTCGCCGCCGCCCGCCGGGTGCTCGGCCCGACCGGGGTGCTCGGAGCCACCGCCCGCGCGCCGGGGACAGCGACCGAGGCCGTCACGGCGGGAGCCAGCTACCTGGGCGTCGGACCGTGCCACCCCACCAGCACGAAGTCCGGCCTGCCGGACCCCATCGGGCCCGCCGGGGTACGCGCTGTCGTCGACGCCGTCGACGTGCCGGTCATCGCGATCGGGGGAGTGACCGCCGCCCGGGTGCCGGTGCTGCGGGCCGCCGGGGCGTACGGGGTGGCGGTGGTCGGTGCGGTGTCCGGTGCCGCCGACCCGGCACGGGCGACCGCCGCGCTGATGGAGGCGTTGACGTGCTGACCGGCCGGTCGGAGTCAGCGCCGTCGAGCGACCGGGTCCGGCCGGACGTGGCAGTGGTGGGGGCGGGGCCGATCGGGCTCGCGATCGCCTGGCGCTGCGCCGCCCGAGGGCTGCGCGTGGTGGTGCACGATCCGGCACCCGGCTCGGGGGCCTCGGCGGTGGCCGCCGGCATGCTCGCCCCGGTCGCCGAGGCGTACTTCGGTGAGCGGCAGTTGACCGAACTGCTGCTGGCGTCCGCCGCCCGCTGGCCGACGTTCGCCGCCGAGCTGACCGAGGCGACCGGCGCCGACATCGGCTACCGGACCGAGGGCACCCTGCTGGTCGGGCTGACCGGCGACGACCTGGCTGAGGCGGGTCGACTCTGGGCGTACCAGCAGGGGTTGGGCCTGCCCGTGACCCTGCTGCGCCCCACCGAGCTGCGCGACCGCGAGCCGGCGCTCGCCCCGCGGGTGCGCGGCGGCGCGCTCGCGCCCACCGACCACCAGGTCGACCCCCGGTTGCTGCTGCCGGCATTGCGCACGGCCGCGCAGCGGGCCGGCGCGGTGCTCGTGCCGCAAGCCGTTCGGTTGCTGTCCGACGTGGACGCACGGGTCACCGTGGTCGCCGCCGGCTGCGGGGCCGCCGCACTCACCGGCCTGCCCGTGCGGCCGGTGAAGGGCCAGATCCTCCGGCTCCGCGCGCCCGATGGCGTCGCGCCGGGCTTCCGGCACGTGATCCGGGGGTACGCCGACGGCGAACCCGTCTACCTGGTGCCCCGAGCCGACGGCGAGGTCGTGCTCGGCGCGACGGTCGAGGAACGGTCGGACACCACGGTCACCGCCGGAGCGGTGCAACGCCTGCTCCGCGCCGGCGTCGACCTGCTGCCCGAGCTGGCCGAGTACGACCTGGTCGAGGCGGTCGCCGGGCTGCGCCCGGGCACCCCGGACAACGCACCGATCCTCGGGCCGCTGCCCGGCCGGCCGGACGTCCTGGCCGCCACCGGGCACCACCGACACGGCATCGTGCTCACCCCGATCACCGCCGACCTGATCACCGACCTGGTGCTCACCGGCGTACCCGACCCGCTGCTCGCGCCCTTCCTGCCGGACCGGTTCGTCGTCGCGGCGGACAGCGGCGGACCTGAAACGACGATGGAGGGGGACCGGTGGAGTTGACGGTGAACGGGGCCGGGCGCAGCGTCCCCGGCGGCGCGTCGGTGGCGGACCTGGTCCGCGACGTCGTGCCCCAGCAGCGTGGGGTGGCGGTCGCGGTCAACGGCGAGGTGGTGCCCCGGGCCGGCTGGGCGACCACGGCGCTGCGCGACGGTGACCGGGTCGAGGTGCTCACCGCGGCGCAGGGCGGGTGAGCGGCGTGCCATTCGAGCTGGGTGGGGAGACGTTCACCTCGCGGTTGATCCTCGGCACCGGCGGCGCCGCGAACCTGCACGTGCTGGAGCAGGCTATCCGGGCCTCCGGCACCGAGCTGGTCACCCTGGCGCTGCGCCGGGTGGGCACCGCGCCGGGCTCCTCCGGCGGGCTGCTGGAGCTGCTGGACCGGTGCGGGGTACGGCTGCTGCCGAACACGGCCGGCTGCCACACCGCGACCGAGGCGGTGAAGGTGGCCCGACTGGCCCGGGACGCGTTCGACACCGATTGGATCAAGCTGGAGGTGATCGGCGACGAGCGGACGCTGCTGCCCGACGGGGTGGAGTTGCTCCGCGCCGCCGAGGAGTTGGTCGCCGATGGTTTCACCGTCCTGCCGTACACCAGTGACGACCCGGTGCTCGCCCGTCGGCTCGCCGACGTGGGCTGCGCCGCGGTGATGCCGGCCGGCTCGCCGATCGGTTCGGGGCTCGGCATCGGCAACCCGCACCACATCCGGCTCATCCGTCAGGGTGTCGACGTCCCGGTGATCCTCGACGCCGGCATCGGCACCGCCTCCGACGCGGCCCTGGCCATGGAGTTGGGCTGCGACGCGGTGCTGTTGGCCAGCGCGGTCACCCGGGCCGCCGACCCGGTGGCGATGGCCACCGCGATGCGGTACGCGGTGGAGGCCGGCCGCCTGGCGGCCAGCGCCGGCCGGATCACCCGCCGTTTCCACGCCCTCCCGTCCACCTCCGACGAGGGAAGACCCGACCTGTGACCGGCTCGCTGCCGGCGCTGCCGGCGCTGCCGTCGGGAGATCTTGGAAGCAAACTGCCCCTGGAGGGGCCCATTCCTTCCAAGATCTCGTGGGGAGCCGTGCCGTCGGGGGTTGTCGTTCTTACCGATCGTCGGCTGGTTGGCGCGGACGGGCTTGAGCGGGTTGTCGCGGGTGCTGTGGCTGGGGGAGTGCGTTGGGTGGTGCTGCGGGAGAAGGACCTGCCCCGCGCCGAGCGCGCCGCCCTCGCCGCCGGTCTGCGCGCGATCCTCGCCGACGTCGGCGGGACCCTCATCGTGGCCGGTCCCGACCCGCTCGGCGGCGACGCCGTTCACCTGCCCGCCGCCGGCCCGTACCCGCCGCCGCGCCTGCCGCTGGTCGGCCGTTCGTGCCACGACCAAACCGAGCTGAACCGGCTGACCACCGAGCACTACGCCACCGTCTCCCCGGTCCATCTGACCAGGACGAAGCCGGGTTACGGCCCACCCCTCGGCACGGAAGGGCTGCGCAGGTTGACCGAGGTCAGCCGCGTGCCCACCCTCGCCCTGGGCGGAGTCGAGACACCGGAACAGGTAACCGCCTGCGTCCAAGCCGGAGCCGTAGGAGTTGCCGTACTGGGCGCACTGATGCGAGCCCAAGACCCCACCGAGACAGCAGCCACCCTGACCAGCGCTTATGTCGAGGCGGTCACACCGGTGCTGACCCAAACCCGGCACGGAGTCACCAGATCTCCACGAGTGGGGCTGCGGCCGACCGTGCCCACGCAGGGATCAAGCCTGACCGCCCGGAGTGGGCACGGTCGGCCGCAGCCCCCAACTGCAACCAAGGATCGGCCGCAGCCCCCAACCCAGGAGGGGACATGACCCCGACCACAGTGCTGACAATCGCCGGCTCAGACTCCGGCGGCGGTGCCGGCATCCAGGCCGACCTCAAGGTCTTCGCCGCGCTGGGCGCGTACGGCACCAGCGTCCTCACGGCGGTCACCGCGCAGAACACCCAGGGTGTCGACGCCGTGCTGCCGTTGCCGCCGCGCACCGTCACCGAGCAACTGGAGAGCGTCCTCGGCGACTTCACCATCGGCGCGGTCAAGACGGGGATGCTCGGCACCCCGGCGGTCGCCGACGTGGTGGCCGAGGCCGCGAGGGACGGTCGGCTGCCCCAACTCGTCGTCGACCCGGTGCTGGTCGCCACCAGTGGCCACCGGCTCGGCGTGGTCGGCGCGGTGGAGAGGCTGCTGCCGTACGCCAGGGTGGCGACACCGAACTGTGCGGAGGCCGCGGCCATCACCGGGCGCCCGGTGGACGACGTGGCCGGGATGGTCGCGGCCGCCGAGGCCCTCGTGGCCGGCGGCCCGGAATACGTGGTGGTCACGGGCGGTGACCTGGACGGGGGCGAGGCGGTCGACGTGCTGCACGGCGGCGGCGTCACCACCCTGCTGCGCGCGCCCCGGGTGACCACCCGGCACACCCACGGCACCGGTTGTTCGTTCTCGGCGGCGATCGCCGTGCGGCTCGCGTTGGGCGATCCGGTGCCGGCGGCGGTGGGAGCCGCCAAGGAGTACGTGCTCCGCGCGCTGACCGGCGCGCGGAGTTGGGAGCTGGGCGCGGGACGTGGGCCGCTGGATCACTTCGGCTGGTCCGCTTGATCATCAGGGAGGCTGTCATGCAGGCACGAGGCAAGGTGTACGTCGAGGGTTCACGGCCGGACGTCCGGGTGCCGTTCGCGGAGGTGGAGCTGACCGGCGACCATCCGCCGGTGCGGCTCTACGACACGTCGGGTCCCGGATCCGACCCTGAGGTGGGGTTGCCGCCGCTGCGCGGACCGTGGATCGCCGAGCGGGGTGATGTGGCGCCGGTGCGGGGTGCGGGCACGCCGCTAGCTGGGGTGGACGGTCGCCGGCCCACGCAGTTGGCGTACGCGCGGGCCGGCGTGGTGACGCCGGAGATGGAGTTCGTGGCGATCCGGGAGAACTGCGACCCGGAGTTGGTACGGGCCGAGATCGCCGCCGGCCGGGCGGTGCTGCCGCTCAACGTGAACCACCCGGAGTGCGAGCCGGCGATCATCGGTAAGGCGTTCCTGGTCAAGGTGAACGCCAACATCGGCACCTCGGCGGTCAGTTCGTCGGTCGCCGAGGAGGTGGAGAAGCTGACCTGGGCCACCCGGTGGGGTGCGGACACCGTGATGGACCTGTCCACCGGCAAGCGGATCCACGAGACCCGCGAGGCGATCGTGCGCAACTCGCCGGTGCCGATCGGGACGGTGCCGATCTACCAGGCGTTGGAGAAGGTCGGCGGCGACCCGGTGAAGTTGAGCTGGGAGGTGTTCCGGGAGACCGTGATCGAGCAGGCCGAGCAGGGCGTGGACTACATGACGGTGCACGCCGGTGTGCTCCTGCCGTACGTGCCGCTGGCCGTGGACCGGGTGACCGGGATCGTGTCCCGAGGCGGCTCGATCATGGCGGCGTGGTGCCTGGCGCACCACGAGGAGAACTTCCTCTACACGAACTTCGAGGAGCTGTGTTCGCTGCTCGCGAAGTACGACGTGACGTTCTCCCTCGGCGACGGGCTGCGGCCCGGCTCGATCGCCGACGCCAACGACGAGGCGCAGTTCGCCGAGCTGCGCACCCTCGGCGAGCTGACGAAGGTCGCCTGGGCGTACGACGTCCAGGTGATGATCGAGGGCCCCGGCCACGTGCCCATGCACAAGATCAAGGAGAACGTGGACCTGCAGCAGGAGTGGTGCCACGAGGCGCCCTTCTACACGCTCGGCCCGTTGACCACCGACATCGCTCCGGCGTACGACCACATCACCTCGGCGATCGGCGCCGCGATGATCGGAATGTTCGGCACCGCGATGCTCTGCTACGTCACCCCGAAGGAGCACCTTGGACTGCCGGACCGTGACGATGTCAAGGCGGGCGTGATCGCGTACAAGATCGCGGCACACGCGGCGGACCTGGCCAAGGGGCACCCCGGCGCGCAGGAGTGGGACGACGCGCTGTCGAAGGCGCGGTTCGAGTTCCGCTGGGAGGACCAGTTCAACCTTTCGTTGGACCCGGAGACGGCGCGGTCGTACCACGACGCGACGCTGCCGGCCGAGCCGGCGAAGACGGCCCACTTCTGCTCGATGTGTGGCCCGAAGTTCTGCTCCATGAAGATCACCCAGGAGCTCAAGGAGTACGCCGCCCGCGGCATGAAGGACAAGTCGGAGGAGTTCGTCTCCGGCGGTGGAAAGGTCTACCTGCCGCTGGCCTGACCGGTCCCGCACGCTGGGCGCAGCCGGCGGCCAGCGGTGACTGTCGGTTACCTCCGTCGTGGCGGATGCGGTAGTGAGCGGTATACCAGAGAGTCATATTCATACCTCTGTGGTATACCGCTCACAGCACGTCGGCATGGCAGGCAGCCAAGTCGATGGCGAGGGCCCTTCGCTGCGCCCGCGTTCCGATGCGCGATCTCGTGGGTCAGTCGCGGTAGTGCCGACCGGTGGAGCGCAGCGACCGGCGGCCGCTCTCCTGCTCCGGCTCGTTGTCAGACACCGGCTTGCTCAGACCGGCGACCCAGTCGACGAACTCCTCGTCCTGGGTCGGCAGCGGCTCCGTCTCAGCCGACGGCTCCTGGCTTTCCTCTTCGGTCCGGGACCCCTTGCGGCGGAACAGACCGCCGAGCCGTCCTCGCCGGGAGGGCTGCTCCGCCACCACTCCGGTGGTCGGTGTGGCAGCCGACTCGTCGTCGGTAGTCGCCGGGCCGGCGGCGCGGGTGGCGGCGTCGGAGGGCGTGTCAGCCTGGCCCGGGACAACTGGTGACGCTGCGGGGCTCGGCTGCCGCCGGGGAGCGGCCGGTTTGGCGGTGGCGGCCTGGCCCGGGACGACCGGAGACGCGGTCGGGCTCGCAGGTTCGGCGCGGGTGGCTGGTTCGGCAGCGGCAGCCGATTCGCTGGCTGCTGCGGAATCAGTCGACGTCGACCGGGCGGTGTTCGACGACTGCGCCGGCCCGGCACGGCGGGTGGTGTTGAAGGCGTCCCAGGTGCTGGCCCGGCTCAGGTCCGGCAACGGCGCCCGGTGCCGTGGCCTCGGCTCATCCGGCCCAGAGCCTGTCTCCGCTGTTGCTGGCCCCGGGTCGGAGGCTTGCGGCGGCACCGTCCGCGCCGAGGCGACCGGCCAGGCCGGCGCGGTCGGCGTCCACCGGTCCGCGTCCGGGTCGCTGCTGGCGGCGATCCCGAACAACCCGGCGGTGGAACTGTCCTCGGCGGCGGGCCGCTCACTGTCGGTCTCGTCGGTACTGGTGGCTGTTGATCCACTTGCCGGTTCGGCCGGCGACCCGGTGGGACCGGTGGCAGTGGCGGCCGGGGTGCGCGCCGGATCGGCGGCTTCCGTCGTGGAGTCGGTTGCGACGGTCGGGGTGGCCGGCACCCCGGTCGAGCCGGTCGGGGCAGCCGGCGCAGGGGTGGAGCTGGTTGCGGCAGTCGGGGCGGTCGGCGCGGCTGCTGCTGCGGCTGGCGTGCCGGATTCAGCGGCCGGAATGGCCTCGGTGGTCAGACCGGACGCGGTGTCCTGGCTCTCCGTGCTGCGCTCCGGAGTGTCGGTGGCTTTGCCAGGGCCGGTCCGGCCGGCCGACTTTCCGGGCCGGGTGACCTTCGTGGCCCGACCGGTGGGCGTCTCGTCGGTGGTCTCCGACAAGGATGACGGTGCGCCGTCCGGCGTGTCGGAGGTGGTGGCGGCCGGGCTGACCTTCGGCTTACGGATACGGCGCGGCTTGGGCGTCAGCGGTGCGTCGGCTTCGCTCGCGCTGGTCGTGCCCGCGCTGGTCGTGCCCGCGCTGGTCGTGCCCGCGCTGGTCGTGCCTGTGCTGGTCGTGCCCGCGCTGGTCGTGCCCGCGCTGGTCGTGCCTGTGCTGGTCGTGCCTGCGCTGGTCGTGCCTGCGCTGGATGGGGCCGCACTGGAGGGCTCGGCGGTGGGGGCGTCCTTGCCGGTGGCGGCTGGTCGGTCGCCGGTGACCGTCGTCGCGCTGCCCGTCGGCTCGTCGGCCGGGCCACCTGCCGGAGCGGCAGCGCCGGCGCGTCCGGCTGTGGTGCTGGTCGGGGCGGCCTCGGTCGAGCTGGTGGCGTCGGTGGCCGGGGGCGCGGTGTCGGCCGGGGAGGTGGCCTCGTCCCGGCTCGACCTGCGCGTCAGCGCTTCGGTGGAGAAGGCAGTGGTCGGATCGGTCCGCCATGCCGCAGGCGTCGTCGGCGCGGCGGGGGTCGGACCGTGCTGGCCGCTCGCGGTGGTCGCCGGCCAGTCCCAGTGCGCCGGGACGGTGCGTACGCCATCGGAGCCGCCTGCGGCACGCGGACCCGGGGTGGTGCCGGTCAGCTCGGTGCCGGTCAGCTCCGCGCCCGCCGGCTGCCCGGCCGGCGAATCTGTGTTGGCGAGCTGCGCGTCGGTGCGTTCGACGGTGTCCCGGTCGTTCGTCGAACCTGCCGAGGCGGTGCCGGGCAGGAGGGGGCTGGCGGGCAGCGGGCGCAGGATGTCGCTGGGCTCGATCGCCTGCGGATCCGCGGCGCGGGTGCCCGCAGGCCAGCGCAGCAGCGCCGCGGCGGCCGCGCCGAGCGCGCCGGCGAGGATCGCGATCAGCGCGGCGTAGTAGGGGCTGACCTGGTAGCGGTCCACCGGGTCGCCCGGGCCGGCGGTCAGGTAGGCGAACGCCACAAGCACCGGGCCGGCCACCCCGGTCGCCCCGCTGACAAGTGGTGCCTGGCCCCGCCAGCGAGCCAGGCCAGCGGTCGCGGCACCGGCCAGCAGCGCCACGGTGGGCAGCAGGAGCAGCGCCAACTGTTGTGCGGCCGCGTCGTTCAGCCAGCTCGGCTCCAACACCCCGAGCCGGACGGTCGGCAGCGGGCCGGCCGTACCGAGCGAGGGCAGGACGGAGATCAGCGCCAGCAGCCAGACCGCGCCGGCCACGGCCGCCATGTTCCAGCCCAGCTCGGGTCGGAGCAGGACAGCGATCGCGGCGCCCGCCCCGATCACCGCACCGAGTACGGCGCAGATGCCCACCGCCCAGACCGGATCGACGGAGATCAACTCCGCGGCGCGGGCGGGCTGCATGCAGAGCGGGGCGATGACGGTGGCACCGAGCGCCGCCGCGCCACCGATTGCCAACTGCCGGCCGGTGCTCGCCGCCGGAGCGTCGCGGTGAGCGAGGCGTCCGGTCAGGACGGCACCGGCGACGGCGGCGTTCGCGGCGAACCAGCCCACCCAGACGAGCTGGGCCGGCCACTGGTTGACGGTCGTACCGGTGAAGGCGCCGGTGAGCCGGACGATGCCGAAACCGTACGCGACGCCGAGCTGGCCGGCCCCGGCCAGCACGCTCACCCCGAGCGCCGTGAGCAGCAGTCTGCCCCAGGTCCGAAAGGCCATGACCGGCACGTTACGCACCCGGTACACCCGATCGCCACCGGCGCGCCGCGCGGCGCGTCGGCCCACGCTCGGCGGGTCTACTTGAGTTCGACCAGCCGAGCGAGGTAAGTCGTGTCTCCGACATTGGTGAGCATGTGTACTGCCCCCGGGTCCCGGTAGACCACTCCGCCGGTGGGTTCGTCGGCGTCGATCCGGGTGCCGTCGATCGTCTGCACGATGTTCTTCGCGCCCTCGATCGCCACCACCAGGTAGGGGTGATCATGCCGATGCAGCGGTTGCCGCTCGCCCGGCTCAAGGCGGATGTGCCAGACCCGGACCCGGTCGTTCTCGTACACGATCTCCTGGCCCACCGGCCCGAGTTCGGTTCCGTCGACGATCACGTCGCTCATCGTTCTCCGTCCAGTTGGGGGAGCACCTCGGCCGCGATCAGCTCGAGGTGGTCGAGATCAGCGAAGTCGATCAGGCGCAGGTGGACCCGGGTGGCGCCGATCGCGGCGAACTCGCCGATCCGCTGGGCGAGCTGCGCGGGCGAACCGACCACCGGGTCTTCCGGCGGCAGGGCGCTCTTCTCGTGCAGGGGCGCGGCACGCCGCTGGGCCTCCGCGTCGGTCCGACCGATGGCCACGACGATCCCGGCGGAGAGCACCAACGGCTCGCGCCCGGACTCCGTCCGTCCGGTGCGTTCGCACGCCTCACGCACCCGGTCGAACGCCTTGGCCGTGTCCGCCACGGACTTGAACGGCATGTTGAACTCGTCGGCGTACCGGGCGGCCAGCTCGGGGGTGCGCTTGGGGCCGCGCCCGCCCACGATGATCGGTGGCCCGGGCACCTGCACCGGCTTGGGCAGGGCCGGGGCGTCGACCAGGCGGTAGTGGTCGCCGGTGAAGCTGTAGGTCTCGCCGGACGGGGTGCGCCACAGCCCGGTGATCACTTCGAGCTGCTCGGCCAGCCGGTCGAAGCGCTCGCCGACCGGCGGGAACGGAATGCCGTACGAGGTGTGCTCACGCTCGTACCAGCCGGCGCCGATGCCGAGGTCGACCCGGCCGCCGCTCATCTGGTCGACCTGCGCCACCAGCACCGCGAGAGGGCCGGGCAGGCGGAAGGTGGCGGACGTCACCAGGGTGCCGAGCCGGATCCGTTCGGTCTCCCGGGCCAGCGCGGCGAGGGTCAGCCACGCGTCCGTCGGGCCGGGTAGGCCGGGGTCGGCGCCCATCGACTGGTAGTGGTCGGCGCGGAGGAAACCCTCGTACCCGCAGGCCTCGACCAGCCGGGCGAACCGGAGTTGGTCGTCGTAGCTGGCGCCCCGGTGCGGCTCGGTGAAGACCGAAACCCGCATGTTCATCGTCCTTCCGAGTCGGTCGTGGCCGGCTGGTCGCGTTCCATCAACAGCTCGTGGAGGTCGGCGCTGACCTGGGCGACATCGGCCAGGTGCGCGTTGCGGCCCAGGGTGCGGGGCCGGGGGATGTTGACGTCGACCACCTTGCGGATCCGGCCGGGGCGAGGGCTCAGCACGACCACCCGGTCGGCGAGCAGCACCGCCTCGTCGATCGAGTGGGTGACGAAGACGATGGTCGGCTTGTTCTCCATGTGTACGCGCTGGAGTTCGCCGGAGAGTTCCTCGCGGGTGAGCGCGTCAAGCGCGGAGAACGGCTCGTCCATCAGCATCACCCGGGGCTCACCGATCAACGACCGGCACAGCGACACCCGCTGCTGCATGCCGCCGGAGAGTTCGTGCGGCAGCCTCTTCTCGAAGCCGGCCAACCCGGCCACGTCAAGCAGTTGCCGGGCCCGCTCGCGGTGCTTGGCGCGGCCCCAGCCGAAGATCTCCACCGGCAGCAGGACGTTGTCCAGCACGGTGCGCCAGGGCAGCAGCGCCGGCTTCTGGAACAGCATGGCGATGTCCTGCCGAGGGCGGGTGATCGGCGTACCGGCCACGGTGATCTCGCCCGCGGTCAGCGGGAGCAGGCCGGCGATCAGTCGCAGCAGGGTGGACTTTCCGCAGCCGGAGCGGCCGAGCACGGCGACGAACTCGCCCTCGGCGACGTCGAGGTTGATGCCACGCAGGGCCTCCACCCGACCAGATCGGCCCTCGAAGGTACGCGACACCCCGGCCAGTTGGATCATCTCCGGCGGACCTCCGCTGAGTGAACGGTCAGGAATCCGGCAAAGGCTAGCGGGCCTGTCTGCGTATCGCACCGTCCGGGGTGGTCATCAGGTTGTTTCCGTTCCGCAACCCGATACGCCTGGCGTCGCAAGCGTGGCTTTCTCGTACGCTGTGGCCGCGAAGAGTCCCCTCACTACAGCGACGCCCGGCTCCCACCCCTCCTGCCGGCCCGTCAAATACAACCCCCTCCGGTGGCCAGCCGCCCCCGGTCGGAAAGGACATGGTGCACTGATGAGAAGGCTGACCCGTACGGTCGCTACGGCCGCGCTGGCCACCGCCCTCGCTCTTGTCTCCGCCTGCAGCAGCGGGTCGGATTCGGCCGACGACGCCAAGGGGGGTGACGGCAAGGCGCTGGAGAAGGTGACCTACCTCACCTCCTTCGGTCAGTTCGGCCGCGACGCCTACGCCTGGGTGGCGAAGGACAAGGGCTACTTCAAGGAAGCCGGCTTCGACGTCGAGATCAAGGCCGGTCAGGGCACCGGTGGTGTGATCCAGACCATCGTCGGCGGTCAGGCCGACTTCGGCCCGGTCGACCTCACCGGCAGTCTGCTCCAGGTCGGCAACGGCCAGGCGAAGGACTTCACCGTGGTGGCCGCGATCCAGCAGCGCACCATGGCGGGCATCGCCACGCTCGAGGGCAAGAGCATCGCCTCGCCGAAGGACCTGGAGGGCAAGAAGCTCGCCGACACCCCCGGCTCCGTGGTCCGCAACCTCTTCCCGACGTACGCCCGGCTCGCCGGCGTGGACGCGAGCAAGGTGACCTGGGTCAACGGCGACGCGCAGACCCTGATCGGCACGCTGGCCAACGGCTCGGTCGACGGCATTGGCCAGTTCGTCGTGGGTCAGCCGACCATCGAGGCGGCGGCCAGGAAGAAGGCCGTCATGCTGCCGTACAGCAACGTGATGCAGGACCTCTACGGCAACGTGCTGATCACCTCCTCGAAGATCGCCAAGGAGAAGCCCGAGATGGTGAAGCGGTTCACCGCTGCGCTGCTCAAGGGCCTGGAGTACAGCCTGGCCAACTCCAAGGAGGCCGGCGAGATCCTGAAGAAGAACGTCGAGGCCGCCAACCCGGCCGCCGCCGCCGCCGAGCTTGAGCTGATGGCCGCGTACGTCCGTTCCGGCAACACCGGCACCGCGATCGGCACCCTGGACAGCGGTCGGGTCGCCAAGAGCATCGCCATCCTGCAGGGCGCTGGTTCGCTGAAGCAGAACATCACCCCCGAGCAGATCATCGACTTCAGCCTCGCGCCGAAGGCCTGATCGTCCGGTCGCCACCAGGGGGTACGTCCCGCCGATTCCGGTGGGACGTACCCCCGTCGCACGTCGGCCCCCGGGGGCCGTGGGATTTCGAGGAGGACAAGATGACCGACGTCCGGTCGGCGGATTCGGCGGTGGCGGCACCTCCACCTGCGGGCAGTGGCCCCGAGTCAGGGCGGGCGGGTCGAGGTGCCGGTCTGCGCACCGGGGCCGGGGCGGCGCTGCTGCCCGCAGCCGGCCTCCTGGTCGCCCTGGCGGCGTGGTGGCTGATCGCCCGGCTGGAGTTGGTCCACCCCGCGGCTCTGCCGCCGCCCGGCGACGTGCTCGCCGCGTTCGTCGACAAGCCCGCCCAGATGTTGGAGCACACCTGGGACACCCTGCTGGAGATCCTGACCGGCTTCGCCCTCTCGGCGGTCGCCGGTGTTCTGATCGGACTCTCCCTGGCCAGCTCCCGCACGGTCGAGCGGATGTTCACCCCGCTGCTGGTCGCGGTGAACGCCGTGCCGAAGATCACGTTGGGGCCGCTGTTGGTGGTGGCGCTCGGCTGGGGTCAGAAGCCGATCCTGACCATGGTGTTCCTTCTCTGCTTCTTCCCGATCGTGCTCTCCACCGCGACCGGGCTGACGACCACGCCGGCGGACCTGGCGGAGCTGGTGCGCTCCTGGAACGCCTCCCGCTGGCAGGCGTTCCGCAAGGTGCGCTTCCCGGCGGCGCTGCCGCAGATCTTCGTCGGGCTCAAGGTGGCCATGCCGCTGGCCGCGATCGGTGCGGTGATCGGCGAGTTCCAGGCCGGCGAGAGTGGCCTTGGCTACCTGATCCTGCAGTACGCCGGAGTGGGCGACACCGCCACCGCCTGGGCGGCGATCATGTTGGTGGCGTTGGTGAGCATCCTGCTCTACTCGGCGCTCCTGCTGATCGAGCGGACCGCGCTGCCCTGGGTAAAAGAAACCACCAGCAGCCGCTAACCATCCACACCAAAGATCAACACCAAGAAACGCAAAGGGCCGGCCCCCCACGAGGAGGCCGGCCCTTTCGTCAAACGGTGACGCGCTGAGGTGTGGCCGACCGTGCCCGGCGGAGGGATCAAGCCTGACCGCCCGGAGTCGGGCACGGTCGGCCACACCCCACCCGGCACCCCGACGAACCCGCGAGCTACACGAGGTCCAGAAGCGTTTACCCCGCCAACCGCCACCGACCATTGCGGGCGACCAGCGTGGTGAGCGCCTGCGGCATCAGCCCGCTGTGGTTGTCGGGAGTCATCCGGATCGGGCCGGACAGGCCGTCCATCTGGGACGTCTCCAGCACGTCCCGAATGCCGTTGCGGTTGACCTTCCCGGCTTCGCCGCCGGCGCGAAGTTCCGCGTCGACGATCAGTTGGACGGCGTCCGCGGCGAAGGACGAGGACCCGTTGTAACCGCCGAAGCGCGCGGTGTAGTCCTGGAACCACTGCCGCCGCGCCGCCTTGGCCGGTGTGGTCGCGATCACGTCGTCGATCACCATCGTCTGGGTGAAGATCAGCGTGGCCCGCTCGGTCGCCTTGGCCGCCCCGCCGAGGAACAGGTCGCCGGCTGCGCCCGCGTCGAAGAAGAGTGGACCCCGGAAGGTGGTCTGCTGGGCGCTGGTGGCGGCCAGTGTCGCCTGCTCCGGAGGGGTCCAGAAGACCAGCGCGTCGGGCTTGCCCGCCGCGAGCTGTTGGATCTGCTTGTTGACGTCGGTGTCGGTGGCCTTGGCCCTCTGCTCCCGGAGCGCGATGCGGGCCTTGTCCAGCTCGCTCTTGAGCGCGGCCGCGCCCTCCCGGCCGTAGTCGTCGTCGCTGACGAGCATCCCCACCTTGCGGATGTTGTTGCGGCGCAGTTCGGTGGTCAGCGCGGCCGCGCTGTCCGGGGCGTTGGGGCCCAGCTTGAACACGTAGCGCCGTTCGGCGACTGGGTCGGCGATCGCGCCGGAAGCGGCGAGCGCAATGGTGGGAATCCGCTTCTCGTTGATGGTTCCGACCGCGCCGACCGCGCATTCGTTGCAGCCACCCATGATGATGGCGCTGATGCGTGAATCGCTGCTGAAGTCGGCGATGTTGCGAAGTGACTCGGCCGAGTCGGAACGGTTGTCCTTCACCTTCAGCTTGATCTCCCGGCCGTTCAGTGCGCCGGAGGAGTTCAACTGCTCGACCTTGAGGTCGAGGGCCCGCTGGTAGGTCCGCCCGACCGGGGCGGCGGCGCCGGAGAGTTCGAGGTCGGCGGCGATCCAGATCGGGCTTGTGTCCTGCTCCGCCCCGCCAAACTGGCAGCCGGCGAGCGTGGTGGCCACTACGGCCGATGCGAGCGCCGCGATGGTCGCGGAGCGGATGGGGCTCAACTCAGTCCTCCAGGTGCGGGCGCGGGCGCTGCCCGGTCACCGCCGCTAATCCGTCCTCAGTGGAAGACGGGATCTCCTCTGCCGTACGGTGTGCGCGAAGCCTGCAAAACCTTGCCAATGGCCGGCGCTGTGGTCAAGCGCGGACCCCGGCAGCACTTTCGGGACGGCCATCCCACATGCTGGGGTAACGCAATGTTTGCAAAAGCTCACTTTGCATACACGCGTGACCACTCAGGAGTTACATGCCCTGTTCAGGGGCTTGCGGAAATGAAGGTATCAGTTGCCCGGATCACGGGACGCGCTCCGTCCGACCGTTTCCTACCTCACTGCGGCTTCCCAAACAGGATCTTCTCTGATGAAATCGCGGCCGTGCCGCGCGTGGTCCCCTCCGCTTACGGCATGGCTCGGCGGCTCAGGCGGGGAAGAAACGACGGAGGCTATGTCGTGAGCACCGGACCGATGACCCTGCCCGCGCTCGGCGACGGCGGTCGGCGTACGCGCCGACGGTTGCCGCGACTGCGGGATGCCCGGATCCGGTCCAAACTGGCGTTGATTCTTGTCGTCCCGGTGGCGGCGGTGATCGCGCTGGCCACGGTCCGCCTGATCTCCGTTGGCGAGGGCGCCTTCGATGCCACCCGGGCCCGGTCGCTGACGGCCCTCTCCATCGACGTCAGCGCTCTCACGCAGGACCTCCAGTCCGAGCGGATGGCCGCGGCGGCCTACCTGGCCAATTCGCAGCTGTCGGCTGACGCGTACAACCTGCGGGTCCGTGAGACGCAGCGGCAGGTGGACGAGTACCGCGCCGAGCGGGCTCGGATCGGCGAGGTGCCGGCGGCCCTGCGGGACCGCCTGGCCGTCATCGACAACCACCTGTCGACCCTGGACGGCACCCGCCAGGAGGTGCTGGACCACCGGCAGATGGCGGTCGCCGAGGCCGTGCTCCGCTACGGGGTCATCCTCACCGACCTGGTCGCCTACGGTGACGGCCTGGCCCAGTTGCCCGGTGACGAGAGCCTGTCGGACAGCCGCCGCGCGGTCTCCGCCTTCGCCCGCGCCAAGGCTTCCGTCGCCGAGGAGGAGGCGGTCGCCTTCACCGCCCTGTCGGCGGGCCAGCTCGACTCGGAGCAGTTCTCCTCCTTCGTGGCCACCCTGACCGGCCAGCAGGAGGCCCTGCTCGCCTTCTCCCTGGCGGCAGACCCGGTGCAGCGAGCCCTGGTCGACAGCACCGTCTCCGGTGACGCGGTCGGCCTGGCCGACCGGGTGGCCACCGACATCACCCGCTCGGTCGGGCAGCGCCCGCTGGTCACCGCGCAGGACGCCACCGCCGCCATCGGCGCGGTGAACGACCTGATGCGCTGGGCCGAGATCCAACTGCAGGACCGGCTGTTCCAGCAGGCCGACCAGGCGCGCGCGGACGTCATCCGGCAGGCCGTGATCGAGTCGATCCTGGTTCTGCTGACGCTGATCATCGCCGTGTCGCTGGCCGTGGTGCTGGCCCGTTCGCTCAACCACTCGTTGCGCCGACTGCGTGAGGGTGCGCTCTCGGTGGCCAACCACGACCTGCCGGACGCGGTGCAGCGGCTGCAGACCATGGGCAGCGTCGGCGACGGCGGGGTGGACGAGATCGTCCGCCAGGTCCGGGACCCGATCCAGCTGAACAGCCGCGACGAGGTCGGTCAGGTGGCGTTGGCCTTCAACGTCGTCCACCGGGAGGCGGTGCGGGTCGCAGCCGAGCAGGCCGCGCTTCGTACCAGCGTCTCGGCGATGTTCCTCAACCTGGCACGCCGTAGTCAGACCCTGGTCGACCGGATGATCGGCGAGCTGGACGCGATCGAGCGTGGCGAGGAGGACCCGAAGCGGCTCGCGCAGCTCTTCGAGCTTGACCACCTGGCCACTCGAATGCGCCGCAACGACGAGAACCTGCTGGTCCTGGCCGGCGCCGACTCGGCCGTGCCGCGCCGCGACGACGCGCTGGTGGTCGACGTGCTGCGTGCCGCCCAGTCCGAGGTCGAGCTGTACAACCGCATCGAGTTCGGCACGGTGGACACCGACATCTCGGTGGCCGCGAACGCGGTCAACGACGTCGTACGCCTCGTCGCCGAGCTGCTCGACAACGCGACCCGGTTCTCACCGCCGAACACCACGGTGGTCGCCGACGGTCGCCGGATCCGCGACTACGTCCTGATCCAGATCGAGGACCGTGGGCTCGGCCTCACCGACGAGCAGCTCGACTCGCTCAACCGCCGGTTGGCCGCGCCGCCGAGCGTCGACGTCGCCGCGTTCCGGCTGATGGGTCTGGCCGTGGTGAGTCGGCTCGCCTCCCGCTACGGCATCCGGGTGGAGCTGCGCCGCAACGTCGAGGGCGGCACCGTCGCCCAGGTGACGTTGCCCGCCGCCACCGTGGTGCTGCCCACCAATCGGGGCCGCGAGCAGGCGCTCGGTCGGCCACGTCAACCGCTGGCCGTGGAGCAGACTCCGCTCACTCCGGTCGGTCACACCGAGCAGCTCGCCGGTGCCGCGACGTCGGCGGCCACTCTGCCCGACCAGTGGCGGACCAACGCGCCGGCTCCCGCCCAGTGGCAGTCTCCGCTGGACTCGCGGGACACCACCCCGGCCGTCCAGGCGGGTGGCTACACCGGCCCGCGTTCGACGGTGCCGCCGGCGCCGGCCACCCCGGCGCCCGTCGCCCCACTCCCGCCGGCGCGGCCCGCGTACGGCAACGGCGCGGGTGCCTCGATGGGCAGCCCGACCGTGGCCTACCCGACGATCGATTCGCTGCCCCGGCGCGGAACGACCGCGGATGCCGCGGACGGGCGCAACGCCTCGGGTCTGCCGGTCGGGCCGGTCGCCGGGCCTGGCGCGGTGGCACCGCCCGCCGCGCCGTCGGTGCCCGCCGTACCGGTCAGCACCCGGCCCGAATTCCCCGCCGAGGCACCGATCTTCCGGGAGATGGAGGCGGTCTGGTTCCGGTCGCACGGCGACGACGCCACCGCGATCTTCACCCGGCCCAAGTTCGACGAGCCGCCAGCGCCCGCCGCCGCTGCGGCCGATGCCGGGCTGCGCACGGGCAACGGCGGTCAGCCGAGTGCCGCGTCCATGCCGACCGCCGCGCCGGCCCGACCGCCACTGCCGACCCGCACCCCCGGCAGCTCCAACACCGACGGCAGCACCCCGCCGGCCACCGGGGGGCGCGGCAGCGCGTCCGCCGGCGGGCTCGGCACGCCGCCGTCGTACTCCCCGCCACCGGCCGCCCGGACGGCCCCCGCGGCACCGGCGGCCCCCACGGCGCCCGCCGTGGACCCGCACGCCTGGCGGACGGCGGCGGACGAGGGTTGGTCACGGGCCAGCCAGGCCGCCGAACCGTCTCCCGCCGGGACCACCCGCTCCGGGTTGCCCAAGCGGGTGCCGCAGCAGCAGCTCGTACCGGGTGGCATCGAACCGAAGAGCGGCCGGGACCGCAGCCGGCGGACCCCCGATGAAGTACGCGGTCTGTTGTCGGCCTACCACCGCGGTGTGCAGCGCGGTCGGACGGCCGGAACGGACCTGAACAGCACCTCGACCAAGGAGAGCCGATGAACAGGCCAGCTGCCATGCAGGACATGGGTTGGCTGCTCACCAACTTCGCCGACAGCGTGGCGGGAATCGCCCACGTGGTGGCGGTGTCCGCCGACGGGCTGCTGCTCGCGTCCTCCCGGGATCTGCCGGGGGACCGGGCCGACCAGCTCGCCGCGATCACCTCCGGCGTGGTGAGCCTGACCGAGGGCGCGGCCCGGATGTTCAGCGCGGGCGGGGTGTTGCAGACAGTCATCGAGATGGACAGCGGGTACCTCTTCCTGATGTCGATCAGTGACGGCTCGTCGATGGCCGTACTGGCCGCGCGTAGCTGCGACGTGGGTCAGGTGGGCTACGAGATGGCGCTGCTCGTCGAGCGGGTGGGTGCCGCACTGGTGCCGCTGCCGCGGGACGCGGTGCGCTCGTAGCAGGGGGTAGGACGGCGCTCGGGTCGTGCGCCGGAGCAGGGACGGCAAGGCGGTACAGAAAAGCTCCACAAGGGACGAGGAGGTGACTGGACATGGACCAGCGACGCGCTGACCCGCGTGGCGCACTGGTACGTCCGTACGCGGTCACCCGTGGTCGTACCGAGCCTCGGCAGGACATTGCCCTGGAAGCCGTCCTCACCGCGTCTCCCACCCAGGTCGCCGAATCCCGCTTCGCCGGCCATGACAAGCACCGCATCGCCACGGTCTGCGAGGGCCGAGCACAGTCGCTGGCGGAGATCGCCGCGTACACCCGGATGCCGCTGGGCGTCGCCCGGGTGTTGGTCGCCGACATGGTGGCCGAGAGCCTGCTGACGTTACACACTGCTGCTCCCGCCGAGGGGTTCGAGGAGCGGATGGAACTGCTTGGAAGGGTGCTAAGTGGACTTCGCAGGCTATGACCCCGCAGGGGGGCGGCCGGGCCGGGGAATCGTCTCCGCGAAGATCGTCGTCGCGGGCGGCTTCGGCGTCGGTAAGACGACACTGGTCGGGGCGATCTCCGAGATCACACCGCTGACCACCGAGGCGTTGATGACCGCGGCGGGTGTCGGCATCGACGACCCGTCCAAGGTGCCGGGCAAGGAGACCACCACGGTCGCCATGGACTTCGGCCGCATCACCATGGCTCAGGATCTGATCCTGTACCTCTTCGGTACACCCGGTCAGACCCGGTTCTGGTTCATGTGGGACGAGATCATCCGGGGCGCGGTGGGTGCCGCCGTGCTGGTGGACACGCGCCGGATCACCGATGCGTTCGCCCCACTTGACTACTTCGAGAACCGCAACCTGCCGTACGTGGTGGCACTGAACCGGTTCGACGGCGCTCCCCAGTACGATCTGGAGGAGGTCCGTGAGGCGTTGGCCATCTCGCCACAGGTGCCGCTGGTGATGACCGACGCCCGGCACCGGGATTCGGTCAAGCAGGTGCTGGTGACGGTCGTCGAGCACGCCATGCTTCGGTTGCAGTCCGAGCACGGGCGGGGCTTCCCCACGCCGGTCGGCTGAACTGTCGCGTCACGGCCGGCACACACACCTGCCGGCCGTGACGTCAGTCGACCTGGAGCCGGTAGCCGCGCTTCACGATGGTCTGCACCACGCGGGGCGCGCGCAGGCCGGCCCGTAGACGGGCCACCGCCATCTCCACCGCATGCTCGTCCGCGCCCCGAGGCAGCGTCCGCAGCAGCGCCGTGCGGGACAGCACCCGGCCGGGGGACTGGGCCAGCGCCCGCAACACCGCCATCGGAGCGGGGGCGAGTGGACGCAACTCTCCGTCGATCACTGCGGCGTGCCCGCGCAGCGTGAGCAGGTGCCCGCCGGCCTTGAACGTCACGGTCCGGCGGGGCAACTCGTCGACGATGGTCCGCACCAGCGCCCCCAGCCGGGCCCGGCCCGGGGCGCTCACCGGCACCCCGCGCCGCAGCAGCGGCTCGGCGGTCACCGCGCCGACGCAACTGGCCAGTACGTCGCCGCGGAACGCGGACACCACCGCGTCGGTACGGTCCCCGGCCGCGCGTAGCAGTGCCTCGGCCGCCGGCGCCGAGGTGAAGGTCACCGCGTCCACCAACCGGCCGGCGATCAGGTCGATCAACCGGTGCAGCGGTGCCGGGTCGGTCGGCGGGGCCCAGCGGTAGACCGGCACCTCGATCACGGTGGCACCGGCCGCCTCCAGTGCGAGCGTGCACTCGGGCTGCCGCTCACCGTGCAACTGCATGGCGATCACCTGCCCGGCCACGCCGCGCCGGCGCAGGTGGTCGACCACCTCGTCGCAGCTCTCCGAGGCCGGCGACCACTGGTCGTGCAGCCCGGCCGCACGGATCGCGCCGCGCGCCTTCGGGCCGCGGGCCACCACGTACGAGCTGGCCAGCACCGAGCGCAGCGGCTCGGCCAGCCCCCAACCCTCGGCCGCCTCCAGCCACCCGCGCATGCCGATGCCGGTGTTGGCCATCAGGATGTCCGGCGGCTGTTCCAGGCAGGCGCGGGTCGCCTCGCGCAGCTCGGTGTCGTCGGACAGGGGCACGATCCGCAACGCCGGGGCGAGCACCACGCGGGCGCCCCGACGTTCGAGCAGCGCGGCCAACTCGTCGCGCCGCCGGTCGGCGGTCACCCCGATGGTGAAGCCCGCCAGTTCCTCCCGCATCAACCCTCCTGTCGTAACCGCACCTCGACCAGCCCGTCGCGGCAACGCGCGTCGTGCCGGGCCACGGCCACCCCGGGCAGGTCGAGGCAGTGCCCGCTGCGCAGGTCGTACACCTGCTTGTGCAGAGGTGAGGCGACTGTCGGCACTCCGCCACGGCTGCCGACGATGCCGCGCGACAGCACGTACGCCCCGGACACCGGATCGCGGTTGTCGATGGCGAACAGCCCGTCCGGGGTGCGGAAGAGAGCGATCTGCACCCCGTCGACCAGGGCGGCGACGCCCCGGTCCGGTTCGAGCCGATCCAGCGGGCAGATGGTTGTCCAGTTCAGCATGATGGTCTGAGTCATCGCCGTACCTCCGGTAGTCCCAGCGCGACCGGCTGCCGACGGTGACCGTTGGTCGGCAGTGGTTGGGCCGGTTGAGAGTCGCCGGCTGGCACCGGCTGGCCACGTTCCTGGCTGAAGGTGATCGACGGGTCGGGCACGTCGGGAGCGTTGACGAAGGAGGTGTAGCGGCGTAGCCGGTCCGGGTCGTCGAGGACGTCGCGCCACTCGTCGGAGTACGTCGTCACGTGCCGGGCCATCGCGGCGTCCAACTCGGCGCAGAGCCCGAGCGAGTCGTCCACGATCACCGCGCGCAGATGGTCCAGGCCACCGTCCATCGCCTCGACCCAGCCCGCGGTGCGTTGCAGCCGGTCGGCGGTGCGAATGTAATAGATCAAGAATCTGTCGATCAGCGTGATCAGCGCTTCGGTGGACAGGTCGGTGGCGAACAGGTCGGCGTGCCGGGGCCGGAAGCCGCCGTTGCCACCGACGTAGAGATTCCAGCCGGTCTCGGTGGCGATGATGCCGAAGTCCTTGCTGCGCGCCTCGGCGCACTCGCGGGCGCATCCGGAGACCGCAGACTTGATCTTGTGGGGGGCGCGTAGCCCGCGATAGCGCAACTCCAGCGCGATGGCCAGCCCCACCGAATCCTGCACTCCGTACCGGCACCAGGTCTCGCCCACACAGGACTTCACCGTCCGCAGCGCCTTGCCGTACGCGTGGCCGGACTCGAAGCCGGCATCGACCAGCCGCCGCCAGATCTGCGGTAGCTGCTCCACCCGCGCCCCGAACAGGTCGATCCGCTGCCCGCCGGTGATTTTCGTGTAGAGCTGGAAGTCCCGGGCCACCTCGCCGATCACGATCAGCTTCTCCGGGGTGATCTCACCGCCCGGGATCCGGGGCACCACCGAGTAGCTGCCGTCGCGTTGCAGGTTGGCCAGGAAGTGGTCGTTGGTGTCCTGCAACGACGCCTGCTCACCGTCGAGCACGTGCCCGCTGCCCAGCGACGCGAGGATCGACGCCACCACCGGCTTGCAGATGTCGCAGCCGCGCCCCCGACCGTGCTCGGCGACCAACCGGGAGAAGGTGCGGATGCCGCGTACGCGGACGATCTCGAACAACTCGCGCCGACTGACGTCGAAGTGCTCACAGAGCGCGGTGGACTGCGCCACCCCGGCCGCGTCGAGGAGCTGCTTCAGCATCGGCACGCAGGAACCGCAGCTGGTGCCGGCCCGGGTGCACGCCTTCAACGTCGGCACGTCGGTGCAGCCGTCGGCGATGGCGGCGTCCACGTCGCCCCGGGTCACCGCGTTGCAGGAGCAGACCTGGGCGTTCGCGGGCAGCGCACCGGCGTCCGCCCCGCCGCCGTCCGGGGCGAGCAGCGCCAGTGGCGCGGCCGGCAGCGGGCCGCCCACGCTGGCCCGCAACGTCGGGTACGCGCTGGCGTCACCGACCAGCACACCGCCGAGCAGGGTGTGTGCGTCGTCGGAGAGGACCAGCTTCGCGTAGACCCGGGTGGCCGGGTCGGTGAACGTGACGTCCAGGCAGCCCGGGGTCGCGCCGTGCGCGTCGCCGAACGAGGCCACGTCGACGCCGAGCAGCTTGAGCTTGGTGGCGGTGTCGGCACCCGGGAACGTCGCCGCGCCGCCGACGAGCCGGTCGGCCACCACCTCGGCTGTCGCGTACCCCGGGGCGACCAGACCGTGGCAGGTGCCGTCGACCGCCGCGCACTCACCGACCGCCCAGATCCGCTCGTCGGCGGTGCGGCAGGTCGCGTCGACAAGCACCCCGCCGCGCGGACCCAGGGGCAGACCGGCGTCCCGAGCCAACTGGTCCCGGGGCCGGATGCCCGCGGCCACCACCACCAGGTCGGCGTCGATGGCACCACCGTCGGAGAGGGCCAGAGCTGCGACACCGCCGTCCGGGCCGGGTTGGATGGCGGTGGTCGCCACCCCGAGATGGGTCCGTACGCCCAGGTCGTCGACGTAGCGGCGGAGCATCGCGCCGCCGGCCTGGTCCACCTGCACCGGCATCAGCCGGGGCGCGAACTCGACCACGTCGGTGCTCAGGCCCAGCAGCCGCAGGGCGTTCGCCGCCTCCAGACCGAGCAGCCCACCACCGATCACCGCACCGGTCCGCCGACCCTGCGCATAGGCCCGGATCGCGGCCAGATCGTCCAGGGTCCGGTAGACGAAGACCCCGGGCAGCTCCACGCCGGGCACCGGCGGCACGAACGCGTACGACCCGGTGGCCAGCACCAGCATGTCGTAGCGGTACTCGCCGACGGCGGTGGTCACCACCTGCCGGTCCCGGTCGATGGCGGTGGCTGGCTCGCCGAGTCGCAGCCGCACCCCGTCGTGCGGTGTGTGCAGGTTGAGCTCGTCCTCGCTCACCCCGTCGAAGTACGCCGAGAGTCGCACCCGGTCGTACGCCGGACGCCCCTCCTCGGCCAGCACCGTCACCCGCCAACGGCCCTGTGGGTCACGGGCACGCAGCGCGTCGACGAAGCGCTGCCCGACCATGCCGTTGCCGATGACGACCAGATCACCGCCGTTCATCGCGTCACCTCCACCGCTTCCGCTTGGCTCAGCCAATCGACGATTCCGCCCACCGCGTCCCGGCATCCGCCGCATCCGGTGCCGGCCCGGGTCGCCGCCACCACCGCGTCGACCGTCCGGGCCCCGGAGCGCCAACTGCGGACCAGCGCGCCCTTGCTCACCGTGTTGCACTGGCAGACCGTGGCCGCGTCCGGCATCAGTGCCGGTGACGCGGCCGGCGCCGCACCGGCCGTGCCGAGTGCCCGGCCGAGCAGCAACGCCCGCCGGTCGGTCGGCACCGGGTGGCCACGGTCGAAGAGCTGGATCACCGTGCCGACGGCCGGGTTGTCACCCAGCAGGATCGCGCCGACCAGCCGCTCGTCCCTGATCCGCAACCGGGCGTACGTGCCCCGGGTCGGGTCGGTGAAGGTCAGCTCCTCGCCCGGCCCACCGCCCACCGCGTCGCCCATCGAGGCCAGGTCGATCCCGGCGGCCTTGAGCCGGGTCACCACCGGCCGGGGCCGGTACCGGGCCAGCGGGTCCGAACCGGTCAGTACGTCGGCGAGCACCCGGGCCTGAGCCCAGGCGGGTGCGACCAGCCCGGTGAGCACGCCGTCGTGCTCGGCACAGTCGCCGATCGCCGAGATGGACCGGTCGTCGGTGCGGAGCTGGTCGTCCACCACCACACCGCGTCGGACGGTCAGCCCGGCCGCCTGTGCGAGGGCGGTGTCCGGGCGTACACCGCAGGAGAGCAGCAGCAGGTCGGCGTGGAGCGTTCGGCCGTCGGCCAGGTCGAGGCGTACGCCGGTGGCGTCCGCGGCCACGCCGGTTGCCGGCACCGCCAGTTGGATGGTGACGCCGAGATCGGCGAGCGTGCCGGCGAGCACCGCACCGGCTGCCGGGTCGAGTTGCCGTTCCATCAGGTGCCCCCGCGGGTGCACCACGGTCGTGGTCAGCCCTCGGATGGCCAGCCCCCGGGCGGCCTCCAGCCCGAGCAACCCACCGCCGAGCACCAGCGCGCTGCGTGCGCCGGCCGCTGCGGCGAGGATCCGTCGGCAGTCGTCCAGGGTCCGGAAGGGGACCACCCGCTCCGGCAGGTTCGCCGGGTCGAGGCCGGGCAGTGGCGGCAGCACCGCCCGGGCGCCGGTGGCCAGCACCAGATGGTCGTAGGAGATGCGTTCGCCGTCGTCGGTCCGAACCTCCCGGGCGGCTCGGTCGATCGCGGCCACCGGTACGCCGGTGCGCAGGTCGATGCCGTGCCCGGCGGCCTCGGTCAGCTCGATGTCCGGCTCGTCGACCCGCCCGGCCAGCAGGGTGGAGAGCAGGATCCGGTTGTACGCCCGGTGCGGTTCGGCCCCGAGCACGGTGACCTTCCGGTCTCCCTCCCGGGCATGCAGCTCACCGGCGAGGCGGGCACCCGCCATCCCGTTGCCGACGATCACCACCCGGGCGGTCATGCCTTCTCCACCCGGACCGCGCAGATCTTGAATTCGGGCATCCCGGAGATCGGGTCGACCGCGTCGTTGGTCACCGAGTTGGCCCGTCCCGCCCCCGCGTAGTGGAACGGGGCGAAGACGGTGTCCGGCCGGATCCCGGCGCTGAGGCGGGCCGGGGCGCTGAACTCACCTCGGCGCGAGGTGACCCGCACCGGGTCTCCGTCGTCGATGCCCAGCCGCCCGGCCAGGTCGGGGTGCAGCTCGACGAACGCCTCGGCGGCGGCGCGGCGCAGCGCGGCGACCCGGCGGGTCTGGGTGCCGGACTGGTACTGCGCCAGCACCCGGCCGGTGGTGAAGTGCAGCGGGTACGCCGCGCAGACCTCCTCGGCGGCTGGCCGGTGGTCGACGGGGTGGAACCGGGCCCGGCCGTCCGGGGTGGCGAACCGGTCGGTGAAGAGTCGTGGCGTGTCCGACCCCTCCTCGGTCGGGCAGGGCCAGTAGACGCCGTCGGCGGCGTCGATCCGAGCCCAGCTGATGCCGGCGTAGTCGGCAGCCCCACCGGCCGAGGCCCGACGCAACTCGGCGAAGACGGTGGCCGGGTCGGCCGGGAACCGGGCCGCCGCGTCGGTGGCCGCAGCAGCGTCGGGGGCCAACCTCGCCGCGAGGTCGGCGATGATCGCCAGGTCGGTCCGGACACCCGGCGGCGGTGGGCGCAGCGCGCGCCGACGCAGCACCCGACCCTCCAGGTTGGTCATGGTGCCGTCCTCCTCGGCCCACTGCGCGGTGGGCAGCACCACGTCCGCCAGCGCGGCCGTCTCGGAGAGCATCAGGTCCGCGACGACCAGCAGGTCCAGGTCGCGCAACCGGCGCTCGATCCGCCCCGCCCGTGGCGCGGAGACCACCGGATTCGAGCCGAACACCAGCAACGCGCGCGGGCCGTCGGGTGTGCCGAGCGAGTCGAGCAGTTGGTACGCCGGCACACCCGGGCCGGGCAGTTCGTCGGCGGGCACTCCCCAGACGCCGGCCACGTGCTCGCGGGCCGCCGGGTCGTCGATCCGCCGGTACCCGGGCAGTTGGTCGGCCTTCTGCCCGTGCTCCCGTCCACCCTGGCCGTTGCCCTGGCCGGTGAGGCAGCCGTACCCCGAGCCGGCACGACCGGGCAGGCCGAGGGCAAGGGCGAGATTGACGTACGCGGAGACCGTGTCGACGCCCTTGGCATGCTGCTCGGCGCCGCGCGCGGTCAGGATGATCACTCGACCGCCGGTGCCCAGCGCGCGTGCGGTCGCCTCCAGGTCGGCCACCGGCACACCGGAGATCTGCTCGGCGCGGGCCGGCCACCAGGCGGCGACGCTGCGGCGCACCGCCTCGAATCCGGCGGTGCGTTCGGCCACGTACTCCCGGTCGACCCAACCCTCGGTGAGGGCGATGTGCAGCAGTGCGTTGGCCACCGCGAGGTCGGTGCCGGGCAGCGGTTGCAGATGCAGGTCGGCCTGGCGGGCGGTGGCGGTGACCCGGGGGTCGACGACGATCAGTTGGCCGCCGTTGGCGCGCTGCTCGGTGAGCCACCGCACCAGCGGCGGCATGGTCTCCGCCGGGTTCGCGCCGACCAGCAACAGGGTGTCGGCCCGGCCCAGGTCGGCGAGCGGGAACGGCAGCCCTCGGTCGATGCCGAAGGCGCGCATCCCGGCGGCTGCCGCCGAGGACATGCAGAACCGTCCGTTGTAGTCGATGTGCCGGGTGCGCAGCCCGATCCGGGCGAACTTTCCCAACGCGTACGCCTTCTCGTTGGTCAGGCCACCGCCGCCGAAGACGGCGACCGCGTCCGGGCCGGCGTCGTTCTGGATGGCGCGGATGCCGGTGACGACCCGATCGAGGGCGGCGTCCCAGCTTGCCGGGCGCAGCGTGCCGGTGGCCGGGTCGCGCACCAGGGGAGTGGTCAGCCGCTCCGGGTGGTCGAGCAACTCGGCGGCGGTCCAACCCTTCTGGCAGAGCCCGCCGCGATTGGTGGGGAACTGGCGGGGGTGCACCGACACCCCGGCGTCGTCCTCACGCAGCACCATCCCGCACTGGAGTGCGCAGTACGGGCAGTGCGTCGCCACTTCCCGGGGCGTCCGCCCCGATCGAGTTGCCGACCGCGCACCGTCTGTCATGTCGGCAAAGCGTGCCGCCGGGCAGTTTCCAGTCCGGGTCCCTTCTGTTTCGGTCCTGTCAAGTGGGGCTCACACCGCACCGGGGCAGCGGGCGTGACGGGTGGGCGGTGCGGGCCGACCCTGCCGTCCGTCGGCCGGGATCAGCGCCGCCGGTGTCCCAGAGGCGGTCAGCCCAGGTCGGCGCGGTGTTGTCGGCGGGTCAGGGACAGCCAGCCAAGGAACCGGACGTGAAGTGCTCGCAGGTCAGGACGAACGCCTAGGGAGTACAGGTCGTCAACCGCGTCCTGCATGTTCGCTGCCAGGTAGAACGCCAGGGCGATCGAATGGCCGTAGAACTCGGTTGCGAGGTGAAGCTGGGCCGGCGCACACGGCCAGGGAGCGGCGCAGCTACGGCAGAGCCACGCCGGGCGCATCGGATGGTGCGAGCGAGGGCGGCGGGTCATCCGACCCTCACCGAACCGCGCTTGACGGGCGTGCGGGTGGTTGGGCGCCGGGCCGCCGTGGCGGGCCTGTCCGGCCAGATCAGGCCTGCGGGCATCACGAACAGGGTCCGGCGTGCGACCGCATCGCCGTTCGCGGCCAGCTCGTAACCGTCAATCCACAGCCACCCGTCGTACGTCGGCCAATCGAGAACCCGAATCACGCGGACGAAGATCGGGCGCAGGAACTGCACACTCGCGGCGCGGGTCAGGTGCAGGACGTCACCGGTGTGTGGCATCCGCGCGGACCCGCTCGTGCGCTCACCCCGCTCTGCTCGGCGACGCGGTTGAGGCGGTTCACCCGCCAGGGCGGGACGACGGTCCCTGGCGGCCAGGGCACGCCCAGCGACGGCGGCGGGGCCGGTGTTCGGCCTCGGTTTGGGTTTCCGATCGGGCGGCTTGTCCGGCACGGGTGATCCCCTGGTCGTCGCTCTTGGGAAGGGGCCGCCCTCGTGAGTGCTCGCCCGCCAAGGGCGGCCCCGCTACGAACGCGTCCGCCAGGTTTCGGGGATCCCTGCCGGCCGCGCCATCTACCGACCACATTGCCGAGAGCGACAGGACCAGTACACGACGTTGCCTTATTCTCCAGGGACGTTCGGGACGTTCATCTTGGAGGCAGGATGAATCATGCACTTCAAGCGGCCATGGCCGAAGCTGGCGAGACAGCCGAAAGCCTGGCAGCTCAGACGGGCGTCGATCCGAAGACGGCAGCGCGGTGGATAAGCCCGGGACGCGTGCCGCAGCCCCGTCGGCGCGCGAAGCTGGCTGTCATCCTCGGGAGGGACGTCGGGGACCTCTGGCCGGATGTCCTCAAACGGCGCGAGCCGCAATGGCTGCGTGAATGGGTCGACTGGGAACGCGAAGCCGTTGCGATTCGCTGGTTCGAGCACACATGGGTGCCCGGCCTCCTGCAGACCGAGGCGTATGCGCGGGCGACATTGGCAGGCGAAGCGTTGACGAGGGACGAAGTTGACGACGTGGTCGCCTCCCGCATCGACCGTCAGGCCATCCTCCGCCGCGAACGCCCGCCCTTGCTGATCGCAGTCGTACACGAGCTGGTCCTGTACCAGTCGGCGTACGGCGACCGATCGCTGATGCGTGAGCAGGTCGCCCACCTCGCCGAGTGCGCGGGGCTGCCCGCTGTGCGGGTGCTCGTAGTGCCGCAAGACGTCGGGATGTATCCGGGCCTTGGCGGGGGCTTCATCGTGGCCGAGCTGCCCGACGGCGAGCAGGTCGCACACATCGACAGCCAGGTCCGGGCGCAGATCGTAAATGGAGCTGCGGACGTTGCTACGCTGAATCGCAGATGGGAACGCATCAGAAGCGAAGCTCTTTCCCGTCATCAGTCCCTAGACCTGATCAGGAAAGCAGCGGGATCATGGACATGACCGGCGCGCAGTGGCGTAAGAGCACGAAGAGCGGAAACAACGGGGGCTCGTGCGTCGAGGTCGCCGACAACCTCCCCGGCGTCGTCCTCGTCCGCGACACCAAAGACCGCGACGGCGGGACGCTGACCTTCGGACCGGCGGCATGGGCCGGCTTCGTCGATCTGGCGAAGGCGATCGGCCCCGTCGGCTGACCAGCGCAGCACGTAAGGCCCTCGGCACCCTGGATACCAGGAAGCCGGGGGTCTTCTGCTTGTCCCGGGGTTGGTCCTCGGCGAGGTGGTGCCATCCCGCCGCCGGGCGCTGCCGCCCCGGTAGTCCATATACCTCTCAGGTATGAATATGACTCCCTGGTATACCGCTCATCAGCAACACTCCCACCCCCGCCGAGCACCGAGGCCGCCAGCCCTCCATGGTGCGCGCGACGACACAGGCTCATGGCGCAGAGGCCCCCGGTTCGCGCCGGGGGTCTTTCGCTTGTCGGGGGTCAGGAGCGTTGGCGCGGGCCCGATCGGTGCCCTTTCAAGCTGAATCGCCGACGGCATCAGCGTTGTTCGCCGCACCACAGCGCTTATAATGTGGGAAATCTGTCTCAAAATTTGGGAGTGCGCGATGAGCGTGGCGGACGTGTTCGACGCGGTGGCCGGCACCTACGACGAGGAGCGTCGGCGCCTGATTCCCTGCTTCGACGCCTTCTATGGCGCCGCCGTCCAGGTGGCCGCGCCACCGCTGCGCGCCGCGCTCGCGGCCGGACGTACCCCCGAGGTGTTGGACCTGGGCGCCGGCACCGGCCTGCTCTCGCTGCTGCTGGCCGCGGCGGTGCCCGGAGTCCGGCTGACCCTGTTGGACGGAGCGCCGGCGATGCTCGCCCGCGCCACCGAGCAGTTGCGCGCCCGGTCCGTGCCGCACCGGTCCATCCAGGCCGACCTGTCCGACGAGCTGCCGCCGGGCCGGTACGACGCGGTGGTCAGCGCGCTGGCGATCCACCACCTGGACGACGCCGGCAAGCGGGCGCTCTACCGGAGGGCCGCCGCCGCGCTGGCACCCGGCGGGGTGTTCGTCAACGCCGAGCAGGTCGCCGGCCCGACCCCCGAGTTGGACCGGCGCTACGACGAGGTGTGGCTGGAGCGGATCACCGAGCTGGGCGCGTCCCCCGAGGAGATCGCCGCTTCCCAGGGGAGGATGCGGCACGACCGCCCGGCGACCGTGGCCGATCAGTGCCGGTGGCTCGCCGAGGCCGGCCTGGTCGACGTCGATTGTTACTTCAAGGAGTGGCGCTTCGCGGTGTTCGGCGGTCGGGTCAGGTGAGAGCCGCCGGAATGGGCGTTTCGACGCTGGTGGGCGAGCTGGTGGGCGGATGGATGACTGGTGGTCATACCGCTGGGTAGTCTCAGCGGCATGACTGCCAAGGTGACTCTGTCGTTCACGGACGAGACGATCGAGGAGGCACGGCGGTTCGCCAAGCGCGAAGGGCTGTCGCTCTCCGCCTGGATGGACCAGGCCGCCCGGGAGAAGGCGCTGCGCGAGGTCTTCACCGCGCACGCCGCCGCCGTGGGCCGTGCCGGTCTGGACCTGGAGTCCGCCGCGCTCGCCGACGCCCGCGAGGTGGGCATGGTCAACGACCTGCTCTCCGGCGGGCGACCGCGTGCTGCGTAGGGGAGAGGTCTGGCGCATCGAGGGCGCCCGGGAACGCCTCGGCCTCGTGATCAGCTCAGACGTCTACAACTCCACCGACGTACCCATCGTGATCGTGGTCGAGGTCGTCGAGGAGTCACTGCTGCGTGACTCGCCGCTCGCCGTGACGATGGGCCGGTACGTGGTGATGCCCGACCGCATCTCCTCGCCGATGAAGAAGTGGTTCACCGACTGCGTGGACGTCGCCGACACCGACACCATGCTCCGGGTCGGCCGCGCGCTGCGCATCCTCCAGCAGCTCTGACCACGGGTCTGGTGGTGTGCTCACCATCGCCGCCGGCCCGTGGTGCGGTCCCCGTTTCCGGGCCGACCCGCGACGGGCACTGCCAGGTAACCCGGCGTTCCTAGCGTTTCTCCTCGTCACATCGACGAGGAGGAGCCGCCGTGAGCACGCTCACCAGCACCGCAGTCACCGCCGCACCGTCGGTCGCCACCGGGCGTGGGCGTCGGCTCGACGACTGGCGTCCCGAGGACCCCGACTTCTGGCAGGCGACGGGTGCCCCGATCGCCCGGCGCAACCTCTGGGTCTCGATCTTCGCGGAGCACGTCGGCTTCTCGGTGTGGAGCCTCTGGTCGGTCACCGTGCTCTTCCTCGGCCCCGCGTACGGCATCGACCCGGCCGGGAAATTCCTGCTCACCGCAGTGCCGGCGGCACTCGGCGCGGTGTTGAGGCTGCCGTACACGCTGGCGGTGGCCCGCTTCGGCGGGCGGCGCTGGACGATCATCAGCGCACTGCTGCTGCTGGTGCCCACGGTGCCGATGACGGTGCTGCTGGAGCCCGGGGTGTCCTACACCACCCTGATGGTGCTCGCCTGCATCACCGGGGTCGGCGGCGGCAACTTCGCCTCCTCGATGGCGAACATCAACCTCTTCTATCCGGCTCGGCTCAAGGGCCGGGCCCTCGGGCTCAACGCCGGCGGCGGCAACCTGGGCGTACCCGCGGTGCAGTTGGTCGGGCTGGCGGTCCTCGCCACCGCCGGTGCCGCGTACCCCCGGCTGGTGCCGGCGGTCTACCTGCCGCTGATCGTGCTGGCCGCGCTGGCCGCGGCCCGCTGGTTGGACACCGTGCCCGGGGCGCGCAACGAGCCGGGCGCGTTGCGCGAGGCGGCCCGTGACCCCCACACCTGGGTCATGTCGGTGCTCTACATCGGCACCTTCGGCTCGTTCATCGGGTTCGGTTTCGCCTTCGGTCAGGTGCTCCAGCTCCAGTTCGCCGAGCGGTTCCCCACTCCGGTCGACGCCGCCTGGTTGACCTTCCTCGGCCCGCTGGTCGGCTCGTTGATCCGGCCGCTGGGCGGTCACCTCGCCGACCGGTTGGGCGGGGCCCGGGTGACCTTCTGGAACTTCGTGGCGATGGCGGCCGGCGCGGCCACCGTGCTGTACGCGGCCCGGGAGCACTCGTTCGGGCTCTACCTGGCCGGGTTCCTCGCCCTCTTCGTCTTCTCCGGTATCGGCAACGGCTCCACGTACAAGATGATCCCGGCGATCTTCCGGGCCCGAGCGGCGGACGCGGTGGCTGCGGGCCGGCGCGACCCGGAGGCCGCCGCGCGCTGGGCGCGACGGATGACCGGCGCGTTGATCGGCATCGCGGGTGCGATCGGGGCCTCCGGCGGGGTGCTGGTCAACATCGCGTTCCGGCAGTCGTTCCTCGGCTCGGGCAACGCCGACGCCGCCTACCTGGCCTTCATCGGCTGGTACGCGTTGTGCTTCGCGGTCACCTGGGCCGTCTACCGTCGTCCGAGGGCAAATCGCCTCGCCGGCGTGTGAGCTGGGCCACGGTCGGCGCGTCGTCGCGCGAGACCCCACCCCCGTTTTGACCTGCGGACACCGCGCCGGGTATCGTTGCCTGCTGTTGTACGACATCCAGAGGCGTGCCCCATCAGGTACGCTTGGTCGTTCGTGCGCGCTGGTCCGGCCTGCAAGATCTGGTCACCTCGGCGCGCGACCCCAGACCGACGACGAGACAAGGTAGACCTGTGCGTACGTACAGCCCGAAGCCGGGTGAGATCGAGCGTCAGTGGCACGTCATCGACGCCTCTGATGTCGTGCTGGGCCGCCTGGCCACCCACGCCGCCACGTTGCTGCGTGGTAAGCACAAGCCGACTTTCGCGCCGCACGTCGACACGGGCGACTTTGTCGTCATCGTGAACGCGGGCAAGGTTGCGCTGACCGGCAACAAGCGCCAGACCAAGGTCGCTTACCGCCACTCCGGTTACCCGGGTGGTCTGAAGCAGATCGGCTACGACGAGCTGCTGACCAAGCGGCCCGAGCGCGCCATCGAGCTGGCTGTGAAGGGGATGCTCCCGCACAACAAGCTCGGCCGTCAGCTGATCAAGAAGCTGAAGGTCTACGCCGGTGCCGAGCACCCGCACCTCGCGCAGCAGCCGGTGCCGTTCGAGATCAAGCAGATCGCGCAGTGAGCGCGGGCGAAGGAAGCAGCATGACCGACATCACCACCGAGACCGAGGTTGCCCCCGAGGCCACCGAGGCGCCGGCGCCCGTCGCCCGCGCGCCGCGTGGTGACCGCCCGATCCAGACCGTGGGTCGGCGCAAGGAGGCCATCGTCCGGGTCCGTATCGTTCCGGGCACCGGCAAGATCACCTGCAACGGCCGCGACCTCGAGGCCTACTTCCCGAGCAAGGTGCACCAGCAGCTCATCAAGGACCCGCTGGTCACCGCCGAGAAGCCCGAGGCGTTCGACGTCATCGCCAACCTGCGTGGCGGCGGCACCACCGGCCAGGCCGGTGCGCTGCGGCTGGCCATCGCCCGGGCGCTGATCGTCAACGAGCCGGACGACCGCCCGGCCCTGAAGAAGGCCGGCTTCCTCACCCGGGACGCCCGGGTCAAGGAAAGCAAGAAGTACGGCCTCAAGAAGGCCCGTAAGGCTCCCCAGTACTCGAAGCGCTGATCTTCACCAGCGCGTTGTACTTCTGACGGACGGCCGGTCCGCCTCCCCCTGCGCGGGGAGGTGGCCGGCCGTTCCGCTTTCTCCACATCGGCAGTGCGCATCGGAGGTTGGCGGGTATGGGTCGGTTGTTCGGCACGGACGGCGTACGCGGGCGGGCAAACGCGGATCTCACGCCTGAGTTGGCGCTGGCGCTCGCGGTGGCCGCCGCGCACACACTCGCCGAGACGGACCGCAGCCACCCGCCGCTGGCCGTTGTGGGTCGCGACACCCGGGCCAGTGGCGAGATGCTGGAGGCCGCCGTGGTCGCCGGGCTGACCAGTGCCGGCGCCAACGTGGTGCGGGTCGGCGTGCTGCCCACTCCGGCGGTGGCGTTCCTCACCGCCGAGGCCAAGGCCGACCTCGGCGTGGTGCTCTCCGCGTCGCACAACCCCATGCCGGACAACGGCATCAAGCTCTTCGCCGCCGGCGGGCACAAGTTGCCCGACGAGATCGAAATGCAGATCGAGGCGGCCGTGCAGGCAAACGCCACCACCGCCTGGGATCGGCCGACCGGCGCCGGCATCGGTCGGGTGCACGACCTGCTCGACGGCGCGGACCACTACGTCCAGCACCTCGTCGGCGCCGTGCCGCACCGGCTGGACGGGATCAAGGTCGTGGTCGACTGCGCCAACGGCGCCGCCGCCGAGGTCGCCCCGGTCGCCTACCGGGAAGCCGGCGCGGAGGTCATCGCGATCAACGCCGAGCCGAACGGGCTGAACATCAACGACGACTGTGGCTCCAACCACATCGAGGGGCTGCGCGAGGCCGTCGTCGAGCACGGCGCGCACCTGGGCATCGCCCACGACGGTGACGCCGACCGCATCGTGGCGGTCAGCGCCGACGGCGACGAGGTCGACGGCGACCAGGTGATGGCGATCCTCGCGCTGGCCATGCGGGATGCCGGCACGCTCACCCAGGACACACTCGTCGCGACCGTGATGAGCAACCTCGGCCTGCGGCTGGCCATGTCCGCGCAGGGCATCCGGCTGATCGAGACCAAGGTCGGCGACCGGTACGTCCTGGAGGCTCTGCGCGCCTCCGGGCTGGCGCTCGGCGGTGAGCAGAGCGGCCACATCGTCATGCCCGCGCACGCCACCACCGGCGACGGTGTGCTCACCGGCCTGCACCTGATGGCCCGGATGGCGGCCACCGGCAAGTCTCTCGCCGAGTTGGCCTCGGTCGTCACCAAGCTGCCCCAGGTGCTGATCAACGTTCCGGTCGGTGACCGGACCGTCGGTGCCGCCGCACCGGCCGTCCGCGCCGAGGTCGAGCGGGCCGAGGCGGAGCTGGGTGAGACCGGGCGGGTGCTGCTGCGCCCCTCGGGCACCGAGCCGCTGGTCCGGGTGATGGTCGAGGCGGCCACCGAGGCGACCGCCCGTGCGGTCGCCGAGCGGATCGCCGAGCTGGTCCGCACCGCCAGCCCCGTCGCGTCCTAGGTAAGCCGGAGGCTGTGGAGCTGAATCGTCTGTGACATCAGCTCCACAGCCTCCGGACAGCGACTTGCTGGGTCAGCCGATCGGGGCCAAGGCGCGCAGCCGGGTGACCGCCTCGGCCAACACCTCGGGCCGCTTGCAGAAGGCGAAGCGGACCAGCCGCCGGCCCGCGTCGGCGTCGTCGTAGAAGACCTGGGTGGGCACCGCCACCACGCCGCAGCGCTCCGGCAGCGACCGACAGAACTCCACCCCGTCCCGGCCGCCGAGGGCGGTGATGTCGGCGGTGACGAAGTACGTCCCCTCCGAGTCGAGCACCGCGAACCCGGCGTCGGTGAGACCGTCGACGAGCTGGTCACGCCGCTGCTGGAGGCTGTCCCGGAAACCGGTGTAGTAGTCGTCCGGCAGCGCCAGCGCCACGGCGACCGCCGGTTGCAGCGGCGCGGCGTTGACGTAGGTGAGGAACTGCTTCACCCGCAGCACCGCCGAGACCAGGGCCGCCGGGCCGCTCGCCCAGCCGACCTTCCAGCCCGTGCAGGAGAACGTCTTGCCCGCGGACGAGATGCGCAGCGTCCGCTCCCGCATCCCGGGCAGGGTGGCCAGTGGCACGTGCGGGTGCGCCGCGTCGGTGAAGACCAGATGCTCGTACACCTCGTCGGTGACCGCGTACGTGTCGTGTTCCTGGCACAACTCGGCGATCAGCGCCAGCTCGGCCGGGGCGAAGACCTTGCCGGTCGGGTTGTGCGGTGAGTTCAGCAGCACCAGCCGGGTGCGCGGGCCGAACGCCGCGCGCAGCGCCGCCGGGTCGAAGGAGTACCGGCCGTCGGCCGCCGGGCGCAGGGTCACCGGCCGCCGGACCGCGCCAGCCAGCGCGATCGAGGCGGCGTACGAGTCGTAGTACGGCTCGAAGCAGACCACCTCGTCGCCCGGTTCGCAGAGGGCGAGGATGCTCGCCGCGACCGCCTCGGTCGCGCCCGCGGTGATCACGATCTCGCTGTCCGGGTCGTACTCCAGGTCGTGGAACCGCCGCTGATGGGCCGCGACCGCCGCACGGAGGACGGGAATCCCCGGCCCGGGCGGGTACTGGTTCTGCCCGCCGCGCAGCGCCTCGGCGGCGGCGGCCAGCATCTCCGGTGGGCCGTCGGTGTCGGGGAAGCCCTGGCCGAGGTTGACCGCGCCGGTCCGCGTGGCGAGGGCGGACATCTCGGCGAAGATCGTCGTGCCGAAGGGGCGCATCCGGGCCACCAGCGGGTCGACATCGGTGCTCGTCGTCACCGCGCCAGCCTACGGGTGCCCCCGGGGTGAACCCCAGCCTCACTCGACCGAGCAGGTGGTCCGCCAGTATCCCCGCGTCTTGTCGACGACCGGCTTGCCGACACCGGTGACGGTGAGGGTGCAGTCGAGTGGTCCGTGATAGTCGATGTCGGGCCAGGTGGCCTCCACCATCACCCGGCTCTGGCCGTTGGTCCTGATGGTGGTGCGCCAGGGCAGCTTCGTGTCGTCAACGTGGATGAGGTCGCTTTCGGCGTCGAAGTACGCGATGTCCGCCGTACCCGACCCGGTGACCTCGTAGACGACAGTCAGCGGGGCCGGCCCCGAGGTCGGTGCGGTGATCGGCTGTTTGGTGGGGGTGGGTGCCCGGGTGGGCGGCGGCGCGGTGGGTCGCTCCGGGATGAGCGGCCCGGCGGTGGGTCCGGTCCAGTCGTCGTCGGGAAGGACGTACGGGTCGTCGGCGACCGGATCCGGGCTGTCGCTGTTGAGTAGCAGGCCACCCGCGCACAGGCAGCCGCAGATGATCAGGACCAGCACCGCGAAGACCGCGATGACGATCCCGACGACCCGGCCGCTGTCCGTCGCCGGACTGCCGCTGATCTGTGGGTGCCCGGGGTAGGCGTACGGCGGTGGATAGCCGGGCGGCGGCCATCCGCCGGCCGGTGGCGACCAGCCTGCGGAGGGTGGCTGTGCGGCGGGCATGGGCCACCCTGCCGGCGGCGGCGATCCGGCGGGTGCCGGGCCCGAGTCGTCGGGCGGCGGCGGCCCGGGAGGCGCCGACGGTTCGGGGGTCCACTGGGCCGCCCCCGGGGCCGGCGTCCAGGGCACGGCCGGCGGAGACGGGGCCCACGGGGTCGGCGTCCAGGGTGCGGCCGGGGGAGGTGGTGTCCACGGGGTCGGTGTCCAGGGCGTCGGCGGTGCCCACGGCTGGCCCGGGGCCAACGGGTCGGGCACCGGCAACGGAGCCGAGGCGGGCTGCGCCGTCGGATCCGGCGGTGGTGGTGGGGGCGACGGCGGGTCCGGAGGGGAGGAGGGGGACGGCTCGGGCGGGGGCGCGTCGGACATGGCTGCTCCGGGCGGGAGTGGGTATGGGACGAACGGGCCGTGGACGGGCACGCCGAACCCGCCGAGAGACTTTCGTACTCCAAAGGCCCGCCGCAACCCCGTCCGCCGAGGCTGGGGCACTGGGCGAGCCGGGAAGCTCGTCCCGTTGCGAGCCGCCACCCACCGATCGCTCAGATTCCGTGATTGATAACCCGACTTTCGAGCACCCAAGATGAGTGAAACTGGGTTAGGCTGCGAGCCATGTGTGGAATCGTGGGATACGCGGGCGCACGCCCCGCACTCGGCATCGTCCTCGACGGGCTGCGGCGGCTGGAATACCGCGGCTACGACTCGGCGGGCGTCGCGATCGTCTGCGACGACCAGCTGCTGACCGAGAAGAAGGCCGGCAAACTGGCCAACCTGGAGAAGGTGTTGTCCGAGCGGGCCGCCGACGACCCGACCTCCTGCGCGGCCAGCCCGATCGGCATCGGTGACGGCACCACCGGCATCGGGCACACCCGGTGGGCCACCCACGGCGGCCCGACCGACCGCAACGCCCACCCGCACGTCGCCGGCGACGGCCGGGTCGCGGTGATCCACAACGGCATCATCGAAAACTTCGCCAGGCTCCGCGCCGAGCTGGAGGCCGACGGCGTCCAGTTCACCAGCGACACCGACACCGAGTGCGCCGCGCACCTGCTCTCCGCCGCGCTGGCCGACCTGCGCGCCGCCGGTCAGCCGGACAGCCCGCAGTTGCTCGCCGCCGGGATGCGCGTGGTCTGCCAGCGGCTGGAAGGCGCCTTCACCCTGCTCGCCGTCGACGCCTCGGTGCCCGGCGCGGTCGTCGGTGCCCGGCGCAACTCGCCACTGGTGGTCGGCCGGGGCGACGGGGAAAACTACCTGGCCAGCGACGTGGCCGCGTTCATCGAGCACACCCGGGAAGCGGTCGAGCTGGGCCAGGACCAGATCGTGCTGATCACCGGTGACAGCATCGAGATCACCGACTTCGACGGCCAGCCCGCCACCGGCAAGGACTTCCACATCGACTGGGACTCCTCGTCGGCCGAGAAGGGCGGCTACGACTGGTTCATGCTCAAGGAGATCGAGGAGCAGCCGCAGGCCATCGCCGACACGCTGCTCGGCCGGCTCACCGAAACCGGTGAGATCGCCCTCGACGAGGTTCGCCTCAGCGACCAGGATCTGCGCGACGTCGACAAGATCTTTATCGTGGCCTGCGGCACCGCGTACCACTCCGGCATGGTCGCCAAGTACGCCATCGAGCACTGGACCCGGATCCCGTGCGAGGTGGAGTTGGCCAGCGAGTTCCGCTACCGCGACCCGGTCCTCGACCGGTCCACGCTGATCGTGGTGATCTCCCAGTCCGGCGAGACGATGGACACCCTGATGGCGCTGCGCCACGCCAAGGAGCAGAAGGCCCGGGTGTTGGCGATCTGCAACACCAACGGCTCGACCATCCCGCGTGAATCCGACGCCGTGCTCTACACCCACGGTGGGCCGGAGATCGCCGTCGCCTCCACCAAGGCGTTCCTCACCCAGCTCGTCGCCTGCTACCTGATCGGCCTGCACCTGGCCCAGGTGCGCGGCATCAAGTTCGCCGACGAGGTGGGCGCGGTGGTCGCCCAACTGCAGGAGATGCCGGGCAAGCTGCGCGAGCTGTTGGCCCGGATCGAGCCCGTCCGTGAGCTGGCCCGGGAGCTGAAGTCCGAGCCCACCGTGCTGTTCATCGGCCGGCACGTCGGCTACCCGGTCGCCCTGGAGGGAGCGCTGAAGCTCAAGGAACTGGCGTACATGCACGCCGAGGGCTTCGCGGCCGGTGAGCTGAAGCACGGCCCGATCGCCCTGATCGACAAGGGCACCCCGGTGATCTGCGTGGTGCCCTCGCCGGTCGGCCGGGGAATGCTGCACGACAAGGTCGTCTCCAACATCCAGGAGGTCCGGGCGCGCGGCGCGCGGACCATCGTGATCGCGGAGGAGGGTGACGAGGCCGTCGTCCGGTACGCCGACCACCTGATCTACGTGCCGCGTACGCCGACGCTGCTGGCCCCGCTCGTCACCACGGTGCCGCTGCAGGTGCTCGCCGCCGAGATCGCCGCCGCCCGTGGGCACGACGTGGACCAGCCCCGCAACCTGGCCAAGTCGGTCACCGTCGAGTAAGCCCTCAGCGGCGGCCCAGGACGACCCGGGCCATCCCGTCCAACGCGGGATTGCCCGGGTCCCAGTAACCGGTGTGCCCGCCCCGCCCGCTGTCGAAGACCCGGCCGCCGAAGCCGGGATCTGACGGGTCGTGACCAAACCACAGCTCGTGCCCGGTCCGGTTGGGCCAACCCAGCACGGCCGCCAGCGGGGCAGAACCCAGCAGGGCCCGTCGGCCCAGCTCATCCGGCGGGCGGGCCGCACGGATCACGTCGTCAGGAGCGCTGCTCGCCCAGACCTCCCCGGGTGGCACGCCCAACTCGGCGGCGTGCGACGCACCGACCCCCGGTGAGCCGACGAAGGCCAGCGCGTCGGCGGCCAGCCCGTGCTCCCGGGCGGCCACTCCCACCACCAGTGACCCGTAGCTGTGCCCGAGCACGGTCTGCCGGGCAGGTGGCCCCTCGTGGCTGGCCCGCAACCCCTCCTGGAAGCGGTGCAGCGCCGGGCCGGCGTCCCGGGCCTGGCCGGCCGAGGCGGCCTCGCCCAGGAAGTCCGGAGCGTCGTAGTCCAACCAGAGCACCGCCGCGCTGCGCTCACCCGGGGCGAGCTCGACGCACCGGTCCAGCACGCGCGCCGCCCTGCCCAGCTCACCCGGGGCGTCGGCCAGGCCGGAGGTCATCCCCGGCACGTACGTCAGCACCCGGTCGGCATGGTCCGGATCGCCGAGCGCCACCACCACCCGACCCTCACCAGCCGGATCCAACCCGAGCAGGTACGCCCGCGGCTCCCCGCCGGCCGCCAGCCGCCCGGCCAGCGCGTCCAGGCCGGCCAACCGTCCGGCCAACCCGTGCAGCCGGATCGACGTGAGCGGCCCCGGCGGCACCCGAGCCAGCAAGCGTCGCCGCTCAGCCAGCAACTCCTCGCGCCAGACCCCGAGCCGCAGCCGATTGGCCTGGTCACGGGCGGCCACCGGCAACCCGTCCAACCGGCCGACCAGGGCCGGCTCGTGCCCGATCAGCCACCGTCGCTGCGCCGGTGTCAACCCGGACCACCAGGCGCGGACCAGCGCCGGTGCGGCACCGGCAGCCGGCCGGCCCGGCGGTGGCGGGGAGGCCCAGCCGGAGTCGGCGGCCCGGGCCAACTCATCCAACCGGTCGGCGGCGGCCCGATCTGCCGCCCCGGCCCCGTCGAGCGCGTCGCGCAGGGCCGCCGCCACCCGGGCTGCCGCCACGCTGGCCCGCTCGGTGGGTGAGACCCGGGTGGGATCGATGTGCACCCCGCCCGCGCGGTCCACCATCAGCCCGGCGGCGTCCGCCTGGGCGACCGTTGCGGCGAGCCGTGCCTTCGCCACCGTCAGCCGTCCGGCCAGGTCGGACAGCACCTGGTCGACCTCGATCAGCGCGGGCGCGACCGAGGTCAGTTCGTCGGCCAGACCGGCGAACCGAGCGTCAGCCGCCGTGGCGGCCGCACCGGACCAATCGCCCCGCAATCGCCCAGCGGCCCCACGCAGCTCGTCGACGCGTCGGTCGACCGGCCCGACCAGCCCCGCCCAGGCCGCCCCGGCGACCCGCCATCCGCCCGGATCGGCAGCCCAGAGCTGCCGGTAGCCGACGGTCACCGGGGCAGGTTGGCGAAGCGGTCGGCGGCCCGGTCGTCCACCGTCTCGTACGCCTCGGCCGCCTCCCGGACCCCACCGGAGGCCACCGCGACCTGGGCGCCCAGCCGGCAGAACCAGGCATGCCCGGCTGCCTCCAACCCGGCCAGAGCTGAGCCAGCTCGCCACTCGGGCGCCACCACCAGCAGCCCGGTCGCCCCCGCGAGACCCAACGCCAGCCGGTGCGCCTCGTCGTCGAGGCTGACGGCAACCGCCCGCAGCTCCTCCGGCCGGACAGCGAACGGCTCATCGTTCATGACCACACCCCCGTGGACGATCGGCATCGACGAGCTGACGCTAGGCCCGGCCCCGGCGACCCCGCGGTGCCCTGTGGACAGCCGGCGGTGGGCCGTACCCCGGCGTGTCCACAGGCGTTGCCCACGGCGGGCCCGACGGCTAATCTGCGGCCTCGGCCGCCGGTAGGGTGGTGTGGTGATCGTCGCTGTCGGCATCGACGTCGTCCTGGTCGACCGGTTCGCCCGGGCCCTGGCACGGACGCCGCTGCTCGCCGACCGACTCTTCACCACAGCCGAGCGGCACACCCGCTCCGGCAACCCGCGCTCCCCGGAGTCGCTCGCCGGCCGGTTCGCCGCGAAGGAGGCCGTGGCCAAGGCGCTCGGTGCTCCGGCCGGGCTGCACTGGCACGACTGCGAGATCGTGTCCGACCCGGACGGCCGTCCCTGGCTGACCGTCGCCGGCACCGTCGCGGCGGCGGCCGACGCCCGCGGGGTCAACCACTGGCATCTCTCGCTGTCGCACGACGGGGGGATCGCGTCGGCGATGGTGGTCGCGGAACGGTGACGTCGGCCGGGCGGGCCGATCGGGTCCACCCTCGAACGGAATGGGACACGGTGGCATGAGATCGGTGTGGCGGGTGGCCGACGTACGGGCGGCCGAGGCGGGACTGATGGGCACGCTGCCGGAGGGCACGCTGATGCAGCGGGCCGCCGCCGGGCTGGCCCGCCGTGCCGCGCTGCTGCTCGCCGAGCGGGGCGGAGTCTACGGCGGTCGGGTGCTGCTGCTGGTCGGCTCCGGCGACAACGGTGGCGACGCGTTGTACGCCGGGGAACGACTGGCCCGCCGGGGTGTCGACGTGTCCGCCCTGCTCCTCACCCCCGGGCGTGCACACGCCGCCGGGCTGGCCGCGCTGCGAGCTGCCGGCGGTCGACTGGTGGACCGTCCGACCGGCCCGGTCGACCTGGTCCTCGACGGCATCGTCGGCATCGGCGGCACCGGAGGTCTGCGGGCGAACGCGGACGAGGTGGTCCGGGGTCTCTGCCAGCTGCGTGGGCGCGACGGCGACCGCTCCACGGTGCTGGCGGTGGACGTGCCGAGCGGGGTCGCGGTGGACACCGGCCACGTGCCGCTGTCCGCGTCCGGCCGACCCACCGCGGTCCGCGCCGACGTGACGGTGGCCTTCGGCGCGCTGAAGCCCGCACTGGTGGTCGGGCCGGCCGCCGCCCTGGCCGGGCAGGTGGAGCTGGTCGACATCGGGCTGCGCCCGTGGCTGCGCGGCACCCCGGCGCTCCGGGTCACCGAGTGGTCCGACCTGGTCGACTGGTGGCCGAAGCTGGGCCCGGCCTCGGAGAAGTACACCCGGGGAGTGGTGGGTGTGGCGACCGGCTCGGCGACCTACCCGGGTGCGGCGGTGCTCTCCGTGGGTGGCGCTCTGGCCGGGCCGACCGGCCTGGTCCGTTACGCCGGCGGCGCCCGCACCGAGGTGCTGCACCAGCACCCGTCGGTGATCGCCAGTGGGCGGGTCGCCGACTCGGGTCGGGTGCAGGCCTGGGTCTGCGGCTCCGGGCTGGGCACCGGTGCGGACGCGGCTGCCGAACTGCGCGCCGTGCTGGCCACCTCGGTGCCGGTGGTGCTCGACGCCGACGCGTTGACCCTGCTGGTGGACGGCTCGCTCGCCGACCGGCTGCGGGGTCGGGACGCGCCGATCGTGGTCACCCCGCACGACCGGGAGTTCACCCGACTCTGCGGGGAGGAGCCCGGCGCCGACCGGGTCGGCGCGGCGTTGCGGCTGGCCGCCTGGATGAACGCGGTGGTGCTGCTCAAGGGGGACCGCACGGTGATCGGTACGCCGGACGGTCGGGCGTACGTCAACCCGACCGGCACCCCGGCACTGGCCACCGGAGGCACCGGCGACGTGCTGGCCGGGCTGCTCGGCTCACTGCTGGCGGCCGGGGTGCCCGCCGAACGGGCCGCGGCCTCGGCCGCGTACCTGCACGGGCTCGCCGGCCGGGAGGCGGCCCGGGGTGGGCCGGTGACCGCGCCCGACGTGGTGACCGCCCTGCGCCCGGTCGTCGCCCGGCTGGGCTGATCGGTCGGTTCCAGGCGGGACGATCGGATCGACTGCCCGGGACGTGCGTCGCCGCCCGCGGTGATCTCGGCGGAAAGTAGGCTGGGCGCATGTGGCAGGCCGAGGTACGCGTCGATCTTGACGCGATCCGCGAGAACGTGAGCACGCTCCGCTCCGGCACCACGGCCGAGCTGATGGCCGTGGTGAAGGCCGACGGGTACGGCCACGGCATGCTGCCGGCCGCCCGCGCGGCGCTCGACGCCGGGGCGGACTGGCTCGGTGTCTGCACCCTCGACGAGGCGCTCACCCTGCGTCGGGCCGGGGTGACCGTGCCGGTGCTGGCCTGGCTGCTGGCGCCTGGGCTGCCGCTGCACGACGGGGTCAGCGCCGGGGTGGACCTGGGCGCGGCGAGCCTGCCGCAGCTGGACGAGATGATCGAGGCGAGCCGGCTCGCCGGACGCCCCGCCCGCCTGCACCTCAAGATCGACACTGGGCTCTCCCGGGGCGGGGCGACCGTCGCCGACTGGCCGGCGCTGCTGGACGCCGCCGCCAAGGCGCAGGCCGACGGCCTGGTCGAGGTGGTCGGCGTGTGGAGCCACTTCGTGTACGCGGACATGCCCGGCCACCCCACCACCGATCGTCAGGTGGCCGTCTTCCACGAGGGGCTGGCCATGGTCGAGCGGGCCGGACTGCGCCCGCGCTGGCGACACCTGGCCAACTCGGCGGCGACTCTGACCCGCCCGGACACGCACTTCGACCTGGTCCGTCCAGGTCTGGCCATCTACGGGCTCTCCCCGGTGGCCGGTGAGACGTACGGGCTGCGGCCGGCGATGACCGCGCGCGCCCGGGTGATGCTCACCAAGCGGGTGCCCGCCGGCACCGGCGTCTCCTACGGCCACACCTACACCACGTCGAGCGAGGCGAACCTGGCCGTGGTGCCGCTCGGGTACGCCGACGGGGTTCCCCGGCACGCCTCCAACACCGGGCCGGTGCAGCTCGGCGGCGTACGGCGGACGATCTCGGGGCGGGTCTGCATGGACCAGTTCGTGCTCGACTGCGGCGACGACCCGGTGGCCGACGGCGACGTGGCGACGCTCTTCGGCAGCGGCGCCGACGGCGAGCCCACGGCCGACGACTGGGCCGAGGCGGTCGGCACGATCAACTACGAGATCGTCACCCGGTTCGGCAGTACCCGGGTGCCGCGCGTCTACGACGGCGAGCGGGCATGAGCTATCGCATTCCGCGTCCGCGGACCGCGGCGGGCCGGGTCGCGGGGATCGTCGGCGCCGCGGTCGGGGTGGCCGCGGCGGGTCTGGCGGCCGGCGTCGCGACCGAGCGGACCCTGGTCCGCCGGCTCAAGACCGACCCGACCGACCGCTACGCGCACGAGACGTTCGGCGAGCAGCGGTACGACGAGGCGTTCCGTCTCGCACTGCCGGACGGCACGGACATCCACGTCGAGGTGGTCGAGCCGACCAGGCCGGTGCCGGGGCACCCGACGGTGGTGCTGGTGCACGGCTTCTGCCTGGACATGGGGACGTTCCATTTCCAGCGCCAGATGCTCGCCGCGCGCGGTGACCACCGGATCGTGTCGTACGACCAGCCCGGTCACGGTCGGTCCGGCCGGCTGGAGACCGGAGAGTACGACCTGACGGTGCTCGGCCAGACGCTGCGCCAGGTGATCGACCGCACCGCCCCGGACGGGCCACTGGTCCTGGTCGGCCACTCGATGGGCGGCATGACCATCATGGCGTTCGCCGAGCTGTTTCCGGAGTTGTTCGGTGATCGGGTGGTGGGCACCGTCCTGATGGCCACCTCGGGCGGGCTCATCGCGGAGACCAAGCTGGTCGCGCCCGCGCTGCTCGGCCGGGTCGGCGGCCCGGTGCTCTACATGGTCAGCAACGCCACCCGGTACGGCGGGCCGGTGATCGACAAGGCCCGCAAGTCGACGTCGAACGTGGCCTGGCTGCTGACCCGCAAGTACGGCTTCGGCACCCGCAAGCCCAGCCCGGCGCTCGTGTCCTTCGTGGAGATGATGAACTCTCGGACGTCGGCCGACACGGTGACCCGCTACCTGCGGACCCTGGCCACCCACTCGCGCTTTCCGGCTCTGGCGGCGCTGGCCGCGACGCCGGTGCTGGTGGTGGTCGGCGACAAGGACATGATTACCCCGGTGACCCACTCCGAGGAGATCGTCCGGCGGCTGCCGCACGCCGAGTTCGTCAAGATCAAGGACAGCGGTCACGTGGTGATGCTGGAGCACGCTGACGAGGTCAACGCCGCGCTTGCGCGGTTCCTCGAGTCACTTGGAGAGCCGGAGGAACGGTGAGTCACGTCGTCAAACTGCCGACCGTCGAGGACACCCGGGAGTTCGGCCGGCGCCTGGCCGGGCTGCTGCGAGCAGGTGACCTGGTGCTGTTGACCGGCCCGCTGGGCGCCGGCAAGACCGCGCTCACCCAGGGCGTCGGCGCCGGCCTCGGTGTCGTCGGGGACATCACCTCGCCGACTTTCGTGATCGCCCGGGTGCACCGTCCCGATCCGTCCCGGGGCGGCCGGGTGGCCCTGGTGCACGCCGACGCGTACCGGTTGGGTGACGCCACCGATCCGCGCGCCGAGATCGACGACCTGGACCTCGACGCCTCGGTCGACGACTCGGTCACGGTGGTGGAGTGGGGCGAGGGCCTGGTGGAGCAACTCGTCGACGCGCACCTGCGGGTTCGCATCGACCGCCGCGACGACGACACCCGGATCGTCGAGCTGGATCCGATCGGTGGGGACTGGGCCCGGCGGCTCGCCGACCTGGGTTAGGTCGGTGGCTGTCGTACCCGATGCCTAGAGTGCGGGGGACCGACCCGCGCTGTGAGAGGTTTTTGATGCCCGACGACGCCCCCGCCCTTGACCTGCTGGCCCTGCTGCCGGAGCCTTGGCGTGCCGTGCTCACCCCGCACCTGGACGCGGCCCGCACCGCCGCGCTGGCCGAGTTCGTTGCCCGGGAATACGCGACACAGACCGTCTTCCCGCCCCTGGAGGACCTGTTCTCGGCATACCGGCTCTGCCCGCCGCAGGGCACCCGGGTGCTGATCCTGGGGCAGGACCCATACCACCGGGCCGGGCAGGCGCACGGGCTGAGCTTCAGCGTCCGAGACGGTGTGACGGTGCCGCCGTCGTTGCGCAACGTCTTCAAGGAGTTGGGTGAGGACGTCGGCGTCCCCAAGCCGCGCGGCGGCAACCTCGACGGTTGGGCCGCACAGGGCGTGCTGCTGCTCAACGCGGTGCTGACCGTCCGCCAGGCCACCCCGGGCTCGCACGCCAACTCCGGCTGGGAGGAGTTCACCGACGCGACCATCAGGGCGCTGGACGCGTCGCCGGACCGGGTGGTCTTCCTGCTCTGGGGTGGCTACGCCCGCAAGAAGGCCGCCCTGGTCACCAACCCGCAGCACGTGGTGCTGGAGGCCGGCCACCCCAGCCCGATGAACCCGCGTGGCTTCCTCGGCAGCCGCCCGTTCAGCGCGGCCAACAAGGCGCTCGCCGACGCCGGCCTGCCCACCATCGACTGGGAGCGCACCGCCGGCTGAGCCGACTGTCGACTGGGCCGCCGGCTGAGCCGGCTGTCGACTGGGCCGCCGGCTGAGCCGGCCGTCGACGCTCCTGCTGGCCACGCGCCGGCGCTGGTTCAGCCTCCGCTGGCCGTCTGCCGGTCGCGGTAGCGGCGCAACAGCTCGCCGGCGCGTGGCTCGGTCAACTCCAGCTCGACGAGCGGCACCACCCGGTAGATCCGCCCACCGTGCTGCACCTCGATCGTCTCGGGTAGCTCGTCGCACATTGTTGCCCTGACCTCGCCGTACCGGGTCGACCAACGATGCTCACCCGGCTCCTCCGGCTCCAGCCACACTCCGCCGAACTCACCCCAGCGGGCGTTCCACCGCTGGCCGTAGTTCGTCTCCAGCCAGCGGGTGAACGGTTTGGAGTCCTGCCAGCGCAGGGCGATCTCCAGGGCCTCGACCGGCACCGGCGCGCCCTGCAGCAGCGCCGCCGTGTTCCCGGTGATGACCTGGGGAAAGTCGGAGAGCTGGTCCAGCAACCGATCCAGGCCCAACCCGTCGATCCGCTCGCCGATCGGCCGGGCGGCCAGGTCGTCGATCCGTGCGTCGAGGTGCGCGTCCAGCGGCTCGACCCCGACGACCAGTTGGACGTCCATCGCGGCGAGCAACGCTTCGAGGACGGCGATGCTGGGCGCGCGGTTGCCGCTCTCGATCCGGGCCACCGCCGCCTGGCTGACCCCAGCCAACTCAGCCAGCTCAACTTGGGTCAGGTCGCGTAGGTGCCGCTGCTGTCGAACGGCGCTGCCGAGCAGGGTGACGAGGCGCGTGGTTGGCATGTCGGGATGGTGGACCACACCGGCCGTGGCGAACAGCGTTGAGGCGGGTTCACGACTGGGCGGCCTTCGTCCCATTTCACTGGCCCGCGGGTGACCTGTCTCGGCGACCGGGCCTTTCCCTGATGAGCGGTATACCTGTGAGTCATAACTATGACTCACAGGTATACCGCTCAGTGGGGAGAGTCGCCCGTCGCCCTCTCCCATGTCGGCCGCCCGGCGGGTGGGGCCGTGCGGCGGGTTCGGCCGTGCGGTGGGTGGGGCCGTGCGGTGGGTTCGGCCGTGCGGTCGCGCCGGACCAACCGGCGGGCCCCGGCGGGCCGCTGGTGTGGGAGGGACGTGTCCGGGTCGCGGTGTGCAGGGGCGGGGCGGGGCTGGGGGCGTTGGCGGGGCGGCTAGGCTGGCTTACCGTGCTCGTACTCGTGGTGGACAGCTCGACCCCCGCGGTGACCGCGGCGCTGGTGGAGGTCTCGGCGGACGGCGTGGCGTCCCGGGCGCACCGGTGCACCGTCGACGCCCGCGCCCACGGCGAACTGCTCGCGCCCCAGGTGGACGCGGTCCTCGCCGATGCCGACGCGCGCCCGCGTGACCTGACCGCCATCGTCGCCGGGCTCGGCCCGGGGCCGTTCACGGGGCTGCGGGTCGGCCTGGTAACCGCCGCGACGATGGGTCAGGTGCTCGGCATCCCCACGTACGGCGTCTGCTCGCTGGATGCCATCGGCTACCCGGCGGCGTCCGGCGAGCCGGTGTTGGCCGCCAGCGACGCCCGGCGCAAGGAGCTCTACTGGGCCGTCTACGACGGCGCTGGCGAGCGGGTCGTCGGGCCCGAGGTGTCCACGCCGGTGGTCGCCGCCGCGCGCGCCCGCGAGTTGGGGGCGACGATCGCGGTCGGCGACGGGGCGCACCGGTACGCCGAAACCCTGGATCTGCCCGTTCGGGTCGAGCCGCGGTACCCGGACGCCACCGTGCTGGCGTCGCTGGCTGCCGAGCGGATCCGGGCGGGCGCGCCCAGCGAGCGGCTCACCCCTCTCTACCTGCGTCGCCCGGACGCGGTGGCGGCGACCGGCCGCAAACCGGTCCTGCCATGACCGCGGTACGACTCGACCCGTTCCGCTGGTGGCACATCGACGACGTGCTGCCGATCGAGGCTGACCTCTTCGGTGCCGAGCAGTGGTCGCCGGCCATGTTCTGGAACGAGTTGGCCAACGGGCACCACTACCGGGTCGCCGTCGACGCGGACGGTTCGGTGCTCGGTTACGCCGGGCTCGCCGGTGTTCCGCCGGGCGAGGTGTGGGTGCAGAACATCGCCGTCCGCCGGGACGTCCAGCGGCGCGGCGTTGGCCGTGCCCTGCTGGAGGAACTGCTCGCCGAGGCGGCCCGGCGCGACGCCCGCAGCACCCTGCTGGAGGTCGCCGTGGACAACGCCGCCGCCCAGCGGCTCTACGCGACGTACGGGTTCGAGCCGATCGGGGTGCGGCGCGGCTACTACCAACCGAGCAACACCGACGCGCTGGTGATGCGGCGCGACGCCGAGCCGACCGGGGACGGATCACACGACCATGGCTGACGAACCACTGATCCTGGGTATCGAGACCTCCTGCGACGAGACCGGCGTCGGCATCGTGCGGGGGCACACCCTGCTGGCCGACGCGCTCGCCTCCAGCGTCGAGGAGCACGCCCGGTTCGGGGGTGTGGTGCCCGAGGTGGCCAGCCGGGCACACCTGGAGGCCATCGTGCCGACCATGGACCGGGCACTGACCGAGGCCGGCGTCACCCTGGCCGACATCGACGCGATCGCGGTCACCTCCGGGCCGGGGCTGGCCGGCGCGCTGCTGGTCGGGGTCGCCGCCGCGAAGGGCTACGCGCTCGCCGCCGAGAAACCGGTGTACGGCGTCAACCACCTCGCCGCCCACGTCGCGGTGGACACCCTCGAACATGGCCCACTGCCCGAACCCGCCATCGCGCTCCTGGTGTCCGGCGGTCACTCGTCCCTCCTGCTCGTCGACGACCTGGCCCGGGGCGTCACCCCGCTGGGGGCCACCATCGACGACGCGGCCGGCGAGGCGTTCGACAAGGTCGCCCGGCTGCTCGGGCTGCCGTTTCCGGGCGGCCCGCCGATCGACCGGGAGGCCCGGGCCGGCGACGCCGCCGCCATCGCCTTCCCCCGCGGTCTGACTGCCGCGAAGGATCTCGCCGCCCACCGGTACGACTTCTCGTTCTCCGGGCTGAAGACGGCGGTGGCCCGGTGGGTCGAGGCGCGTCAGCGTGCCGGTGAGCCGGTGCCGGTGGCCGACGTGGCCGCGTCCTTCCAGGAGGCCGTCTGTGACGTCCTGACCAGCAAGGCGCTCGCCGCCTGCCGTGCGCAGGGCATCGAGACGCTGGTGATCGGCGGGGGAGTGGCGGCGAACTCGCGGCTGCGGGCAATGGCCGAGCAGCGGGCGGAGAAGTACGGCATCCGGGTCCGCGTGCCCCGGCCGAAGCTGTGCACCGACAACGGAGCAATGGTGGCCGCGCTCGGTTCGCACCTGGTCGCCGCGGGGGTCGCACCGAGCCGACTGGACCTGCCGGCCGACTCGGCACTGCCGTTGACCACGGTCAGCGTGTGACGGAAGCGGCGGACATGATCGTGCGGATGTGGGAGGCGCGGGCCGAGGCGTACGGCGTCGCCGACCTGATCACCTGGGTGTGCGACACCGCCCTGCCGGAGTTGGAGCATGACCCGCTGCACGTGTCCAGCGAGGTCTTCTCCTCCACCGACCACCGTGTCGTGGTCATCTCCAAGTGGCGCAGCAACCCCCGGCCGCTGCCGGATCCGCCCGCCCTGCTGGTGGCCCGCGCCCCGCACTCCTGGGACTTCACCCAGGTCGACCGCTGACGCGAGCCACCACCGAGCGATCGGTCAACTGCGGCGCAGCATCCGGTACGTGGCGATTCCGCCGGTGCCCAGCGCGGCGAGGAAGACCAGCCAGACGACGGTGCTGCTGACCCCGACCTGTGGGCCGGCGTTCGCCTTGGCGGCGGCCAGCAGCCCATCCTCACCGGGGGCGGGCAGCGCCGCCGGCGGCAGCTCCGGCCAGCGGACCAGCCCGGTGCTCTCCAGCATCTGCATGTGGTGCATGACGAAGCTGTTGGCGTCGTCGCAGAGCTTGCGGACGGTGGCGTCGCGGGTGCTGGCGCGGACCGCGCCGATCACCGGGAAGATCTTGCCGTGGGCGACCCGGAGTCGGGTGACGAAGATCTGGTCGAACCGGGCGCCGGAGGCCTTCTGCATCTCCGCCAGCCAGCCCTTCTGCTCGGCCGTCGGCTCGCTGGGGATGCTCGCGCCCAACTTGTTGGCAGCGTCCACCGTGAGCTGGTCGAGCCGCTGGTGCTCGCTGGCGATGCCGGCGCCGATCTCCCGTACCTTGGCCGACTGCCCCTTCTCGGCGGCCATCTGGCCGGCCGGCATCTCCCACAACCCGGCCAGTCGCACCCCGTTGAGCAGCGTCATGTCGGCGGCGTTGAGCTGCTGGCCGCCAGCGGGCGCGGCGATGGCGACGCCGGGCAGGACACCGATCCCCGCGATGATCGCGATGAGCAGCAGCGCCGCTCGATGGGTCCGGATGCCCAGCCGGCGACGGGCGGATCTGAGCGGTGCCATGTCTGTGGTGCCTCCTCGGTCCGGACCGAAACGCGTCTGGACCGGGCAGCCACACCTGCCGGCTGCCCGTCCGCCCACTGATACGGACTGATCGCGCGATCAGTTCATCGGAGGGCGAGCCGGATCAGCGGGTGACGGCGATGAAGCCGCCAAGCAGCAGCAGGGTGAGCGCGGCGGCGGCGAACACCATCAGCAACTCCCGACGCCCGTGCCCGACGGATTCGTCGCCGTCGGTGGTCGGGTCGGGCAGGGCCGGCAGGTCTCGGGTCAGCGCGGCCAGGTCACCGAGGGTCCGAGCGGTCCACACCGCACCGGCCCGGTCGGAGAATTCGTCAAGGGTCAGCCGGCCTGCCGTGGTGTGCCGGTGCAGCTCGGCGACCACCCGGTTGCGGTCGTCGTCGGAAGCGCGCAGCTCGACATCCACGCCGAACAGGGTACGCGGATCAGCCCACGTCGAGGGGGTCGGCGAGGAGTCGTTCGAAGGCCAACTCGGCGGCCCCGATCAGGGGTGCGTCCTCGCCCAGCTTCGGCGTACGCAGCCGGACGTGCTCCAGGCAGGCGCTGAGCGCGTTGGAGTTGAGTCGGCTGCGGATCTGGGCCGCCGCCGCAAGGTAGAGGTCGCGCATGGTCCCGCCGAAGATGACCATTTCCGGGTTGAAGACGTTCACCAGGTTGGCCACCCCGAAGCCGAGCCAGTCGCCGGCCTGGCGGACGGCCGTCTGGGCGCGGGCGTCACCACGGTCGGCGGCATCGAAGACGGCCAGCAGCGCGCCACGACCTCGAGCGCCGGAGCGGCCGGCAGCGCGAAGCAGACCGTGCTCGCCGATCTCGGTCTCCCAGCAGCCCCGGGAGCCGCACTCACAGGGCCTGCCGTCGAGGACCACCTTCATGTGGCCGACCTCGCCGCCGTACCCGCCGTGCCCGGTCAGCCGGCGTCCACCAGCGATGATGCCGGCGCCCACGCCGACGTCGCCGTACAGGTAGAGGACGTTGTCGCAGCCGGCCGCCACGCCTCGTGCGTGTTCGGCGAACGCCGCCACGTCCGCCACGTTGCCCACGGTGACCGGCACGTCGATGCCCAACTCGGCACCGAGTGCCGCGCCGATCGGCTCGTCCACCCAGCCGGTGGTCGGGCCGAGCCGCACCAGGCCGTCGTCGCGGCGGACCATGCCACAGACCGCGACGCCGGCACCGACGCAGATCGCGTCGGAGGGCACGATCTGCTGCATCTGTTTCACCGCACCGGCCAGGAGCGGCGCGGCCTCCGCAGCCAGCAGGCCACGCGGCCGGTCCAGGTCCCGGCGGTCCAGGACCGCCCCACCCAGCCCGATCCGGGCCGCGCGCAGCCGGTCCACCTCCACTGAGTACGCGTACGCGTAGACCCGGGCCGACTCGGGCCGGACGACCAGTGACGGTCGGCCGGCCCGGCCGGTTTCCTTTGGCGCTCCCTCGCTGACCAGTCCCACTGCGGACAGGTCGGCGGTGAGCGCGCCGATGGTGCTGCGGTTGAGGCCCAGCGTGGTGGTCAGTTCGGCGCGCGTCGTCGGCCCGTGGACGTGTACGTGTCGCAGCAGGGCACCGAGGTTCTGCCGTCGCACGTCGTCCTGACTCGGTCCTGGGCGCATCGTGGTGCTACCTCCCGCGCGGTCAGCGGGTGCCGGTGGCTGCCGCGCGGCGGCGGGAGAGCGCGTCGACGCTGGCGGCGAGGAGCAGCACAACGCCGGTCACCACGTACTTGACTCCCGCGCTGTAACCCATCAGGCCCATTCCGTTTTCGATGACCGCGACCACCGCGCCGCCGAGCACGGCGTCGAGGACGCGGCCCTTTCCGCCGAAGAGGCTGGTGCCTCCGATCACCGCTGCGCCGACCGCGTAGAGCAGTACGTTACTGCCCCCGGTGTTCGGGTCGACGGAGTTGGCCCGGCTGGCCGCCACGATGCCACCGATGGCGGCCATGGATGAGCAGATCACGAAGACGGAGATCCGGATCCGGTCGACGCCGATACCGGCCCGGCGGGCCGCTTCCCGGTTGCCGCCCACGGCGTAGATGTGCCGGCCGTAGCTGGTGCGCTGGAGCACGAAGGTCCAGATGACCAGCAGCACCGCGATGATCGGCACCACGATCGGCACACCCTTGAGCGAGACGATCAGTACGTTGCGGCTGCGCTCCAGGTTGAGGACGTACACCGCCGTGCCGAGGATGACGGCGAGCCCGCCGATCCGCAGCGCCACCACCGCGATCGGGTCGGTGATCAGACCACGGGCCGCCCGGTTGCGGTGCCGCAGCAGTTGCACCGCGCCATAGCCGACAACCGCGAGGGCAGCCAGCGCCCAGCCCAGGGTGGGGGCGAGGTTGCGGTTGGCGATGGCGACAAGCGTTTCGTCGCGGACGGAGATGTTGGTGCCGTCCTTCACGAGCATCAGCACGACGCCCTGGAAGGCGAGGAAGCCGGCGAGAGTGACCACGAAGGACGGAATGCCGATCTTCGCGACCAGCAACCCGAGCGTGGTGCCGATGACCACGCCGGTGGCGACCGCGGCGAGCACGGCGACCCACCAGGGGTAGCCGAGCACGGTGACCACGTTGGCCAGCACCGCCGCGCAGACGCCGCTGGCGAAGCCGGCGGAGAGGTCGATCTCGCCGAGCAGCAGTACGAAGACCAGGCCCATCGCGATGAGCGTGACCGCCGCGCCCTGGGTGAAGAGGTTGGCGAAGTTGCCGGCCGACAGGAACGACGACGGCCGCATGACCGCGAAGACGGTGCAGAGCACGACCAGGCCGAGCACGGCCGGTAGTGCGCCGACGTCGCCACCGCGTACCCGACTCAGGTAGTTGCGGACGTGGCTCCCGACGGTCGGCGGCGGTGTGACGGCCGCCGGGCCGTCCTTCCGCACGGCGGTGGTGGTCATCGGGCGCCTCCTGAGATCGAGTCGGCCGGCTGCGGGCCGTCGCCGTTGCTGCCCGGGTCGGTGGCGAGGCCGAGCCCGCCCGAACGCCCGGCGGTGATCAGCTCGACCACCTGGGCATGCGTGATGTCGGTGGTCTTCACCTGGGCGACCATCTGGCCGAGGTACAGCGCGGCGATCCGGTCGGAGACGGCGAAGACGTCGTTCATGTTGTGCGAGATGAGCACCACGGCCAGGCCGTTGTCGGCGAGGCGGCGGACCAGTTCGAGCACCTGGGCGGTCTGTGCCACGCCCAGCGCGGCGGTCGGCTCGTCCAGGATGACCAGCTTGCTGTTCCACAGCACCGCCTTGGCGATGGCCACGGTCTGGCGCTGACCGCCGGAGAGACTGGACACGTGCTGGCGCAGTGAGGTGACGGTGCGGATGGAGAGCCCTGCCAGGGTTTCGGCGGCGAGCTGTTCCATGGTCGGCTCGTCCAGGACGATGCCGCTGTGCTTCTCCCGGCCGAGGAACATGTTCTGCACGATGTCCAGGTTGTCGCAGAGCGCGAGGTCCTGGTAGACGACCTCGATGCCGAGCGTGGCGGCGTCGCGGGGGCTGCCGATGTGCACCGGTTCACCGTTGAACAGGAACTCTCCGGCGTCGGTGGGGTGGATGCCGCTGATGCACTTCACCAGGGTCGACTTGCCGGCGCCATTGTCGCCGACCAGAGCTGTCACTTCGCCCGGGTGAACGGTCAGGGCGACGTCGCGGAGCACCTGGACGGGGCCGAAGCTCTTGTCGATCCCGCGGAGTTCCAGCAGGGGGGTCGCGGACACGGGGGTCTCCTTAAGGGAGGGTCGGGGCCCGTCCGGCCGGCGCCGCCCGGCACGGGAGGGTGCTCCCGTGCCGGGCGGCGGTGGTCGTCCCGGCGGGTACTGCGGCGTCGGTCAGCTGATGCCGGCTTCGCCGCAGAGCTTGGCGTACGTACCGGTGCAGAGCTGCTCCTTGGTCACGTAGCCGTCGGCGACGACGTCCTTGACGTTGTCCTTGTAGATCGCCTTCGGGGTGAGCAGCACCGAGGGGACGTCGCGGCCACCCTCCGGGTCCTTCACCGTCTGACCGGTCTCCTTCTTCTCGCCCTTGGCCAGCGCGATGGCCAGGTCCGCGGCGGCCTTGGCCTCTTCCCGGACGGCCTTGTAGACGGTCATGCACTGGTCACCGGCGAGGATGTTCTGCAGGCCCTCCACGCTGGCGTCCTGGCCGGTCACCGGCACCTTGCCGTTGATCTTGTTCTTCTTCAGGATCGAGATGGCGGCGTTGCCGAGAGTGTCGTTGGCGGCCAGCACGCCGTCGATCTTGCCCTTGGTCGCGGTGAGCTGCTGCTCGAAGATGGTCGCGGCGGTGGGGCCGTCCCAGCCCGGCACGGCGTCGTCCGGGCCCTTGGTGTATTCCTTGGCGTCGAACTTCGGCTTGAGCACCGAGTCGTAGCCGGCCTTGAACAGGGTGGCGTTGTTGTCGGTGGGGGAGCCGTTGAGGTACGCCACGACGGGGTTCTTGGCGCCCTTGTCGGTCAGGCACTTCGCCAGACCCTCGCCCTGGAGCTTCCCGACGGTCTCGTTGTCGAAGCTGACGTAGTACTGGGCGGAGCCGCCGAGGGTGAGCCGGTCGTAGTCGATGGTGGCGACGCCCTGCGACTTGGCCTTGTCGAGCACGGCCTTGCCGGTGCCGGAGTCCAGGTTGACGATCATGAGGGCGGTGACGCCGCCGGTGATCATCTGGTCGGCGATGGTCTGGAAGGCGGCCTTGTCGTTCTGGGCGTTCTGAATGTCGTACTTGACGCCGGCGGTCTTGAACGCCTCCTCCAGGAAGCGACGGTCCGCGGTCTCCCAGCGGGGGGAGGACTTGCTGTCCGGAAGAATCACGCCGATCTTGGGAGTCTTTTTGGAGTCGGCCGAGCCGGTGCCGGAGTCGTCGCTGCAGGCGGTCAAGCCGCCGGTCGCGAGCAGGCCCACGGCGGCGATGGTGAGGATCCCCTTACGCATGTGCAGGGTCCTTTCGGGGGTGGGGGAGGTGTTGTTTTTGTTGTGTCCGGCAACGTATTGCGCGTCACACCGCCTCCACAAGACCGCGCATGCACCGAGTTTGTTGGCAGCGATAACAATTCAGCAACGCGACTGTTACTCCACGGGTATCCCACGGTGGAGTCGACGTAACGAGAGTCGTCAGCGGGTCTGCAACGGGGCGGTGCGGGCGTCGGTCAGCGCCACCAGATCCGCCGCCGCCAGTTCGAGTTGCAGACCGCGCCGACCAGCCGAGACGTAGATCGTCGGGAGATCCAGCGCGGATTCGTCAAGCACGGTGGGCAGTCGCCTGCGCTGCCCGAGCGGGCTGATCCCCCCGCGTACGTAGCCGGTGGCCCGCTCGGCGACCGCCCGGTCGGCAAGCGTCGCCCGCTTGCCACCGACCGCCGCTGCGAGCGCCTTCAGATCCAACTCGCCGGTGACCGGGACGACCGCCACGGTGAGCGCGCCGTCGACCTCGGTCACCAACGACTTGAACACGCGCTCCGGCGCCACGCCGAGCGCCACCGCCACCAACGCGCCGTAGTTCGGAGCGTCTGGTGCCACCCGGTACGGATGGGTGCGATGCGCGATCCCACGCTTGACCACCAGCGCTGTCGCCGGAGTGCCCTGTCCCGCCACACCGGCGACGCTAGTCGACCGGCCGGCCGATCAAAACGGTCGGTGCGCCCGCGACCCGGGTGAGCACCAGACTCGCCGCCTCGTCGCCAGCCAGCCGCAGGTCCCGCCGCAACTGCTCCGGGGTGAGCGCCGAACCCCGCTTGAGGATCTCCACCCGGCCCACCCGGCGGTCCCGCAGCAACGCCCGCAGACGCTTCAGCGAGAACGGCAGCACGTCGGTGATCTCCAGACAGCGCGCGTACGGGGTGCGGGTCGGGCGGTCGGCGTAGAGGTAGGCGATGCTCGGGTCGCCGAGGGTCGCGTCCAGGTCGACGGCCAGTTCCGCGACGAGGTGGGCGCGCACCACCGCCGGGTCCGGGTCGTACAGGTAGCGGCGGGGCGGCCCGACCCCGGCCTCGTCGGCGCCCGAGCCGGTGAGCTGGTGGCGGTGGACCTCGGCACCCTGCTGGCGGTAGAGAGTGGCACGGCGGGGCACCTCCGCCAGGTCGCCGCACCAGAGCGCGGCCTCCACCAGGTCGCCGTCCACCCCGACCCACTCCGCCTCCGCGCCGGCCGGGATGAGCGCGTGGTCCAGCCCGGGCGCCACCTTGATCACGGTGCGCGGCACCCGTTCGGCCAGCCCGGTGACGAAATCCCACGGCGGCGAGTAGGCGCGTGGGTCGAAGATCCGCCGCCCGGTGCCGGTGGTGCGGCGGGCCGGGTCGCAGAAGACCCCGTCGACGCGGGAGACGTCGAACGCGGTGGCATCGCCGCACTCGACCGTGAACAGGTCGGCCAGTCCGGCCGCCGCCGCGTTGGCGGCGGCCATCGCGGCGGTCACCGGGTCGGCCTCCACCCCGTACACCCGGATGCCGGCGCGGGCGGCGGCCAGCGCGTCCGCGCCGAGGCCGCAGCCGAGGTCGGCCAGGGTGCGGACGCCGGCCGCGTGCAGCCGGGCGGCCCGACGATCGGCGACCACCCGGCGGGTGGCCTGCTCCAGGCCGGGGCGGGTGAGGAACATCCCAGCGGCGGCCGGGCCGAACTTGCCGACCGCCCGGTGGCGGAGTTCGGCCTGGGTGAGCGCCGCCGCGGCCAGCGTCGGCGGCACCCCGGCAGCGCGCAGCGCCGACGCCGCGGCCAGCGGGTCACCGCCGGCCAGCCCGGCCGCCGCCGTGAGTGCGGCCGACCCCTCGGGGGTACGCAGCGCCGTCAGCTGGTCGAGATCCACCCGGTCATTGTCCCGGTCGGCTCGGAAATCCTGGCTGGCGGGGCGCGACGCGCTGGCACTCTCCTTGACGGAGTGCTAGCCACGGAATAACCTGCGATTAGCACTCTCACCCTGAGGGTGCCAGCTTCCGGGTCTCGCGACCCGGGTGCGCACGCCAGGCGGACCGGCACCCGCGACGACGGCCCCGCCCGGTGGCATGAGGCAGATTGACGCTGGTCGGCCCCGCCGGCCAGCAACGAAACCAGTACCCCAGGAGGGTATGCCCGTGACTACCGCGACCAAGGTTGCGATCAAGCCGCTCGAGGACCGCATCGTGGTCCAGGCGAACGAGGCTGAGACCACCACGGCGTCGGGCATCGTGATCCCCGACACCGCCAAGGAGAAGCCGCAGGAGGGCACTGTCCTCGCTGTGGGCCCGGGGCGCGTCGACGACAACGGCAACCGGGTTCCGGTTGACGTTCAGGTCGGCGACACCGTCCTCTACTCGAAGTACGGCGGCACCGAGGTCAAGTACGCCGGCGAGGAGTACCTGGTGCTCTCCGCCCGCGACGTCCTCGCGGTCATCGAGAAGTAAGCAACCGATCAGTGCCATTGCCCCGGTCCGGCTCGCCGGGCCGGGGCAGTGGCGCTTCGAAGGGACATTCATGGCGAAGATCCTGAGCTTCTCGGACGACGCCCGACACCTGCTGGAGCACGGTGTCAACGCCCTCGCGGACGCGGTCAAGGTCACCCTCGGCCCGCGCGGGCGCAACGTCGTCCTGGACAAGAAATTCGGTGCGCCGACGATCACCAACGATGGTGTGACCATCGCCAAGGAGATCGAGCTCACCAACCCGTACGAGAACCTCGGCGCGCAGCTGGTCAAGGAGGTGGCGACCAAGACCAACGACGTCGCCGGCGACGGGACCACCACCGCGACCGTGCTGGCCCAGGCGATGGTTCGCGAGGGTCTGCGCAACGTGACCGCCGGGACCAACCCGGCCGGCCTCAAGCGGGGCATCGACGCGGCGGCCACCAAGGTCTCCGAGGCGCTGCTCAGCCGTGCCGCAGAGGTCACCAGCAAGGAGTCGATCGCGAACGTGGCGACGATCTCCGCGCAGGACGCCACGATCGGCGATCTGATCGCCGAGGCGATGGAGCGGGTCGGCCGCGATGGTGTCATCACCGTCGAGGAAGGCTCGATGCTCACCACCGAACTGGACGTGACCGAGGGTCTCCAGTTCGACAAGGGCTTCATCTCGCCGAACTTCGTCACCGACCTGGAGGGTCAGGAGTCCGTCCTTGAGGACGCGTACATCCTGGTCACCACCCAGAAGATCTCGGCGATCGAGGAGCTGCTGCCGCTGCTGGAGAAGGTCCTGCAGAACAGCAAGCCCCTGCTGATCATCGCCGAGGACGTGGACGGCCAGGCGCTCTCCACCCTGGTGGTCAACTCGCTGCGCAAGACCCTCAAGGTCTGCGCGGTCAAGGCCCCCGGCTTCGGTGACCGGCGCAAGGCGATGCTCCAGGACATCGCGATCTCCACGGGCGCCGAGCTGGTCGCCCCGGAGCTGGGTTACAAGCTCGACCAGGTCGGCCTTGAGGTGCTCGGCACCGCTCGGCGCGTCGTGGTCGACAAGGAGAACACCACGATCGTCGACGGCGGCGGCCAGAAGGCCGACGTCGCCGACCGGGTGTCCCAGATCCGCAAGGAGATCGAGGCCTCCGACTCCGACTGGGACCGGGAGAAGCTGGCCGAGCGGCTGGCGAAGCTCTCCGGCGGCATCGCCGTGATCAAGGCTGGTGCGGCGACCGAGGTCGAGATGAAGGAGCGCAAGCACCGCATCGAGGACGCCATCGCGGCGACCAAGGCTGCGGTCGAGGAGGGCACCGTGCCCGGCGGCGGCGCCGCCCTGGTGCAGATCCTGTCGGTGCTCGACGACGACCTGGGCTTCACCGGTGACGAGAAGGTCGGCGTCTCGGTCGTGCGCAAGTCGCTCGTCGAGCCGCTGCGCTGGATCGCGCAGAACGCCGGACACGACGGCTACGTCGTGACGCAGAAGGTCGCTGACCTGAAGTGGGGCAACGGCCTCGACGCGGCCAAGGGCGAGTACGTCGACCTGGTCAAGGCCGGCATCATCGACCCGGTGAAGGTGACCCGCAACGCGGTCACCAACGCCGCCTCGATCGCCGGTCTGCTGCTCACCACGGAGAGCCTCGTGGTGGAGAAGCCGGAGCAGGCCGAGCCGGCCGCCGCCGGCGGCGGGCACGGCCACGGCCACCAGCACGGCCCGGGCTTCTGACCCGGTAGCGACACCCGTCCGGGGCGCACCGTCGTACGACGGTGCGCCCCGGTTCGTCTTCGCGGGGTCATTACCAGACGCTGACGTTGTTGGCGACCGGGCGAGATGATCGCGCACACTGGGCCGATGAGCACCACGTCGCGGCGGTACGCCGCGCTGGCCGGAGTGACCGCCGCCGCCGTCGCGATCGGGATCGCCGAACCGGTGGCAGTGCTGACGGGTCCCCGGTCGGCGCCCCTGGTCGCGGTCGGCGGGGTCGTCGTCGACGCCGTCCCCGAGTCGCTGAAGCAGTTCGCCATCGACATCTTCGGCACCGCCGACAAGATCGCACTGCTGGTCATCACGGGCCTGTTGCTCGGAGGGTTCGCCGCGCTGTTCGGGGTGCTGGCCGTCCGCCGGCTGGCACTCGGCCTGGCCGGCATCGCCGCGTTCGGTGCCATCGGCGTGGCCGCCGCGCTGACCCGCCCCGGTGCGGACGCCGCCGACGCCCTGCCGTCACTTGTCGGTGCCGGCCTCGGCGCCCTGGTGCTCTGGCTGTTCATCGAAGGCCCGTTCGAGCTGGACCCCTGGCCCTGGTCGCCACCCACCCCGATCGCGCCGGTGTCGCCAGCCGGCCCGTCGGCTCGGGAGGGCCTGCCGGTGCCGGTGACCCCCGCCGCGCCGGTGCCGGTGACTCCGGCCCAGCCGCCGGTCGAGCCCTCGGTCGAGCGCTCGGATGGGCCTGCGGCTGAGCCTGCGGTGGTGGCCGGGTCGAGCGGGCCGTCGTCGGACGTCGACCCGGAGTCGAGGCGACGGTTCCTCACCGGCAGCGGAGTACTGCTCGGCACGGCCCTGGTCGGCGGTCTCGGTGGACGTTGGCTCGCCGGTCGACGCGGGGTGTCCGCCGCCCGGGACGCGATCCGGTTGCCCGCGCCGGTCGCCCCCGCACCGGCCGTGCCGGCCGGCGCGGACCTCTCACTGGCACAGGTCGCGCCCTACGTCAGTTCGAACTTCGGGTTCTACCGGATCGACACCGCGCTCGTGGTGCCCCAGGTGGACCCGGACACCTGGCGGCTGCGTATCCACGGGCGAGTCGGCACCGAGCGCACCTACAGCTACGCGGACCTGCTGGCCCGGCCCCTCGTCGAGCGGTACGTCACGCTGGCCTGCGTCTCCAACGAGGTGGGCGGGGACCTGATCGGCAACGCCCGCTGGCTCGGCGTACCCCTTCGGGAGTTGCTCGACGAAGTCGAGCCGGACGCGGACGCCGACCAGGTCGTCGGCCGCTCGGTCGACGGCTGGACCTGCGGCACCCCCACCGCCGCACTCCGCGACGGGCGGGACGCACTGTTGGCCGTCGGCATGAACGGCGAGCCGCTGCCGGTCGAGCACGGCTTCCCGGTCCGGATGGTGGTGCCCGGCCTCTACGGCTACGTGTCAGCCTGCAAGTGGGTGACCGAGCTGGAGCTGACCCGGTTCGCCGACTTCGACGCCTACTGGGTGCCGCGCGGCTGGTCCGCCCAGGGGCCGATCAAGACTCAGTCGCGGATCGACACCCCCCGACGGCGCAACCGGCTGACCACCGGCCCGGTGACCGTCGCCGGGGTGGCCTGGGCGCAACACCGGGGCATCCGCCAGGTCGAGGTACGCGTCGACGGCGGAGAGTGGCAGCAGGCAGAGCTGGCACCGACCGTGTCGGTGGACACCTGGGTCCAGTGGTCCTGGCGCTGGGACGCCACGCCGGGCGAGCACCGGCTCCAGGTCCGGGCTACGGACGCGACCGGCGAGACCCAGACCGAGCGTACGCAGAGCGTAGCCCCGGACGGCGCCACCGGCTGGCACTCGGTCACCGTCACCGTCCGCTGACCCGCGCTTCGTGGGGCAGTGCCGGGCCGTCCAGCTGATCGACGGCGAAGTGTTCAGACCTTGGACAGTTTGCGTCAGCGCGTGACAGTCAACAGCGATGCGCGGCGCGGGTGCGGGCGCGTTGGTCGCAGGCGTGCTGGCGGGGTGTGGATATGCCGGTGGCCGGCACCCCGGGTTTCGGGGTGCCGGCCAGCGGTCGGGTCGTTCGGGGGTCAGCTGTTCCAGTACTGGCCGACCAGGTCGGCGGCCTGCTGCTC
>NZ_PYBV01000011.1:0-53882 GCF_003205615.1 Micromonospora arborensis | reverse complement strand
GCGGAGACCTGGACGGTCTGCGCGGCCTGGGTCAGGGGCATGTCCTGCCACCCATCAACCTGCTTCAGGCCCTTGAGGAACGCGGTGGTCGAGTAGGCCGGGTCGGTGATCTGCTCCGGGGTACCCCAACCACTGGACGGGCGCTGCTGGAACAGGCCCAGCGAGTCGTGGTCGTTCATGTCGCCGAGGTGGCCCAGGTTCTCCAGCTTCGACTCCTGCAGGCTCGTGGCGATCGAGATGACCGCGGCCCGCTCGGGCAGGCCGGCCTTCTTCGTGGCGGCGATGATCGCCTTGGCGTTGCCGATCTGCTCGTCGTTGAGGGTGATGTGGGACTGGTCGCCCTGGGTGCCGTGCGGGATCAGCTTGGCGGTGTCCGGCTTGTCAGCCTGCACTGCGACGGCGGCGGGCTTGGCGTCCACGGCCGGGTTGGCGTGGGCGGCGATCGGACCGGCGAAGACACCACCGGCGAACGCGAGACCAGCAACGGACAGGACGCTCTTACGCATGATCGTGTTCATGGGGGTAGCTCCTTCGGGGGTAAGGACACCCACACGCCCATAAGGGGGAAGGCGTGCCGGGTGTGAGCACCTCGTCCGGGCGCTGCACTAACGGGGAAAAGTCTGAAAGGGGTCGGCGCTTACGAGCGGGGGGCTCGTGCGCCGGGGGCGGCGGCCTGCAAGCGGGGGCTTGTGGCGCCGGGGTCCAGGTGTAACGACTCGCGGTCCGGGGTCACTCCCCGGGGGTGGGCCACGAGCGGAGAGCTTGTGGCGCCGGGTCCAGGTGTAACGACCCGGGGGCCGGGGCGATTCCCGGCGGCGACCCGCGAGCGGAGGGGCTTGTGGCGCCCGGTTCGGCGCTCACCTGCGAGGGCTTGTGGGCTCCGGGTCTGTGTGTAACGACCGGGGGCTGGGGTCATTCCGGGGGTGGCCCGTCCATCGGCACCTCGTGGAGGCGGCGGCCGGGCGGTCGTTCGTGGGGATCACAACGACCCGGTGGGGGTCGGCATTCCAACCCCGCGGCCAGCACCCCAATCCTCGGGGCCGGCCGGTGGTGCTGCGATCGTCAGGGTGTGTAACGACCCTGGCTTGGCCATGATTCCGGGCCATGGATGCGACCGGTCACAGGCCAGAAGGGGCCAGGTCAGACAAAAGCCACGTAAGTGGTGGCGGCCAGTCAGGCCCGACGTCCCCTAAGGCGGACAAATCGCCCACATTCGGGCATGGTTTGCCTCGCGTGGTCTGTCCCGGGACATGATCCACTCCATATCGCCGACATGGGGGCATCCGAGGCGCGGGATACCCCGACATCGGCGATGTGGTGTCGATCATGTCCCGGGACAGGTGACATGGGGTCCGGCAGTGGCGTGCGGCGCGGAAGTCGAGTTGAGTGCGGCAGTGACCGGGGCCCGCAGCCCTCGGGAGGCCCGCAGTCGACGTGAGGTCCGGCAGCGCCGTCGACCCTCGGGCCACTTCCGCCCCTCAGGCCAAGTCCGACCCTCGGGCCAAGTCCGACCCGTGGGCCACGTCCGACCCTCGGGCCACGTCCGACCCTCAGGCCACTACCGACCCTCGAGCCACTACCGACCCTCAGGTCACAGCCGGACCCCACGTCCGCCACCAGGCCCTCACGGCTTTGATTGGTGTGAGCGTCGCGGCCGTGATCGGGGGACGCCGAAACGGCACCCCCGGATGCGGGGACGCCGAAACGGCACCCCCGGATGCGGGGACGCCGAAACCGCGCCCCGGATGAGGGGGCGCGGTTCGCGGAAGTCAGTGACGTGTCGGGTCAGGCAACGTTGCGTTGGGCCGGGACGGTCGACTTGTGCGGGCGGCCCAGGCGAGCCTCCAGTCGTGCGACGTCGACCCGGGCGTGCCGGCGGTCAGCGAGGTCCTCCCAGCCGACGGCGAGCAGCCGCAGTCGCTCCGACTCGCTGAAGCCGCCCCACACGCCGTACGGCTCGCGGACGGACAGCGCGTGCGCGGCGCACTCGGCCCTCACCGGGCAGGTGCGGCAGACCGACTTGGCGGCGGACTCGCGACGCAGTCGGGATGAACCCCGCTCGCCGTCCGGGTGGAAGAACTGGGCGCTGTCCCGCCCTCGGCAGGCACCGAGTCGCTGCCAGTCCCAGAGATCGACGATGGGTCCGGGCAGTCTACGTACGTTCGACATCAGCACCCCTCCTCCCGCGCGGCTCCGCGAGAATCCTTTTGTGGCCGGCATCCGGGCGGCGGGCCGCGCAGGCGCACCGTTCCCGGCCTGGATCTCCCGGTACCCGGGCCGTCGCCGCCTCACACTTCTGTGATCGAAAACGTCCGAGAAATTGCGGCTTCTGCCCTATTTGTCGGAAAAGTTCGAAGGATTGCCGGGAACCCCCTCCCCAGCCGACCCCGTCATGGTCTGCTCGTTGGCGGAGAGGAGACCACAGTGCATACCGTTCTTGTGTGCGTTCGGACACCACTCGCGGCCCAGCACCTCACTTCTGCTGCCGCGCGGCTGGGGTTGTCCGCAATCGTTCGTACCGCCGTCTCCGATCCTGAGGTGATGCTGCGGTTGGCCGAGCGACCTGCCGACGTGGTGCTGGCCGACACGGCCCTCACCCGGCCGGACAGCGCCGGCTTCGTCCGTCGGGTGCTGGCCCGTGCGCCGCAGGCTGCGGTCGTGCTGCTCGGCACCGAGGAGTCCGAGGCCGCGGCGGCCACCATCAGCGCTGGCGCCCGGGGTCTCATCCAGAATGTCGACCACGACCTGACCAGTGCGGTGGCCAAGGCTCTGCTGCTGCTCACCGCGCCCGGCCGGGCCTCCCGGCAGCGGATCACCGATCCGGCCCGGGACACCGCGGCGGTGGGCGGTTCCGGTCGCTCCGGGCCGTCGCCGCGTGGTTCCGGTGAGCCCGGCTGGGCGGCCACGCCCGGCGAGGGGCAGGCGGGTGTGCCGTCGGTGCCGGTGCAGCGGGGTGACGACGAGCCTGAGTCCGCGACGGGCGAGTCGGCGGCCGATCAGACCGACCCGGCCCGGCCCGCCCCGAACGCCCGGTCCAGCCGTGCGTCGATCGGGCTCACCGAGCGCGAGCTTCAGGTGCTGCTGGGTATGGCCGAGGGCAAGAGCAACGCGGAGATCGGCCGGGAGCTGTTCGTCTCGGAGGACACCGTCAAGACGCACGCCCGCCGGTTGTTCCGCAAGCTCGGTGCCCGGGATCGGGCGCACGCGGTGGCCGCCGGTTTCCGGGCCGGCCTGGTCGCCTGAGGCACGCCGTCGCGCGCCGCCGTCGCCTGAGGCACGCCGTCGCGCGCCGCCGTCACTGGGTGGCGGTCGGGGTGCCCGGTTCGTCCTCGGTGCCCTCGCTCAGGGTGTCGTGCACCCCGTCGGCGTACCCGCGGGCGTAGTCCCAGGTCACGTAGTGGTCCGGGTCGGGGTCGTACGCGGGCTCGTGCACCCGGGGGCGACCCGAGTTGAGAAGGTGCCGCAGGTTGCCCCGGAGCAGGTCCCAGTCGAAGTAGTGCGGCTCCCGGCAGTCCTCGCATTCGATCACCAGCCCGCGGACCCCAATCGGGGCCAGCAGAGCCTGGTAGATCTCCAGGTCGGCGAGGTCTTCCAGCACATCCTGCCGCTCGACGTCGGTCAGCGGATCCGGCGTCGCGTCGTCGCCCGGGTCCTCCAGACCCGCTGTCGGATCGGCCGGGTCGCCATTGAACGGGTCGATGGGCTCGTCGTGCACCCCCTCACCGTAGACCCAACGCGGCGGGGACGTCCGCCCCCCGGGCACGCGCCGGGCCGGCCCGCCACGGATGAGCCGCCCAGCTCACTGGGTACGATGAAGTGACGTGCCGGTACCGTGGCGCGCTCCGGTGCCTGCCCGCGCCACCTCGCTGAAGCCCATCCGAGCAGCTCAGGGGAGCAATCGTGGAAAATTCGCCCAGCGCCGACTTTGCGGCCGGTGTCGAGTACGCCGACCTGGGCGGCCACCTGCCCGAGCTGCCGACCGGCTCTGCCCGGGTGGTTCCGCTCGGTCTCACCTTCGACGACGTGCTGTTGCAGCCGGGCGAGTCGGACGTGGCCCCGAGCGAGGTGGTCACCCGCACCCGGCTGACCCGGGAGATCGAGATCGCCATTCCGTTGGTCTCCAGCGCGATGGACACGGTGACCGAGGCGCGGATGGCCATCGCGATGGCCCGCAACGGCGGCATCGGTGTGCTGCACCGCAACCTCTCGATGGAGGACCAGGCCCAGCAGGTCGACCTGGTGAAGCGCTCGGAGTCGGGCATGATCACCAACCCGGTGACCTGCTCGCCGGAGGACACGGTGCGCGACGTCGACCGGCTCTGCGCGAAGTTCCGAATTTCCGGGCTGCCGGTGACCGACGCCAGCGGCGCGCTGGTGGGGATCATCACCAACCGCGACATGCGGTTCGTCTCCGACCCGGCCACCCCGGTCCACGAGGTCATGACCAAGCTCCCGCTGATCACCGCGCCGGTCGGGGTCAGCAAGGCCGACGCGCTCGACCTGCTGCGTAAGCACAAGGTCGAGAAGCTGCCGCTGGTCGACGAGGGCGGCCGGCTGCGCGGTCTGATCACCGTGAAGGACTTCACCAAGAGCGAGCAGTTCCCGCTGGCGACGAAGGACTCGTCGGGTCGGCTACGGGTCGCCGCCGCGATCGGCTTCGGCGAGGAGTCGTACAAGCGGGCTCGGACCCTGGTCGACGCCGGCGTGGACGTGGTCGTGGTGGACGTGGCGCACGGCCACAGCCGGGCCATCGTCGAGATGATCCAGCGTCTGAAGCGCGAGACCGACGTGCAGGTGATCGGGGGCAACTCGGCCACCTACGCCGGGGCCCGCGCCCTGGCCGAGGCCGGTGCGGACGCCGTGAAGGTCGGGGTCGGCCCCGGGTCGATCTGCACGACCCGGGTCGTCGCCGGGGTCGGCGTACCGCAGATCACCGCGATCATGGAGGCGGCCCGGGCCTGCCGGCCGCTGGGTGTGCCGGTGATCGGCGACGGCGGGATGCAGTATTCCGGCGACATCGCCAAGGCTCTCGTCGCGGGCGCCGACTCGGTGATGCTGGGCAGCCTGCTCGCGGGCTGCGAGGAGAGCCCGGGTGAGCTGATCTTCATCAACGGCAAGCAGTACAAGTCCTACCGGGGGATGGGCTCGCTCGGCGCCATGCAGAGCCGGGGTGTGCAGAAGTCCTACTCCAAGGACCGCTACTTCCAGGACGACGTGATCTCCGACGAGAAGCTGATCCCGGAGGGCATCGAGGGGCAGGTCCCCTACCGTGGCCCGCTCGCCACCGTCGCCCACCAGCTTGTCGGCGGCCTGCGGCAGGGCATGTTCTACAGTGGCGCCCCGACCATCCCCGAGCTGCACCGGCGTGGCCAGCTGATCCGGATCACCGCGGCCGGCTTGAAGGAGAGTCACCCGCACGACGTCCAGATGACCGTCGAGGCGCCCAACTACCACTCCCGCTGACCCACCACCCCCAACCACCTGGAGCCCCCCATGCGTGACGTGGTCGAGATCGGGCTGGGTAAGACCGCGCAGCGCGGCTACCACCTGGACGACATCGCCATCGTGCCGAGCCGCCGCACGCGGGACGTCGATGACGTCTCGACCTCCTGGCAGCTCGACGCGTACCCGTTCGGCATCCCGTGCGTCGGCCACCCCTCCGACGCCACCATGAGTCCTTCGTCGGCGGTGCGGCTCGGTCAGCTCGGTGGCCTGGGTGTGCTCAACGTCGAGGGGCTCTGGACCCGCTACGAGAACCCGACCAAGGTGCTGGACGAGCTGGCCGGCCTCGGTGAGGACGCCCGCGCCACCAAGCGGCTCCAAGAGGTGTACGCGGAGCCGATCCGCCCGGACCTCATCGCCGAGCGGGTCCGTGAGCTGCGCGCCGGTGGCGGCACGGTGGCGGTGCGGGTCTCTCCGCAGCACACCCTCGCGCTGGCCCCGGTGATCCTGGATGCCGGGGTGGACATCCTGGTCATCCAGGGCACCATCGTCTCGGCCGAGCACGTGTCGACCACCGACGAGCCGTTGAACCTCAAGGAGTTCATCGCCGACCTCGACCTGCCGGTGATCGTCGGCGGTTGCACGGACTACAAGACCGCGCTGCACCTGATGCGTACCGGCGCGGCCGGTGTGATCGTGGGCATCGGTGGCGACGAGTGGTCGACCACCGAGTCGGTGCTGGGCATCCGGGTGCCGATGGCCTCCGCGATCGCCGACGCGGCGGCGGCCCGCCGCGACTATCTCGACGAGACCGGCGGCCGGTACGTGCACCTCATCGCCGACGGTGACATCCAGACCTCGGGCGACATCGCCAAGGCCCTCGGGTGCGGCGCGGACGCGGTGATGCTCGGTGAGCCGCTGTCGCTCTGCGACGAGGCCCCCGCCGGTGGTGCCTGGTGGCACTCGGCGGCGAGCCACCCGTCGCTGCCCCGGGGCGCCTTCGAGGTCGCCGGCGAGCCGCTCGGGTCGATGGAGCAGCTGCTCTTCGGCCCGGCCGACGAGGCCGACGGTCAGCTCAACCTCTTCGGGGGGCTGCGTCGGGCCATGGCCAAGTGTGGCTACCGCGACCTGAAGGAGTTCCAGAAGGTCGGCCTGGTCCTCGACCGCTGACCCGTCCCGTCGAACGCCGGAAGACCGGCCGCGCTGATCGCCGATACGGGCCGCGCGGCCGGTGGCGCTGACTACGCTCGTCCTGACCGGGGAAGCCGCAGGAGGAGTGTGCATGGTCCTGACCGGAGGGACGCGGGCCGGCAGTCGCCTCGCCACCATGGCCGCCGCGCTGACCTGCGTCATCGGGTTGGTCGCGACCGGTTGTACGGGTACCGACGGTGCCGGCTTCCGGCCCGGTGCGGCCGACGCCGGCGACCCGTACGTGCCGGGGCGTGGCAACGGCGGTTACGACGTCACGCACTACGGCCTGGACGTCCGCTACGACCCGTCGACGGACCGGCTGACCGGTCGAGCCGTCATCACCGCCACGGCCACTCAGGACCTGTCCCGGTTCAATCTGGACCTGGCCGGCCTGGACGTCGATGCTGTCACCGTGGGGGACGCGCGGGCCGACCACCGTCGCGGCGACGGCGAGTTGGTGGTGACCCCGCGCGACGGGCTTCGGCGTGGTCGGCAGTTCACCGTGACGGTCGACTACGGGGGTGTGCCCACTCCCGTGGTCGACGGGACGCTGGGCAGCGGCGGTTTCCTGCACACCGCCGACGGCGCGGTCGCGCTCGGCCAACCCGACTCGGCCGCCACCTGGTTCCCGGTCAACGACCACCCCTCGGACAAGGCGACCTACGACCTGGCGGTGACCGTCCCGGACGGCCTGGCCGCGCTGAGCAACGGGGTGCCCGGGCCGAAGAGCAGCGCCGACGGCTGGACCACCTGGCGCTGGTCGGAGCGCGCCCCGATGGCCAGCTACCTGAGCACGTTGGTGATCGGTGACTACCGGGTGGTGGTCGGCACCCACGCGGGCCGGCCGATGGTCACCGCGGTGGCGGCGAGCCTGCCGCCGGCCGGCGGCGCGGCCACCGCACTGGCCCGCACCGGTGCGATCGTCGACTTTCTGGCCAGCCGCTTCGGCCCGTACCCGTTCGACTCGTACGGCGGGATCGCGATCGCCGACGATCGGATCGGGTACGCGCTGGAGACCCAGTCGCGCCCGGTCTACGGGCCGGCCTTCTTCGCCGACGACCGGCCCAACCTGAGCGTCGTCGCGCACGAGTTGGCTCACCAGTGGTTCGGCGACAGCGTGTCGGTGGGCAGGTGGAGCGACATCTGGCTCAACGAGGGCTTCGCCAGCTACGCCGAGTGGCTGTGGGAGGAGCACGACGGCGGCCGGACCGCCCAGCGCAACTTCGAACTGCAGTACGCGACGATCGACTGGTCGCAGCCGTCGGTCGAGCCGGGGCGGGAGCGGATGTTCGGCACGGCCGTCTACAAGCGGGGGGCGCTCGCCGTGCACGCGTTGCGACGGACCGTCGGTGACGAGATGTTCTTCCGCATCCTGCGTACCTGGACCACCGAGCGTGCGGCGGGCAACGCGACCACCTCGGACCTCGTCGCGCTGGCCGAGCGGGTGGCGGGTCGACAGTTGCGACCGCTCTTCGACGCCTGGTTGGTGGGTGGGTCGGCGCCCACACTGCCCTGACGACGCCACGACGGCCGGTCGATATGCTGCCGCCTGGGAACGGCGGGGAGACGCCCGTTCGCGCGGAGCGGCCTGGGTCGCCACCGCCACCGTACGCGGGAGGGTGTGGAATGCGGGTGACGCGGCACAGACTGCGGATGGGCGCCGCTCTGCTGGTGACCGGGGCACTCGCACTGTCTGGATGCGACTCGACGGGCACGGAGGCGGAGCCGGCACCGAGCGCGTCCCCCACCCCGTCGCGGACCTTCACGGCGGGCGCCGCCGGGGTCGGCGACGCCTACTTCCCGAGCTATGGCAACGGCGGCTACGACGTCGACCGGTACACGGTCAAGGTTCGCTACGACCCGAAGAAGGACCAGCTCACCGGTACGACCACCGTGCAGGCCTCCGCGACGGCCGACCTGTCGACGTTCAACCTCGACCTGGCCGGCCTGACCGTCACCGCGGTCACCGTGGACGGCGCACCGGCAACCCACCGCCGGGAGCGGAACGAGCTGGTGATCAAGCCGGCCTCCGGCCTGATCAACGGCAACGGGTTCGTCGCGGAGATCGCCTACACGGGTGTGCCGAAGCCGCTGAAGAACGAGACGCTCGGTGACGGCGGGTTCCTGCACACCCCGGACGGTGCCATCGCGCTGGGGCAGCCCGAGTCGGCCAGCACCTGGTTCCCGGTCAACGACCATCCGTCCGACAAGGCGACCTACGACTTCGAGATCACCGTTCCGGACGGTCTGACCGCGGTCAGCAACGGCGTGCCGGGCGGTAAGGCCAGCAAGGACGGCTGGACCACCTGGAAGTGGTCGGAGAAGTCGCCGATGGCCAGCTATCTGAGCACGCTGGTGATCGGCGAGTTCCGGATCACCACGGCCACCCACCGGGGAAAGCCGGTCTACAACGCGGTCGCGACCGCGGCCAACGGCTCCGCGGATTCGTCGATCGCCGAGACCACCAAGGTCGCCGACTACCTGGAGACCGTGTTCGGGCCTTATCCGTTCGACGCGTACGGCGGTGTGGTGGTCACCGACAGCCGGATCTCCTACGCCCTGGAGACGCAGAGCCGCCCGGTCTACGCGGCCAGCTTCTTCCGGCAGGGTGAGAACACCGAGGTGGTCGCCCACGAGTTGGCGCACCAGTGGTTCGGTGACAGCGTCTCGCTGGCCAAGTGGGAGGACATCTGGCTCAACGAGGGCTTCGCGACGTACGCGGAGTGGTTGTGGGCCGAGCACACCAGGAAGGACACCGCCGAAGAGGCGTTCGACACCCAGTACGCCAGGGCGTCCGCGCAGGTGTGGAAGACGCCGCCGGGTAAGCCGGGGGTGCCGGGGCTGTTCAGCGAGTCGGTCTACCAGCGCGGTGGCATGACCCTGCACGCCCTGCGGGTGGCCGTCGGCGACGAGGCGTTCTTCGAGATCGTCAAGACCTGGGCGGCGGAGAAGCGCAACGGTACCGCCACCACTGCCGAGTTCGTGGCTCTCGCCGAGCGCATCTCCGGTAAACAGCTCGACGCGCTCTTCGATGCCTGGCTCTACGGCACCAAGAAGCCCGCCCTGCCCAAGCGGCTCTGACCGGGGTCAGTTCTTGACGACCAGGGTGGGGTGGGCTGCCAGGTAGGCATCCGCTCGGCCGGCGCGGAGTTCGGTGATGAACTTCCGGCCGTCGTTGGTGAGCTGTTCGCCGCGGTAGGCGCTGCCCTTGCCGACGCCGGAACCGGGCAGGCCGACCAGCGTGAAGCGGTTCCCCGGCACCCCACCCAGGGCGTACGCCACGTCGACGATCCGGGGCCCGCCCGCGTAGACGAGGGTGTCGCCCAGCGCCGCGGTCACCTGGTCGACCCGGTCCGGTTGCCGGGCCAGGCCCTCGTCCAGGATCTTGCGGGTCAGCGCCCGGATCAGCTGCTGCTGGTGACGCTGCCGGGCGTAGTCACCGCCGGTGATGTAGCGCTGCCGCGCGTAGTCCAGCGCCTGCCAGCCGTTGAGGTGCTGATTGCCCTTCTCGTAGACCTGCTGCGGTCCCTTGTAGCCGCCCGGCGCGCTCTCCCGGTAGCGGCCGTCCGGTCGGCGGTGCAGCGAGGCGACCCGCTGGTCGACGTAGATGTCCACCCCGCCGAGGGTGTCGACCAGCTTGTCGAACCCGTTGAACGTGAGCACCGCGCCGGCGTCGATGCGCAGCCCGGTGTACCCGCTGACGGTGCTGCGCAACAGCTCGTACCCCTGGGCGGTGCTTGGTTGTTTGGGCTTGCCCGGCACCCGGCTGCCGAAGCTCATCGCGTGCGTGAGCTTGGTCTTGCCGCCCTTGTAGTCGGCCTTCGGGAACGCCGGGATGTCGACCAGCAGGTCGCGGGGGAGGGAGAAGAGGTACGCCTGACCCAACCCCTTGGGTACGTGCAGCACCAGCACGGCGTCCGCGTGCGGCTCCCAACCGGGCACGCTGACCCGGGTGTCCACACCGACCAGCAGCAGGTTGAGCGGGCCGGTGATGTCCGCGCCCGGCGGTGGGCCACTCGGACTCGGGGTGGGCGTGGCGACCGGTGACGGTGACGGTGAGCCGGCGACCGGGGCGCCGCCGGGCTTGCTGTCGCCGGTCCACCGGGTGATCACCACCGCGCCGGCCGCGATCAACGCGACGGCGGCGAGGGCCACCAGGCCCAGCAGCAGCCACCGCCGGCGCGGCGCCATCGACCCGAGGATCATTTTGGATTCCTTCCACCCGTCTGGTGCACAACGCTCCGACAGGTGCTCCGGGTTGCGGCCGGACGGTGTCGGGTCGGTAGGCCGGTGCATGATCGCGCAAAAACCGTCGCTGGCGCGAGCACTACTCGCGAGTAATGATGCGTCCATGCGGTACGACGTGGTCGTCATCGGGTCTGGGTTCGGCGGCAGCGTCACCGCGCTCCGGCTGGCCGAGAAGGGCTACTCGGTAGCGGTGCTGGAAGCTGGCCGGCGCTTCGCCGACGACGAGTTCCCGCAGACGTCGTGGCGGGCCCGCCGGTTCCTCTGGGCGCCGAAGCTGGGCTGTTACGGCATTCAACGGCTCACCCTGCTCCGGCCGGCTGACCGGCGTTCGGGCACCGGGGTGCTGGTGCTCTCCGGCGCCGGGGTGGGCGGCGGCTCTCTGGTCTACGCGAACACCCTCTACGAACCGCTGCCGGCCTTCTACGCCGACCCGCAGTGGCGGGACATCACCGACTGGCGTGCCGAGCTGGCCCGCCACTACGACCAGGCGAAGCGGATGCTCGGCGTCACCACGTACCCCCGGGACACCGGCGCGGACCGCGCCATGCGGGCGGTGGCCGAGCGGATGGGGGTGGGCCACACCTTCCACGCGACCCCGGTGGGCGTGCACATCGGCCGTCCCGGCCAGCGGGTCGCCGACCCGTACTTCGGTGGTGCCGGCCCGGAGCGCACCGGCTGCCTGCACTGCGGCTCGTGCATGACCGGCTGTCGGCACGGGGCGAAGAACACGCTTGTCAAGAACTACCTCTGGCTCGCGGAACGGCTCGGCGTCACGGTGCGCCCGCTGACCACGGTCACGGCCGTCCGGCCGGCCCCCGACGGCGGGTACGACGTGCACACCGTCCGCACCGGCACCTGGCTGCGCACGGGGCGACAGACGGTCCACGCCGACCAGGTGGTCTTCGCCGCCGGGGCGCTCGGCACCCAACGGCTGCTGCACGAGATGAAGGCCGATGGTGTGCTGCCCGGGCTCTCGCCCCGCCTCGGCGAGCTGACCCGTACCAACTCGGAGGCGATCCTGGGTGCCTCGGTGCCACGCCAACGAGCCCGGTCCGAGGGCCTCGACTACACCGAGGGGGTGGCGATCACCAGTTCGTTCCACCCCGATTCGCAGACCCACGTCGAGCCGGTCCGCTACGGGCGCGGTTCCAACGCGATGGGGCTGCTCCAGTCCCTGCTGGTCGACGGCGGCCCGCACCGGGTGCGGCGCTGGTTGGGCAGCATCGTGCGGCAGCCGGGGCTGACCGCCCGGATGCTGTCGGTGCGCGGCTGGTCGGAACGGACGGTGATCGCCCTGGTGATGCAGTCGGTGGACAACTCGCTGACCACCCGGTGGCGGCGCGGCGCGTTCGGCCGCCGGTTGGTCACCGGCCCGGGCCACGGCACGCCGAGCCCGACCTGGATCCCGGCCGGCAACACGGCGGTCCGCCTGCTCGCCGACGAGATCGGCGGCACTCCCGGCGGCTCGGTCACCGAGCCGTTCGACATCCCGATCACCGCGCACATCCTGGGCGGGGCGGTGATCGGCGCCACCCCGGCCGACGGGGTGATCGACCCCTGGCACCGGGTGTACGGGCACCCGGGGCTGCACGTGGTCGACGGCGCGGCGGTCTCGGCCAACCTCGGCGTGAACCCGTCGTTGACGATCACCGCGCAGGCGGAACGAGCGATGTCCTTCTGGCCCAACCGGGGCGAGGAGGACCCCCGCCCGCCGCTCGGCTCCCCGTACCGCCGGCTGGCACCCGTCCCCCCGCACCACCCGGCGGTCCCGGCGGACGCCCCGGGCTCGCTGCGTGCCTAGCTAAGGCAGCGGCTTGCGGAGGATGTAGTTGAGCCCGAAGTCGGTCTCGCTGACCCGGACGTCCTGGTAGCCCAACCGTTGGTAGAAGCCGTGCCCGGTGATGCTGGCGCCGGTCTCCATGTGGTCGTGGCCGTCGGCGCCGGCCAACCGCTCGATGTGGTGCATGAGCCGACGGCCGACACCCCGGCCGGCGCCGTCCGGATCGACGAACATCGTGTAGACCTTGTTGCCGTCCCGGGACACGGTGCCGACCACCCGCCCGTCCTGCTCAGCGACGAACACCTCCCGGACGGTGGCGAGTTCGCGGAAGCGGGCGGCGTCGAAGTGCGCGCACATCCGCTCGATCAGGTCGGCCGGGTAGTCGCGGCTGTTGACCTCCCGAAGGCACCTGGCGACGAGCACGGCCAGCGGCTCGGCGTCGGTGTCTCGGAAGAGCCGTACGGTCACCTCGGTCACACCCGTCCTCCCGTCCTGCCGTCCTGCCGTCATCGGACCGCATCGATGCTAGGGGGCTTTCCGGGCGTCCGCTGCGCCCGGAGCCGTCGCCGCGGCACGCCGGAAGGCCGGCCCGCGCCCGACGCGTCCGTGACTGTCGGTAGGCTTTGTGCACATGAGCCTGCCTCGCCCTGTCCTCGTGGTGGACTTCGGAGCCCAGTACGCCCAGCTCATCGCGCGCCGGGTTCGCGAGGCGAAGGTCTACTCCGAGATCGTGCCGCACTCGATGCCGATCGCCGAGATGCTGGCGAAGAACCCCGCCGCGATCATCCTCTCCGGGGGCCCGGCCAGCGTCTACGCGCCGGATGCGCCGCAGATCGACGCGGGCGTGTTCAGCGCCGACGTGCCGGTCTTCGGCATCTGCTACGGCTTCCAGGCGATGGCCCAGGCGCTCGGCGGCACGGTCACGAAGACCGGCAACCGTGAGTACGGCGGCACGCCGCTGCGCCCCCGCCTCCTCGACCCCGGGGTGATCCTCCGTGACCTGCCGGCGGACCTGCCGGTCTGGATGAGCCACGGCGACTGCGTCACCGAGGCGCCCGAGGGCTTCACGGTGACCGCCGAGTCGGCGGGCGCACCGGTGGCGGCCTTCGAGGACCTGGCCGGGCGTCGGGCCGGCGTGCAGTTCCACCCGGAGGTCGGGCACACCGCGCACGGTCAGGAGATGCTGACCCGCTTCCTCTACGACATCGCCGGCATCGAGCCGACCTGGACGCCCGAAAACATCATCGACGAGCAGGTTGCCCTGATCCGGGCCCAGGTCGGCGACAAGGAGGTCATCTGCGGCCTGTCCGGCGGGGTGGACTCCGCGGTCGCCGCCGCGCTGGTGCACAAGGCGGTCGGTGACCAGCTCACCTGCGTCTTCGTCGACCACGGCCTGCTGCGTGCCGGCGAGGCCGAGCAGGTCGAGAAGGACTACGTGGCCGCCACCGGCATCAAGCTGAAGGTGGTCGACGCGGCTGACCGGTTCCTCGGTGCCCTGGCCGGGGTGACCGACCCGGAGCAGAAGCGCAAGATCATCGGTCGGGAGTTCATCCGGGTCTTCGAGGCCGCGGCCCGCGAGATCGCCTCACACGGCGACGTGGAGTTCCTGGTCCAGGGCACCCTCTACCCGGACGTGGTCGAGTCCGGCGGCGGCACCGGCACCGCCAACATCAAGAGCCACCACAACGTCGGCGGCCTGCCGGAAGACCTGAAGTTCGCCCTGGTCGAGCCGCTGCGCACACTCTTCAAGGACGAGGTCCGCGCGCTCGGCCTGCAGTTGGGCCTGCCCGAGGCGATGGTCTGGCGGCACCCGTTCCCGGGCCCCGGCCTGGCCATCCGGATCATCGGCGCGGTCGACCAGCAGCGCCTCGACCTGCTCCGCGAGGCCGACCTGATCGCCCGCGAGGAGTTGACCGCCGCCGGCCTCGACCGGGGGGTGTGGCAGTTCCCGGTGGTGCTGCTCGCCGACGTGCGCAGCGTCGGCGTACAGGGAGACGGGCGCAGCTACGGTCACCCCGTGGTGCTGCGCCCCGTCTCCAGCGAGGACGCGATGACGGCGGACTGGTCCCGACTGCCCTACGAGGTGGTCGCCCGGATCTCCACCCGGATCACCAACGAGGTGGCTGAGGTGAACCGGGTGGTACTGGACGTGACCAGCAAGCCGCCGGGCACCATCGAGTGGGAGTGACCGTCGCTCAGGCAGCCGGCGGAGCGCTGGACGAGGTCGTCGGCGGGTAGGGCGGCGTCGGGGCGTACCCCGGCTCCGGCCCGCCCGGCGCGGGCCCGGCGGTGGGCGGCGGGCCCGCCTGCGGCGCGACGCCCGCCGCGTGCGGCCAGGCCGGCGCGCCGCTGGGCTCCTCCGGCATCAGGAACCACATGATCGGGTACGCGAACAGCGCGAGCCCGCCGGTGAGCAGCCCGGTGACCGCGAAGATCACCCGGACCAGGGTGGGATCGATGGCGAAGTAACGGCCGACCCCGCTGGCGACCCCCGCGACCATGCGGTCGGTGGTGGGTCGGCGGAGTTGCCGGTACGGGGCGTGGGAAGCGGTGCTGGATGTCATACCCCCACGGTCCGCGCCGGTGCCCGGCCCGCCCTCGGTGACCGCCCGGATCCTTACCCTGACCGATCCCTGAGCAGGGTCAGACAGTCAGGAATCCGACTCTTTTCCGTTCCGGTAACTCGGCCCGGGGAGAATTTGCTTCCGTGACCACCTTGCTGGAGCCGCTCCGCAGGATCGCGGCATATGCAGTCTGTGCTGATTCAATGGGCCGAGTCTTGCTGGTCCGCGCGTCGGAACGCTCCGGCACCCCCGGCACGTGGTCCCTGCCCGGCGGGGCGGTCGACCACGGCGAGGACCCGAACCACACGGTGGTCCGCGAAACCGCCGCCGAAACCGGCCTCTCGGTCGCCGTCTCCGGCCTGGCCGACGTGCTCGCCGACATGCGAGCGCTGCCGGAGCGCGGCATCACCATCCACACCGACCGGCTGATCTACCGGGTGGCGGTGCGGGGCGGCACCCTCGCAGACCGGGTCGGCGAGCGCCCCACCGACCTGGCCCGCTGGTACACCCTCGACGAGGCGCGCGAGCTGCCGCTGCGCTCGTTCACCGCACGTGCCCTCGGGCTCCCCGCCTCCTCGGCCGACGTGGTCCCCGACGAAGCACCCGAATTCCCCTCCTTCTACGCGGTGCCCGGCCCCGACGGGCTGCACCGGGCGCAGCGATTCGCCGCGTACGCGGTGTGCACCGACCCGGCCGGTCGCGTGCTGCTCACCCGGATCTCCGACGGCTACCCGGGTGCCGGCTGCTGGCACCTGCCCGGCGGCGGCACCGACTACGGCGAGCAGCCCGGCGCCGCGCTGATCCGGGAGCTGATCGAGGAGACCGGCCAGGCTGGCCGCCTCGTCGAGCTGCTCGGGGTGGCCAGCCACCGCGACGCCGCCTCGCTCGGCCCCGAGGGCTACCCGATCGACTGGCACGGGGTCCGCGCCTTCTACCGGGTCGTGGTCGACCAGCCCAACCCGCTGACCGTGGCCGACGTGGGCGGGTCCACCTGCGAAGCCCGCTGGTTCGCCCGCGAGGAACTGGGCGCTCTCCCCACCCACCACCTCACCGAGGTGACCGCCGAAGCAGTCCAAGCCGCCCAGCTCACCTGACCCCGGCCGTACCCGGCGCGGTCCCTGGGCTCCTGGGCTGCTGGGCTGCTGGGCTTCTGGGCTGCTGGGCTGCTGGGCTTCTGGGCTCCTGCGCTCCTGGGCTCCTCGGCTCCTGGCGGGCGGTGGGTCCGGGCGTCCCGACGCCGGTGCGTGCGGACGGTCGTGCATCGGGTAGGCCGTGCGTGTGTGCGGTCGTGGTGGGGGTGGCCGCGCCTCTGGGTTGTCGTGCTCCCGGCTGTCCGTGTGCGTGCGGCGGCCCACCCGGGCGCACGATCGGCCGGAAGCCCGCGAACGAGCGGCGCGGCCGACTGATCCACTCCATTTCGCCGACATTGCGGTATCCCCGCGCCGGGATACCGCGACATCGGCGAAATGGAGTGGATCATCGTTCGATGCGCCTCCGCCCGGCCCCCTCCCTGCACGCCCGCCCCCTCACTCAGCGTCGATCATGAGGTTATTGTCAGGACACGCCGAGATGGACGGCGATAACTTCATGATCGACGGGCTGGTCGACGGGCTGGTCGACGGGCTGGTCGACGGGCTGGTTGGCGGGCTGGTTGGCGGGGGAAGCGGAGTGGGCTGGGATGGAGCTTGTGCGGCGCGTCGGGGCTTATGGGATCTTGTGGGAATCGGGCCGGGTCCTGGTGGTCCGGGACGATGTCGAGGGTGAGTTCCCGGGGGTTTGGCGGCTGCCAGGTGGTGCCGTCGCGCACGCCGAGCACCCGGAGTGCGCCGTGGTCCGTGCGGTCGCCGGGCAGACCGCGCTGACTGTGGCCGTGGGTCCGCTGCGGGCAGTGCTAGCCGACGTGACCACCTATCCGGAGGACGACGTCGCGCTGCACACCGACCGGCTGCTCTTCGAGCTCAGCGCCTGCGACGGCGCATCAGGCGACGGCGCGTCAGGCGAGGGCGCGTCAGGCGAGGGCGCGTCAGGTGACCCCGCATCGGGTGACCCCGCATCGGGCGACCCCGCATCGGGCGGCGGCGCATCGGGCGGCGGCACAGTGCGTCACGGCGTGCTGGGTGATGGTGCAGGCGGCTTGGTTGGCCAGGCTCGATGGCTCACCCTGCCCGAGGTGGCGCGGCTGCCGTTGGCACCGTTCAGCGCCGAGGCGCTCGGCCTGCCGGTCACTCCGCTGCCGCCCGGAACGCGCCGGTCGTACGAGCCGTTTCCGTCACCGCATCCCGACCGCAGGCTGCGCTTCGGGGCGTACGGGCTGGTCACCGACCCGGCCGGGCGGATCCTGCTCACGCAGATCGCGGCAGGCTATCCCGGTGCTGGCCAGTGGCACCTACCCGGCGGTGGCACCGATCACGGCGAGCAGCCGACAACTGGGTTGCTCCGAGAGTTGGTCGAGGAGGGTGGGCAACTAGGCCGGGTGGTGGAGCTGCTCGGTGTGGACAATCTGCACAATCCTGCCGCGCTCGGCCCGGAGGGTCGTCCGCTGGACTGGCACGGCGTACGGGTGATCTATCGGGTGTTGGTGGACGTACCTACGGATGCGGTGGTCACCGAATCTGCCGGAGGTTCGACGGCGCGTGCTGGCTGGTTCACCCGTGCCCAGGCTGTTGACCTGCCGTTGAGCGACATCGCTGCCTTGGCAATCGGACAGAGTGGTGGATAGCACGCGGCTCGTCGAGCCGAGATGGTGACCCTCCGGTACAGTCAAAGGCGGGAATGATGGAGGAAACGGGCGATGAAGCCCGGGATGGGAATAAGCGAGCGGTTCGAGCGGTTTAAACCAGTTGGATGTACCGCCGGCAGCTATCGCCAAGCCACGTTCCCCTATGCGATGGTGTACTCCGCAAAACGGCTGCCGGGCCACGCAGGGTCCGGCACGAGACAGCCGGACACCCGCCCCACGGCGGCCAGCCGATCCGGTGATGGAGGAAACGTGCCGAGAGCCCCATGGCGCCGGCGTCGTACTACTGACAGTCCGCGCCCCGCAGGGCGTCGCTGGGCGGGCCGGTTGCGCCGCAGCAGCACGTTCGCCCGCCAGGTGCTGTTGGTCCGGGTCGGTCGCCGTGACGGTGACCTGCACGCGACCGACGTGGCCCCGCCCGAGCGTCGGTACGCCGACCGGCAGCGCCGTCGCTACGGCCTGGACCGGCTCAGCCGACCGACACTGGGTGTCGGCCGAGCGGAGATCGAGGCGGTCATGCCGATCAGCCCGGCGATGCCGCCGATGGCGCACGCCGACGAGGCTTCGTCGCGGTCGATCCCGCTGCTTCCCGGCGAGCGCACCATCGCCCGCCGAATGAAGTTCGGCCTGGTCAACGCCTGCACGCTGGCCAGCCTGATGCTCGGCATGCTGGCCATCTTCCTGGCCATGCAGGGCGAGGTGCGGATCGCCGCGCTCTGCCTGATCGCCTGCGTCGGCTTCGACGGTCTGGACGGCGCACTGGCTCGCCGGCTCGGCGTGGCCAGCCCGTTCGGCGCGCAGATGGACTCGCTGGCCGACATGTGCTCGTTCGGCCTCGCCGCACCGGTCGTGGTCTACGCCTCGCTCGCTGGCTCCGTCTCCACGGCCGCCGCGGCGGTGGCGTGCGCCCTGGTCGCGGCGTGTGCCGCGATTCGACTGGCCCGCTTCAACGTTTCGCCGAAGGACGGCCGTTTCTTCTGCGGCGTGCCCACCACCATGGCGGCGGCGGTGCTCGCCGTGACCGTGGCGATCGGCCTGCCGGTGCCCGGCGCCGTGCTGGTCGCCGGGGTCGCGCTGCTTGCCTTCGCGATGGTGTCGAGCTTCCCGTACGCCAAGCTCGCCCGCCTGGTGAAGCTGCCGCCGTGGCTCTGGCTTGCTCCGGTGATCGGCGCGCTGGTCGACATCCGACTCACGTTCGCCCTGATCGTGGTGGGCTATCTCGTCAGCGGGCCGGTGCTCTGGCTGCGGCAGCGTCGTACCGCCTGATTTCAGCAGTTGGAACGGGGCGCCGCGGACAGCGGCGCCCCGTTCTGCGTTGGTGGGTCAGCGCCAGCGGGCGATGACCGTGGACCCGCCGATTACCTTGTCGCCCGGCCCGACCAGCGGGTCCGCAGCGTCGGCCGGGAGGTAGACGTCGGTCCGTGAGCCGAATCGGATCAGACCGAAGCGCTCGCCCTTGGCCAGCAGTGCGCCGATCGGCGCGCGCTGGACGATCCGGCGGGCGATCAGCCCGGTGCGCTGCGCGACAACCACGGTGCCACGAGCGGTGTCCAGGACGGTGTACGCCGCCACGTTGTGCTCGGCGTCCGGCTTCATGGCGTTGACGAAGCCACCGTCGGCGACGAAGTAGTCCACCACCTTGCCGGCGACCGGGGCACGGTTGACGTGCACGTCCAGCACCGACAGGAAGACCGCGACCCGCAGCCACTCGCCGTCGCCGAAACGCTCGTCGTGCAGTCGCTGCACCGACAGGACCTTTCCGTCCGCGCTGGCGACAACGGCGTTCGGGTCTTCCGGTACGTCCCGTTCCGGGTCCCGGAAGAACGCGGCGACCGGCCCGGCGGCCAGCGCTGGCAGTAGCCAGAGCTTGGACGAGGGACGCGCCACCCGAGTCAGTGCCGCGAGGCCCAGCGCGATGCCGGCGGCGGCCACGCCGTTGGAGTCGATGTGCATGCCGCGGGTCAGCGGCACGCTCGAGGGCCGGTGGGCGGGGGTCAACCTGTCGGCCGCGGCGGGGCTGGCCGGGGTGAAGCGCAGTCGGTAGACGCGTACCGGTGGGTTGTTGCGCAGCACCAGGTCGGCGCCGACGCCGTAGAGGGCGTCCTGCCGAGCCAGCTCGGCGGCGGCGCCGGTGGTCCGGCCGGGCGTGGCGAGGGTCGCCACGCTCAACACGGCACCGTCGGACAGGTATTTGGCCAGGCCCTCGATGCCGCTGCGGGTCTCCTCGGTGGTGCCGGTGAACACCTCGCCGGCGATGACGACCCCGGCGGTCTCGGCCTCGGCCAGTGAGTCGACGACGTCCACCCGGTCGGCGACCCAGCGGCCCTGGGCGGTGACGTGCTCGCGGAGCGCGGCAGCGCCGAGCGGCTCGGTGGGCACCACGGTGAGCCGGTCACCGGGGAGCAGCGCCTCGATCGCCGCGGCCAGCACCGCGGACTCCGGGCCCACCCCGACCAGCAGGGCGGCCTTGGAATCGTTGATCCGGGCCAGCTCGGAGACGAGGGTACGGGCGGCTCGCTCGCCGATGCGTACCGGACCGGACCGACCGGTGGTACGCACGGCGGGGGACTGGGTCATGTCGGGCGGGCTCCTGACGGGGGTAGAGACGGGAATCGCGGCGGGACCGCCATGGCGGACGGGCCGGCCGGCGGAGGCGAGATCTCCACCGGCCAGCATATGCGCCCGTCCGTGCCAGCCGCACCGCCGTGGCGGTGGAGCAGGCCGACGCCGGCAGGGCGCCCGACGTCAGCCCTCCCCGCGTCGACCCTCGCGCTCGTTGCCCGGTTCGTCGTCGACCGCGTCGACCGATTGGTCGGACCGGGTCGGCTCATCCGGCGTCGCTCGGAGGATTCCGATGGTCGGCTCGTCGGTCTCGTCGTCGGGGACCGGGGTGGTCTGCGGCTCCGACGTCGGGTGAGCCAGCCAGGCCGGGTGGATCACGTCGGTGGTCGGTGCCTCCGGCGCTCGTACCTCGGTGGTCGACGTCTCGTTTCCCGGCAGGGGAGCGTCCCAGGTGGACTGTTGGGCTTCCCAGGCCGGCAGAGCCGCACCCGAGGTCGGCGCGGCGGCACCGGAAACCGGCACGGACGCACCGGAGACCGGCGTGACGGCCTCGGTGGCAGCCGCTTCGGCGGTCTGCTCGGGCCGGCCCGACCGACCGGAGCGCAGCGCGCCGACCAGCCCGAAGACGCCGATCAGGATCAGTGCGCTGGCCAGGAACCAGCCGACCGCGGGTAGCGCGAGCCCGAGTATCTGACCGAGCAGCCACCAGGCGGACAGCGCCAGGAACACGAGCCCGAAGGCGAACGACACCAGATCCGTGCGGTGAGCCTTCACCGGGTCACCTCCAGGTTGCCAGCATTGACATGGATGTACAGGCGCAACTTCCCGCCGCCGGCACCGTCGACGCCGAGGTCGGTGCTCTCCTGCAGGCGGCCGTCCAGCCCGCCGGAACGGTTGCCGAAGATGGTGGCGTCGCCGGCGTTGACGTCGGCCACGGTGGTGACGTCCACGTTCGGCGGGACGACCACTGTCGCCTTGCCGAAGTTGATCGCGACCGTCACCTGGCTGTCCCGTTTCGCGAAGTCGATCCCCCGCAGGTCGAGCACGGCGTCACCGAAGCTGTTCTCGTACCGGTCGGCGAGGTCGCGGTAGTCCGTCGGTGCCCAGGTCACCGCGCCGTCGACCCCGCGGATCCGGTCGTAGGACTCGGCGACCGTCGCCGTGCCGAGCGCCGCCGCGGTCACCAGGCCGAGCGCGATGAGCCAGCGGGCCCGCCCGAACCAGGTGCCGACCAGCAGCCCCAGCCCGATCGTGGCCAGCGCGGCCGCGAAGTACGCCGAGGCGCTGATGGGGAAGACGTCCAGCAGGTTGAGCAGGGCGACCACACCGAGGATCAGGAAGATCAGCGAGAAGGTCACCGCGCCGAGTGGCGAACGCTCCCGGGGGCGCTTCGGCGGCTTCGGTGGCTTGGGCGGTGGGGACGCGGCCGGGGCTGGCGAGGCGTACGGGCCGTGCGGCGCGAACGGGGGACGGTAACCCGATGGCGGCGCGGCGGTCGGATAGCCGGGCGGGGTAGCGGGGGGACCGGTCACCGGTGCCGACGGCCAGCCGGCGCTGGGCGTGCTGGTGCCCGGCAAGCCCGTGGTGGGCGCCGGCCAGCCTGCCCCGACGGTCGTCGAGCCGGCCGGTTGCCCGGACACCGGGCCCGTGCCGGACACCGGCTGCGCCGTGGCGGACGGTTGCGGCACGCTGGTCGGCTGCACCTCGTACGCCGGGGTGGTGGCGGTGGGCGCCGCCGCCGTCGTCGCGGTGGCGTACGCCGGATCAGTGCTGGCCATCGGCGTGGTCGGCAGCGGGCCGGTCGATGGGACCGTGCCGTACGACGGTGCGGGCCAGGCCACCGGCGGCACCGGTCCCGGCGGGGTGCCGGACGGCGCGGACGGTGCCGGCCCGCCCGGGGGGCCCGCCGGTGGGTTGTTGCGGCTGTCCCGGTTGAGCAGCAGCGCGCCGGCGACCAGGATGGCCGCGCCGAGCAGCACCGCGCGGAAGGCGTCGGTGACGATGTAGCCGAAGCTGGCCGCGGCCAGGATGCCCAGCACGATCACAGTCACCGGCGACATGCTGGAGCGGCCACGCCCGAGCATGGACTCGATCGGGGACGCGGTGTCGCCCTCATTCGGGATGATCAACCAGGCGGCGACGTACACCAGGATGCCGATGCCCCCGAAGAACCCGAGCACTGCGAGCAGCACTCGCCAGAGGACCGGATCGGTGTTGGTGGCTCGTCCGATCGCCGCGCAGACGCCGGCCAGATACCGCCCGTCACGCGGTCGGACCAGCCCGTACCGCGAGGTGAAACCAGCGCCGCCCAGCGGCGGTGGCGGCACGGACGGACCGGGACCACCCGGCCCGGGTGGCGTGCCCCCGGCCCCGTAGCCGGTGCCGGTCGCGAACCCCGGGCCCGGGCCGTAGCCGGCAGCGGGCGGCCCGTAGCCGGCGGCTGGTGCGCCGTCGGCGGTCGGGCCGGAGCCGGTGTACGGACCAGACGTGCTGGGCTCGGTCCATTGGGCGGGCGTCGCGGCTGGCGGAGGCGGTGTCGAACCGCCCGGCTGTGCCGACCCCGGTCGGGGTGGCGGGGCAGCTTCCTCGGTCATGCTTCGATCCTGCTGCCAGGTGAACCCGAACGACCTCAGGACCCGACCCTGACCCCACCCTGAGATACGGCGGCCGGAATGTCGGGGGCGTCCCCGTGGTCGTGGACGCCGCAGCGTGTGACGATCGGATCACCGACCTCGACCAGCCCGCCACCATGAGCAGGGAGCCTCCGATCAGCACCGTGACTCCGCCCCCGCGCCTCTACCGCGCCCCCGAGCACCGGATGGCCGCCGGCGTCGCCGCCGGTATCGCTGACCATCTCGGCATTTCGGTGCTGCGGGTGCGCGTCGCGTTCATGGTGCTGCTCGGTCTGAGCGGGCTCGGCCTGCTGCTCTACGCGGCCTTCTGGGCCGTGGTGCCGCTGCGGCCCGGTGACACCGCGGTACCGCCCCGGCGCGACGTCGCTCAACTCCTGCCGTTCGTCGGGATCGGGCTCGGTGTCCTGTTGATCCAGGTGATGGTCTTCGACTCGGTGGGTGCGGCTGGCACCGCCGGTTGGTTGGTGGCCATCATCGCGGTCGGCGCCGGGGTCATCTGGCACCAGTCCGCGCCGGAGCGGCGGCGGCAGTGGGGTGAGGCGATGCCGGTGCCCTGGCTCGGCGCGGTCGTCGAGGAGAGTGACCGGCGGGCGTTCGTGCTCCGCTTCATCGGCGGGGGAGTGCTGGTCGCGGTCGGCATCATCGGCGTCGCGGCCGTCTACTCGCCAGCGCAGAACTTCGATGCGGTGATCAACGGCGTGATCTTCGCGCTGGTCGGGCTGGCGGGGGTCGGCGTGGTCGCCGCGCCAGTGCTCTGGCGGACGTACAGCCAGCTCCGCTCGGAGCGCGAGGGGCGCATCCGTGAGCAGGAGCGCGCCGAGTTGGCCGCGATGGTGCACGACCAGGTGCTGCACACGTTGGCGCTGATCCAGCGCAACGCTGCCGACGTCAAGATGGTGCAGCGGCTGGCCCGAGGGCAGGAACGGTCCCTGCGTAACTGGCTCTACAAGCCCACCGCGTCGCCGAGCGAACGTTTCGCCGCCGCGCTGGAGCAGGCCGCCGCCGAGGTCGAGGACACCTACGCCATCACCGTGGAGACGGTGGTGGTGGGGGACCGGGAGACCGACGAGAAGGTCGGGGCGTTGGTCGCGGCCGCGCGGGAGGCACTGGTGAACGCGGCCCGGCACGCCGGCGTGCTGACCGTGTCGCTCTATGCCGAGGTGGAGCCCGATCAGGTCAGCGTCTTCGTCCGGGACCGGGGGAAGGGCTTCGATCCGGATACCGTGGAGGACCACCGGCACGGCGTACGCGGCTCGATCATCGGGCGGATGAAGCGGCACGGCGGACGGGCCGAAATCCGGTCCGGCCCGGGGGAGGGGACCGAGGTCCGGTTGATCCTGCCGATCTCCCGGGACTCGTCCGCAGCGGAGAGGAACAGATGACCATGGCCGAGCAGTCGACCGAGCACCTCGACCCGGCGGATGCCCGCCCCGAGCGGCTGCGGGTGTTCCTGGTGGACGATCACGCCATGTTCCGGGCCGGGGTGCGCGCGGAGTTGGGCGCCCACGTCGAGGTGGTGGGCGAGGCGAGCACCGTGGCCGAGGCGGTCACCCGGATCGCCGCTGTCGGACCGGACGTGGTGCTGCTCGACGTGCACATGCCCGACGGCGGCGGACGCGCGGTGCTGGAGGCGATGCGGCGTACCCACCCGCAGGTCAAGTTCCTGGCGCTGAGCGTCTCCGACGCGGCGGAGGACGTTATCGGGTTGATCCGTGCCGGTGCTCGTGGTTACGTCACCAAGACCATTTCCCCGGACGAGCTTGCCGCGGCGATCCGCCGGGTGGCGGACGGGGACGCGGTGTTCAGCCCACGGCTGGCCGGGTTCGTGTTGGACGCCTTCGCGGCCCGACCGGACGCCCCGGTGGCCGACCCCGAGCTGGACCAGCTCACCAACCGTGAGCGGGAGGTGCTTCGGCTGCTGGCCCGGGGGTACGCGTACAAGGAGATCGCGAAGGAGCTGTTCATCTCCATCAAGACGGTGGAGACGCACGTGTCGAACGTGTTGCGCAAGCTTCAGATGTCGAACCGCTACGAGCTTTCCCGCTGGGCGGCGGATCGCCGGCTCGTGTGACGTTGCGCGGCGCTGGCTGGGGGATCAGATAAATGATCTTTGCGCCCTCGGCCACCCGGCCGGCGATCGTACCCGTAGAGCCGTAGTCGACCTCGTCCGGATGGGCGGAAACGCGAACGGTGACGGACGTCCTAACGGGCAGAAATGAACCCCGGGCGGCGCGCCGGGCTTGAGGCCGGGCGTGGCCGGGTGCTCGGGCGATCCCGGGTATTTCCTGGTCAGAGCGACCCGCACCAGCCGTTTTATGATCATTTTTCAAGTATCGGCAACGTGGCGGGCAACTAACGGCTTGATAACGGCACCTTCACGGAAGCGGCCAGTGGGTGTCACAGTGGCAGCACCTCACCATCGGTGTGTGGCACTCCGTACGGCCCATGACCATGTCCTCGTCGATTTGCGACGGTTCGTGGCCGTGCCTTCTGCGTCGTGTCGTGCCTCGTTGGCGGGGGAGCCCGGCGGATCGGAACATCAGGGGTGTCCCCAACTTCCCTGTGGTCCCGGCGACCCGCGCCCCGGGGTGGTCGGGCGGTGTCACCCCCAAACGTGCGTGAAACCCACGACGGAACCTGGTTAGAAAGAGGAGGCCCCTCGGAATGAGAGTCTCGAAGCGGGCGACGAGCGCGATCGCGCTCAGCGCGGCTGTCGCGCTTGTCGCGAGCGGTTGCTCGAGCGGTGGCGGCGACGATACTGCCGCCAGCGGTGACGGCGCGATCGTCGTCCACGGTGTCCAGCCGGAGAACCCGCTGGTTCCGTCGAACACCACGGAGACCGGCGGTGGCAAGATCGTCGACTGGCTGTGGACCGGCCTGGTCGAGTACCCGAACGACGGTGGGGCCCCGCGCAACGCGCTGGCCGAGTCCATCACCACGACGGACTCCAAGGTCTTCACCATCAAGATCAAGAAGGGTACCAAGTTCCACGACGGTACCGAGGTGAAGGCGAAGAACTTCGTCGACGCCTGGAACTGGGCCGCCTACTCGCCGAACGGCGCGCAGAACGGCTCCTTCTTCGCCGACATCCAGGGCTTCGAGCAGACCTACACGTCTGACCCGGACGGCGCGGAGGGTCCGAAGAAGGCCCCGGCGCCGACGGCTGAGAAGCTGTCCGGCCTGAAGGTCGTCGACGACCAGACCTTCGAGGTCACCCTGGGAGCGCCGACCGCGGTCTTCCCGACCAAGCTCGGCTACAGCGCCTTCATGCCGCTGCCGGACGCCTTCTTCACCATGAAGCCCGAGGAGTTCGGCAAGAAGCCGATCGGCAACGGCCCGGTGAAGTTCGTGTCGTGGAGCGACAACGTCCTCATCAAGCTGACGCGCTTCGACGACTACAACCTGCGCGACAAGATGAAGATCAAGGACGTCGACGTCAAGCTGTACCAGGACGAGACGGCTGCCTACGCCGACGTGCTCTCCAACAACCTGGACTTCCTGGAGTCGCTGCCCACCTCGGCGCTCGCCGGTGACAAGTGGAAGACCGACCTCGGTGAGCGGGGCATCTCGACCGTCACGCCGTCGACCGCGCTGATCGCGTTCCCGTTCTACGACCAGCGTTTCAAGGACCCGAAGCTGCGTCGTGCCGTGTCGCTGGCGATCAACCGGCAGGAGATCTCGGACAAGATCTTCTTCGGCACCCGCAAGCCGGCCGACAGCTGGGCGAACCCGCTGACCCCGGGCGCCAAGCCGGGCAACTGCACCGCCTGCAAGTTCGACCCGACCACGGCCAAGCAGCTGCTGGCCGAGGCCGGCGGCTTCACCGGTGAGATGGTCTTCTACTACAACGCCGACTCCAGCCACGGTGACTGGATGGACGCCGTTGCGCAGCAGATCAAGACCAACCTCGGCATCAACGCTCGCGCCGAGGGTGTGCCGACCTTCGCGGTCTTCCGCCAGAACGTGAACGCCCACGCGATGAAGGGCCCGTACCGCGCTGCCTGGCAGCAGGACTACCCGGACGTCGAGAACTGGATCAACCCGCTCTACGTCACGGGTGGCTCCTCGAACGACGGCCTGTACAGCAACAAGGAGGTCGACGCCCTGGCGAAGCAGGCCAGCTCCGCGCCGAGCCTGGAGGCCTCGCACGAGGCGTTCGCCAAGGCCGTCGAGAAGGTCGACCAGGACGTCCCGAGCATCCCGATCTACTTCTACGGTCAGCAGTCCGGCCACTCGGAGAAGATCAAGAAGCTCGAGCTGAACAACGTCGGTGAGCTCGACATCACCTCGGTCGTGCTCTGATCCGAACGGTCTGACCCCGGGTCGGGCTCGCCACATCCGGTGAGCCCGACCCGGGGCCGTTCCGCGAGAGGGTGTCACAACACCCCACTCGCACGTTGTCACCACCGTGTCGGCCGCCCGACGCGCCCCCTGTCTGGAGGACCACCCCATGGGCCGTTATCTGTTGAGACGGCTGCTGCAACTCGTGCCGGTCTTCATCGGTACGACGTTCCTGATTTACTGGCTCGTCTGGGCTGTCCCCGGCGACCCGTTTGCAGGAAAGTGCGGCGAGCGTCGCTGCCCGGACCAGTACATCGCCTTCATGACCGACAAGTACCACCTCGACCAGAACGTCTTCGTGCAGTACGCCAACTACATGAAGAACCTGCTCCAGGGTGATTTCGGTCAGACCTTCTCGCAGCAAGAGATCAGCGACATCATCGCGACCGCGTACCCCAACACGCTGAAGCTGGCCCTGGTGGCGCTCGCCATCGAGGCCGTCGTCGGCCTCGGCGCCGGCGTGCTGACCGGTCTGCGGCGCAACGGATTCCTGGACAACCTGGTCCTGGTCTCCACCCTCTTCCTGATCGCGCTGCCGGTCTTCGTGGTCGGCTTCGTGCTCCAGTGGCTGCTGGGCGTGCAGTGGCACATCGTCAAGCCGACCGTCTCCTCCGAGATGCGGTGGTCCGAACTGATCGTGCCGGGCTTCGTGCTCGGTAGTGCGTCAGTCGCGTACATCGCCCGGGTGGCACGTACGAGCATCGCGGAGAACCGTCGCGCGGACTACGTGCGTACGGCCATCGCCAAGGGCCTGCCGATGCGCCGGGTGGTGGGGGTTCACCTGCTGCGCAACTCGCTCATCCCGGTGGTGACCCTGCTCGGCACCGACCTCGGCGCCCTGATGGGCGGCGCGATCGTCACCGAGGGGATCTTCCAAATCAACGGTATCGGCCGATCGGTGTATCGCGCGATCGTGACCAAGGAAAGCGCCACCGTGGTGGGCATCGTGGTCATCCTAGTGCTGGTCTATCTCGTGATGAACCTGCTGGTCGACCTGCTCTACGCCGCCTTGGACCCGAGGATTCGTTATGAGTGACCCGAGTACCGCATCGATCGTCAGCACCCCTGGCGCCCAGCCGACCGAATCCGCCGCCCCCGCCACCGCGGGGCAGCCGCAGAGCAACGACAAGCCGCGTGGCCTGCTCGGTGACGCCTGGCGGGACCTGCGGCGCAAGCCGCTGTTCTGGATTTCGGTCACCCTGATCGTGATCTTCCTTCTGATGGCGGCCGTCCCGTCGCTGTTCGCACCCGGCGACGCCGTCAACGGATCGCTGTCCCGCAGCCTCCAGAAGCCGTCCGCCGATGGCTGGTTCGGCTACGACGTGCAGGGCCGCGATGTGTATGCCCGGACCATCTACGGTGCGCGCGCCTCCATCATCGTCGCCGTGCTCTCCGTGCTCGGCACGCTGCTCGTCGGCGGAGCCATGGGCATCATCGCCGGCTACCGCGGTGGCTGGGTGGACGGTCTGCTGAGCCGGATCGCCGACGTCTTCTTCGGTCTGCCCTTCGTGCTCGGCGCGATCGTCATCCTGACCACGTTCAACGGTTCGGGCTCCGGCAACAGCAAGGCCCAGATCATGAGCCTGGTGACCGTCTCGCTGATCGTGCTGAGCTGGCCGGTCGTCATGCGGCTGATGCGCTCCTCGGTGCTCGCCACCAAGGAAGCCGACTACATCGTCGCGGCCCGCGCCCTGGGCGCCGGCACCGGCCGGATCATCCTGAAGCACCTGCTGCCGAACTGCCTGGCCCCGCTGCTGGTCTACGGCACGATCATGGTCGGCTCGTTCATCGGCGCCGAGGCCACCCTGTCGTTCCTGGGCGTCGGCCTGAAGTCGCCGGTGGTGTCCTGGGGCATCATGATCAGCGGCGGTAAGGATTTCATCCGGGTCGCGCCAGGGCTGGTCTTCTTCCCCGCCGCGTTCCTCGTCACCGCAGTGCTGAGCTTCGTGATGCTCGGTGAGGCGGTCCGCGAGGCCCTCGATCCGAAACTCCGCTAGGGGATATCCAGTGTCCGACATTCTCGTGTCTGAGCAGTCCGCGCCGGGATCCGGCGGGTCCGGACGTCCCTCCGGTCGGCTGCTCGAGGTCGACGACCTGCGGGTGGAGTTCCGCACCCGGGACGGCGTCGCAAAGGTCATCAACGGGGTCACGTACCACGTCGACGCGGGGGAGACCCTCGCCGTGCTCGGCGAGTCCGGCTCCGGTAAGAGCGTCACGGCGCAGACCATCATGGGCATCCTCGACACGCCGCCCGGGTTCGTCACCGGTGGGCAGGTCCGCTTCCACGGCAAGGACATGCTCGGCATGTCCAGCGAGGAGCGCCGCCGCATTCGCGGCGAGGGCATCGCGATGATCTTCCAGGACGCGCTCTCCGCGCTGAACCCGGTCTTCACCGTCGGGTTCCAGATCGCCGAGCAGTTCCGGATCCGGCGGGGCATGGGTCGCGCGGAGGCCAAGAAGCGCGCGATCGACATGCTCGACCAGGTCAAGATCCCGAACGCCAAGGGCCGGTTCAACAACTACCCGCACCAGTTCTCCGGCGGTATGCGGCAGCGCGCGATGATCGCGATGTCGCTGGCGCTCGACCCGGAGGTGCTGATCGCGGACGAGCCGACCACCGCGCTCGACGTGACCGTGCAGGCCCAGATCATGGACCTGCTGGCCGAGCTTCAGCGTGAGCGGCAGATGGGCATGATCCTGATCACCCACGACCTCGGCGTGGTCGCCGACGTCGCGGACCGGATCGCGGTCATGTACGCGGGCCGGATCGTCGAAGAAGCCGACGTCTACGACCTGTACGCCAAGCCGGCGCACCCGTACACGATCGGCTTGATCGACTCGATCCCGCGGATGGACGAGAAGGGGCAGCAGCTCCGGACGATCAAGGGCCTCCCGCCGAACCTGATGAACATCCCGCCGGGCTGCCCGTTCAACCCGCGTTGCCCCATGGCTCAGCCGGTGTGCCGTGAGAAGGTCCCGCCGCTGCTGCAGGTGGGCAGCGGCCGGGCCAGCGCCTGCCACTTCGCCGAGGAGCTGGTGAACCGTGACTGAGAACATCCTCGAGGTCCGTGACCTGGTCAAGCACTACCCCGTCACCCAGGGTGTGGTGTTCAAGAAGACCGTCGGTCAGGTCAAGGCGGTCGACGGGGTCTCGTTCGGCCTGCGCGCCGGTGAGACGCTCGGCGTGGTCGGCGAGTCCGGCTGCGGCAAGTCGACCCTCGCCCGGGTGCTGATGAACCTGGAGAAGCCGACCTCCGGCAGCGTGGTCTACAAGGGCCAGGACACCTCGAAGCTGTCCGGCGGGGCGCTGCGGCGCCTCCGCCGGCAGATCCAACTGGTCATGCAGGACCCGTACACCTCGCTGAACCCGCGGATGACCGTCGGCGACCTGCTTGGTGAGCCGTTCGAGATCCACCCGGAGGTGGCCCCGAAGGGCAGCCGTCGGGCCAAGGTCAGGGAGCTGCTCGACCTGGTCGGGCTCAACCCGGAGCACATCAACCGGTACCCGCACCAGTTCTCCGGCGGTCAGCGTCAGCGCATCGGCATCGCCCGCGCGCTCGCGCTGCGGCCGGAGGTCATCGTCTGCGACGAGCCGGTGTCGGCGCTGGACGTCTCCATCCAGGCCCAGGTGATGAACCTGCTGGAGAAGTTGCAGGGCGAGTTCGGACTCTCGTACGTCTTCATCGCGCACGACCTGTCGGTGGTCCGCCACCTGTCGGACCGGGTCGCGGTGATGTACCTCGGCAAGGTCGTCGAGATCGGCACCGAGGACGAGATCTACGAGCGGCCGACCCACCCGTACACCCAGGCTCTGCTCTCCGCGGTGCCGGTGCCGGACCCGACGCAGCGGCACAACAAGACGATCATCCGGCTTACGGGTGACGTGCCGTCGCCGATCAGCCCGCCCTCGGGCTGCCGGTTCCGGACCCGCTGCTGGAAGGCGCAGGACGTCTGCGCCGAGCAGGTCCCGTTGCTGGAGATCCGGCAGGGCTCGGACCACCCGAGCGCCTGCCACTTCGCGGAGCGGCGCGAGATCGTCGCCACTTCCGAGGCGTGAGTCAACCGAACCGCCTGCCGCCGTCACCACGACGACGGCAGGCGGTTTCGTCTGTCCAGGACCTGGAGCGGGCCGCTCCCGTGCCGAACGGCCATCCGGCACCTCGATGCCGCACCGGGGCTCAGCGGCCCGCCGTCGCGGCGTACAGCGGGGCGCGCGGCTGGCCCACGTGGCTTCAGCCGCCGTGCGGGGCGCCGCGAGCCACGCGCGTCACAGCGGGCCGCGGCCGGCGCGGAGCAGCAGCAGGGCCAACTGGGTGCCGTCGGCGCCGAGCGCGACCCGGAACCGCTCCAGAACCTCCCGCTCACGGGAGAGCACGAGACGTGTACCGCCGGATGCCATCCGGGTCGCCCCGACCTCCTGGGACAACGCGGCCCGCTCCTGCCAGAGCGCGATCAGCGCATTGTCGATCTCGTTGATCCGTTCCCTGATCTCCAGGATTCGCGCCGACGCGGCCGGCTCGTCGGTGCCGGTCGGTAGCTCGGCCGGCCCAACGTTCTGGACCGTCGGCGGCGTGGACACCGCCGGCTCGCTCCCGTTGGCCGCGGGCTGCTCAGCCTTGGGTCGGATCGGGCCGCCGCTCTGCTCCATCACGTCTGTCATCATCGGGTACCCCTCGCACTGTGGTGCCCGGTGCCCGAAACCCGGGACGGAAAAAGCCCCGGACTCCAGGAGCCCGGGGCTTTAGCAGGTCTGAATCGATCAGGCGCGACCTACGGCAGCCGGACTCCCGGTGCCATAGTAAAAGTAGTAGCGCGCAGCGATCACGCCGTCGAGTATGCCCACGTCGGCATCGGGTGCGCAAGGCCTTCCCCACACCGGCGCAGCGGAGCGGGAAGTGTCTGGCCGGCGGCATAGACTTGTCGGGCGATGCATCCTCTCTTCGACATTCCCGTGTCCCCGCCTGCGCCGGAGTCCGCGCCGGCCCGCCCGCACCGACCTGGGCCGGCCGCCGCGCGCCTCGATCCGCAGCAGTTGCTCGCTGGGCTGAACGGGCCACAGCGCGACGCCGTCAGCCACGCCGGCTCGCCGTTGTTGATCGTGGCGGGCGCCGGGTCCGGCAAGACCCGGGTGCTCACACACCGGATCGCCTACCTGCTCGCCGCACGGGACGTCCATCCCGGGGAGATCATCGCGATCACCTTCACCAACAAGGCCGCCGGCGAGATGAAAGAGCGTGTCGCCGCCCTGGTGGGGCCCCGGGCACGCCTGATGTGGGTGTCGACGTTCCACTCCGCGTGCGTGCGGATTCTGCGCGCCGAGCACGAGCACGCCGGCCTCAAGTCGACGTTCTCGATCTACGACGCGGACGACTCCCGCCGGCTGATGCAGTTGGTCACCCGCGAGCTCGATCTCGACCCGAAGCGCTACCCGGCGCGCGGGCTGGCCGCTCAGGTCTCCAACCTGAAGAACGAGCTGGTCGACCCGGAGCAGTTCGCGGCGCGGGCCACCGGGCCCAACGAGCGCGCGTTGGCCGAGGCGTACACGCTCTACCAGCGCCGGCTGCGTGAGGCGCACGCACTGGACTTCGACGACCTGATCATGACCACGGTGCACCTGCTCCAGTCCCACCCGCACGTCGCGGAGAGCTACCGTCGGCGGTTCCGGCACGTTCTGGTGGACGAGTACCAGGACACCAACCACGCGCAGTACACGCTGATCAAGGAGCTGGTCTCCGGCACCGACGGTCTGGACCCGGCCGAGCTGTGCGTGGTCGGTGACGCCGACCAGTCGATCTACGCGTTCCGCGGTGCGACGATCCGCAACATCCTGGAATTCGAACGGGACTTCACCGACGCGCGGACGATTCTGCTGGAGCAGAATTACCGCTCCACGCAGACCATCCTCAACGCGGCCAACGCGGTCATCGACCGGAACACCTCCCGCAAGCCCAAGCGGCTGTGGAGCGAGGCCGGCACCGGCGAGCGGATCGTCGGGTACGTGGCCGACACCGAGCACGCCGAGGCCGACTGGGTGGCCCGGGAGATCGACCGGCTGGTCGACGCCGACGAGACCCGTCCCGGCGACGTCGCGGTCTTCTATCGCACCAACGCCCAGTCGCGCGTCTTCGAAGAGGTGTTCATCCGCGTCGGCCTGCCCTACAAGGTGGTCGGCGGGGTGCGCTTCTACGAGCGCAAGGAAGTACGCGACGCTCTGGCGTACCTGCGTTCGGTGGTCAACGACGACGACACGGTCAGCTTGCGGCGGGTCCTCAACACCCCCCGCCGTGGCATCGGCGACCGCGCCGAGGCGTGTGTCGAGGCGCTCTCCAGTCGGGACCGGATCTCGTTCGGCGCGGCGCTGCGCCGGGCCCGGGAGGCGCCGGGCATCTCCAGCCGGGCGGCCAACGGCATCGCCGACTTCGTGGCACTGCTCGACGGCGCCCGGGAGCTGGCCGAGACCGGCACGCCGGAGGAGGTGCTGGAGGCGCTGCTGACCCGCTCGGGTTACCTCACCGAGCTGGAGGAGAGCCTGGACCCGCAGGACGCCGGCCGGGTGGACAACCTCCAGGAGCTGGTCAGCGTCGCCCGGGAGTACACCGAGCGGATCGAGGCGCTGGGCGAGGAGGGGGAGCGGGCCACCCTGGCCGGCTTCCTGGAGCAGGTGGCGCTTGTCGCCGACGCGGACCAGATCCCCTCCGACGACCCTGACCATCAGGGTGTGGTCACCCTGATGACGTTGCACACCGCCAAGGGCCTGGAATTCCCGGTCGTCTTCCTGACCGGGCTGGAGGACGGCGTCTTCCCGCACCTGCGCTCGCTGGGCGACACCCGCGAGTTGGAGGAGGAGCGTCGACTGGCGTACGTCGGCATCACCCGTGCCCGGCAGCGGCTCTACCTCTCCCGGGCGGTGACCCGCTCAGCCTGGGGGCAGCCGTCCTACAACCCGCCGTCGCGGTTCCTCGAGGAGCTGCCGTCGGAGCTGGTGCACTGGGAGCGCACCGAAGGGTCGTACACCTCGTGGGCCGGCGGGGGCGGCGGCGTCGGCGGTCGTGCGGACCGCGCGCCCGGCGGGCGGGGCACCTTCACCGGTGGCACGCCGAAGGCGGCCCAGCTGGCCCAGCGGCTCGGCGTGGACGCCAGCCGGCTGACCACGGCCAGCGAGTTGCCACAGGGGCCGAAGGTGTCGGCCGGCGACCGGGTCAATCACCAGCGGTACGGGCTGGGGCGGGTGCTCGCCGTCGAGGGGCACGGCCCGGGTGCCCGTGCGCAGATCGACTTCGGCGACCAGACCATGTGGCTGGTGCTGCGGCACGCCCCGGTCGACAAGCTCTGACCCGCCCGCCCGCAAGATCGCACTGTTGCAAGGAAAGAGTGGCCTCCGGCACCACTGAGGCCACTCTTTCCTTGATGTTGTTCCGGACCGCGCAGGGATGACGCCTCAGCAGCCCAGGTCGACTCCGCGCGCCCGCATGAACGGGGCGGGGTCGATCTGGTTCCACATGCCCTGGTGCACCTCGAAGTGCAGGTGTGGGCCGGTGGCATCGCCGGTGGCGCCCTCGTAGCCGATGACCTGGCCGGCTTTGACCGCCTGGCCGACCGTGACCGCGATGCGGCTCTGGTGGGCGTAGTGGGTCAGGTACCCGTTGCCGTGGTCGATGAAGACGGAGTTGCCGTACCCGTCGGAGGCGTCACCGGCCTGGGTCACGGTGCCGGCGGCCGCGGCGCGGATCGGCGTACCGGAGGGCAACGCCAGGTCGATACCGGCGTGCAGGGTGCCCCAGCGCTGCCCGAAGCAGGAGGTGACGGCCGCACCCGGCATCGGGTCGACCCAGGCGGGCGTCGGCTTGGTGGCCTTCTTCGGCTTGGGCTTGGCCTTCGCGGTGGCCGTCTTCGTCGGGCTGGCGCTTGCCGCTGACGGGCTCGCCGTTGACGGGCCCGCCGTCGGGCTGGCCAGCGTGCTCGACTCGCGAGCGGAGCGGTCCGCCCGGCTGGCGGCCTCGGCCCGGGACTGCGCGTCGAGGGAGACGGCGGCGGGTGCCGGGTGGTCGGTGCCGGTGGTGGCGACGGCGACGCCGCCGAGGCCGAGGGCCACCAGAGCGGCGGCCGTGAGCACGATGAGGCGGTTCCGACGGACGGCGCGCTGCGGCTGCTCGATCCGGGTGGTGGTGTCGGGGGTGTTCTCGTTCTGGACGGGGCTGTCTTCCTGCACGGCGGGCCTTCACAGTCGAGGGGCACTTGACCTCGAAATACTGGTGTCGGGCCGGGCGGGGGCCGGTAGGGGGACCGCACGGCCGGGCGATGGACGGTGGGCCGCGTGCCCGGATATGACCCGCTGTGCGGTGCTACATCCGGAAAAGTGATCATGCCACCGGGTGTCGCCGGTCACAATCCCGCTTGTGACCTGGCAGACATCGCGCCGGGCCGCGCAACGAAAAACCGCCCGGATCGACAGATCCAGGCGGTCATCGGTCGCTACGCAACGTCAGGAGGCGGCTACCTCGCTGTAAATTGCCTCGACTTGCAGCTTGATGTCCACTCCGCGCTGCTGGAGGAAGGGCACCGGGTCGACCGGCTGGCCCTTGACATGGATCTCCAGGTGCAGGTGGGTGCCGTAGGCGTGGCCGGTCTGGCCCACCAGGCCGAGTTGGTCGCCCGCCTTGATCTGCTGGCCTTCCTTGACGCTCACCGCGGAGGAGTGGCCGTAGATGGCCTCGCTGCCGTCGGCGTGCCGGACGATCACGGCGTTGCCGTACCCGCCGAACCAGCCGGCCTTGGTGACCAGGCCGTCGTGGATCGCCACATAGGGCGTGCCCTCGCCGGCGACCAGGTCCACGCCGGTGTGCAGCTTGCCCCAGCGCACCCCGTAGGGGGAGTTGAAGTCGTAGCCCTGCAGCGGCAGCAGCCACACCTCGGGCTCGGCGCTGTCCTTGCTGCGGCTGTCCCGCGAGGCGCGGTCGGCGTTGTCCGCGCGATCCGCCGCTTCCTGGCTGGTGACCGACGCCTGCTTGAGCTCGTCGAGCACCGTCGGGCTGACGTCCTTGGCGTCCGGCAGGGCGCTCGCGCCGAGTGCGACGATGCCGGCCCCGACGAACGCGGTGGTGACGACAGCGGCGTAACGGCTACGCGGTGGGGTGGGTACGCGGCGACGACCGCGATATCGATCGGGCTCAGACGACAGGCGCTGGCGCACGCACACCCTCCGTTGTCGGGGTTCCGAAGCGGCCGGTGGACGTTCGTGAAGCTGTGCTGAACGTCTGCTGACCGCGTCGTCACCCGTCCATGGACCTGATGACAACCGTGGACACGTTAGCCAACCACCAGGCCAGCCACAAGCTAGACCGCCAAATTGGCGTGTCGATCTGTCCGTTTGCGTCCATGATTGTCATGCATCGCGCCGCTGAACGGTGCCCCCGTTGCTGCCCGTTCGTCGCCGAGCGTGACCGGTCCGGCGGAGTCGTCCGGCTTGACTGCGGGCAGCGCCGGGAGCAGGGGATGGTGGTGCTGGCGGGACTTCCCTGGTGGTCCCCCGGGGCCGTGGTCGTCACGGAGACCGGGTTCCCGGCCCGGATTTCCAGGGCTGGGTCCGCCGGGTTACCGTTCGTTCAGGTGAAGGCCGTGAAGCCGGTGAAAGGTGTGCGCTGATGAGCTCTCGTATTCGGGTCGTCGTCGCCAAGCCCGGCCTGGACGGCCACGACCGGGGCGCGAAGGTCGTCGCGCGTGCCCTGCGGGACGCCGGGATGGAGGTCGTCTACACCGGCCTGCACCAGACCCCCGAGCAGATCGTGGAGACCGCCATCCAGGAGGACGCCGACGCGGTCGGCCTGTCCGTCCTCTCCGGCGCGCACATGACGCTCTTCCGGCGGGTGCTGGAACTGCTCGGTGAGCGGGACGCCCGCGACATCGTGGTGTTCGGTGGCGGCATCATTCCGAACGGCGACATTCCCGAGCTGGAGAAACTGGGCGTCGCAAAGATCTTCACGCCGGGCGCCACCACTCAGGCGATTGTCGAGTGGGTTCGACAGAACGTCGCGCAGCCGGTCTCCTGAGGCACGCCGGTCTGCTGCGGCGGCCGGATTTGGGCACGGGGGAGGGGCCGGACGCACCCCTCACACGTCCGGCCCCTCTATGCACGATGCCCCGCCGCCACCCCTCGACCGACAGGGCATCGGCCGTCTCCCGTCATTGCGCTGTTCAGCGCTCCGACACCTGACTCAACGACGCCCCCACGGCCGGGTTACGCAACCCTGGCAACATCGCCCGGACGGTTGATGCCGCCCGGATCGTGGCCGGAAACCGGCCGCATCCGATGCCCGGTTGTGCATTACCGCACACCGCGCACCCGCTCGGTTGCCGGTGGTGCCGACCTCGCTAGGCTGCGGCCAATGGCCTGTTTCAACTGATGACAGGCGTCAAGCTGTTTTCTGAACGCTGGTGGCGGCGCGACGGCGCGCCGCGGAGACGGGACGGGACGCGCAATCGTGGACCTGTACGAGTACCAGGGGCGGGACCTGTTCGAGCGGCACGGCTTGCCCGTGCTGGCCGGCGGCGTCGCCACTACCCCGGAAGAGGCCCGCGCGATCGCCGAACGTCTTGGCGGCCGTGTGGTCGTCAAGGCGCAGGTAAAGGTCGGCGGCCGAGGTAAGGCCGGCGGCGTCAAGCTGGCCGAGGGCCCGGATGAGGCGGTGGCTCGGGCCACCGACATCCTCGGCATGGACATCAAGGGTCACACCGTCCACAAGGTCATGATCACGGTGACCGCGGACGTGGCCGAGGAGTACTACTTCTCGTACCTGCTCGACCGGGCGAACCGCACCTTCCTCTGCATCGCCAGCGTCGCCGGCGGCATGGACATCGAGCAGGTCGCCGCCGAGACCCCCGACAAGGTCGTGAAGGCCCCGATCGACGCCGTGCAGGGCGTGGACGAGGCCAAGGCCCGCGAGATCGTGACCGCTGCCGGCTTCCCGGCCGAGGTCGCCGACCAGGTGGTCGAGATCGCTGTCGGCCTGTGGCAGGCGTTCGTCGCCGAGGACGCCACGCTGGTCGAGGTCAACCCCCTCGCCAAGAACGGCGACGGCCGGATGCTGCTGCTCGACGCCAAGATCAGCCTGGACGAGAACGCGGCGTTCCGGCACCCGGACCACGAGGCACTGGTCGACCAGGCCGCGGTGGACCCGCTGGAGCAGGCCGCCAAGGCCAAGGACCTCAACTACGTCAAGCTCGACGGCGAGGTCGGCATCATCGGCAACGGCGCGGGTCTGGTCATGTCGACCCTCGACGTGGTCGCGTACGCCGGTGAGCGGCACGGCAACGTCAAGCCGGCCAACTTCCTCGACATCGGTGGCGGCGCGAGCGCCGCGGTGATGGCGAACGGGCTGGAGATCGTGCTCTCCGACCCGGCCGTGAAGAGCGTCTTCGTCAACGTCTTCGGCGGCATCACCGCCTGCGACGAGGTCGCCAACGGCATCATCCAGGCGCTGGCCCTGCTGGAGCAGCGCGGCGAGCAGGTCACCAAGCCGCTCGTCGTCCGTCTCGACGGCAACAACGCCGAGGCCGGCCGGGCGATCCTGGACGGCGCGAACAACCCGCTCGTGCAGCGGGTGGACACCATGGACGGTGCGGCCGAGCGGGCCGCCGAGCTGGCAGCTGCGGGGGTCTGAACATGGCTATCTGGCTGACCAAGGACTCGAAGGTCATCGTTCAGGGGATGACCGGTTCCGAGGGCTCCAAGCACACCCGGCGGATGCTCGCCGCCGGCACCAACGTGGTGGGCGGCGTCAACCCGCGCAAGGCGGGCCAGAAGGTCGACTTCGACGGCACCGAGCTGCCGGTCTTCGCGTCCGTCGCGGACGCCATGGCCGAGACCGGGGCGGACGTCACTGTCATCTTCGTGCCGCCGCAGTTCACCAAGGCCGCCGTGGTCGAGGCGATCGACGCCGCGATTCCGCTGGCCGTGGTGATCACCGAGGGCGTTCCGGTGCACGACACCGCGTCGTTCTGGGCGTACAACGTGGCAAAGGGCGAGCAGACCCGGATCATCGGGCCGAACTGCCCGGGCATCGCCTCGCCGGGTGCCTCCAACGCCGGCATCATCCCGGCCGACATCACCGGCTCCGGCCGGATCGGCCTGGTCAGCAAGAGCGGCACGCTGACCTACCAGATGATGTACGAGCTGCGCGACATCGGCTTCTCCACCTGCGTCGGCATCGGCGGTGACCCGATCATCGGGACCACCCACATCGACGCCCTGGCGGCGTTCGAGGCCGACCCGGAGACCGACGCCATCGTGATGATCGGTGAGATCGGCGGTGACGCCGAGGAGCGGGCCGCCGAGTTCATCAAGGCCAACGTCACCAAGCCGGTGGTCGGCTACATCGCCGGCTTCACCGCCCCTCCCGGCAAGACCATGGGTCACGCCGGCGCGATCATCTCCGGCTCGGCGGGCACCGCCGAGGCGAAGCAGGCGGCGCTGGAAGCGGTCGGCGTCAAGGTCGGCAAGACGCCGACCGAGACCGCCCGCCTCATGCGGGAGATCATGTCCGGCAGCTGAGCCGGGCCAGGCAACACCGGAGGGGGTCGACCGCAGCTTGGTCGGCCCCCTCCGGCGTACCACCGGGGCGCCGAACGAACCGTAGGCTGCCGGCGTGCTGACAGTGCAGCGGCTGAGGGCCGACCATGCGGACGCTCTGCTGGCGTTCGAACGGGAGAACCGGGCGTACTTCGCGCGCTCGGTGCCGGATCGCGGCGACGCGTACTTTTCCGGGTTCGCCGATCGGCACCGCGCGTTGTTGGCCGAGCAGGAGGCGGGCCTGTGTCACTTCCACGTCGTCCTGACCGAGCAGGGTGACCTGGTCGGCCGGGTCAACCTCGTGGATGTCGCGGCCGGGTTCGCCGAACTCGGCTACCGGGTCGGTGAGCGGGCCGCCGGCAAGGGCGTCGCCACCGCGGCTGTCGAGCAGGTGTGCCACCTGGCCGCCGACGACTACCGGCTCGCCGGTCTCACCGCGCTGGCCACCCTCGACAACCCGGCGTCCCAGGCGGTGCTGGCACGCACCGGGTTCACCGTGACCGGTGAGACCAGCATCGGCGGCCGCCCCGCTCTGCGCTACCAGCGTCAGCTCCCTGGTCGACCAGCCCGCTCAGTCGTTGTTCCAGAACGGGTAGTTGCCGGTCGCGCGCAGGATTGCTCCGCCGATGATGTTGATCACGCCGAAGACGATGGCGAGGTAGCCGAGCAACGGTGACTGCCCGTACCGGCGGGCGTCTCGGATGGACAGGTAACCGAAGATGATGCCGAGGATGCCGCAGCAGATCAGCCCCAGCACGATGCCCAGCACGCCCCAGAGCGTGGTCCGGTCCCGTCCCTGGGCCGGTGGCGGCGGGGGCGGGGGGTATGGCGTCGTCACAGCTTCCTCCGGGTGGTCGTGGCCGACGTGCCGACCCGGACCGTGACCGGCGGACCCGACCCGGTGGCGGCGAGCGCGCCCCCTCAGGGCCGAGGCTAGACCGGACGGGGCGGTCCGGACTCAGGTTCGGTCAACTCGCCGCCCTTCGGACGGGTTAACGGACTGCCACCGCCCGCACGACGTGCCAGAGTAGAGCGGATGTCCCCCGTCACCCCTGACCGTCCCAGCCGTCCCGGCGGTGTGCGCGCCGACGACCGGCCGGTCGACCGTGCCGCACCGGCCCGACGGGTGCCCGCGCCCCGCACGGGTGGGTCACCACGCGGGCGTGCGCCGTTGCCCGTCGCCGCCGGGGTGGCTGCCGGCTGGGCGGCCCTCACCTCCTACCTGCCGGTCGCCATCGTGCTCGGCCTGGTCCAGCTCGGCACGGACTCCGCCACCCTGACCAGCACCCTGCGCACCGCGTTGGCCGGCTGGCTGCTCGGGCACGGCGTGCCGCTGCACACCGAGTCCGGCCCACTCGGGCTCGCCCCGTTGGCGCTGACCGTGCTCGCGCTCTGGCGACTGACCCGAGCCGGTGTGCACGTCAGCCGCGCGATCGGCGCCCGCGACACCCGCTCACCGCGCCGGGCGCTGCTCGCCGCGGGCGCGGTCGGCATCGCGTACGCGCTGCTCGGCGCGCTCGCGGCCGTGCTGGTCGGCACCGACGGGCCGGATGCGTCCGTGCTCCGGGCGGCAGCCACGTTCGCAGCGGTCGGCACACTCGCCGCGCTGGTCGGCGCGACCCGCATCACCGCCGTGACCCGGCTCCTCGTCACGCGGATGCCGGGCCCGGTGCGCGACGGCATTCGCACCGGTCTGGTGGCCGGGCTGCTGCTGCTCGGCGCGGGCGCCGGCGCGGCCGGCCTGGCGGTGGCAACCGGCGGCGGCGACGCGGCGGACATGATCGGCGCGTACCGGACCGGGGTTGCCGGGCAGGCCGGCATCACCCTGGTCAGCGTCGCGTACGCGCCGAACGCGGCGGTCTGGTCAGCCAGCTACCTACTCGGGCCGGGCTTCGCGGTCGGCACCGACACCGCGGTTCGCACCAGTGAGGTGTCGGTTGGCGCGCTGCCGGCCGTGCCATTGCTCGCCGGCCTACCGCGTGGCCCGGTGGACGGCTTCGGCGCTCTGCTGCTCGCGGTGCCGGTGCTGGCCGGGATGGTCGCCGGCTGGTTGCTCGCACGCCGGGTGGCTCGACTCGCTGGGCCGGAGCGGGCCCCGCAGCGCTGGGCCGAGTTGCTGGCGCCTGCGGCGCTGGCCGGGCCGGTGGCCGGCGTGCTGCTCGGCGTGGCCGCCGCGGTGTCCGGCGGCCCGCTCGGCGCCGGTCGGTTGGCGCAGGTCGGGCCGGTGGGCTGGCAGGTCGGGGCGGTGGCGACCGCTGTCATCGCGGTCGGCGCACTGCTCGGCGCCGCCGCCACCCGAGCGCTCACCCGCGCCCCCGCTCCGTAGAACGATCGCGGGGCGCCCCGGACGAATCCGGAGCGCCCCAGTGCGTGCTGGATCCGTCAGGGCTGGGTCGGCAGGCCGACGTTCAGCGCAACGCTCAGGATGATTCCGATGATGCCGAGCGCGACGCCGACCGCAGCGCAGATGAGGCCGGCCTTGGCCTGCCCGGCGTTGCTGGCCTGCCCCTGGGCGACCTTCTGGCGGGCGAGGTAGCCGGTCACCAGGCCGCCAATGCCGACCGGGATGCCCAGGAGAGGGCAGCACGCCAGCGGGATCGACGCGATACCGAGGATCAGCGCCACCAGGCCGAGGGTGTTGTTCTGCCCCTGGGTCTGCGGGTAGCCGGCGTTCGGGTACGTCGGGCCGCCGCCGTACGGGGGCTGCTGCTGGCCGTACGGGTCCTGGTACGGCTGCTGCTGGCCGTACGGCTGACCGGAGACCGGCGGCTGGCCGTACGGGGCGGCCGGCGGCTGGCCGTACTGGGGAGCCGGCTGCTGGCCGTACGGGGCGGCGGGTGGCTGGCCGTACGGCGGCTGGGGAGCGGTCGGGTCCTGGTTCGGCTGCTGGCCGTACGGGTCCTGGCCGGGGTTACCGGGTTGCATTCGAGAAGCTCCTTGAACTGGTTCCGTCAGTTGCTGCTGTTGTTTCCAACCATGATCGCTGCCAGGCCTCCGAATGCACAGCACAGCGACACGACGACATCGTCATATTGCCGTCGATCGACGGCTGTCGTTGGGAGTGGGACCGGGCGGCATGGGTGTTCCTCATTTCAGCGACCCGGCTGGCCTGCCGGGTCAGTGACGGGGCGCGGGTCGGCGCGGCGTTCGGCCCGAGCGAGCGGCAGCGTACCGGGTCGATGCTCGTCAGCGCTTCCAAGATCGGCGCACCGCCCAGCCGAAGGACGTCCTGACCTGCCCGATAGGGTGGCCCGGTGACCGAGCCCGCGTCTGTCGCCCGCATCGTCGTCCTCATATCCGGCTCCGGAAGCAACCTTCAGTCGCTGCTGGATGCCACCGTCGACCCCGCGTACGGCGCGCAGGTCGTCGCGGTCGGCGCGGACCGCGACGGCATCGCGGGCCTGGACCGGGCCGAAGCGGCCGGGGTGCCGACCTTCGTCGAGCGGGTCCGCGACCACGACACCCGGGAGGACTGGGACGCCGCGCTCACCGCGCACGTCGCGAAGCACCAACCCGACCTGGTCATCTCCGCCGGTTTCCTCAAGCTGGTCGGCCCGCAGTTCCTCGCCGCTTTCGGCGACCGCTACCTGAACACCCACAACACTCTGCTGCCGGCGTTCCCCGGCATCCACGGCCCGCGTGACGCCCTCGCCTACGGCGTGAAGCTCACCGGGGCCACCCTCTTCTTCGTCGACGCCGGCATGGACACCGGGCCGATCGTCGCGCAGGTCGCGGTGCCGGTGCTCGACGACGACGACGTGGACACGCTCACCGAGCGCATCAAGGAAGCCGAGCGGCGCCAGCTCGTCGAGCAGGTCGGTCGCCTGGTCCGCGAAGGCTGGACCATCACCGGAAGGAAGGTCACGGTTCCGTGAGTCCCACTCAGGACGGGCGCCGCCCGATCAGGCGGGCGCTGGTCAGCGTCTACGACAAGACCGGGCTGGTCGAACTGGCTCAGGCCCTGCACGCCGCCGGCGTGGAGATCGTGTCCACCGGCAGCACGGCGGGCACCATCGCCGCCGCCGGTGTGCCGGTGACGCCGGTCGAGACGGTGACCGGGTTCCCCGAGGTGCTCGACGGCCGGGTGAAGACCCTGCACCCGAAGGTGCACGCGGGTCTCCTCGCCGACCTGCGCAAGGACACGCACGTCGCGCAGCTCGACGAGTTGGGGGTGGCGGCGTTCGACCTGTTGGTCTCCAACCTCTACCCCTTCCAGGCGACCGTCGCCTCCGGCGCCGGTGTCGAGGAGTGCGTGGAGCAGATCGACATCGGCGGCCCGGCCATGGTGCGGGCCGCCGCCAAGAACCACGCCTCGGTCGCCGTGCTCACCGATCCGACCGGCTACCCGGCGCTGATCGGCGCGCTCGACGAGGGTGGCTTCACCCTGGCCCAGCGTCGCGCCCTGGCGGCACGGGCGTTCGCCGACATCGCCGAGTACGACGTGGCGGTTGCCCAGTGGTGCGCCCAGGAGCTGGCCCCAGCCGACGACTCGTGGCCGGCGTTCACCGGGTCGGCGCTGCGTAAGTCGACAGTGCTGCGCTACGGGGAGAACCCGCACCAGCCGGCTGCGCTCTACACCGACCCGGACGCCCCGGCGGGGCTGGCCCAGGCCGAGCAGCTGCACGGCAAGGAGATGTCGTACAACAACTACGTCGACGCGGACGCCGCCTGGCGGGCCGCGAACGACTTCGCCGACCAGCCCGCCGTGGCGATCATCAAGCACGCCAACCCGTGCGGCATCGCGGTGGGCGCGGACGTGGCCGAGGCGCACCGCAAGGCGCACGCCTGCGACCCGGTGTCGGCGTACGGGGGCGTGATCGCGGTCAACCGGCCGGTCTCGGTCGAGCTGGCCCGGCAGGTCGCCGACATCTTCACCGAGGTGGTGGTCGCCCCCGGCTTCGACGAGGGTGCGGTCGAGGTGCTGCAGGGCAAGAAGAACATCCGGCTGCTGCGCGCGCCGGCCTGGAGCCCGGCGAAGGTCGAGTGGCGGCCGGTGACCGGTGGCGTGCTGACCCAGGTCGCCGACCGGGTGGACGCGCCCGGTGACGACCCGGCCAACTGGCAGTTGGCGACCGGCGAGGCCGCCGACGAGGAGCTGCTGCGGGACCTCGCGTTCGCCTGGCGAGCGGTCCGCGCGGTGAAGAGCAACGCGATCCTGCTCGCCAAGGACGGCGCAACCGTCGGCGTCGGCATGGGTCAGGTCAACCGGGTCGACTCGGCGCAACTCGCGGTCAGCCGCGCGGGTGCCGACCGGGCCCGCGGCTCGGTCGCCGCTTCGGACGCGTTCTTCCCGTTCGCCGACGGTCCGCAGATCCTCATCGACGCGGGCGTCCGCGCCATCGTGCAGCCGGGAGGCTCGATCCGCGACGAAGAGGTAATCGAAGCGGCCAAGAAGGCCAACGTAACGATGTACCTAACCGGAACGCGCCACTTCTTCCACTAACCGCACCGCCCGCCCTGCCCACCCCGTTGATCATGAGGTTATTGCCCGGCCGTTCGGCGTGTCGGGACAATGACCTCATGATCAACGGGGGCGGCGGGGTGCGCCCGGTGGGGGCAGGGCGGGGTTACGGGGTTGCGGGGCGGAGCTCGGCGAAGTGGCAGGCGGACGGGTGTGGGTCCGCTGCGCGGGGGACCGTTGCCGGGTCTTCGACGGCGCAGATGTCCTGGGCCTTCCAGCAGCGGGTCCGGAAGTGGCAACCACTCGGCGGGTCGGCCGGGCTGGGCACGTCGCCGACCAGCCGGATCATGTTGCGCTGCTCGCGGGCCTCCGGGTCCGGCACCGGCACCGCGGAGAGCAGAGCCTGGGTGTACGGGTGGGTGGCCCGCTCGTAGATCTCGTCATCGGTGCCGATCTCGACGATCCGGCCGAGGTACATCACCGCGACCCGGTCGGCGATGTGCCGCACCACGGACAGGTCGTGGGCGATGAAGATGTACGACAGCCCGAGCTCGTCCTGCAACTGCTTCAGCAGGTTGATCACCTGGGCCTGGATGGAGACGTCCAGCGCCGACACCGGCTCGTCGCAGACGATCACCTCGGGCTTCAGCGCCAGGGCGCGGGCGATGCCGATGCGCTGACGCTGACCGCCGGAGAACTGGTGCGGGTACCGGTTGATGTGCTCCGGGTTGAGCCCGACCAGGTCGAGCAGCTCCTGGACCCGCTTCTGCTTGCTGCCCTTCGGCGCGGCATCCGGGTGGATCTCGAACGGCTCGCCGATGATGTCGCCGACGGTCATCCGCGGGTTCAGCGAGGTGTACGGGTCCTGCATCACCATCTGCATGTTGCGACGCAGCCGGCGCAGCTCGCCGCCGGACGCCTTGAACAGGTCCCTGCCCTCCAGCGTGGCCTGCCCGGAGGTGGGCGTCTCCAGCCGCATCAGCAGCCGGGCGAGGGTGGACTTGCCGCAGCCGGACTCGCCGACCACGCCCAGCGTCTCGCCCCGACGCAGCTCGAAGCTCACCCCGTCGACGGCCTTGACCGCGCCGATCTGCCGCTGGAACAGCACGCCCTGAGTGATCGGGAAGTGCTTCACCAGGTTGTCGACGGAGAGGATGGTCTCGCCGCGGACCTTGGTGGAGTTAGCGGGCGACGCTGTCATCACGGACCTCCTGCGCGAAGTGGCAAGCGCTGGTCCGGCCGTCGCCGAGGACCAGGTCGTGCGGCACGACGTCCACGCAGACCTGCTGGACGTACGGGCACCGGGGGTGGAACGGGCAGCCGGACGGGATACGCATCAGGTTCGGCGGCAACCCCTTGATCGTCGACAGTTCCTGGCCGCGGACGTCCAACCGCGGGATCGACTCCAACAACCCCTTGGTGTACGGGTGAGCCGGCGCCTTGTAGAGCGAGCGGACGTCGGCGTGCTCGACGATCCGGCCGGCGTACATGACCGCGATCCGGTCTGCGACACCGGCGACCACACCCAGGTCGTGGGTGATCAGGATCATCGCCATGTTGAGTTCCCGGCGCAGGTCGGCCAGCAGGTCCATGATCTGGGCCTGCACGGTGACGTCGAGTGCCGTGGTGGGCTCGTCGGCGATCAGCACCTTCGGGTCCAGCGCCAGCGCCATGGCGATCATGACGCGCTGCCGCATACCGCCGGAGAACTGGTGCGGGTAGTCACCGATCCGCTTTGCGGCACCCGGGATCTTGACCAGGTCCATCAGCTCGATGGCGCGGCGTCGGGCGTCGGCCCGGGACATGCCGGCGCGCTGGCGCAGCGTCTCGCCGATCTGCCAACCGACCGGGAAGACCGGGTTCAGCGCGGAGAGCGCGTCCTGGAAGATCATCGCGATCTCCGTGCCGCGGACCTGCCGGCGCTGCTCCTCGGAGCGGGTGAGCAGGTCCTGACCCTGGTAGAGGATCTGGCCGGAACGGATGAACGCGGGCGGCGTGTCCAGGATGCCCATGATCGCCTGAGCGGTGACCGACTTGCCGGAGCCCGACTCACCGAGCACGGCCAGCGTCTCGCCGGCGTCGAGGTGGTACGACACGCCGTTGATCACCTGGGCCACACCCTCGTTGGTGCGGAACTCGATGTGCAGGTCCCGCAACTCCAGCAGGTGGCCGCCTTCGGGAGTGGCGGAGGCAGGCGTGGGTTGAACGGTCATGAGTTTCTCACCGCAGCTTCGGGTCGAAGGCGTCACGGATCGCGTCGCCGAGCATGATGAACGCCAGCACGGTCAGCGCGAGGAATGCGGACGGGACGATCAGCGGTGTGGCCGCCTCGCGCATGTGGATCCGGCCGGTGTCGATGTCCTGGCCCCACGAGATGGTCGGCGCCTTCAGCCCGATGCCGAGGAACGAGAGCGTCGCCTCGGCCGCGATGAACGAGCCGAGCGCGATGGTCAGCACGACGATGGCCGGGGCCAGTGAGTTCGGCAGGATGTGCCGCCACATGATCCGGCCGTTGCCCGCGCCGAGCATCCGGGCCGCCGCGACGTAGTCCTGCTCCTTCGCGGTGATCACCGAGGAACGCACCACCCGGGCGGCGGTCGTCCAGCCGAGGAGGGCGAGCACGAAGACGACCGCGCCGATCCGCGCCCACTGGTTGTCGCTGGACACCCGCTTGAGCAGCACGATCGCGGCCAGCAGCAGCGGGATGCCGAGCACCACGTCGATCACCCGGGAGAGCACCGCGTCGACCCAGTGGCCGAAGTAGCCGGCGAGCATGCCGACCACCAGCGCGATGATCCCGGTGCCGAGCGCGGCGAGCGCACCGACCACCAGCGAGGCCCGGGTGCCGTAGACCGCCCGGGAGAACGTGTCGCAGCCCTGGAAGTCGTACCCGAAGATGGCCCCGCCGGACGGCCCGGCGTGCTGCCGGGAGAGCACGCAGTCGTTCGGGTTGTTGGCGGTGAACACGCCGGGGAACAGCGCCATCAGGGTGAAGGTGACGACCAGTGCCAGCGAGATCCAGAAGATCGGGTTGCGGCGCAGGTCGCGCCAGGCGTCTCCGGCCAGGCTGCGGGGCTTGTGCGGGGCGCCGACCTGGTTGGGTGTGCCCGGCTCGCCCGAGGGGCCACGCCGCGCGGCCTGGTTCTCGCTGGCCGCCACCGTTTCAAAATCACTCATGCCGCCACCTCGCTGCGCTCGGCGCCGGCAGGAGAGCCCAGGCACGCCGCGCTGATGATTCGTTCGCTGCGCTCACTCATAGCGGATCCTCGGGTCGAGTACGGCGTACAGGACGTCCACCACCAGGTTCGAGACCAGGTAGACCACGACGAGCACACTGACGATGCCCACCACCAGGGGGCCGTCCTCGGTGCGGATGCCGCGGAAGAGGTTGAAGCCCACGCCGGGGATGTTGAAGACGCCCTCGGTGATGATCGCGCCGCTCATCAGGTTGCCCAGCTCCACACCGAGGAAGGTGACCACCGGGATGAGCGAGTTGCGCAGCACGTGGACGACGACGATCCGGCGCTTGACCAGGCCCTTGGACCGGGCGGTCCGGACGTAGTCCGCGCGCAGGTTCTCCGCCACCGAGGCCCGGGTGAGTCGCAGCGCGGTGGCCAGCGACAGCGAGCCGAGCACGATGCCGGGCAGCAGGAGCGCGTAGAACGTCGGGTCGGAGCCGGCGGTGGGTGGGAAGAGCTGCCACTTGACGCCCAGGAAGTACTGCGCCAGCGGCGCCAGCACGATGGTCGGGATGCCCAGCACCAGCAGGGTCAGCACCAGCGTCGAGTTGTCGAAGATGCTGGCCCGGCGGATGCCGGCGATCACGCCGGCGCTGACGCCGAAGATGATCGCCACGGCGAGCGCGATGAGCGCGAGCTGGACGGTGACCGGCCAGGCCTGCTGGAGGATGTCACCGATGTTCCGACCGGTCAGCGATTCGCCCAGGTTGCCCTGGAGCAGGTTCTTCACGTAGTCGAAGTAGCGGTAGAAGAAGCCGCCCACGCCAGTGGCGTCCAGGTGGTACTTCTCGGTCAGGTAGGCCCGTTGGGCTGGCGTCACCGGCCGCTCACCAGCGAGCGCCTGGATGGGGTCGCCCTGCCCGGCGAATGTCAGCGCGTAGACGATCAGGGTGGTCCCGAAGAACGCCAGGACCATCTGCAGTAGGCGCCGCAAGATGTAGCGGAACATGCTTAGCAGTCTCTCCGGAAATGTGCGAAAGGGTCGCAGGACGGCATCTCTGGTCGTACCCGAAATATCCGAGACGCGCCGTCCGGCCCGGGGAAGCCGGCACCACCGACGCCGGGTCCGCTTCTGCGGCCCGGCCCCGGTGGTGCGGTCCGGGCCACCCGGGCGTCGCCCGGGTGGCCCGCACCATGGTCAGCTCAGCTGGCTGCTTCGATCTTGACGAGGTTGACCCGCTGGAACAGGTCCATCTCCACGTTCTTGACCTTGGACGAGGTGCCGAACACGTTCTCGCCGAAGCGGAGCGGGATCACCGGCATGTCCTTGGCCAGGATGTCCTCCGCCTGCTGGTACTTGGCGATCGCCTCGTCCTGCGTCTTGGCGGCGGAACCCTCCTTGACCAGCCGGTCGAAGTCCGGGTTGCTGTAGCCGTAGTAGTTCGACGAGCCGTTCGTGGTGTACAGCGGGCCGAGGTAGTCCTCCATGGTCGGGTAGTCCATGACCCAGGCCATCCGGAACATACCCACCGGCTGCTTCTTCTCGACCTTGGTCAGCAGGTCGGCGAACTTCGGCTCGGCCGAACCGACAGCGTCGACACCCAGGTTGGTCTTCAGCTGGTTGACCGTGGCGTCGACCCAGTCCTTGTGACCGCCGTCGCCGTTGTAGGAGATGACGATCTTCGACGGACCACCGGCGGCCTGGTAGAGCTTCTTGGCCTCGGTCGGGTTGAACTCGCCGGCCTTGCCCGCGGTGTTCTCCCGGTAGCCCGGCAGGACCGGCGAGACGAAGGAGCGCGCCGGCGTCTGCGAACCCTTGAAGACCGACTTGGTGATCTCGTCACGGTCGATCGCCATCGAGATGGCCTTACGCACGTCCGGGTTGCTGTAGTCCTTGTCGAACGTCGGGAACGACAGGAACTGGAACGACGACATCGGGCTGGTCTTGTACCGGTCGCCCAGGTCGCTCGGCGCGGTGCTCAGGCTCTCGGTCGGGATCGTCGGCAGCACGTCCAGGTTGTCCGCCAGGACGTCCGCGTAGGCCGCGGTCAGCTGCTGGTAGATCCGGAACTCAATGTTCTTGACCTTGGGCTTCTCGCCCGGGTACGCGTCGTAGCGCTCGACATCGATCTTGCTGTCGTGCTGCCAGGTGCCCTTCATCTTGAAGGGGCCCTGCCCGATCGGCGCCTGCTCGTAGGAGTCCTTGAGCACGCCCGGGGCCGAGAACGCGGCCTTCGGCATCGGGTAGAACGCGGTGTAACCGAGCACCGTCTTGAAGTCGATGTACGGCTCGGACAGCGTCACGGTGAAGGTGAGGTCGTCGACCTTCTTCAGACCGGACATCTCCTTCGCCTTCGGCGCCTTGCCCTGCAGGTCGGCGTAGCCAGCGATCTTCTCGAAGAAGTAGTTGCTGTCCTGACCGTTGGGGGCGTACGCGCCGTAGTTCCAGGCGTTGATGTAGTCGTCGGAGGTGACCTTCTCACCGTTGTGGAAGGTGAAGCCGTCCTTGAGCTTGATCGTCCAGACCTTGTTGTCGGACGAGGTCACGGACTCGGCTGCGACCTCGTACGGCTTGTTCTGGGCGTCGTAGTCGACGAGCGGGCTGAACAGGCCGGTGAGCACCTGCGCCCCGGACGTCTCAGTGGTGTTGGTGGGAACCAGGTGCTTCGGCTCGGCGATCTGGATGCTGACCGCCGAACTGCCGCTGCCGCCGGATCCACCGTCTCCGCCGCTGCCGCAGGCCGCGAGGCCCAGCGTCACCGCGAGCGGGAGGGCGGTCCAGGCGGCGAGTCTACGAACTCGCATTGAGCCTCCTCATCTCCTCACGCTGCGCAGTCAGGCCCGACGCTGGGTTTACGCTGCGCAACAAGCGGCAACGGTAGGTCGGCGACGGGTCTTCGGCAACGAGGCGGTTGCGGGTGGGTAACGGTCCGGGTCGTCCTGGCTTGCTCAAGGCCGGCGGACCTGCTAGCAAAAGCCGGCTTAAACGTCGCCTGCCTGCGGATTTTCGACCGGGTGCAGCGCTCGCAGTGCCGCCCGCAGCCCGGTTGGCGCCCTCCGATCCGGCCGTCCGGTCCCTGCTCAGGTCCGCCTTCGTGTCTGGTTCGACGGTGACCGAATCCACAAAATGTGACTGAGAGTGACTAGCAACACGTCACAGAACGTCACGTCCGTTTGGTGGTGGTCAGGTGCCGGGCGGGCCGCCCGAGCGAGGTCGTCTGAACCGCGAGCGGTGGCCGTGAGACGATCAGGTCGTGACGGCGACGCTTCTGGACGGCAAGGCAACCGCAGCGGAAATCAAGGACGAGCTGCGGATACGGGTGAAGGCACTCGCGGAACGCGGCATCACCCCCGGGCTGGGCACGGTCCTGGTCGGGGCGGACCCGGGCAGCCAGGCGTACGTCAACGGCAAGCACCGTGACTGCGCAGAGGTGGGCATCGCCTCGATCCGCCGAGAACTCCCGGCCGACGCCACCCAGCAGCAGGTCGACGACGTGATCGCCGAGCTGAACGCCGACCCGGCGTGCCACGGCTACATCGTCCAGTTGCCGCTGCCGGCGCACCTCGACACCCAGCGGGTGCTGGAGCTGATCGACCCGGACAAGGACGCCGACGGCCTGCACCCGGTCAACCTGGGCCGGCTCGTCCTCGGCTACGACGGCCCGCTGCCCTGCACCCCGCGCGGCATCGTGGAACTGCTCCGCCGGCACGACGTGGCGCTGCGCGGCGCCACCGTCGCGGTGGTCGGTCGGGGCAACACCGTCGGCCGCCCGCTCGGCCTGCTGCTCACCCGGCGCAGCGAGAACGCCACGGTCACCCTGTGCCACACCGGCACCCTCGACCTCGCCTCGCACACCCGGGCCGCCGACATCGTCATCGTCGCGGCAGGCGTACCGGGTCTGCTCACCAGCGACATGATCAACCCCGGCGCGGTCGTGGTGGACGTCGGCATCACCCGCGTGATCGGCGCGGACGGCAAAGGCCGCTATACCGGCGACGTGGACCCGGAGGTGGCCGAGACGGCCGGCGCGCTGGTCCCCATGCCGGGCGGTGTGGGTCCGATGACCCGGGCCATGCTGCTCACCAACGTCGTGGAGCGTGCCGAGCGCGGTTGAGGTGTAAGGCCGTAACCGTCCGACCCTGGCCTGATCGGTGCCAGGATGGCTGATACGGTCCGGAAAACCGACTGGTTATCAGGGAGTGGGACGACCATGGGTAAGAAGGTCACTGTCGTCGGGGCTGGCTTCTACGGCTCCACCACCGCACAGCGCCTGGCCGAGTACGACGTCTTCGACACCGTAGTGATCACCGACATCGTGGAGGGCAAGCCCGCGGGTCTCGCGCTCGACCTCAACCAGTCGCGGGCCATCGAGGGCTTCGAGACCAAGGTGGTCGGCGTGACCACCGGCCCGAACGGTGAGGGCTACGAGAACATCGAGGGCTCCGACGTCGTCGTGATCACCGCCGGTCTGCCCCGGAAGCCCGGCATGAGCCGGATGGACCTGCTGGAGACCAACGCCAAGATCGTCCGTCAGGTCGCCGAGAACGTCGCCAAGTACGCCCCGAACGCCGTCGTCATCGTGGTCTCCAACCCGCTGGACGAGATGACCGCGCTGGCGCAGCTCGCCACCCAGTTCCCGAAGAACCGGGTGCTCGGCCAGGCCGGCATGCTCGACACCGCCCGGTTCAGCAACTTCGTCGCCGAGGCACTGAACGTGCCGGTGGCGTCGGTACGCACGCTGACGCTGGGCTCGCACGGCGACACCATGGTCCCGGTGCCGTCGAAGAGCACCGTCAACGGCAAGCCGCTGCGTGACGCGATGCCGGCCGAGCAGATCGAGGAGCTGGTCGTCAAGACCCGCAACGGCGGCGCCGAGGTGGTCGCGCTGCTCAAGACCGGCTCGGCGTACTACGCCCCGTCCGCCGCCGCGGCCCGGATGGCGAAGGCCGTCGCCGAGGACTCCGGCGAGGTCATGCCGGTGTGCGCGTGGGTCGACGGCGAGTACGGCATCTCCGGCGTCTACCTCGGTGTCGAGGCCGAGATCGGCGCCGAGGGCGTCAAGCGGGTCGTCGAGACCGACCTGGACGCCGACGAGCGCGCCAGCCTCCTGGAGGCCGCCGAAGCCGTTCGCGCCAAGCAGGGCGACATCTCCAGCATGTAGTTCCCCGAACCACTAGAAGGGCCCGCCGGCCAACCCGGCGGGCCCTTCCCCGTCCCACCCCACCCACCCCCACCCAC
>NZ_PYBV01000104.1 GCF_003205615.1 Micromonospora arborensis | reverse complement strand
GCCGACCCCTTTCAGACTTTTCCCGTTAGTGCAGCGCCCGGACGAGGTGCTCACACCGGCACACCTTCCCCTGGTGTGTGGGTGTCCTTACCCCCGAAGGAGCTACCCCCATGAACACGATCATGCGTAAGAGCGTCCTGTCCGTTGCTGGTCTCGCGTTCGCCGGTGGTGTCTTCGCCGGTCCGATCGCCGCCCACGCCAACCCGGCCGTGGACGCCAAGCCCGCCGCCGTCGCGGTGCAGGCTGACAAGCCGGACACCGCCAAGCTGATCCCGCACGGCACCCAGGGCGACCAGTCCCACATCACCCTCAACGACGAGCAGATCGGCAACGCCAAGGCGATCATCGCGGCCACGAAGAAGGCCGGCCTGCCCGAGCGGGCCGCGGTCATCTCGATCGCGACGAGTCTGCAGGAGTCGAAGCTGGAGAACCTGGGCCACCTCGGCGACATGAACGACCACGACTCGCTGGGCCTGTTCCAGCAGCGCCCGTCCAGTGGTTGGGGTACCCCGGAGCAGATCACCGACCCGGCCTACTCGACCACCGCGTTCCTCAAGGGCCTGAAGCAGGTTGATGGGTGGCAGGACATGCCCCTGACCCAGGCCGCGCAGACCGTGCAGGTGTCGGCTTACCCGGACGCCTACGCGCAGTGGGAGCAGCAGGCCGC
>NZ_PYBV01000103.1 GCF_003205615.1 Micromonospora arborensis | reverse complement strand
GCGGCCACCGCCTTCGCCGCGTCCAGGTTGCGGTCCACCACGAGCACCTTGGCGCCGGCCGCGCCCAGCCGCAGGGCGCACGCCCGCCCGATGCCGCTACCGCCCCCGGTGACCAGGGCGGTCCGACCGGCGAGGTCGACCTGTACGACGTGGGGGACCGCCACGGGTTCTGCCGTCATGGCGCAAGAAGTTACGAGCTGTGTGCTCCCCGGCACATGGGCCAGCAACACATACTCCGCACCAAAGCTGTGTGGCCCTCCCCCCCCCCCCCCCCCCCCCCCCCCCCCCCCCCCCCCCCGCCGCCCCCCCCCCTCCCCCCCCCCCCCCCCCCCGCCCCCCCCCCCCCCCCCCCCCCCCCCCGCCCCCCCCCCCGGCCCGTCCGGATCCACGACCGCCCTCCCGCGCGCTGCCGCTGGCCCGCCCACGCACACACCCCCACCACCCCCATCCGCCC
>NZ_PYBV01000102.1 GCF_003205615.1 Micromonospora arborensis | reverse complement strand
CCACGGGACCGGAAGTCCCGCACCATGTTGTAGATCCCCGTCGACTTCGCGTTGATCCCGTCGGTGTTGTAGTCGTTGTAACACAACTTCGCACCCGGATCCGCCGCCCGCGCCGCCCGGAACGCCGCCTCGATCCAGTCATTGCCGGTGCGCTGCAGGTTCGAGTCACGCCGCCCACCGCTACCACCGTCGGCGAACGCCTCGTTCACCACGTCCCAGGCGTAGATCTTGCCCCGGAAGTGAGTGGCGACCTGCGTGACGTGGTTGATCGCCGCGTTGCGCAACGCGGTACCCGACATGCTCTGCGCCCAACCCGGCTGCTGCGCGTGCCACAGCAACGCATGACCCCGCACACTCATGCCGTTGGCCTGCGCGTGACTGACCAGACGATCACCACCGGTGTAGCTGAACCGACCCTGCTGCGGCTCGGTCGCGTCCCACTTCAT
>NZ_PYBV01000101.1 GCF_003205615.1 Micromonospora arborensis | reverse complement strand
GAGCAGCAGGCCGCCGACCTGGTCGGCCAGTACTGGAACAGCTGACCCCCACACCACCCGAACGACCCGACCGGTGGCCGGCACCCCGAACCCTGGGGTGCCGGCCACCGGCATATCCACACCCCGCACAGGCGTTGGCGCTGCGGGCCGGCGCCCGCCGTCAGCGCCCGCGCCGCCCCGTCCCGCGCTAGCGCCGCCCCGTCCCGCGCTAGCGCCGCCCCGTCCCGCGCTAGCGCCGCCCCGTCCCGCGCTAGCGCCGCCCCGTCCCGCGCCAGCGCCGCCCCGTCCCGCGCTAGCGCCGCCCCGTCCCATCCCGCGCCAGCGCCGCCCCGTCCCGCGCTAGCGCCGCCCCGTCCCATCCCGCGCCAGCGCCGCACGTGCCGCAGCCGTGCCCGGGCAGCCCCAGGCAACCCGGGACCGCGTCGGTCATGGGTTTCTGGTGCGCGGTCGGGAACATCGTGGGGGTCGGGCTGGTTGTGGACAGTGTCGGTGTGACTCAGTGTCCCCGGGCCTCACCTAATATCGCCTTCGCGGAATACCGTTCGGCTGGAGCCGCGTCGCGCCACTCGCCGAGAGGCGACCTGCACACCGACACCAGCGCCGCCCCCGGTCCACAAGGCCGGGGGCGGCGCTGTCTGACCGCCCCCCACTCGCGAACATGTCTCAGTTGACCTATGTTCATGGGGTCGCTCGCGTGGGAGGGGGTGTCGGGGCATGGGTCTGCGTACCTTCATTGAGGGTTGGCCGGTCTATCG
>NZ_PYBV01000100.1 GCF_003205615.1 Micromonospora arborensis | reverse complement strand
GAGCAGCAGGCCGCCGACCTCGTCGGCCAGTACTGGAACAGCTGACCCCCGCACACGAACACCGGACCACTGGCCGGCACCCCACACGGGGTGCCGGCCAGTGTCAGTTCTCGCGGTGTTTGTGACTGCGGACGATGTCGATCAGCGCGGCGATCAGCGCGAGCGCGATGATGCCGGTGGCCAGCATGAGGGACTTTTCGAAGGCTGCGGTCCAGTTGCCGCGGCTGGTGGCCACCGACGAGAAGAACAGCGAGCCGACGGCGGCGATGCCGGCGGCGGCCCCGATCCGCTGACCGGTCTGGAGCATGCCCGCGCCGCTGCCTGCCTGGGCTACCGGCACCTCGGCGAGGGTGAGGGTCTGGTTGGGGGCGATCACCAGCCCGCTGCCGATGCCGGCGACGAGCAGCGGGCCGGCGGTGACCCAGGGTGCTGGGGCGTCCGGCGCGAGGTGCAGCGCGACCACCGTTGCGGCCAGCCCGACCACTACGGCGAGCAGACCGCTGGCGACAAGTGGTCGGCCGAAGCGGTTGACGATGCGGCCACCCAGTACGGAGGCGGCCGCCGAACCCAGGGCGAACGGGGTGATGGCCAGGCCGGCGACGAGCGCGCTGTAGCCGAGACCCATCTGCAGGAACAGGGTGAAGATGAAGAAGATCGCCGTGAAGCCGCCGAAGTAGACGAGCGCGATGAGCGACCCCAGGGTGTACGACTGGAAGCTGAACAACCGAAGGTCGAACAGGGGTTGGTGGTGGCGTGCGTACCGCCGCTCCCAGAGTCCGAAGGCGACCAGCACTGCGAGGCCGGCCGGGATGAGCGCCCATTTCCATGGGGTGTGCCACTGCTGCTCCTGCACCAGCGGTAGCAGTACCAGGAACACGCCGACGCCGAGCAGCAGGACGCCGACCGGGTCGAGTCGATGCCAGCCGCGTTGACCGGCGGCGCGGCCGGGCAGCAGGCGCCAGCCGAGGATCACGGCGAGGATGCCGACCGGCACGTTGACGAAGAAGACCCAGCGCCACCCGTGTTCCTCGCCGCCGATGGCGATGAGCAGTCCGCCGAGCAGCGGCCCGATGGCGGTGGAGATGCCGATGGTGGCGCCGAGCAGCCCGAACGGGCGGGCCCGTTCCGGTCCTCGGAAGAGTTGTTGGATCAGCCCGATGACCTGCGGGTTGACGATGCCGGCCGCGGCCCCCTGAAGGAGTCGGGCGATGACCAGCCACGTCGGGGAGGTGGCGAGGCCGGCGAGCGCGCTGGTCACGGTGAACAGTGCGATGCCGAAGACGAACGCGTTGCGCCGACCGCGGGCGTCGCCGAACCGGCCGGCGGGCACCAGCGCCAGGCCGAAGGTGAGCGCGTACCCGGAGAGGATCCACTGCAGGTCGCTCGGCGACGCGTGCAACGCCCGGTCGATGGACGGCACCGCGACGTTGACGATGCTCACGTCGAGCAGCGTCATGAACGCGGCGACCAATCCGACGCCGACCGCCTGCCAGCGTCGTCGATTCTCGGCCGCCGTCACCGGCTGCGGCGTCTGCGCCGCGCTCATCGTGCCCCCCGTTGACCGTCGATCACGCATTGCTGATCGCTACCCGGGTCACCGGGGGGCGAATCGTCTCGGATGGTTCCGTAGGTCACGCCATTTGGCGTGCGCAGAACCGGGGGCCGAAGTCGAGGCCCGCCATCGGCGAGTCCTCGCGGTGCAGCAGGCCCTTCTCGGTGAGCAGGTGCAGGGGGCTGCCCACCTGCTCCGAGGTCAGCCCGGACTCCTCGGCGATCAGGTCCGGGTACGGCACCTGCCCGCGTGCCTCGAGGGTGGTGACCGCCTGGTACACCCGTTGCTCGGCCTCCGACAACTGCACCTGCTGCATGGTTTCCTCCTCTGCTCGCCCGCCATCGCGGCGGTTGCCCCGCGCCGGTTACCCCCTCGGTGACTGAAGATGCACACCCGATCGGGCGGTCCGGGCGGCGTGCTGGCCGGCCTTCGCTTCCGGTGGTGCCCTAGGCTGCATTCGTGATCATTTGGGATCTCGTCGTCGTCGGTGCCGGCCCTGCCGGGCTCTCCGCGGCATACGCCGCTGCCCGCGCGGGCGTCTCCACCCTGGTTGTCGAGCGAGCCGCGCATCCGCGGTACAAGACCTGTGGCGGTGGCCTGATCGGCACCTCCCTGGCGGCGGTTCAGGATCGGATCGAGGTGCCGGCGCACGACCGGGTGGACCGTGTGACGTTCACCCGTGACGGCCGCCGGGAGTTCACCCGCCGTAACGACAGTCCAGTGGTGACCATGGTGCGCCGCGAGGAGTTCGACGACCGGCTGCGCGCGGCGACGGTCGCCGCCGGCGCGCAGATGCGGGAGCGGGTCGCCGTCCGCGCGATCGAGCAGGACCCCGAGGGGGTACGCCTGCGGCTGGCCGACGGTACGACGATCGCGGCCCGCGCGGTGATCGGGGCGGACGGTTCCTCGGGGGTGACCGCCCGGCATGTCGGGGTGCGGTACCGGCAGGTGGACCTGGGTCTGGAACTGGAGATTCCGGTGCCACCCGCGGAGCAGGAGCGGTGGCGGGGGCGGCTGCTGCTGGACTGGGGTGCGATGCCGGGCTCGTACGCCTGGGTCTTTCCCAAAAACGACAGATTG
>NZ_PYBV01000099.1 GCF_003205615.1 Micromonospora arborensis | reverse complement strand
GGTTCGGGTGGTTCGTTCCCCGGCCTGGGTGGTTCGGGTGTGGGTGGTGTGGGGGGTAACGACTTCTTCGGTGGTAGCGCTGGCGGCGATCTGCCGGAGTTGGGTGGTGTGGGTGGTGTGGGGTCCGGTAGTGGCGGTCTTACCGGGCAGCCCAGTGCCCCGTTGCCGAATGGTCTGATGGTCGGCGCGCTCGGCCCGGCGCCGGTGGCCCCTACCTCTGGGATGGACGGTTTGATCCCGGGGGCTACCGGGGCGGCGGGTGCGGGCGGAGCCGCGGGAGGGTTCCCGCCCATGATGCCGCCGATGGGTGGCATGGGGGGAGCAGGTGGTGGTCAGCAGGAGAAGGAGCGTGAGCGCACCACCTGGTTGGCCGAGGAAGAAGAGGTGTGGGGTACGGATCCGAACG
>NZ_PYBV01000098.1 GCF_003205615.1 Micromonospora arborensis | reverse complement strand
GTCGGTGCTGCCCTGGAACCGGGACTCCAGGTTCCAGGAGGTCTGGCCGTGCCGCCAGAAGACGATCCGCGGTCCCCCCGCGCGGCTGGTCAGCTGAAGTCCTGGATGAAGCCGACCGCGTTGCCCGCCTCGTCGGTGGCCGCGTCCTCGGGGCGGTTGCGGGTGGCCCGCGCGTCCGCGGGCAGCGGCAGCTCGGGGGGGTCGGGAGAGGGTCGGGTAGGGGAAGGAGGGAGATCTTGGGGGCGGCCGC
>NZ_PYBV01000097.1 GCF_003205615.1 Micromonospora arborensis | reverse complement strand
GGACGGCCCAGCCGGGCGACGGTGCCGAGGACGGCGAGCGCGAGGGTCTGCGGGCCGACCCCACGGCCGAGTTGCATCGTCGGGATGCCGCCCCGGGGACCGACCCGGACGCGGTGGCCGCCGGCGCGGCCGGTTACGGCAGCGCGACACCGGAGATGGTCGACCCGGACGCGGACGGTGAGCCGGTCACCCCCGACGGCGACGACACGTCGCTGGGGGCCGCCGGAACGTCGCGTCCCACCGGGTCGAC
>NZ_PYBV01000010.1:4975-47097 GCF_003205615.1 Micromonospora arborensis | reverse complement strand
CACCAGCGCGGACGTGACCCTCGGGCGGCCACCGTGTCCCGAAAGTTGAATGCTGCGTACATGCGCTCTGCGATCTGGCGTCCTTGATCCACAAAGCGCAGTATGCCTTCACCCCACGACATCGTCAGTCACCCGCCTGCTATCGACCCGCCTGACCACCCACCCTGTGCCACCCCGTCGGCCAGCGCTGGCTCACGATCGCCGCGCCTTGTCAGCGGTATGAGCGTGCATTCGAAACGACGGTTGGGTTTGCAGCATCGCGATGATGCGTTTCGTGATGGATTGCTTCTGCCCTCCGGTGTTTGGCGCGGCGGGCTGTCGTCAGGTGTTGTTCGCTCTGTCTAGGGCTAGCGCTATCGATGCCTGGGCTTTCTCGAGTGTGTCGCCGGCTCCAACCGCAAGGTCCCGTAGGTACTGGCGGAACTCGTCATCAGACGGGTGGTTTGAGGTGAGGTAGCCGGCGAGTTCGAGGCTGACCAGTCCGTGCAGCTGACACCACATGCGCCGGGTGATGGACCAGGGATCTGCGGGACGGAACCGGCCTGCCTGGATGCATCGGGGGACGGTATCCCTAGCTACGCGCAGCGTGTAGAGGCCGATGCGCCGGTCTTCTTCTGAAAGTTGGAACCCGGCGATGCTTGAGCCGCCGAACATCACCGCGTACAGGTGGGGTGCCAGGTGCGCGGACTGCCGGTACGCGATGGCCAACTGGAAGCTGTCGGCGACTGGGTCGTCGCTGGCATGCACCGTCGCCAGCCGGTCAGCTAGCCGGGCGAAGCCTTCCCGGATGACGGCCCGTACCAGACCTGGCATGCCGCCGAAGTACGTGTAAATGGCCATTGTGGAGGTGCCCGTCTCGCGTGCTAGTGCTCGCGCGGACAGTGACCGGGGTCCCTGCTCGGTCAGCAGCCGAGCGGCGACTTCGACGAGTTCCTGCCGCGGATCGCTGCTTGCCCTTGACATGAGCTCATCATAACGGTGTTATTGACATAACGGTGTTATGAGGGGGAGGCGATTGGATGTTGGGACCACGACGGATCCGAGCACGGATCCCGCGACTTGCCGAAGCGCACGGAGATGACTGGGGAACGGTGGCCGGCAACGGAGAGCCACTTCGGCTGGCCGTGCTCGGCGACTCCGCAGCGGCCGGGGTCGGTGCTCCCGACCATCAGGCGGCCTTGGCTGGTCAGACTGCGTTTGCACTCGCCGCGCTGACCGGGCGGCACCTGTCTTGGCGGGTCGTGGCACGATCGGGAGCCACGGCCAGAACGATCCGACGAGACTTAGTGGACGGCATCACCGATCCACACACGCGCTGGAGCCCACACTTGGTCCTCGTGGTTGTGGGGGTCAACGACGCGGTCCGGTTGCGGCGACCCGGCCGGTTTCGGCGCGACGTCGAGCATCTGGTGGCGGTGATTCGGCGTCGGCTCGGTGCCCCGATCCCTGTGCTTCTGGCTGGGCTGCCCCCCGTGCACCGCTTTCCCGCCCTGCCTGCGCCGGTGCGGCTGCTGCTTGGGACCCACGCGCGCCGGCTGGACCGTCAACTCACGCGCCTGGCTCGACGGGACACGGACGTGTTCCACCTGCCGGTTGGGCACCTACCCATCGAACGAGACGACTTCTTCGCCTCGGATCGCTTCCATCCCGGCCCAGCCGGATACCGCGTGTGGGGCCGAACGCTGGGTGCACAGACGGCCACGATCGTCGATGCAGTCCTGCCTATGACGGTGGAATGTTGCCAGTCAGCGTGACGGCCACAGGCGGGGCGCAACGGCAGAAGAAGCCGGCCGGAGGTAGCCGGCGGACAACATCCGCACATCGGCGTGACCGTGCACCGGCCGACTGACGATCGGGAGCCGAAGCGCCGCACGGTCGTGCGGGGAGTTATCTCAGAGATCCACAACTTCGGCGTCTTCGTGCGTCTCGAAGGGGATCCGGCCAGTTCACCCGGCACGGGGTTCATCCGGATTCCGGAACTGACCTGGGATTACTTCTCAGATCCCGCAGAGGTGGTGCACGCAGGCGACCAGGTCTGCGCCGAGGTGCTCGACGTCGACGCCACTCGTGGACAGGTGCAGCTGTCGCTGAAGGCGTTGCAGGAGGACCCACTGGTCCAGTTCGCGGACCGGGTTGGTGAGGTGCTGTCCGGGCCGGTCGTCAACGTGGTGCCGTTCGGCGTCTTCGTCCGCGTCGCGCCGGGCATCCTGGGACTGCTTCACGAGTCATTTCTGACCAGGGAGCCAGCGATGGGAGAGATCGTCACCGTCAGGATCGTCGAGGTGGACCGGCCGGGGCGCCGAGTGCGGCTGGAGCCCGCGTCGACGCGTTGATTGGTAGCCCACGACGAGCCGCCCGACTTAACAACGTCGACATCAGCCAAACCCACACCACGCGCGGGTCTCGGCGACGCTTTGGACGAGACGGACCCGCGTTCGGTTCAGCTGCAGTCGCGCGGATCGCGGCCAGAAGCGGACGTCAGCTCCGATCGAAATGGCACATATTCGGCGGCTCAGTTGGCGGGCGCCGGCGCCCGTCGAGTCGGCCGACCCCTGGGAAGGTTTCCTGGCGCTGCCAGGCTGGAACCGTGTGAGGGCCTACCCGCGCTGCGAAGGTTTGACCAGACCGAGCCAATGCGCGGCCTCATCGGCCGGCAGCATGTCATCCACGGTCACCGTCGGGCGCATCAACGGGTACGGCCGGCCGGCGTTCCAGCTCCGCGCGTACGGCGGCGGATCGAGGACGACGACTCGTTTTCCTTCTAGCTTCGGGATATCCGCGGGACGACCCTCGTTCCAGATCCATTCGCCGTGGGCGTCGACCAGGTTGAAGTTGCCTCGGATGCCGCCGGCTGGTGTCAGGTCCTCGCCGTCGGAGGCCGCCGCGATCTCCGCGGCGCTTGGCCGTTGACCGGGCAGCAGGCCCTGCGACTCGTCGCCGATCAGGGCGGCGGCGAGGAGTGTGTGCAGCTGAAAGTTGTCGCCGATGCCGCTTATCGTCACCCGATAGCCGCGTCGGGTCGCGCGGTGCAGCACGACCAGCGGTTCGTCGTCCAGGACAAGCAGCAGCCCGTACAACCAATGCGCCGTGCCGATGTGCTCACGCGTCGCGTCGATGGCGGCGGTAAGCCGCGGTCGTTCGGGCAGCACGGCCCGCACGTCCTTGCGCTGCGACAGGTACAGCACCGGCTGAACCCACTGGCCGCCAGAGAACCACGCCTGAACCAGGTTGTAGGCGTCCGGCTGGGCCATCCCCCGGTTGGGCGCCGTCTCGACGAACCGCTCGATCGTCGGGCCGATCTGCTCGGCATCATCGGGGTCGGGCAGGTCCCCAAACACCGCACCGTACAACTCGGCGAAGCGTGCCGCCTGCTCCATCGCGTTGCTGGCCCGCCTGACGAGGGTCGGCACCACCACCGCCGCCTCGGTGCCGTAGTCCGCCATACTGCCGGCAATCTGGGCCAGGTCGCCGCCCATTCCGATCGGGATCTCGGCGAGCACCGGAGTCAACCTGGCCAGGGCCGCGTCTACCTCGTCGGGGCGCGCCTTCGGCGTGGCGCCTGCGATGCCCCGCAGGGCCGCGAAGAACCGCTTGTCGTCGCGGCTGTCCACCGCGCCGACCAGGTCGTCGACCCGCTTGCCCAGGTCCGCCTTGAACAGCATCCGACGATCTTAGCGTTCGGCCTCAGGGTGTCCGTCCCGTGCCGAGCGCCGATCATCGGTATCCCCGGTGCCGGACGCGATGGTGTGCAGCGCTGGGGTTACCGCCTGTCCTTCTTGTCTTCATCGCCATCGGCAGCCTGATCCTGATTCAGGCCTATGCCTGACCGACGGCCTGAGCGATGGCGAGGGTGTGCTGGTACTCGCGCCAGTGAGCCAGTTTGCCGTCCCGGGTCCGCAGCACCCCGATGAACGGCGCCGAGGCGGTTGCCCCGGTTGTTGTGTGAGTGCCGACGAGTTCGTACTCGACCACGATCACCTCGGGGTCAGTGGTCTCGTGCACGATCACGTTGAGTGGAGACTCATTTTGGTAGAGGGTCCGCCGTTGCGCGCCGACGCGCAACGCAACCGAGCTCGCATCCTGGACGCTGCCGAGGCCGTCTTCGCCGAATTCGGCCCCCGAGCCTCCACCGAGGAGGTGGCCCGGCGGGCCGGCGTCGCCATCGGCACGGTCTTCCGCCACTTCCCCACCAAGGACGACCTGCTCGCCGCGATCATGAAGCGACTGCTGACACAGCTCGTCGAGGAGGCCGGACAGCGAGACCTGTTCGCCTTCTTCACCCTCATGGTGGCGCAGGCCGCGGCGAAGAAGACCGTCGCCGACCTACTTGCCGGGTCCGGGATGAACATCCGGCTGCCCGACGCGGTCGGTCACCTGGAGGAGGCGGTGGGCCGGCTGCTCGAACAGGCCCGCGCCGCCGGAGTCGTCGCGGCCCCGGTACGGCTAGCCGAAGTGATGGCGCTCCTCGCCAGCGTTTGCCAGGGAGCCTTGCACGGTGGATGGGACGAGCAGTTACAGGCCCGTACGCTCGCGGTTATCTTCGCCGGCCTGAAACGCTACTGACCGCCAGCCTCCGACCGGGTATTTTCCAGGCGTGACCGAGTACGCCGCCCTGCTGCACGCCTACGGCCTCGCCGTGGACACCCCCGGCCACCTGGCGGCGCTCGCCGGCGACGACCCGGCGGCCCGCGCGAGGGCGCTCAAGCATCTGCGGTCGGCGATCATCCACCAGGGAACGCCGTGCACCGCGACCCCGCCGGCCGCCCTCGAGGTGGCCGCGCTGCTCGCCGACCCACGGGTGACCGATCCCGGCCTGCGTGCCGAATTACTCAACTTCCTGGCCGCGGTGGCCGAGGCAGGCACCATCACGGACATTGACCTGTCCGAGCCGGACTTCGACGTGGACGCCGCTCTGGCCGAGGCGCTTCGCGACGGCGACGAGGAGGGGATCTGGGAGGACGGGCGGTTGCAGGGCGCCCTCTACGTCCGGGCTGTGCTCGGTTGCCGGCAGATCGCGTCGGCGTTGCTGGCCACGGCCACCGCGGCGTTGTCCGATCCGTCCCCGCAGGTCCAGGCCGCGGCCGCGCGCACGATCGACGCCTGCGGTGGGGTGACACCTCTCGCCTGGAGGAGTTGACCCGGACGAGCGGGCCGCCTCGCCCGGGCCATCGGCGACCTCGGCGTCGCGCCTCGTCGCCACCTGCAAGATCCTCACCCAGCGGTACGCGCCTGCGCCGCTCTCGCTCCCCCGCTGGCCGGCAACCCCGCGGCGGCGGCCGAACTGCTAGCGGCCCCTGGACGCACCCGGGCGGCGTCGGCTGCTGGTCAAGGGTGGTGTCAGCGTGGCGCGGCGGCGTACTCGGCTATCAGGTACGAGCGATAGGTGATCACCGCGGGGATAGTCACGTTCAGCTTCCCCGCCGTGGTGGTCAGCACCTCCTCGTATCCCAACAGCGCGCCCGAGCGTGGATCGACGATCACGGTGTATTGGGCGGGCAGGCCGTGAGCGTCGGTGGTGATGGAGAAGGCTTCGCCGGTGCGTCCGGCGCGGTCGGTGACGGTGCCGGTGACCGTGATGCCTGGGAGGTCGGCCAGAAGTGTGAGTACCGCTGCGCGCTGGGCCGGGTTCAGCAGCCGTACCCCGGCGAGTTGAGCGGCGTCCTCCAGGTACTGCACCGGGGCCTGAGGCGCGGACCCGCCTGCCCTCAGCCAGCCGCGCAGTGCGGCGGCGTCCGTCGGGACCGCACCGCGGAAGCCGCTGTAGAACTCCCCGGCGGCGTAGTCGTGCACCTCCTCGGACGACTCGGCCCGAGCGCCCCACTTCTTCCACTGCCTACGGTCAGCGTCGGATCGGAAGATCGGCGGCAGATCCTTCTGGATCATGCGGCCCGCGTTGTCGTCGGTTCGCCAGGACCGCCACTGCTGTGGCACCACGGCGGATACGGTCCTGCCGCCGGAGATGGAGGAGTTCAGAAACCAGTTCGTGGACTCCAGGTGCTCCACCGTCCCGGCGGGCCGCGGCGGCATCGGCTGCTGCGCCGCCACGGCGGCCAGCCGCCGAAGTCGGGTACTGGCCGGTTCCGCAGTCGGCGGCGGCCCGTAGGTCAGCATCACCGGGGTCGCCGCATAGGCCGGCTCCGGCTGGCGGTACAGCTCAACCGCTACCCCACCACCGGCCACCGCCACGACCACCGCACCGACCGCGGCCAACACGAACCGACGTCGCGACACTGATCTCCTGGCGGTACCTGCTCTGCGGTCCTCGGAGAGGATGCGAGCCAGAACCTGCCCGCGATGGCTGTCATCGCACGGCGGGGCGGTACAGGCCGGGTCCAAGCCACCCAACACCTGACGCACCTCATCCACGGCATTCATGTCATCCGCTCCAATTCGACATCGACGGCGCTGCGCTCGACGTCCGCCCCGCCCCGTCCCCGGTCACGCCGAGCTGCCTTCGTAACCGACGACGGGCTCGCATCAGCCGCATCGCGAACGTCGCCCGCGACTGACCCAGTACGGCCGCCGCCTCGGCCGGCGCCAGGCGCTCCCACGCCACCAGCCGCAGAATCTCCTGGTCACCGGCCGACAACCGGTCGAACGCCACCGCGACGTCACACTGACTGACCACACCGTCCGCGTGATCCACCTGCACCGTCTGATCAGGCTCCGCCGCCACCCGCAGCGTCAGCTCCTGCCACCGCCGACGGCCTCTGGCCTCGTTGGCCAGCACCAGACGCGCCACCCCGTACAGCCACGGCAATGCCGATCCGATTGGCACATCGTCCAGACGCCGCCACGCGACGAGGAAGACATCGGCGACAACATCACCGACGTCAGACGCACACACCCGCCGAGCGACGTACCGCCACACGTCACCGTGATGACACTCGTACAACTCGGTGAACTGCTCCTTTGCAGCGTCCATCACACCCCCTACGTGCTTATGTCCGGCACCAGCCAAAACGTCACACCTCGCAGCGGAGGATTCGCCCGACCTGGCACCGCCCTCCCCCTCAACGAGGCGGGACCGGTCCCCTACTTCTTCGGATGCGAGAAGGTCGCCGAGCTGGGGGTTAGGACGGGTGTCGCCGTCTGGAAGGCGACGCGCAGAGGCAGATACTGATCAGCTCGTTCAGCCCTGATCCGTTCCGACTGCCGGCGCGAACCGGCGAGGCGGTGTGACTGTTTCTCTTCAGGCCCCGACGGGGTAAGGCCAGAGACTCGGCGCGCTGTTAGCTTTGCACCTTCAGCGGGGGGAGCCCAGGTGACATCGAAGATGTTCCGTATCGGCGGAGATCTGGAGGTACGGCGACTCGGATTCGGCGCCATGCACTTGCCGACCGAGGCCGGTCCCGCCCGCGAGTCGTCTCTAGCGGTGGCCCAGCGAGCAGTCGAGCTCGGCGTCACGCTGATCGACACCGCCTACATGTATGGCTGGGGCACCAACGAGGAGCTTCTCGCCGAGGCCCTATACCCCTATCCGGACGGGCTGGTCATCACGACCAAGGTCGGCGTTGCGCGATCGGGTCCGCAGGGCGAATGGAAACTGGACGGGCGGCCAGCCATCCTCCGCGCGCAAGTCGAGCAGGCGTTGCGCCGGCTGCGCGTCGAGCGGATCGAGCTACTCCAGTTGCACCGGATCGACCCGGAAACGCCGCTCGCGGATCAGCTGGGCATCCTCCGGGACATGACGGCTGAGGGCAAAATCGGCCGGATCGGACTGTCCGAGGTCACCGTCGCCGAACTCGACCAGGCGCGGCAGATTGTTGATGTGGCGAGCGTGCAGAACCGCTACAACCTGCTCGACCGCAAGCATGAGCCCGTACTCACGGCCTGCGAGCATGCAGGGATCGCCTTCCTGCCGTGGCGGCCGGTCGCGACCGGCACGGCAGGGGCAAAGGCGGACATCGCTGCGGTGGCGTCCGAGGTAGGTGCCACCGCCACCCAAATTGCGCTCGCCTGGCTCCTCAGCCGCTCGCCGGCCATGCTGCCGATCCCCGGCACCGCCCGGGTCGACCACTTGGAGGAAAATCTCGCTGCCGAGGAACTCCAACTGTCCCCCGCCCAATACGCCACCCTGGACCGGCTGCACGAGCCTACGTAGCGCCTGCCGTGCTCGCAGGGCCACGCACTGACGTCGGCACGTGTCCGCGGGAGGGCGTCGAACCAGCGGGTGGCAACGGAAAGATCAGCGATGTGTCTGACTGATCAGCGCCTGCCTGAGGGCGTTGAGTATCCCTCGGCTGAAGAAGCTGTCCGCGTCCGGCGTCACGATGGTGACCAGCGACATGCCAACGGTGACCAGCGTGGCGGGGTGCGGGTCGAAGCCGAACCCGCTTCGTCCGTACGGGTCCTCGTGGAGCTGAATCCCGACTGCTGACTGGCTGGCGAGCTCGTAGAGCACCGCGAACGGTCCCTCAGCGTGTTCCATGAGCGAATACCCGACATCGTCCCAGCGCCGCTCCATCTCCGCATCGCGCGCGACATACACCTCGCCTGCGTCGGCCGGCACCTCCGCCCGCGCCTTCCGCCACGGGAGGAACGGCCCGACCTGCTCCCCGCCCAAGGCGACCAACATGTCCGGCCATCTGCCATGCAGCTCGTCCAGCATCGCTCGGATACCAGCCTCCACCGGCGCACCGGTGATGAGAACCGTGTCGTATCCCGTGATCATCTACGCTCCGTCCGGCTGCGGATCCGTCCGCTCGCCGTGCTGTCCAACGCCTACGCGGCACTCGCGCCTGTTCTCCGCAGAAGATGCTCGCACGGAAGAGGCTGTTGAGGCCGACCCACGGGCCGTACCCGCCACCAGTTGTGCGACGCCGATGCTGATGGGCCCGCCGCGCCTTGCCACCGGTTACTTGTGCGAGCGTTGGTCGGCGTACCACGTCGGCGCGACGTGAGCCGGTGATGGCGCGTCGGTGCGTCGGCTTTTCAGAACGGTGCGGGGCCGGGCCAATAGTGGACATTCGCCCGCCTCGCCGCGTTTCGGTTCGCCGCGCTCAGGGATGTCTGGTGACGGGCAGCGGGCCAGTGCTGCGGACGATGTCGCGGTAGACGGCGAGGGCGGGCTTGGGTCGGTATGTGTCGGTGACGATGCCCAGCGTCCCGGTGGGTTCCGTGGAGCTGCTGTCGGCGTCCCTGAGGCTGAACAGTTCGTAGTGGGTGATGTTCAGACGCTCTTGTTCGGTGAGGATGACGCCGAGCATGTCCGACAGTGAGTCGCACTGTGCCTGCTCGGTGCGCGGTGACCCGCTCGGGGTGCCGTTCTCCACGATGTGGATGGGAGTGCTGGGCGGGATGTGCGCGCGGGGCAGCGACCCGCCCCGCAAGTGGCGCAAGGCGTGAGTGGTGAGGGACGCGGTGTCCCCCGGGTTGCCCCGCGGGGCGACGGGCGAGAAGGCATCGGGGTACAGGCCCAGGCCGACGTAGTCGACGTGGGACGCGAAGTCCTGGTACGGGACCGAGGAGAGGTACGACCAGAATTGGTCGTCGCCGCCCAACCATTCCGGTGGTTCGGCGACGGAGAAGCCGATCCGCACGTGCTGGAGACCCCGCCGGTCCAGTGCGGCGCGTGCGTGCGGGATGCCGAGGGTCAGGGCTTCGAGCACGCCGGGTGCGCTTCCGTCGATGAGCGGGATGGGGAAGTTCGGCTCAAGCGTCACCTGGAGGTACCGCGTCAGGTGACCGTAACGGTCGATGACGGTGTCGAGGAAGGCCAGCCATCCGGAGAGGTCAGCGGCCCGGGGGATGTAGCTGACCACGAGGTCCAGCTCGCGGTTTCCGTCGACGTACCACTCGTCGGGCATCGTGAGGTGCGCGAGTTCGTGTTCGGCTCCGAGTGAGGTGACGACATCCGGCGGTGCCGCGTCGCCGAGGAAGTGCACGCACTCGCGGACGACGAACGGGCGACCGTCCGAGAGGTCGTCGACGAGGTCGCGGATCGCGGCGACATCGGGTGGGTGGGAGCAGACCGTGCCGGCCCGCCCGCCCGGATAGATACCGAACTTCACGCTTCTGCACTCCCCTGTTTGTCGGTTTGCTGGGCCGGCCAGCCGATCTCGTGTGACCGGATCCGCCGCACCAGGGTCCTGATCCAGGTGGCTTCGGTGGCGACGATGGTGCGCCAGTAGGCGACTTCGAGCATGTGCACTTCGAGTACGTCACCGTCGGGCAACCCCGAAAGGGCAGCCAGTTCCTGGTCGAGCCGGTCGGCTCGACCGTCCAGGATGGATGCCGCCTGGTCGATCGGAAGAACTCCGACGTAGGCGACCGCCATGACGAAGTCCACGGACGCGGCCGGGGTGTCGCACACCCCAACCTCGACCTTGCGGCGGAAGTCGGCGAGACCTGCGGCAGTCAACTCGTAGGCCGTCCGTGGTGGCCGATTCCCCACTCGCTCGGGCGGCCCGGAGGAGACCAGGCCTGCCTTCTCGAGCACCTTCAGCAGAGACGTGATCGTGCTGCGGGTGACCGATAGGTGTCCGTATCGGTCGCGTAGGCGTGTCGTGATGTCGTAGCCATGCGCCGGCTGCTCGACGAGGAGTCCGAGGATCGGCAACACCAGGCTGTTCCGTGACGCGTCCAAGGGCACCCAGGCAACCTATAGACGTATACGTCTAACGGCAAGACCGAGCCGGGCGCCCGAGACAACGGCCAGGTTGCGCATCGCCACCGCACCACCCCGGCTCGACACCCGCACATCGGCTACTTGTTTCATTGACCTGCGACCGTGGCCCGGCCAGGCTTCGGTCGAGGCGCCCGGGCTGTCGCTCTCATTTCGGCTGCCCACGCTGGTCGTGTGGCTCTCATTTGGCCTGGGCGGCCCGGGCGTCGCCCCAGGGCGGGGAGAGGCTCAAGAGGCCCCTCGTCCCTGTCCGGCGTCGGTGACCACTTCGGATGCGGAGACCACTTCGCCAACCTGCACCCAATCTGCTCCCAGTTGCAAGGCCAGGCCAACCAACAGCTCCTTACCGCCGTGACCTGCGCACACTCCCCTACCAGGCGACAGAGAGCGTTGACGACCGTATCGCAGAACCGTGGAGCACTCCGCGGTGAACCAGGACGCTGCACCCAGTCTGTGTCCGTCGACGGCTCGCCGCAGCCACACCCTCAGCCACCGGCAGAGCGGCGATCCTGCTGTCCTGGCTGGGCCGGCTCCCCATTCCGGCAGAGGCATTCTGGGGCGGGGGCGTTCTGGTGCGGCAGCTACTCGCCGACCTCGCACTGCCCGACATCGCGGCCGCAAAGGTACGCGCGACCGAAAGGTTCCGCCCGCTCAGCGGCTACAGCGGACATCTGGTTCAGCTGAAGACGTCGTGGTGCGGTACACCGCAGGCGAGAGCCAGATCCATTGGTACGTTGCCCGCCATGACTGAGCTTGGACCCGCCGCCTGGCCACCTGCCCCGATCAGGACCGAGCGGCTCGTGCTCCGTGAGCCCGAGGCCCGGGACCGCATGGCGGTCATCGAGCTGTTCGCCTCGCCAGAGGTTGGCACCTACATCGGTGGCCCTCGCCCCCGTGACGAGCTCGAGCGCACGGTGCCTGAGGAACCCCGGCGGCGCCCTGGCCTATTCGTGGTCGATCTCGACGGAGCGATGATCGGCACGATCACGTTCGATCGGCGCGACGCAGAGCGTCCGGGTCACCTCCGTCCGGATGCCGGGGAGGCTGAGCTGGGCTACATGTTCCTGCCAGAAGCATGGGGATACGGGTACGCCGCCGAGGCGTGCGCAGCGGCACTCGACTGGTTCGCCAACGCGCTTCCCAGCGAGCCGGTAGTGCTCTGCACCCAGACCGCCAACGACCGCTCGATGCGCCTCGCCGCAAAGCTGGGGTTCACCGAGGCCGACCGGTTCAAGGAGTACGGCGCCGAACAGTGGTTCGGCGTGTGGTCCTCGGTCAAGTCGTCCGGTTGAGCAGGTTGAGGCCTTGCCAGCAGCCGGGATCTGCACTACTGCTCCGCCCACGATCACGTGAGACGATCCGCGAGGCCGACATCGATCGGGCACTCGCGCTGCGGGCATACGCCAGGATGCCCGTCCGGCTGCTGACCATCGACACCAGCATGGCCTTACGCGCCCGGATGCTCGACCTACGAGTCCTCAAACCCACCAAGGACATCGGCGACGAGCCAGTCAAGCCCGAGCCCAAGCCGACGATCCAGACCAAGGCGGCGCCGGCCCGGTAGACGCCTTCCGACATGGCAATGGTCCGCCGGGCACTCATCACACGGGTGGCGTCAACGGCCGCAACCAGCTGCACCGTCACGAAACGTGGTTACGGGTGCCTTCATGGCGACCGACAACTTGGGCGTGCCCAGTCCCGGCGGGACCTGGCGGCCCTCGACCAGCCCGCGACGATCCGCGAATCAGTCAAGGAGGAGTCTGTCTAAGCGCGCCCGTCACGCAGTGCTGGGCCCCCGGGCATAGCGGACGAGGCGAGTGGCTCTGATTGTCTTGGCGGGCCTGTACCCTGCGGCCAATGACAGGCAATTCGTTGACGTACCTTCGAGACGACTCGAGCAGCGGCCCCCTCGGCCTTGACCTTCCGCCGGGGCGAGCCGTGCACGAGACCGAGGCCGGCGTTCTCGAGGAGCCGATCCTGTGGATCAGCGACACACGTCCGGATGCGGGTCTGTGGGGCTCACTTCAGGCGCTCCATGGCCGGACGGGTCTGTGGCCACTGCTTCTCGGAGGGAGTTCGTACGAGCCGAGCAGCCCTTGGACGACCGGTCAGCTCGACCCGGGTCTCATCAAGTCCAGGCCGGGCGATCATGACGCTGACGTACTGCTGGCGGGGTGGTGGTCTGTCTACACGACGGTGGATGAGGACGACGACCTGCTCAGCGCGCCGGAGCGGCTGGCCGTCACGGCGCCGTTTGGCAACCGGTGGCCTGGGCTCGCGCCTGCCGGAACGCTGCAGGAAAGTCCCGCGACTCGGGCTGCCGAGTTCGCTGAACATCTGATAGCCGACTCGTGGCTGACCGCGCCGCGCCTCGGGCTCAGTGCCAGTTCCCGCGGTGCGGATGCCCCGGCCGATCTGGGGTGGGGTGGGCCGTTGAACTACGAGAACGACACCGCGCAGTTCAGCACGGTGCTGCGCAGCTGGGAAGAACGTTTCGGCGCCAGAGTCGTCGGCCTCGGACCAGCCGAGCTATTCCTCAGCGTCGCCGCTCCACCCACCGATGCAGACCACGCGCTGCGCGTCGCTGCGGAACACTTTGCGTTCTGCCCCGACAACGTGTGGCAGTCCAGCACAGACACCCTCATCCGTTACGCCGAGAGCCTCACGAACCGGGCCTGGTGGTCGTTCTGGTGGGACTGAACCGCCAGGGTGCGGGTGCCGGGCAGAGAAGGGTTCACCAATCGAGTAGACCTCCAGGCACGACAAAAATCCGCTGCCCGGTCAGGGCGGCCAGCACGGTCCCGACGGCGAGATCAGGTTATCCCGGCTGAGTTGCCGACTGCTCGCCGCGGCGGGCCGACCGGACCGGGGCGATGCGGGGTCGGCCGACGCGAAACACCGCGAGCGGAAGGCCTGCGACCCGCTCGGCGAGCCGACCGGCGGTCGCGGGGCAGTCGATGAGCTGGCTGAGCGGATGGACCGCCAGGCCGTGCCGGGCGAGAGCCAGCCACGTACGCAGCAGACGTCGGCCCGAGCTGATCTGGTCGTCGCCGTCGGCGGCGAGGAGGACCAGGACGCTGCCGTCGTAGCGCAACAGGCCGCGACCGCTGGCGGCCAGCAGCGCCGGCAGGCCCAGTCGGCGGGTGACCGGATACGCGCGCAGCGCGGCGGACAGGACGCGCGCTTCGGTCCGGGACAGGCTGAGCGCTCGGTCCGTGAGTCCGTCGAGGTGATAGCGAGGATGGCGTGGGCTCAGGCGCAGCCAGTCCCGCAACTCGACCGCGACGGCAGGTGTGCCGAACATCCACCGGTCGGCGACGGCCAGGTCCGATACGAGATCCCGGGTCGGGACGTGTGCGATACCCGGCTCGAGATCGGCGAGGACGGCGTCGTCGACGTACCCGGGTGCGTATGGACCACGGGCGACCCGGCGGGCCTCGATGTCGGCGATCGTGAACGGAGTCGCGTACCTCTGTGCCGCGGGGACCAGTCGTGGACCGGGCGCCACGGTGACGGTGAGGCCGAGTTCGGCGGAGACGATGAGGCAGGTCTCGACGAACGCGCCGATGCCGAGGGTCAGGTCACGCCCGGTCGGGTCGGAGTCGGGCAGTCGGCGGGCGGGATCGACGTCGATGGTGATCTCGTCAGTGTGGTATTCCGGTCGCCACGGCTGCGTGTTGTGTGCGCTCGGTGCCCGGCGGCAGATCGCCTCGGTGGCCCGCAACTGCTCGACCCAACTCACACCGATGTTCCTCGCTCGTAGAAGGTGTACCCGTGCAGGGGCCGCCCACCCGCGCGCCGGTACTGGGCGGCCGAGGCGACGTTCGTCCGCTCGACGAAGGTACTGCGCAGTGCCCGGTAGCCGTTGCGGGCAAGGTTGCGATGCAACTCCCGGGACAGCAGCGTCAGGTATCCGTTGCCCTGCTCATCGGGAACGGTGCCCTTGATGATGAGGACCGCGTCCCGCCGATACCGGCCGCGGGTGGCGAGAAGCCGGAGCTGATTGAGTACGTCGAGCCGACCGCCGACGCTCATGACGTATTCGGAGATGTCCGGCACGGTGACGACGAACGCGACGGGTCGACCGGCCTTCTCCAGCCAGAGGAGCAGCGCCTCGTCGAGCAGGAACGCCAGGCCTTCGGTCTGCTCCGCCAGTTGCTCGGCGGAAATGTCGGTGTAGTAGCCCAACTGGGCGAAGCTCGCGTTGAGCATCCGGCGCAGGATCGGCAGTTGGCTGCGCAGGTGCCACCGGGAGCCATGCCGGATGACGAGCTGTTCGCTGCCGATCCGGGCATCGTCGAAGGCGAATCCACAGTCGGCGTCGACGGCCGGCGACGCACCCGTGGCCGTACCGTCGAGGTCGACAAGCCAGGTGTCGGCCTCGAAGCGACGGTGGAAGCCGTGTCGCTCGTACATCTCCGGGTAGTAGGCGGGGTTCCACGCCGAGTCCACGAAGCCACGATCGGCGAAGCCGGAGGTGATCACCCCGCCGGTCTGGTTGGGCAGCAGGGCCACCGGCCCGAACAGTTGTCGACCGCCGGCCCGGGCCTCGACCGCGTCCATGATGGCGGTGAAGACGTCGTCGTCATCGACGAACTCGGTGTGCCCGAACAGCTGCCGCGGGCCGACCTTGGCGTCGAAGGGCGCACTGCGGTGCATGCTGGTGCGTCCCACGACCTCGCCGCGTCGGTCGCGGACCAGGAACAGCTCGGCGGCGCGGCGGTGGGCCGCGATGACCGATGACAGCAGGGGTACGTACCGGTCGGTCGGGTGGAGCCGGAGCGGAAAGTCGACGAATGCCCGCAGGTCGGCCCGCGATCGCACGGGATCCAGTCTCATGCGCGGTGCACCGGCGGGCCGGACGTCTCACGCGAGAGCGGGGTGAAGGTCGGTATGTGCGCCATGCCGTCCCCTTCGGCGCGCCAGATGCCGTTGCTGTAGCCCTCGGGCTCGGCGTTGTAGAGGCGGATGTAGCCGCCTGTCGCGTTCTTCGTGCCGTGATCGGTCACCCAGCACATGAGGTCACGGTGATGGCGGCTGCGGGCGAACGTCAGTAGCGCGTCACGGTCGCTGAAGAAGGCGATGGTGCCGAGTGTGAACGGGAACTGGTAATAGACGGTGTGCCACCGGTATCCGTCCATCCGCCGCATCTGCCGGACCATCCTGTACCAGGTCCGGGTGAGCGTGAGGATCGAGCGCGGCCCCCGGTAACGGGTGGCGCCGACGAACATGGCTGTCGCCTGGCCCACCGCGGGCGCGGCGGAGAAGTCGGTGGTCCTCATGCCGGCACGCCCTTCACCAGGTAGACGTTCTTGATTTTGGATGCCGCGTCGGCGAACGGGCCGGTGCCATACTCGTGGACCTCCACCCGCAGGTCCGCCGCGGACGGGTCCTCGGCGAGGGACTCGGCGAAGTCCCGGCTGACCTCGGCGAGGTGGCGCAACACTCCCGCGCGGCAGGTGTCGGCGAGGGTTCGCCGCTCTACCGGTTCGAGCGTCAGGCCCTCGCGGAGTTGCAGGTTGACGACCGGCCGGCTCTCCAGGTCGGCCTGCTCGGTCACCGCGAGGCAGAAGCTTTGCAACAGGTGCGCCTGGGGATTGCCCGCATAGAGGCCGTACTCGACGTCCTGCGGGTAGATGTTGGCGCCCATGTACGAGATCGTGCTGTCCTTGCGGCCGTACAGGAACAGCAGTGGTAGACGCATCCGGTCGACCTGCCAGGCACGGTCCGCGGCGGCCCGCGCCGCGGGGTCGGCGATCGCGGCCAGGACATCCGGGTACGAGATCAGCCGGCCCTCGTCGCCGATGTTGTAGCGGACCCGGGGATTGAGCACCGCCGTCGAGTTGATCGTGCAGAGCACCTCGTGGTCCGGTGTGGTCTCCAGGTACGTCTCCAGCGGGTTGTACTGGAAGACCATCGGCAGCCGGTGCTCGTCGGCACCGAGCAGGGCGGTCCGCAGTGCGGCGTCGGTACGCAGTCGTCGGCGGACCCAGACGCTGAAGTCGCTCTCCCCGGCCATGCCGATGGTGAGGTCGCTGGCCCCGTAGCCGGAGCGCACCTTGACGAAGCGTTCCTCCAGGTAGTCGCGCAGTGCCTCGGTCATCCCCTCACCGCCGACAAGTCCGCTGATGCGGTACTCGGCCCAGGGAAAGCCCTCGGCGTCGAGCTTGTCGCGTAGGTGCTTCAGGAACGGCGGGTAGGCGGTGACGATGTAGTCGAAGCCGGGGCCGAAGTACAGCAGGGTGTCGACGATCTTCCGCAGGTCGGGACCCGTGTTCTTGACCATCGCGATCGCCGACATGGCGATGCCTGTGTTGGTTCCGGTCGCCCAGGCGCCCATCGAGTACGCGTTGATGACGAACCGCCGCTTCGACGGGAACACCATCGTCGCGAAGCCGGCCAGGTTCTTGTGCACCGAGCGCAGCTCCCGGCGGCTGCGGATCCAGTTGAACGGCTGGCCGGACGAGCCCGACGACTCGTCGACCACGCTGCCGGCGATCTCGATCTCCCCGTGCCGACAACGCTGCGCCTCCGGGTACGCCTGCACGTACGACCGCTTGTTCGTCGGCGGGTACGACGACAGATCGAACCAGCGGAACCGCCAATGGTGGCGGCGAAGAAAATCGCCGTACGCGGGCACGTCGATCGCGGCGAACTGGCAGGTCATCCAGGCGTGCAGCCGGGCGAAGCGCCCCATGTAGGGACGGTACTGACGTGCCGTGAGCCGCCACACCGCCGGATGGATCCGGTAGAGGGTGTAGAGCCAGGTCAGGGCGAAGCTCGCGGCCCGCAGGGTCCACCGACGCAGGAATGTCACCACGCGGCAACACTATTGACCGGTAGAGCCGGCCACCTGATGGCGCATACTCAGCCCTCCTGAGTATTCGAACGAGGAGCCGGATCACCCCGATCAATTGACCGTTCAACTTTCCACGGGCAACCTTCGTGGCCCATTCGTTGGCCAGCTGGTCAGGCTGGCGGATCATCTCGAAAGAGGTGCCCCTTCACATCTGGCCCCCAGCGGGTTGCAACGAGTTCGGGACGAGCGCTGTCATCGGCAAAGTTCTCGGCCAGCGGCCGATCAGGGTGGGTGACCTTGGCGCCTCAGCGAGCAAGTGCGCGACGTCAGCTGGCCCCAAGCAGGTCCCACCGGTTGCCGGCGATGTCGAGGAAGACCGCGACCCGGCCATAGGGCTCGGTCCGCGGCTCCCGGACGAAGGTGACATCGGCCTCGACCATCCGCCGGTAAGCGGCGTCGAAGTCGTTGACGCGCAAGAAGAACCCGACTCGGCCGGCTAGCTGGTTACCGATTGCGGCGCGTTGGTGTTCTCCGTCGACGCGAGCGAGCAGGATCCCGGTCTGGGCGCCCGGCGGTCGAACGACCACCCACCGCTTGGGTCGACCGTCATTGGTCAGCGATGGGGAGTCCTCGATGAGGTCGAAGCCGAGTACGTCGGTGAAGAACGCGATCGCTGGGTCGTACTCGTCGACAATCAGGGCAACCAAGTCGATCTGCACCAAGGCAGCGTACGCGGCACGGTGTCCTACTGGCCGCCTTGTCCACCGACAACGGGCACAAGACATTTGCCGCTGACGCGCTGCTGCTCCGAACCCCTGGGCATCGCTCGCAGCCGCTCGATCGTCTCCGCCCAACCGGCCCGCAGCTGCCGGACAGCCTGCAGCAGGTCCGCCGGATCGGCTGAACGGAGCAGCAGCCGCACCGGATGTATGCACCCGGCCGTTCACCTTCGTCGCCGGTATCGGGCCGGCCCTGATCTTCGTTCGCGCCCGGTCATGAGCGACCGCGCGCGGACCGCCGCATGATGCAGTCCGGGGCACGGCCACCTTGCCTGTCGCCCCAGCTCAGCCCCACGGCGGGCGGAGTTGCCGGAGTAGCCCTGCAGAAGGATCGGATCCAGGTACCGGACCGGGACCCGGTCGTGATCCGTGATCTTGCTGGTGCGGTCGCAGGAGACGCAGGTGACCAGGAGCAGGATGTCGAGGAGTTCGTCGTTGGCATTGACGCGGAACGTGCCATCGCCGTTGCTGGCGAGGCCGGAATGGCAGTGGACGCAGCGGAACCCGAGCAGGGGAAGGGGCGTGCGCCGAATGGTCCAGGACGGAACGATATGAGGACGCGTAGACATGATCCCTCTGAAGACCTGACGGAAGGCATGGGAAAAGAGCCGACGGCGACGTCGGCGACCGATGCACGGAAAGAGGTCAGGTCTAAAGAGCAGGCGGCGTCACGGGGGGTGAAGTCCTCTCTTGACTGGGTCGGAGAAAAAGATCCAGTTGCAAGGTAGGGCGGGACGGGCTGGCGAGGCCACCCATTTTGTCTTGGTGCCGAGCACCCCCAGCGCCACCAGGACCTCAGAGATCATGCGGCTGGACCGAACCGCAGCCGCACAGCAGCACCACGGTTGCCAACGTCGCCATAGAGGCAACCCACTGAACTTTGCCCGCCGTCAGCCTCCCCCCAACGACGCGAGGGGACGAAAAGGGGTGCACGCTCCGATCGAGGACCACCGAGGCCAGGCACACGACGCCGACCAGCAACCACACCAAGAACCAGTCAAGCCATGGCGCGGCTACTAGGCTGCGGGGCCACTGCGAGACGGCGAACGCGGCGGCCGGCCCGAGCGGCAGTACCGCAAGCAAACCGCCGCCCGCAGTCAGCGGCCACCTCAACGGTCGTCGCCGCCCGGGGACCAGCCGGTGGCGGCAGCCCATTCCTCCGCGACGGTCACGACGAGGTCGACCACCGGGTCTTTGACGTCCGTGTAGACGCCCAGGTCGCCGACGGCGGCGGCCAGAGCGCCCTTGAACCGTGCGTACGCTGGCACTGCTAGCGGGTGCGCCGTGAACCAGTCCCGGAACAGCAAGGCGAGCCGCTCATTCGGTGAGCCTACGAGCCGACAATGCAGGTTGACCTGCCGCTCACCGGCGCTTCGCTTGTTCCAGTATCGCTTGGCCCACCTATGTGGCGGGTCGTCACGACCGGCCGGTACGTGGTCTCGCTCGTATGGTCGTCGGCAGAATCCGAGGGCGGCCAGCGGTTCGTCGAACGCCGCTACGGCGGCGTCGAGGTCAGCGACGCTGACCTGCAGGTCGAAGACCGGCTTGGCTGCCATGCCGGGGATCGAGGTGCTGCCGATATGATCCACCCGCCGTGCCACCGGTACCAAAACAGCCTGCAACTCGTGGACGAGCGCCGCTCCCTGTTGCTGCCAGGCTGGGTCAGCCGCAGCGATGAACGTGGAGGCGAAAGAATCTGCAACGACCACGTGTAGCAAGGTAGCGCAGCGGTTTGGGTCGATCCGCCCGGTGTCCCACTGCCGATGTCGCCTAGACCAATTCCGGGGACCACGACGGTCGGGGATATCACCTTCGGCCACACACTACTTCCGGCATGTGCGGATGCTGCCCGACTGACAACCGGGAGCGCCATGGCTGACGCCTTCGGATCCGCAGAAACTAAGGGTGGGCGATGCTGGTATCGAACCAGCGACCTCTTCGGTGTGAACTCGGCAAGCCGGTCGGATCGGGCTTGATGCGAGTTCGCACGGCCTGCTAGCGCGCTTCTCGGCTCGGTTCGGCTGGCCGGGTTGCTGTACTTAACTGCTGTACTGCTGGCGTCAGACGAGGCGTTGGATGCGGACCTTCGGGCGCTCGCTCCTGAGGTGGCCGTGCTTGTGCTGGCGGACCTACTCGTCCCAGATTTCCTGGTCGTAGTCCGGGTCCGGTGGGATCCATTTGTGCGAGCCGTCGCTGTAGTGGAACTTCTCATCACCCGGCCGCAGGGTGCTCATCGGGTCCAACCGAGGAAGCGGTAGCGCAGGTGGCGAGCGGGAACGTGGGCCAGGTCATGGGCGGCATCGACGAGTTGGGCGGCCAGATAGAGGGCCATCGACACCGGGGCGCGGTCGTACTCGGCTCGCAGCTCTTGGCACCGGGTCTGGCATGGCCACTCCCCCGCACAGCCGCCGCACGTCCAGGCCGGCTTGATCGGGTGGTGAGTGGTCACTGCCGGCCGTCCTGGCTGGGCCAGTGGCCGCGGTTGATCGGGATGCGGTGGCGGCTTCGGCATGGCAGCTCGCCTCGGCCGCTCGCGCCAGGGTCTGCCCTGCCCATGTCGATGGGAGCACCGCCGTCTCCTTGTGTCGGAGCGATCTGGAGGCGTGGATGCCCGAACGCGGGAGACGCGCCGAACATCCACGCCGGCGAGGACGGCCCACAGCGCCAACCGAGGGAATCGACCTCCTCTTGCCAACCGAGGAGAACCACGTGCCACCGCGTTACCGCTACGAGCAGATTGCCGACGACCTCGCCGAACGCATAGCGTCAGGCGAGTTCCAGCCTGGCTCCAAGCTGCCCAGTCGGCGAGAGTTGATCGAGCACTACGGGGTCACCGAGCCGGTGATCGACCGCGCCATGCAGGTACTACGGATCAAAGGGATGACCGAAACGCTACCCGGCGTCGGCGTCTTCGTCGCCGAGAAAATCTCCTCGCAGAGCCGGCCGCCACGCCCGCGACATCTCGCTTACAAGCGTTGTTCATCTCGTCCGCACACGTCCGGGAGCGGCTGCACGCTCGGAGCTTCGTCCATACCAGCGCTCGTAAGGGTGCTGCCGTCCGGCGAGGTTGCTGTCAGCGTTGCTGTCGACAGCGGACCCCGAACTCCTGAAGTCCGCCTCCGGTTGACGGTCAGATACGGACGTAGCATCGGGCCGTGACGTCCGGAACAGCGACGCTCATCGGCTGCGGGGCTCTCTTCCTCGGCGGCCCGGTCGGCCTGATCCTGGTCGCCAATCTGATCCGGCAGCGAGACTTCGGTCAACGATCCCTGCGGCTCCTTGTGGTCGGCGGCATCGTCGCGTCCGGGGCGATCATCCTCTGCGCCGCTCCCGCATTCCATCGACTCTTTCCGCCGCCGCACGATCCCGTCTTCGCCAGCGGCCGCGGCCTCGACCTGCGCGGCATTTGGTTCTGGCTGGCCGCCTGGGCCGGTGGGGCTCTGACCTTCGCCCTCGCGCTCGCCTACGGTGTCGACCTGGGTCGGCTGAGGCGGTCCCGGCAATCGGAGCGACAAACGAACGCACCTGGTTGAGTTGAAGCGGAACGTTGTGCCGCCGTGGCCTGACCTGCGTCACGATGCCGGCGTGCTGGTCGCGGGTCGGCGGCTCATGCCACTGGTTGCTGGTTGCTGACGTTTGACGCTGTCTTGTGCCCCATGTGTGCCCCGACTCCGAGAGCTGCTGCGTCACCAGCTCCGGCCGCCGGCAAGCAAGTCCTCCGCCCAAACGAGCGCTCGGAGGACTACCGCTTGGGTCAGCCCTCCGGCTGGATCGCCATCAACTAGCAGCGTCGGTGCCTTACGGCCCTCGGCCCAGGCACGCTCCTCCGACGTAACGCGTCGTCGATCCATACCGCAGGTCGTTAGCCCACATAATTTGGCGACGGCCGGCACCTTCTCCCGTGGCTCGAACGGGATCGGAGGAAAGCCGATCACGGGCAGCTGTGGAAGCTGTAGCACCGGTGCGAGAAAGTCGCATTCGCCTCGGCACCCCACCCGGTTGCCCAGGCTATCTCGAACCGGTCACCCAGCTCCCGAAGCCAAGCCGCGTGAGCGCGGCACAGCCGTACCGGCTCCTCGTCCGGGAAGAAAATCGAACTCCTCGTAGCCGGATGGACACTGGTCAGCCCCGAACGGGTTCAGAACCCCGTCGACGTCCAGCAGGAGGAGAGGCAGGCCGCTCGGCATGGTTGCCACAGTACGGAATCCGGCGTACAGGTCGACTCGTCCGTCGCCCACCAGGTCAGCCGCTCAAACACGGCAGCTGACCTGCTGTTTCTTCGGGGCCGCTGGTCGTCGCTGGTTATCTCTGGTCAGCGTTTGACGGCCCGATGCTTCGCCGAGCCGACACTGCGCAGTCTCGACGCCATTCATCTGGCGACCGCGCAGGTTCTTACCAACGAGTCCGGAGCGGAGTTCCACACTGAACGCACAGGCCACCGCCACGAAGATGGCGTGTGGTGTGCTCACGTGCGATTGCGGCCAGTCTGGGAGCGCACGGCGAGGGTGACACGCAGGAAAGCTGCGCTTGCGGCGCTGACCGGGCTCATCACACCTGGCCGCCCAGGTGGTGGGCGCTCCCTGGGCCGATCACCGCCGCCAGGTCGAGCAGGCCCGAAGAAGGCGATCATCAGCACCCACGTCGCCGAGATCCAGATTGATCAGATCACGCCGCATTCGCTCGGCAATCTTGGTGTGGCGGGCCGTGGCTACACTGACGCCGCTAAAGCCCTTGCTCGGCAACCGAAACGGAGGCGCGATGGGTAATCCGCTGTTGGACGCCGAGGATGCGCGGGAACGCCTGGAGGCATGGCAGGCCAATGCCTCGCGCCGGGCCGCCGACACGCAGGCCGCCGCTGCCGGCTTGCGCGCGCTGCGGGTCACGGCCACCGACGCCCACGGGATCGTCGAGGTCACCGTCGACTCCACGGGGGCGATGGCCGACGTCCGGCTCTCCGCGCGGGTGCAGCGCATGGGCCTGGAGCAGACGCAGCAGGCGATCATGGGCGCCTATCGCAACGCGCGGGTCAAGCTCGCCGAGGCCGCCGCCGAGGTCGTGCGGGAGACGGTCGGCGCCGACTCGGCGACCGGCCGGGCCCTGCTGGCCGGATTCCGGACCGCCGACACCGAGGACGAAGAGGGGCGTTACTGATGCACGGGGGATTCGAGGTCGACGTCGAGGCCCTGCGCGCGCACGCGACGGCCATGTTGGCCATTCACGACCGCTTCGCCGCCGTCAAGGCCGCGAGCGGCACCATCTTCCAGGCCGACGATGCGTACGGGCAGCTCTGCCAGTTCTTGCCGCCCATCCTTGAGGGACGCCACCGGGACCAGGACAAGGGCGTGGGGATGCTCGCCGAGAACATCGCGCTGCTCGCCGCGGGAATCAAGAAAACCGCCGACGCCTACGAGCGGACCGAGGAGTCGACCACCGACGGCTTCAACTCCTTCCACTCCGCGACCTGAGCCGGCCCGGCGTCCTCTCATGAGCAACCCACTGGTCGCCACGACCTCCGACATCCCTTCGACCAGCGCCGCGCACCGCGACGGCTGGACCGGCCTGCCGCTTGCCGACGACTACATGGGCATCAAGGACGCCATCGACTCCGGCAGCTGGATCGACGGCTCAATCGCGGGCTTGGGCGCCGCTCTCGACGGGGCGGCCATCGCCATCGACCCGTTCAGCACGCTCCTGTCGATGGGCATCGAGTGGGCCGTCGAGCAGGTCGAGCCACTGAAGCAGGCACTCGACTGGCTCGCCGGTGATCCCGAGACCATCGAGACGCACGCCATGACCTGGGACAACATGGCCAGTGAGCTGTTCTCCATCGCCGAGGACCTCAAGGCGCGGCTGGTCGGCGACCTCGACGGATGGCAGGGCGCCGCCGCCGACGCCTACCGCGACATCCTCACCATCAACATCGACGTCGCCGGGATCTTCGCGGGCACGGCCGCCGGCATGGGTGCCGCGACCCGTGGTGCGGGAACCGTGGTGCAGATAGTGCGGGAGGTCGTGCGCGCCTTCATCGCCGACTGCATCGCCAAGGTCGTGGTGTGGCTGGCCGAGGTGGTCTTCTCCCTCGGCGTCGCCACACCGCTTGTCGCCGCCCAGCTCGCGGTCGCCGTCGTCCGCTGGACCGGCCGCATCTTCGGCTGGCTGATGGGCCTGATCGCCAGCCTCTCCGCCCTTCGCGCACTCCTCGACGTCTAGGCGGCCCTCGATGCGACAACTCATGGCGGCTCTGCGGACCACCGCCGTCCTGGTGGTGCTGTTCGCTGTGGCGGGCCTCCACAACAAGCACCCCTCAGGCCCCACCCCACCGCACGGCGGTGACGGCGACGGCCCCAAGCGTCCCAAGTTCAGCCCCGGCATGATGCCCAAGCGCGTGGGACCAGCCCAGCAGCGCGGCATACAGCGCGCCGAGGAGGGCCACCCGAAGGGCGCCGACACCTCCGAGCCCGAGGCGCCCAAGAGGACCAACCCCTGGGACGACCCCGAGTTCACCGACGCCAAGTACGACATGCACCGCTTCGGTCAGATGGGCGACGGGGCGATGGACAAGATCTGGGACGGCGACGGCAAGGGCAATGGCGACCACAAGCCCTCCTCCACCGAGCCCGGCAAGACGCTCTTCCCGCCCGGCACCACCAAGGAGCAGGTCGAGGGCTGGTTCAAGAGCATCGCCGCCAACCCCGACAGCCGCCCTCAGGCGCGTCCCGGCGGCGACGGCTGGGTCGTCATCGGCACTCGCGACGGCATCACCTGCAAAGTTACCCTGGACAAGGACGGCAGCATCTCCGGCGGCCACCCCACCAGCGGCGAGGGCGTCCGCACCAACCCGCTGGCCTAACCACCGCACCCACAGGAGACCCATGGAAGTCAACGATTACATCCGGCGCACCCTCCGAATCATCGACCAGCTCGCACCCAAGATCAGCCCGAAGTACCTGCCGATCGTCCGGGACGCCGCCGGCGCCGGGGCCTGGGACCTGGCGATCACGACGCTCGTCGGCGCCGTGTGGGAGGAGGGCGTTGTGATCACCACGGCGGAGAAGGACGCGCTGCGGGAGCTCATGGAGTACCTCCAGGAGCCTCTGACGCGCCTGGAGCAGATCCGGATCTCGGACTGACGGCGGAAGCGTAGATCGGGCCCCTCGAACCCTGCACCGTGTCGACCAGCGGGCGTCCCAGACCTGGCCCGATCTCGGCGAGCATGTCGATGGCGACATTCACCGAACGGTAGATCTCGGGATCCGACTGCGGAAGGTGTCAAGATTTTTGAGGCGGGTTGATCAGGGATTCTTCGAGTGAATCTGCTGGTCGTCCTGCTCCTGAGCGGGTGGGTTGATCCATACCGCTGCGGGCAGGACTGCTGGTTCAGGGTGTTTACGGACGAATCGTTCGGGGTGGCGCTGGTAGGCGACGGTCAGGACCTCGGCGCGGACCGCGTGGACGATGCCGGCGTGTCCTTGGTGGACGTTGTACGGAGTGTGCCAGGCAATACCGGAGTGCCGATGCTGGATGTTGTACCAGGTGAAGAAGTCGCGGCAGAAGGTTCGGGCCTGTTCGATGTTGTCGAAGCGGTCGGGGGAAGCCCCGACGTCCACCCCAGAGTCGCCATGCAGGTGTTGAGGCACGCCCGCTCCTCCGTGACGATGGAGATCTATACCCAGGTATCAAACAAGGCGACCAGGGACGCCCTCCCCGTCGCGAGCGCGTGATCATCGGCAGATCAGGATGGCGGCCTGGGCTGGCGGCCAGGAAAGATCAAAGCCATGGGGCACAGGTCTGCCAGGTGGGCATGGTCGAAAGTCAGCACGATTCATGGGGTCCGTGGTGGGGACGCCGTCGGGTGTGCCGGCGAGATCTCCTCCTACAGGTACCGCCTATACGCGCCCTCTGACAAGTTCTACGAGCGCTGCGTTGGCTTGGCGTGGTGCTCGAACTGCCGCGAGTACTCCGGTGCCATGGTGTTCGTGCCGCGGAACGAACGCCTCCGGGACCTGCTTGCCGATCTGCCGACGGCCGAGCGTGAGAGGCTTGCTCGCAGCGAGGTGAAGCTACTCGATTACCTTGATCGCCTCGCCCGGCAAGGAATCTGGCCGCCACGCCAGCCGTGATCGGCGGACGAACTAGCGGCGCACTCAATTCGACACGAGCGGACCCCGCCCTACCGCCTCTGCGGGGACGCCAACGCTGACGCCTTCGGGTCCACCGAAGAGGTCGCCAGCCTGAAGGGCCTGCTCAGGACGCTGCCCGTGGGATCGGCTTCTCAGATGACGGAACTGCGGCGGACTTCAGCCTGCTCACCCGAGACGCTCTATGTCGATCTACAGCACCTGCGGCGCTAGAAGCGGATGTGCCGAGTCCAGGCAGCGACGCATAATGGCCCGACGACGGCGTGCGGGTCGGCGTCGAGGAACAGTCGGGATCCGCTCGGTGATTGGTGACCAGTCAGGTCCGAGCCAGACGAAGTGGCTGTCGGCGAACGAGCTCACCGAGCCCGTAACAGCGCCGCCACGTCGGCGAGGAAACGGTCCTCCGCCGCTGCGGCGGCCGGTGACGCATTGCGCAAGGTCGGAAAGTTGTGCACTAGCCCAGCCTCGCACCGGTGCACTACTGGCACCCCAACATCGATAAGTCGGCTGGCATACGCGTCGCCTTCGTCGCGAAGCGGGTCATGTTCTGCCGTTACCACGACGGCCGGCGGCAGTCCGCTCAGGTCGGCGACGAGCGGGCTGACAGCGGCTGAACCCCGCATGGCAGGGTCAGGCAGCCACATGCTGATCCATCGCCGTAGCTCGTCAACGTCGAGCAGCCAGCCGTGTCCCTTCTCGGCAATGCTGGGCATGCGAAGCGTGGGATCGGCGTTGGGACAGACCAGCAGTTGTGCCAGCAGCGACACTTTTCCGCGCAACCGCAGCGCCGTCAGTGCAGCGACGAGGCCGCCCGCAGAGTCGCCGGCCACCGCAACCGGCGTTCCATCCGCTGCGATACTTGCAACGACGCTGACAGCATCGTCAACCGCTGCAGGCCATGGATGCTCCGGAGCCCGGCGGTAATCGACCGCGACGACGGTTGCTGCCGTAGCCGCAGCGAGCCGCCGCACCTGGGCGTCATGGGTGTCGAGATCTCCCAGTACAAAGCCCCCACCATGCACATAGACGATGACGGGGAGAAGGCCGGGCTGGTACATCCGCACCGGCACCCCAGCGATCAATCGGTCGACGGTGGGCATCGTCGGTCCCGGGGTGCGGGCGGCAGCCCGGGCGCGCGCCGCTTGACGCAACGCCGCAATCTCTGGCACGCCATTGACGGGCTGGGCATGCACCGAACGCAGCAGCGCGGCCAACTCGGGATCAGCTATCCGATCGTTACTCACGTACAGAGCGTAGGGCCAGGCAAACGCTCGTTCATCGGCTACTTATCTACTGGTGCTACGACCGCAGCCCGGCCAGGCTTGGTCGAGGTGACCGGCGGGGTCGCTCTCTCATCGGCTGCCTACCGCGGTTCGGTGTGGCTCACTCATGATCCGCGACCATCGAGATCATCAACGACAGCGAGAAGATCCTCGCCCAGGGCCGGTTCGGCACCGACCGCGACGGCTACCAGGCCACGCTCAAGCTCGGCCGGCAGCACAAAGAGCGGATCTGGGCGGTGGAGGGCTGTAACGGGATCGGGCGGCACATCGCTCAACGCCTCGTCGCCGACGGCGAGACCGTGGTGGACGTGCCGGCGAAACTGTCCGCGCGGGCTCGCGTGTTCGACACCGGTCAGGGCCGCAAGACCGACCCAGTCGACGCCCACAGCGTCGCGGTCGCAGCCCTATGCACCAAGGGTTTGCGGCAGGTCACCATCGACGATGTGGCCGTTGCGCTGCGCCTACTCGTTGATCGCCGCGACGGTCTTGGCCACGCCCACACCGGCCTGCTCAACCGCATCCACAAACTCCTGCTGGAACTGCTACCCGGCGGGGCCAAGCAGTTCCTGTCCGCCCCGCAGGCCCGGACCCTGCTCAAGACGATTCGGCCGCGTGAGCTTGTCGGGGCCACTCGCCGGCGGTTGGCGTCGGAACTGATCACCGAGCTGGCCCAGGTCGACAAGAAAATCAAGGCAGCGAACAAGGAACTGACAGAGCTCGTCGAGACCACCGGCAGCAGCCTGCAGGACCTCAACGGCATCGGCCCCTCCGGCGCCGCCCGCCTGATCGGCGACATCGCTGACATCAGCCGGTTCGCCAGCCGCGGGCACTTCGCCTCCTGGAACGGCACAGCACCCCTGGACGCCTCCTCCGGCGATCACAAACGCCACCGCTTGTCCCGTGCCGGGAACGGGCGCATCAACCGAGCCCTGCACATCATGGCCATCGTCCAACTGCGCCAAGACACCGAAGGCCGCGCCTACTACCGGCGCGAACTCGCCGCGGGCAAGACCCCGATAGAAGCCATGCGCTGCCTGAAACGACGCCTGTCTGACGTCGTCTACAAGCAGATGATCAACGATGCAAGACAGACGAGGACGGGCCCGGGAGGACACGCGGGGGCGACTCTGCAATCCAGCGCGGCTGACCCGATCCCCATGGTCAACACTTCGGAACAGTCACTACCCGGACCCGCCGACTCCCAGCCTAGAACACCGCTCCTCGCCGTCTCTTGACACAGCGGGGTGCCTACTTACCGCTTTGACCTGCGCACATCACCCCGCCAGGAAACATAGGGCGTCGTCGACTGCTCGGCAGAACCGCGGAGCGCTCCGCGGCGAACCAGGACGCCGGACCGACTCTGACCTGCGGGAACGTGGAGCTGCAGGCAGGGGTGGGTGCAGTTGAGCGCCGTCCGTTGCCGTTGAACGCAGTTCAAGGCCGTTCAGGGCGCCCTGTTGCTCCCAACCTGCTCTCCCCAACCGGGCTCGCACCGGGCCGCCGACCGATCGTTAGCTGCCGGCCCAATGCCTTGGCTGGCACCAGCACTGGCTCCAACAGCCGCATCGGTCGATCGGAGAGCACCCCCACGGCAAGTCGCCCCGTGATCGACGCGGCCCTCCTCTTCGCGCGGGTGCCATACTCGCCGACGTGAGCTCGCCGCTGGAAACCTTCGCCGGGCTGCTCGATCGCTCCATCCGGGAGATCGCCACCCTGGCCACGGACGCCCGGAGCTTCGACGCGACTCGCATCGGCCGCATCGCCGACATCTGGGACAACAACACTCTGCCTCTGGTGGTCGCCGCAGGTGCTCCGTGGCCACTTCGGTCCAGACGAGCCAGCAGCGCCCTGCGGTGGATGGCTGACCTCGGGGCCGACCGCCGCGGGCTGATAGTCGACCTGGACCCGAGCCTGGACAGGGTGCTCCCCACCGCAAGGCCGGAGCGTTCCGTACATCGGGACTACCAAGGGCGCGTCTTCCCGGGCACCTTCCGGCTGACCGCGGAAATCATCGACGCGCTGGCCCACGACTACGACCTCGCCAACGGCAGCGTGCGCTCGCTCACGGCACGACCCTCGGATGAGGGGTTGCAGGTACACCTGACCCTGGCCACTCCACGGCGGTTCACACCCAGTACCGGACGTGTCTCGCGGGACGGGTCCACAATGCCCTGGCCCGCCGCGCCGCTGAGGTTCACCTTCAACGGGGTCACCGACTTACAGTTCGACGCCGACGACCGGATCGGCATGGTCGTGAGCCGCACTAGCTCCGGGCCGGCCGTGGCGATCGGGCGCAGCGGTCTTCTGCAGGCGACCGAAGCTTCAGTCTGGCCCGACGACCCACGATGGTACGAGTCGACGGCCGGCCAGGCAGCCGACCTCACCACGCCACACACACGGCCGCAACGGCGGAAGCCGGCACCGACGTCGACCCTGACCGCACCGCAGCGGGCCGCCACTCGAGCGCTCATCATGCTGATGAACCACGCTCGGCTGGTCCACCACTATCCGAACCTGGCCGCTGGCGTCCCGATCCTCGACATCTGCCGTGTCGCGGCCGACGCGGGCAGCGCCATCCTTGCCGCGAGCGCACGCCGTGGAGCCGAGCGCCAGACAGCGTTCGCGGAGCTTGAACGAGGGTGGCGTCACGTACCACCCGAGGTGCCACCTGCGGCGATCCGTTCCGGCCCGGTCATGCTGCGTCACGCGCGGTACGACGAGCCCCATGACGACTACGACGCCCCTCACCACGGCAGTGCCGTCCTGCTCGCCGCGGTGCCCGGCGCAGACCCCGCAGTACCGTGGACTCTCGCCAGCAAGGAGATCACCCGACCGTCGCGGTTCCGAATAACCAGCACCGCGTTCGACGAGGTTCAGCACATCCACCACGACGACAGCGTTCTACGCATCGACGACGCACTCGTCGTCCGTTGAACCGCGAGTGACTACGTCAAACCTGCGCGCCGCTCTCGGCTGCGCGTACTCCAGGCCGCATCCACGTACCGCATTAGCGGCGACTACCCGACGGGCGTGGTTCCGCTGCCCTACCCGAGCACGGGCCGACCAATCAGGGTGCCTGCACTACCCGCTCCGGCCGCAGACCCACGATGGCGAACACGGCCGACACGATCTGCGCCCGCCGATTTCCTTCTGACCCCTGGAGGGCATGCGCGCTCAAACCAGGCCGAGGCCAGTGGCGAAATCGGTGATCGTCGTAGGGGCGTCTGCCCGTTGGGCAACCTCGGCGACGACGCGCCGCGCCGCCGGCCGGTGCCGTATCTCCGATGGTGCGATGTTGTCGACCAGCAGCAGGCTCCGAGCCGCCGTGATCACGTCGCCGACCTGAAGGTACGCGCGAGCGACATCGACGAGATGGGCAGCACGATGTTCGAGCGGCAACCATCGCCATTCCTCTCGCTCGACGACCTCCTCGTGCTGCGTAACCGCGCGCTTCCCGTCGCCCAGCTCGATTGCCGCGGTAATTCGGGCCAGATCAACGACCACAGGCCCGAAGGCGGTGTGATGGTGGTCGTGTCCATCGCCCACATGCATCGCCATCTCCGTCGCCTCGTTCAGCAGGCCACCAGCGTCGCGGTCGTTGCCCGCTCTGGCCGCCGTCAGGGCAGCCTGCACGAGTAGCGATCCGCACAGGGACAGCTCCTGCGGTGTGCCGTCGTTCGGATCGGCTGGAGCAATCCGGTACGCAGCGGCCAGCATTACCGACCTCGACCGCGCCGACGCGCGCAGCACCTGGCCGAGTTGCACCGCCGCACAGGCCAGTAGCACCGGATCACCGATGGCAGCGGACATTGCCCGATCGGCAGCCAGCCAGGCGAGGCTTGCCTCGTCCAGCTTGACCAGCAGCGCCGCCGTCACCCGATACGCCTCCACCACGGCCGTACGCTCAGCGCCCGACTCCTGTGCCTGAAGCCGTTGAACACCTGTCAACAACACCGGCAGCTGCTCGATCAGCTGCGGATACCGTGCGTGCTGGTAGGTAGTCCACGCGTGCCCGACCGCCCGGCCCAACTGATCAGGTGACGCGTCCCGGCAAGCAACCAGACCGCTGTTCGTCATCCCGTACGCGGAAAGGGCCGCCCGAACCTTAAAGATGCCTTCCGCGCGCTCGACCAACTCCACGGATCGAACGTCCCGTCCGAGCAGTGTCGCGGCGTCGACCCGAAGAACCGCAGCGACCTCCCGGATGGTCGAAAGCCGCTCCAGGGACCGCACCCCGCGCTCGACCTTGTCCACCCAACTCTTGGACTTCCCCAGTCGATCCGCGAACGACTGCTGCGACAGCTTGCGCCGTGCTCGCAGGTAGGCCACGCGCCGACCAATCGGAACCGAATCACCGGTCACGACGCCACCGCCGCTCCGGCACCGCCCGCGTCGTTTCCTCGACCGGAATGCGGTCCGCCTTGGCCTTGCTCCAGAACCCGCTTCCTGGCTGCTTCCTGCTCCGCAGCCTGCACCCGCTCGGTTGTCCTGTCGCCTGCGGCGTCGTCACTCATCCCTGCCTCCGCAGCGCTTCCGCTCCTGCCTCATGTGGGATCTACTCTGGTGACCGCGCGACTACGCTCGGAAGCACCTCGATGCTTTCAGGACCTTTCACAGGGGATCCGATGGATGACCTCGGTGCGCAATTGAGGCAGGCTCGGCTTGAGGCCGGCGTGACACTGGCCTCCATCGCGGCCCGTACCTGCTACTCGGCCTCGCATCTCAGCAACGTCGAAGCGGGACGCCGGACCGCGACGCCGGACATCGTGCTCGCCTATGCGCGAGCGTTGGGAGAAGCCGACGTGAGACGCAGAGACCTCCTCGCCGCAGCCACCATCGGCCCGATCGCTGCCAACGAATTGATCCGCAACGGCTTCACCGCCGCGCTCGCCGGACACCGCGACGGCGTCGATCGTTGGCGTGACCGCGTCGACCAGTACGGCCGCGATTACATGGAGATCGGCGCGGACTCGCTTCAGATCAGGCTCGCTAACGACCTCGTCGTCATGCAACAGCAGCTCGACAGCCCGATCATGTGGGCCACCGCAGCCCGCGCCCTGACCACCTACGGAAAGACGACGAAGGACCCCACCGAAGCCATCGGCTGGTACGACACCGCCCGCGTCGCTGCCGACCGCTCCGACGACCTCGCCGTCCGCGTCTGGGTACGGGGCCGAGCCGCCATCGCCCTGGCCTACGAAGGCGCCGCACTCCCCGTCGCGCAGCGCTACGCGGACGAAGCGCTTGGCTTGTCCGACCGTCCGTCACTCGGCCAAGTCCAAGCGCTGATGGCCCGCGCTCACATCGCCGCCGGACGAGGCGACACCGCCGCAGCCATCGTCGCAGATGAAGACGCCCAACGTGTCTTCGAGCGCACCGCCTCACCCGACGGCGAGATCTCCGACGCCGCCGTACCCGCCTGGCGCATGGCGACCTTCCGATCCATGCTCTACGCCCGCCTCGGGCTCATCCAACGCGGCGAGCAGGCCCAGATCAACGCCGACCGTCTCCGGCCCGCCTCGCTGACCCGCTTCGCCACCCATATCGAACTTCATCGCGCACTCATGATGGCCAAAGCCGGCGACGGACCCAGCGGACTGACACACGCCCGACTCGCATGGGCTGCACTACCGACCAACCGCCGCTCGCAAACTCTCGGCCTGGTCCTCCGTGAAGTCGAGAGGGCCGCGGGGCAACGACGCTGAGCCAGCGAATACACGACCCCTCGCTTTGTAAGTTCTGGGCGCTGCGTCCGGCGGGGTCCATCCGCGTCCGCGACCTCGGACCGCTGTCTTCGTCCGGCCGCGGCGGCTGCCCTCCCCTCGGCACTTGCTGTCACCGCTGCTGTCAGCGACCTCCACGCGACAACGATCAGATCCGGCGACGAGGTTCCTTCCCGGGAACATCGCCGTACGGGAGCGAGACGCCCAAGGCTCGCCAGAGGTCGTGGAGCACTCGCCCGAGCCTTTCGCTGTCGTCACTCGACAACTGAGCGACAGGCATGCCGGCGGCTTGGTGCTCACCGATGTTGTAGATCAGGTCCGCGAGCGACGTGGCTGTCGGTCGGTCGAGGCGAAGAACAACTTCCTCAGACATGTCCGCACCCTACGGCTGCCTGACGGCCAGCCACGTCCGCTTGGCTCCTCGACGTCCACCCCAGAGTCGCCATGCAGGCACTGAGACACGCCCGCTCCAGCGTGACGATGGAGATCTATACCCAGATATCAAACAAAGCGACCAGGGATGCGCTCAAGGGCGTTCGCGATTCACTCGGCCACTGACGCCGCTGCTGCACGACAGCAGAAAGGCCACCTCCCGAACCCGGGAAGCGGCCTCTGACCTGCGGAACTGAGAGTGGGCGATGCTGGTATCGAACCAGCGACCTCTTCGGTGTGAACGAAGCGCTCTCCCACTGAGCTAATCGCCCTCAGCGACACTGACTCTACCCGATCGTGGAACCGGACCGGAAATCCGGGGTCAGTGCCGCGCGAGGTACTGCATCGCCTCGGCCACCACGTCGATGCCGAGGCTGTACTTGAGGGACAGCCAGACCACGGCGGCCACGAAGACCAGGCCGACAGAGCCGAGCACGATTCGCACTGTCAGTGACTGTCGCGTCACCCACTGCGTCCAGCCGTGGACGTGTCGGCGGGTGAAGCCGAGCAGTCGGCGGGCCCAGTGGTATTCGACGGCCCAGATGCCGAGTCCGGCGATGACCAGCAGCCAGCCCGGCCCGGGCAGCGGGATGAGGGCGATGCCGATGGTCACCACGACCGCTCCCGCGATCGCGATGAAGATCTTGAGGGCGATCCGGCCGGTGGGGTTGGCTCGGATGAGGTCGAGGGTCATCGAGATCCGCTCCCGCCAACGAGGGCGGCGTGGCGGATCCCCGTCGACAAGGACACCGCCGGGGCGATCGGCGTCGGACGCCGGCCGACCGGTGCGATCGGGCTGCTCCTTCGGCACTGCGTACCCCCGCTTTTCGGTTGCTCGGACCGCGACCTTCGGCGGGCCGAACGCCGCAGGCTGATCCATTGAGGATCGCTTCGTCACCATTTCACCCCCCAGTGTCGCCCGGGCCCGTCACTGCAACGGCCGACTGGACGTTACCGGAGTAAGTCGACGACTGAACCACCCGATGCCGGGCGGGATCACGCACTGGGCAGAACCGGAAATCCTACCTGAATGCTCGCGTTCACGAGGCCTTTCCGTCCCCCTTCCCACCACTGGGTGAAGTCAGCGTATGGCGGAGCGTAGCCAGGAGTAGCACCTGAGTATGGGAAAAGCGGGACACGCGCGTTCCGCAGCGGTGCCGGGGGGAGAACGTCCATGAGTGTCATCCGACCGACGACCGTAGAGGTCGAGACGTCGCTAAGGCTCGTCGCACCTGACGCCACCGCCTTGCCGGTGCGTGCCAGTCTGCGTTACGACCCTGCTGACCCGTATGCGGTCCATGTCCTGTTCCATGCCGAATCTGCCGGTGGCGAGGCGGTGAGCTGGTCCTTCGCCCGCGAACTGCTGGTCACCGGCCTGGACGAGCCAGCCGGCATCGGTGACGTGCGGGTCTGGCCCTGGGCCACCCCGCGCGGCGACTTCGTCGCGCTGGCCCTCTCGTCACCGGACGGCAACGCCCTCTTCGAGGTGCCGCGCAGCGTCCTGGTGCGTTTCCTTCGACGGACCTACGTCGTCGTCCCGCGCGGTCGCGAGGCCGAGCACCTGGACGTCGACACTGCGGTGAACCGGCTGCTCGCCGGTCGCTGACCACCGCCCGAACGGGCAACACCGGCCACTGTCGGGGCCGCGCGGATCTGCCGAGTCCGCGCGGCCCCGGCACACCCGGGGGTACGCGGGCACGCCCGCCCGGGTCGGGCGGTGCTCAGCCGTGCGTGGTGATGCCGCCGTCGACGGGAATGATCGCGCCGGTGAGGTATGCGCCGGCGCGCGACGAGAGGTAGATGGCCGTGCCAGCCATGTCCTCCGGGCGTCCGATCCGGCCGAGGGGCACCTGCTGCTCGATGGCGGCCCGGCTCTCGGGGTCGTTCAGAGCGAACGCCATCATCTTGCTCTCGAACGGGCCGGGGGCGATCGCGTTGACGGTGATCTGCTCGCCGGCCAGTTGATGGGCCAGGCTGCGGGTGAGCATGTGCACGGCCGCCTTGGTGGCCGAGTACGCGTACACCTCCATGAACGGCACCCGGATGCCGTCGATCGACCCGATGTTGATCACGCGGGCCGGGTCGTCGGCGCTGGCGGCGGCGCGCAGCGCCGGCAGCAGCGCGGTGGTGAGCCGGAAGACGGCCTTGACGTTGACCGCCCAGAGCTTGTCGAACGCGGCCTCCGGGTACGACTCCAGTGGTGCGCCCCAGGTCGCGCCAGCGTTGTTGACCAGCACGTCGAGGTGACCGAACCGCTCGCGTACGGCGGCGGCCAGCGCCTCGGCGCCGGCGTCGTCGCCGAGGTCGACGGGGATGGCCTCGCAGCGGCCCTCGGCGGAGAGTTCCTTGGCGACCGCTTCGCAGACGTCGGCCTTGCGGGACGAGATGATCACGCGTGCGCCGGCTCGGACGAAGCCCTGGGCGATCATCAGACCGATCCCCCGCGACCCGCCGGTGACCAGGACCGTCTTACCTTCGACCGAGAACAGCGTCGTCATGCCCATCCCATCGCGAGTCGGCGGGGGCCGGCGGCCGGTCGGGCGGCCGGCGGGGCGCCGCCGGTCACGGACCGGACGGCACTACCGCCGGGTAACGTAGCCCGGCCGCCGGGATGACGACAAGCCCGCGGTGTGACACGGATTCCGCTACCCGCGTCGATCAGGATGCGGTGACCTGCGGTTCGGGCTACCGTCGCTAGCGATGGTCGCCACCGGTCCCTCCCCCGCGCCACCGCTCGGAACGGCTTCACCCGTACCCGACGAGATTGCCACGTTCGCGCTGGCCGAGCTTTCCCGTGACCCGGGCTGGCGCCGGCCGGTGATCGTCGAGCGGGAGCTGCTGATCCTCACCACGCGCGGGCACGGCGACGCGGAACTCGACTTCCACCTGCTGCCGTGCCGGCCCGGCACGCTGCTGCGGGTCCGCCCCGGCCAGGTGCTGCGCTGCGCCGGCCCGCAGTTCGACGCCACCGTGGTCTCCTGGGAGCCCGAGTCGCTGCGCAGCTTCGACGTCGACGCGGACACGCCGGTGACCTGGCGGCAACTGGCCGGCGAGGACGAGGACGCGGTGATCAGCGAGGTGAGCCAGTTGGCGGTGGACTGCCAGCGGCACCCCGACAGCCGCACCGCCCGGGCGCTGCTCCGCCATCAACTGGCCGTGTTGCTGCTGCGGCTGGCCCTGGCCAGTGCCGACCGGCCGACGCCCCGGCCCGAGGACGAGACGTTCCACCGGTTCTGCCGGGAGGTGGAGTACGGCTACCCGCAGACTCGGCGGGTGGAGGATTACGCGCTCGGGCTCCGCTGCTCGGTGCGGACCCTGACCCGGGCCTGCCTGGCCGTGACCGGTCGCAGCGCCAAACAGATCATCGACGAGCGGGTCGCCCTGCAGGCCAGCCGACTACTCGCCGCGACCGACCAGCCGATCGCGGAAATCGGCCGACAGCTCGGCTTCTCCGAACCCACGAACTTCGGCCGTTTCTTCACCCGCGAGGTCGGGGTCAGCCCGGGCGCGTTCCGGGCCGCACGGCTGCACCCGGCGGCCGGCCGGGTGGTCCGGCCCCGACCGCCGGCCGAGCCGTCGGGCGCCAACGGCGGCAGGTTCCGCCCCGGCACCCTCGGCGAGCCGGCGAACGGCGGCTACTCCGGGCGACCCGGATCGCCCGCCGGACCGGCACGCGGCACCGGCCGGGCATGATGACGGGGTGCAGATCTCCGCGCGCGGCGACTACGCGGTACGGGCAGCGCTGAGCCTCGCCACCGCGTACCCCTCACTGTTGTCCACCCAGGCCATCGCCGCGGAGCAGGACATGCCCCGCAAGTTCCTGGAGGCGGTCCTGGCGGATCTGCGCCGGGCCGGCGTCGTGCGCGCCCAGCGCGGCGCCGAGGGTGGATACACGCTGGCCCGTCCGCCGCGCGAGGTGACCGTCGGCGCGGTGCTGCGCGCCGTGGAGGGCCCACTGGCCGGGGTACGCGGGCTGCGCCCCGAGGAGACCCGGTACGAGGGTGCGGCGGAGAACCTGCCCGGCCTCTGGGTGGCGGTGCGCGCGGCGGTGCGGCGCGTCGTCGACGAGGTGAGCCTCGCTGAGATCATCAGCGGTCGCCTGCCCGCGCACGTCCGCAAGCTCACCGCGCTGCCCGACGCGTGGGAGCCACGCTGACCGTCCGTCCGTCGGGTTGGGACTGCCCGGGCACTGTCCAAGCGGGACGGCGAGGGGGTTTCGGAATTCACCGCTGCGGGCATGTTCGATCTCGACACGGCAGGGAACTGGTGACGAGGGGAGTCCTCCGATGGGCCTCATGTTTCGCAAGCGCAAGAAGTACGGTCCGATCATCCTGAACTTCACGGAGAACGGCTTCTCCTCGTGGAGCATCAAGATCGGGCGCTGGTCCTGGAACTCCAAGGCTCGGGCGCACCGGGTCGACCTGCCTGGTCCGCTGTCCTGGAAGCAGGACAAGTCCCGGTCGTAGCATCCCGGGAGTCGAGCGGGGTGCCGGTGATTCACCGGCACCCCGCTCGGCGTCCGTGGGGGTTCGCTCTCAGCGGGCCAGCGTGATGATCTCGTCGCCGGCCAGCCTGCCGGCCTCGCGGTCGCGCCGCACCGCACCCGCGTCGAGCAGGTCGGCGAGCGACCGGTTGGCGTCCGCGGCACGGTAGACGGTCGCGGTGAGGGTGTGCCGGCGCAGCTCGGTGACCGGCCGCGGCCCGCCCTCTCGCAGCTCGGCCAGCAACTCGCGGGCCAGTGGTTCGAGGTCGGGGTCGCCAGCCACGTCGACCGTCGCGCCCATCGGGTCGGCCGGGTCGCGGTAGCGCACGCCCAGATCCGCGCCGACCGCCCAGAGCGCGTCGCGGACCGCCTCCAGACTCCGGTCGGAGCGGCTGCCAAACGCGATCACACCGGCAGCCTCGCCGTCCGGCAGCACCGGCGTCACCTCGGCGACCAGGGGGAACCCGGCGGAAACCAGCGCGGCGCGGGCGCTGTCGCCGGTGTGCAGCAGCAGCTCTCCGGCGCGGCCGTTGGTCGCGGCGGTGAGCAGCTTCGGCGTCACCGCGCCGGGCAGGTCCACGAAGGAGAACAGCGGGGCCCCGGCCGCCCCGGCGGCCTTCACGGCGACCGGAAGCCGGTACGGGTCACCGGGCAGCAGGTGCACGGTGACCTCGGCCGGCAGCTCCGCCTCGATCGGGCCGAGTCGGGCCGGCAGGTCGGCGGCGACGTCGGCCAGCACCAGCACGGTCACCTGCCGACCACGCAACTGGTCAGCGTGCGCGGCGACCAGCCGCAGCGCGGCCACCGCGCCGTCCGCGTCGGCGCCGGCAAGCGCGACGGTGGCCCGCCGGGAACGGTGCAGGGCTGTGGGCAGCCAGCTCGTCAACTGGCGGACCAGCAGCTCGCGGAGGAAATCGGTGGTCCGGTCGGTCGGCATCGGTCCGTTCTACCGTACGACCGCTCAGGCCGGGACGGAGATCCCCACCCCGCCCCGGGTCTGCCCGCCGTAGCGCTGCCGCTCGGCGTCCAGGTCGAGCCGACCGATCTGCTTGCGGGCGGCCAGCGCGGCGTCGTCGAGCAGGTCGGCGGGGATCAGCCAGACCACCTCGAACTCCAGACCGTCCGGGTCCTGCCCGTAGAGGCTCTTGGTGGTGCCGTGGTCGGAGGTGCCGACAAGTGCTCCGGCCGCGGCGAGCCGCTCGGCGGTGGCAGCCAACTCGTCGAGAGTGTCCACCTCCCAGGCGAGGTGGTAGAGGCCGACGGTGGCCCGACCGGCGGTCGACCGCCCGGCGGCGGCGCCGATCTCGAACAGGCCGAGGTCGTGGTCGTTGGTGGAGTCGGGGGCCTGAAGGAAGGTGGCGCCCCGGAAGCCGTCCGGGGTCATCGCCACCGGGCGGAAGCCCAGCACGTCACGGTAGAAGGCGACGCTGCGGGCGAGGTCACTGACGTAGAGGACCGCGTGGTTGAGCCGGTGGATACCCATGACCCGAGGCTAGCGCGCTTTAGTTGAGCGTTCAACTATTTCGGGTATGATGGCGGTCATGACCCGCTGGCTCGACCCCGACGAGCAGCGCACGTGGCGCGCGTACCTCGCCGCCTCCCGGGCGCTGATGGACACGCTCGACCGCGAGCTGCAACGTGACGCGGGCATGCCGCACGCGTACTACGAGCTCCTGGTCGTGCTCTCCGAATCCCCCGGTCGCCGCCTGCGGATGAGCGACCTCGCCGAGGCCGCCGGGTCGTCCCGCAGCCGACTCTCACACGCGGTGGCCCGGCTGGAGGCCGCCGGCTGGGTGCGTCGCGAGGAGTGTCCGACCGACCGACGCGGGCAGGTCGCGCTGCTCACCGACGAGGGATTCGCCACCCTCGCGGCCGCGGCACCCGGCCACGTCGAGGGGGTACGCCGGAACCTGTTCGACGCGTTGAGCCCGGCTCAGGTCGACCAACTGCGCCGGATCAGCGAGACGTTGGCCGAGCACCTGACCGGATAGTGACCAATCGTCACCGGCGCGGGTCTTGTACTTACCGTCGTCGGATGAGCACGATGGGGCGTGTCTTCCGGCTTCGGTGAACTGACTGATCAGGCGCACCACCTCGTGTCGGCCGGCGATCTGGCCGGCGCGCAGCAGTTGCTGGCCGACGCGCTCACCGACGCCGACCCCCGTCCGGCCAACGCCACGCCCGAACTGGCCGAGGCGGCCAGCCTCCAGGCGCGGGTGCTGGTCGCCCTCGGTGAGCCGCACTCGGCCCGAGGATGGGCCGCCTTCGCGTACGCGGCCAGCACCCGCCTGCACGGCCGCTCCGACCCCCGCACGGTGGCCGCCGCGGCGACCCTGGCCGCGGTGCTGCACCGGGTCGGCAGCCACTCCCGAGCGGCACGGCTCTACCAGGAAGTCATCATCGAACTGACCGCACAGGACGGCCCGGAGTCCCTGCGAGTGCTCGCCGCGCATGCCGACCTGGCCACCGTCGAGTACGCCCGCGGTCAGTGCACGGTGGCCCGGGACCGGCTTCAGGATGCCTGGGAGCTGCACCGCGAGGTGTACGGCGACGGGCACCCCAGCGGCATCAAGATGCTGGCGCGGCTCGGGGCGATGCAGCGGGACTGCGGGCAGTTCACCGAGGCTCACGACAACCTGGCGCTGGCCCGTGAGTTGTGTCGGCAGCACCTGCCCGCCGACGATCCGCTGGCCGCGCAGGTGGCGTCCCTGGCCCGCGCTGCCGCCAATCCCGACCACGTCTGCGCCGACAACCCGCCGACGGCCCGCGACACGCCGGTGGTGCCAGCCGCCCGCGTCCCACCGCACAGCGACAGCCCGAGCGAGGCCGGCTACCACCCGTCGGCACCTCCGCCATCACAGGCCGGCCCGGCAGCGGCCGGCGGGGCGGTTCCGAATCCCCGCACGCCAGCCGACGAACCGGTCGGGTCGACGGGCACCAGATGGCCGCCCGAGCCGGCCGAGGAGCAGACGCCACACAGCACCGACACCCCGGTGCCCCCGTCCGTGATCGGGCTGGCCGGCGGCGCCGAGGAGCAGCCCGGGGTGTACCGGCTACACCGACCCACCGCGCCGTCCGACCCCCACGCGACGGCCGATCCCTACCCGCCGTCCGACCCCTACTCACCGTCCGACCCCTACCCACCGTCCGACCCGTACACGACGTCCGAGCCCTACCCACCGCCGGACCCGTACGCGACATCCGACCCCTACCCACCGCCGGACCCGTACGCGCCGCTGGAGCCGTACACGCCGTCCCGGCTGTTGCCGGTGCCCGTGCACCGGGCGGCGCCGACGCAGCGCAACCGGCTGGTGCCGGTGCTGGTGGCCGGTGTGGTCGTGGTGCTGCTCGGTGCGGCCGCGGTGATCGCCGGGGTGGCCGGGGTCGACGGTGACGACGAGCCGACCCCGCCGCCGGCCACCAACTCCCCCAGCGCCGGTCCGCCGGCCACCACGGCGCCCGCCCCGGGCGGCGTCGCGCCCACGTCGGCTGCCGCCGGGGCCCCGCCCGGCAGTCCGCCCAGTGCGGTGACCCTGCGCGACAACCGGGACAGCATCGCTCTGAACTGGACCTACCCGGCCGGCAGCGAGGGTCCGGTGGTCATCGCGGGTGGCCGCACCGGCCAGGACCGCAACGTCTTCGCGACGCTGCCCGCCGGCACCAACAGCTACGTCATCTACGCGCTCAACCGCACCAACGACTACTGCTTCACCGTCGCCGTCGTCTGGTCCACCGACACCGTGGCCAGCTCGGAGCAGGTCTGCACCCGCCGCCGCTGACCAAATCGGCTGTGCCCGGACCTGCCCGCCATGTCGATGTGCTGTAGAGCGGTATACCGCAGAGGTATGAATATGACTC
>NZ_PYBV01000010.1:4582-4910 GCF_003205615.1 Micromonospora arborensis | reverse complement strand
GTCACCGCCGGCCGCCGGCTCACGACGCGTCGAGAACTGTCTCCGGGTCCTTCTCGACGGCCGACGCTGGCAGCAGTAGGCACACCCGTAGTCCGTGCTGCTCCTCCGCGTCGGTCAGGGTGATGCTGCCGCCGGCACGTCGCACCAGTTCCCGGACGATGGCCAGCCCCAGGCCGGCGCCGCCGTCGTCACGAGCCCGGCCGTCATCCAGTCGGGTGAACCTGTCGAACACCCGATCCCGGTCCGCCACCGGGATCCCCGGGCCGTCGTCGGTCACCGTCACCAGGTGGTACGACCCGGCACCCGGCCGCGGTGCCGCCTCGGCGGC
>NZ_PYBV01000010.1:3632-4420 GCF_003205615.1 Micromonospora arborensis | reverse complement strand
ACCTCGGCCAGCAGCGCGCCCAGCTCCACCGGGCCGGTCCCCCGGGCCGGCGGAGCCTCGTCCAGGCGGGCCAGCAGCAGAAGATCGTCGACCAACCGGCTCAGCCGGTCGGTGTCGGCGAGCAGGTTCGCGGTCACCGCGGTCCAGTCCGTCCGGTCGGCGAGGCGCTGGGCCACCTCCAGCTCGGTGCGGATGTTGGTCAACGGGCTGCGCAGCTCGTGTGCGGCGTCGGAGACGAACGCCCGCTGACGGACCCGGCCGGATTCCAGCCGGTCCAGCATGCCGTTGAGGGTGACCGCCAAGCGGTGGATCTCGTCGCCCGACGCGGGCACCGGCAGCCGGCCGGGGCCGGCCCGCCCGGTGATCTCCTCGGCGCCCCGCCGTAACGCCTCGACCGGCCGCAGAGTGGCGCCCACCACCCGCCACGCCACCGCGGCCAGCACCGCCACCAGCAGTGGAAACGCCACCAGCAGGATGGTCCGGACCACGTGGGTGCTGTGCCGCACGTCGGCCAGCGACCGGGCGACCAGCACGGTGAGCGGGTCCGCCGCGGTGCCGGCGGGCACGGTGACCACCCGGACCGGGCCGGCGAGCCCGACCCGCTCCGCCGGCACCTCCAGTCGCTGCCGACGGTCGCGGTCCAGCCGCTCCGGGCGGACCATCGGCACCAACCGATCGGCGTCGATCGAGGCGGCCCTGATCCGCCCCTGCGCATCGACGACCTGGACGCGGACCTGCCCACCGGCCACCGGCAGCGGGTCGGGCAACGCGTCCTCGGCGGCGAGCAG
>NZ_PYBV01000010.1:3179-3619 GCF_003205615.1 Micromonospora arborensis | reverse complement strand
AGGGCCACCGCGTCGGCGGTCCGGAACGCCTCGGTGTCGACCGTTCGCTGGAGCACGAAGCCGAGCGCGGCGAGCAGCACCACCCCACCCAGGGCCAGCCCGACGGTGAGGCCGAGGACTCCGATCACCATCAGTCGCCCCCGCAACCCCAGCGCCGGCATCCGGCGATGCCAAGCCCGGCGGGCGGGCACCGGGTCGTCGGCGGTCACGTGGCGAGCCGGTAACCGGCGCCCCGGACCGTCTCGAGCCGGTCCCGGCCGAGCTTGCGACGCAGGTAGCCGACGTACACCTCGACCGCGTTCGGCGCGGTCTCCACGCTCGCGTCCCAGACGTGATCCAGCAACTCGGTCTTGGAGATCACCTGGCCGGGCCGGCGCATCAGGTAGTTCAGCAGCGCGAACTCCCGCGCGGTCAGCGCCACCTCGGCGTCGGCCCGGGTC
>NZ_PYBV01000010.1:1870-3035 GCF_003205615.1 Micromonospora arborensis | reverse complement strand
AGGTAGTCGTCCGCGCCGCAGTCGAGGCCGTCGGCCTGGTCGTACTCGCCGTCCTTGGCGGAGAGCATCAGCACCGGCAACCAGTGCTGCTCCGCTCGCAGCCGCCGGACCAGCTCGTAGCCGGACAGGCCGGGCAGCATCACGTCGAGGATCATCGCGTCGTACTCGCCGTGCCGGGCCGCGTCGAGGCCTGCGGGGCCGGTCCCCGCCACATCCACCGCGAACCCCTCGGCCTGCAGGCCGCGTTGCAGGGCAGCCGCCAACCGGGCCTCGTCCTCCACCACCAGCAACCGCACAGGTCAAGGGTGCCACTCCCGTTCAATCGGGCGGTTCGGCTTCCTCAGCACGTTCACAGCACCGAGAGGGCAGGATGTCACCTGGAGGTGTCACCATGTCCGTCCTGAGAAGCCGTCCCGTCCTACGTTGGCTGGTCCCGGCCACCGCCGCCGTCGCCGTCATCGGCGGTGGCGCGGCGATCGGCACGTTCGCCGCGGAAGCCGAGCCGAGCCTGCCGCCGCGTACCGCCGCCCAGCTCCTGGTCGATCTGCAGACCTCCCGGTTGGAAGGGCTGTCCGGCACGGTCGTGCAACGCGCCGACCTCGGCCTGCCGTCGCTCGTCGGGTTGGTCCCCGGCAACGAGCTGACCACCCTGTTGACCGGCACGCACACCCTGCGGGTCTGGTATTCCGGCCCGGAGCGGCAGCGGGTCGCGTTGCTGGACACCCTCGGCGAGCAGGACGTGATCCGCAACGGCCGCGACCTGTGGACCTGGCAGAGCCGCACCAACACCGCCAGCCACCGCACCCTGGGCGACGCCGGAGCCGCGAAGCCGGCCCCCGAGGCGGTGCCGAACCTGCCGGCCACCCCGCAGGAGGCCGCCGACCTGGCGTTGGGCGCGATCGACCCGAGCACCGAGGTGAGCGTCGGCCGTTCGGCCACCGTCGCCGGCCAGGACGCGTACGAGCTGGTGCTCTCACCGCGCGACCAGGACTCACTGGTGCACCAACTGCGCATCGCCATCGACGCCAAGCAGCACGTGCCGCTGCGCTTCGAGGTGCTCGCCAAGGGCAGCGACCAGCCGGCGTTCGAGGTGGCCTTCACCCAGGTCGACTACCGCCGCCCCGACGCCGACCAGTTCAGTTTCAACCCGCCGCCCGGCGTGACC
>NZ_PYBV01000010.1:885-1852 GCF_003205615.1 Micromonospora arborensis | reverse complement strand
TCAACGAGGAGAAGGCCGAGCGGCCGGCCGCGGGCAAGCCCGAGCACGCCGAGCTGGCGGGTGATCCGCAGGTACGCGCCGTGGGCGCCGGCTGGACCACCGTGCTGGTGGCCCGCCTGGACGGGGCGGTCGGCGGTAAGCCGGCCGACGCGAAGCCGGCCGTGCCACCGGCCGGCGCCGCACCCGACGTGGACCTGTCGAAGCTGCTCGGCGGGCTCGCGGCGGTCAAGGGCGACTGGGGCAGCGGTCGGCTGCTCACCGGCAAGCTGTTCAGTGTCCTGCTCACCGACGACGGCCGGGTGCTCGCCGGCGCGGTCACTCCCGAACGGCTCTACCAGGCTGCTCGCGGCTGATCCACAGATCTTCGCGCCGGGTCGACCTCGCGGTTGGCCCGGCGCGTCATCGTGTCCGCCCCTGCCACGTGCGGACAGACATCGGCCTCGCCAGGTCCTGAGTCGGCGGCCAGCCGCGCCACCACCGCCGCGCGATCACCGGCGCCGACCCGCCGGGCTTGGTGAACACCGGCGGAACGCGCTATCTTCAACAGTTCGTGGGCATAAAAAAGAACGGCTTAAAAGCCGTTTCTGCATAGGATTCTATTCTTTAGGGAGACGGCTTGTCAAGGCACTCCGGCGGTTCCGGCGAATTGCCGCTCGACGACGAGATTGGTCGCGAGCAGGAGTACGTCTCGATGCTCTACGACCGCCTGGACGGGCTGCGTGAGCAGGCCGCCCAACGGCTCACCGCCGAGTTGCGCAACACCGGCGGAACCCTGCAGGACCGCTCGCAGCGGGACAGCTCGGTAGCGATGTACGCCGATCAGGTCGAACAGTTCTCCGCCGTGGAGAACGGGCTCTGCTTCGGCCGCCTCGACGGCGATGACGACTCCCGTCGCTACATCGGCCGGCTCGGCATCTTCGACACCACCGGTGATTACGACCCGCTGCTGATGGACTGGCGGGCCCCC
>NZ_PYBV01000010.1:0-758 GCF_003205615.1 Micromonospora arborensis | reverse complement strand
CGACGAGGTGCTCGACATCGGCACCGCCTCCCCCGGCGCCCACGAGGAGCTGACCGGTGAGGCGTCGCTGCTCGCCGCGCTGAACGCGGGCCGGACCGGGCGGATGCGCGACATCGTCGAGACCATCCAGGCCGAACAGGACGAGATCATCCGCGCCGAGCTGCCCGGCGTCATGGTGGTCCAGGGTGGCCCGGGAACGGGCAAGACCGCGGTCGCGCTGCACCGGGCGGCGTACCTGCTCTACACGCACCGGCGCGAGCTCTCCAGCCGGGGCGTGCTCCTGGTCGGCCCGAACGCGACCTTCCTGCGCTACATCTCCCAGGTGCTGCCGACGCTGGCCGAGACGGGCGTGCTGCTGCGTACCCAGGGTGATCTCTTTCCCGGGGTGAGCGCCCAACGGGTCGAACCCGCCGAGACCGCGGCGCTCAAGGGCCGGGCCGTGCTGGCCGAGGTCCTGGCGCGGGCGGTACGGGACCGGCAGTGGGTGCCGGACGAGCCGCTGGAGATCGAGGTCGAGCGGGAGGCGCTGAGCCTGGACCCGGAGACCGTGCGGACCGCCCGGGACCGCGTACGCCGCGTGGACCGGCCGCACAACCTGGCCCGCGCGCTGTTCGACACGGAGATCGTGCACGCGCTCGCCGACCAGGTGGCCGAACGGATCGGCGCCGACCCGTTGGGTGGGGACAACCTGCTCGACGAGGCCGACCGGGCCGAGATCCGCCGCGAGTTGCGCGAGGAGCCGGAGATCCGGGCCGCCC
>NZ_PYBV01000001.1:136354-235382 GCF_003205615.1 Micromonospora arborensis | reverse complement strand
ACGAAACCCGCCGCCGCCCACCGGGTCAGCAGAGTGGCGTAGTCGTCCGGCCGCCCGCCCAGACCGTGGCTGAACATCACCACCGGAAACCGCCCGCTCGCGGCCGACGCCGACCGCTTGGCCGCGCCCCCGGCCTCCCCGGCCGCCGGATACCAGAGCGTCACCGGCAGCGCACGGCCGTCCCGGTCCAGCTTCAGTTGGCGTACGCCGACTGCGAAGGCCTGCTTGGGCGCGGTCCCGGCCGGGACCTGCGGCGTCGGCGTGGCGGCGGCCGGCGGTGGCTCGGCCGGCGCCTGCCAGCTCTCGGCCGGCGGGGCGTCCGTTGAGCAGCCGGCCAGCCCGGCCAGGAGCACGGCGCTGGCCAGCAGGGCGGGGGTGACGCGACGCGACATGAATCCGATTGTGCCTTGTCTGGTCGGCGCGACCGGTGAAGTTCGGCGCACGGTCCCCGCCCCTGCACGCCTGGTGTCAGGCCGCGGCGCGTTCGGCGAGTGGGCGCCGCCGTCGTGTGGGGTCGGTCAGGGAGCGCGGCGGGAAGGCGGCGTTGGGGTTGTGCCGGTTCGCCCCGGGCCAGGGCCGGCACGCAGCCGGATCAGGTCGTCGGCGTCCTTCGGCCGGCGCGGACGTTCCGGCATCCACACCGGGTACATCTGCTTGAACTCGATCTGCGCAGGCACCGAGATGATCGGCGCGCTGAGCGCGCCGATCCGGCCGCGTGGCGCGTCCAGCATCCCGGCCGGCAGCGGAGTCCCGGCCCATGGCCCGGCACCCACCGTCGGCCGGCCGGCGTCGTCCCGACCCAGGTACGCGAAGCTGACCTCGACGTCACCCGCGAACACGTCGAGTTGCAACTCCACCGGCATCCGAGGGTCGGGACGCCAACCTCGGGCCAGCAGCAGTGTGGCGAGTCGGTCCGCGTCCTCCCGCCAGCAGTACCAGTCGACGTCGACGTGGGGGCGGGTCACCGCGCCGAGGTGGAAGTCCATCGCCCAGCCGCCGCGCAGCCATACCGGGATGCCGTCTGCCCCGGCCACCGTGAGCACCTCGGCGATGCTCGCCAACTGGCGGCGCGCGTGCTCCTCCACCGGGCCACCGTACCGGCGTGGCCGGATCAACTGGCCGGGCGGGACTCGTAGCTGGTCATCGGGGTGCGGGCGTCGGCGGGGAGGCGAGCGCCGGCCGCCTGGTCGCCGTAGAGGGTCCAGCGGAGGAAGTCGGTGGTGGTGGCGAGAACCGGGGCGAACCCCGGGTTGCCCGGTGTGAGGTACGCGCCGTGGTCCTGCCCCAACATGCTGAGGAACGCGGCCGGCCCGGGGGTACGCCCGTACGCCGCCCGGCCGACCGTCACCGGCACCACCGCGTCGGCCGTGCCGTGCACGAAGAGCACCGGTGCGGGCAGCCCGGCGAAGCTGCCGGGCAAGCCACCCCCGGCGATCACGATCCCGGAGCGCAACCGGGCCGCATGCCCCTCGCTGAACATTCCGGACGTGGTGTAGCCGCCCGCCGAGTGGCCAGCGGCGGCAATCGACGACAGATCCAGGTGGCCGGCGAGGGGATCCGCGCGGTTCCGGTCGAGGCGGCCCAGGTGTCGGATCAGCCGCCAACCATCGGCGGGTTGGTTGCGTACGTCGTCCCGGCTGAAGTGGGCGGCACCCTGCCGCGTGTGCGGAAACGCGGGAGCGGCCACCACGAAACCGGCCGCCGCCCAGCGGGTCGTCAGGCCAGCGTGCAGGTCGGGCCGGCTGTACAGCCCGTGGCTGTAGACCACCACCGGGAACCGCCCGTCGGCCACCCCGTTGGCAGCCGCCGGAAACCAGATCGTCACCGGCAGGGGGCGCGACGAGCGCGGATCGAGGGTGAGCGTACGCACGCCGACGGCGTACGACCCCTCGGGCGCCCGACGTGTCGGCGGCGGTCCGTCCGAGCCGCCGGTGGCCGGCGCGCAACCAACCAGCAGTGTTGTCATCAGTACAGCGATCAGCCGTCCCGCCCCCATCGTTCCACGGTAGGTGCCCGGGTGGGCGTAGCGACCCCGCCGTCCGGCCCGCCTGCACCCGCCACCCGGTCTGGTCGTTTCCTCCGGCCGGGTCCAACCTGGGACGACGTGGGCCGGGGGCGGTGCCGCGTGACCCGTTTCGCTAGGGTCTCCGGCATGCCTGAGAACTACACCGACCCCAGCGGCAACACCGAGGCCTTCCGCGCCTTCACCCAGACGCCGGAGGTGGCAGGGCCGACGCAGACCCCGTCTCGCCTTCCGCTGATCGTCGGCGTGGCGGTCGTGGTGCTGGTGGTGGCTGTCGTCGCCTGGCTCGCGCTGCGCTGACCGGAGCTTCGTCAGCCGCCCGCGCTGGGCTGACCGGAGCTTCGTCAGCCGCCCGCGACCACGTCCCGGGCCTGCCGGGCGATCTCTCGTTCCTCGTCGGTGCGGATGACGCAGACGCTCACCTCCGCGCCGGCGGGCGAGATCACCCGGTCGCCGTCGCCGTCGTTACGGGCGTCGTCCACGGCGATGCCGAGCCGGTCCAGACCCGCCAACGCGGCAGCCCGGACGGGCGCGGCGTTCTCGCCGACCCCGGCGGTGAAGGCGATGGCGTCGACGCGACCGAGCAGCGCGTAGTACGCCCCGACGTAGCCGGTGATCCGCCGGCAGTACACGTCGAAGGCCAGCCCTGCCGCCCGGTCCCCGGCTGCCCGACGTTGCAGCACCTCGCGCATGTCGTTGACGCCACTCAGCCCGAGCAGGCCGCTGCGGTGGTTGAGCAGGTCGTCGATGTCATCCACCGACAATCCACCCTCCCGGCGCAGGTGGAAGATCACCGTCGGGTCCAGGTCGCCGCTGCGCGTGCCCATCACCAGCCCCTCCAACGGGGACATGCCCATCGAGGTGGCGACGCTGCGACCGTTCGCCACCGCGCAGGCGCTGGCCCCGTTGCCCAGGTGCAGGGTGATCGTGTTGAGCTGCTCGTACGGGCGGCCCAGCAGTTCGGCGGTGCGGCGGGACACGTACGCGTGCGAGGTGCCGTGGAAGCCGTACCGGCGGATGTCGTACCGCTCGGCGGTGTCCCGGTCGATCGCGTAGGTCGCGGCGGCCTCCGGCAGGGTGTGGTGGAACGCGGTGTCGAAGACGGCGACCTGCGAGACGTCCGGCAGTGCCGCGCGGGCCACCTCGATGCCGGCCAGGTTCGCCGGGTTGTGCAGCGGGGCGAGCGGCACCAGATCCTTGATCGCGGCCAGCACCGTGTCGTCGACCAGGACCGGCGCGCTGAACCTCCGGCCGCCGTGCACCACCCGGTGCCCCACCGCCGTCAGCCCGGTCAGGTCCAGCCCGTCCAGGATGTGCCGGACCGCACCGGCGTGGTCGGCCGGGCCGCCGCCGGGTTCACCGATCCGCTCGACGGTGCCGTGGTCGAGCGTCCGGTCACCGTCGTAGTGGCGCCACTTCACCGACGACGACCCGCAGTTGAGCACCAGCACCCGACTCACGAGGCCTCCTCGGTGGCCGCCTGGATGGCGGTGATCGCCACCGTGTTGACGATGTCCGGCACGGTAGCGCCACGGGACAGGTCGTTCACCGGCCGGCGTAGGCCCTGCATCACCGGGCCGACCGCGACCGCCCCGGCGGAGCGCTGCACCGCCTTGTACGTGTTGTTGCCGGTGTTCAGGTCCGGAAAGATGAAGACCGTGGCCTGGCCGGCGACCGGGCTGCCCGGCAACTTCGTCGCCGCCACCGCCGGATCGATCGCCGCGTCGTACTGGATCGGCCCCTCGACAAGCAGGTCGGGCCGGCGCTCCCGGACCAGGGCGGTGGCCGTGGCGACCTTCTCCACGTCCGCGCCGGCACCGGAGCTGCCGGTGGAGTACGACAGCATGGCCACCCGGGGTTCGATGCCGAAGCGGGCGGCGGTGTCGGCCGACGAGATCGCGATGTCGGCGAGTTGGGCGGCATCCGGGTCGCGGTTGACCGCACAGTCCCCGTAGACCAGCACCCGGTCGGCGAGCAGCATGAAGAAGACGCTGGAGGCGACCGACACGTCCGGCACCGTACGGATGATCTCGAACGCTGGTCGGATGGTCGCGGCGGTGGTGTGCGTGGAACCCGAGACCATGCCGTCGGCCCGTCCGGTCGCCACCATCAGGGTGCCGAAGTAGTTGGCCTGGGCCACGATGTCGTGCGCCAACTCCGCGGTGACGCCCCGGTGGGCGCGCAGCCGGGCGTACTCGGCCGCGAAATCGTCCCGCCATTCGCTGCTGGCCGGGTCGACCACGTTCGCGTCGCCGAGGTCGATGCCCAGTTCGCGGGTCCGCCGTGCGATGTCGTCCGGTCGGCCGAGCAACGTCAGTTCGGCCACCCCGCGGCGCAGCAGGATCTCCGACGCGCGCAGGATCCGCTCCTCGCTGCCCTCCGGCAGCACCAGGTGCCGGGGCTGCGAGCGGGCCCGGTCGATCAGCTCGTTCTCGAACATCAGCGGGGTGACCCGCGTCGAACGGCTGACCCGCAACCGGCGGGCCAGGTCGTCGGTGTCCACGCACCGCTCGAACGCGCCGAGCGCGGCCTCAACCTTGCGGGGATTCGCCGCACTGGGCCGACCCTCGATGCGACTGGACGCGGCCACCGTGTCGTAGCTGTCGCTGCGCACGGACAGCACCGCCAGCCCGGTGTTCAGCCCCTCCACCAGCCGCATGACCCTCGGGTCGGGCTGAACGCCCAGGGTGAGCACCAGCCCGGCCACCGACACCTGCCCGGCCACGTGCGCGGCGCTCGCGGCGACGAGCAGGTCAGCCCGGTCCCCGGGGGTGATCACCAAAGAGCCCTCGGTGAGGTGACTGAGCAGGGTCGGCACATGCGCCGCGCCGACCACGAAGTCCAACACGTCCCGGCCGAGCGCGGCGTCGTCCCCGGCCAACAGGGTGGCGCCGAGCGCCGCCGCCACCTCGGCCACCGTCGGCGCCGACACGCTCGGCACCTCCGGGATGGCGTACGCGGGGACCGGCAGGTCAGGCAGCGTCATCGGCCCGGGCACACGGTTGGCGATCACCGCGAGCACCGTCGCGCCCAGGTCGGCCACATCGTGGTACGCCCCGCGAACCGCCGCCGCGATGGTCCCCGGCTCCTGCCCGAAGCCATCCACCACCGGCACCACCACACTGCCGAACTCGGTGGCGAGCCGGGCATTGAAAGCCAACTCCCGGGGATGGGCCGGGTCGCCCGGTTCGTCGAAATCGCTGCCCACCACGACCACCGCCGGGCACTGCCGCTCCACCGCCCGGTACCGCTCGACGACAGCGGAGATCAGCTCCGCGCGCCGGCCGTCGGCCACCAGGGCGGCAGCCTCGGCGTACGTCGCCCCGGCCAGCTCGGCCAGCGGCAACTCGACCCGGTAACGCTCGCTGAGCAGAGCGAGGATCGGGTCCGGACCGGTGTCGGCGACCAGCGGCCGGAACACGCCGATCCGCCCGACCTGGCGGGACAGCAACTCCGCCAGCCCGAGGGCAATCGTCGACTTGCCCCCGCCGGACCCCACGCTAGTCAGATACACACTGCGAGCCACAACCCCACCCTAGAAGATCGCAAGACCCCCCACCCAGGTCCTCCCAACCACCCCGCGTCCCCGCCACCCGTCCCCGCCCCACCCCGCCCTGTCCCCGGTGATCATGAGGTTATGGGCCGACACGCCGACGACACGCGCGCATAACCTCATGATCAACAGCGGTGGGCGGTGGGCGGTGGGCGGTGGGCGGTGGGCGGTGGGCGGTGGGCGGTGGGCGGTGGGTGGTGGGCGGTGGGTGGTGGGCGGTGGGCGGGATTAGGCGTCGTCGTCGTCGGGGTCGTCTAGGCGGGCCAGGTAGGTGGCCAGGCGTTCGATGGGGGTTTCGAAGTCGGGGTTGAGGTCGACGAAGTCACGCAGGCGTTCGCCGAGCCACTCCAGGGTCACCTGCTCTTCGCCCCGGCGTTCGACCAGCTCCTCGATGCCACGGTCGGTGAAGTACACGGCGTACGTCCTCGTGTTCGGCCCGGCGCGGGCCGGGTGGGTCGGTGATTCGGATGGACCGACGGAGCCGGGGCAGGACCGTGGTTAACGGCCCTACCCCGGCTCTCGTGGTGCGGTCAGGTCACGGGCGGGGGAGAGCCGCCTCGATCAGTGCGGTCTGCTCGACCTCGTGGGTCTTGGCCGAGCCGACCGCCGGGGCGGCCGCGGCTGGGCGGGAGATCCGCCGAAGCCGAACGTCCGCGAGGTGCTCCAGCAGGTTGAGCGCGACGAACGACCAGGCGCCCTGGTTGGCCGGCTCCTCCTGCACCCAGGCGAAGTCCTCCGCGTTCGGGTACTGCGCGAGGGCGGACCGGATCTCCTCCACCGGCAGCGGGTACAGCTGCTCGATCCGGAGGATCGCGGTGTCGGTGACGCCGCGCTCCTGACGGGCCTGGAACAGGTCGTAGTAGACCTTGCCGGAGCAGAGCAGCACCCGCTTCACCGCCTCCGGTGCCGGGGCGGCGGTGTCGCGCAGCACCGGCTGGAAGGTGCCGGTGGTGAAGTCCTCCACCGAGGAGACGCAGAGCTTGTGCCGCAGCAGCGACTTCGGCGTGAACACCACCAGAGGCTTGCGCTTGGGCGACAGGGCCTGGCGGCGCAGCAGGTGGAAGTAGTTCGCCGGGGTGGTCGGGATGGACACCCGCATGTTGTCCTCGGCGCACATCTGCAGGAACCGCTCCGGCCGGCCGGAGGTGTGGTCCGGGCCCTGACCCTCGTGGCCGTGCGGCAGCAGCAGGGTGACGGCGGAGCGCTGGCCCCACTTCACCTCGCCGGACGAGATGAACTCGTCGATCACCGACTGGGCGCCGTTGACGAAGTCGCCGAACTGGGCCTCCCACGCGACGAGCGCGTTGATGTTCTCCACCGAGTAGCCGTACTCGAAGCCCATCGCCGCGTACTCGCTGAGCAGCGAGTCGTGCACGAAGAACCGGGAGCGTTCGCCGTCGCCGGTGAGCGACTTCAGCGGCAGGTAGTCCTCGCCGGTGCGGGAGTCGACCACCGAGGCGTGCCGCTGGACGAACGTGCCGCGCCGCGAATCCTGACCGGCCAGCCGGACGGTGACACCGTCGTGCAGCAACGCGCCGAGCGCGATGATCTCGCCGAAGCCCCAGTCGATGTTGCCCTCGACGGACATCTTGGCCCGCCGGTCCAGCAGTTGCTGGATCCGCTTGTGCGGGGTGAAGCCCTCCGGGAGGTTGATGTGCGCCTCGCCGATCGCCTTCACCACGGACGCGTCGGTGGCGGTGTCGACCTGCGGCTCCGGCTCGACCTCGCGGCGCGGCCGGTTGAGCTGGCGCGGCGCCGAGGCGGCGTCGCGCGTGGCCTTGAAGACCTTCTCCAACTGCGCCTGGTAGTCGCGCAGCAGCTCTTCCGCGTCCTCGACGGTGATGTCGCCGCGACCGATGAGCTCCTCGGTGTACAGCTTGCGGACCGAGCGCTTCGAGTCAATGATCTTGTACATCTGGGGGTTGGACATCGACGGGTCGTCGCCCTCGTTGTGCCCGCGCCGGCGGTAGCAGACCATGTCGATCACGACGTCCTTGTTGAACGTCTGCCGGTATTCGAAAGCCAGTCGGGCCACGCGGACCACGGCCTCCGGGTCGTCGCCGTTGACGTGGAAGATCGGCGCCTGGATCATCCGGGCCACGTCGGTGCTGTAGAGGCTGGACCGGCTGTACTCCGGGGCGGTGGTGAAGCCGACCTGGTTGTTGACCACCACGTGCACGGTGCCGCCGGTGCGGTAGCCACGCAGCTGCGACAGGTTGAGCGTCTCGGCGACCACACCCTGCCCGGCGAACGCCGCGTCACCGTGCACCGCGAGCGGCAGCACGGTGTAACCCTCGAGCTTGAGGTCGATCCGGTCCTGCTTGGCCCGGACGATGCCTTCCAGCACCGGGTCGACGGCCTCCAGGTGCGACGGGTTGGCCACCACCGACACCTTGACGGAGTGATCGCCGCCAGGGGTGGTGAACTTGCCGTTCTGGCCCAGGTGGTACTTCACGTCGCCGGAACCCTGCGTCGAACGCGGGTCCAGGTGGCCCTCGAACTCCGAGAAGATCTTCTCGTACGGCTTGCCGACGATGTTGGCCAGCACGTTGAGCCGACCCCGGTGGGCCATGCCGATGACGACCTCGTCCAGCCCGCTCTCCGCGGAGGACTCCAGCACCTCACCGAGCAGCGGAATCAGCGACTCGCCGCCCTCCAGCGAGAAGCGCTTCTGGCCGACGTACTTGGTCTGCAGGAAGGTTTCGAACGCCTCGGCGGCGTTGAGCCGGTTGAGGACGTGCTTCTGCTCGTCGGCGGCCGGCTTCTCGTACTTGCGCTCGATCCGCTCCTGGACCCAGCGCCGCTCCTCCGGGTCCTGGATGTGCATGTACTCGATGCCGACCCGGCGGCAGTACGAGTCACGCAGCACGCCGAGGATCTCGCGCAGCTTCATCCGCTGCCGGCCGGCGAAGCCGTTGACCGGGAACTCGCGGTCCAGGTCCCACAGGGTGAGCCCGTGCTGGAGGACGTCCAGGTCGGGGTGCTTGCGGATCTTGAATTCCAGCGGGTCGGTGTCGGCCATCAGGTGACCGCGCACCCGGTACGCGTGGATCAGCTCGTGCACCCGGGCGGTCTTGTTGATCTGGCCCTCGGAGTTGACCGCCACGTCGCGCATCCAGCGCACCGGCTCGTACGGGATGCGCAGCGAGGTGAAGATCTGGTCGTAGAACCCGTGCTCGCCCAGGATCAGCTCGTGCATCACCTTGAGGAACTCGCCGGACTGGGCGCCCTGGATGATCCGGTGGTCGTACGTGCTGGTCAGCGTGATGATCTTGCTGACGGCCAGTTCGGCAAGGGTGGTCTCGGACATGCCCTGGTAGGGAGCCGGGTATTCCATGGCGCCGACGCCGATGATCGCGCTCTGCCCCTGCATCAGGCGCGGCATCGAGTGCACGGTGCCGATGCCGCCCGGGTTGGTCAGCGAGATCGTGGTGCCGGAGTAGTCCTCCATGGTCAGCTCATTGCGCCGCGCCCGTCGGACCACGTCCTCGTACGCCTGCCAGAACTGCCGGAAGTCCATCTGCTCGCAGCCCTTGATGGAGGGGACCACGAGGTTGCGGCTGCCGTCCGGCTTGGCCAGGTCGATCGCGATGCCGAGGTTGACGTGCGGCGGGCGGACCACCGCCGGCTTGCCGTTGGCCTCGGCGAAGGAGTTGTTCATCTCGGGGTGCTGCACCATCGCCCGGACCAGCGCGTAGCCGACCAGGTGGGTGAAGCTGACCTTGCCACCGCGCCCGCGGGCGAGGTGGTTGTTGATCACGATGCGGTTGTCGACCAGCAGCTTGGCCGGGACCGCGCGCACGCTGGTCGCGGTGGGCACGCTCAGCGAGGCGTCCATGTTCTGGACGATCTTCGCGGCGACGCCACGCAGCGGCGTCGTCTGTGGACCGTCGGCGGTCGGCGCGGTGGCCTTGGCGGCCGGCTTGGCCGGTGCGGCCTTCTCCGGCGTGGCCTTGGGGGTGGTCGGAGCTGCGGCGGGCTTGGCCGGTGCCGACTGCGCGGCGGTCGGCTTCGCGGCGGTCGGCGGGGTCGCCGGCTGCGCGGTGGCGCTCGATTGGGTGACCGTGGCGGCTGCCTCCGGCTGGCCGTCCGGCTCGGGGGCGGCGGCCGGCTTCTCCGACGACGACTCGGCCCCGCGCGGCGTGGCCGCTCCGGGGGCCGGCCGGTAGTCGGCGAAGAAGTCGTGCCAGGCCGAATCGACGCTCGTTGGGTCGGCGAGGTAGCGCTGGTACATCTCCTCGACGATCCACTCATTCGGGCCGAAACCCGCCAGTGGGTTCTCCTGCGAAGTCTGCTGGGTCGACACGGCCGGTAATCGCCTCTTTCACGCGGGTTTGTGTGGCACGCGGTGTGTCCCTCGCGCCCGATTAGGAGCACAGGACGGACGGCTCCCAGGCTACGCCGTACCGATCGCGCAGGCATTTCCGCCTCGGTCCCGTGGCCGGTTTCACAGAAGATGCCAGAAGTTCAGCAACCGCTGCGCGGCCGGTGTGGGGCTGATAACGCATGGTCAGCCGCGCGGGCAGGCACCGACCCCGGAGCGGGCGGCTGGTCGCCGCCGCCCCCGGGGTCGGAACCGTCGTCAGGCGATGTCGCGTCGCCGGGTGATCAGGACTCCGACGACCCCGCTGACCAGCGCGTAGCCGATCAGCACCAGGGCGCCGACCCACCAGGACGGGGTGAACTCCGAGGTACCCTCCGTGATCATGACCTGCGACGCCACTGCGGGCCAGACCACCTGCCACTTGAGCACCGCCTCGCTGTCGAGGACGTTCGACAGGAGCAGGAACAGCAGACCCACCACCTGGGTACCGACCAGGTAGAGCACCGCAGCCGTGATCACCGCACCGAGTTGGTTGGTGATCAGCGTGCCGATACCCACGCCGAGGATCGTCCAGATCGCGTACGCGAGCAGGTTGAACAGCAGCGCCCGCTGCACCGGCCACTCGCCGAGCTGAGCGCCGTAGTCGTTCAGGGACAGGAAGATCGAGCCGGCGGCCAGGTCGATGAGCGTGGTCGCCAGCCAGAAGATGAAGCCGAGCACGCTGGCGGCGAGGAGCTTGCCGACGATGACCGAGGTGCGCCGTGGCGTCGTCAGGAACGTCGTGGTCGCGGTCTGGTGGAAGAACTCGTTGGTGACCATCAGGATGCCGATGAGCATCACGAACATCAGCCCCAGGTACTGGCCCGAGGTGTAGAGGTTCGCTGCCTGCGCCGCCGGGGTGGACTGCTCGGGGCTGGCGCCGACGTCCCCGCCGTCGCCGCCGAGGACGGTGACGGCATACCAGGCGTTGAACGCGAAGGCCAGGACGATCGACAGGAACGCGCCGAGCGCCAGCCACCACCAGGTGCTGGTCGTACGGATCTTGAGCAGTTCGGCTCGGACGAGGTTCATCGGATGCCCGCCTTTCCGGCCGTCAGCTCCAGGAAGACCCGTTCCAGGTCGGGCCGTTCGGTGGTCAGTTCGTGCAGCTCGACGCCGGCGGCCAGGGCGGCCCGGCCGATCGTCGGGGCGTCCACCCCGGCAACCAGCAGGGTGCCCTGCTCGTCGGTGTCGACGGTCGCCGACTGCGCCTTCAGGGCGGCGATCAGCGCCTCGGCCTGCGGAGTGCGGACCCGGACCCGGGCGCTCTGCGCCATCGAGCCGAGGACCTGGTCGACCGGCCCCTGCCGGACCAACTGCCCGGCCGCGATGATCACCACGTCGTCGGCGAGCAGCTGCATCTCCGACAGCAGGTGGCTGGAGACCAGCACGGTGCGGCCCTCGTGGGCGAGGTTCTTGAGGAACCCACGCATCCACCGGATGCCCTCCGGGTCGAGCCCGTTGGCCGGCTCGTCCAGGATCAGCACCCGGGGGTTGCCGAGCATCGCGGCGGCGATGCCGAGCCGCTGCTTCATGCCCAGCGAGTAACCCTTGAACTTGCGCTTCGCCGCCGGGGTCAACCCGACCAGGGCCAGCGCCTCGTCGGCCCGCTGCTTGGGCAGCCCGGCCGCCGCGCAGATGACCCGCAGGTGGTTGATGCCGGTGCGGCCCTTGTGCGCGCTGGAGGCCTCGAGCACCGCGCCGACGTGCCGCAGCGGGTCCGTGAGGTCGGTGTACCGATGCCCGCTGATGGTGGCCGTGCCGGCAGTCGGCGTGACCAGGTTCAGCAGCATGCGCAGGGTGGTGGTCTTGCCGGCACCGTTCGGGCCGAGGAAGCCGGTCACCCGCCCCGGCGCCACGGTGAAGGACAGGTTGTTCACCGCCCGCACGTTCTTGTACTGCTTCGTCAGACCGGACACCACGATCTGACCGTCGATGGTGGGGCTTCGCTGCCCGTCAGTCATCGTTCTCCTCCCGTGTGTGGCGTCGAGGTACGCCGTGGCACAGCGTGACGGCCCGGGGCAACAAGGTCAATCAGGCGCGGTCCGTACCTTCCGGTCCGTCGCAGGGTGGAGGCGACTCCTCCCTACGGACGACGCCCGGGGTTCAGCGGGCGATCCAGGTTGCCCGGGCGGCACCGAGTAGCGCGCCGTCCGGGCCGTACAGGCTGGTGTGCACGAGCGCCTTGCGCCCATCGACGCCGAGCAACGCGCCGGTCACCACGCACTCGTCGCCCGGCCCCGGCAGCGCCGCGACCACGGCGGCGATCCGGCCCAGCAGGTACGGGCGGCCCGGCGCGAGGACGCTCCAACCGCCGGGGCAGTCCAGTGCCGCCCAGACCGTGGCTCCGCTGACCTGCTCGGGCGCCCGGAACGGCGCGGCGGTCCGGCCGTCCGGCAGCCGGCCGGGGAAGATCCGCAGCCCGTCCGCCCGCTGGGGTCCACAGACATAACAGCGGGGGAACGGATGCTCGACCAGGCCGGGATAGCGGGCCGCCGCGGCCACCGCGGTCTCCCGGTCGACCGGGGGTACGACGGCGTCGACCACCCCGGCCGGGCGCACCTCGGCGACCAGTTCGCCGCTCGGGTCACGGACCTCGCCGTCGAGCAGACTCAGCTCGGTCTCCAGTGGCGGTGGCCGGCGCAGCGTCACCTCGACCGGGCCGGTGCCGCCGGCCTCGGCGGCGAACACTCCCGCGCTCCAGCCGCCGTTGCCGGATCCGGCGGGCCCGTTGTAGCGGGACTCGATGCGCATCGTCGACCTCCGGTGGGGGCGTGCCGGCGTGTTCGCCGGTCCGCCCCGGCAGCCTCGCACGCCCACCGCCGGAGGTGGCTCGCGGTCTCGCCTGCCGGCGTTCATCCGGTCGACACCAGTGGTCCCCGTGGATGGCAACCCGGGCACCTAGACAGATCCCATGGCCGTTCTGCATGTCGCTGGCGCACCCCTGACGACCAGCGGATACACCCTGCTGATCGCCGACGACCCCACCCAGGTCGCGGCCGCGCAACGCCTGCGTCACGAGGTGTTCGCCATTGAGCTCGGCGCCACCCTCCTCCCCGGTGCGGCCGGGCTGGACGTGGACCCCTTCGACGCGTACTGCGACCACCTGATCGTCCGCGAGGACAGCACCGGCGAGGTGGTCGGCACGTACCGGCTGCTGCCGCCCGGCCGCACCCACCGGCGGTACGCCGAGGACGAGTTCGACCTCACCGCGCTCGACCCGCTCCGCGACGACCTGGTCGAGGCGGGCCGGTCCTGTGTGCACCCGGACCACCGCTCCGGCGCGGTGATCAACCTGATGTGGGCCGGCATCGTCCGGTACCTGCACCTGCGTGGCTCCCGCTGGCTCGGCGGCTGCGCCTCGGTGCCGGTGGCCGACGGCGGGCGGACGGTCGCCGAGGTGTGGAACCAGGCCCTCACCCGGCACCTGTCGCCGCCGCCGCTGCGGGTCCGCCCACTGCGACCCTGGTTCGCCGACCCGGCCGCCGCTCTCGCCACCGCTGCCCCGTTGACCGCTGACGCGGCCGGGCGCGTCGCGGTGCCGCCGCTGCTGCGCGGCTACCTCCGGCTCGGTGCGTGGATCTGCGGTGAGCCGTCGTACGACCCCGACTTCGGGTGCGCGGACTTCTACGTGCTGTTCTCCCTGGACCGGATGAACCCGCGCTACCTGCGGCACTTCCTGGGTGCGGAGGCGCAGCGGTGACCGCCGTGCCGCACGATCTGTGGCGGCCCTCGTCGGGCTGCGACGACGACTGCCTGCCGGCGGCCGGCGAGGTGCCCGCGGTGCCGGTGGCCCGCCGGGTGCTCCGGTTGGTCGCGGTGACGGGAATGCTGCTGGCCGGGGTCGGCGTGGTGGTGCTGCTGCCCGTGCTCCCGACGCGGGAACGCCAGGCGCTGGTGCGCGGCTGGGCCCGGGCCACCGCCCGCGCCTTCGGCGTACGGCTGGTGATCCGGGGTCGGCTGCCCCGGCGGCGGGCGCTGCTGGTCGCCAACCACGTCTCGTGGCTGGACATCCTCGCGGTGCTGGCGGTCGCGCCCACCCGGATGGTCGCGAAGCGGGAGATCCGCTCCTGGCCGGTGGTCGGCCTTCTGGCCGCGGCGGCGGGCACGGTCTTCGTGGACCGCTCCCGGCCGCAGGCACTGCCGACCACGGTTGGCCGGGTCGCGGACACGCTGCGCGCCGGCCGGTCGGTGGCGGTCTTTCCGGAGGGTACGACCTGGTGTGCTGGTGCCGCCGACTGTCGCCCCGGCGGCGGTTTCCGGCCCGCGATGTTCCAGGCGGCCATCGACGTGGGCACCCCGGTGGTGCCGCTGCGGCTCGCCTACCGCAGCGCCGCCACGGGTACGACCACCACGGCTGCCGCCTTCCTCGGTGCGGACACCCTGCTGCGGTCGGCGGTCCGGGTCATCACGGCGCGGGACCTGGTGGTGTCGGTGACGATCGCCGCCGCGCTGCACCCGGCCCGTGATGCCGACCGGCGGATGCTGGCCCGGGCGGCCGAGTCGGCCGTACACCTGCTGCCAATGGCGGGTGCCGTGGCGCGGGCCCGGCAGCGTCCGGTGCCCTCGGCGACCAACCCTGGCTGCCCCGAGCTGAGCGTCCGGGTGGCCGCCGCTCCCGTGCCGACGTCGACCACCATCGGTAGCGGACTGGACCTCGCGGCCTGACCGGTCCCGACGATCAGGGGAGGGGTGGCCGGCCACTCTTGTAGTGTCGCGATGTATCGCGTTACTGTCTTCTTGTCAGGCGCGCGCCTCGGCGCGTCGTCGAGAGGAGGACAGCCATGGCCGGATGGACGGTCGAGAGCCCGCAGCGGCTCACCATGGACGGCCCGGTCACCCGGCTGGACGTCCGCCTGGTGAGCGGACGGCTCAACGTGGTCGCGACCGACGGTCCGACCCGGATCGACGTCACCCAGGTCGGTCGCCGGCCGGTCCTGATCGAGCACGCCGACGGCCGGCTCAGCATCCGCCAGGAGCGCGGCGGGGGCTGGTCGGACGTCCTGCGCTGGTTCCGGATGATCCACCGCTATCCGCGGGTGGACGTCTCCGTCGCCGTGCCCGCCGATGTCCTCGCCGATCTGGGCCTGGTCGCGGGTTCGCTGGTCGCCTCCGGCCTGCGCCGGCAGACGACGGTCCACGTCACCTCCGGTCAGATCACCCTGATGGGGCTGCGCGGCGACACCTTCGCGAAGATCACCTCAGGGCCGGTGGAGGCGCTGGGCGTGCGCGGCGATCTCACTCTGGAGACGGTCTCCGGGGAGGTGATCCTCGCCGACAGCGCCGCCGAGCGGGTGCGCGCGCAGACCGTCTCGGGCGCGATCACCTGTGACCTCGACAATCCTCGGCGCAGCGAGATCCGGCTGACCACCATCTCGGGCAGCATCACCGTCCGGGTCCGCCAGGACAGCGACCTCGCTGTCCAACTGCACACCACCTCGGGCCGGATCACCAGTGGCTTCCCGCAGGTCCGCACCTCGACGTTCCCCCTGCCCAGCAGTGTGGGAGTGCTCGGCGCCGGCGACGGTAAGCTCTGGGCTTCCGCGACCTCGGGGAGCATCGCCCTGCTCGCCCGAGCGGTCGACGACGAGGGGGAGGAGCTGCCGTGACCGCCGTGTTCAGCCACGGACGGCTCCGGCTCTACCTGCTCAAACTGCTCGACGACGGCCCGAAGCACGGCTACGAGCTGATCCGCCTGCTGGAGGACCGGTTCCTCGGGCTGTACGCGCCCAGCGCCGGGACCATCTACCCCCGCCTGCAACGGTTGGAGGCCGAGGGTCTGGTCAGCCACACCGCTGCCGGCGGCCGTAAGACCTACGACATCACCGACGCCGGCCGCGACGAGCTGCGCCAGCGAGCCGGCGAGCTGACCGCGCTGGAGGCGGACATCGCGGCCTCGGTGGCGGACCTCTCCACCCTGGCCGGCGAGATCCGCAGCGAGGTACGCGGCTCGGTTCGCGACCTCAAACGGGAACTGAGCGAGGCCACCCGGCAGACCCGGCGGACCCGGCGGACCCGGTGGGAGACTCCGGCACCGCCGCCCGGACCGGCGCCGGCCGACGGGCCGCACGCCGCACTGCTCGACGAGTTCGACAAGCGGCTGGCCGCGTTCACCACCGAGGTGAGTCGGCTGGTGCGCGCCCGACAGTTCAGCGACACCCAGTTGCGTACCGCGATCCGGCTGCTCGACGGCGCGCTGGACGGGCTGCGCCGCCTGCTGCGCTGACCGACGCCCCTCGCCGACCGGCGGCGCGGCCGGTGACTCACAGCTTTTTTGCAGCAACCGTCCAGCGCCGCCGCAGTGACGTCGCCCATGATGGGCCCATGCCCGCTACCCAGACCGAGGCGCGACTGCTCGTCGTCGAGGACGACCCCAACATCCTCGAACTGCTCTCCGCGAGCCTGCGGTTCGCGGGCTTCGACGTGGCCACCGCGACCAGTGGGAGCGCCGCGCTACACGCCGCCAAGGACCACCGGCCCGACCTGGTGGTGCTCGACGTGATGCTGCCGGACCTGGACGGCTTCGAGGTCATCCGGATGCTGCGCGAGGGTGGCACCCGTACCCCGGTGGTCTTCCTGACCGCCCGGGACGCCACCGACGACAAGATCCGTGGGCTGACCCTGGGCGGCGACGACTACGTCACCAAGCCGTTCAGCCTGGAAGAGCTGACCGCCCGGATTCGCGCCGTGCTGCGTCGCACCACGACCGGCGAGCAGGCTCCGTCCCGGCTCACCTTCGCCGACCTGGAGTTGGACGAGGAGACCCACGAGGTGCACCGGGCCGGCCAGCGTGTGCAGCTCTCGCCGACCGAGTTCAAGCTGCTGCGCTACCTGATGCTCAACGCCAACCGGGTGCTGTCCAAGGCGCAGATCCTCGACCACGTCTGGAACTACGACTTCCGCGGTGACGACAACATCGTCGAGTCCTACATCTCCTACCTGCGGCGCAAGGTCGACACCACCCAACCCCGGCTGATCCACACCCTCCGTGGCGTCGGGTACGTGCTGCGCAAGCCGGCGGCGTGAACGCGGTCCAGCAGGCGAAGGGGCGGGTGCGGGGCGTACCGCTGCGGGTCAAGCTGGTCACCTCGGTGCTGGCGCTGGTCGCCGCCGCGCTGCTGGTGATCAGCTCATTGACCGCGTACCTCCTCCGCAACTACCTGGAGGGCCAGGTCGACGGGCAGATCAGTTCGACCGCCCGGGGGCTCGGCCAGCTGCTCCCGCAGCTGCGCAGCGGTGAGGTCGGCGCGATGCTGCCCAGTGACTACGTCCTGCGCCTGGCCGACGAGCAGCAGGTCTACAAGCCGGTCTACGACAAATTCAGTCTCGATCCCGGGGAGCTGCCCACCTTTGCGACGAGCCGGGACGGCTTCGAGGATCTGGAGGGGGAGCCGCGGACGGTCATCTCGCAAGACGGCCGCACCCGGTGGCGGCTCTACTACGCGGCCCAGCCGGACGGCTCGGTGCTGGCCGTGGGTCAGCCGCTGACCGACGTGGACCGGGCGGTGAAGCAGCTCGTCTGGATAGATCTCCTGGTCGGCGGCGCGGTGCTGATCATGTTGGCCTCGGTCGGCGCGGCGATCGTCCGGACCAGCCTCAAACCGCTGGTGGAGATCGAACGCACCGCCGCCGCCATCGCCGGTGGTGACCTGACCCAGCGGGTGCCCGACCCGGAGCAGGGGCAGGAGCATCCGACCTCGGAACTCGGCCGGCTCTCCCGTGCGCTGAACGCGATGCTCACCCAGATCGAGGCGGCGTTCACCGCGAGAGCCGCCTCGGAGACCGCGGCGCGCTGGGCGGAGAGCGCCGCGCGGGATGCGGCCGTCGCCGCTCAGGCGTCCGAGGCGCGGGCCATCCGCTCGGAAGAGCGGATGCGGCAGTTCGTCGCGGACGCCTCGCACGAGCTGCGGACCCCGCTGACCACCATCCGCGGTTTCGCCGAGCTGTATCGGCAGGGCGCGGCCCGGGAGCCGGAGCAGACCGCCGGTCTGCTGCGCCGCATCGAGGACGAGGCGTCCCGGATGGGGCTGCTGGTGGAGGACCTGCTGCTGCTCGCCCGGCTGGACCGGGAACGGCCGCTCTCGCTGACGCCGGTGGAGTTGCCGGTGCTCGCCTCCGACGCGGTGCAGGCCGCCCGGGTGATGGCCCCGGATCGTCGGATCGAGTTGGAGATCGAGCCCGGATCGGGTCCGCTCGTCGTCTCCGCTGACGACGCCCGGCTGCGGCAGGTGATCGGCAACCTGGTCACCAACGCGCTGACCCACACCCCGCCGGACGCCGAGATCCGCGTGCGGTTGCGCGCCGAACCGGGGGCCCTCGCCGTCGTGGAGGTGGCCGACACCGGCCCCGGCCTCTCGGCGGAGCAGGCGGAACGGGTCTTCGAGCGGTTCTACCGGGCCGACGCGGCGCGTACGCGGCGGGCCGACGGCAACACCGGCACCGGCCTCGGCCTGGCCATCGTGGCGGCGCTGGTCGCCGCGCACCACGGCTCGGTCGAGGTGGCCGAGACGCCCGGCGGCGGAGCCACCTTCCGGGTCCGGCTGCCGCTGCTGTCAGAGGTCGAGGGAGCGGGCGAGTGACTTTCAGCCAACTTCCAGGCCCGTTCCAGGTTGATTGCAGTGCCCAGGGAGAAGGTAGTGGCATGACCGAGTTCGAGTCCGACCCGCAGCGCCGGCCGGCCCCCATCGACGCCGAGCCGTCGCAGTCCACCGCCGAGCTGCCGCGCGACGAGCGCGCGCAGTCCGACTCCCCGACCACTCCCGTCCCGGCCGCCGGGGACTCTCCGGTCGCTTCGACCGCCGGGGACTCCCCGGTCGCTTCGACCGCAGGGGACACGGAGACCACCGCTGTCACGCCCGCCGCGGCCGACGCAACGGTCGCACACCCGGCCCAGCCGACGGGGTACGAGCCGCCGACCGCCGCGCAGCCGACCGGGTACGAGCCGCCAACCGCCGCGCAGCCGACCGGATACGAGCCGCCGGCCGCCACTGCGTCCGCGCCGCCGTACCCGGTCTCCGGGCACCCGGCACCTGGCCAGCCCGGCTACCCGCAGCCGACGGCCGGCCAGTACCCCGGCGCACCCTGGTACGCGGGCCAGCAGTCCGGCTGGGCCGGCGGGGGCCAGCCGGGCGCGGCGTACCCGCCGCACCAGCAGCACGCCCAGCACCCCGGTCAGCACGCCCAGCACCCGGGTCAGCACGCTCAGCACCCGGGTCAGCCGGTCCCGCCGTGGGGCCCGCAGGTCGCGCCGCCCGGCAACGGCCCCCGGCCGAGCCGGATCGCCAAGTTCGCCGGCGCCGGCGTCGCGGTGTTCGCCCTGATGCTCGGCTCCGGCGTGGCCGGTGGGGCGCTCGCCCTCGCCCTGGACGGCGACGGCGGCGGCGTCACCCGCACCTACACCGCGGCACCGGTGCTCAACAGCGCCGACCTGCCGAAGATCGCCGCGTCCGTGCAGGACAGCGTCGTCTCCATCGCCACCGACAGCGGCGAGGGCTCCGGGGTGGTGCTCACCGCCGACGGCTACGTGCTCACCAACAACCACGTGGTCGCCTCCGCCAGCGGCGACACCGTCCAGGTGGTCTTCGCCGACGGCAAGACCGCGCAGGCGAAGATCATCGGCACCGACCCGAAGACCGACCTGGCCGTGGTCAAGGCCAACGGGGTCACCGACCTCAAGCCGGCCAAGTTCGGCGACAGCGACGCCATGCAGGTCGGCGACCAGGTGCTCGCCCTGGGTAGCCCGCTCGGCCTGCAGGGTTCGGTGACCTCGGGCATCCTCAGCGCCCGGGACCGCACCATCCGGGCCGGCGAGGGCCAGCAGCAGGACCCGACCCAGCAGAGCGCGCCCGTCAGCTCGATCTCCGGTCTGCTCCAGACCGACGCGCCGATCAACCCGGGCAACTCCGGCGGCGCGCTGGTCAACACCCGGGGTGAGGTGATCGGCGTCAACACCGCCATCGCGACCTCCGGGCAGAGCACCGGCAACATCGGCGTCGGGTTCGCCATCCCCAGCAACAAGGCCAAGGACGTCGCGGGCAAGCTTCAGCGCGGCGAGAAGGTCAGTCACCCGTCGCTCGGGGTGGGCGTCAACCAGGCCGAGGGCGGCGGCGCGCTCGTCGCGTCGGTCACCCAGGGCAGCCCGGCCGAGAAGGCCGGACTCCAGCGTGGCGACGTCGTCACCCGGTTCGGCGACAAGCTGGTCAACGACTCGGACGACCTGGTCGGCGCGGTGCAGGCCGGCAAGGTCGGCGACCGGGTCGAGGTGCAGTTCAAGCGGAACGGTGTCGAGAAGTCGGCAACCGTGACGCTCGCCGAGACGTCCTGACCACTATCTGAACCTGCCTCCTCCCTCCGGCGGCGGGTGGCGGGGCCGAGGGGGTCGGCTCCGTCACCCGCCGCTTCTTTCCGCCCGGACGGCGGTTCACCCGGATCGGGTGAACCGCCGTCACCCGTGTGACCGGCAGGTTCGGTGGGCGAGTCTGGGCAACCGAACCGGGGGGTGGGTGCCATGACAGAGGTGGTGGACGTCCGCGACGACCAGCGGATCCAACGCGACGTCCTGGCGGAGCTGGCCTGGGACGCACGGCTGCAGCCGAACGAGATCGGCGTGAGCGTCGACGAGGGTGTGGTCACCCTGACCGGATTCGTGGACGGTGCCGCTCGCAGTTGGGCCGCGACCCGGTGTGCACAGCGGGTGCGGGGCGTACGGGCGGTGGCCGACGAGATCGAGGTGCGGCTGCCCGGCACACCGGGGCGTACCGACGCCGAGATCGCCCTCGCCGCGTCCCGCGCGCTGGAGTGGGACAGCTTCGTGCCCGCCGAACGGCTGGACGTGACCGTTTCCAACGGCTGGTTGATGCTGCGCGGTGAGGTCGAGTTCGGATGGCAGCGCCGCGCCGCCGAGGGGGAGTTGCGCCGGCTCGACGGCATCCGGGGGATCACCAACCTGATCGAGGTACGACCGTCGGCCCCGCCGGCCGCCGAACGGCTGCGTCGGGACGTCCAGCGGGCGCTGGTACGCACGATGGGCGCCGACCGGGTGACCGTCGAGGTGGACGGCGACACGCTGGTCCTCGCCGGGGTGGTCCGTTCCTGGTGGGAACGCGATCAGGTCGAGCGGGTTGCCTGGTGCGCGCCCGGGGTGCGGCTGGTGCACGACCAACTCCTCGTCGGCGGGTGAGCGTCCGCCTTGTCCGGTTTACCCGGGACGCCACAGGGAACCCGCCGCCGACCACGCCCGTGCCGGCGGTGACGCCGCACCGGGGAATCAACGGGGGAGGACTCGTGGCCGTGAACCATCCGCCTGCGGGCCGCCCTCCGGAGCGGTCTTTGCGCATCGCGATGGTGGTTCCGCCCTGGTTGTCCGTGCCGCCGCCCGGTTACGGGGGTCTTGAGCAGGTCGTCGCCGCCCTGGTGGACGCGTTGACCAGGCACGGGCACGTGGTGACCCTGTTCGGTGCCGGCAACGACCACGGCACCGCCGCCGAGGGGTTCGTCTCCACCGTCCCTGAGGTCCAGTACGAACGGCTCGGCGAGTCGCTGCCCGAGCTGGCCCACCTGGCCCGGGTGAACCGGCTGATCACGGCGGCCGACTTCGACGTGATCCACGACCACACCACGATCGGGCCGCTGCTCGCCGGCCGCCGGGCGGTGCCGACGGTCGCGACCGTGCACGGCAACCCGGTGGGGGAGTACGGCGATGTGCTCAGTGAGATCGACTCGGACGTCGCCCTGGTGGCGATCTCACACGCCCAGCGCCTGCTGAACCCCGGCCTGCCCTGGGCCGGAACGGTGCACAACGCGCTGGACATCCGCGACCTTCCGCGCAAGACCGAACCCGGCCGGGGGCCGGTGCTGTGGCTGGCGCGGTTCAGCCCGGACAAGGGCCCGGACGTCGCCATCCAGGCGTGCCGGGAGGCCGGGTTGCCCCTGCTGCTGGCCGGTAAGTGCAACGAGCCGGCCGAGCGTCGTTACTACGAGCAGGTCGTCGCGCCGTTGGTCGACGAGAACGTGACAGTCGTGCTCAACGCCGACCGCGCGGAGACACTGCGAATGCTCGTCGACGCCCGTTGTCTGATCATGCCGATCCAGTGGGATGAGCCGTTCGGCATGGTGATGCTGGAGGCGATGGCGACCGGGACACCGGTGGTCGCGCTCAACCGGGGTGCGGTGCCGGAACTGGTCCGGCCCGGGCTGACCGGGCTGGTGTGCGCGGGCCCGGAGGAGCTACCCGCGGCGTTGGTCGCCGCGGAGCAACTCGACCCGGCGGACTGCGTGGCGCACGTCGCGGAGAACTTCTCGGTCGAACGGATGGCGTACGGCTATGCGGAGGTCTACCGGCGCTTCGCTGCCGGCCGCCGCGACCTGCTCGAATCGGCCCGGGTGTCGGCCGGCTGACCCGGCCCGGCGCGGCCGTGCGGTCAGACCCTGGCCGCGCCGAGGTTGGCGATGGCGGCGTCGAGTTGCTCCGCGTACGCCGGACTGATGCCACCCTCGCCGAGGCGGACCGCGACCTTCTGGCGCAGCCGGGCCACCGGTGGTGCCAGCTCGTCCCGGCCGGAGCTGACCGTGGTGGTCAGGTTGCGTAGCTCGTTGCGCAGGTCGAGGCCGACGTCGCTGCGGATCTCCCCGGCGCTCAAGCCGGCGCCGATCAGCCTGTCGACCCGGCTGGCGGCCTCGATCAGGGTGCCCGGATCCGAGGTCGGCGAGGTGGCGCTCGGCTGCGCCGACGGTGCCGCGGTCGGCTCGGACGGCTCGGACGGCGCAGGGGCCGGCGGGCCGGTCGACGGGTTCGGCACCGGAGCGACAGTGGGCTGCGCCTGGCGTGCCGGCTGCTGGTCGGGCAGCAGGGCCACGCCGGCCAGCACTGCACCGACCGCCAGGATCGCCGAGACCAGCACCAGCGCCACCCGCCGTCGTGACCACCCCGACTCGGTCGCCGTCCCGTCGTCCACCATCGGGACGGTGTGTGCCTTCGGCGGCTGGGGCGAGGCGGGCACCGGGACGATCGCGGGTGGGGGGTCGGCCGGCAGCAACTGATCGAGGAGCACGGTGGCGACCTGCCGGGCCGTCGGCCGGTCGACCGGGTCGCGGGCGAGGCTTTGCAGGCAGATCCGTGCCACCTGCGGGGGCAGCTCCGGAAGCTCGGCCAGCGTCGGCGGCGGGCCGGAGGCCAGCGCGGCGCTGAGCTCCTCCCAGGTGTCCGCCGGGTACGGGACCCGGCCGGTGAGCGCCTCGTGCAGCAGCACGCCGAGCGAGTACACGTCGGTGGACGGCTGGGCCGGCGCACCGTCGAGCCGTTCCGGGGCGACGTACGCCGGGGTTCCGAAGGTTTCGCCGTCCTCGTCCTCGTCGGGGGCGCCGATCCGGGTGGCGATGCCGAAGTCGAGCACCTTGACCCCCGTCCGGGTCATCATCACGTTGGCGGGGGTGATGTCGCGGTGCACGATGCCAAGTCGGTGCGCGGCGGCCAGCGCGTCCGCGACCTGCGCGCCCACCTGGACCGCCTCGGCCCACGGCAACGGCCCCTCGGTGAGTCGCAGCTCCAACTCCTCGCCGCTGAGCAGCTCCATCACCACGAACGAGGTGATCGAGCCGTCCGGGGCGACCGTCTCGCCGTAGTCGTGCACCGAGGTCACGTGCGGGTGCACCAACTGGGCGGCGGCCCGAGCCTCCTCACGCACCATGCCGCGAAAACGCGCGTCGGCGGCCAGCGACGGTGCGAGCACCTTGAGGGCGACGACCCGGTCCAGCACCTCGTCCCGGGCACGCCAGATCACGGACATGCCGCCGGCGCCGATCTGGTCGAGAAGTCGGTATCTGCGGGCCAGCAATCGGCCCGGATGCAGTGCTGCCTTCACCGATCGCACCTGCCTCAGGGGTGGGAGCGGTATCAGGTTGCGCGAATGCCTTCGGCCTGTCAACGCTGTCACCGGCTCCGGTCGCCGGGCGGCGCCTGGCGTGCGCCGACCGCCCGGTGACGGTGGCTGGCCGGTCGGCTGCGGGGCCGTGTCAGGATGAGGGGCATGGCGGGGGGACCGGTGGCGTTCGTGCTCGGCGGCGGGGGAGTGCTCGGCGCGGTCGAGGTCGGCATGTTGCGAGCGCTGTTCCGCGCCGGCATCCAACCCGACATGGTGCTCGGCACCTCGATCGGCGCGGTGAACGGCGCGCTTGTCGCCGCCGACCCGTCGGAGGCGGTGACCGACCGGCTGGTCCGGCTCTGGGCCTCGCCGGAGGCGAGCGAGGTGTACGGCGACTCGGTCGCCCGGCAGTTGCGCCGCTTCGCCGCCCGCACCCATCTGCACTCACCCCGGCCACTGCGCCGCCTGCTCGAGACCGAGTTGGGGGTGGACACCACCTTCGCCGAGCTGCGGGTGCCGTTCCGCTGCTGCGCCGCGCACATCGAGCGGGCCGCCGAGCACTGGTTCGACAGCGGCCCGGTGGTGCCGGCGGTGCTGGCGTCGGCCTCGGTGCCGGGCCTGCTCCCGCCCATGGAGATCGACGGCGCGCACTACGTGGACGGCGGCATCGTCAACTCCATCCCGATCGGCGAGGCGGTGGCCGTCGGCGCCCGGCGGATCTACGTCCTTCAGGTAGGTCGGATCGAACGGGAACTGACCCCACCCCGCCGGCCGTGGGAGATCGCGCAGGTCGCGTTCGAGATCTCCCGCCGGCACCGCTTCTTCCGGGAGATGTCGGCGCTGCCCGAGGGGGTGGAGGTGCACGTCCTGCCGACCGGAGGGCTGAACCCACGCGACGACACCCCGTGGGCGTACCGGGACATGGCGGCGGTGGGACGGCGGATCAGCCGGGCGTACACCGCTTCCCGGCGCTACCTCGCCACCCACCTGGAGCGGTGATGCCGCTGCCCCCCAGGTGGCTGCGTCGGTTGCTGATCGCCCCTGCCGTGGTGGCGCTCGCGTTCGTCGTGGTCACCACGTTGCCGGTCTGGGCGCTGCTCGCCGCGGCCGCCTCCCCGCTGGTCCCGGGCCGGTTGCGCCCGCTGCGGCTGCTCTGGATCGGCTGCTTCTACCTGGTCTGGGACGCCGCCGCGCTGCTCGCGCTCTTCGTGCTGTGGGTCGCCTCCGGTTTCGGCTGGCGGGCCCGGTCCCCGGCCTTCCAGCGGGCACACTACGTGCTGGCCGGCTGGTTCCTGCGGGTGCTGTTCTGGCAGGCCCGCTGGACACTGCGGCTGCACATCGACGTGGTGGGCACCGACCCGGACACTGCGTTGCCCGGCCGGCCGGAGCTGGTGCTCTGCCGGCACGCCGGGCCGGGCGACTCGTTCATCCTGATCCACGGCCTGGTCAACTGGTTCAACCGGGAGCCACGGATCGTCCTCAAGGACAGCCTCCAGTGGGACCCGGCGATCGATGTGCTGCTCAACCGGCTCCCCAACCGGTTTATCGCTCCGACACCGGAGCGCGGCGAGGAGACGGTCCGCTCGGTCGGGCACCTGGCCAGCGGCCTGGACGACAACGACGCGTTCGTCATCTTCCCGGAGGGCGGCAACTTCACCCCCAAACGGCGGCTGCGCGCCATTGCCCGGCTGCGTTCCCTCGGCCTGGAACGGATGGCCCTACGCGCCGAGCGGATGCGCCACGTGCTCGCCCCGCAGCCCGGCGGGGTACTCGCCGCGCTGGACGCCGCACCGGACGCCGGGGTCATCTTCGTCGCCCACACCGGTCTGGACCGGCTGCTCACCGTCGCCGACGTGTGGCGGGAACTGCCGATGGACAAACGGATCGTCATGCGGTTCTGGTCGGTGCCGCCCGAGGACGTACCGGCCGAACGGCAGCAACGCATCGACTGGCTGTTCGACTGGTGGGCGCAGATCGACACCTGGATCGCGGCCAATCGTGATGGTGCCGCGTAGGGTGCGGTCGTGGAGCAGATCTGCGTGGTGACGACGGTGGTGGATGCGCGTTCGGTCGCCGACGTGCTGGCGGCCGCGGCCGTTGCCGGCAGGCTCGCCGCCTGTGCTCAAGTGGGTGGTCAGGTTGACAGCACCTACTGGTGGCGGTCCGGAGTGGAGACCAGCACCGAGTGGTCGGTGCAGTTCAAGACCGCACCCGACCGGTTGTCCGCGTTGGTGGACCAGATCCGGCTCAGCCACCCGTACGAGGTGCCGGAGATCCTGGTGTCCAGGGTGGAGTGTGGCGATCCCGCCTATGCCATCTGGGTGCACGAGCACACCCGCCTCTGAGTACGCGCACTCTGGGCCCTGGCCGGGTCGCCTCTCGATGATGACCGGGTGGATGACACCCGCTATCCCTGCCCCGCCTGTGCTGCGCCGGCCGACCTGAGCACCGGTTGCACCGGCTGCCGGCGCGCGCCCGACCCGATCGCCGCTGAGGTGTGCCGGCTGAGCAGGGAGGTCGCCCAGCTTGAGCCGGAGGTGGAGCGGGCCCGCCGCACGTACACCGAGTTGGCCGGACGCCTGTCGGCCACGTCGCGGCGGCGGGCCGAGCTGGCGGCGGTCGTCCGCGCGGGGTTGGCCGCCTCCGTGGTGGCCCGCCCCGCGGTTCTCGTCGGGCCGGTGCCGCCCACTGCCGCGGGTGTTCCGGCCGAGTCGACACCGGGTGCGGCGGAGGCCTCGACCCGTACCGTCCAGGGTCTGCTGTTCGTCCTTGGTGGACTGCTGCTGGGCACGGCGGCGGTGGTGTTCACCGCGGTGGCCTGGGCGGCGGTGGGGGTCGGCGGACGGGCACTGATCCTGGCCGCGTTCACCGCGCTCGCTCTGGCCGTACCGCTGCTGTTGGTCCGCCGAGGTCTGCGGGGCACGGCGGAGACGTTCGCCGCGGTCGGTTTGCTGTCGGTGGTGCTGGACGGTTACGCGGCCTGGTCGGTGGACCTGGCCGGGGTGGCCGGTTGGCCAGGCACCCGCTACGCCGCGCTGGTCGGGGGGGCCAGCGCGGCGGTCGCCGTGGTGTACGGCCGGTGGAGCAGGCTGACCGGGCCCTGGTTCGCCGCCCTGCTGGCCGCTCAGCCGGTGTTGCCGCTGCTCGCCGTCGAGGCCGAAACGGGTGCGGCCGGTTGGGCGGTGGTCCTGCTCGCGGTGGCGCTGCTGGACGTGGCCGTGCTGGTCGGGCTGCGCGGCCGGGAAGGCGCGGCGCAGCTCGTCGGCCGGGTGTTGGCGGGAATCGGTCACGTCACCGCGCTCGTTGGTGCCGCGAGCTGCGCCCTGGTGCCGTTGTTCCTCGGGCGGGCGGCGGGTTCGCCACTGCTGGCCGGGTTGCCGCTGTTGCTGGTGGCGCTGGCCGGGTTCGGTGTGGCCTGGCTGATCGGCGGGCGGGCGCTGCGGGTGGTGGCCGCGGGGTTGCTGGTGCCGGTGCTCGCCGCCGCCCTGCTGCGCCCGGTGGCCGAGCTGCGGCCGTCACTGCTGCTGATCGCGGCGGCGACGGTGGCCCTCGTGTTGGCGGCGGCGGTGCGGTTGCTGCCGGATGTGGCGGGGCCGGTTCCGCCGGCGCGAGAGCTGCCGGATGTGGCGGGTGTGGCTGCCGTGGCGGGGTCGGGGCCGGCCGGTACCGGCGGTTGGCGGACCGGCCCGCGCGCCGGTGCGCTGCTGGTCGCGGCCGGTACGGCGCTGGTGGCCGTGCTGATCACCGCGACGCTCGCGGTCGCCGCCGTCGGCCGGTCGATGCCGTCGTGGGGCGGGGCCGGGACCGGGCCGGACCTGGACTGGGGTTGGCAGTTGGCGCCCGCTGTGGCGTTGGCGCTCGGCGCGACGGTGCTGTTGATGCCCCGCGCAGCGTGGGCGGTGTTCGCCACGGCCGGCGCGGTGGCGGTGCTGCTCGCCCTGCCCGCCGGCTGGACGGCTTCCTGGCCGCAGGTGGTGGCCGTCGACCTGGTCGGCGGGGCGCTGCTGCTGCTCGCCGTGCTGGCCCGCCCGGCGACCCACCCGACCGCCCTGCTCACCCGAGTGCTCGGTGGCGCCGTCCTGCTCGGGCACGGGCTGCTGGTCGCCCTGGCCACTCCGACCGGTGCCCTGGTGGCGCTCGGCACCATCGCCGTGGCCGGGCTGGCACTGGCCCTCCGCCGGGGCACCGGTCCGTACCGGCAGGTGGCCGGCGTGGGTCTGCTGGTCGCACAGCTCGCGCTGCCCGGGGTCGCGGCGGTGGCGCTGTTCGCTGGGGGTGCGCCGCCCTGGTGGCAGGCGCGGCTCGCGCTGGTCGCCGCCGGGCTGCCGCTGGTCGCGGTGCTCGCGGCGCGTCGCCACCGGGTGGAACTGACCGGGTACGCGGTGACCGGCGCCGTGGTCGCGATGACCGTGCCTGGACTCGCGCCGCTGGTCGTGGCGGGGAGTGAGCCCCTTGCGCTGTACGCCGCCCTGGCAACGCTGGGCGTCACGCTCGTCGCCCGGTGGGACCGGCCGGCGGTCGGCGGCCACGAATCGACCCGGCCGGGCCTGCTGGTGGCGGGCGGCGCGCTGGCGGCGGTCGCTGTCCTGGCGGCCCTGCCGGCGGTGCTGACCGGGCTCGTGTCGCCGTACGGCGCTCCGGGGCCGGTGTGGGCGGGGGTGCCCGCGGTCGTCGCCGATCCGACGGCGCTGCCCGCCGGGTTGGCGCTGGCCGTGCTGGCGGTGGCCGCCGTGCTGGCCGGCCGGCGGGTCCGCCCACGAATGCTGCCCGCGCTGCCGTTCGGCGCGGCGGCCCTGCCGGTGCTGCTCGTCGCGGTCGGTGCGCCGTGGCCGGTGCTGCCGGCAACTGTCCTGCTCGCCGGGTTGGCCGCGCTGTTGCCCGCCGCTCTGGTCGCGCCGCGCCCGGCGCTCGCGCCGATCGCCGTACCGGTGGGCGTGGTGCTTGTCGCCTCCGGTGTGGTGGGGCTGCTGGCCACCCGAGCCGGAACGCTCGCCGCCGAGGGGTTACTGCTGGTGGCGGCGGTCGTCGTCGCCGTCGGCGCCCGCATGGTCGAGGTGCGTGTCGTCGGTTGCCTGGCCGCCGTGGGCGCGGCGTCCGCGCTGGCGGTGACCGCTCCGCTCGCCGGTGGGCTGCCGTTGCGGGCTGCGGCGTACCCGCTGCTGGCGGTGGCGGTGCTGGTGCTGGCCGTCGCCGCTGCGATCACTCTGCCGCAGGCGATCGGGGCGACGCCGGCCGACGCGGCAACCTCGCCGCAGGTGGTCACGGCGACGCCGGCGCGGGCACAGGTCCGGCGGGTGCTGGACGCTGCCGCCCAGGCGGTGGCGCTGGTGGCGGCGGCGCTCGCCGTCGAGGCGGCGCGGCACCTCGCCACCGTCTGCGTGCTCTGGGGCGCTGCCGTCGCGCTGCGGCTGCTGCGCCGGGGCGAGCGGGCCGGCCGACGGTGGGCGTTCGCCGGTATCGCCGCCGGCAGTGAGCTGCTCGGGGCGTGGGTGCTGCTTGCGGCCGGGGGCGTGACCGTGCTGGAGGCGTACACCCTGCCGGCCTCGGCGCTCGCCCTCGGCGCGGGTCTACTGGCGCTGCGCACCAGGCCTGGGCTGACCAGCTGGCCGGCCCTCGGCCCGGGGCTGGTCGCGGCGCTGCTCCCGAGCCTCGCGTCGGTGCTGGCCGGGAGTGACCCGCAGCCGTGGCGGCGACTGCTCCTCGGCGCGGCGGCGCTGGGCGCGGTGCTGGCCGGCGCGACCCGACGTTGGCAGGCGCCGGTGCTGCTCGGCGGATGGGTGCTGGCGCTGTCGGCCCTGCACGAGCTGGCCCGCGGCTGGGACCTGCTGCCCCGATGGATCTACCTGGGTGCCGGTGGGCTGGCGTTGGTCGGGCTCGCCGCGACATACGAGCGACGGCGGCGTGACCTGGCTCGATTGCGGGCCGCGGTGGGCCGGCTGAGCTGAGTCTCACGTCAGGGGGTAGTGCCCGCCCTACCCCCCATTCGGGGGTTGTCAGGGTTACTCAGCGCAACCGCTGCCGGGAGACTTGACATTAAGCCCGAACCACCCCGGTTCAGGCGCAAGCGGATCGGGAGCAGCGATGGCGATCGGAGCGGTGGCGGAACCGCCGGTACAACGGCGAGGCAGTGACTACGCACAGTTGTCCCGACGGATCAGCCAGGCGGGCCTGCTGGAGCGGCGCCCCGGCTGGTACGTCACCCGCATCACGCTCACCCTCGGCGCTTTCCTCGCCGGCTGGGTCGCGGTCTTCCTGCTCGGCGACTCCTGGTGGCAGTTGCCGCTCGCGGCCCTGATGGCGGTGGCCACCACGCAGGTCGCGTTCCTCGGCCACGACGCCGGGCACCGCCAGATGTTCCGACGACGTGGCCCCAGCGAACTGGTGGGGCTGCTCGCCGGCAACGTGGCGGTGGGAATCAGCTACGGCTGGTGGGTCGACAAGCACAACCGGCACCACGCCAACCCGAACCACGAGGACGAGGACCCGGACGTCGGCGCGGGCGCCCTGGTGTGGACGCCCGAACAGGCGCTGGAGACCCGGGGATTCGGCCGTTGGCTGGCTCAGCGGCAGGCGTACTTCTTCTTCCCGATGCTCCTCCTGGAGGGTCTGAACCTGCACGTCGCCAGCATCCGGGCGATCCTCGGGCGTGAGCCGGACGGCCGGTACGCCACCCCGATGCGGCACCGGGCGGTCGAGGCCGCGCTGCTCGTCGCGCACACCGTCGGCTACGTGGCGCTGCTGTTGGCGGTCATGTCGCCGGTCAAGGCGCTGCTCTTCGCCGTCGTGCACCAGGCGCTGTGGGGCCTCTACATGGGTTGCGCGTTCGCCCCCAACCACAAGGGCATGCCGATGCCGACCGCCGAGGACGAGCTGGACTTCCTGCGTAAGCAGGTGCTGACCTCCCGCAACGTGCGGGGCAGTCGACTGGTGGACACCACGCTGGGCGGGCTCAACTACCAGATCGAGCACCACCTCTTCCCGAACATGCCCCGCGCCAACCTCCGCCGAGCCCAGCCGATCGTGCGCGCCTACTGCGTCGAGCAGGGCATCCCGTACGCCGAGACCGGGCTGATCGAGTCGTACCGGCAGGCACTCGGTCACCTGCACAGCGTGGGCCGGCCGCTGCGCGGCTGAAACACACCGGGGGAAGGTGGGGGCGGTGCCGTTTGGCACCGCCCCCACCGGCGCGTATCGGGCCGATCGACGCCCCGCTACCGCTGGTCGATGCCGGCCGTCGTCCCCGGTAGGGTCGGCGCATGGCAGACCTGCTCACCGCGGATGCGGTGCGAGAAGAGCTGGGCCGGTTGCCCGACTGGTCGGGTGACCCGACCGGCATCGGTCGTACGGCCCAGCTCGGCAGTTTCCCGGCCGCCATCGCGGTGGTGGACCGGGTGGCGGCGGTGGCCGAGGAGCTCGACCACCATCCCGACATCGACATCCGATGGCGGACCCTGACCTTCCGCTGTGTCACGCATTCGGCCGGTGGGGTCACCCACCGGGACTTCGAGCTGGCCCGGCGAATCGACGACATCGTCCGGAGTGCGGCATGAGATTCGAGATCAGCAAGGTTCTGGACGCCATCGAGGGTCGGGTCTGCACGGACCCGTCGCTGGCCCGGGCGGTGCTCGACCTGGCCGAGGTGATCCGCTACCAGGACATCGACGGTGGTCGGCCGGCCAGCCTGCTACGGCTCGGCATGGTCATCGACGCGCTCTCCCGCGACCTGGAGGAGGACAGCGTCCAGGTCTACGCGGTGGTGCACCGGGCGCTGCTCTCCGACGCCGACCTGACCTCCAACGAGCGGATGGTGGTCCGCCGCTGGGCCGACGACGGGCTCGTCGAGGTGCTCGACAACCCGGGCGACCGGATGTTGGAGGTCGCCGACCTGCTCGGACTGCCGGTGCTCAGTCGGGTCCGCTTCGACGGGCTGCGCGGACGGTTCCCGTGGCTGGTCGAGCAGCCCGGTCGGGTGGTCGCCCCGGTGCCGGGAGCCGGTGGGCCGGTGTTCATCGCCCACGTCGGTGGCGGACACGCGCCGGTCACCGGCAAGCGGTCGCCGACCGGGGCCAAGTTGCTGGCCCGCCAGTGGCGCTGCCCGGAGTCGGGCTGCGCGTTGTTCGGCAGCGGTGGTGGGAGCGGCGCGTTCGCCGACCTGGCCCGGGTGGTCGAACGCAGCCCCGCCGGGCAGCCGCCGCCCGCGTTGCGCAACGGCGTACCGACCTGCCCCCGGCACGGCGCACGGCTCGGTGACGGGGGTCCTCGGCCGCGTACGGAGGTGCTCGCGGTGCGCGTCGGTGGCCTGGTCCGGCGGCGGTTCGTGCTCAGCGAGGAGCAGCCGGTGGTGGCCGGTCGGGCCCCCGAGCAGGACGGCGGCATCATGCTCGGGCAGTGGCTCAACGATGAGGCCCGGCGGTGGATCAGCCGTGGTCACGTCCAGTTCGAGCTGCGGGTCGGCGAGGTCATCGTGACCGACATCAGCACCAACGGTTCCGGCATCCGTCCGGCCGGCTCGATGACCGAGTCGGAGCGTATTCCCCTGGCACCGCAGCAGTCCCGGGTGCTCGGTGAGAACGACATGGTGGAGCTCTACCCGGGGGTGCAGATCGGTCGGGCCGAGGAGTTGCCCGCGGGCGCCCCGTTCACCCCCACCTCGGTGATGGCCGAGGCCCCGACGATGGCGATGCGCCTACCGCGCCCCTGACCCCACCCCGCCCCCACCCCGGTTGATCATGAAGTTATTGCCCGGCACCGCGGCGTGTCGTGGCAATAACTTCATGATCAACGCTGGTTGGGCGGGGGCGGGGGGCGGGGCGGGGCGGGGTCAGCCGGCCAGCACCTCGGCGAGCTGCGCCACCGCCAGGTCGATCTCCTCCTCGGTGATCACCAGCGGTGGGGCGAGCCGGATGGTGGAGCCGTGGGTGTCCTTGGCGAGCACTCCGCGCTCGGCGAGACGTTCACACGCCTCCCGCCCGCTCATCAGCGCCGGGTCGATGTCCAGACCGGCCCACAGGCCGCGCACACGGACCGCCACCAGGCCCTTGCCGAGCAGCCCTTCCAGGCCGGCCCGCAGCCGCTCACCCAGCTCGGCCGAGCGCCGCTGGAACTCGCCGGTGGCCAGCAGCCGGACCACTTCGATCGCCACCGCGCAGGCGAGCGGGTTACCGCCGAAGGTGGAGCCGTGCTGGCCGGGCTTGAGCACGCCGAGCACGTCGGAGTTCGCAGCCACCGCGGAGACCGGAACGATGCCGCCGCCGAGCGCCTTGCCGAGCAGGTACATGTCCGGCACGACGCCCTCGTGGTCACAGGCGAAGGTCGCGCCGGTACGCCCCAGACCGGACTGGATCTCGTCGGCGATGAACAGCACGTTGCGCTCGGTGCAGACCTGGCGTACGCCCGGCAGGTAGCCCTCGGGTGGCACCACCACGCCCTGCTCGCCCTGGATCGGCTCCAGCAGCACGGCCACGGTGTTCTCGTCGATCGCGGCGGTCAGCGCGTCCAGGTCGCCGTACGGCACGACCGTGAACCCCGGGGTGTACGGCCCGAAGTCGGCGCGGGCGTCCTCGTCGGTGGAGAAGCTCACGATGGTGGTGGTCCGGCCGTGGAAGTTACCCTCGGCGACCACGATGTTGGCCTGGCCGGCGGGCACACCCTTGACCTGGTAGCCCCACTTGCGGGCCACCTTGATCCCGGTCTCCACCGCCTCGGCGCCGGTGTTCATCGGCAGCACCAGGTCCTTGCCGCACAGCTCGGCCAACTCCCGGCAGAAGTCGGCGAACTGGTCGTGGATGAACGCCCGGCTGGTCAGCGTCAGCCGATCCAACTGTGCGTGCGCGGCGGCGATCAACCGAGGGTGCCGGTGGCCGAAGTTGAGTGCGGAGTAACCGGCCAGGCAGTCCAGGTAGCGGCGGCCGTCCACGTCGGTGAGCCAGGCGCCCTCCGCGGACGAGATCACCACCGGTAGCGGGTGGTAGTTGTGCGCCGTCCAGCGCTCGGCGTCCCGGACCGCTCCCGGCGTCCGCAGGATGTCATCCACGATCACTTGCTTGCCTTTCCCTGACGCAGTCGCAGTGTGCAGCACTTCGGTCCGCCGCCGGCCTTACGCAGCTCGGACAGGTCGACACCGATGGTTTCGTAGCCCCGGTCGCGCAGCGTGGCGGCCAGGTCGGTGGCCTGCGCGGGCAGCACCACGTGCCGTCCGTCGCTGACCGCGTTCAGCCCCAGCACCTCGGCGTCGGCCATGGTGGCGTGCACCGCGTCGGGGAAGAGCCGGCGCAGCACGGCCTGGCTGCCGGGGGAGAACGCCTCCGGCAGGTACGCCACGGTCCGCTCGTCGAGCACGGTCAGCGCGGTGTCCAGGTGGTAGAAGCGCGGGTCGACCAACTGCATGGTGATCACCGGGTAACCGAAGACCTCCTGCAGTTGGGCGTGCGAGGAGTGCGCCGTGCGGAAGCCGGTGCCGGCCAGCAGGTGGTCGCCGGCCAGCAGGACGTCGCCCTCGCCCTCGTTGACGTGCTTCGGGTCGTACATCTCGAAGCCGGCGGCCTCGAACCAGGCGCGGTAGGCCGGCGCCTCGTCGGCGCGCTGCGGGTCGCGGAACTGCACGGCCATCGCCTTGCCGTCGATCACGGTGCCGCCGTTGGCGGCGAAGACCATGTCGGGCAGGCCGGGCACCGGAGTGATCTCCTCGACGGTGTGGCCCAGGTCGCGGTACGTCTGGCGCAGCTGCTCCCACTGCCGGACGGCCAGCGCGGTGTCGACCGGCGCGCTCGGGTCCATCCAGGGGTTGATCGCGTAGTCGACGGCGAAGTACGTCGGCCGGCACATCAACAGGCGCTGGCTGGTGGCGTCCATCGTCATTGTCCTGCTCCCAGGGGTCGGGCGCGCCCGGCCACCGTGGCCCACGGGCTGGCGCCGTTGCTCAACGCTATGCGGCCTCAGCGGCAGGATCCACCATTGAGAGTTGCACAGACCGAACATTCATTGCGTCTGAGCTGCCGCCAGGAGCGATTCGTTGCGTCAGCGCTCGGCGTACCCCGGAAACACTTCAGGGGCGGCGAACCGCCGCCCCTGAAAGGGTGTCGCCCGGCCGGTGAACCACCGGAGAGTTCGGGCTGCCGGCGAACCGCCGGCTTTCGCCGGTGCACCACCGGCGAGCGGAACAGTGCCCGCTAGAAACGATCGACAAACTGTGAGTCAAGCCACTCGCGGAAGCGCTGCACCCAGTCGCCGTCGGTGGTGGGCCAGTCGAACTGGCCGCTCATCGCCAGCACCCCGATCACCACGGCGGCCAGACCGATGAGCACTCCGAACAGCGCGTCGGTCTTCCCGGCGACGTGCCGGCGGCGGGTGGCCAGCAGACCGAGCACCGCGAGCACCGCGCCGACCGCGCCGAGCCCGATGCCGTACCCGGCCAGGGTGCCGGTCAGCACGAACAGCGCACCGGCGACGGACACGATCAGCCCGAGGGTGGCGAGCAGGCTGGCCCGCGGCTTGGGGCCGCGCACCACCGCCGGCTCCGGCTCGGTGTGGTCCGGGGTCGGGTCGGCCGGGCGGGCGGTCGCGACCCGGTCCGTCGGGTCGGTCCGCCGGGTGCTGCCGTCGAGGTCGGTGTCCCGCTCGGCGGTGCGCGTCGTGGTCGGGTCGGTGCCGGGCCGGGCGTCGCTGTCCACCGGCCGGGCGGGCCGTGCGTCGCCCTCCACCGGGCGGGCGATGGCGGCGCGGGCCACGGCGGCCCGCTCGGCGGCCCGCCGTTCGGCCTCGCCGGTCCGCCCGGTCTGCTCGGTGGGCACGGCAGCATTGCGGTACGTCGCCTGGTCGGTGGCCCGGTCGGTGACCACCGGGCGGTCGCGCTCGCCGTCGGTTGACCGGCCTCCGAGCACCATCGTGTTCTGCCGGTCGTTGACCGGGGTGTCGCGGCCGTCGATGCGACCGTCGAGGTTCTCGTCCCGCGTCGGCGCCGGCTCGGACCGGCGGGACAGCGAAGGAATCTTGACCACTACACACCTCCTGATTAATGCGTGGTGGCCGACAACTCGGGTGGCACCCACGCGGTACGGCCCTGAAGTACCCCGTTGGGCGTTTCCTGACACCAATTCCGGGTACGGCGGCAGACGATCGCCGTTTTCCTACCGCGCGAGGGTCGCTTCGGCAGGAGACCTCGCCCCGGCGTGTGGCGGCAGCACTCGCAATCCGGCCTGCTGCACGTACACCTCCCGCTTGTCGATGGCCAAGCCCTTGTTGTCGAGCACGTACCCGGCCAGCCAGATCCACCCGTGGTACGTCGGGCGCTGGTCCACGCGGACCAGCCGGAGGCGCAGCGCCCGGTCGCCGGCGAACTGGACCGAACACGCCTCGCCGATCAGCAGTACGTCTCCCGGCCTGAGGGCGCTCACGTCGGCCAGTGCCCACGGTTGATCGGGATGCGGTGGCGGGCTCGGCAGGGCAACTCCGCGCCGCAGCGGCACACCTTGCGCCACCGCGCCCAACTCCAGACTGGCCGGTGCCGGCGGGCGAGGGTCAGCGCGGTGACCAAGAGGTATTCGTTGTACGACACCCGCATTACGGCGTCCTTCCTGATGCGGAATGGCGTCGCCCCGGCACATCCAGGTGTGCGAGGCCGCGCGTTATTGTCGTCGCCATTCCGGCGCTTATCCGGAGGCCTTCTGACGCGTGACAGCATGTTCCATGCTGGCCACCTTGTGCAACGCTCGGAGTCCTCCTAGCCTCAAGCCATATTGACGCACGAGGAACGGAAGGCAATTGCGTGCCGGGCGAGACATTCGGTGTTGCAGGAAGGGTGCAGTGATGTTGCATGACGGATGAAACAAGCGGGTCCACGGTCCCGCGGCGGCAGCTCGGGCGGCTGCTCACACAGCTTCGAGAGGACGCCTCGGTGACGCTGGACTCGGCGGCCGAGGCGCTGGACTGCTCGCGGCAAAAGGTGTGGCGCATCGAGAAGGGGTTGGTCCCGGTGCGCGTGGTGGACGCCCGCGCGATGTGTGCTCTCTATCGGGTGCCCGACTCCATGGGGGAGATCGTCGCTGGGCTAGCGAAAGAGACTCGCGCCCGGGGTTGGTGGCATTCCTACGGCGATGTCGTCCCGTCGTGGTTCTCGCTATACGTCGGCCTGGAATCCTCCGCCACGGCGCTGCGGCAATACGACGCCGAGCTAATCCCCGGCCTTCTGCAAACCCGCGAGTACGCCAGCGAGTTGTTCCGCCGAAAGAACCCGACCATGAGCGGGAAGGATCGGGAAAAATTGGTGGAGGTCCGGTTGCAGCGGCAGGCCATCCTCGTTCGCCGGCTGCCCACCGCACCCACCCTGCGGGTCGTCCTGAGCGAAGCCGTGCTGCGCCGCACGATCCCCGACCACCCTGCGATGGTGGGGCAGTTGCGACACCTGCTCGACGTGGCGGCGTTGCCCAACGTGAGTCTGCGGGTGCTGCCGCTCGCCGCCGGGCCGCCCCTGGCCAGCGAAACCGGCACCTTCGTCCTGCTGGACTTTCCGCAGGCCTTCGGGAGGGCGTCGACCGAGCCGACCACCGTCTACCTCGAGAACATCACCGGCGCGCTCTACCTGGACAAGCCGGCAGAGGTGGCCGCCTACGAACATGTCTGGTCGGATCTGGAAGCGCTCGCGTCGAGTGAGGCAGAATCAGAGAAAATGATCACTTCGATCATCGAGGAGCATCATGACTGACCTTGCCGGAGCGACCTGGCGCAAGAGCACCCGCAGCGGCGGAAGCGGCGGCAACTGCGTCGAGGTGGCCGACAACCTCCCCAGCGTCGTGGGTGTGCGGGACAGCAAGGACCCGACTGGGCCGGCGCTGGCCTTCGCCCCAACCACGTGGAGCGCGTTCGTGGCCAGCGTCAAGGGGCAGCGCCAGGGCTGACGGCATCGCGCCGCTCACTCGGCCCCGCCGAGCGTTGCTGGCTATCCTTGGCACCCGTGCCAGAGGGACATACGATCCACCGCCTGGCGGCCCGGCACGCCGAACTGTTCGCCGGGGACAAGGTGCACGCCGCCAGCCCACAGGGCCGCTTCGCCGAGAGCGCCGCCCGGCTCTCCGGGACCGTGCTCGAAGGCACCGAGGCGTACGGCAAGCACCTGCTGCACCACTACGCCGGTGAGCTGACGCTGCATGTGCACCTTGGGCTCTACGGCAAGTTCGCCGACGGGCCGGGGGAGCCGCCGGAACCGGTCGGCCAGGTGCGGCTGCGACTGGCCAGCGACCGGCACTGGCTGGACCTGCGCGGGCCCACCGCCTGCGAGCTGTTCACCCCAGCCGAGGTGGCCGCGCTGCGGGATCGCCTCGGGCCGGACCCGCTGCGCGCCGACGCGGACCCGGAGCGGGCGTACCGCAGGATCTCACGCAGCCCGACACCCCTGGCCGCGCTGCTGCTGGACCAGTCGGTGGTGGCCGGCACCGGCCTGATCTTCGTGACCGAGGCGCTGTTCCGGGCCGGGCTGCCGCCGACGATGCCGGGCCGGGGACTGACCCGTGCCGGCTGGGACGCGCTCTGGGCCGACCTGGTCGGGCTGATGCGGCTCGCGGTCGCGCACGGCCGGATCGACACGGTCCGCGACGCGCACCTACCGGAGGCGATGGGCCGGCCAGCCCGGGTGGACCGGCACGGTGGCGAGGTGTACGTCTACCGCCGCCCCGGAGTGCCCTGCCACGTCTGTGGCACCGAGATCAGCCGCGGCGAGCTGGCCGGACGCAACCTCTACTGGTGCCGTACCTGTCAGGGCAACTGAGCGCCCGCGCTTGATCGTGCCGGCGCTCGCGCTGCGCTTGGTCGTGCCGGCGCTCGCGCCGCGCTTGATCGTGCCGGCGCTCGCGCTGCGCTTGATCGTGCTGCAACCAGGAAAGAGTGGCCTCCCGGGCGGAGCAGACCACTACATCCTGGATCGAGCACGATCAAGGACGGCGCACGCGGGACGATTGATCGGTCAGCCCTCGTCGAGCAACCAGCGGACCACCTCGATCTGGTGCGGAAAGACGACCTCGTCGGCGATGCTCCAGGCCAACGTGTGCCCGATCGTCCAGCCCCGGACCCGCTCCCGGTCCAGCCCCAGCTCGGTGCTGAGCCGGTCCAGCCGGTGCCGGACGGCGGTCGGCGAGTGACCGAGCTCCCGACCGCGCACCATCGGCACGACGGAGAACTCCCGCTCGCCGGTCAGCGGCTTCGGGTCGATCGCCAGCCACGGTTCCCGCTCGGCGGCGAGCACGTTGCCGGCGTGCAGGTCCTGGTTGACCAGCACCTGCTCGCCCTGGCTCGACGCCAGACCGCCGAGCAGGGCGAGCGCTTCGTCGAGCAGCCGCCGCTCGTACGGCCGGCCGGCCCGTTCCCAGTTGCGGGGCATCCGGTCGACCCACCCGGCGGCCTCCTCGGCCAACGAGGTGAACGGCACGCCGGCCGGTCGCCACAGTCGGGGCAGCAGGTCGATCATCGCGTCCAACGCCCGGTCCAGCGGAACCTCGTGCAACCCGGTGCCGGGTTGGCAGCGCTCCACCAGCAGGGCACGTCGTTCGGGGTCGTGTGCGAGCAGCCGAATCGCCCCGACACCGTCCCAGTGGGCCAGCGCGTCGGCCTCGTGCTGGCTCTCCTCGTCCGGGTACTGGAGCTTCAGCACCGCCGCCGTGCCGTCGGGCAGGTCCGCTGGGAGCGCCAGCGAGGCGTACGCGTACCGGAAGGGCGGGCCGAGTCGCAGCGACCAGCGCTCGGTGCACTCGGCCAGCCAGGTCGGGAGTGTGGCCAGCCACCCTCGGCCGGCCGGTGACCCGCGTACCCAGTCAAGCCCCTCGGGCAGTTCCACCACCTGTCCATCCTGGAGCATCCACCGCGCTGCCGTGGGGCGGCACCGCCCAGCCTCGTCCATGGTCAGGGAACGTTGCGGACGCGTGCGCGCCACAGGTCGTCCTGTCCGGGGGCAGCAGCGTGGACCGCCATCTGATCCTCATGCTCGAGGGTCTGCGTGCCGGCCCGGACCTTCAGGGCCTTTCCTCCGCCGAGATCGGTCTGGCCGACCTCGGGGGCGCGTGATGGACGCCTTGATGGCCAGCCGGCGTGCGGTGTGACGCAACTGGGATTGACAGTCGACCGACTGTCAGAGCAGGGTTGGGAAGTGACAACGATGTCAACGGGCAAAAGGGAGGAAAACGTACTCATGATCCTCTCCGTTGTGCACCCGGCGTGGCCGGTCGGTGCGCGGCGTACCGTTGGCGGGTTTTCCGGCGCGGACCTGCTCCGTGCGCCGATCCTGGCCGTATGTTCCTTCCCTACCCAACGGTGACCAGCTGAGATGACCGACGTGCCCCGATCCGACGCTGAAACGACCCCTGCTCCGGCTGGGTCGCCCGACCTCCCTGATCTGGACGAGTTCCTCGCCGACCAGACCCGCACACTGCTCGACACGGCCCGCCGCTCGGTCCGACCCGAGGGCGGCTTCTGGTGGCTGACCGACGACCGCACCCCGGACCGGGGCGAAGCGGTGCACCTCTGGATCACCTGCCGGATGACCCACGTGGCCGCGCTCGCCCACCGCAACGGCGATCCGGACGCCGCTGCCCTGGTCGACCACGGAATCGCCGCGCTCAGCACACTGCTGCGCGACGACCGGTACGGCGGCTGGTTCAGCGCCGTGGACCAGCAGGGCACGCCCGTCGACGACCGCAAGGCCGGCTACGACCACGCGTTCGTGCTGCTCGCCGCGTCCAGCGCGGTGCGCGCCGGACGGCCCGGCGCGGACGAGTTGCTCGCCGACGCGCAGGCCGTGGTGCGGGACCGGTTCTGGGACGCCGAAGTCGGCGCGGTCCGCGAATCGTGGAACCGGGACTGGACGGTCACCGAGGACTACCGCGGCGCGAACAGCAGCATGCACATGGTCGAGGCGTTCCTCGCCGCTGCCGCCGCCACCGGCGACGCGAGCTGGGCCGACCGGGCCCTGCAGATCGCCACCCACCTCGTGCACACCGAGGCCACCCGGCACGACTGGCGGCTGCCCGAGCACTACACGGCCGACTGGACACCACTGCTCGACTACAACCGGGACCAGCCCGCAGACCCGTTCCGGCCGTACGGCTCGACGATGGGCCACTGGTTGGAGTGGGCCCGGCTGCTGCTGGAACTGGAGGCGGTCCTGCCGCAGCCACCACGCTGGCTCCTCGCCGACGCCCGTAGCCTGTTCGCCGCCGCCGTGCGCCGCGGCTGGGCGGTCGACGGTGCCGACGGCTTCGTCTACACGATCGACTGGGACGACCGGCCGGTGGTGCGCTCGCGGATGCACTGGGTGCTCGCCGAGGCCATCGGGGCGGCCGTCACTCTGCACCGCCGCACCGGGGACGCGGTCTACGCCGACTGGTACCGGATCTTCTGGGCGTACGCCCGCCGCTACCTGATCGACTCCACCGGATGGCGGCACGAGCTGGACGTGCAGAACCTGCCCGCCGACACGGTCTGGCACGGCCGGCCGGACGTCTATCACGCGTACCAGGCGGTGCTGCTGTCCCGTTCGGCCGACGGGCTCGGTGGCCCTGGCCCGCTCGCGCCGGGCACGGTGATCGCATGATCGTGGTCGCGGGTGAGGCACTCATCGACCTGGTGGTCACCGCCGTTGGGCAGCGGGCCGTGCCGGGTGGATCCCCGGCGAACGTGGCGGTCACCCTGGCCCGGCTCGACCAGCCGGTACGGCTGCTGGCCCGGCTCGGCGCCGACGAGTACGGCCGGCAACTCGCCGAGTACCTCAGCGCCAACCGGGTGGACCTGGAGTGGGCGGTGCGCGCCGAGGAGCCCACCTCGGTGGCGGTCGCCACGTTGGACGCCAGCGGGCAGGCCAGCTACGAGTTCCGGCTCGCCGGCACGGCGGACTGGCAGTGGACGCCGTCGGAACTGCCCGAGCTGGCCGGGACCGCGGTGACCGCACTGCACACCGGGTCCCTCGCGCTCGCGCTGGCGCCCGGCGGGCAGGTGCTGGAGGACCTGCTCGACCGCGAACGCCGCCGCGACAGCCGCACCATCTCGATCGACCTCAACCTGCGTCCGAGCATCGTCACGGACCGGGCGGCGGAGCAGGCGAGGGTACGCCGCCAGGTGCCCCTCGCGCACCTGGTCAAGGCCAGCGACGAGGATCTGGCCTGGCTCTACCCGGACCGGTCGGTCGCCGAGGTGATGGCCGAATGGCGCGAGGTCGGGGTGTCCTGCGCCGTGGTGACCCGGGGTGGGGACGGCGCGTTGCTGCTCGCCCCGGACGGGTCGCTGCACGAGGAACCGGCGGTACGCACCACCGTCGTCGACACCGTCGGCGCAGGCGACTCGTTCACCGGCGGTCTGCTGGCCGCGCTGACCGACCTCGACGCGCTCGGCGACCGGCCGGCCGCCCGGCTCGCCGCGGTGACCGAGCCGCAGTGGCGTGCGGTGCTGCGGCAGGCCGCCACGGTGGCCGCCCTGACCTGCGGCCGCCAGGGCGCCGACCCGCCCACCCGCGCCGAGCTCGACGCCCTGCTCAACCCCGCGATCTGACCCCGCCCCCCGCGATCTGACCCCGCCCCCCGCGATCTGACCCCGCCCCCCGCGAGCTGCACCCGACCCCCGCGATCTTGCACTATCTGTCCCGACAAAGGGCGCAATCCGCGCCAACCGTCGACCGAAAGTGCAAGATCGCGGGGGCGGGGCGGGGCGGGGCGGGGCGGGGCGGGGCGGGCGGGCGGGGCGGGGTGCGCGGGGGTGGGGTTAGCGGTTTTGGGGTGGGGTCAGGCCTCGGGGTCGCAGGCTGGTGGGGAGCACGACGGTGGACGGTGGGGAGTCGTCGTCGCCGGCGATCCGCTGGAACAGCCGCTCGGCGGCCACCCGTGCCAGCTCCCGGGTGTCGTAGGCGACGACGGTCAGCGGCCGGGGCATCAGGTGGGCCAGTTCGAAATCGTCGAAACCGACAAGCGCGGCGTCACTGCCGCGCCGGTGCAGCTCCTGAAGCGCGCCGACGGTGAGCCGGTTGTTGGCGCAGAAGAAAGCGGTGGGCGGGTCCGGCAGGTCGAGCAGCGCGGCGACCGCCCGCCCCGCCTCCTCGGGAGCGATGAGCCGGTCGCGCACCAGCGATTCGTCCGGCTCGACCCCGGCCGCGGCCAGTGCCGCCCGCGCCCCGGCCAGCCGCTCGCGGATGGTGGGCACACTCGGCGCGCCGAGCAGGAGACCAACCCGTCGGTGCCCCTCGTTGAGCAGGGCGGTGACCGCAGCGTGGCTGCCACCTCGGTTGTCCAGGAGCACGGCGTCGGCCAGCAGCCCCTGCGGCGGCCGGTCCAGGAACACCACCGGCATGCCCAACTCGACCTCGCGGCGCAGGAACGAGTGGTCGAGGCCCGCCGGCACCACCAGCAGCCCGTCGACCCGGCGCTGGGTGAAATCCTGGAGGACGGCGCGTTCCCGCTCCGGGTCCTCCTCCGACGAAGCGGTGATCAGCATGGTGCCGTGGGCGGCCGCGATCTCGGCGGCGACGCTCGCGATGGTCGCGTAGAACGGGTTGGCGATCTCCTCGATGAGCAGCCCGATCGTGGCGTTGAGCTGCCGGGACCGCAGATTACGAGCGATGTCGTTGCGCCGGAAGCCCAACTCGGCGATGGCGGCCAGCACCCGGCCGACCAACTCCTGCCCCACCGGCTCGTCGTTGACCACCCGGGAAACCGTCTTCAAGCTGACCCCGGCGTGCCGGGCCACGTCGACCATCGTCGGGCGCCGACGCACCGTCGGCCGGGTCGGGGTCTGCGTCACAGGGTGGTCCTCCAGGGTGGGCGCCGGTCAGCGGTCGAGGGCGGCGAGCGCGTCGACCGCTTTCCGGGCGGCGACGAGCACCGGGTCCCACACCGGCGCGTACGGCGGAGCGTAGCCCAGGTCGAGTGACGTCATATCGTCCACCGTCATGCCGTTCCAGAGTGCCACGGCAAGCGCGTCGATCCGTTTGGCCGCCTCGGACCAACCGACGATCTGCGCACCGAGCAACCGGCCGCTGGGCCGCTCGGCGATCAACTTGACGGTCATCGGCCGGGCACCGGGGTAGTAGCCGGCCCGGTTCGTCGACTCGGCCACCACCGAGATGAAGTCGAACCCGGCCCGGGTGGCCTCCCGCTCCCGCAGGCCCGTCCGACCCACCTCCAGGTCGCAGACCTTCGTCACCGCCGTGCCGATCACGCCGGTGAAGGTGGCGTACCCGCCGCCGATGTTGATCCCCGCCGCGCGACCCTGCTTGTTGGCGTGCGTGCCCAGCGGCACGTGCACCGGCATCCCGCTGACCCGGTGCAGCGTCTCCACGCAGTCGCCGGCCGCCCAGACGCCGGGCAGCTCGGCCACCCGCATCCGGCGGTCCACCCGGATCCCGCCGGTCGGCCCGATCGGGAACCCGGCAGCCTCGGCGAGCCCGGTGTTCGGGCGTACCCCCAGACCCAGGACCACGACGTCGGTCGGAATCGGCCCCTCGGCCGTGACCACCGCGGACACCCGGCCGTCCCGCTGCTCCAGACCGGTCACGGGCAGGTCGGTACGGATCTGGATGCCCAGGCCGCGCATCGCGTCGGCGACCAACTCGGCCATGTCGCCGTCCACCGTCGCCATGGGCTGGCTACCCGCCTCGACCAGGGTCACGGAGAGATCGCGTTGGATCAGCGCCTCGGCGATCTCGACGCCGATGTACCCGCCACCGACCACCACAGCCCGGCGCGGCCGTGGCTCAGCCTCCAGCCAGTCGCGCAGCGCCGCCCCGTCGTCGAGGGTCTGCATGCCGAACACGCCGTTCGCGTCCGTGTCCGCCCAGGGCGGCTTCACCGGCACCGCGCCGGCCGCGTACACCAGGTCGTCGAAACGCTCGCGGACCTCGCCGCCGTGTTCCAGGTCCCGGGCGACCACCTCGCGGCGGTCCAGGTCGATGGCCGTGACCTCGTGTCGCATCCGTACGTCCATCGCGTACTTCGTGCGGAACGTCTCCGGATCCCGGGCGATCAGATCGTCCGGGCCGGACACCAGCCCGCTGATCCAGTACGGGATGCCGCACGCCGAGTAGGAGGTGAAGTGGCCTCGCTCGAAGACCACGATCTCCAGGTCGGCCCGGTCGCGGCGGCGTCGAGCCTGGGACGCCGTCGACATGCCGGCGGCATCCCCGCCGATGACGATCAGCCGTTGCGCCACGGGTTCATCCTGTCATGCGGTGATCAGTCGCGGGTCTGCCGCGCGACGTCCTGCACCACGTCGGTGAGCCGCCCGGTGCGGGCGTACACCGCGCGCTGCCGGGCCGCCCCGCTGCCGTGCCGACGCAACCCGCCCAGCAGGTCGGTCACCTCGGCCCAGTCGCCGTGCTGCTCCAGCTCCGGTCGCAGTCGATCCACGAACTCGTCCAGCAGCTCCCAGGCCGGGCGCAGCTCGCCGGTGGTGACGTCGACGGCTTCGCCTTCCAGGCCGTCGTGCGCGGCCCTCCAGTGCGCGCCGACGAGCAGGTGGTGGTCGGTCCGCAACGCCGGACGGCCGGCGTCGACATCGGCCCTGGCGGTGGCCACCAGAGCCCGGACCAGCGCGGCGACCAGGACCGCGTCGTCCACCGAGGGACAGACGTCACCGATGCGCAGCTCCACCGTCGGGTACTTCGCCGACAGGCGGGCGTACCAGTAGAGCATCCCCTCGTCGAGCATCACCCCGCTGGAGATCAACTGGCGGATCAGCCGCTGGTAGTGCTCGTGCGACTCCAACCACGGCGTCGGCGCCACCGAGGGCCAGCGCTCCCACTCCACGGAGCGCCAACTGGCATATCCGGTGTCTTCACCTCGGGCGAACGGGGAGTTGGTCGTCATCGCGTGCAGCAGCGGCAGCCAGGGCCGCACGTGGTTGAGCACCTGCACGCCGGTCTCCGGGTCGGGGACGCCCACGTGCACGTGCATGCCGTTGTTGCCGGGCCCGGGGACGAGCAGCCGGAACCGCTCGATCATCCGGTCGAAGCGTGGCTTGTCCACCACCGGCGGCACCGGGCCGTCCACCGGGCCGGTGCCGATGGCGAGCAGGCGTACGCCGGCCCGCTCGGCGGCGTCGGCGAGCGCGCGACGCAGCACGCCGAGGGAGTGCCGGATCGACGACAGCTCCAGGCCGGGCGGGCTGCCGATCTCGATCTGGCTGGTTTGGAACTCCCGCTCCACCTGACCGCGCAACTCGGCCGGCACCTGCTCCATGACCAGGTCGACGGCCGGGACCGCGGCCCCGGTGTGCGGGTCGACGAGCAGGAACTCCTCCTCGACACCCACGGTGAGCAAACCGGTCGCCGCAGCCATCTCGCTGGGCGCCTCCGCCACCTGGCCGGTCATGACACCACCGTCCGTTCCTGCCGTTCGCGGTCCGTCCGCGTCGGTCCGCTGTTTGGTTACCCAACGTGGCGATACCGGGAAACGTGTCGGCACGCCGTCGTCGCCGTGCCGACCAGGTCGGCCGGTCGATTCGACCGGGCGGCGTGACACCGGGTCATATGCTGAGCCCGTGCCGGTGCCGCTGGGCTTTCTCTGGGTCGCGTGGATCTACGCGTTCGCCCAGTTCACCCTGCTCGCGGGCCGGCCGATCGACCTGCTCGCGGGCGCCGCGCTGACCGCCCTGGTGCTGCTCGCCGTGGTGCTGGCGGCGCGGGTGCTCAGCCGTTCGGGTGCGCCCGGACCCGGGCCGCGCTGGGCGGGCTTGCGGGCCCGATCCCGTGGTCGGCGAGTCCCCCGGCAGATCGACCCGGACGCCGCCGGTCGACCTCGTCCCCGCGCCCCCGGGCACCCCTCGGCCGCGTAGCGCCACGCCGCCACGCGGCCGATCCCGCCGTCACCGGTCCCCCCTGTCGAGGCGACGCCGCCCGGGGGAGGACCCCACCGGAATCGGACCGAGGGGTTTTCCATGCTTGCCTTCGCACCACTGAGCGGCGCTGTCGGCGCTGCCGGCACCGCACTGTCCTGGCTCACCGACCTGCTCGAACCATTGGCCGGCACGATGGCGACCGCCGCCGCCATCGTGCTCTTCACCATCGCCGTCCGGCTGCTGATCTCGCCGCTCACCGTCGCGCAGGTCCGCGGCGAGCGGCGCCGCGCGGCGCTCGCCCCGCAGGTGCGTGACCTCCAGCAGCGGTACGCCGACGACCCGGCGACGCTTCAGCGCGAGGTGTTCGCGTTGTACCGGAGCGCGGGCGCCAACCCGATCACCGGCTGCCTGCCGTTGCTGATCCAGGCGCCGTTCCTGCTGGTCCTGTACCGGTTGTTCGCCACGAACGAGGGCGGCACCGGGCTGCTGGACGAGCGGCTTGCCGGGGTCCCGCTGGGCCACCACCTCAGCGACGGGGTGACGGGGGCGGCCGGTCCGCTCTTCGCCGTACTGCTCGCCGTGCTGCTGGCGGTGGCCTGGTGGTCGTCGCGGCGGGCCCGCCGGGCTGCTGCGGCCGTCGGCACGGTGGCCGGTACGCCCACCGAGGGGCCGGGCGCGGCTGTGCTCGGCCGACTGCTGCCCCTGCTGCCGTTCACGACGGTGCTGGTGGCGCTGGTGCTGCCGCTCGCCGCGCTGATCTACCTGGTGACCACGAGCACGTGGTCGGCGATCGAGCAGGCGGTCCTCCGGCGACCGCAGGCGGTCGCGCCGCGCCCGCTGGACAGAAACGTCTGACGCGAATCAGCGGCCGGCGGTCACCGACCGCCGGTCGTCGCGTTCCCGGCGTCGGCGGACCTTACGGATCACCCAACTGACCACCATGACGACGAAGACCGCGACGATCGCGTAGTTGAACCAGTCGCTGTAGCGGGCCACGTCCTGCCACTGGTTGCCGAGCAGGTAGCCGGCCCCGACGATGAGACCGTTCCACGCCCCGCTGCCGATGGTGGTGAGCAGGATGAACTCGCCCAGCGGCATCCGGTTGGCCCCGGCCGGCACGGAGACCAGACTCCGGACCACCGGCACCACCCGGCCGATCAGCACCGCCCACCGGCCGTGCCGCTCGAACCAGCGGTCGGCCCTCTCCAGGTCGTCGCTGTCCACCAACGGGATGCGATCCAGCCAACGCTTGAGCCGCTCCTCGCCGAGCGCCGCGCCGAGCCAGTAGAGCACCAACGCGCCGACCAGCGAGCCGGCCGTCGCGGCCAGCACCACGACCACCACGTTGAACTGGCCCTCGTGAGCCAGGAAGCCGGCGAGCGCCAGCACGATCTCGCTGGGGATCGGCGGGACGATGCTCTCCAGCGCCACCAGCAGCGCCACGCCGACCGGGCCCATCACCTCGATCACGGAGGCCACCCAACCGGTCAACCCGGTGAACTCGGACGGGTCGCCAGTCGGGGCGTACGCCATGGTCGTCCTTCCGGTCGGCTGTCGGGGGATCGGGTGGTCATACCCACTGGCGTCCCGCCCACACCTGCCGCTCAGTGCTCCGGGTGCAGCGCGGTGTCCGCCGGCCCCTGCCGCCAGCCGGTGAACACCACGCTCAGGCCGGCGCGAGACGGCGCGCAGCAGAACGGGCCGGCCATCGACTCGGCCGTCGGGTCCAGCGGGGTGAGCCGGACCAGTCGCCAGGGCTCGTCGTCGGCCCGGGCGCGGTAACCATTCGAGGCCGCCAGCCGCCGGACGGGTTTGCCGTAGTGATCGTTCGGAGAAGTTTCTTGCGCATGGGTGACCGTTGGTATTCCGAAGCCGTCGTCTACTGCCTCGACATCGACACGTACGCCGACTCCGACGGCGACGGGGTCGGTGACATCCGTGGGTTGATCGGGAGGTTGGACTACCTGGCCCGGCTCGGGGTGACCTGCCTGTGGCTGCACCCGATCCACCCGTCGCCCAACCGTGACGACGGTTACGACGCGACCGACTTCTACAACGTGGACCCGCGCTTCGGCACCCTGGGCGACTTCGCCGAGCTCCTGCACCAGGCGGAGAACCGGGGCATCCGCGTGATCATCGACCTGGTGGTCAACCACACCTCCGACCAGCACCCGTGGTTCCAGTCCGCCCGGTCCTCGCCGGACTCTCCGTACCGCGACTGGTTCGTCTGGTCCGAGACCGAGCCGGACGACCGGCACCAGGGGATGGTCTTCCCCGGTGAGCAGAACGAGACCTGGAGCTACGACCGGACCGCCAAGGCGTGGTTCTACCACCGGTTCTACAAGTTCCAGCCGGATCTCAACTTCGCCAACCCGCAGGTCCGCGCGGAGATCAAGAAGATCATGTCGTTCTGGCTCCAGCTCGGCGTCTCCGGCTTCCGGATGGACGCGGTGCCGTTCATCATCGAGTTGACCGAGCCGGGCAACCCGAACTCTCCGAAGGACTTCGAGTTCCTCACCGAGATGCGCCAGCACGTGCAGTGGCGGCGCGGCGACGCGGTCCTGCTGGCCGAGGCGAACGTCGAGCCGGACCAGCTACCGACGTTCTTCGGCGACGCCAGCGGCTCCGGCAACCGGATCCACATGCTCTTCGACTTCATGCTCAACGGTCGGCTCATGCTCGCCCTGGCCCGGCAGGACCCGGAGTCGTTGATCGAGGCGTTGCGCGACACCCCGAAGTTGCCCGTCGGCGGGCAGTGGGCCACCTTCCTGCGCAACCACGACGAGATCGACCTGTCCCGGCTGACCACCGAACAACGCAACGAGGTGTACGCGCAGTTCGGCCCGGACGAGAGCATGCGCATCTACGACCGGGGCATCCGGCGCAGGCTCGCCCCGATGCTCGGCAACGACCGGCGGCGCATCGAGTTGGCGTATGCCCTGCAGTTCTCCATGCGCGGCACGCCGGTGCTGCGCTACGGCGAGGAGATCGGGATGGGCGAGGACCTGTCGCTGCCCGGCCGGGAGGCGATTCGTACCCCGATGCAGTGGTCGTTCCAGCCGAATGCCGGCTTCTCCACGGCGGAGGAGGAGAAGCTGGTCCGCCCGGTGATCGACAAGGGTGAGTTCGGCTACCAGACCGTCAACGTCACCGCCCAGCGCAGCGACTCCAAGTCGCTGCTCGCCTGGTTCGAGCGCATGATCCGCACGCTGCGCGAGGCCCCCGAGATCGGCTCCGGCTCGACCACCCACATCGACGTGACGATGCCGGCCGGCGTGCTGGCGCACCGGGCGGACGGGCCGACCGGCACCATGGTCTTCCTGCACAACCTGGGCACCGACGACGTCGAGGTGGACCTCAGCACCCTTGAGCCGGAGGCCGACCTGCCGATCGACGTGCTCGCCGACCGTGGTTACGGCGAGTTGGGCAAGCTCGGCGCGGTGAAGGTTTCCGGGCACGGATACCGGTGGATTCGCCTATGCCGGGGTCGGGGGTTCTGACGTTAAGCTCCTCCGATCGACCCCACGTTACCGGGAGGTAATCATGTCGGAGGAGCCCCGCGTCGCCATCGTCACCGGAGCCGCACGCGGTATCGGCGCGGCCACCGCCCGGCGGCTGGCCGCCGACGGGATGGCCGTCGCCGTGGTCGACATCGAGGAGGCGGCGACCAAGGAGACGGTGGACGCCATCGCCGGCGCCGGTGGCCGGGCGCTCGGTGTGGGTGCCGACGTCTCCGACCGGGACCAGGTCGAGGCGGCGGTGACCCGGGTCGCCGCCGAACTGGGCGCACCCACCGTGCTGGTCAACAACGCCGGTGTGCTCCGCGACAACCTGCTGTTCAAGATGACCAACGCCGACTGGGACACGGTGATGGGGGTGCACCTGCGCGGGGCGTTCCTGTTCAGCCAGGCCGCTCAGAAGCACATGGTGGACCGTCGGTGGGGGCGGATCGTCAACCTCTCCAGCACCTCCGCCCTGGGCAACCGCGGCCAGGCGAACTACGCCGCCGCCAAGGCCGGTCTGCAGGGCTTCACCAAGACACTCGCCATCGAGTTGGGGCCGTTCGGGGTGACCGTCAACGCGGTCGCGCCCGGCTTCATCGTCACCGACATGACGGCGGCCACCGCCGCCCGGATGAAGGTCGACTTCGACGACTTCCAGAAGCACGCCGCGGCCGAGATCCCGGTCCGTCGCCCGGGGCGGCCGGAGGACGTCGCGCACACCATTTCGTTCCTGACGAGCGAGGGTGCCGGTTTCGTCTCCGGGCAGGTCATCTACGTCGCCGGCGGTCCACGGGACTGACCCGCACACCGACGAGGGTGCTCCTTCGTGCAGGGGGACGCCCTCGTCGCCGGGTCAGGCTGGGGAGCGGCGGGTGCGCCAGAGCCAGATCAGACCGAGCACCGGCAGCACCAGCGGGATGTAGCCGTACCCGCTGCCGAACTGCGACCAGACCGTCTCGTCCGGGAAGAGTTCCTTGTCGACGAGGCTCAGGATCCCGACCACGACCACCCCGACCAGTTCCACCGAGCAGCACGCCAGCGCGACCCGTCGGCCGGTGTGCCCGGCGCGGGCCAACCCCACCGCCGCCACGATGTAGATGAGTGCGGCCACCCCGGAGAGCAGGTACGCCACCGGCGCCTCGTCGAACTTGGTGGCGATCTGCAGACCGGCCCGGCTGGTCGCCGCGATGGCGAAGAGCAGGTAGACCGCGATCAGCAAGCGGCCCGGGCCGGCGTTCGTGGCGCGTCCCGCCGGTCGTGTCTCAACCACCGAGCACCTCCCAGGTCTGCTGCAACCGGAGCACCACCACCGGGGCCACCAGGCAGACCGCACAGACGATCGCCGAACCCCAACGGGTCGGTTCCATCCGGGCCAGCACCCAGGCCAGCGGCGGCAGGCACACCAGCGTGACCAGATAGCCGAAGAAGGCGCCGGGCTCACCGGGCCGGTCGCCACCGCCGACGGCGACCAGGGCCAGCACGCTCAACACCAGCAGCGCCACTTCGAGGACGCCCAGGCCGATGAACTGCACCCGGTCCGGCGGCCGGTGGCGTACCGCCGCCACCAGCGCCCACACCGCGACGAGCAGCGACAGCACGATCGATGCCGTCGCCAGGACCCCGTCCACCGGCGAGTTGGCCGCCGCCGCGCTGGTCATCGGCCCCACCTGGTCGTCACCTCGGTCACCGGCACAGCCTACTAACCGTCGTAGTAAACGACTGACCCCGCCTCGGCACCACCGACGCGTCCCACCGTCGGAGTGTCCGGCGCTCGCTGTAGAGCTGCCCCGCGAGTGGGGCGGGTTGGGGAGCGTGGGTGGTGTTCCGTGCGTGCGGGCGGGGCCGGGACCGCGCTGGGGGCCGGCGGGTGGGGCGGGTCGGGGAGCGTGCGTGGTGCCCCACATCTGGGGCAGCTCTACAGGCACTGGCTGCACCACGTCACGCCCGAGCGGCACGGACGTGAGCTGCTCCGGTTGGTCGACCCGCCGCCGATGCCCCTGGTGCGGCGACTAGCGTGGATCACGTCCGCGGCGTTGCCGCGGCGGGGGTAAAAGGTGGAGGTACACGTGCTGCGGTTCGGCTTGTTCGGCACCGGTCACTGGGCGATCGAGACGCACGGAAAGGCGTTGCACGCGCATCCGGACGCGGAGTTGGTCGGGGTGTGGGGGCGTAACCCGGAGCGAGCCTCCGCGCTGGCCGAGCGGTACGGGGTGCCCGCCTTCGCCGACGTGGACGCGCTGATCGAGGAGTGCGAGGCGGTCGCCGTCGCCCTGCCGCCGGACATCCAGGCCGACATCGCGGTCCGGGCGGCCGCCGCCGGCCGGCACTTGCTGCTGGACAAGCCGCTGGCGCTCAGCGTGGCCGACGCCGACCGGGTCGTGGCCGCCGCCGAGGAGTCCGGGGTCGCCTCGGTCGTCTTCTTCACCCAGCGGTTCCAGCCGAACGTGACCGCCTTCCTCGCCGCCACCGCTGCCGCCGGGGGCTGGCAGCACGGTCGGACCACCGCATTTGCCTCGATCTTCCAGGACGGCAGCCCGTACGGCGGCTCGTTGTGGCGCCGGGAGCACGGCGCGCTCTGGGACATCGCCCCGCACGCGCTCTCCATCCTCCTGCCGGTGCTGGGCCGGGTGACCCAGGTGGCGGCGATGGATGGGCCGAGCGGGATGGTGCACCTGCTGCTCACCCACGAGGGAGGCGCCACCAGCAGCGCCTCGCTCTCCCTGGACGCCCCGACCGAGTCGATGGCCCGGGAGTTCGTTTTCTACGGCGAGAACGGCATCGAAACCGTCCCGTTCGGCGAGAACGACGCCGCCACCGCGTTCGGCGTCGCGATCGACCAGCTCGTCGAGCAGGTGCGGGCCGGCACCCGGGACCACCGCTGCGACGTCCGCTTCGGCCGCGAGGTCGTCGGCATCCTTGCCGCCGCCGAAACCGCCCGCGCCGAATCCCGTACCGTCACCGTCCCTGCCTGACGGACGGCAGCCGGGCGGGACCCCTTTGACGAGGGGCCCCGCCCTGGCACTCAGGCGAGGTCGACGCCGCGTACCCGGCCGTTCTGGTCGGCGGCCACCAGTTGACCGTCGACCAGCACCGGCGTGGAGAAGCTGTAGCCGGTGCCGAGCTTCACCAGCCGGTCCAGTCGACCGGTGTTCAGGTCCAACGCGCCGACCTGGCTGTTGACACCCAGCACCCAGGCGGTGTCGCCGTCGATGACCGCACCGGAGTTGAAGACCGGGAAGCCCAGCTGGGTCTGCCAGCGGGTCGCACCGCTCACCGCGTCGACGAGCAGCGTCGCGCCGCGCTCCTGGATCAGCAGCAGCGCGGTCGACCCGCCGACCGTCGCCAGTCGCGGGCCGGCGTACATCGACGAGCCCGGCACCGACCAGAGCGTGGTACCGGTCGCCCGGTCCAGACCCCACGTCGCGGAGACCGAGGAGACCACCACGGGACCGTTCGGCACCAGCACGGTCCGGTCGTCCCACGGGCCGTAGAGCAGGGCCGCGTTCGGGTCCGTCGTCGCCCGGGTGGTGAAGGCCCAGAGCGGGGCACCGGTCCGGGCATCGAACGCGTGGGCGCGGGCGTCACCCGCACCGACGTACACCCGCTCGCCGTCGCAGGCGGGCCGGCCGGCGGCGAACCCGCCGATCGCCGCGCGCCAGCGCTCCCGGCCGGTGGCCGGGTCCAGCGCGAGCAGCGTCGTGCCGGCCGCCACCAGGAGCACACCCATGCCGTCGATCCGGGCCAGCGAGGGCGTGGAGAGGACCGGTTCGGCGGTACGGACCTGCCAGCGACGCCGACCTGTTCCGGCGTCCAGCGCGGTCACCGTGTGGTCGGCGCCGGGGACGAAGACCGTCGAGTCGGCGATCACCGGTTCGCGGTAGACCGGACCGTTCCGGACCGTCCACCGCTGCTTCGCCCGCCCGTGTCGCATCGACCAGGCGGTGACGACGCCGCCGGTCGAGCCCGCCACCACCAGGTCGCCAGCGGTGCTCAGCCCGCCCTGCACCGCGCCGTCCAGAGCGGTCTCCCAGACCACCCGGGGGCCGGCGCCGGCGAGCTGCACCGTGCGGACGGAGTCCCACCAGCTCCCGTCGGAGGCGACCGCGCGCAGCCGCACCTGATGGGTGCCCGGGGGCAGGGCCGTGGCGTCCAGCGAGGTCTGCCAGTGCGCCCCGGCGCGGGTCAGCTCGGTGAAGGGGGTGTTGACGGTGCCGCTGAAGCCGGTCTCCGCCACCACGTGGGCGCGTACGGCCACCGGGGTGTTCCGACCGAAGGTGGCCCGGACGGCGAATGCCGCCCCGGCGGCGGAGACCTGGACGGTGGCCGGCTCGACGTCGGCGCCCGGCCCCGCGCCGGTCAGCGGGACGGTCGCCACCGTCGTGGTGGTGGTGCCGCCGGTGGCGAGCAGGTCGACCCGGGTCACCACGAGCTGCGGCTCGCCGCGCCCGTCGTTCGTGCGCTCGGTCCAGTAGTAGTGCGGGCTGTCCTTCACCGCCTTCAGGGTGATCTCGACCAGACCGTTCATCGGCCGTACCGCCTCGGCGTGCACATGCCCGGCGAAGACCACCCGTACGTCGTACCGCTCGACCAGTTCGAGGAAGCGGTCCTGGTCGTCGGCGTAGTACCAGGCGTCCCCGACCGGGTGGTGCTGGAAGATCACGATGGGGGTGTTCTTCCGGACCCGGCGCAGGTCCTTCTCCAGCCAGTCCAGCAGGGCCCCGCCGAAGTGGCCCGGCTCCTGCAGCAGCATCGTCGGGTCGAGCGCGACCACGTGCACGCCGCAGACGTCGAATGACTGCTGGCTGGCACCGAAGGCCCGGTGGTACTCCTCCTTGGCCGAGACGTCCCACCGCACCTCGTGGTTACCGGGGGTGTAGTGGATGCGGCCCGCGAGTTCCGCCGGGACGGTCGACTGGTAGAGCGCGACCTGTGCGGGCGAGCCGGAGTCGGTGATGTCTCCGCAGTGCAGCACCGCCGCCGGGTCGCGTTCGGCGATGGCCTGGAACACGGCCCGCATGGTGTCGGTACGGGCCGGCGCGGTGGGGTTGAGGTGGGTGTCGGAGACCAGGGCGAACCCCTGCGGGGCCTGCGGGTGGGGCTTGCCGGGAGGCGCGGGAGGTCCGGCGGGCGCGGCGGACGCGGAGGTCGCGAGCAGACCGGGCGCGGTCAGGGTGCCGAGCGTGACGCCGGCCGCGCCGAGGAGCAGGCGCCGGCTGACAGCCGGATCGTTGCTGTGTGGAGTGGGCATTGTGGTCCTTACCTGGGTCACCGACATCCCTTCGAAGGAAGTGGATGTTGATCATGAAAGGTAGCGACCCAGGGCGAATTCGCGTCGACATGCACGCGACCTCGCCGTGTAGACCCGTCAGAGTTTCAGCAACGAACTGACCTCGACCAGGTCAGGAGAGGGTGGTCAGCGCGGCGTTCAGCTCGTCCGGTGAGTCGAACTGCTCCGCCGGCAACGCCTGCAACATCTGCAACATCGCCGTGCTTGCCCCGTTCTCCTGCCCCCAGCGGACCAGGTCCTCCCGGGAGACCGGGTAGTCGAGCCCGGCCAGGTACTCCTGCAACTGAACCCCGGTGACGGTCATGTCGGCCGGCTACCCGCTCGCGCTGGGCGTACACCGTCCGGACCGGCCCGCACGACGGCCCGGCGGCCGGCGTGTCGGGCCGTGACGCGCCCACGGTTTGCCGCAGCGGCGGTCGGGTAGCCGCTGGCATGCTGGTTCAGCGGCTCGGCGCGCCGAGCGACTTCGACCCGTTGCTGGAGCGCGTTCGGGACGCCCGGGTGGTGATGATCGGCGAGTCCACCCACGGCAGTTACGACTACTACCGGCTGCGTGAGCAGCTCACCCGCCGGTTGATCGCGGAGTGCGGCTTCTCTTTCGTCGCCGTTGAGGGCGACTGGCCGGACTGTGACCGGGTGCACCGTTCGGTGACCGCCGCGCCGGGCGGCGCACTCGAGCCGCAACTCGCGCTCGAGCAGTTCGAGCGGTGGCCGACCTGGATGTGGGCCAACGCCGAGGTGGCCCGGTTCGCCAGTTGGCTGCGGGCCTGGAATGTGGAGCGTCCGGAGGATCAGCGCGCCGGGTTCCACGGGCTCGACGTGTACAGCCTCTGGGAGTCGATGCAGGCGATCTTCGACTACCTGGGGGAGGAGGACCCGACGTCGCTGGAGGCGGCGCAGGACGCGTACCGCTGCTTCGAGCCGTACGGCAAGAGGGTCGAGGAGTACGGCGCGGCCAGCCGGTTCGTCTCCGCCCGTTGCGAGGAGGAGGTCGTCCGGCTACTCGCCCGGACCCGCGAACACGCCCTCAACGACGGTCCGGATCGCTTCTCGGCCTGGCAGAACGCGGAGGTGGTGGCCGGCGCGGAGCGCTACTACCGGGCGATGGTGGCCGGCGGGCCGGACTCGTGGAACATCCGGGACACCCACATGCAGGACACGTTGGATCGGCTACTGGACCGGTACGGCCCGGAAGCCCGAGGCATCGTCTGGGCGCACAACACGCACGTCGGGGATGCCCGGGCCACCGACATGGCCGCGGACGGGATGGTCAACATTGGTCAGTTGGCCCGGGAACGGCACGGTGACGACGCGGTGGCCCTGATCGGCTTCGGTAGCTACCGGGGCACGGTGATCGCCGCTCCCCGGTGGGGGTCGCCTCCCGAGTCGATGGTGGTGCCGCCGGCCCGGCAGGGGTCGGTCGAGCGGCGGTTGCACGAACTGATGCCGGAGCGAGCGGTGCTGATCTTCGGCGGGGACGACCAGCCAGGCTGGGTGACCGACACCGCGGACCACCGGGCGATCGGGGTCGTCTACGACCCGTCCTTCGAGTCCTGGGGCAACTACGTGCCGACGCGGCTGGGTGACCGCTACGACGCCTTCATCTGGTGCGACGAAACCACCGCCCTGCACCCGCTGCAGGTCCCGGCAGCCCCCGGCGAGATGGAGACCTACCCAGCAGGCGTCTGACGTAGTGGAGGTGTGGCACCCTCGGGCACCACACCTCCACTGTCGGTTGGGGTCAGACGTGCGTCGGGGTGCGGTCTTCCAGGTGGGTGCGGAGGCCTTCGCCTTCGATGTCGACGTTGGGGAGAGCGCGGTTGAGCCACCTCGGCAGCCACCAGGCGCGGTCGCCGAGCAGCGACATCACCGCCGGGACGATGGTCATCCGGACCACGAACGCGTCGATGGCGACACCGATGGCGAGCGCGAAGCCCATCGACTTGATCACCGGGTCCTCCAGGAAGACGAAGCCCCCGAAGACCGAGATCATGATCAGTGCGGCGGCCGTGACCACGCGCGCGCCGTGTCCCATGCCGCTGATGGTGGCCTGCCGGGCGGACTTGCCGTGTACGAAGTCCTCCCGCATCCGGGACACCAGGAACACCTCGTAGTCCATCGCGAGCCCGAACAGGATGCCGATCAGCAGGATCGGCAGGAAGCTGATCAGCGGGCCCGGCGTGTCCAGTCCGACCAGGTCGGCGAGGTGTCCCTGCTGGAAGACCGCCACCGTGATGCCGAACGTGGCGGCGACGGTGAGCAGGAAGCCCAGCGCGGCCTTGACCGGCACCAGCAGCGAGCGGAACACCAGCATCAGCAGCAGTACCGACAGCCCGACCACCAGCAGCAGGTAGATCGGTAGCGCGTCGGAGAGCTTCTCGGAGACGTCGATGCCGATCGCGGTGACGCCGGTGAGGAGCACGTCCGCGTCGCGGATCCCGCCGACCGAGCCGCGGATGTCGTGGACCAGGGTTTCGGTGGCCTCGTCGGTCGGGCCGGTCTTCGGGATCACGCCGAGCAGCGCGGTCCGGCCGTCCGGGCTGAGCTGGGCCGGCGCGACCGCGAGAACATTCTTGGTGCGCTGCACCAGCGCGGTCACCTGCGGCACGGCGGCCGAGGTGGCCTGTGGCGTGTCACCGGCGACCACGACCGCGAGCCGGCCGGTGAAGCCCGCTCCGAAACCCTCGGTGGTCAGGTCGTTCGCCACCCGGGCGGGTGAGCCGACGGCCGCCGTCGAGGCGCCCGGCAGAGCCAGCCGCATGTCCGGCGTGGGCAGCGCGAGCAGGCCCAGGCCGAGCAGGCCGACCAGGATGACCGGTACGCGGAATCGGGTGACCAGCCGCGCCCAGCGGAACCCGAACCGGGACTGGTCCTCGGTCGCGGTGTCCGTCTGCTGGGCCGGTGCGGTGGTGCCGGCAACCGTGTCGTCGGTGGCGACGGCGCGCAGCCGACGGGGGAGTACCCGGCGACCGGCGAAGCCGAGCAGTGCCGGCTGGAGGGTGATCGCGACGAGGACCGCGACGGTGACGGTGCCGGCGGCGGCGAGACCCATCACGGTGAGGAACGGAATGTCCACCACGGCAAGCCCGGCCAGCGCGATGACCACGGTGGCGCCCGCGAAGACCACCGCGGAGCCGGCGGTGCCCACGGCCCGGCCGACCGCTTCCTCCGGGGACAGGCCGTCGAGCAGGTTCTGCCGGTGCCGGGAGGTGATGAACAGCGAATAGTCGATACCGACCGCGAGGCCGAGCATCAGCGCCAGGATCGGGGCGGTGCTGGTGAGCTGGACGGCGCCGCTCAGCGCGAACAGCCCGGCCATTCCGGCGCCCACGCCGATCAGCGCGTTGAGCATGGTCATTCCGGCCGCGACGAGTGAGCCGAACGTGATGATCAGGACGATCGCGGCGACGAGTACGCCGAGCGCCTCGGTGGAGCCGATCTCCGGCTCGCCACCCAGCACCTCGCCACCCGGGGCGACCTGCCAACCCTGTGCCCTGGCCGAAGCGCCAACCTGCTCGTACGCGGTGCGCTGCGCGTCGGTCACGTCGTCCCCGCCGGTCGCGAACTGGACCTGGACCAGCGCGTACCGGCCGTTGGGCGTGACCGCGCCGACCTGGAACGGGTTGACCGCGCCGACCACGCCGGGCAGTGCCGAGGCCTGCTGGACGAGCTCCTGCACCACGGCCTGGCCCTGCGGGGTGGTCAGTTGGCCGTCAGCGGGTGCCTTGATCGTGATGGTGCCGGTGGCGCCGCTGGCCGCGGGGAACTGCTCGGTCAGCAGGTCGAGCGCGCGCTGGCTCTCGGTGCCGGGCATGGTGAAGTTGCTCGCCGTCGGGCCGCGCAGGGTCGCCGCGGCCAGGCCGGCGACGACGAGTACGACGAGCCAGAGCGCGACGACGAGCCGTCGCCGGCGCAACGCGCCCCGGCCGAGCCGGTAGAGCAGGGTGGCCATCAGGAGTCCTTGTCCTCGGTCGTGGGTTGTCGGGGCAGGTGTGCGTCGACGGGTTCGATGGCCCGCCGGACGAGGGTGAGCAGGGCGGCGCGCAACTCGTCGTCGGGGATGTCGACGAACTCGGCGCATGCCTCGGAGATGCCGGCGAGCAGCACGAGCGCGGCGATCCGGGGTCCCGGCCGGTCGGAGTGCCCGGCCAACGCGTCCCGCAGCCGTTCGGAGATCCGCTGGATGTGCGCGAAGGGTGGCTGGCACAGCAGCTCCGGGAACTCGCCGCGCAGCACCGCGATCTCGCGTCGGAACCGGACCGCGAGGTCGACGAAGCCGGTTGCGGCGACCTCCTGGGCGGCCGCGCCGGTCAGGTCGGTGAGTTGGTCGTCGAGGTCCTGCAGCACGGCGATGGCCGGTGCCATCAGCTCGGCGAGCAGGGCTTCCTTGTTGGCGAAGTGGTAGAGCACGGTGGCCTTGGAGCAGCCGACCTCGCGGGCGATGTCCTGCAGGGAGGTGCCCCGGTAGCCGGTCACCGCGAATCGTCGCGCCGCCGCGGCGAGGATCTCGCCGTGCGTTTCGGACACCGCTCTCGCCATCATCGGTCCACCCCCGCAGACCAGCATGCCTGACCGATCGGTCAGACCCTGACCGATCGGTCAGACGGAAGCGGTGGCGTTCACCACACCCGGCGGTGCTATCCGGTGTGCTCGGCGTCGTACCTGGTCCGCGCCTCGGCGATGGCCCGGCGGTGGCGCTCGGCCCAGGTGGTCAGCGCCACCAGCGACTCGTACAGCTCCAGTGCCATCGGGGTGGCGGTGTACTCGACCTTGGGCGGAACGGTCGGGTAGACCGTGCGGTGCAACAGGCCGTCCCGTTCCAGGTTGCGCAGCGTCAGCGTGAGCATTCGGCGGCTGATCCCCTCGATGTGCCGCTCCAACTCGGTGAAGCGCACCGGCCCGTGGGAGGCGGCCACCAGAACGCCGATGCTCCACTTCCCGCCGACCCGGTCGAGCACCTCGCGGACGGTGCACGCCCGAGCCTGACCCGGGGTGAACGGCACGTTTTCGGCCGCGCAGGCCAGCTCGGTCTCGATCGGCGCGGACACATCGCTGTTCCTCTGGGACATCAAAGTGCCTCCTTCCGCTCCGGTCCATGGTCACAGACGATGACCTCGGTAACAAATCGTGCACCAAGGAGGGGTTCATGGACCGCGTCGTTCCGTCCCGCTGGCCAGCGCTGCTCGTACTCTGCGCCGGCAGCCTGATGATCATCCTGGATGGCACCGTCGTGGCGGTGGCGCTGCCCGCCGTGCAACGCGATCTGGGCTTCACCGCGGCTGGCCTGGCGTGGGTGGTCAACGCCTACCTCGTCGCGTTCGGCGGGCTGCTGCTGCTCGCCGGCCGACTCGGCGACCTGCTCGGCCGGCGGGGGGTCTTCCTGGCCGGCGTCGCGCTGTTCACCCTGGCCTCACTGGCCTGCGCCGTTGCCACCGGGCCGGCCCTGCTGGTGCTCGCGCGGTTCGGCCAGGGCGTCGGCGGGGCGCTGGCCATGGCGGTCAGCCTCGGCATGATCGTCCGGCTCTATCCCGAACCGGCCGAGCGTGCCCGCGCCATCGCCGTCTTCAGCTTCACCGGCGCGGCCGGTGCGTCGGTCGGCACCGTCGCCGGCGGGGTGCTCACCGAGGTGGCCGGGTGGCGGGCGATCTTCCTGGTCAACCTGCCGATCGGGGCGGCCATCCTGCTCGCGGCCGTCCGCAGGCTCCCCGCCGAACGGGGGATCGGCCTGCGGGCCGGCCTGGACCTGCCCGGCGCGCTACTCGCCACCGCCGGTCTGATGGCCGCCGTGCTGGGCATCGTGGGGACGGGCGAGCACGGCTGGACCAGCCCCCGAACCCTCGGCGCGGTGGCCCTCGCGGCGTTGCTGCTCGGCGGGTTCGCGCTACGTCAACGGGTCGCGGCGACCCCGCTGCTGCCGGCGCGAGTGCTGCGGGTTCCGGGTCTGGTGGCGGCGAACGCCGTGCAGTTCCTCATGATCTGCGCGTACTTCGGTTTCCAGTTCCTGCTCGCCGTGGAACTGCAACTGGTGCTCGGGCTGGACGCGGCCGCGACCGGCTGGGCCTTCCTGCCCACCCCGGTCGTGATCGCGGTGGTGTCGCTCGGCCTGGCCGGTCGGCTGATCGCCCGCTGGGGGGCCCGGACCATGCTGCTGGCCGGGCTCGGCCTGGCAGCCATCGGCTTCCTGCTGCTCGCCCGGCTGCCCGCCGACGGTGCCTACGTCGCCGACGTACTCCCCGCGATGCTGGTCTTCGGGGTGGCCGGCGGTCTGACCCTGCCGGCCGTCACCACCCTGGCCATGGCCGGCGCGACCGACGCGGACGCCGGGCTCGCCTCCGGCCTGGCTAACACCACCCAGCAGATCGGCGGCGCGGTCGGCCTGGCCGCGCTGGCCACCCTGGCCGCCGCTCGCAGTGACGGCCTGCGGGCCGCCGGCTGGACCGAGACTGCCGCGCTGGCCGGCGGCTACCGGACGGCGTTCGCCGTGGCTGCCGGACTCGTGCTGGCCGCGTTGCTGGTCGCGCTGACCACCCTGCACCGACGCTCGGCCGGGCCGTCGTCGGCCGCCGATCCGTCCGGCACGGCCGCGGTGGGTACCGGAGTCGATCCGTACCAAAGCGCCGCGTCCAGTTGACCGACGGCAGCGAGGCCGGGAGGGTGGTCGGGTGAGCGAGGCTGACGAGACCCGGGACGGCGTGGCCCTGACCAACCTGGACCAGCCGCTGTCCGACCGCGATGACGCGACCAAGCGTGACCTGGTGGACTACCTCGACGCGGTCAGTGCGCGGATCCTCCCGCAGTTGCGGGGCCGGCCGCTGTCGGTGATCCGGGTCCGCCCCGGCCAGCCGCCGTTCATGCAGAAGAACCTGCCCCGCTACACCCCGGACTGGGTCCGCCGGGTGCCGGTCTGGGCCGAGGCGTCGCAGCGGGAGATCTCGTACGCGCTCTGCGACGACCGGCGCACCCTGCTCTGGTTCGCCAACCAGCGGGCGGTCGAGTACCACCCGACACTGGCCACCGCGGCGGACCCGCACCGTCCAACCCACCTGGTGCTCGACCTGGACCCGCCGGAGGGCGACGGCTTCCGCGCGGCGGTTGGCGCAGCCCTGCTGGTCCGCCAGGCCCTCGCCGATGCCGGTCTGGCCGGTGCGGTCAAGACCAGCGGCGCCAAGGGCGTGCACGTCTTCGTCCCGGTGGCCGACGAGCCCACGGCGGAGGAGTTGGCCGCCGCCACCCGGGCGCTCGCCGTCCGCGCCGAGCGGCTCGACCCGGCGCTGGCCACCACGGCGTACATCAAGGAGGACCGGGGTGGCCGGGTCTTCGTGGACGCGACCCGTGCCGGCGGGGCGACCGTGGCGGCGGCGTACAGCCCTCGACTTCGCCCCGGGACGCCGGTCTCCTTCCCGGTCGACTGGGCCGACCTGACCGAGGTGGCCCCCGCCGACTTCACCATCCGGACCGCGCCGGCGCTGCTCGGTGACGGTGATCCGTGGGCCGCGCTGATGCCGGCGCCGCAGCCGCTCCCGGCTGACCTGGTGGCCGAGGGCCGGACCATCCCGGTGGCCCGGGTGCAGGCCATGCACGAGGGAAAGCGCCGGGCCCGCGCCCGGCGGCAGGCCGATTGACGGGGGGTTGTGGCACGATTTTCCAGGTGACCAGCAAACCCGACGCGACGCAGCGACTCAGCGACCTCGCGCGGCTGCGCCGGGTCCGCGACCGGATCGACCGGGAGTACGCGTCTCCGCTGGACGTCGAGGCGCTCGCCCGGGGCGCGCACATGTCGTCCGGGCACCTCAGCCGCGAGTTCCGGCTCGCCTATGGCGAATCTCCGTACAGCTATCTCATGACGCGGCGGATCGAGCGGGCGATGGCGCTGTTGCGTCGTGGCGACCTGAGTGTCACCGAGGTCTGTTTCGCGGTCGGCTGTTCGTCGTTGGGCACTTTCAGCACCCGCTTCACCGAGCTGGTCGGCGTGCCGCCCAGCGTCTACCGCCGCCAGTCGGCGCAGGCGACGGCGGGGATGCCATCCTGCCTGGCGAAGCAGGTGACCAGACCGATCAGGAATCGAGAAGCGCAGGTCACGAGGTCGCAACTAGCGTGACGGCCATGGACATCACCATTCACTCGAGTTTCCTTCCGCACACCGACCCCGACGCCTCCCTGGCCTTCTACCGCGACACCCTCGGTTTCGAGGTGCGCAACGATGTCGGCTACGGCGGGATGCGCTGGATCACGGTCGGGCCCGCCGGCCAGCCCACGACGTCGATCGTCCTGCACCCGCCGGCCGCCACCCCCGGCATCACCGACGACGAGCGCCAGACCATTCTCGAACTGGTCACCAAGGGCAGCTACTTCGGCGTGAACCTGGCCACCCCCGACCTCGACGCCACCTTCGCCAAGCTGGAGGCCAGCGACGCCGAGGTCGTCCAGGAGCCGACCGAGCAGCCGTACGGCGTACGCGACTGTGCCTTCCGGGACCCCGCAGGCAATATGGTCCGCATCCAGGAACTGCGCTGACATTCCGGCACGACAGATGGAGACACGATGAGCACGGCCACCCAGCCGTCCGCGCCGCACGTTGCCGACAGCCATGATCTGATCCGGGTGCAGGGCGCGCGCGTGAACAACCTCAAGGACGTCAGCGTCGAGATCCCGAAGCGCCGGCTGACGGTGTTCACGGGTGTCTCCGGCTCCGGCAAGAGCTCGCTGGTGTTCGGCACCATCGCCGCCGAGTCGCAGCGGATGATCAACGAGACGTACAGCGCCTTCGTGCAGGGCTTCATGCCGACGCTGGCGCGTCCCGAGGTCGACCTGCTGGACGGGCTGACGACGGCGATCATCGTGGACCAGGAGCGGATGGGCGCGAACTCGCGATCCACCGTCGGCACGGCCACCGACGCCAACGCGATGCTGCGCATCCTGTTCAGCCGGCTCGGGCAGCCGCACATCGGCTCGCCCAACGCGTACTCCTTCAATGTCCCCTCGGTGAAGGCCACCGGGGCGATCACCGTCGACCGCGGTGCCGGCAAGACGAAGACCGAGAGGGCGAGCTTCACCCGTCTCGGCGGTATGTGTCCGCGTTGCGAGGGCATGGGCGCGGTCACCGACATCGACCTGTCGGCGCTGTACGACGACAGCCTGTCGCTCAACGAGGGCGCGATCACGATCCCGGGTTACAGCATGGAGGGCTGGTACGGCCGGATCTTCCGTGGCTGCGGCTACTTCGACCCGGACAAGCCGATCAGCAAGTACACCAAGCGGGAGCTGCAGGACCTGCTCCACAGGGAACCAACCAAAATCAAGGTCGACGGGATCAACCTGACGTACGTGGGTCTGATCCCGCAGATCCAGAAGTCCTTCCTCGCCAAGGACATCGACGCGTTGCAGCCGCACATCCGTGCCTTCGTGGAGCGGGCGGTGACCTTCACGACCTGTCCCGACTGCGCCGGCACCCGGCTCAGCAAGGAGGCGCGGTCGTCGAAGATCAAGGGTAAGAACATCGCCGACGCCTGCGCGATGCAGATCAGCGACCTCGCCGCCTGGGTACGGGAGATCGAGGAGCCGTCGGTGACCCCGCTGCTGGCGGGGTTGCAACACCTCCTCGACTCGTTCGAGAAGATCGGGTTGGGCTACCTCTCGCTCGACCGGCCGTCGGGCACCCTCTCGGGCGGCGAGGCGCAGCGCACCAAGATGATCCGCCACCTCGGGTCTTCGCTCACCGACGTCACCTACGTCTTCGACGAGCCGACGATCGGGTTGCACCCGCACGACATCCAGCGGATGAACGAGCTGCTGCTGCAGTTGCGCGACAAGGGCAACACCGTGCTGGTCGTGGAGCACAAGCCGGAGGCCATCGCCATCGCCGACCACGTCGTCGATCTCGGGCCCGGAGCCGGGACGGCGGGCGGTGCCGTCTGCTACGAGGGCGCCCTGGAAGGCCTGCGGGCCAGCGGCACCATCACCGGCCGACACCTCGACGACCGGGCGGCTCTCAAGGAGACGGTGCGTACCCCCACCGGCAAACTGGAGATCCACGGCGCGACGGCCAACAACCTGCACGACGTCGACGTCGACATACCGCTCGGGGTGCTCGTCGTCGTGACCGGCGTCGCCGGCTCCGGCAAGAGTTCGCTCGTGCGCTCCTCGATCCCCGCGGGCGCGGGTGTGGTCTCGATCGACCAGGGCGCGATCCGTGGCTCGCGGCGGAGCAACCCGGCCACGTACACCGGGTTGCTCGACCCGATCCGCAAGGCGTTCGCGAAGGCCAACGGTGTGAAGCCGGCGCTGTTCAGCGCCAACTCCGAGGGCGCCTGCCCGAGCTGCAACGGCGCCGGTGTCATCTACACCGACCTGGGGATGATGGCCGGTGTCGCTGCACCCTGCGAGGACTGCGAGGGGAAGCGGTTCCAGGCCTCGGTGCTGGAATACCGCTTCGGCGGTCGCGACATCAGCGAGGTGCTCGCGATGTCGGTGACGGAGGCCGAGAAGTTCTTCGGCGCGGGCGAGGCGCGTACGCCGGCCGCGCACGCCATCCTCGACCGCCTCGCCGACGTCGGGCTCGGCTACCTCAGCCTGGGTCAGCCGCTCACGACCCTGTCCGGCGGCGAGCGGCAGCGACTGAAGCTGGCCACCCACATGGCCGAGAAGGGCGGCACCTACGTCCTCGACGAGCCGACCACCGGCCTGCACCTGGCCGACGTCGAGCAACTGCTCGGCCTGCTCGACCGCCTCGTCGACGCCGGCAAGTCGGTGATCGTCATCGAGCATCACCAGGCGGTCATGGCGCACGCCGACTGGATCATCGACCTCGGCCCCGGCGCCGGGCACGACGGTGGCCGGATCGTCTTCGAAGGCACGCCCGCCGACCTCGTCGCCGCCCGCTCCACCCTCACCGGCGAGCACCTGGCGGCGTACGTCGGCAGCTGAGCGCGAGCCGTCGCCGTCGGTCGAACGTCTACGCGACCGGCGGCGACGGCTCGCGCTGTGCCGTCCTGGCGGCGAGGACCCCACACGTGGCGGTGAGCAGCCCGAGGACGATCGTGCTCGGGTTGACGTACCCGGGCACCGACGAGGTCACATACGTGCCGCCGCCGCTGAGGCGGCACTCGAAGCGGATCGGCAGGAAGCTGACCTCGTACCCGTTGACGTGGCTCGCCCGCTGTGGCCCGGCCTCCCGGCAGGGTTCGATCGGGAAGGAGCCGGCGCCGCCGTCCTCCGCCCGCATTACCGCGTAACCGAGGTGGAGCAGCCCCCAGGCGTACATGGCCACGGTGCCGGCACCGGCGAGGAGCGCCACCGTCCGCAGCCAACCCCGCCGGTCGCGTTCGCCTCTCCGGAACGCCGATTTGATGCCCCGGACGGTGAGGACCGTCGCGGTGACGGCTCCGGCGAGCGCGGCGAGGAGCAGCACGAGAAACAGCATGGCGACATTCTTGATCATGTGTGGGCGCAGGCCCTCGCGGGGTGGTCAGGCGGGGTTGTGCTCGACGGCGACGACTGGCCCACATTCCGCGGAGATGACGTGGCACTTGGTGCGCCATCGTTTATCAGTTTTCTCCTGCGAGTGGGCGTCGGGCGGGAGTGCGTGGAGGTCAGCGGTCCCGGCAGTAGCCGAGGCGGTGGTCCGCGCGACGCACGGCCCACACGATGACGAGCAGCGCGAGCGCCCACAGTGGATAGTTCATCGCGATCTTCGAGAACGTCAGCCAACCGACCTCGTTCTGCTCGTACAGCCCTTGCAGCACGACGAACCGGGCCGCGAATATGGCCGCGAGCACGGCGGTGGCGATGTCGTACCGCCGCAGCGACGGACGGTCGTGGCGCCACCACAGGCCGGCGCCCTTCATGGCGCTCCAGATCACGCCGACAAGCGGCCGGCGGACCAGGATCGAGAGGGTCAGGATCATGGTCGCCACGCAATACCACCAGATGTCGGCCAGGAAGAAGTCGCGCGCCTCACCGCTGCGCGCGGCGAGGGTGCCGGCCACCGCCACGCCGACGAAGCCGCCGAACGCCGGACGCAAGGGCTGTCGCCGCACCACCCGCAGCACCGTGATGAGCGCGCCGGTGGCGGCGGCGGCGGCGATCGCGGGGTAGACGCCCCACAGCGAGTTGGAGATCACCAACACCGTCGGCGGCAGGGACGACTGGATCAGCCCGGTCAGGCCACCGGTGCGCTCCCACAACGTCGTCATCGTGGTCGGCGACGCGGTCGCGGCGGGGCGATCGCTCTCCGCGCTGTCCGGCCGCACATGCTCTCCGGTCATGACATGGCCTCCTCTGCATCGGCCGCCGCGCGGCTCCCCTGTTCGATCGACAGCTTGGCTCGACCCGGGTCGTCGCCGTAGCCGACCAGCAGCCGGTAGGCCATGTCGTCGAGGACGAACCGCGCCTGTTCACTCGGCAGCAGCTCGGCCACCGTCATGGTCACCAGCCCGTGTCGCATGCTCCACAACTGGGCCGCCCAGACCGGCACCAGAGACTCCTGCGCGGCAGAGAAACGGCCGGCGGCCACGCACCGCTGGATGAGCGCGACCAGCCGCTCGAACGTCTCGGTGCCAAGGTTGTCGTCCTCGGGCGGGCGGTCGATGAACATCGCCTTGTACAAGTGGGGGTTCGCCAGGCCGCTGTTGAAGAACACCGCGCCGGCCGCGACGAGGTCGGCGACCGGGTCGTCCGAGGCCGTCAGCGCGTCGAGCCGTGCGTTGAGCCGGGCGAAGCCTTCCTCCCGGACCGCCCAGTGGATCTCCGCCATGCTCTGGAACCGGCTGAAGACGACCATCGTGGAGGAACCGATCTCGGCGGCGAGCCGGCGACTGGTCAGCGCGGCCGCACCCTCCTCGGCCAACACTCGCGCAGCCGCTTCGACCAGCATCGTCCGCACCGTGGGGTCGGCAGTTCGTGGACTCACACGGAGAGCATATCAGCGTTATATATCGCTGGTATAGAATTCGGTTCGGATCGTCAACGCCCGATGGCACCGCCTCGCACGAGGCCGGCCATCAGGAGGCTCCCGCGATGCCACAACCCGACCGGGCGGTTCTTGCCGAGGGCCTAGCAGCCCGCCCTGGTGCGCCAGCTTTGCGATCTGCTCGCAGAGGCGAGCAGCCTGGTTGCCAACATCGGGCACCCGTCCGAGCGGCCGGCGCTGGCCGAGCTGGAGGAGTGCGCGGCGGTGGCAATCGCCAGTGGCAGGTCCACGCGCGTCTAGGCGGAGACCGAAAGGGCGTCGAGTTGGTCATCGACCTCGAACGGCGGTAGCCGGGCTGGGCGGTGCGGCTCGTCCGCTACGACCGCTCCAAACACCAGGTAACCCTCCGCGTCACCATGCACGCGGGAGCCGTCGGCGCGCTGATGCAAAGATCCGTTCCGTGACCAGCAATGAACCACGCAAAGCGGCTCATAGCAACGAAACCGCCTCGGTGGCCGGCACGCCGGCCGCCGAGGCGGTTTCCATGTTGTGAGTGCCCCCGGCAGGATTCGAACCTGCGCCCCCGCCTCCGGAGGGCGGTGCTCTATCCCCTGAGCTACGGGGGCTCAGCGACTGGAGAAGACTAGCAAACCAGCCCCCCGTACGCCGAATCGGTATCGGGTGGGCCGATCGTGTCGACGACCGGCCCACCCGGTCCTCAGGCCGCGACCGCCCGACCACAGCTGGGCAGCGGGTGCAGGACGATCCGCCGGGGGAGCCGCCGTGGCCACTCGTTGCGCGGCCAGGAGCCGTCCACGATGAGATGCACGGTGCGCTGCTCCTCGCCGCTGAGTCGCAGCACGAAGTCGCGGGGGAGTGGTGGGTCGACCGTCGGCGTGGTGATCATGAAGCGCACCCGGCCGCGCGACGAGACCGCGGAGATCACGTCGGCTGCCGGCATGGTGCCGCGCAGCCGGACCCGGCCGATCCAGTAGACCTCCGCGACGTGCTCCTGGGCGGCCCGGGTGATCGCCGGGTACTCGCTGCGGACCCAGCGCTCGACCGCGCTGACGCAGAGCCCGCAGGCCCGCTCGCGCGGCTCGCGCGGCCCCAACCCCCAGGCCCGGAGGTACGCCCCGACCGCGCCGGCGTCCAACGGAAGATCGAATCGGCGCTGAATGAGCGTGGTGAGGCTCTGCCGTGTCCACAGCTCCTCGTCCAGGCCGAACTCGTCGGGGTGGACGCCCCGCAGTATGTCGATCAGTTCGAGTTCCTGTTCGCGGCTGAGCATTCCCGGCTCGCCCTGCCGCTGTCCGCGACGGACGGCTGCCACCGCCCCGTCACCGCCGATGGTGTGGCGTCGGCACCAGCTGGTGACCGAACGCCGTGCGTCTCTGAGTGCAACCCCCACGTCTTGGGCAACGAGCACGAATCGCAACTGGTCACGATATGTGGGGAGAAAACTCTCTAAGCAACGTAATCGGGTCGACCGCCCGAATCGCCCGCAACCGGGCATCAGTGGACAATAACGCACGAGAGGCCTGCGTAGAGGCCGAGTCGATCATGCGCCCTGCGCTGGAAGGGCGCTCAACACCCGTGATCCACTCCGTTTCGCCGATGTGGCGGTATCACGGCGCGCGGATGGCCCCACGTCGGCGAGGTGGAGTCGATCGCCGCGCCGGCCGGGAGTCGATCACGCGCCAGGTGGCTGTCCGGGCCTTGATCCACTCCACTTCGGCGAGGTGGGGGTATCCGGTCGTGGGGATGGCCCCACCTCGGCGATCTGGAGTGGATCAAGCTGGGAAATGACGCGGGCCCGCGTCACGCCGGTGTGCGGCGGTGACGCGGGCCCGGTTCGCCCGTCCGGCTGATCAGCCCTTGGCCTGGGCCGCCTGGGCCTGGAGCTGCTGGAGGTTGTTCAGTTCGGTCTGCTGGGTGTTCTTCATGGTCTGTGCCACCCGCACCACCTCGGCGTTGTCGGTCTCGTCGAGCGCCGCGTCGATCATGTGGATGCCGCCCAGGTGGTGGTTGTACATCAAGGTCAGGAACTGCCGGTCGACCTCGATGCCCTGAGCGTCGCGCAGGGCGGTCATCTGCTGCGGGGTGGCCATCCCCGGCATCAGCCCATCCTTGACCTTGGCACCGTCGGACATCCACGACATCGGCGGCTGTGACCCGGTCGGGCTCAGGTCCCATTCGCGCAGCCAGGTCTGCATGGCCCCGATCTCGCCCTGCTGCTCGGTGGCGATGTCGACGGCGATCTGCCGCACCTCGGGAAGCGTCGCGGACCGGTACGCGATCAGGCTCATCTCGACCGCCTGGGCGTGGTGGGCCGTCATGTCCCGTGCGAAGCCCGCCTCGACCGACGCGTCACCGGGTCGGGTGAGCCGTGGGGTGAGCAGGCCGCCGGCGTAACCGAGGAGCAGGCCCACCACCACCATGATGGCGAGCGCCAGCACGCCGTAGCGTCGCGCCGGGGCCCGGCCGCCCTCGTCGTCCGGGGCGGCCTGGACCTCGTCGTAGTCGCTGTCGGTGGTGGTGGGGGCAGTCATCGCGGTCCTTACTGAGTGGGTGGCTGCTGCTGGAGCTCACGCGGCGTGGTGCCGGTGGCGGTGATACCCGTGTTGCAGAGCGCCGTCGGGCCCTCGACGGAGGCGTTCACCCGCAGGTCCTTGATGAATTCGTCGATCCGCGAGTCGTCGGCGTTGTCGAGCTTGAGCTGGTAGCCCCACGCCTGCAGCGAGATCGGCTTGTCCAGACCCTCGTACGGGCTCATCAGCATCTTCTCGACACCGCGCACCTTGCCGGCGAGCTTGTCGACCTGGTCCTTCGGCAGGTCCGGGCGGTAGGTGATCCAGACCGCGCCGTGCTCCAGGCTGTGCACCGCGTGCTCGTTGGCGATCGGGGCGTCGTAGACGTCACCCATGCAGTTCTGCCAGGCGGCGTTGTGCACCCCACCCACCGGCGGCGAGTAGTTCCAGGTCAGCGGGCCCGACTTGTGCGACTCGTACTTCAGGCTGTCCGGGTCGGACTTGCGGATGTTGGAGATGCCGTCGATGGCGTTGGCCCGCTTGTCCCACGGCTTCGCCCCCTGGAACGACGCCCACGCGCCGTACCCGATGATGCCGGCAGCGAGCACGCCCACCGCGACGAAGAGCGCGATCGGGCCCCAGGCCCGGCCCTGGCTCACCTTGACCGGGGTGACCGGCTTGCGGGGGCCCTTGCCGCCTGCCCGTGGCGTGGCTGCCGGCTTGCCGGTGCCGGCCTTGGCGCCGGACGCCGGCCGGCCCGCGGCCGGCTTCTTGCCGGTGCTGACCACGGTCGGGCGGCGCTCAGGGCCACCGGGGGTGCTGATGCTCATCGTGCCTCGTCAAGTCGGTCGGTCAGGGGAGTGGCGGGCCGGATGACGCGCAGGGTAGCCGCCGAGTGCCCGAGTCTACCCCCGATAACATGGCTGGGTGACTCCTGCAGAACTCGCCTCGGTCGTCCTTGCCGCCGCCCACGCCGTCTTCACCGAGCGCGGCCTGGACCGCGCCGCCCTGCCGGAGCACACGGTGGTGGAGCGACCGCGCAACCCCGAGCACGGCGACTACGCCTCGACGCTCGCCCTGCAGTTGAGCAAGAAGGTGGGCGTGCCGCCCCGGGAGTTGGCCGCCGCCCTGTCCGACGAGCTGGGCCGGGCACCCGGCATCAAATCGGTGGAAATCGCCGGGCCGGGCTTTCTGAACATCCGGCTCGACGCGGCGGCCGCCGGCCAGCTCGCCCGGGTGATCGTCGAGGCCGGCGCGGAGTACGGCCGCAGCGACCGGCTCGCCGGCGAGAAGATCAACCTGGAGTTCGTCTCGGCCAACCCGACCGGCCCCGTACACATCGGCGGGGTTCGCTGGGCGGCCGTCGGCGACGCGCTGAGCCGGCTGCTGCGGGCCACCGGCGCCGAGGTCGGCACGGAGTACTACTTCAACGACGCCGGTTCGCAGATCGACAGGTTCGCCCGGTCGCTGCTCGCCGCCGCCAAGGGTGAGCCGGCGCCGGAGGACGGCTACGGCGGGGCGTACATCGCCGAGATCGCCGCCGAGGTGCAGTCCCGCCGGCCGGAGGTGCGCTCGCTCGACGACGCCGCCGCCCAGGAGGTCTTCCGGGTCGAGGGCGTCGCGCTGATGTTCGACGAGATCCGCTCCTCGCTGCGTGACTTCGGGGTGGAGTTCGACACCTACTTCAACGAGAAGGACCTGCACGACCGGGGCGAGTTGGACCTGGCGTTGAACCGGCTGCGCGAGCAGGGCCACCTCTACGAGTCCGAGGGCGCCACCTGGCTGCGCACCACCGACTTCGGCGACGACAAGGACCGGGTGCTGCGCAAGTCCAACGGCGAGTGGACGTACTTCGCCGCGGACTGCGCCTACTACCTGGACAAGCGGGAGCGCGGCTTCGAGCGGGTCGTGATCATGCTGGGCGCCGACCACCACGGCTACATCGGCCGGATGAAGGCGATGGCCGCCTGCTTCGGTGACGACCCGGAGCGCAACCTGGAGATCCTCATCGGGCAGCTGGTCAACCTGCTGCGCGACGGCGCCCCGATGCGGATGAGCAAGCGGGCCGGCACCGTGATCACTCTGGAGGACCTGGTCGAGGCGATCGGCGTGGACGCCTCCCGGTACGCCCTGGCCCGCTACTCCAGCGACTCCCCGATCGACATCGACATCGAGCTGTGGACCCGGGCCACCCGCGACAACCCCGTCTACTACGTGCAGTACGTCGCGGCACGGACGGCGGGTGTCGCCCGCAACGCCGCCGAGGTGGGGCTGGTCCCGGGTGGCGCCGACGCGTTCCGCCCGGAGCTGCTCGACCACGAGAAGGAGAACGAGCTGCTCAAGGCGCTCGCCGAGTTCCCGGCGGTGGTGGCGACCGCCGCCGAGTTGCGGGAGCCGCACCGGGTGGCCCGCTACCTGGAGGAGAGCGTCGCGGCCTCCTACCACCGGTTCTACGACAACTGCCGCGTGCTGCCGTTGGGTGACGAGGAGGTCACCGACCTGCACCGCGCCCGGCTCTGGCTGAACAACGCCACCCGCACGGTGATCGCCAACGGCCTGCGCCTGCTCGGCGTCTCCGCCCCCGAGAGGATGTGACGACATGCGGGCTCATGAGGCCGGTGCGCTGCACGCGGACATCAACAACCGGGGGCCAGCCTGGCTGCGTACCCCGGAGGACGTCAACGCCCTGCTGCCGACGCTGTGGCCGCGGTCGGTGACACGCGGCGCGGACGGCGCGCTCGCCGTCGCGGGCCTGAGCGTCCGCGACATCGCGACCGAGTTCGGCACCCCGGTGTACGTCCTCGACGAGGCCGACCTGCGCTCGCGCTGCCGCGACTTCCGGGCGGCCTTCCCGACCGAGGACGTCTACTACGCCGGCAAGGCGTTCCTCTGCCGGGCGGTGGTCCGGATGATCGCCGAGGAGGGGCTGCACCTGGACGTCTGCACCGGAGGTGAGCTGGCCACCGCGCTCTCGGCCGGAATGCCGCCGGAGCGGATCGGCTTCCACGGCAACAACAAGTCGGTCGCCGAGCTGGGTCGCGCGCTGGACGCCGGGGTGGGCCGGATCATCGTCGACTCGTTCACCGAGATCGACCGGCTCACCGCGCTGGCCCGTGAGCGGGGGGTCCGGCCCCGGGTGCTGGTCCGGGTGACGGTCGGCGTCGAGGCGCACACCCACGAGTTCATCGCCACCGCCCACGAGGACCAGAAGTTCGGCTTCTCGCTGGCCGGCGGCGCTGCCGCGAACGCCGCGTTCAAGATCCTCGACGAGGGTGTGCTGGAGCTGCGTGGTCTGCACTCGCACATCGGCTCGCAGATCTTCGACGCCAGCGGCTTCGAGGTCTCGGCCCGTCGGGTGCTCGCCCTGCAGGCGCAGATCCGCGACGCGCGCGGGGTGGAGTTGCCCGAGCTGGACCTGGGCGGCGGCTTCGGCATCGCGTACACCACCCAGGACGACCCGGCCACACCGCAGGACCTGGCCAAGCGACTGCGCAAGATCGTCGACTCGGAGTGCGCGGCGGAGAACCTGGCCGTGCCGCACCTCTCGATCGAGCCGGGGCGGGCCATCGTCGGCCCGGCCGTGTTCACCCTCTACGAGGTCGGCACGGTCAAGGACCTCGACGGCATCCGGACGTACGTCAGTGTCGACGGCGGGATGAGTGACAACATCCGCACCGCCCTCTACGACGCGTCCTACTCGGCGACGCTGGCCTCCCGGGCCTCCGGCGCGCAGCCGATGCTCGCCCGCGTGGTGGGAAAGCACTGTGAGTCCGGGGACATCGTGGTGAAGGATGAATTCCTGCCCGCCGACGTGCAGCCCGGAGATCTTGTTGCCGTGCCCGGCACCGGTGCGTACTGCCGGAGCATGGCCAGCAACTACAACCATGTGCCCCGGCCACCGGTGATCGCGGTACGCGACGGCCAGGCTCGTCTGATCGTCCGGCGGGAGACCGAAGACGACCTGCTGGCATTGGATGTGGGATGACGTCACCTGTGCGCTTGGCGCTGCTCGGCTGTGGCACGGTCGGCCAGGAGGTGGTTCGACTGCTGCACGAGCAGTCGGCCGACCTGGCCGCGCGGATCGGCGCTCCACTGGAGATCGCCGGCATCGCCGTCCGTCGGCTCGGCCGCGATCGGGGTGATCTGCCGGTCGACGAGGCCCTGTTCACCACCGACGCCCTCGGCCTGATCAAGCGGGACGACGTGGACGTCGTGATCGAGGTGGTCGGTGGCATCGAGCCGGCCCGCGGCTGGCTGGTCGAGGCGTTGCGTGCCGGCAAGAGCGTGGTCACCGCGAACAAGGCGCTGCTCGCCGAGGATGGCGTGGCCCTGCACGAGGCGGCGGCCGAGGGCGGCAGCGACCTCTACTACGAGGCGTCCGTGGCCGGGGCCATCCCGCTGCTGCGCCCGCTGCGCGAGTCGCTGCACGGGGACCGGATCAACCGGGTCACCGGCATCGTCAACGGCACCACCAACTTCATCCTCTCCGCGATGGACGCGACCGGCGCCGGTTTCGCCGAGGCCCTCGACGAGGCCACCGCTCTGGGTTACGCGGAGGCCGACCCGACCGCCGACGTGGAGGGCTTCGACGCGGCGGCGAAGGCGGCGATCCTCGCCTCGCTGGCGTTCCACACCCGGGTCGGCGCCGCCGACGTGCACCGCGAGGGCATCACCGAGGTGACCGCCGCGGACGTGGCCAGCGCCCAGGCGATGGGCTGCACCATCAAGCTGCTCTGCATCGCGGCCCGGGGCGTCGACGCAAGCGGCCGGGAGACGGTCAGCGTCCGGGTGCACCCGGCGATGATCCCGCGCAGCCATCCACTGGCCAGCGTCGGCGACGCGTTCAACGCGGTCTTCGTGGAGGCGGACGCGGCCGGGCAGCTGATGTTCTACGGTCGGGGCGCCGGGGGTGCGCCGACCGCCAGCGCCGTGCTCGGTGACGTGGTCGCGGTGTCGCGCAACCGGCTCGCCGGGGTTCGTGCGGCCAGCGAGAGCGCGTACGCGGACCTGTCGGTCCGGCCGATGGGTGAGGCGTTGACCCGCTACCACGTCAGCCTCGACGTGGCCGACCGCCCGGGTGTGCTGGCCTCGGTGGCGAGTGTGTTCGCCCGGCACGACGTCTCGATCGCGACCGTGCGGCAGGGCTCGGCGAGTGGGTCGCCCGGTCGCGACGGCGACGCCGAGCTGGTCATCGTCACCCATGTGGCACCGGACGCCGCGCTCGCCGCGACCGTTGGCGAGTTGCGCGGTCTGGACATTGTCCGATCGGTGACCAGTGTGCTGCGGGTCGAGGGCGGCGTCTGAGTCGTTGAACCATCGGTGGGACGGCTCGCGCGTCCCGCCAGGTGGGTAAACCGGGGTGTGCCATCGACCGCTGCCGCAGGCTGGTCCAAGGTGGTCTGATGCTCGGGTCGGCGCGGCGGTAGAGGCGAGGAGAACGACATGTGGCGGGGTCTGATCGAGGCGTACCGGGATCGGCTGCCGGTCACCGCGGCCACGCCGGTCATCACGCTGCACGAGGGGAACACTCCGCTGTTGCCCGCGCCGGTGCTGTCCGCCCGGATCGGGTGCGACGTGCACCTCAAGGTGGAGGGCGCCAACCCGACCGGCTCGTTCAAGGACCGGGGGATGACCCTCGCGGTGTCCAAGGCGGTCGAGGCCGGCAACAAGGCCATCATCTGCGCCTCCACCGGCAACACCAGCGCCTCCGCCGCGGCGTACGCGGCTCGGGCCGGGTTGACCTGCGCGGTGCTGGTGCCGCAAGGCAAGATCGCGTTGGGCAAGCTGGCCCAGGCGCTGGTGCACGGCGCGAAGCTGCTCCAGGTGAACGGCAACTTCGACGACTGTCTGGCGCTCGCCGCGAAGCTGGCTCAGGACCACCCGGTCGCATTGGTCAACTCGGTCAACATCGACCGGCTGCACGGCCAGAAGACCGCCGCCTTCGAGATCGTCGAGGCGCTCGGGGACGCGCCCGACATCCACTGCCTGCCGGTCGGCAACGCCGGCAACATCTCCGCCTACTGGATGGGGTACGCGGAGGAGCAGGCCGCCGGCACCACGACCCGGGCCCCGAAGATGTACGGCTTCCAGGCTGCCGGGGCGGCACCGATCGTGACCGGGCAGGTGGTGCCGGAACCGTCGACCATCGCCACCGCGATCCGGATCGGCAACCCGGCGAGCTGGACCAGGGCGCTGGACGCTCGGGACGCCTCGGGTGGGCTGATCGCCGCGGTGACCGACCGGGAGATCCTGTCCGCGTACCGGCTGCTCGCCCGCGAGGTGGGGGTCTTCGTCGAGTTGGGCAGCGCGGCCAGCGTCGCCGGTCTGCTTCAGCAGGCCGCGGCGGGTGCGGTGCCGCCCGGTTCGACGGTGGTGTGCACGGTGACCGGTCACGGGCTGAAGGACCCGGAATGGGCGATCTCCACCGCGCCGGCGCCGTTGACCATCGCGAACGACCCGATGGCCGCCGCCCGCGCCCTCGACCTGGCCTGAGCGCGTCATCGCCCGCTCGTGCGGGCCGGGCTGTGTGCCGCCCGGCACACGGTGGTGACCGGTGGTGACCGGTGGTGGGCACGCGGTCGGTGGGACGGCCTGGGGGCGGCGGGGGTTCCGGTGACCGAGTCCGGCACACTTTCGGGTATCCCCGCCCGCATTCTCGTTCAGGAGTGAACCAGGCCGATGTCGCTGCTCGCCAGATTCAGCCTCGCCAACCGAGGGCTGATCGCCCTCATCGCGGTGGTGACCACGGTGTTCGGAGCGTTCGCCGTGCCGTCGCTGAAGCAGCAACTGCTGCCGTCGCTCGAGTTCCCGGCCGCGTTCATCGTGGCCGCCTACCCCGGTGCCGGCCCCGAGATCGTCGAGTCGCAGGTGACCGAACCGATCGAGAACGCCCTGCAGGGCATCCCGGGGTTGGACAAGGTCACCTCCACGTCCCGCGAGGGGGCGGCCACCGTCCAGGTGACGTACGAGTTCGGTACCGACCTGGACGACGTGGTCAACAAGATGCAGACCGCGCTGAGCCGGATCAACGCCCAGCTACCGGAGAATGTCGACCCGCAGGTCATCGCGGGAAGCACCGACGACCTGCCGGCGGTGGTGCTGGCCGCGGCCGGCACGGCGGACGAGCGGGCGCTCGCGGAGAAGCTGAGCGCGACGGTGGTGCCGGAGCTGGAGGGCATCGAGGGGGTACGCACGGTCGAGGTGACCGGCACCCGCGACGACGTCGTGGTGGTCACCCCGGACCCGGCGAAGCTGGCCGCGGCGCGGATCCAGCCGACGGCGATCGGCGCGGCACTGAAGACGAACGGCGTGGCGGTCCCCGCCGGCGCGGTGACCGACGGCGGGCTGGCCCTTCCGGTGCAGGTCGGTACGCCGATCGCCACCCTGGAGGACCTGCGCGGCATCGTGGTCGCCCCGGGTGCGGCACCCGTCCGGCTCGGTGACGTGGCGACGGTCGAGCAGCAGCTCGCTCCGGCCACCGCGATCACCCGGACCAACGGCAAGGACAGCCTCGGCATCGCGGTCACCGCCGCGCCGGACGGCAACGCCGTGCAGATCTCGCACGAGATCCGCGACCGGCTCGCCGACCTGAAGGACGCCTCCGGCGCGGAGCTGACCGTGGTCTTCGACCAGGCGCCGTTCGTCGAGAAGTCGATCGAGTCGTTGACCACCGAGGGCCTGCTGGGCCTGGTGATGGCGGTCATCGTCATCCTGGTCTTCCTGCTGTCGGTGCGCTCGACGCTGGTGACCGCGGTCTCCATCCCGCTCTCCGTGCTGGTGGCGCTGATCGCGCTGTGGATCGGCGACTACTCGCTCAACCTGCTCACCCTCGGCGCGTTGACCATCGCGGTCGGCCGGGTGGTCGACGACTCGATCGTGGTGTTGGAGAACATCAAACGACATCTCGAGTACGGCGAGGAGAAGCGGCACGCCATCGTCGCCGGCGTCCGCGAGGTTGCCGGCGCGGTGACCGCGTCCACCCTCACCACGGTGGCGGTGTTCGCGCCGATCGCGCTGGTCGGCGGGTTCGTGGGTCAGCTCTTCGCGCCGTTCGCGATCACCGTGACGGTGGCCCTGCTCGCCTCGCTGCTGGTGTCGCTGACCGTGATCCCGGTGCTGGCGTACTGGTTCCTCAAGCCGCGCGGCGGCACCGTGGACGACGAGGCGGTGCGGCGCGATGCGGAGGAGAAGGAGCTGCGCAGCCCGCTGCAGCGGGCCTACCTGCCGGTGATCGGGTTCGCCACCCGCAAGCGGTCGACCCGGTGGATCACCGTGGGGCTCGGCCTGCTGGTGCTGTTCGCCACCTTCGGCCTGTCCCAGAAGCTGGAGACCAACTTCCTGGACGACTCCGGCCAGGACACCCTCAACATGAGCCAGGAACTGCCGGCCGGCAGCGGCCTGGCGGCCACCGACGCCGCGGCCAAGCAGGTCGAGTCGGTGCTGTCGGGCACCAAGGGCGTCGAGACGTACCAGGTGACCGCGGGTGGTGGGGACAACCCGTGGGCGGGCGGCGGCGGCAACAACGTCGCCAGCTGGTCGTTGGCGCTCGACGGTGACACCGACGCGAAGCAGATGCGTGAGGTGCTGCGCAAGGAGTTCGACAAGCTCGGTGCCAGCGTGGGTGAGATCAGCTTCGGTGGCGGGCAGGAGGCGTCGACCAGCCAGCTTGAGGTGGTCGTCCAGGCCAGCGACCCGGAGGTGCTGAACCGTGCCGCCGAGGAAGCCCGAGCCGCGATGGCTGGTGTTCCGGACGTCGAGGACGTCTCCACCAGCCTGGCTGCGCGGGTGCCGCGGGTCGACGTGACGGTCGACCGGGTCGCCGCCGGCCGGGCGGGGCTCACCGAGGCCGCCGTGGGGCAGCTCGTGTCGCAGGCGTTCCGGGGAGCGCCGCTGGGTCAGGTCGCGCTCGACGGTCAGCAGCAGAACGTGGTGCTGCGGTTGGGCGCACAGCCGCCGATGACGGTGGACGAGCTGCGGGCGTTGCCGGTGGGTCCGGTCAAGCTGGACGACATCGCGGACGTCACCCAGGGCGAGGGCCCGCAGCAGGTCACCCGGATCGACGGTGAGCGCAGCGTGTCGGTGACCGGCGCGGCGACCGGCTCGAACCTGGGCGCGACCAGCAAGGAGCTGCAGAAGCGGCTGGACGCCCTCGACGTGCCGGGCGCGAGCTTCACGATCGGTGGCGTCAGCGCGGATCAGGCGGATGCCTTCGGCGACCTGGGCCTGGCGGTACTGGTGGCGATCGCGATCGTCTTCCTGATCATGGTGGCCACGTTCCGCAGCCTGACCCAGGCGCTGATCCTGCTGATCTCCATTCCGTTCGCCTCGACCGGTGCGATCGGCCTGCTGCTGGTCACCGGGACGCCGCTCGGCGTACCGGCGTTGATCGGTGTGCTGATGCTGGTCGGCATCGTGGTGACGAACGCGATCGTGTTGCTCGACCTGATCAACCAGTACCGGGCGCAGGGCATGGACGTCCGGGATGCGGTGGTCGAGGGTGGACGGCGGCGGCTGCGCCCCATCCTGATGACCGCGGTGGCGACCATCTTCGCGCTGCTGCCGATGGCGCTCGGGTTGACCGGTGAGGGCGGCTTCATCTCGCAGCCGCTGGCGGTCGTGGTGATCGGTGGTCTGCTCAGCTCCACGCTGCTCACGCTGATCCTGGTGCCGACGCTGTACACGATGGTGGAGCACACCAAGGAGTCGCTGCGGGGCCGGCGCAGCCGGCGGCGCTCCGGAGAGCCGGCGGTGACCGAGGCGGAGACCGACGAGGTGACGGGACCGAACCAGGTCGCGGTGCCCAGCGGTGCGTCTGCCCCGGGGGCGGCCGGGAGCGCACAGCCGTCCGGACGACCCGCCCCGTCGGGCGCGCTGGTCGAGGGCACGGACCAGTTCGAGGTGCTGCGGTTGCCCCGTAGCCGTACCTCGCCACTGCCGCCGTCGGAGCCGACCGAATAGGTCGGACCGACACCGGAACGCCCCCGGCGGGTTTCGCCGGGGGCGTTCCGGCTTCACCGCCCGGGACACTCCGAGGGCAAGACCTCGACCCGTACTTTGCGTCACGTCTTGCATACTCCTAGTGGGTGCGTGGAGGTGCTTGCAGAGCGGGGCGGGGTGGATGGGCGAGAGCGCGCACAGGTGGTCCCGGCGCGATCTGCTGCGCCGCAGCGCCCTGTTGGCCGGCGGGGCGGCCATCGGTGCGGGGGTGTCGCAGGCGTGGCAGAGCACCCATCGCCGGTTGCCTCTCGGCGGTGGCCCGGCCAGCGCCACGCTCGTCAACCAGCAGCAGGGCCTCGCGCCTGGGGCGGTGGTGGTCGTCTGGTCGGTGCCGACCGGGCAACGGCTGGTGGCGCTCACCTTCGACGACGGTCCGGCGCCACAGTGGACCCCGATGGTTCTGGACACCCTGGCCCAGCACCGGGTGCCGGCCACCTTCTTCCTGGTCGGAGCTCAGGTCAGGCGGCACGCCCACGTGGTCCGCGGCCGGCTCGCCGGGCACGAGGTGGGCAACCACAGCTGGGCGCACCGGGATCTGGCTCAGCTGGACGCCGTCGCGGCGTACGACGATCTGAGCCGCAGTCACGACGCGATCGCCGACGTGACCGGGAGCGCACCCCGACTGGTCCGCCCGCCGTACGGTCACCTGGGTGGCGCGGTGCTGCACGCGGCGGCCCGGCTCGACTATCGGCTGGTGCTCTGGTCGGCGCAGATGGTGGAGCGCGAGTTTCCGGGTGATCCAGCCGGCCACGCTCGCCGCATCGTGGCCGATGTCCGACCGGGGACGATCCTGCTCGGACACGATGTGGGTCCGCAGCGACGGCTGGTCGCGCTACGCGGCCTGCCCGCCATGATCGACGGATTGCGGGCGCGTGGCTTCACCTTCGTCACCGTCTCCGCGCTGCTGGGAGCAGACGTGACCCCTGCGCCGACCGGGTAGGGTCCCGGTCCGTGGCGTCCACCCTCTCGGTCCTTACCGGCAATCGCAGTTTTCGTAATCTCTTCCTCGCCGAACTGGTGGTCTTCGGCGCCGACTGGTTCGTCATGGTGCCGCTGCTGGTGCTGCTGCCGCACCTGACCGGCAGCGGGGTCTGGGGCGCGTTGGTGTTGGCGGTGGACACCGGGATCGTGGCGCTGCTGCTGCCGTACACCGGCACGATCGCCGACCGCTTCGACCGCCGGAAGATCATGGTCGCCGCGAACGTGGCCGCGCTGGCCGGGGTGTTGCTGCTGCTCGGGGTGCGGGATGCCGGAACGGCGTGGCTGGCGCTGGTCGCGATCGGAGTGGTCGCGGTGGCCAAGGCGTTCTACTCGCCAGCCGCCCAGGCCGCGCTGCCCAACGTGCTGGAGCCACACGAGTTGGCCGCCGGTAACGCCGTGGCCGGCTCGGCCTGGGGCACGATGACCGTGGTGGGCGCCTCGCTCGGCGGCGTACTCAGCACCGCTGTCGGCCCGTACGCCTGCTTCTGGGTGGCGGCGGTGGGCCTGGCGCTGGCCGCGGGCCTGGCCACGCGGATCCGCCGGCCGTTGCAGGCGCCGCGGGACACCGACCTGCCGGCCCAGCGGACCTGGGCCGCCGTGCGCGAGGCGCTCGGCTACATCGGTCACCGTCCCCGGGTGCTCGCGTTGGTCACGGTGAAGTCGGCGGTCGGCCTGGGCAACGGCGTGCTGACCGTGTTCCCGCTGCTGGCCGGCGTGTACGGCGTCGGTCCGCTCGGCGCCGGCCTGCTCTTCGCGGTGCGCGGCGCCGGGGCGTTGGTGGGGCCGATCCTGATGCGTCGGGTGCTCACCAACCGGGCGTGGCTGCTGCCCGGGCTCGCGCTGTCGATGTCGCTGTACGGCCTGTCCTACCTGGGCACATCGGTCGTACGGTGGTTTCCGTTGGTGCTGCTGCTGGTCTTCGTGGCGCACTTTGCCGGGGGTAGCAACTGGGTGATGTCGAACTTCGCCCTGCAGGGCGAAGTCCCGGACCGGTTGCGGGGGCGTGTCTTCGCCACCGACATGATGCTCGCGACGCTGGCGATCTCGGTGAGCCAGTTGGCGGTGGCCGTGGTGGTGGACGCGGTGGACGAACGGGTGGTGCTCGCCGGCTGCGGGTTGATCACCCTCGTGTACGCGGTTGGCTGGCGGATCGCCACCCGCAGGCTCTCGCTCACCGACCCGGTCACCGAGCCGGTTCCGGACCCGGCCGCCTGAGTCCGGCGATCCCAGGCTGCGGGCACCGGACCGGATCGTCGGTGCCGAGCCCTAGCATGAGCGCGTGCCGACGAATTTCACCGCCGGGCCGGTCCGTGTCCGGGTCCCCGCGACCAGCGCCAACCTCGGGCCGGGCTTCGACGCGCTGGGTCTCGCCCTCGGGCTTCATGACGATGTGGCCGCCGAGGTCTCGTCGGGCGGGGTCCGGGTCGCCGTGACCGGGCAGGGTGCCGGCGAGTTGCCCGACGACGACCGGCACCTGGTGGTGCGGGCCATGCGGGCCGCGTTCGACGTGCTCGGGGGCCACCCTGCGGGGCTGAACGTGGAGTGCGTCAACCGGATCCCCCAGGCGCGTGGGCTGGGCTCCTCGTCCGCCGCGATCGTCGCCGGGGTGCTGCTGGCCCGCGCGCTGGTCACCGACGGGGAGCACCGGCTGGACGATTCGGCCGCGCTCCGGCTGGCCGCCGAGATCGAGGGCCATCCCGACAACGTCGCGCCGTGCCTGCTCGGTGGTTTCACGTTGGCCTGGTCCGAGCCGACCGGGGCGCAGGCGGTGTCCCTGCCGGTCGCCGACGGGGTGCGGCCCACAGTTTTTGTTCCGGCGGAGCGCGGTTTTACCGCGACGGCGCGGGCCGCGTTGCCGGCCACCGTGCCCCATGGCGACGCTGCGTTCACCGCGGGGAGGGCGGCACTACTGGTGCACGCGCTCACCGCCGACCCGACTCTGCTGCTGCCGGCCACCGCCGACCGGCTCCACCAGGATTACCGCGCAGCCGGGATGCCGGGCACATCTTCCCTGGTCAGCGCGTTGCGAGCGGCCGGTGTGGCAGCTGTGGTCAGTGGGGCGGGCCCGACCGTGCTGGCGTTGAGCGAGCCTCCGGCGAGCTTCCCAGTGGGAACAGACTGGCAGATCTGGCAGTTACCGATAGACGTCAGCGGCGCGCGGGTTGCTCGGGGTAGACTTGGACACGCCGAGCGGGACCCTGTTGCCGCAGGTCGGAAGAGTTGATTACGCTCTAGACCTAGCACAGCCGCGAAGCACGCGATCTCCTGCGGGGCGGCGCACCCCCGAAGCTCTCGGCGGTTAGCCCGTCACACCCCTGCCAAAGGCCCACGCCGCACCGCAGATTCCACAGGTCGCCGCAGACGGCGAGACCTGCTCACCGACGTTGGTGAGTCGGGATACCGACCGGCTGCTGTGTCACAGACTCCCGCGACGCGTCCTTGCGAGGCGGGTGCACCGAGGCCGCCCGGCCACCTGAGCTCCGACTCCGGGCAGTCCCGGCCTTTATCGAGGGAAGGATTCCATTGAGCGACACCACCGACGTGACGTCGGATGTTTCCAACGTCGCTGGCGATGCCACCGCCGCCGCTCCCGCCCGTCGGCGGCGTAGCGGCACCGGTCTGTCGGCGATGCTGCTGCCAGAGCTGCAGAGCCTGGCCGCGTCGCTCGGCATCTCCGGCACGGCTCGCATGCGTAAGGGCGAGCTGATCGCCGCGATCTCCGAGCGGCAGGGCGGCAACGCCGCCGGGACCCCTCGACCGCGGGCCGAGGTCGCGGCCGCGGCCGCCTCGACCCGTGAGGGGGTGCGCGCCGAGGTGCGGGAGACCGCCGACCGGCCGGCAGCCGAAGGGCGCAGCGCCGAGAAGGCGCCGGCCGAGCCGGCCGCCGGGACTGAGAGCCGTGGTCGCACCCGGCGGAGCCGGACCGCAGCGGCGGAGACGCGTTCCACTGAGACGGCACCTGCCGCTGAGCCGGTGCGTTCGGCTGAGCCGGTGCGTTCGGCTGAGACGCGTACCGACGAGGTCGAAGCCGGCGAACGGACCGACCGTGGCGAGAACCGCCGCGAGCGGGCCGAGCGTCCGGAGCGGGGCGAGCGTCCGGAGCGGGGCGACCGTGCCGAGCGGGGCGAGCGCCCCGAGCGTGCCGAGCGCAACGACCGGGGCGAGCGTGCCGACCGGGGCGAGCGTGCCGAGCGGGGCGAGCGTGCCGAGCGGGGCGAGCGTGCCGAGCGCAACGACCGGGGCGAGCGTGCCGACCGTGGCGAGCGCAACGACCGCACCGAGCGCGCCGACCGGGGCGACCGCAACGACCGCACCGAGCGCGCCGACCGGGGCGACCGCAACGACCGCAACGATCGTGGTCAGCGTGCCGAGCGTGTGGAGCGGGACAACGACGACGATGACGGTGAGGGCGGCGGCCGGCGTGGCCGGCGCAGCCGCTTCCGGGACCGTCGCCGCGGGCGTGGCGAGCGCACCGAGACCGGTACCGACACCGGTGGGCGGGAGCCGCAGGTCAACGAGGACGACGTTCTCGTCCCGGTGGCCGGCATCATCGACGTGCTCGACAACTACGCCTTCGTGCGGACGACCGGTTACCTGGCTGGCCCGAACGACGTGTACGTCTCGATGTCCCAGATCAAGAAGTACGGCCTGCGCCGCGGTGACGCGATCACCGGTGCGGTGCGGGCGGCCCGCGAGGGTGGCAACAGCGGTGACCAGCGGCGCGACAAGTACAACCCGCTGATGCGGCTGGACACGATCAACGGGATGGAGCCGGAGGAGGCGCGGCGCCGGCCCGAGTTCTACAAGCTCACTCCGCTCTACCCGCAGGAGCGTCTGCGGCTGGAGACCGAGCCGCACATCCTGACCACCCGGGTCATCGACCTGGTCATGCCGATCGGCAAGGGCCAGCGGGCACTCATCCAGTCGCCGCCCAAGGCGGGTAAGACGATGGTGCTGCAGGCGATCGCGAACGCGATCACCCGCAACAACCCGGAGTGCCACCTCATGGTGGTGCTGGTGGACGAACGTCCCGAAGAGGTCACCGACATGCAGCGGTCGATCAAGGGCGAGGTCATCGCGGCCACGTTCGACCGTCCGCCGCAGGACCACACCACGGTGGCCGAGTTGGCCATCGAGCGGGCCAAGCGTCTGGTCGAGCTTGGACACGACGTGGTCGTGCTGCTCGACTCGGTGACCCGACTCGGTCGGTCGTACAACCTGGCGGCACCGGCCAGTGGTCGGATCATGTCGGGTGGTATCGACTCCACGGCGCTCTACCCGCCGAAGCGCTTCCTCGGCGCGGCCCGCAACATCGAGAACGGCGGGTCGTTGACCATCATCGCCACCGCGCTGGTGGAGACCGGGTCCATGGCGGACACGGTCATCTTCGAGGAGTTCAAGGGCACCGGTAACGCGGAGCTGAAGCTGGACCGGAAGATCGCCGACAAGCGGACCTTCCCGGCCATCGACATCAACCCGTCCGGTACGCGTAAGGAAGAGGTCCTGCTCGCACCGGAAGAGCTGGCCATCATCCACAAGCTCCGGAAGGTGCTGCACTCGTTGGACTCGCAGGCGGCAATGGATCTCCTGCTGGACCGGCTCAAGCAGTCCCGCACCAACATCGAGTTCCTGATGCAGATCGCGAAGTCGACGCCGGGGGAGTAACCATCCCGTAGCGATCGACGACGAAGGGGCACGGCCGCTGCGGCCGTGCCCCTTCGTCGTGCCCTCCATCGCCTTTGCTCTGCTTCACCCGGCGCAACAGAAGGCGGCCCGGAGTGTTGCGTCCGTGGAAGCAGAGCAAAGGGGGCGGGGAGGGGGCGGCGGCCGGACCGGCGCTCGCAGTCGGCGGGACCGCAGCGGGCGGAAGGTGCCGCCAACCGCGCCGCGAGTTGTTGGAATTTTCCTTCGGTTCAGTCGACAGGTATTGAAACTTCTATTCATCGCCGGGTTGACTGTCGTCCATGCGTACCCGCAGACGATCCGCCCGCCGCACCGGCGTCCTGCTGCTGATGCCGCTGCTCGCCCTGGCCCTGTCGCCGCCGGCCACTGCCGCACCGCCGGCGCCGCCCACCATCACCGCACCGTCCGTGGCCTCGCCCACCATCGCCGAGGACGCGCCGGCTGCGTCGTCGCGGCCGACCGGCGCGGTCAGTCTGGCTGCCGACCCGGCCACCGCGACTGCCGCGGCCGCCGCCGGCGGTCTGGAGCCGGCCGGCGGCCTGGAGACCACGAAGGCCACGCGGCCGGTCGCGCCGGGCGTGCAGCTCACCTCCTTCGACCGGTACGACGCCGAGGGCTGGTTGCGGGCCGACGCACTCACCACCGACCTGGCCGGTGGGTCCACCGTCGACTACGTCAACTCGGGGGCGGTGAGCCGGGCGGAGCCGCTGCGCAGCGCGGTGGACGCCTCGCGTGCGGTCGCCGCGGTCAATGGCGACTTCTTCGACATCAACAGTTCCGGTGCCGCCCAGGGCGTCGGCATCCGCGACGGCGAGCTGATCCAGTCCGCTGTCGCCGGTCACCGCAACGCGGTGGCGGTCACCGCGAACGGCCTCGGTCGGGTGATCGAGGTGAACTTCGACGGCACCGCCACCCTGCCCACCGGCCCGGTGGCGCTCACCCAGTTCAACAACCTGGTGCAGGCCGACGGCATCGGCGCGTTCACCGAGCTCTGGGGGACGTACTCCCGGCAGCGGGCAGTGGAGGGCGCGGCCCGGGTGGTCGAGGTCACCGTGGCCGGCGGTCGGGTGGCCGCGGTGACGGACGTGGCCGGCAGCGGTCCGATCGTCGCCGGCAGCACCGTGCTGCTCGGCCGCGACGCCGGCGCCGACACGCTGGCGGGGCTTCGCGCCGGTGATCCGGTGACGGTGGCCTGGCGACCGAAGCCCTCCGACGGCAGCACCGTGCACGCGGCGGTCGGGGGCGGCAACGTGCTGGTCCGCGACGGCGTCGTCCAGAGCATCGCGGACCCGACGCTGGCTCCGCGCACCGCCGTCGGCTTCAGCGCCGACGGTCGCAAAATGATCATGCTGACCGTGGACGGCCGGCAGGTCGACAGCCGCGGCGTGACACAGACCGAGATGGGCCGGATGATGGCCGAACTGGGTGCCCACCACGCGCTCAACCTGGACGGTGGCGGCTCGTCCACGCTGCTGGCCCGGGAACCGGGCGGGCCGGCCGTGCAGGTGGAGAACGGCCCCTCCGACGGCAGCGAACGGGCCGTGCCCAACGGCCTGGCCATCTACGCGCCGAAGGGCAGCGGTCGGCTCACCGGGTACTGGCTCGAGACGACCAGCGACCCCACCGCCGCGCCCGGTGTCGCACCGGTCCGCGGCGGCCGGCCCGACCGCGTCTTCCCCGGGCTGACCCGCGCCCTCACCGCCGCCGGCTACGACGAGACGTACGGCCCGGCCGCCGGGGTGCCCACCTGGCGGGCGACCCCGGCGGTACATGGCCGCGTCGACCGGGACGGGGTGTTCCACGCCGGCGCACCGGGTGCCAGCACGGTCACCGCGGCACGTGGGCGGGCCACCGGCTCACTGGGTCTCACCGTGCTCGGTCCGCTGGACCGGATCGGTCCCACCGTGCCACGGGTCGGGCTGACCGGCCTGGACGGCGACGCCCTGGTGGGCGTGGTCGGGTACGACGCCGAAGGCAACACCGCGCCGATCGAGCCGGCCGACCTGACCCTCGACTACGACCGGAACCTGCTGCGGATCACCCCGACCGAGGACGGCAACCTCGCCGTCACCGCCCTGCGCGAGACCGGCTCCGGCCTGGTGACGGTCCGCGTCGGACGCGCCAGCACGGTCATCCCGGTCACCGTCGGACTGACCGACGTGCCGGTGGCCGGCTTCGAGGACGCCGACTCCTGGCGGTTCAGCCAGGCTCGGGCCAGCGGGTCGGTCGCGCCGGCGCCCGGGCACACCGGCACCGGCCTGCGAATGTCGTACGACTTCAGCCAGTCCACCGGCACGCGGGCCGCGTACGCCGATCCGCCCGCCTGGATCGAGGTGCCCGGCCAACCGCAGGCGTTCGGCCTGTGGATCCACGGCAACGGCACCGGCGAGTGGCCCAGCCTGCACCTGCACGACGCCCAGGACACCCAGCACGTGCTGCGCGGCCCGCTGATCACCTGGACCGGTTGGCGGTACGTGGAGTTCGCGGTGCCGGCCGGGGTGCAGTACCCGGTGCGGGTGCGCCGGTTCTACGTGGCCGAGACGAACGCCGCCGCGCAGTACACCAGCGAGGTGATCATCGATGACCTGGTGGCGAAGGTGCCGCCTACGGTGGACGTGCCGGCGGTGGCCCCGCGTACCGATCGGGTGGTGGTCCGCGACGGCACGGTCGACGGTGCGCCCTGGCGGTTCGCGGTGCTCTCCGACGCCCAGTTCGTCGCCGCCGATCCGGACAGCGACCTGGTCGCCCAGGCTCGGCGGACGCTGCGCGAGGTGAAGGCGGCCCGCCCGGACTTCCTCCTGATCAACGGCGACTTCGTGGACACCGCCTACCCGGCCGACTTCGCGCTGGCCCGGCGGATCCTCGACGAGGAGTTGGGTGACGCGCTGCCCTGGTACTACGTGCCCGGCAACCACGAGATCATGGGCGCTCCGATCAGCAACTTCGCAGCCGCCTTCGGCGCCACCTCCCGGGTCTTCGACCACGAGGGCACCCGGTTCGTCACCCTGAACTCGTCCACCGGGACGCTCCGCGGCGGCGGCTTCGACCAGGTGCGGATGCTGCGCGAGACGCTGGACGCGGCGGCCGCCGACCCGCGCGTCGGCTCGGTCGTCGTCCTGCACCACCACCCGGCGCGTGACCCGAGCCCGGCGCAGGCCAGCCAGCTCCTCGACCGCAAGGAGGCGGCGCTGCTGGAACAGTGGCTGGCCGACTTCCAGCACCGCACCGGCAAGGGCGCGCTGTTCGTGGGCGGGCACGTCGGGACCTTCCACGCCGACCGGGTGGACGGGGTGCCGTACGTGATCAACGGCAACGCCGGCAAGACGCCGTCCACCCCGGCCGACCAGGGCGGCTTCACCGGCTGGACGGAGTTCGGCGTGGACCCGGTCACGCCGGCGGAGGCCGACCGGACCCGGCGTGACCCGCTCGCCGAGGGGCCACGCTGGGTGGAGGCGGAGTTCCACGCGCACACCGACCGGCTCGCGTTGACCGCCCCGGCCAGCGTCAAGGTCGGCACCCCGGCGTCGGTGACCGCCACGCTGACCCAGCCCGGCGGGCGTACGGTCCCGGTGGCCGCGCCGGTGAGCGCCGACTGGTCCGCCTCGCCGGGGGTGCACATCGGCTCCGCCGCCGGGGTGCGCCCGTGGCACACCGCCCGCTTCGACCCGGCCACCGGCACGTTGACCGCGCTCCGCCCCGGTGCCCCCGTACGCCTCACCGTCACCGTCAACAACATTCGCGCCGACGCCACCATCGCCCTCACCCGCTGAGTGTCGGGAAGGGGCCGCCGGTTACCGGGGCCCCTTCCCGGACGGCTCAGAAGTCGCCGTCGGCCACCTGAAACACGGTGAGGCCGAGGGCTCGCCACATCTGGACCACCTGGACGCGGTCGTCGAAGACGCCGGCCACCCGGTACCGGTCCCGGATCTCCCGGTCGTAGATCTCCCGCTTGACGATCGAGTCCTTCCGGGTGTCGCCGACGGCGCGCAGGTGCAGGCCGAGGTAGGGGACCGCGACGTGCCGGGCCAACCACACCTCGGTCGCCGTGCGGGCGGAGGCGTCCCGCCCGGAGCAGAAGACCACCCCGTAACCGGCCGCGTGCATCGCCCGGACCGCCGCGATCACCGGCGCGTTCGGCTGGTCCGTGCCCACCCGGGTCATGTCGTACGGACTGCGTGAGACGGCCAGCGCGACGGTGCCGTCGATGTCCACCAGGACGATCTCCGGTGGCTCGCTCGACGGCGGGTGCACGACGGCGGGGAGTCCGGTGCGGGCCTGCGGCACGGGCAACGGCAGCGCGCGCCCCTGGAGGTACCGCTCGTGCAGCCGGCGGATCGCGTCCGCGCCGACCTGGTCGTCGGTCGGGCGAGCGGCGTCGCGACGCAGGCACTCGGCCAGCGGTACGTCGGTGAAGTCGTGCACCTCGAAATCCGCGCCGTGGCGGGCGGCCAGCTCGGCCCAGCCCCGCAGCGCCCGCGCGCGCAGGTTGGTGTCGTCCACGCAGACGTCCGCCCGGACCTGCAACAACGCCTCGACCTGGGCCCGCTGTACCGCGGTCACCTGCGCCTCGGCCCACTGGGTGAAGAGCCGCTCGCCGTGCAGCATTCGGCGCAGGTCGTCCCGGTTGACCCGGACGACGGACGGCTGGAGGGTGCGGGCGAACGTCGTCTTACCCGAGGCGGGCAGTCCCCGGGTAGCGATCAGACGGGTCATCGGCGCACCTTTCGCTGGACGGGCGTACCACCGGCGGGCCACCCGGCGGCGGGCCGGCGGAAGGGCGAATGCCCCGCTGGGCGGCGGGAATGCGGACAGGGAGACACGTGTTGACGATGCCGGACGAGGTGTGCGGCCCGATTACCGGGTCGGCTCAGGCCCATGGCACACTGGTCAATCGGCCACCGGTTCCGGTTCACGCCCGAGCCCGTCGCGTACGGCGCGACGAGCGATGACGGCGACCCGGCGACCACCAACGAGAGGACCGAGGCGAGATGAAGGCAAACATCCACCCGGAGTACGTGACCACCGAGGTCAGCTGCTCCTGTGGCAACACGTTCACGACCCGCAGCACCGCCAAGGGCGGGGCGATCCACGTCGAGACCTGCAGCGCCTGCCACCCGTTCTACACCGGTAAGCAGCGCGTTCTCGACACCGCCGGCCGGGTCGCGAAGTTCCAGCAGAAGTACGCCAAGGTTCAGGCCAAGAAGGCCAAGTAACTCCTTGTTCGGCGCCCGCGTCCGGTTTTCCGCCGGACGCGGGCGCCGTCCGCGTTTCGCCCCGTTTACGTCCGGCGGCCTGCTCTGAGGTCGGCCGGTGCCGCACCGTCGAAGGAGCATCCGCAGCATGAGCAGCGAGCGTCTGGCCGGGCTCCTCGACGAGTACGCGGAGCTGGAGAAGCGGCTGGCCGATCCGGCCATCCACGCCGACCAGGCCACCGCGCGCAGGGTCGGTCGTCGCTACGCCGAACTGGTGCCGCTGCACAAGGCCGCCGATGAGCTGGAGCAGGCCCGCGCCGACCTGGCCGCGGCTCGCGAGTTGGCTGCCGAGGACCCGTCGTTCGCCGCCGAGGCGGAGTCCATCGCCGTGTCCGTGCCGGGGTTGGAGGAGCGCCTCGCCGAGCTGCTCATTCCGCGCGACCCGCACGACGCGAAGGACGTGATCGTCGAGATCAAGGCCGGTGAGGGTGGCGAGGAGTCGGCGCTCTTCGCCGGCGACCTGCTGCGGATGTACAGCCGGTACGCCGAGCGGCACGGCTGGGTCACCGAGGTGATCGACGCACAGGATTCCGACCTCGGCGGGGTCAAGGACGTCTCGCTGTCGATCAAGACCAAGGGCGTGCCGGAGGGCGGCAACGGCGTCTGGTCGCGACTCAAGTGGGAGGGCGGCGTGCACCGGGTGCAGCGTGTCCCGGTCACCGAGTCGCAGGGCCGGATCCACACCAGCGCCGCCGGGGTGCTGGTGCTGCCCGAGGCCGAGGACGTCGACGTCACCATCGACCAGAACGACCTGCGCATCGACGTGTTCCGCTCGTCCGGCCCGGGTGGCCAGTCGGTGAATACCACCGACTCGGCGGTGCGGATCACCCACCTGCCGACCGGCATCGTCGTCTCCTGCCAGAACGAGAAGTCCCAGTTGCAGAACCGGGAGCAGGCGATGCGGATCCTGCGGGCCCGGCTGCTCGCCGCCGCCCAGGAGCAGGCCGACGCCGCCGCCTCGGACGCCCGGAAGGCGCAGGTGCGCACGGTGGACCGCTCGGAGCGGATCCGCACCTACAACTTCCCGCAGAACCGGATCACCGACCACCGGATCGGTTACACCGCGTACAACCTGGACCTGGCGCTCGCCGGCGAGCTGGACGGGGTGCTGGACGCCCTCGCCGAGGCCGACCGCGCCGCCCGGCTCGCCGGCGACACCGAGCTCACCCGCCGCTGAGGGCACGACCCGCGGTCGTCCAGCCGGACGTGCCGCCGCGGGGCGATCAGCTCGCGCGGGGGCGGGACTTGGCGCGCAGCATCTCCCGGTCGGCCTGCTCGAAGGCGATGCTGAGCGCGTCGCGCAGCCCATTGCCGCCGGAGACCTCCGCGAAGCCGATGCTCACCCCGACCGGGGTCCCCGGCACCAGCGACTCCCAGTCCTCCAGTCGGACGGCGGCCTCGATCCGGCGGGCCACCTCGGCGGCCTCGGACATGCCGGTGTCCGGCAGCACCACCACGAACTCGTCGCCGCCGTAGCGGGCCACGAAGTCACCCCGGCGCATCACCCGGTTGATCACCCCGGCGATGCGCTGGAGCACCAGGTCGCCGGAGTGGTGCCCGTGCCGGGTGTTGACCGCCTTGAAGCCGTCCAGGTCGCAGACGCCGATCACCACCCGCTCGCCTCGGGTGACCACGGCGGTGATGTAGCGCTCCAGCCGACGTCGGTTGGGCAGCCCGGTGAGCGGGTCGGTCAACGCCTCGCCCTCGAACCGTGCCGCCTCGCGGCGCATCTCCTCATGGTCGATCCGGGCGGCGATGCCGTCGATGTAGACGTCCCGCAGCCGGTCGTTGCGCTGGGCCGCGAGCCGGAACGCCAGCCGGTCGGCCCGGTGCGCGGCCGAGTGGTCCCCGGCGCGGGCGAGCGCGATGCTGCGTAGCCGGGCCGGCTCGGCCGCCCCGAGCGTCTCGGTGGACACGTGGATGGTGTCCAGCCGGGCGACCGCCTCGATCGGCCGCCCGGCGGCGACGGCGAGACACACCTGGCCAAGCTGACGCATGTCGCGGGCTCGGGCGCTGTCCCCACCGTGGCTGATCAGGCGGGCCGTTTCGGCGTCCCCGTCGGTCTCCACCTGGTCGCCGAGCGCGGCCTGTCGGGCCGCCGCGTAGCCGTACGCGGCGAGGCTGCTCGGGCGCAGCTGATCGGCGCGCCCGGTGCGTACGAAGCGGGCCAGGTCGGCGGCCACGTCCCGGAGCACCCGCAGGCAGCCGTCGCTGTCGCCGTTGTGGTCGAGTGCCACGGCGTTGCGCAGTCGGATGCCCGGCGCGGCGAACGTCTCCTCCGGGATCCCGGCGGTGAGCCCGAGTTGCCGGGCTCGCTCGATGGCGCCCAGGGCGTACCCGTGGAAGCTGAGGTAGCTGTAGGCCATGGCCAGGTCGTGCCAGCCCCAGGCGGTGTCCCGGTCCGGGTCTTCGACAGCGCCCAGCGCCCGGGCGGCTCGGACGAGGTGCGTGACGCAGCGGTCCAGTGCCCCCTGGTGGTGGGCGGCGAGCGCGGCGAGTGCGTTGAGGTGCCCGTGCAGGTACGGCTCGGCGAGGTCGCGTACCGCCGCCGAGGCTTCCTCGATGGCCCTGGTGAACTCCGCGGTCCGACCGAGATTGATCAGCGCGGAGAGGCGCTGCACCAACGCGTCGGCTCGGGCCGCCGGGTCGGTCGTGGTGCGGATCACACGCTCCAGCAGGACGTACGACTCCGCTGACCGACTGGCCTCCTGCAACGCACGGGCGCGCGTCAGGGCATCAACCTGGTCACCGACCCGGTCGAGCCAGCCCACCCGCCAACCTCCTGTCGTGTGCGCCGCGGCGCACCCGTTAGTCGCGTGGCCCGCGACGCATCATGATTATCGCGTGACCACTCTGCCGCAACACCCCCCCGAAGGGACAGGCCCCGTCCGCCCGTCCGCCGCGGTGGCCCGAGCGGCCCGTGTGCTCGCCGCCGCCGGGGTCGGCTCGGCCCGGGTGGAGGCCGAGTTGTTGACCGCGTACGTGCTGGGGGTGCCCCGGGGCCGGCTGGCGCTCGCCGACGACCTCACCACCGGGCAGGTGGCGCGGCTCGACGGCCTGATCCGCCGTCGGGCCGCGCGTGAGCCGTTGCAGCACCTGACCGGTCGGGCCGGGTTCCGGCACCTTGAGCTGTCGGTCGGCCCGGGTGTGTTCGTGCCCCGGCCGGAGACCGAGCTGCTGGCCGGCTGGGGCGTCGAGCAGGCCCGGGGCCGGCTCGACCCGGTGGTGGTCGACCTCTGCAGCGGCTCGGGCGCGATCGCGCTCGCGGTGGCTCAGGAGCTGCCGGGGGCGCGGGTGATCGCGGTGGAGCGGTCCCCGGAGGCGCTGGCCTGGTTGCGGCGCAACGCCGCGGAGCGGGCCGGGGCGGGGGACCGGCCGATCGAGGTGGTCGAGGCCGACGTGACCGCGCCGGACCTGCTGGCGGAGCTGGTGGGCTCGGTGGACGTGCTGCTCTGCAACCCGCCGTACGTGCCGGACGATGTGGTGGTCCCGCCGGAGGTGGCGGGGCACGACCCGGCCGAGGCGGTCTTCGGTGGCGCGGACGGTCTGGCGGTGATCCGGCCGGTCGTCACCCGGGCGGCGGCGCTGCTGCGCCCGGGCGGCGTCGTCGGGGTCGAGCACGACGACACCCATGGTGCGGCGGTGCCCGGGCTGCTCGCCGAGGACGGTGGGTTCAGCACCGTCACGGAGCATCTGGACCTCACCGGACGCCCCCGCTATGCCACCGCGTCCCGACGGGCGGACGGCCAGCACGCCCCGATCGGGGTGGCGTGGCAGACTGACTCCTCGTGATGCTCTACGACTGCCGGTCGCCCGCCGATCGGGACCGCGGCATCGCTGCGGCGATCGAGGCGGTCAAGAACGGCGAGCTGGTCGTTCTCCCGACGGACACCGTGTATGGGATCGGCGCGGACGCGTTCACCCCGTACGCGGTCAAGGCGCTGCTGGACGCGAAGGGCCGGGGTCGGCAGATGCCGCCGCCGGTGTTGATCGGTTCCCGACACACCCTGGACGGCCTGGTCTTCTCGTTGCCCACGGCCGCACGGGACCTGGTGGAGGCGTTCTGGCCGGGTGCGTTGACGATCGTGGTCGAGCACTCGCCGAGCCTGCAGTGGGACCTGGGCGACAAGACGGGGACGGTGGCGGTGCGGATGCCGCTGCACCCGGTGGCGCTGGAGGTGCTGCGTGAGACCGGCCCGATGGCGGTCTCGTCGGCCAACAAGACCGGCCAGCCCGCCGCGGTGACCGCCGAGGAGGCGCGCGACCAGCTCAGCTACTCGGTGCGGGCGTACCTGGAGGCCGGGCCCTGCCCGGACCCGGTGCCCAGCACGATCGTGGATCTGACCGGTGAGGTGCCGCAGTTGCTGCGGGCCGGGGCGATCCCGTTGGAGAAACTGCGCGACGTCGTGCCGGATCTCGTCGACATTCGGGCGGTCTGAGTGCCCCCGTTCACGGTCCTGCACGTCTGCATGGGCAACATCTGCCGCTCGCCGATGGCGGAGCGGTTGCTGGCCCTCGCGGTGCGGGAGCGGTTGACGCGGCGTGCGCAGGACCCGGCCGGGGCCGACGAGTTGGTGTACAGCCACAGTGCCGGCACGGGTGGTTGGCACGCGGGTGAGGAGATGAACCCGCCGGCGGCCCGGCAGGTCGTCGGCCGTGGTGGGGACGTCGAGGGGTTCGCCGCGCGCAAGCTGCGCTCGGACCACATCGACGCCGCCGACCTGGTCCTGACCGCGACGGCCGATCAGCAGGAGTACGTGGTGGCGCTGCGGCCGGACGCGGCGGCCCGCACGTTCGTGCTGGGTGAGTTCGGCCGGCTGCTGGCCGCGGTGGACGCCGCCGCGTTGCCGCCGGGCGACGCCACCCCGGAGGCCGTGTACGCCCGGGGCGTGGCCCTGGTGGCGGCGGCTCACGATGCCCGGTTGGGCGCCTCGGCGCTGCCGACGGACGATCTGGACGACCCGTGGGGTCGCGGTGACCAGTGCTTCAGCCGGGTCGCCGACGAGATCGAGGAGACGGTCCACCCGCTGGCCGGCGCGCTGCTGCCCTGAGCGCGGTGCGAGTTTCCTCCGGGTTTGGGGAAAACCCGGGGCGAAAGGGGCGTTCCGGGTCATTCTGAACGGGTCCTAGCGTGACCGGCTCCTGCGGGGAGAGCTGATGATCCGGGCCTATCTCGACAAACTGCTCACCGTGCTGATCGCCGGAGTGCTGGCCGGGTTGGTGCTGGCCGCGGCCGCCCTGCCGGTGGCCCTGGTCTTCGGGATCGGCTTCAGCGCCCTGTCCACGCCGTACTCGGAGCTGCCGAACACGCTCCGCACGCCGCCGACCGCCCAGCGCTCCAACCTCTACGCCAACGACGGCACCACCCTGATCACCTCCTTCTACCAGGAGGACCGGGTGGACGTGCCGCTGCACGAGGTGGCCCCGGTGATGCGCCAGGCGATCGTGGCCGCCGAGGACGTCCGGTTCTACCAGCACAGTGGGGTCGACCTGCGGGGCGTCGTGCGCGCGTTCACCGTCAACAAGCGCGACGGCCAGACCCGGCAGGGCGCCTCCACGCTGACCATGCAGTACGTCCGCAACGTGCTGAGCAGCGACCCCCGGCTGACCGAGGCGCAGCGGGTGGCGGCCACCGAGATCAGCACCGCCCGCAAACTCCAGGAGATGCGGTACGCGCTCGCGTTGGAGCGCGAACTCGACAAGGAGGAGATCCTCACCCGCTACCTCAACATCGCCTACTTCGGCGCCGGGGCGTACGGCATCGCGGCGGCCAGCAAGCGCTACTTCTCCCGGGCCCCGGCCGAGCTGACCCTGGCCCAGGCGGCACTGCTGGCCGGTCTGGTCCGGTCTCCGGACAGCGACGACCCGATCAACGGCGACGCCGACAGCGCGCTGCAGCGGCGGTCGTACGTGTTGGAGCGGCTGGTGGAGTCGGGGCAGGTGCCGGCGGACGCGGCTGCGGCGGCGCGGGCCGAACCGTTGCAGCTACGGCCCAGCGAGACCCCGAACGACTGCACGGCGGTGCCCGAGACGCACAACGACTGGGGCTTCTTCTGCGACTGGTTCACCCGTTGGTGGAGCGACCAGGCCGCCTTCGGCGCGAGCGCCGACGAGCGGCAGCGCACACTGCGCCGGGGCGGGTTCTCCATCGTGTCGTCGCTGGACCCCGGGGTGCAGCGGGCCACCACCGAGCAGGTCCTGAAGATCTACCGGCCGACGAATGCCGAGGCGGTGCCGACCGCGGTGGTGCAACCGGGCACCGGTCGGGTGCTGGCGATGTCGGTCAATCGCAACTACAGCGTGCAGGACAACCCGGTCGGGTCGAAGAACCACCCGAACACGGTCAACCAGTTGGTCGCCGGCGGCGGTGCGATCGAGGGGTACCAGGGCGGCTCGACGTTCAAGCTCTTCACCATGCTTGCCGCGCTGGAGGCCGGTCTGCCGCTGTCGACCGATTTCGTGGCCCCCACCCAACTGCTCACCCGCTTCCCGGTGACCGGGGAGGCGAGTTGCGATGGTCGCTGGTGTCCGGCGAACTCCAGCCCGTCGTCGATGGACGGCCCCCGCACCATGTGGAGCGCGTTCGGCCGGTCGGTGAACACGTACTTCGCCTGGCTCACCGAGAAGGTCGGCGCCGACCGGGTGGTGGAGATGGCCGAGCGGCTCGGCATCGTGCTGCGGGCCGAGTCCGACGCACGGCTGGCCCGCTACGGCGCGAACAACTGGGGTCCGTTCACCCTGGGCGTGGCCGCGACCACGCCGCTCGACCTGGCCACCGCGTACGCCACGGTGGCGGCCGAGGGGACCTGGTGCGCGCCGCTGCCGGTGGTCTCGATCACCGACGCGGGCGGGCGGCCGGTCGACGCCGCCAAGCCGGACTGCCGACAGGTGCTCGACGCCGACGTGGCGCGGGCAGCCACCGACGCGGCCCGCTGCCCGGTCGGCGACCAGTCGATGTACGGGCGGTGCGACGGTGCCACCGCACCCGGTCTGCGAGCGAAGCTCGGCCGTCCGGTGGCGGGCAAGACCGGCAGTTCGGAACGGTACGAGACGGAGACGGTCGTGGCGTTCACACCGCAGCTCGCGGTCGCCTCGATGGCGGCGAACCCGGACAATCCGCGGGACGCGGTCGGTCAGGCGGTGCAGGCCCGGATGGTGGACGCGGTCGGCGAGGTGCTCGCCGTCGCCCTGCGCGACCAACCGGTACGGGACTTCGTCCCGCCGAGCGAACGAACCGCCTTCCAGGTCACCGGAGCCCGCACCGGCAACTAACCCCCCACCCCGCCCCCACCC
>NZ_PYBV01000001.1:114214-136093 GCF_003205615.1 Micromonospora arborensis | reverse complement strand
CGGGGGACGGGGGACGGGGGCGGGGTTAGGGGGTTTGTTCGGCGTTGCGGGCGATGTTGCGGGCCATTCCGCCGAAGACCACCGTGTGGAACGGGGCCACCGACTTCCAGTAGGCGTGCCCCGGCAGGCCCCGGGGCAGGAAGACCGCGCGTTGCTGGTAGCGGCTGCGGCCGTCGTCGGCCGGCAGTGCCCGCATCTCCAGCCAGGCCCGGCCGGGCAGTCGCATCTCGGCGCGCAGGCGCAGCAGCTCACCGGGAATGATCTCCTCGACCCGCCAGAAGTCCAGCGCCTCGCCGACCTGGAGGTGGTGCGGGTCGCGTCGGCCCCGGCGCAGCCCGACCCCGCCGACCAGGCGGTCCAGCCAGCCACGGATCGACCAGGCGAGCGGGAACGAGTACCAGCCGTGTTCGCCGCCGACGCCCTCGATGATTCGCCAGAGCGCCGTCGGCGAGGCGTCCACCGCCCGTTCCCGGACGTCGGTGTAGGCGGTGCCACCGGACCACACCGGGTCGGTGGGCAGCGGCTCGGCGGGCGCGTCCGGGCCGCTCGCGTTCGACCAGCGGGTCTCCACCTGGGCGTCCCGGACCTTGGCCAGCGCCAGCGCCACCGCGTCGTCGAAGCCGGTCAGCCCGCCCCGCGGGTCGGGTACGTACCGGGCGATGTCGTGTTCGTGCGCGACCGCCTCCTGGATCAGGCTCTCCACCAGCGGGCGGGCGATCGCGTTCGGTACCGGGGTGATCAGGCCGACCCAGTGCGAGGAGAGCGACGGGGTGAGCGCCCGGACCGGCACGATGATCCGCCGGTGCAGCCCGGCCACCCGGGCGTAGCGCTGCATCATCTCGCGGAAGGTGAGCACGTCCGGCCCGCCGATGTCGAAGCCCCGGTTGACGTCCGACGGCAGCGCGGTGCAGCCGACCAGGTAGCTCAGCACGTCGCGGACGGCGATCGGCTGGATCCGGTTGCGGACCCAACGCGGCGTGATCATGGCGGGCAGGCGCTCGGTCAGGTACCGCAGCATCTCGAACGACGCCGAACCGGAACCGATGATCACTGCGGCCCGGAGCACCGCCGTGGGCACCCCGCTGGCCAGGAGGATCCGCCCCACCTCGGCCCGGGAGCGCAGGTGCGGCGAGGGGACCGCGTCGGTCGCCGGCAGCGGACCGCCCAGGTAGACGAGCCGGCGTACGCCGGCCGCGCGGGCCGCCGCCGCGAAGTTGGTCGCCGCCGTCCGGTCGGCCGCCTCGAAGTCGGGCCGGCCCAGTGAATGCACCAGGAAGTACGCGACGTCCACGTCGGCGAAGGCGGCGGGCAGCGTCTCCGGTCGGCTCAGGTCGCCCTCGACGATCTCGGCCGCCGAGGCCCAGGGCACGTCGCGCAGCCGCACCGCCTTGCGGGCCAGGCAGCGAACGGTGTGCCCCTCGGCGAGCAGCAGCGGCGTCAGCCGCCCGCCGATGTATCCGGTGGCTCCGGTGACGAGGCATCTCACAGGTCCCAGTGTGCGGCCCCCTAGACTCGTTCGCTGTGGAGACCGAGACGAGCACCTTCTGGGGGCCGGATTTCGCGCAGCTCAGGGCCACCGACCCGGAGATCGCCGGGGTCGTCCTCGGCGAGCTGGACCGGTTGCGGGGTGGCCTGCAGCTCATCGCCAGCGAAAACCTGACCTCGCCGGCGGTGCTGGCCGCGCTCGGTTCGACGCTGACCAACAAGTACGCCGAGGGCTACCCGGGCCGGCGGTACTACGGCGGCTGCGCCGAGGTGGACCGGGCCGAGGAGATCGGCATCGCCCGGGCCAAGGAACTCTTCGGCGCCGAGCACGCCAACCTCCAGCCGCACTCCGGAGCGAGCGCCAACCTGGCCGCGTACGCCGCGCTGGTGCAGCCGGGAGATACGGTGTTGGCGATGGATCTGCCGCACGGTGGGCACCTCACCCACGGCAGCCGGGTGAACTTCTCCGGCAAGTGGTTCCATCCGGTCGGTTACCCGGTCCGCCCGGACACCGAGTTGATCGACTACGACGAGGTACGCGACCTGGCTCGGGCGCACCGCCCCAAGCTGATCATTTGTGGCGCCACCGCGTACCCCCGGCTGATCGACTTCGCCCGGTTCCGGGAGATCGCCGATGAGGTCGGCGCGTACCTGATGGTGGACGCGGCGCACTTCATCGGCCTGGTCGCCGGCCGGGCGATCCCGTCCCCGGTGCCGTACGCGGACGTCGTCTGCGCCACCACGCACAAGGTGCTGCGCGGCCCGCGCGGCGGCATGATCCTCTGCCGTGAGTCGCTGGCCCAGCGGATCGACAAGGCGGTCTTCCCGTTCACTCAGGGCGGCCCGCTGATGCACGCGGTCGCGGCCAAGGCGGTCGCGCTGCGCGAGGCCGCCCAGCCCGAATTTCAGACCTACACCAGGCAGGTGGTCAGCAACGCCCAGGCGCTCGCCGCCGGGCTGGCCGACGAGGGGATGCGCCCAGTGTCCGGTGGCACCGACACCCACCTTGCCCTGATCGACCTGCGGGAGCTGGGGGTGACCGGCGCCGAGGCCGAACGACGCTGCGACGCCGCGTCGATCACCCTGAACAAGAACGCCATCCCGTACGACCCGCAGCCGCCGATGGTGGCCTCCGGTCTGCGGGTGGGCACCCCGAGCGTCACCACCCAGGGGATGCGGGAGGGGGAGTTGCGGCAGGTGGCCACGCTTATCGCCCGCGCGGTGCGCACCGATCCCGGAGCGCCGGGCGGCGCCGACGAGCTGACCCGGGTCGGTGCCGAGGTGGCCGAGCTGGTCGCGGCGTTTCCGGCGTACCCCCGTGGCTGAGCCCGGGGTGGTCGAGCCCGGCGCCGACCGGCGTTGGCGGTTGCGGCACCTGCCGGTGTTGCTGGCGGCGTCGGCGGCGCTGGCCGTGGTCGCCGCGGTGGTGGGCGCGGCGACCGGCGGCGCGACGGCCGCGCTCGGCGCGGCGGCCGGCGTGGGCGTCACGGTGCTCAGCTACACGCTGACCACGGTGGTGCTGGCCCGGGCCGACCAGGTCAATCCGCAGTTGCTGCTGCCGCTCGGGCTGGGCCTGTACGTGCTGAAGTTCAGCCTGCTGGGTGGGGTGCTGGTGGCGGTGGCGTCGACCGGTTGGCCCGGGTTGATCCCGCTCTGCCTCGGCATCGTCGCCGGGGTGGCAGTGTGGACTGCGGTGCACCTCTGGTGGCTGACCACGGTGCACGCTCGTCGATCGGGCAGCTGACCTGCCGATCGGCCCGTCGTCCCAACTATCGGACGCGCGGAAACGTGTCGGCCTCCGGTCATTTTCCGACGGGCGGAAGGGGAGTACCGTGCCCACAGACGACGGCGCCCACGAGAAGCCCACACAACGACGGTTGTGCGGGGGGTGAGGCACAGCCTCGTCTCCCCGGCTGATATCGTTCGCCCCGTCATGGCTGATGACCAAACCCCCCGTCCCGCCGGTGAACCGGACGACTATCCGTCCGGCGCCGGTCAGGGTTGGACCGCGCTCAGCTACCTCGTCGGAGGCATGCTCGTGTGGGGTTTCATCGGCTGGCTGGTCGACCAGTGGCTCGATACCGGTGGCGTCGCCACCGGGATCGGCGTCGTGCTCGGCATGGCCGGGGGAGTCATCCTGGTCATCCGCCGACTCGGCACGCCTACTTAGGAAGGGACACGGTGTTCGGACAGGCGAACGTTCTGGCAGCAGGCCAGGCGGCATTCCCACCCAGTGTGGACGACTTCTACCTGCCCGCCATCCTGCCCTGGGGCGCGGAGAACGCTCCCTGGTTCACCAAGTTCACGTTGATGGTCTGGATCGCGGTCGGCGTCCTGATCATCTTCTTCCTGGCGACCTACCGGAAGCCGCAGTTGGTGCCGACCAAGAAGCAGTGGCTCGCCGAGTCGATCTACGGCTTCGTGCGCAACAACATCTCGGTCGACATGATCGGGCACCAGGGTGTGCGGTTCGCTCCCTACTTCACGACGCTCTTCTGCTTCGTGCTGCTGACGAACTCGTTCGCGATCATCCCGTTCTTCCAGATCTCGCCGAACTCGCACATCGCCTTCCCGGCGATCCTCGCGGTGATCAGCTACGTGCTGTTCAACTACATCGGCATCCGGCACCACGGCTTCGGCAAATACTTCAAGCACGCTCTGATCCCGCCGGCACCGTGGTACATCCTGCCGCTGCTGATCCCGATCGAGGCGTTCTCGACCTTCATCATCCGGCCGTTCTCGCTGGCCGTTCGTCTCTTCGCGAACATGTTCGCCGGCCACATGCTCCTGCTGGTCTTCACGCTCGGCGGCTTCGCGATGCTCAACGCCAACGCCTGGCTGGCGCCGGTCTCGGTGGTCTCCTGGGTGATGACCGTGGCGCTGACCCTTCTCGAGGCGCTGGTCATCGTCCTGCAGGCTTACGTCTTCACGGTACTGAGCGCCAGCTACATCCAGGGCGCGCTCGCCGAAGAGCACTGATCCACGCACCAACCCGTTGTCGTCCCGCGTGAGAGTCACGCGTGATAACCAGGAGGAACCACTAATGGATTACGTCGCCGCGGTAGAGGGCAGCACCGCCGCCATCGGCTACGGCCTCGCGGCCATCGGCCCGGGCATCGGCGTTGGCCTGGTCTTCGCCGCCTACATCCAGTCGACCGCCCGGCAGCCCGAGTCGTCGCGCATGACCCTGCCGTACGTCTGGATCGGCTTCGCCGTCATCGAGGCGCTCGCGCTGTTCGGCATCGCCTTCGGCTTCATCTGGGCCGGCTGATCCCGCCCCTTCCGACCGGGAGGTCACCCATGTTGTTCCTCCTCGCCGCCGAGGGTGGTGAGTCAGACCACAACCCGATCATTCCGATCTGGCAGGAGATCGTGGTTGGCACGGTCGCCTTCGCCGTGCTCTGCTTCGTGCTGATGAAGTTCGTCTTCCCGCGCATGGAGCAGACGTTCCAGGCTCGGGTCGACGCGATCGAGGGCGGCATCAAGCGCGCCGAGGCCGCTCAGGCCGAGGCGAACCAGCTGCTCGAGCAGTACCGTGCCCAGCTCGCTGAGGCCCGGACCGACGCCGCCAAGATCCGTGACGACGCGCGGGCCGACGCCGAGGGCATCCGCCAGGACATCCTCGCCAAGGCGCGAGAAGAGTCCGACCGGGTCATCCAGGCTGGCAAGGACGCGCTCGCCGCCGAGCGGGCCACCATCGTGCGCGAGCTGCGCGCGGAGGTCGGCACGATCGCGGTGGACCTGGCCAGCAAGATCGTTGGCGAGTCGCTGGCCGACGAGGCACGTCGCAAGGGCACCGTCGACCGGTTCCTGAGCGATCTCGAGAGCACGGGGGCCCGCTGATGCAGGCCGCCAGCCGGGAGTCGTACAAGGTCGCGGCCGAGCGCCTCGACGCGTACGTCCGCGGCGCGGAGCCGTCGGCGGTGACCTCCACCGCCGACGCCATCCTCTCCGTGGCGGCCCTGCTGCGGCGTGAGCCGCGGCTGCGCCGGGCACTGTCCGAGCCGGCTCGTTCCGGCGCGGACCGCGGTGCCCTGCTCGGCGACATGCTGGGCGGACGGATCGGCTCCGACGCGCTCGACCTGCTCGTGGTGCTGGTGTCCGGCCGCTGGTCGGCACCGTCGGAGTTGCTCGACGGCGCCGAGCGCCTCGGCGTGGAGGCGCTGCTCGCCAGCGCCGACACCGCTGGCGAGCTGGGCGAGGTCGAGGACGAGCTGTTCCGCTTCGGTCAGGTCGTGGCCGGTCAGTCGGCGCTGAGCAACACGCTGGCCGACCCGGTCGCCCCGGTCGAGCAGCGGGCCACGCTGGCCCGCGAGCTGCTCGCCGCCAAGGCTCGCCCGGTCACCGTCCGCCTCGTCGAGGTGGCGCTTGGCGGCTTCGGAGGGCGCTCCTTCACCGGCGCGCTCACCCGGCTGGTGGAGCTCGCCGCCGATCGACGTGACCGGCAGGTGGCGTACGTGACCGTCGCGGCACCGTTGAGTGACTCCGACGAGCGCCGGCTGGGTGCGAGCCTCACCGCGATATACGGTCGAGAGGTCTCCGTCAAGCAGACGGTCGACCCCCACGTCCTGGGTGGCGTGAGCGTGCGGGTCGGCTCCGACCTGTACGACGGCACCATCCTGCGCCGCCTCAACGAGACCCGCAACGCGCTCGCGAAGCGCTGAACAGCTTCGCCGTCCAACGGCTGAGCGGCTCCCGCCGCCCAGCGTTGCGGCGGTCCTGCCGTGCAGCGCCCGGATTGACAGACGCCATTCGGACCGGTCGGTACTAGGTATCCCGGGCCCCTGAATTTTAAGGAAGCAGAGGATGGCCGAGCTGACCATCTCGACGGAGGAGATCCGCGGCGCCCTGGAGCGCTACGTCTCTTCCTACTCGTCCGACGTCTCCCGCGAGGAGGTCGGCACCGTCGCCGACACCGGTGACGGTATCGCCCACGTCGAGGGCCTGCCCTCGACCATGACCAACGAGCTCCTGGAGTTCGAGGACGGCACGCTCGGCGTGGCGTTGAACCTCGACGTCCGGGAGATCGGTGTCGTCGTTCTCGGTGACTCCGCCAAGTTGGAGGAGGGGCAGCGCGTCAAGCGCACCGAGCGGGTTCTCTCCGTTCCGGTCGGCGACGCCTTCCTCGGCCGTGTGGTCGACGCGCTCGGCCAGCCGATCGACGGGCTCGGTGACATCGCCAACGAGGGCTTCCGCGAGCTGGAGCTGCAGGCTCCGAACGTGATGTCCCGCCAGTCGGTGTTCGAGCCGCTGCAGACCGGCATCAAGGCGATCGACGCGATGACGCCGATCGGTCGGGGCCAGCGGCAGCTGATCATCGGTGACCGCAAGACCGGTAAGACCACTGTCGCCCTGGACGCGATCCTCAACCAGCGGGACAACTGGCGCACCGGCGACCCGAAGAAGCAGGTCCGCTGCATCTACGTCGCCATCGGCCAGAAGGCCTCCACGATCGCCTCGATCAAGGGCCAGCTGGAAGAGGCCGGCGCGATGGAGTACACGACCATCGTGGCCTCCCCGGCGTCCGACCCGGCCGGCTTCAAGTACCTCGCCCCGTACACCGGCTCGTCCATCGGGCAGCACTGGATGTACGGCGGCAAGCACGTCCTGATCGTCTTCGACGACCTGAGCAAGCAGGCCGAGGCGTACCGGGCCGTGTCGCTGCTGCTGCGTCGCCCGCCGGGCCGTGAGGCGTACCCGGGTGACGTCTTCTACCTGCACTCCCGCCTGCTGGAGCGTTGCGCGAAGCTCTCCGACGAGCTGGGTGGCGGCTCGATGACCGGTCTGCCGATCATCGAGACGAAGGCCAACGACATCTCGGCCTTCATCCCGACCAACGTCATCTCGATCACCGACGGCCAGATCTTCCTGGAGACGGACCTGTTCAACCAGGGCGTCCGTCCGGCGATCAACGTCGGCACCTCGGTCTCCCGGGTCGGTGGCGCCGCGCAGGTGAAGCCGATGCGCAAGGTCGCCGGTTCGCTGCGGCTCAACCTCGCGCAGTACCGCGAGCTGGAGGCGTTCGCCGCCTTCGCCTCGGACCTGGACCGGGCCTCCCAGAACCAGCTGAACCGCGGTTCCCGCCTGGTGGAGCTGCTCAAGCAGCCGAACTACTCGCCGTTCCCGGTGCAGGAGGAGGTCGTCTCGGTCTGGGCCGGTGTCGAGGGCAAGCTGGACGACATTCCGGTAGGCGACGTTCGTCGCTTCGAGGCGGAGTTCCTCCAGTACCTGCGGCACAAGCACCAGGGCGTGCTGGCCGGGATCGCCGACAACCAGTGGGGCGACGACATCGTCGGCTCGCTGGACGCCGCGGTCACCGAGTTCAAGCAGGTCTTCCTCGGCAAGGCCGACGAGCGTCAGGTCAACGACGCCCCGGCCGAGCCGCTGGAGGGTGACGAGAACCGCGAGACGGTGACCCGCTTCCGCGACAGCGCGACCGACCGCCCGGCCGAGAGCTGATCTGATGGCCGCCCAGGTACGCGTTCTTCGTCAACGGATCCGCTCGGCGAAGTCGATGAAGAAGATCACCAAGGCGATGGAGCTCGTGGCGACGAGCCGGATCGCCAAGGCTCAGGCCCGGGTGCAGGCGTCCCTGCCCTACGCCCAGGCCATCACCGGTGTGCTCACGGCGCTGGCGTCCAACGCGCGGATCGACCACCCGCTGCTCACCCCGCGCGAGCGGGTGCGGCGGGCGGGCGTCCTGCTGGTCACCAGTGACCGTGGTCTGGCCGGCGGCTACAGCTCCAACGCGATCAGGATGGCGGAGTCGCTGATCGCACGGCTCAAGGCGGACGGCAAGGAGCCGGTGCTCTACGTGATCGGGCGTAAGGGCGTCGGGTTCTACCGGTTCCGCAACCGGCCGATGGAGGCGAACTGGACCGGCTTCAGCGAGCAGCCGTCGTTCGAGGACGCCCGTACCGTCGGTGAGACGCTGATCAAGGCGTTCACGGCCGGTGCGGACGACACCGACGGCAACGCCGGAGCCGACGGGGTGCTCGGCGTCGACGAGTTGCACATCGTCTACACCGAGTTCCACTCGCTGATGACGCAGAACCCGGTCACCAAGGTGATCGGTCCGATGCAGGTGGAGGACCGGCCGCGCTCCGAGGGGCTGCTGCCGGCGTACGAGTTCGAGCCGGAGGCGGAGGCGCTGCTCGACGCGCTCCTGCCGAGGTACATCAACACGCGGATCTACGCGGCGTTGATCGAGTCGGCGGCGAGTGAGTCGGCGGCACGTCGGCGGGCGATGAAGAGCGCCACCGACAACGCCGAAGAGATGATCGAGAAGTACACGCGTGAGATGAACTCGGCCCGGCAGGCCGGGATCACCCAGGAGATCAGCGAGATCGTCGGCGGCGCCAACGCGCTGGCCGCGTCGGGAAGTGAAGTGTGATGACTGCACCAGTAGAGACCAAGACGGCCACGGGTCGCGTGGTCCGGGTCATCGGCCCGGTCGTCGACGCCGAGTTCCCGCGCGACGCCATGCCGGCCCTGTTCAACGCCCTGAACGTCGACGTGAACCTGTCCGGTGGTGAGAAGACGCTGACCCTGGAGGTTGCCCAGCACCTGGGCGACAACCTGGTCCGTGCCATCTCGATGCAGCCGACCGACGGTCTGGTTCGCGGGGCGACGGTGCGCGACCTGGGCGAGCCGATCAGCGTGCCGGTGGGCGACGCGGTCAAGGGCCACGTGTTCAACGCCATCGGTGAGGTGCTCAACCTCAAGGAGGGCGAGACCCTGACCCCGGATGCCCGCTGGGGTATCCACCGCAAGGCCCCGGCCTTCGCGGACCTGGAGCCGAAGACGGAGATGCTGGAGACCGGCATCAAGGTCATCGACCTGCTCGCCCCGTACGTCAAGGGCGGCAAGATCGGCCTGTTCGGCGGCGCGGGTGTGGGCAAGACGGTGCTCATCCAGGAGATGATCACCCGAGTGGCCCGCAACTTCGGTGGTACCTCGGTGTTCGCCGGCGTGGGTGAGCGCACCCGTGAGGGCAACGACCTCATCGCCGAGATGACCGAGTCCGGCGTCATCGACAAGACCGCGCTGGTCTACGGCCAGATGGACGAGCCGCCGGGCACCCGGCTGCGCGTCGCCCTGTCGGCGCTGACCATGGCGGAGTACTTCCGCGACGTGAAGAAGCAGGAGGTGCTGCTCTTCATCGACAACATCTTCCGCTTCACCCAGGCCGGCTCGGAGGTCTCCACCCTGCTCGGCCGTATGCCGAGCGCCGTGGGTTACCAGCCGACCCTGGCCGACGAGATGGGCGAGCTCCAGGAGCGGATCACCTCCGTCCGGGGCCAGGCCATCACCTCGATGCAGGCGATCTACGTGCCGGCGGACGACTACACCGACCCCGCCCCGGCCACCACGTTCGCCCACCTGGACGCGACCACCAACCTGGAGCGGTCGATCTCCGACAAGGGCATCTACCCGGCCGTGGACCCGCTGGCGTCCTCGTCCCGGATCCTCGCCCCGGAGTTCGTCGGCCAGGAGCACTTCCAGGTCGCCACCGAGGTGAAGCGGATCCTGCAGCGCTACAAGGACCTGCAGGACATCATCGCCATCCTCGGTATCGAGGAGCTCTCCGAGGAAGACAAGATCACCGTGGCCCGGGCCCGGCGGATCGAGCGCTTCCTGTCACAGAACACCTACGCGGCGGAGCAGTTCACCGGCGTGCCGGGTTCGACGGTCCCGATCAAGGAGACCATCGAGGCGTTCCGCAAGATCAGCGAGGGTGAGTACGATCACTTCCCCGAGCAGGCGTTCTTCATGTGCGGCGGTCTCGAGGACCTCGAGGCCAAGGCTGCGGAGCTGATGAAGGCCTGACGGCCTGACTCGAACCGAAACAAAGAGACTGCCCCGGCAATGCCGGGGCAGTCTTTTGTTCATCTTCAGGCCCTATCATCGTCGCGGTCCGTTACTCGCGGTCGTCAGTGCCGAGCCACCCGAGATACGGTCGTTCCGCGCGTTCACCTGAACGAGCGTTGATCTTTGCAACCTTTCGACGACGTGCGCCCGTCTTCCTCCCTGTGGGCGTGACGAACGGAGCTGCTCGTGGGTAAGGCCGGCAAGCGTGGCCGCAAGTCGTCCATCTGGCGGGGCGTGCCGCGTTGGGCGAGGCTCTGCACGGTGTTCGGCACCGTGCTGACCGTGCTCAGCGGGGCGGTGCTTGTCGGCACCGAGGCGCTCATGGCCCGGTACGAGGGTGCGGTCGGCAAGGCTGACCTGTTCGGCGATCAGGCGGCGGGCGCCAAGGAGAAGAAGAGCGACATCAAGGGCCCGCTCAACATCCTGCTGGTCGGCATCGACCCGCGTACCCCGACGGCGGCGCCGCTCGCTGACTCGATCATGGTGCTGCACGTGCCGGCGTCGATGGACCGGGCCTACCTCTTCTCGGTGCCCCGCGACCTCTACGTCGACATCCCGGCGTTCAAGAAGGCCAACTTCCCCGGCGAGACCACGAAGATCAACGCAGCCATGTCGTTCGGCAGCAAGGTGCCGGGAGCCAACCCCGACGCGGCGCGGGGCTTCGAGTTGCTGGCCACCACGGTGCAGAACGTGACGGGCATCAAGCGGTTCGACGCCGGCGCGATCATCAACTTCACCGGCTTCCAGAAGATCGTCGACGCCATGGGTGGCGTCGACATGTACGTCGAACGGGAAGTGAAGTCCGAGCACAAGCAGCCGGACGGCAAGCCGCGGCCGGGCAAGACGTACGGCGAGGGCTACGTCGGCCCGCAGGCGGTCTACAAGAAGGGCAACCAACACCTCAGCGGGTGGCAGGCGCTGGACTACGTCCGGCAGCGTTACCCGAAGAACGGTGTTCCGGACTCCGACTACGGCCGGCAGCGCCACCAGCAGCAGTTCGTCAAGGCCATGGTCGGCCAGGCGTTCAGCGCGGACGTGGTGGCCAACCCGCTCAAGCTGGACAAGGTGCTCCGCGCCGCAGGCCAGTCGCTGATCTTCAACGGTCGGGGCAGCAGCGTGGTCGACTTCGGGCTCGCCCTGAAGGACATCCGCCCCAACACCATCCAGATGATCAAACTCTCCGGTGGTGAGCTCAAGAACAGCAGGGGCGCCTACCTGGGTGAGCAGTTCGCGCCGGGGGTTCCGGACTTCTTCACCGCCCTGCACAACGAACAGCTCGACGCGTTCCTGCTGGAGCATCCGGAATTCGTCAACAAGACCAAGTAGTCGTGACGCGGTTCTCCCCACCCGCGTTGGGAGCGCGTACGCGTCAGGCTAGACTTTCGGCAATCCATCGCCGCAGCAAGGAGACAGCGTGGCACAGCAGCTTCACGTCGAGCTCGTCGCCGTCGAGGAGAAGGTCTGGTCCGGTGACGCCGAGATGGTCGTCGCGCGGACGACCGAAGGCGAGCTTGGTGTCCTGCCGGGGCACGCGCCGCTGCTCGGCCAGCTCGCAGAGCCCGGCCAGGTCCGGATCAAGCTGGCTGGCGGTGAGCAGATCTCCTACGAGGTGGCCGGCGGCTTCCTCTCGGTGAGCGCCAACGGCGTCATCGTGCTTGCCGAGAGCGCAACCCCGGTCTCCGCGCAGAGTCGCTGAGCCACACCGGGGATGGAGATCGTCGAAGGAGTCGGAGTCGGCGTCGTCGTCATCCTCGGCGCGCTTCTCACCCTCTTCGTCCGGCGAGCTCTGGTCACCCGCAGCGGTGGCATCATCCGGCTGAGCGTCCGAGTCACCACCGTGCTCGACGGCCGTGGCTGGTCGCCCGGCTTCGGCCGGTTCGCCGGTGACGAGCTGCGCTGGTACCGGATGTTCAGCTTCGCGATCCGGCCCAAGCGGGTGCTCTCCCGCAAGGGGCTCGCGGTCGAGCGCCGCCGGCTGCCGGAGGGCCAGGAACGGCTCTCCATGCCGGCCGACTGGGTGATCCTCCGCTGTACCAGTCACCACGCACCGGTGGAGATCGCCATGGCGCGGTCGACCGTGACCGGTTTCCTCTCCTGGCTCGAGGCCGCCCCTCCGGGGGCGGTCTCGCCGCGTGTGGCCTCCCAGGACTGGCCGGCTGCCTGAGCCGGTCCTTTGCCGGCTGCCTTTGCCAGTCCCGTGCCGGCTGCCTTAGCCGTCGCTGGTTGGCGGCTGGGCCCTCGTTGGGTGCTGTGCGTCGTTCCGGCGCGGTTCTCTCAGGTGTGCCGTTATCGGATTGCGGTCGGTTTGTGTCTCCCGGGGCCGGTTTTGTCTCTCCCGGGGGCGGTTCTGCGACCTCAACGCCAAGATCACCGACATTGCGGCGTCTCCGGGCGCCGGTTTTGCCCTCTCGGTGGCGGGGCGCTTGATCGACACGGGGTCGGCGATGTTGCGGTATCCGAGCGGCCGGACACCGCCACATCGGCGATATGGAGTCGATCATGCGCAGGACCGGGCCGCCTTTCGGTGGTCGCGCTTCAGGGTGCCTGCCGCCTAGGAGTCAACCCCAACTACGCGTGGCAGCGGCCAGATCGGGAACGCACACCTTGACGTGGTGCAGAGCGCCGACGGTCAGCGCTTGCCGCCCGGCACCCATAGCACATCTCCCGCCGGATTTGCCGTTCTTGACAGGATAAAGAGCAGATCGGAGAGCCGGTTGAGATACTTTGCCGGGAGCGGGCTGGTCCGTTCGGGATCGTGGCTGACCAGCGCCCACGCCGCTCGTTCCGCACGCCGGGCAGTGGTCCTTGCCACGTGCAGCAGCGCCGCGCCCGCGGTGCCGCCGGGGAGGATGAAGGAGTTGAGCTTGGTCAGGCGTGCGTTGTACTCGTCGCACCAGCCCTCCAGACGCTCGACGTACTCCTCGGTCACCCGGAGCGGCGGGTACTTCGGCTCCGGCTCGACGGGAGTGGACAGGTCGGCTCCGACGTCGAACAGATCGTTCTGCACCGACCCCAGTACGCCCCGCAGTTCCTCGTCGAGCCCGCCCAGGGCGAGCGCGACGCCGATCGCCGCGTTGCACTCGTCGACATCCGCGTACGCGGCGATCCGTGGATCGGTCTTCGGCACCTGTTCGTTGTTGCTCAGCCTGGTCATGCCGGCATCGCCGGCCTTGGTGTAGATGCGCGTGAGGTGGACGGCCATGACGCACAGCCTACGGATTCCCGACCTGACGATCCCGGTGCGGCCGGACAGCACCGCCAGTTGGCCGGTGGTGGTGGGTCCCGGCGACGCCGGCGATCCGGCGGTCAACGATGTGGACGTCATCCGGGTCGACGGTGACGCCCGACTGGCCGGCACCGTGCACGTGGTCGGCGCCAAGAACTCGGCGTTGAAGCTGATGGCCGCCGCGCTGCTCGCACCGGGCCGCACTGTGATCACGAACGTCCCGCGGATCACCGACATCGCGATCATGGGGGAGGTGCTGCGCCGGCTGGGCTGCGACGTCCAGTTCGACGCGGACGACCCGGTCGACCCGATGGTTGCCCGCGGGGGCGTGGCCCGGTCCCGTTCGGTGACCATCGACGTGCCCGAGCAGCCTGGCGCGGAGGCCGACTACGACCTGGTCCGGCGGTTGCGCGCGTCGATCTGTGTGCTCGGCCCGCTGTTGGCCCGCCGGGGGTACGTGCGGGTGGCCCATCCCGGCGGCGACGCCATCGGGTCACGTGGGTTGGACATGCACGTCTCCGGGCTGACCCGGATGGGCGCGGAGATCTCCGGTGAGCACGGTTTCGTCATCGCCTCTGCCCCGCACGGGCTGCACGGCGCGGACATCGTGCTGGACTTCCCCAGCGTCGGTGCGACCGAGAACCTGGTGATGGCGGCGGTGCTGGCCCAGGGTGTCACGACGATCGACAACGCGGCCCGGGAGCCGGAGATCGTCGACATCTGCACGATGCTCAACCAGATGGGGGCTCGGATTTCCGGCGCGGGCACGTCCACGCTGCGGATCACCGGGGTGCCCGGTCTGCGCCCGGTGCGGCACGCCACGGTGGGGGACCGAATCGTCGCCGGCACCTGGGCGTTCGGCGCGGCGATGACCCGGGGGGACGTGACGGTGACGGGGTTGGACCCGGCGTTTCTGGAGGTGGCGCTGGACAAGGTGGTGGCGGCCGGCGGCCTGGTGGAGACCCGGGGGGACGGTTTTCGGGTACGGATGGACGACCGGCCCCGGGCGGTGGACGTGGTGACGCTGCCGTATCCCGGCTTCGCCACCGACCTGCTGCCGATGGCGATCGGTCTGGCCGCGGTCAGCGACGGTGCCTCCCTGATCACCGAGAACATCTTCGACGGCCGGTTCATGTTCGCCAACGAGATGATGCGGCTCGGCGCGGACATCAAGACCGATGGGCACCACGCGGTGGTCCGTGGGCGGGATCGACTCTCCGGTGCCCCGGTCCAGGCGACCGACATCCGTGCCGGGGCGGGGCTGATCATCGCCGGGTTGTGCGCGCACGGGGTCACCGAGGTCTCCCACGTGCACCACGTCGACCGGGGCTACCCGGACTTCGTGGCGGACCTGCGCGCACTCGGGGTGGCGGTCGAGCGGGGCACCACGCCGGAGGAACCGTCGCTGGAGATCTGAGGCCAGCTCTCCGGTCCACCTGCTCCGTGGCGGCGCCGCTCGACGGCCGCGTGGACGGCGTGGACGGCGTGGACGGCGTGGACGGCGTGGACGGCGTGGACGACGTGGACGACGTGGGCGTCCGGTGGTGGCCGCGCTGATCATGGGGTCTGGTGATCCGGCCGGCGCGGCGTTGCCGCTCTGGTGCGCCGGTGAGCGCCCGACATCCTTTCGTGTGGAGCGCTTAGTCATCGTTCAGGCTCGCCGACTAGGGTGCAGTGAGGCACTCAATCGCAGCGAGGGAGAAGCAGATGGCGGGTCGACTCGCGGTCGTCGGGGCGGGGTTGATGGGCTCCGGCATCGCCCAGGTGGCGGCGCAGGCGGGCTGGCAGGTGACGCTGCGTGACCTGGACGACGCGGCCACCACCCGAGGGCTCGGCGGCATTCGGAAGTCCCTGGAGAAGTTCGCCGAGAAGGGCAAGATCGAGGCGTCCGAGGTCGAGGCGACCCTCGCCCGGATCACCCCGACCACCGATCTGGAGGCGGCGGCGGACGCGGACATCGTGGTCGAGGCGGTCTTCGAGCGGCTGGAGATCAAGCACGAGGTGTTCCGCGCACTGGACAAGATCTGCAAGTCGGACGCGGTGCTCGCCACCAACACCTCGGCCATCCCGGTCACCCAGATCGCCGCGGTGACCGAGCGACCCGAGGCGGTCGTCGGCACCCACTTCTTCTCCCCGGTGCCGATGATGCAGCTCTGCGAGCTGGTCCGTGGCTACAAGACCAGCGACGCCACGCTGGACACCGCGCGAGCCTTCGCCGAGGAGATCGGCAAGACGGTGGTGGTGGTCAACCGGGACATCGCCGGTTTCGTCACGACCCGGTTGATCTCCGCCCTGGTGATGGAGGCGGTCAAGCTGGTCGAGTCCGGTGTGGTGTCCGCGGAGGACCTGGACACGGCCTGCCGTCTGGGCTTCGGGCACGCGATGGGCCCGCTGGCCACCACCGACCTGACCGGCGTGGACGTGCTGCTGCACGCCTCGAAGAACATCTACACCGACACGGCCGACGAGAAGTTCTTCCCGCCGGAGCTGCTCCAGCGGATGGTCACCGCTGGCGACCTGGGCCGCAAGACCGGCAAGGGTTTCTACACCTACTGAGTCACGGCGACCGGGGCGGCTGCCCGCCCCGGTCGACCGCTCAGCCGTCGCGCTTGGTCGTCCACCGGAAGGTGGTCAGGCAGAGCACCACACCGATCACGCACCACAGGGCCAGCACCAGCGCGACCCGGCCCAGCTCGAACGAGCCGCCCGGCTCCTGAGCGCCGAAGCTCTCGGGCAGGAAGACCGACCGCAGCCCCTGGCACATCCACTTGAGCGGGAACAGCGCCGCGACCTGCTGCATCCAGGTGGGCAGGTCGGTGAAGACGAAGAACACCCCGGAGATGAACTGGAGCACCAGAGCGACCGGGGTGACCACCGCCGAGCCGCTGCGGGCGGTGCGGGCCAGCGACGAGATCGCGATGCCGCACAGCGTGCACGCGGTCACCCCGAGCACGGCGACCCAGCCGAAGGTGAGCCACTTCCCGGCCGTACCCGGCAGGTCGAGGTCGAACAGCGCCACCGCGACGGCCAGCAGCAGCGCGGTCTCGGCGATGCCGATCGCCACCACCATGATCACCTTGCCGGCGAACCAGACCCACTTCGGCATCGGCGTGCCCCGGTAGCGTTTGAGCACGCCCCGGTCTCGTTCGATCGGGATCCAGATGCCGAGGTTCTGGAAGCTCACCGTCATCAGGCCGGTCGCGATCATGCCGGTGATGAAGTATTGGGTGAACTTGACCCCGCCACCGATCGTGCCGCCGAAGATCGACGCGAAGATCAGGATCATGATGATGGGGAAGCCCATCGTGAAGACCACGGACTCCCGGCTGCGCAGGAACTGGGTGATCTCCAGCCGGCCCTGGCGCAGGGCGAGCGCGCCTGCGGCCGGCCGGCGGCCGCGGCTCGCGGCGGCCGGCCTCGCCGGCTTCGTCGTGGTCGTCATCGCGCGTGTCCGATCATCGTGAGGTAGACGTCCTCCAGGGTCGGCCGGGTCACGGTGAGCCCGGGGACCTCGCCGCCGTAGCGCGCGGCCAGGTCGGCCACCAGGGCCGTCGGCGTCGCGCTCTGCGCACTCTCCAGCGTCCCGTCCGGGGTACGCCAGGAGACTGTCGCGAGCGCCTCCTGCCGATTGCCCAGCCGATTCGGGGCGGCCACCTCGACCAGCCGGCCATCGGCGATCACACCGACCCGGTCGGCGAGCGCCTCGGCCTCGTCCAGGTAGTGGGTGGTCAGCACGATGGTGGTGCCGGCGGCGGCGAGGTCGCTGATCAGCTCCCAGAACTCGCGGCGGGCCTCCGGGTCGAAGCCGGTGGTCGGCTCGTCGAGGAAGAGCAGTTCGGGGCGGCCGATGATGCCCAGCGCCACGTCCAGGCGGCGCTTCTGCCCGCCGGAGAGGGTGTGCGTACGGGCCTTCGCCTTGCCGGCCAGCCCGACCCGCTCGATCACCTTGTCCGGGTCGTCCGCGTCGGGGTAGAAGCCGGAGAAGTGTCGGATCACCTCGGCCACGGTCAGCTCGTCGAACTCGCCGGTGCCCTGGAGCACGATGCCGACGCGGGAGCGCCAGTCGGCGTCCGGCTGGGCCGGGTCGGTGCCGAGCACGCTGACCTCGCCGGCGTCCCGGCGCCGGTAACCCTCCAGGATCTCCACCGTGGTGGTCTTGCCGGCGCCGTTCGGGCCGAGCAGGGCGAACACCTCACCGCGGCGGACGTCGAGATCCACGCCCGCCACCGCGACGTTGTCGCCGTACGCCTTGCGCAGCCCTCGGACGGAGATGGCCAGCTCGTCATCCATGCCGTCCAGTGTGCGCCCTGACCTGGCCGTCCCGGTGCCCCGGGGTATGGCGATGTGCACCACTGCGGGCACTTCACGCCCGGACGTCTCCGACATCTACCTGTGTGGTTTTCCACAGCCCGTTTTACTGAACGGTAACTTAAGCTCCAGCCATGGATGAGACGGCATCTTCGGGGCGTCTGCCGGAGCGGGACCGCCCGTGGGTGATGCGCACCTACGCCGGCCACTCGTCGGCCACCGCGACCAACGCCCTCTTCCGGCGCAACCTGGCAAAGGGGCAGACCGGCCTCTCGGTCGCCTTCGACCTGCCCACCCAGACCGGGTACGACCCGGACCACGAGCTGGCGGCCGGTGAGGTCGGCCGGGTCGGCGTGCCGGTGGCCCACCTCGGCGACATGCGGGCGCTCTTCGATGGCCTCCCGCTCGCCGAGATGAACACCTCGATGACGATCAACGCCCCGGCGATGTGGCTGCTCTCCCTCTACGGCACGGTCGCCATGGAGCAGGGCTGGACCGCCGACATGCTCTCCGGGACGACGCAGAACGACATCATCAAGGAATACCTGTCCCGGGGGACGTACATCTTCCCGCCGGCCGCGTCGCTGCGGCTCACCGCCGACGTCATCGCCCACACGCTGACGACGATGCCGAAGTGGAACCCCGTCAACATCTGCTCGTACCACCTCCAGGAGGCCGGCGCCACGCCCGTGCAGGAGGTCGGCTTCGCACTGGCCACCGCCGTCGCCGTGCTCGACGCGGTCCGCGACTCCGGCCAGGTGCCGGCCGAGCGGATGGGTGACGTGGTGCAGCGGATCTCGTTCTTCGTCAACGCGGGTGTGCGCTTCGTCGAGGAGATCGCCAAGATGCGCGCGTTCGGCGTGCTCTGGGACGAGATCACCCGGGACCGGTACGCGGTCACCGAGGCCAGGCAGCGGCGGTTCCGCTACGGCGTGCAGGTCAACTCGCTCGGTCTCACCGAGGCGCAGCCGGAGAACAACATCCAGCGCATCGTGCTGGAGATGCTCGGAGTGACGATGTCCCGCGACGCCCGGGCCCGCGCGGTGCAGTTGCCCGCCTGGAACGAGGCGCTCGGCCTGCCCCGCCCCTGGGACCAGCAGTGGTCGCTGCGGATGCAGCAGGTCCTGGCGTACGAGTCGGACCTGCTCGAATATCCCGACCTCTTCGCCGGCTCGCACGTGATGACCGCGCTGGTCGACGAGATCGTCAGCGGTGCCCGGGTCGAGCTGGACACGGTGCTGGAGCTGGGCGGTGTGGTCAGCGCCGTGGAGGGCGGGTACCTCAAGAGCGCGCTCGTCGGCTCGCTGGCCGAGCGCCGTCGTCGGATGGAGTCCGGCGCCGACGTGGTGGTCGGGGTCAACCGGTACCCCGAGACCGAACCCTCCCCGCTGACCATCGCCGGTGCGGAAGCCGTCGAGCAGGTCGATCCCGCGGTCGAGGCCGCCGCCGCTGACGGCGTACGCCGCTGGCGGGCCGAACGGGACCCGGCCGCCGCCGACGCGGCACTGGCCCGGCTGCGCGCGGACGCCGCGACCACCACCAACCTGATGCCGGCCACCCTGGAGTGCGTGCGGGCCGGGGTGACCACCGGTGAGTGGGCCGGCGCGCTGCGCCAGGTCTTCGGCGAGTACCGGGCGCCGACGGGGCTGGCCGGCGCCGCCGGCAGCGGCGGCGACCCGGGTCTCGCCGCCGTCCGCGAGCGGGTCGCCGCCACCGCCCGCGAGCTGGGCAGCGGCCGGCTGCGGCTGCTGGTCGGCAAACCCGGCCTGGACGGGCACTCCAACGGCGCGGAGCAGATCGCGGTACGCGCTCGCGACGCCGGATTCGAGGTCGTCTACCAGGGCATCCGGCTGACCGCGGGGCAGATTGTCGCCGCCGCCGTCGAGGAGGACGTCGACCTGGTCGGGCTGTCGGTGCTCTCCGGTTCGCACCTGGCCGCGGTGCCCGCGGTGCTCGACGGGCTGCGTGCCGCCGGCCGGGCGGACCTGCCGGTGGTGGTGGGCGGCATCATCCCCGCCGGTGACGCGGACACGCTCCGGGCGGCCGGGGTGGCCCGGGTCTTCACCCCGAAGGACTTCGCCCTCACCGGCATCATCGACGACCTGGTGACGGTCATCCGGAGCGCCAACGACCTGCCCTGATCCCGCGGGTCAGCGGCCGGCGGATCGGCGGCCGGTGGCTCAGCGGCCGGTGGGTCAGCGGCCGGAGTAGGTCATGCAGTCGGCCAGATCGTTGTCCGGGCCGACCTTGATCGACGACGCGTGGCACTCCAACTGCTCGTTGTGCCGACAGTCGGAGCGCTGGCAGGCACCCACCTGGGCGACCAGCCCGTCCACCCCGCCCCGGACGGGTGACTCGACGAAGGTGTGGCAGTGCGCGTGATCCATGCTGCCGATCGTGATCGCGAAGGCGTGGCAGTCACCCGACTGGTTGTACGCGCACGCGGCGACCACACATTCCTGGACTCGGGGCATCTCCAACGCTGCGGTCATGCCGACCTCCTCTAGGCTTTTGACCCGATCCTAGGCTTTTATCGCCCCCCGGATCCCCGGAATACGCCCTCGCGCCGCCCGCGCTCCAGTCCCCCCGCGGATCTTGCAGTTTCGGTTGCCGATTTGCGGCTTTTCGAGTGGTATGGGGCAGCACAAACTGCTAGATCAGCGAAGCGCTGCGTCGGGGCCGATGTCGGGGGAGGGGTGTGAGCCGCATCCGCGACTGATCGACACGACGTCGGCGATGTTGCGGCATCACGTCACCGGGATACCCCAGTGTCGGCGATCTGGAGTGGACCTTGGTGAGGGGGCTGCTGGGCAGTCGCACGCTATAGCCCGCTGCGTCCGTTATGGGGCATTTCGACCCTGTGACCCGCCGCACCCGTGGCCCGGAATCATGGCCGGGGCGGGGTCGTTACACACACTGACGATCGCAGGACCACGGCCCGACCACCCCGCGACCCGGGGTTGGAATGCCGGCCCTCGCCCGGTCGTTGTAGTCCCACGAACGACCACCCGGCTACCGCCTCCACGAGGGTGCCGATGGATGGGCCGCCCCCGGAATGACCCCGGCCCCCGGGTCGTTACACCTGGACCCGGCGCCACGAGCCCTGCGCCCGTAGCCGCCACCGGGGAATGGCCCCGGCCCCCGGGGCCGTTACATCCGGACCCGGTGACCGTAGCCGCGACCCGGAATGACCCCGGCCCCCCGGTCGTTACACACAGACCCGGCGCCACAAGCCCCCCGCTCGACCGCCACCCCCGGCGCCACGAGCCCTCGCGCTTGTAGGCCGCCACCCCCGGCGCCACGAGCCCCGCGTTTGTAGGCCGCCGACCCGAAGACTTCCCCTTTTGTTTGTGCAGCGCCGGACGAGGTGCTCACACCCTGCGCCGACCCCCGATCGGTGCGGGTGTTCCTACCCCCGAAGGAGCTACCCCCATGAACACGATCATGCGTAAGAGTGTGCTGTCTGTTGCTGGTCTCGCGTTCGCCGGTGGTATGTTCGCCGGTCCGATCGCCGCGCACGCCAACCCGGTCGTAGACGCCAAGCCCGCCGCCGTCGCGGTGCAGGCCGACAAGCCGGACACCGCCAAGCTGATCCCGCACGGCACCCAGGGCGACCAGTCCCGCATCACCCTCGACGATGAGCAGGTTGGCAACGCCAAGGCGATCATCGCCGCCACGAAGAAGGCCGGCCTCCCCGAGCGGGCCGCGGTCATCTCGATCGCGACGAGCCTGCAGGAGTCGAAGCTGGAGAACCTGGGCCACCTCGGCGACATGAACGACCACGACTCGCTCGGCCTGTTCCAGCAACGCCCGTCCAGCGGTTGGGGTACGCCGGAGCAGATCACCAACCCTGAGTACTCGACGACCGCGTTCCTCACCGGCCTCAAGCAGGTCGACGGGTGGCAGGACATGCCCCTGACCCAGGCCGCGCAGACCGTCCAGGTCTCCGCCTACCCCGACGCCTACGCCCAGTGGGAGCAGCAGGCCGC
>NZ_PYBV01000001.1:79076-114185 GCF_003205615.1 Micromonospora arborensis | reverse complement strand
GCAGGCCGCCGACCTCGTCGCCCAGTACTGGAACAGCTGACCACCGCACCACCGCGACAAGCTTGGCCGGCACCCCGAGACCGGGGTGCCGGCCAGCGGCATGTCCAGGCGAGCCAGCGAACCGTCAGACGCGGAAACCCGCGGCGCGCGCCGCCGCACGTTCCCGGCGACGTTCGGAGCGCCGGCGGACGAACCAGAAGATGAAGACCACCAGAGCGAGCAGGAAGACGAGCACCAGGACGGGCAGGATGATCGCCACCACGGAGACCACCACGCTGGTGGCGTCCTCGGCGGTGCTGGCGACCGGGGCGCCGAACCCGGCGGTGGTCGCGTTGATGACCGGGCGTGCCGCCGACTTGAGCAGATGCACGCCCAGTGCCAGCAGTACGCCGGTGACGACCGGCACCCACTGGTGCGACGAGAAGAAGCTCCCCGGGTCACTGACCGTCACCGTCTCCGACGAGGACCCGGCGCCGAAGGCCAGCCCGCCCGCGGTGGGCCGGACCACGGTCTGCACCACGTCGTTGACGTGGTCGACCACGGGCACCTTGTCCGCCACCACCTCCACGGCGAGCAGCGCGGCCAGGATGACGATGACCCAGCCGTTGCCGAGCCAGGTCCAGCCGCTGGGAAGGTCGACCAGGTCGGAGTAGCGGCCGAGCAGACCGAGGATGAGCAGGGGTATGTAGGCGTTCAGGCCCGCTGAGGCGGCGAGACCGGTGCCGGTGAGGACTTCGAACACGGTCTCAGCATCGCATCGACGCGCCAGTGCCGCTCGGTGGCGACCGGCGGGTGCTCCGCTACCCTCGTCGGGTGCGGTTGGTCATTGCGAAGTGCTCGGTGGACTATGTCGGACGGCTCTCGGCTCACCTGCCGCTGGCCACCCGGTTGCTGATGGTGAAGGCGGACGGGTCGGTGTCGATTCACGCCGACGACCGTGCGTACAAGCCGTTGAACTGGATGAGCCCGCCGTGTCGCCTGGAGGAGGCCCCCGGTGTGTGGCGGGTGGTCAACAAGGCCGGCGAGGAGCTACGGATCACCCTGGAGGAGATCTTCCAGGACACCTCGTACGAGTTGGGTGTGGATCCCGGGCTGCGCAAGGACGGGGTGGAGGCGCACCTGCAGGAGTTGTTGGCCGCCAACCCTGGTGTGCTGGGTGAGGGGTTCACGCTGGTCCGCCGCGAGTACATGACGGCGATCGGCCCGGTCGACCTGCTCTGCCGGGACGCCAACTCCGGGTCGGTCGCCGTCGAGGTCAAGCGGCGTGGCGACATCGACGGGGTGGAGCAGTTGACCCGCTATCTCGAGTTGATGAACCGTGACCCGCTCCTCAGCCCGGTTGCCGGGGTCTTCGCCGCCCAGGAGATCAAGCCGCAGGCCCGGGTGCTCGCCACCGACCGGGGCATCCGGTGTGTGGTCGTGAACTACGACAGGCTGCGGGGCATCGAGAAGGACGAGCTGACGCTCTTCTGAGCTCACCTCCCGTACATCACCTTGATGGCCTTGACGAGCCGGGCCACGTCGGTCGGGGTCCGTTCGAAGGTCATCGACGGCAGCAGCGAACGGGCCCGACGGCGGGTGATCGCCTTGGCGCGGCCGAACTCGCGCAGCCCGTCCTCGCCGTGGATCCGCCCGAAGCCGGAGTCGCCGACCCCGCCGAACGGCAGGGTGGACATGCCGGCAAAGGTCAGGGTGGAGTTGATTGAGGCCATGCCGGAGCGCAGCCGCCGCGCGATGGACACCGCGCGCCGTCGGCCGAAGACCGAACCGCCCAAGCCGTACGGCAGAGCGTTGGCGCGGGTGACGGCCTCGTCGGCGTCGCGGACCCGGTTGATGGTCAGCGTGGGGCCGAAGGTCTCCTCCCGGACGGCGGCCGACTCCTCTGCGACGTCCACGAGCACGGTCGGATGGACGTACGGCGGCTGCACCGCGCTCGGGCCGCCGAGCACCGCGCGCCCGCCGGAGGCGATTGCCGCGTCGATGTGCCCGCGGATCACGTCGAGCTGTCGGGGCATGGTGATCGGGCCGATGTCGCTGCCCTCCGCCCCGACGGTCAGCTGACCGGCGCGGGCCACCACCTTGTCGACGAAGGCGTCGAAGACCGAGTCGACGGCGTACACCCGCTCGATGCCGATGCAGGTCTGGCCCGCGTTGGTCATGCCGCCCCACACGCACGCCTCGGCGGCAGCGTCCAGGTCGGCGTCGCTGTCGACGATCATCGCGTCCTTGCCGCCGCCCTCGATCAGCACCGGGGTCAGCGTCTCGGCGCAGGCGGCCATCACCTTTCTGGCGGTGGCGGTCGAGCCGGTGAAGGCCAGCTTGTCGACCCCGGAGCGGCACAGTGCCGCACCCACGTCGCCCAGCCCGTGCACGGCGGTGAACACCGGCTGCTCGGGCACCACCTCGGCGAAGCTGTCCACCAGCCACTGCCCGGCGGCGGGCGTGTATTCGCTCGGCTTGAGCACCACGGCGTTACCGGCGGCCAGCGCGTACGCGGCGGAACCGATCGGCGTGAAGACCGGATAGTTCCACGGCCCGATCACGCCGACCACGCCGTGCGGCTGGTATTCGAGGTGCCCGGAGAACTCGGCGAGGATGAGCCGGGACCGCACCCGGCGCGGGCCGAGTACGCGGCTGGCGTTGCGGGCGGCCCAGTCGATGTGCTCGATCGCGGTGACGATCTCGACGATGGCGTCGGCGATCGGCTTGCCGCCCTCGACGTGCACCACCTCGGCCAACTGCTCGATCCGTTTGGCCAGGAGGGCACGCCACCGCAGCATCCGTTCGCGGCGGCCGGTGAAGCCGAGCCCGGCCCACCATTCGCCGGCGGCGCGGGCGCGGTCGACGGTCCGTCGCACGTCGGCCTCGTTGGCGACCGGAAAACGGCCGGCCTCAGCGCCGGTGGCCGGGCTGGTGGAGATCAGCCGATCCGCCTCGATGACCGGGAGGCCCGGGACATGCACAGCCGTCATGGCGGCAGTCTAGACCCGAGAATTACTCACCGGTAGGTCTCCGATCCCGGCGGTGGGACGGGAGTCGCGCAGCCTCGCTCGATCGTTGATCAGTGCAGCTCAGGGCGCCGATGACAGAGGCGGTTCGTCCGAATCGTCGAACTGCGGATGGTCGCGAGGTCACGAGGAGCTGACCACCCGGTCGGTACTGATGATTACCGTCTGGTGGCAGGCTGACGCGCGGAGTAACGGTGTGGGGTGGAGGGCTGACTGTCCATGGAGGAACATCCGGAGCTTTTACCGTTGTTGACGGTCGCGGGCGGACCGATGCGCGGGGCGAGTTTTCGCCTTCGGATCGAACCGCAGGTGATCGGCCGGGCGCCGACCGGCCACGTTGTCATCGGCGATCCGCATCTGAGCCGTCGCCACGCGGAGGTGTGGCTCGCCCCGGAGGGCCCGTCGCTGCGGGACCTCGGCTCGACCAACGGCACCTGGCTCAACGATCGCCGAATCACCGAGTTGGAACGTCTCTCCGATGGTGACGTGATCCGGCTCGGCCGCACGGAACTGCGCCTGTTCGACCCTGGGGTGGCGCACACCGACCCGGTGGGGCTCAGCTTCGGCCCGTCCCGGCGGGACGTCCGACCGACCCTTCCGCTGCCGTTGGCCGCGCCTCAGGGCGTCCGCCGCTGAGTGTGGGAAGTGCCCTTGTCGCCGGCCTGCGACGACAGGGGCACGTCCTGCACCTGACCGCACGTCGACCCGGACGCGGCCCACACCTGTGCCGCGCCCGGGATGGCGCTTCGGCACCTGGACCGGCGGGGGTGGGCGTGGCAGCATGCCGCGGATGGAAACCGAGCAGCGGACCGTGACGGCGAACGGCATCACCCAGGCGGTCCGGGTGGCCGGGCCGCCGGACGGTACCCCGGTTCTGCTGATCCACGGCAACTGCTCGTCCGCGCTGTTCTGGGAGCCGCTGGTCCGGCGCCTGCCACCGACGCTGCGGGTGGTCGCCCCCGATCTGCGGGGATACGGCGACTCCGCGACGGCCCCGGTCGACGCCACCCGCGGCCTGCGGGACTTCGCCGACGACGTGGCCGCCCTGCTGGACGACCCGACGCTCTTCGACGCTGGCAACGCCCGCCCGGTGGTGGTCGGGCACTCCCTCGGTGGCGGAGTGGCGATGCAACTGCTGGTCGACCATCCGCGCCGAGTGAACGCGTTGCTGCTCGCGGCACCGGTCTCCCCGTACGGCTTCGGCGGCACCCGCGACCTGACCGGCACGCCGACCACCCCCGACTTCGCCGGCACCGGCGCCGGCACGGCGAATCCGGACTTCGTCGCCCGGCTCGCGGCCGGCGATCGGAGCGCGGACGCCCCGGCCAGCCCACGCGCCGTCCTGCGAGCGACCTATGTGGCCGATCCCGCCGCACTGGGCACGGACGAGGACCTGCTGCTGGACACGGTGCTCTCCACCGCCACCGGAGACGACAACTACCCGGGCACGGCGGTGCCCTCGGAGAACTGGCCGGGCACCGCGCCGGGAGAGCGCGGGGTGCTCAACGCGCTTGCGCCGACCCACTTCCGGCTCGCCGACGAGCTGGTGTCCGTCGTCGGCAAACCTCCCATCACCTGGGTACGCGGTGACGCCGACGTCATCGTCTCGGACACCTCGCTGTTCGACCTGGCGTACCTGGGTTCCCTGGGTCTCGTGCCCGGCTGGCCAGGCGAGGAGTCCTGCCCGCCGCAGCCGATGATCGGCCAGACCCGCGCGGTGCTGGAGCGGTACGCGGCGACCGGCGGCGCGTACCACGAGGTGGTGCTGCCCGGCTGCGGTCACAGCCCGCACCTGGAGCGCCCGGCGGAGTTCGTCGCTGAGTTGCTGGCACTGACCACCGTGCCCGCCGCCTAGAGGCCCCCACGCTGCCGCTGGTGAAATTAGCCACGGCATCTCGACAACCGAACGTCACGTGGCAGACTCGCGCGCATAACCTAATCGGCCGTTCAGGGGCCGGGCGGAGTGTCTGGGGAGGCCGGTCGTGGCGCGCGAGTTCAGCACCGTGGGTGTGGTGGGGCTGGGCACCATGGGTGCCGGCATCGTCGAGGTCTTCGCCCGCAACGGCATCGACGTGGTGGCGGTCGAGATCTCCGAGCCGGCGCTGGAGCGGGGTCGGGCCACCCTCACCCGTTCCACCGACCGGGCGGTCGCCAAGGGCAAGCTCGCCGCGGCGGACCGCGACGCCCTGCACGAGCGGGTGCGCTTCGCGGCCGGGCTGGACGCGCTGCACTCCGTCGACCTGGTCATCGAGGCGGTGCCCGAGCACCTGGACCTCAAGCAGCGGATCTTCGCCGAGCTGGACCGGGTCTGTCGGCCGGAGACCATCCTCGCCACCAACACCTCGTCGCTGAGCGTCACCGAGATCTCGGTGGCCACGACGCGTCCCAACCAGGTGATCGGCATCCACTTCTTCAACCCGGCTCCCGTGATGAAGCTGGTCGAGGTGGTCCGTACGGTCGTCACCGCACCCGAGGTGGTCGCCGACGTCGAGGCGCTCTGCGCCCGGCTCGGCAAGGTCGACGTCACCATCAACGACCGGGCCGGCTTCATCGCCAACGCGTTGCTCTTCGGCTACCTCAACCACGCGGTCGGCATGTTCGAGTCGCACTACGCGACCCGGGAGGACATCGACGCCGCGATGAAGCTCGGCTGCGGCCTGCCGATGGGCCCACTGGCGCTGATGGATCTGATCGGCCTGGACACCGCGTACGAGATTCTGGACACCATGTACCGGCGCGGCGGGCGGGACCGCCGGCACGCCCCGGTGCCGCTGCTCAAGCAGATGGTGACCGCGGGGCTGCTCGGTCGCAAGTCCGGGCGCGGCTTCTACACCTACGAGCGGCCCGGATCGCCGGTGGTCGTACCGGATGAGACGACGCCGCTGGCCACGGACGCGGCGGTCGCCGACGGGGCGCGCGCCATCGCGAAGGTTGGCGTGGTGGGCTCCGGAACGATGGCCACCGGGATCATCGAGGTCTTCGCGAAGGCCGGCTACGAGGTCGTCTCGGTGACCCGCGGCATGGAGAAGTCCGCGAAGGTCTGCGAGGCGGTGAAGACCTCGCTGAACAAGGGCGTGGTGCGTGGCAAGCTCGCCGAGGCCGACCGGGATGCCGCCCTCGGCCGGGTCAGCTGGTCGGCCACGCTCGACCATCTCGCCGACGTCGACCTGGTGGTCGAGGCCGTGGTCGAGGAGTTGAGCGTGAAGAAGGCGCTCTTCGCGAGCCTCGACGAGATCTGCAAGCCCGGCGTGGTGCTGGCCACCACGACCTCCTCGCTGCCGGTGATCGACGTGGCGATGGCCACCCACCGGCCCGCCGACGTGGTGGGGCTGCACTTCTTCAACCCGACGCCGGTCATGCCGCTGGTCGAGGTCGTCCGCACCATCCGCACCTCCCCGGAGGCCACCGCCACCGCCCGCGCGGTCTGTGCCGCGCTCGGCAAGACCGCCGTGGTCTGCGGCGACCGGTCCGGGTTCATCGTCAACGCGTTGCTCTTCCCCTACCTGAACGACGCGGTGAAGATGCTGGAGGCCAGCTACTCGACGGCCGACGACATCGACCACGCGATGAAGCTGGGCTGCGGCTACCCGATGGGGCCCTTCGAGCTGCTCGACGTGGTCGGGCTGGACGTCGCGCTGTCGATTCAGCGCGAGCTGTACCTGGAGTTGCGCGAGCCGGGCTTCGCGCCCGCGCCGCTGCTGGAGCACCTGGTCACCGCCGGCTACCTGGGCCGCAAGACCCGCCGCGGCTTCCGCGACCACTCGCACCGCTGACCGGGTCAACGCCGGAGGGCTCCGGCCGCGTCTGCATGGTGTGACCTTCGAGGAGTACGTCGCCAGCCGCGGCCCGGCCCTGGTCCGGCTGGCGCGACTGTTGACCGGCGACGAGCACCGGGCCGAGGACCTCACCCAGGACACGCTGTCCCGGGCGTACGTGCACTGGCGCCGGATCTCCCGGGCCGACCGACCCGACGTGTACGTGCGCCGGATGCTGGTCAACGCCAACAACTCCTGGTGGCGCCGCCGGTCAAGCCGTGAGCTGGCCGTCGAGACCGTCGTCGACCGCCCGCAGCGCGGCGACCTCGGCGGCGAGGTGGCCGACCGGGACGAGATCTGGCGGCTGATCCTCGGCCTGCCCGACCGCCAGCGGGCGGTGCTGGTGCTGCGCTACTACGAGGACCTCGACGACGCGACGATCGCCCAGATCCTGGACTGCTCGCCGGTCACCGTCCGCACCCACGCGATGCGGGCGTTCGCCAACCTGCGGGAGCGCTACGGTGCCCCGGCCACGAACGGGAGCCGACCGTGATCGACTTCGACGACCAGATCGCCCAAACCCTGCGGGACCGTGCCGAGGGCGCCGTGGACGCCGGCCGGCTGTTGCGGGCTTCACGCGCCCGGGGCCGCCGCCGCCAACTCCACCGCCGGGTCGCCGCGGGGACCGCGTTGTCTCTGCTCGGGGCGCTCGGCGTCGTGGGAGTGACCGGGACGGGCCTCGACGGGTTGTCCGACCGCTTGCCCTGGACCGCCACCACGTCGACCGGGGCCACACCAGTGCCGCCCCGCGTCGACGGGGTGCCTGGGTCCGCCGCCGACCCAGCATTGGTCGGCAGCGATCCGAACGTGCTGCACTTCGGCCTCGACCCGGCCAGGGCCCGCTATCTGGGCTGGTCGGTTGTCCGGGGCCACACCGAATCGGTACGGCTCAGCGTGCGGGATGACCAACCGGTATATGTCGAGGTAAGCAGTACGCCAGAGTTGTCGATCACCGTCTCATTCGGCGGCGTCGAGGTTGACGCGGCCGCACCGGGGCCCCAGATCTTCGACGGCACGATCCACCCGGCGAGCGGCGGCGTAAGTGCAATGGTCAAGTCGTGGCACCCCGCGCCAGGTCTGTACGCCCGTGCCGTCATCCTGGGAGGGGACCGTGCCGGGCTGGAGCGGGCGGTCGAGGCACTGCGCTGGAACGAGGCTCGCTCGTGCGCCGTGCCGCTGCGGCTCGACGCCCTGCCCGAAGGCGCGTCGCTCACTGGCTGCTCGGTTGATCTCAGCTCCTACCCGAGCCTGGTCACCTCGAACTTCACCATCGGGCGGTCGGCGACCCAGGTCATGTTCGTGGACTACCGCTACGCGAGCGGGGCTGGTACCCGTACCGCAGGGAATCGGACTGTCGCCGGCCGGCCCGCGTACCTCTCACCGGACGAAACGACCCTGGATCTGCTCGGCATTCCCAAGACGATGGTGAGTGCCAACTTCGAATGGCAGTGGGAAGGCAGACAGCCGATCGGCGTCGAGCCGGGCGCGTCCAGCGGCTTCACCGAGGCGGATGCGACGACCGTTCTGGCGGGGGCGCGGGTCGTCGAGGACCCGACGCGGCCGGAGAGCTGGGAGTGATCTCAGCCGTCGGGCGGGCTGGCCGCGAGGTTGTCCCGTCTGACGGACCGTACGCTTGGTGACTGTGAGCCCCCGTCGCAATCGCCCTCGCCGGGACGAGAACGCCAACCTGGACGCCGACCGGGTCCGGCAGGGTGTCGCCTCGGTGCAGCAGTGGACCGACGGCGCCTGGCAGGTACGCGGGATCGGCGCCGGCGCGTCGGTCAAGACGTACCGCTGCCCCGGCTGTGACCAGGAGATCCGGCCCGGGGTGGCGCACCTGGTGGCCTGGCCGGCCGACGGGCTGGGTGACCTGACCGACCGGCGGCACTGGCACAGCGGCTGTTGGCGAGCCCGGGACCGGCGCGGCCCGGCGGTGCAGCGCGGCCGGGGCACCCCGCGCTACTGAGCCTCCCGACCGGGGGCCTGGCGCCCCGGCCCCGCTTCCCGCGCGGCGTGCGTTGCGCCCCGGCCCCGCTTCCCGCGCGGCGTGCGTTGCGCCCCGGCCCCGCTTCCCGCGCGGCGTGCGTTGCGCCCCGGCTTAGCGACCTGGGTCACCCTGTTCGTGCCTGGGCGGGCGGCGGCGGTGACTTCGCGACAGACTTGTGCGGTGAGCACAGCGATCCGCGCGTCGTCGATCCTCCCCGGCCGCCGGGAGGACATCGAGCTGCACACCGCCGACGGTCTCCGGCTGGTCGGCGAGCTGGCCCTGCCGGCCGACCGGCCGCCGGTGGCCACCCTGGTCTGCCTGCACCCGCTGCCCACCCACGGCGGAATGATGGACAGCCACGTCTTCCGTAAGGCGGCCTGGCGGCTGCCCGCGCTGGCCGACCTGGCCGTGCTGCGGTTCAACACCCGGGGCACCAGCAGCCTGCGCGGCACCAGCGAGGGAACGTTCGACGGCGCGGTGGGGGAGCGGTACGACGTGGCCGCCGCCATCGAGTACGCGGAGTTCGCCGAGCTGCCCAACATCTGGCTCGTCGGCTGGTCGTTCGGCACCGACCTGGCCCTGAAGTACGGCTGTGACCCGGCGATCGCCGGGGCGGTCCTGCTCTCCCCGCCGTTGCGTTTCTCGGCTCCTGCGGACCTGACCACCTGGGCCGAGTCCGGTCGGCCGCTGGTGGCGCTGGTGCCGGAGTTCGACGACTACCTGCGTCCGACCGAGGCGCGGGAGCGGTTCGCCGCGGTGCCGCAGGCCGAGGTGGTCGGGGTGCCGGGCGCCAAGCACCTCTGGGTGGGTGACGCGGAGACGGTGCTCGACGAGATCGTCCGGCGGGTCAACCCGGCCGTCGAGGTGCCGCTGCCGACGACCTGGGACGGCCCGATGGAGGCCGGCGACGTCAGCGCGTACGCCGACCGGACGGTGGCCTCGTTCGCCGACACGCCCGTCCCGGGCCCGGCCGCGAGCAAGGCCGACTGACCCCGCCGGTCGCGGGTCAGCGGGTCTCCTGGCGCGGCAGCACCACCTCGCGCAGGATCAGTTGCAGTGCGGCCACCGTGGGGATGGCGATCAGCGCGCCCACCACGCCGAGCAGGGCCACGCCGAGCAGCGCGGCCAGCAGGGCGGCCACCTCGTTGACCTCCACCGAGCGCCGCATCACCTTCGGGTAGATCAGATAGTTCTCTACCTGCTGGTAGATGAGGAAGAAGACCGCGCAGGCGATGCCGACGGGCAGGTTGTCGGCGAAGCCGACCAGACTCACGATCACCGCGCCCAGGGTGGCGCCGATCTGCGGGATCAGGTCGGTCACCGCGACCACCACGGCGAGCGCGAACGGGTACGGCAGCCCGACGATCAACGCGAAGACGAAGGTCGTCGCGCCGGCCAGCACCGCGATACTCAGCGCGCCGACCATGTAGGCGCCAACTTTGGCCAGGATCTCATCGCCGATCAGTTGCACCCGCTCCCGACGCGACCGGGGCACCAGCGCGTAGCCCAGGGCGCGCAGCCGGTTGAAGTACGCCAGGAAGTAGATGGTCAGCACCAGCACGGTGAGGGCCCGGAACACCGTGCCGAAGATCAATTGAGCGCCGCCCAGCACGCCGCCGAGGGCTCGGCCGATGGTGTCCGCGTTGGCCGCGTTCTGCACCCGCTGCACCACGTCGTAGCGCTCCACCAGGTCATTGACCGTCGGATTGCGGCGCAACTCCTCGACGTAGCTGGGCAACTGCTCGATGAACTGCCCCGACTGCGTGACGATCGGTGGGACGAGCGCCACCACGCCACCGCAGAGCAGCAGCACCAGGGTCAACGCGACCGCCGCCACGGCCAGGCCGTGCGGCACGCCCCACCGGCGTAGCCGGACCACCGCCGGGTTGAGGCCGACCGCGAGGAAGAGCGCGATCATCACCAACACCAGGATGCCGCCGGCGTTGCGAATCCCCTGATAAAGGGTGTACGCCAGTAGCACGCCCAGAGCGCCGGTGAAACCGATCAGGAAACTGCTGCGGCGCAGTGGCCGCCCCGGCGTACCGAACTTCCCGGACGGGACCGCCGGCGGCTCATCCGGGTCGATCCCCGGAGCGGGGACCGGCACCGGAGCCGGCGCCTCGGCCGCTGTCTCGGGTTGTGCTGTCTCGGGCTGTGCTGCCTCGGCCGGTGGGCGAGTCACGTCCGGGCCGTCGCCCGACGGGCTGTGCTGCGGCACCAGAACCTCCCGGGTCTGCATGGGGGCGGCCCCGGCACATCCCCCGACCTGTTATACCTGTGAGTCATCAATATGACTCACAGGTATACCACTCGTCCGGACAGGACCGAGTGGCCGAAGGCTCAGCAAGAAACTCCGCCGCACGGGTTCGACCGGGCGTGATCTGGGCCGACGATCGGCGCTCCTGCCGCCGCCCGCCCCCGACGAGCGGTCACTCCTTCTCGATGGTGACCTTGCTGGGCTTGGCGCTGCGCTCGTCGGTGGTCGGCTTGGTGGGGCGCTTACCGTTCTCGCCGGTGCTAGTGATCTTGGTTGGCTTGGCGCCCCGGCCGCCCTCGCCCGGAACGGCGGCCACGGTCGGCTCGCCCTCCACCCCGGCGCTCGCCGTCCCACCGTCCACAGTGGTCACCGGCTCGGCGACCGGCCGCGTCGTGGACTGCCCGGACTCCTCCGCGCTGGCGTTCACCGGCTGCTTGGCCTCAGCGGGCTCGGCCTTGTCGGGCGCGCTCGTGCCCACCCCGTCGCCGGTGGTCGGGGCAGTCGGGCCGTCGATCGGGCCCGCGACGCTCTGCAACCGCAGGTCGGACATCTGCCGCTGAAGCTCGTCGGACTCCTGCCGAGCCTTCCAGGTCTCCTGTCGCAGGTCCGCGAGCTGCTGCTGAGCCTGGGCGATCTCCAGCATCACCTGGGCGAGCTGCTGCCGGCCCGCCGCCGACTCCTGCTGGGTGGCCGCCAGGTGCTGCTGAGTGGTGGCCAGGTGCTGCTGGGTCGTGGCCGCGTACTCCTCGAACTGCCGGCGGGAGGCCGCGACATGCTCGTCGGCCTCGCGGCGCTTGGCGCCGGCCTCGGTCTCGGCCCGGCTCAGCAGCTCGGCGGCCTCCGCCTCGGACCGCTGGCGCAGAGCCGCCGCGTCCTGCTCGGCCGCCTGGCGAACGCCGGCCGCACCCTGCTCGATCTCGTTCTTGCGCGTGGAGTATTCGGTCTCCAGCTCGTTCTTGCGGCCCGTGTACTCGGCTTCCAACTCGTCTCGCCGAGTGGTGAAACTCGTCTCCAGCTCCTGCTGACGACTGGTGAACCCGGTCTCCAGCTCGTGCTGGCGGGCCTTGTGCTGCTTCTCCAGCTCATCGCGGCGCTTGGCGAACTCCTGCTCGGCCGTGGACCGCTGCTGCGCCAGCTCCCGGTCGGCCGCCTCCCGACGCGAGTTGACCTCCTGCTCCACCCCGGCCCGCCACGCGCCCAGCTCCTGCTGAGTCTGCGCCCGGGTGTGCTGCACGTACGCCTCGGTCTCGGCGCGCATCCGCTGCACGTACGCCTCGGTCTCGGCGCGGCCGCGCTTGGCCGCCTCGGAGGCCTGCGTGGTCAGCCGCTCGGCCTCCTGCTGCGCCTTGGCGCGGGTGGCCCGCCCCGCCATCGACGCGTCGTCGATGATCTGCTTGGCCTCCTGCTGGGCCTTCGCGTGGGTGGCCCGGCCGGCCTCGGTCGCGGTGTCGGTGAGCCGCTTGGCCTCCTGCAGGGCCTTGGCGTGCACCTCCTTGGCGGCGTCGCGCAGGTCGCTGGCCTCCTGCCGGGCGTTGGCCAACGTCTCGCGGGCCGTCTCGCGCAGCTTGGTCGACTCCTGCTGGGCCCGGGCGTGGATCTCCTTGGCGGTGTCCCGCAGCTGGGTGGCCTCCTGCTGGGCCTTCGCCAGCGCGTCCTGCGCCGCCTTGCGCAGCTGCGCGGACTCGTCCTTGGCCGACCGCAGGGTGGCTTCCGCCTCGGCCCGTCGAGCTGCGCTGAGCCGCTCCTCCTCGGAGCGCCGCGCGGCGAGGGTGATCTCAAAGTCCTTCAGCGCCCGCGCGGCCTGCTCGCGGGCCTCCTCGATGATGTGCTCGGCGGCGGCACGACGCGCTTCGATCTCCACATTCGCGTCGGACAGGATCTGCTCGGCCAGCTCCTCGGACTGCGTGACGATCGAGTCGACCAGGGGCCCGAGGTGCTTGAACGAGGCTCGGTCGACGACGTTCATCTGCTTGCGGACCTGGGTCAGGTCGCGCTGGAGCACCTCGACCTGACCGGCGAGCTTGTGGATCTGTGTGTACGCCTGTTCCCGTTCGTTGGCGAGGGTCGCGATCTCGTGCTCGGCACGCGCGACATACCGATCAACCTGTTTTTTCTCGTACCCGCGCAGAGCGGACTCGAAGCTTGGCTCCGTCGTCACGTCCCCGCCGAGCGCGAACAGTTCCTCGCCGTGCGACATGCCCCCATCCTCACACGCAACAGGCCCTGCTGGGGCGATACGGACGCGCCTTGTGCGAGCTACTTCACTCGGTTTTCGACGGGGGTTACCAGGAGCTGGGAAACGCACACGGCGCGAGGTTGCACCGGTTACCCGGTGTCACCTCGCGCCGTCGATGCCCCATCTGACGCCTCGCGTCAGCCAGCGGTCTCCGCCGGCACCCGCTCCTGACCGCCATCGGCCTTCTTGGCTTCCGGCTTGGCCGCCGGGGCTGCCGCCGCCGGCATTCCCGGGACGATGCCGGCCAGCCCGGAGAGCATCTGACCCAGCTGCGAGGTGACCGCGTCCTTCTGCCGGGTGAGGTCCTCGACCTCGCGGCGGGCGGCCTGCGTGGTCAGCTCCGCCTCGGTGCGGGCCTCGGTGAGCAGACGCTGCGACTCGGCCTTGGCCTCGTTGAGCGTCTTCTCGGAGTGCGCCTTGGCCTTGTCCACCGTCTCGGCGGCGTTGCGCTCCGACTCGACCCGCCGAGCCTCGGCGCGCTGCTCGATCTCCTTGGCCCGCTCCTGCGCGGCCCGGGCACGCTGCTCGGCCTCGCTGACCATCTTCTGGGTCTGCGCGACCTGGGCGGCGTGCCGCTCGGACTCCTCGCGCTCGGCCTTCTCGCGTCGCTCGGCCAACTGGAGCTCCAGAGCCTGGAGGTCCTTGTCGCGCTTGTCCCGCGCATCGGTCAGCAGCTTGGTCGCCTCGGCGCGCTTCTCCTCAGCCTCGCGGGCGGCCTTCGCCCGCTGCTGGGTGATCTCCCGCTCGGCGGTGGCCCGGAGGGTGGCGACCTCCCGCTCGACTGTCGACTTCAGCTCGGCCACCTCGTGCGCGGTGACGGTACGTAGCTGCTTGGTCTCTCGGTCGGCGTCCGCGCGCAGCGTGTCAGCCTCACGGCGGGCCTGCACCCGAACCTCGGCGGCCTCGCGCTCGGCGGCCGTGCGCAGGTTGCCCGCCTCGCGCTCGGCACTGGCCTTCATGGCCGCGGCCTCGGCACGCGCCTTGTCGGTGATCTCGCGGGCCTCGAGGCGGGCGGCGGAGAGGATGCCCTCCGACTCGCGCTTCGCCTCGTTGCGGTGATCGTTGGCCTGCTCCTCGGCGAGCCGGAGGATCTGCTCGACGCGGGTGCCGAGCCCGGAGAGGGTGGGTCGGCTGTTCTCTTCGAGCTGCTTGTTCGTGTCGGTGAGCTTCTGCTCCAGCGCACTCATGCGCTGCTCGGCCTGGCGGAGCCGACGCTGGGCGTCGTTCATCCGCTGCTCGGCCTCGGCACGGGCCTGCTCGGACTGGGTCAGCGCGGCGGTCATCCGGCCGAGGAAGTCATCGACCTGGTGAGTGTTGTAACCGCGCAGGCCGACGGTGAAGTCTGGCTGCGAGTTCGCGTTATCGAAGAACGCGAGAGGGGAGGACTGCTGCTGGGGCATTGGGACATACTGGCAGACGCCCCAGGGTGCTTCGCAAGAGCGGTGCGAAGCTTTCGTGCCCTCTTTACATGGTCAACTGCCGCGCTCCGCAGGGCGGGACCAATCGGCGATCTTGGCAGGTCCCGGGCGGGTCGGACGCCACGCAGCGTGACGCGGAAAAGGGCCCCGGGGTTACCCCGAGGCCCTTTGTTCGATCCGGGTGGGTTTTCCGCTAATGGGAGCGGAAGAACAATGCCCGATCACCGCATTGGCCATCGAGCGTTCATCCGTCCGGCCGGTCGGTGCGGGTCGCCGCTGGTCGGTGCTTCCGTGCCGGCGGTGCCGGTCAGTGCCCCCGGAACCGGTTGATCGCGTCCTCGTGCTGGGCCCGCAACTCCCCGTCGCGTACGCCCAGCCCGTCGGTGGGTGCGAGGCAGCGCACGCCGACCTTGCCCTGGTGGGCGTTGCGGTGCACCTCGTACGCGGCCTGACCGGTCTGCTCCAACGAGTAGGTGCGGGACACCGTCGGGTGCACCTTACCGAGCGAGACCAGGCGGTTGGCCTGCCACGCCTCGTGATAGTTGGCGAAGTGGCTGCCGATGATCCGCTTGAGGTGCATCCAGAGGTAGCGGTTGTCGTACTGGTGCTGGAAGCCGCTCGTGGAGGCGCAGGTGACGATCGTCCCACCGCGCCGGGCCACGTAGACGCTGGCGCCGAACGTCTCCCGGCCGGGGTGCTCGAAGACGATGTCCGGATCCTCGCCACCGGTCAGCTCGCGGATCCGCTCGCCGAAGCGCCGCCACTCGTCCGGGTCCTGGGTCTCCTCGTCCTTCCAGAAGCGGAAACCTTCGGCCGCCCGGTCGATGACCAGGTCCGCGCCCATCTTGCGGCACAGCTCGGCCTTCTCCGGCGAGGAGACGACGCAGACCGGGATCGCGCCGCCGCCGAGCGCCATCTGGGTGGCGTACCCGCCGAGGCCGCCGGAGGCGCCCCAGATCAGCACCACGTCGCCCTGCTTCATGTTGGCCCCGTGGTGCGAGACGAGCTGCCGGTACGCGGTGGAGTTGACCAGCCCGGGGCTGGCCGCCTCCTCCCAGCTCAGGTGCCGCGGCTTGGGCATCAGCTGGTTGGCCTTGACCACGGCCAGCTCGGCCAGCCCGCCGAAGTTGGTCTCGAAGCCCCAGATCCGCTGCTGCGGGTCGAGCATGGTGTCGTCGTGCCCGGCCGCGTCCTCCAACTCGACGGAGAGGCAGTGCGCCACCACCTCGTCGCCGGGCGCCCACCGGGTCACCCCGGGGCCGGTACGCAGCACCACGCCCGCCGCGTCCGAGCCGACCACGTGGTACGGCAGATCGTGACGGCGGGTCAGCTCGGAGACCCGGCCGTAGCGCTCAAGGAACCTGAAGGTGGGCAGCGGCTCGAAGATGCTGGTCCACACCGTGTTGTAGTTGATCGCGCTCGCCATCACCGCGACCAACGCCTCGCCCGGTGCCAGCTCCGGCGTCGGCACCTCCTGCACGTGCAGCGACTTGCGCGGGTCCTTGTCCCGGGTGGCCATGCCGTCGAACATCCGGGCCTCCTCGGCGCGGACCACCACGCCCCGGTAGCTCTCCGGAACGGGCAGCCCGGCGACACCGGCGAGCTCGCGGTCCGGATCGTTCGATTCCTCCGCCGCCATGATCGCTTCGAGGATGTCCTGCACGGTGACCTCCGGTTCATCCGCACCCGCACGGGCCCGGGTGCTGCCATCGTCGGCGCCGGTGGGGCACGACCGCCATGTCGGCATTCGACACATCCGGCACCGGTCACGCTCCTGTGGGGCCGGACGTTACTGAACGGTAGCTAAACCGGGAAGTCCTCTGTGAAAAACTGCATCGGCCGATGCGTGAAGGTGTCCGGCCACCCCGCCAACCGCGCACTGACGTGCTCGCGGGCCGGTGGTGGGTGGCGGGCGGATGGCCGCCGAGGTTGATCCACTCAATGTCGGCGATGTGGCGGTATCCAGCCGTGGGGACACCGCCACGTCGGCGATCTGGAGTCGATCACCGCCCGCCGGGCGTACGGCCCGCCGGCCGCGCGGCCTCTTGGGGTGCGCGACGGGGTCGATGACCGAGCGAGGGTCGGGCGCGGCGGTCGGGTGTCAGTGGTCGGCGGCGGGCTCGACGAGTTCGACGAGGACGCCGCCGGCGTCCTTCGGGTGCACGAAGTTGATTCGCGAGTCCGCGGTGCCGCGCCGCGGTGCGTCGTAGAGCAGCCGCATCCCTCGCGCGCGCAGGGCCGCGCAGGCCGCGTCGATGTCCACCACGGTGTACGCGACCTGCTGCACGCCCGGCCCGTTGCGGTCCAGGAACTTGGCGATCGTCGACTCCGGGGTGAGCGGTGCGAGCAGTTGCACGCAACCCCCCTCGGTGGTCGGTCCGACGGCCAGCATCGCTTCCCGGACGCCCTGCTCAGCGTTGGTCTCGACGTGTACGCAGCGCATCCCGAACGTCCGCTGGTAGAAGTCGATGGCGGCGTCCAGGTCGGCCACGGCGATCCCGACGTGGTCAATTTTGCGAAGCCCGATGTCTGTGACGTAGTCCGCACCGGGCTCGGCGGGGGAGTTCTCAACCATGGCGCTAGTCTGACCGAACAATCGTTAAGGCGTACAGCTCGGCACCCCCCTCGGAGGCAGGCATGGCTTCGGTGATCGTCAGCGGCGCGCGAACCCCGATGGGGCGCCTGCTGGGTAACCTCAAGGACCTTCCGGCCACGAAGCTCGGCGGGATCGCCATCAAGGCGGCGCTGGAGCGCGCCGGGGTCAGCCCGGAGCAGGTCCAGTACGTGATCATGGGGCAGGTGCTGCAGGCCGGCACCGGTCAGATCCCGGCGCGGCAGGCCGCCGTCGAGGCCGGCGTGCCGATGTCCGTGCCGGCGTTGACCATCAACAAGGTCTGCCTCTCCGGTCTGGACGCGATCGCCCTGGCCGACCAGTTGATCCGTGCCGGCGAGTTCGACATCGTGGTGGCCGGCGGCATGGAGTCGATGACCAACGCCCCGCACCTGCTGATGGGCCAGCGCACCGGCTACAAGTACGGCGACGTGGTGGTCAAGGACCACATGGCGCACGACGGGCTGAGCGACGCCTGGGACTGCTGTTCGATGGGCGAGTCGACCGAGCGGCTCGGCACCAAGCACGGCATCTCCCGTACCGAGCAGGACACCTTCGCCGCGGCCAGCCACCAGCGGGCCGCCGCCGCGCAGAAGAACGGCTACTTCGCCGAAGAGATCGTCCCGGTGGTGATCCCGCAGCGTAAGGGCGACCCGCTGGTGATCAGCGAGGACGAGGGCATCCGCCCGGACACCACCGTCGAGTCGCTCGCCAAGCTGCGTCCCGCCTTCGCCAAGGACGGCACCATCACCGCCGGCAGTTCTTCGCCGATCTCCGACGGCGCCGCCGCGGTGCTGGTGATGAGCAAGGCCAAGGCCCGGGAGCTGGGGCTGACCTGGCTGGCCGAGGTCGGTGCGCACGGCAACGTGGCGGGCCCGGACAACTCCCTGCACTCGCAGCCGTCCAACGCGATCGTCCACGCCCTGAAGAAGGGCGGCCTGAGCGTCGGGGACCTGGACCTCGTCGAGATCAACGAGGCGTTCGCCCAGGTCGGTGTGCAGTCCACCCGTGACCTCGGCATCAGCCCGGACAAGGTCAACGTCAACGGCGGCGCAATCGCGCTGGGACACCCGATCGGCATGTCCGGGGCGCGTCTCGTCCTCACCCTCGCCCTGGAGCTGAAGCGGCGCGGTGGCGGCACCGGCGCGGCGGCGCTCTGCGGTGGCGGCGGGCAGGGCGACGCGCTGATCATCCACGTTCCGGGCAAGGTCGAGAAGGCGCAGTGAGCGAAGCGGCTGAGCACGTCCTGCCAGCGGGCGCCACGTCGGTGCGCCGCAGTCGGGACGTACCGCTGCTGGTCGAGCGGGCCCGCGCGGGTGACCCCCGCGCGGTGGCCCGGCTGATCACGTTGGTGGAGAACGGCGACGCGCTGCTGCCGGCGATCGCCGCCGCGTTGGCGCCGTACGCCGGGCAGGCCCAGGTCGTGGGGCTGACCGGTTCGCCCGGGGTGGGTAAGTCGACCACCACCAACGAGCTGGTCCGCGCGCTGCGGGCGCAGGGTCACCGGGTCGGTGTGCTGGCGGTCGACCCGTCCAGCCCGTTCACCGGCGGCGCGATCCTCGGTGACCGGGTGCGGATGCAGGACCACGCCACCGATCCGGGCGTCTACATCCGGTCCATGTCCAGCCGGGGGCACCTCGGCGGGTTGGCCGCGGCGACACCACAGGCGGTCCGGGTGTTGGAAGGCGCCGGCTGTGACGTGGTGCTGGTGGAGACCGTCGGTGTCGGACAGGCCGAGGTGGAGGTCGCCTCGCTGGCCGACACCACGCTCGTGTTGCTCGCCCCCGGCATGGGTGACGCGATCCAGGCGGTCAAGGCCGGCATCCTGGAGATCGCCGACGTGTTCGTGGTCAACAAGGCCGACCGGGACGGCGTCGACGCCACCGTCCGTGACATTCAGGGCATGATCGCCCTCGGCGAGCGCGGCCCGGGGCAGTGGCGACCGCAGGTGGTCCGCTCGGTCGCCGCCCGGGGCGAGGGCATCGACGACATCGCCGCCGCGATCGACAAGCACCGGGGCTGGCTGGTCGAGCACGGCGAGCTGCGCCGCCGCCAGGAGGCGCGAGCCGCCGCCGAGATCGAGGCGATCGCGCTCGGCACCCTCCGCGCCCGGATCGGCTCACTGCGCGACGGTACGGAGTTGGCCACGCTCGCCACCAGGGTTGCCGAAGGCGCCCTCGACCCGTACACGGCGGCAGACGAGCTGCTCGCCCAACTCGCTCGCTAAGCGGTCAACGCTCGAAGTCCTCGGGGGTTGACCAGGTAGTCGGACGTCCAGAAGACGCGTTTCGCGCTGGCGTAGGGCTCGGTGGCCATAACCTGGGTGACCAGGTTCATGAAGGGAACGATGCCGGTCTTCGGCTTGCGTCTGCGCGGCGATCGAGGCGTTGGAGTGACCCCGGGCCGCCAGCAGCACAATGGTTGCCCGCTGCCGGGCCTCGTTCAGTTCCTCGTCGACATGCGACGGACATCGACGCTCTGTCGCCCCTCCGCCGAAAGCTCTGAGCAGGGCTTCCGGGGCTCACCGTCCGGGGAATGTCAGTGCCGTGTGCAAGGCTGCTCCGCGATAAATGCGATCAAGATGTGAGGGTGCGGAATGAGCACGAAGGCTAGCGGAACATTTGACGTCACATCATTCGAGCCGGAGGTGCTCGACGAAGGTCCGGGGGCCGCGTTTGGCCGGGTGCGGCTCACCAAGACCTTCCAGGGCGGCCTGGCCGGCATCAGTACGGTGAACATGCTGTCGGTGGCCGACATCGAGGGCAGCCCCGCTGCTTATGTCGCCGTGGAGCGATTCACGGGAGAACTCGACGGCCTCAAGGGCTCGTTCGTCCTCCAACACAGCGCACCCGGCAGCCACGGTGAGCAACTCGCGATCCGCGTCGTCCCGGGAACGGGCTCCGGTGACCTCACAGGGATCGTGGGAGCTCTCGAGATCATCCAGTCTGACGACGGCAGCCACTCCTATGTCTTGGAGTACACACTGGCCTGACGCATCCGGCGTCGCCGTCCTCGCCATTCCCTCTCTCCTCGCGTCAACCCCGAAGGACGTCGAGCGTCGAACCACTAAGCGAAAGGACGTCCATTCCGGACGTAGTAACCCGATGCCGGCGCACGTTCGGAACCCGCCACTCGTGCGGTCGATCGGCTGCGGCGTGACGCGCGCCCGGAAGCGAAGATCGCTCCGGTTTTAGTAGGCTCGCGGCGCGTGGCCGGAAGCTAGGCGCCGCGCAGCGGGCTGACGAATCGGTCGGCCCACATGCTTCGGGACCAGGGGAGATGTGATCATGACGGACGCGGTGGAGAACGCCGGTGGAGTGCAGCCCGCGGCAGGCGCGGCCCGGGGCGTCACGTCGGTTTCCGACGAGGTAGTGGAGAAGATCGCTGGAGCCGCCGCTCGTTCGGTGCCTGGTGTCGCCGATCTCGGTGGTGACGTGGCCCGGTTCTTCAACAGCCTCCTCGACAAGGTCGGGCTGGACGAGGCGGGCGACGCCCGTCGGGGCGTCTCGGCCGACGTGAAGGGCGGCTCAGCCGTCATCAACGTGGTCCTGGTGATCGACTCCGGGCACGTCGTGGCCGACGTGACCGAGGCGGTGCGGTCCGCAGTGATTGAGGCAGTGGAGAAGTACGGCCTGACGGTCACCCAGGTCAACGTCACAGTGGACGACATCGAGCTGAACCAGCCGGCGGCCGGAGCCTGAGGCGTCAGCGGCCCGAGCCCGAGCCCGAGCCTGAGCCTGAGGCGTCAGCGGCCCGACGGCGCAAGGGCTGTCGGGCCGTCCGTTGGCCGTCAACCGGGCACTGCCCGGTGGCACGAGGAGTAGGGGAGTGACTGTGGACCACGAGGCGACGCAGGAGCTGACCACGGCGTCGGTGCCGGCTGGCGGGACGACGCACGTCGCGGACGAGGTGATCGAAAAGATCGCGGTCGCGGCGGCCCGAGCGGTGCCCGGAGTTGTCGAGTTGGGCGGGGACGTCGCCCGGTTCTTCAACGCGGTTCTCGACCGGGTTGGGCTGGATCAGGTGGGCGACGCCCGGCGGGGTTGCTCTGCCCACGTGACCGGGGACGCCGCCGTGGTCAACCTGGTGTTGGTGATCCAAGCCGGCCAGCCGGTGCCGGAGATCACCGGCCAGGTGCGTGCCCGGGTCACCGAGGCGGTCGAGGCGCACGGGTTGCGGGTCGACGAGGTCAACATCCGGGTCGACGACGTGGCGATGGGTGGGCCCGCGGTCCCCTCGGCCTGAGGGGCAGCCCCGCACCGGAGCTGCGGTGATCAATTGATGAGAAGTAGGTCGGGAAGGCTTCTGACGCCTACTTTTCATCAATTGATCATGGTGGTAGCGGTGGTCACGGGCCGACGGGACCCACAGCGAGTCAGCGACCGACTCACGTTACCCACGGGTACGAACTGACTTAGCGATCGTTCAGGTGAGGGCTCTACACTCGACGTGCAGTCGAGGACCCGAGGAGGAGCCCTGCTCATGGACGCCGACGAAATCGACGCCGGAAGGGCACGCTGGCAGGCCCGATACGACGCCGCGCGCAAGCGGGACGCGGACTTCACCACGCTGTCCGGAATGCCGGTGGAGCCGGTCTACGGGCCACCGGAGGGCAGCGCGTACCCGGGCTTCGAGCGGATCGGGTGGCCGGGCGAGTACCCGTACACCCGGGGTTTGTATCCGACCGGCTACCGCGGGCGGACCTGGACGATCCGGCAGTTCGCCGGCTTCGGCAACGCCCAGCAGACCAACGAGCGTTACAAGATGATCCTCGGCGCCGGCGGCGGCGGCCTCTCGGTCGCGTTCGACATGCCGACCCTGATGGGCCGCGACTCGGACGACCCGCAGGCGCTCGGCGAGGTCGGCCACTGCGGCGTCGCCATCGACACCGCCACCGACATGCAGGCGCTCTTCGACGGCATCGACCTGGCCGACGTCACCACCTCGATGACCATCTCCGGCCCGGCCGTGCCGGTGTTCTGCATGTACCTGGTCGCCGCCGAGCGGCAGGGCGCCGACCTGTCCAAGCTCGACGGCACCCTGCAGACCGACATCTTCAAGGAGTACATCGCGCAGAAGGAGTGGCTCTTCGACCCGGAGCCGCACCTGCGCCTGATCGGCGACCTGATGGAATACTGCGCCGTCGAGATTCCGCGCTACAAGCCGTTGTCGGTCTCCGGCTACCACATCCGCGAGGCCGGATCGACCGCCGCGCAGGAGTTGGCGTACACCCTGGCGGACGGTTTCGGGTACGTCGAACTGGGCCTCTCCCGCGGGCTGGACGTGAACGTCTTCGCGCCGGGCCTGAGCTTCTTCTTCGACTCGCACCTCGACTTCTTCGAGGAGATCGCCAAGTTCCGCGCCGCCCGCCGGATCTGGGCCCGCTGGCTGCGCGACGTCTACGGCGCGACCAGCGAGAAGGCCCTCTGGCTGCGGTTCCACACGCAGACCGCCGGGGTGTCGCTGACCGCGCAGCAACCGGTCAACAACGTCGTACGCACCGCCGTCGAGGCCCTCGCGGCGGTGCTCGGCGGCACGAACTCGTTGCACACCAACGCGCTGGACGAGACCCTGGCGCTGCCGACCGACGAGTCCGCCGAGATCGCCCTGCGTACCCAGCAGGTGCTGATGGAGGAGACCGGCGTCGTCAACGTTGCCGACCCGCTCGGCGGCTCCTGGTACGTCGAGGCGCTGACCGACAAGATCGAGGCCGAGGCCGAGGAGATCTTCGCCCGGATCCGGCAACTCGGCGGGGAGGGGCCGCACCAGATCGGCCCGATGACCTCGGGCATCCTGCGCGGTATCGAGGACGGCTGGTTCACCGGGCACATCGCCGAGTCGGCCTTCGTCTACCAGCAGGCCCTGGAAAAGGGCGACAAGAAGATCGTCGGGGTCAACTGCCACACCGGTACGGTCGCCAAGGAGCTGGAGATCCTGCGCATCTCGCACGAGGTGGAGCTGGAGCAGCGTCGGGTGCTCGCCGAGCGCAAGGGCGCCCGGGACGAGACTGCGGTCCGCGCGGCGGTGACCCGGATGGTCGAGGCCAGCCGCACCGACGAGAACATGATCCCCGCCATGCTCGACGCCGTCCGCGCCGAAGCCACCCTCGGCGAGATCTGCGACGCCCTGCGCGCCGAGTGGGGCACCTACCGCGAACCAGCCCGCTTCTGATCCCACCCCCCGCCCTCCCCCACCCCCCGCCCCCCGCCCCCCACCCCCGCCCTCCGCCCTCCGCCCTCCGCGATCTTGCACTTGCTGTCCCGGCAGACGGCGCGAATGCCGCGTTTCGACGGCAGAAAGTGCAAGATCGCGGGGGTCTGGGTCGGGTCCGGGATGGCGGGGTGAGAGTTGCAACGTCGGGGTTGCGGGTGACCTGAGATCGCGGGCTGACGTGCGAGACTAGGTAACCATGAGCGACCCACGGATCACCTCGTCGATCTTCACCCGCGGCGCGGTCGACCTCAGCACGCTGCGTGGCCCCGCACCAGCCAGTACCCGCCCCGGCACACCCCCGCAGGGTGGCCCGTCCAACGGCACCCCCGGCACCCCCACCGCCGGCGGTGACACCGCCATCGTCGACGTCACCGAAGCGACCATCCAGTCCGAGGTGCTCGAACGGTCGATGGCCATGCCCGTCATCGTCTTCTTCGGCGCGGCCGGCTTCCCGGAGAGCGACGAGTTCGCCCCGGTCCTGGAGCGGCTGAACGCCGAGGGCGCCGGCACCTGGGTGCTGGCCCGGGTCGACGTGCAGGAAAATCCGCGAATCGCCCAGATGTTCCGGGTTCAGGGCATCCCCATGGTCTACGCGGTCGTCGGCGGTCAGCCGGTCGACGCCTTCTCCGGAGTGGTGCCCGAGGCGCAGCTGCGGCAGTGGATCCAGGCTGTACTCAAGGCCGGCGGTGTGGCGGTCGCCGAGCCGGAGGACCCCCGCCTCGACGAGGCCGACGACGCGCTGATGAGCGGCGATCTGGACGCCGCCGAGCAGGCGTACCGGAAAATTCTGGCCGATGCCCCGGCGGACGCCGCGGCCACGGCGGGGCTGGCCCAGGTCGGGGTGGCCCGCCGGGTGGCCGGCGCTGACCCGGCCGCCGCGCTGGCCGCCGCCGAAAGTGCCCCCGACGACGTGGCCGCCCAGCTGCTGGCCGCCGACATCGAGGTGCTCAGCGGCCTGGCCGAGCAGGCGTACGCCCGGCTCGTCGGTCTGGTCCGGCGCACCGCCGGAGAGGACCGCGAGACGGTCCGCCAGCACCTGGTCTCGCTCTTCTCCATCGCCGGCCCAGATGACCCGGCGGTCGCCTCGGCACGCCGGGCCCTGGCCAGCGCCCTGTTCTGAGTTCGTAGCACGCCAGCGCGGGCCGGCGTTCCGGCCGGCCCGCCCGACCATCGAGGACGGGAGCTCATGATGCGCCGGATCGCCGTCCTCGACGCGCCGACAAATCTCGGTCTGCGGCCGCCGACGTCCACATCGGTCCCTGGTTGCGCCAAAGCGCCCGGCGCGCTGCGCGACCACGACCTGCTCGCCCGGCTGCGTGCCCGCGACGCCGGTTGCGTCACCCCAGCCCGGTACGACCCGGGCGACTGGCGTCCCGGCGACGGGGTTTGCCATGCCCGGGAGATCGCCGACTACTCGCTTGCCCTCGCCGAACGGATCGGCTCGATCATCGACCGGGGTGAGTTCCCGGTGGTGCTGGGCGGCGACTGCTCCGTGCTGCTCGGCTCGGCGCTTGCCATGCACCGCCTCGGTGAGGCCGTCGGCGGGCGGATCGGGTTGGTCTTCGTCGACGGGCACTCCGACTTCCGGCATCCCGGCAACGCCTCCTATGTCGGCGCAGCCGCCGGTGAGGACCTGGCCCTCGTCACCGGGCGCGGGCAGGCCGACCTCGCCGCGCTGGAGGGACGCCGGCCCTACTTCCGCGACATCGACGTGGTGGTGCTCGGCATCCGTGCGCAGGACGAGTACCGGCTCGACCTGCAGGCCGCCGGGATCACCACTCGGCCGGTGCCCGCACTACGCGCCGAAGGCGCTGCCCGGACGGCCCAGTGGGCGCACGAGCAGCTCGCCGACTGCGCGGGCTACTGGGTGCACATCGACGTGGACGTGCTCGACCCCGCGGTGATGCCCGCCGTGGACGCCCCCGACCCGGGCGGGATCGCCTTCGCCGAGCTGGAGATCCTGCTCGCCGGCCTGGTCGACACCCCGCACTGCCTCGGCGTCGAGCTGACCGTCTTCGACCCCGACTACGACCCGGACGGCTCGTACGCGGCCGAGATCGTCAACACCGTGGTTGCCGGCCTGGCCCCGGTCACCGCCCCGGAAGCGGTGCCGCCCCGACTGCTGTCGGCCCGGCCGACCCCCAACCCGAGGCGCGGCAACGGTCGGGCCACATCCGCCACCGAACGATCCAACGGTCCGCGTACCGCGCCCATTGACAAGTCGCAGTACGTCGAGGCCGCCTCGCCCGACTTCCCCGTCGACGCCGGCCCGCCCGCCGAGGCCGGGGTGCGGTCGGTCGAGCAGTTCGGTGGGTCTTCGGGCGTGCGGTCGGTCGAGCCGCTCGGTGGGTCTTCCGGTGTGCGGTCGGTCGAGCCGCTCGGTGGGCCTGCGGCGGATCCGTCGGGTCTGCGATCGGCGGAGCCGACTGGCGACGTCGACGTGGCGGGCCGGCTGTCCCTTGGCGGCCTGGCCCCCGCGAAGTCGGACCCGCTCGGCATCCTCGGGCCGGTGCGCTCCGGGCCGGCCGGCGTCGCGGCCGCGGTCGAGCGCGAACCGGTGGGCCCACCCGCGTCGGCCGGCCCCGGCCTGTTGCGGCGGCCGTCACCGACACCGCCCGACGCCGACCACCCCGACGCCGACACGGCCTGAGCCGCCTCGCGACGCGCGCCGCCTCATGGCGCACGCCGCTTCGCGCCGCCTCATGGCGCACGCCGCCGCGTGTCCCGCTTGATCGTCACCGTGTCGGCGATGTGGGGGTGTCTGGCGGCGTGGATGCCGCCATGTCGGTGATCTGGTGTTGATCACCGTTCGGCTGTCGTTGATACCGGTGCCGCTGCGTCCCGTGCCGCCGCCGTATCCCGCTTGATCGACACCGTGTCGGCGATGTGGGGGGTGTCTGGCGGCGTGGATGCCGCCACTTCCGCGATCTGGTGTCGATCACCGCGCTGCCGTCGCTGACACCCCGCCGGGCGGTTGCTGGCACCGGCTTGGGCCGGTGCTGACAGCCGCACGGGCTGTCTCTGGCACCGGCAGGGTTCTGCGTTCTTCGGCGTTTGTGTGTCGGGTCGGTCAGGTGGTGGGGAGGGCCCGGAGGAAGCGCTCGGCGATCGGGACGGCTGACGCCGTGCTGGCGCCGCCCTTCTCCACGAACACGGCGAACGCCACATCGCCCCGCCAGCCGACGAACCAGGCGTGGGTGTGGGCCGGGTTGTCGTCGTACTCGGCGGTGCCGGTCTTGCCGTACACCTCGCCTGGCACATCCTTGAGGGTGCTGCCGGTGCCGCTGGTGACCACCTCGCGCATCATGGCGCGCAGCGCCGCGACCGATTCTGGCTTGAGCTGTTCGCCCGCCGGGGCCGGCTTGGCCGGCGCCGGGTCGGTCAGGAGCTTCGGCTGCTCGAACCGGCCTCGGGCGACGGCTGCGGTGGCACCGGCCATGGCGAGGGGGCTGACCAGCGTGGTGCCCTGCCCGAACGAGGCGGCGGCCTGCTCGGCCGGGCTGCCGTTCGCCGACACCTTGCCGGTGAAGGCGTCGATGCCGAGGTCCCATTGACCTTCCAGCCCCAGTGCGCGACCGGCGGCGGCCAGCCCGTCACCGCCCAGCTTGGGTGCCAGCGAGGCGAACGCGGTGTTGCAGGATTTGGCGAAGTCGGTGCGGAACGGCACCGAGCCGAGCTCGAAGTTGTCCGAGTTCTTGAAGGATCGGCCGTCGACGGTGAAGGTCTTCGGGCACGCCACCGGCCCGTCCAGGGTGACCGCCCCCCGGTCCAGTAGGCCCAGGGTGCTGACCATCTTGAACGTGGAGCCCGGCGGCACCTGGGCGGTGAAGGCCAGATTCTCCCCGGCCGGCCCGGGGCCGTTCGCCGCGGCGAGCACCGTGCTGTCGCTGATCCGCACCGCGACCAGCGAGGCTCGGCGTGGCTCGGCACGTAGGGCCCCGTCGGCGGCGTTCTGCACTGCGACATCCAACGTGGTCTTCAACGCCTGCCCGGGCTGCGCCTCCCGGCGGAACAGGTCGGTGCCGGTGGGCTCCAGCTTGCCGCCCTCGGCGGGACGCTCGACCACCACGGTGAGCCCGGTGCCACCACGTAGGCGCTCGTCGTAGCGGCCCTGCAGCCCGCCGTGCCCGACCAGGTCGCCGGCGACGTACCGGTCGGGGTGCGCGGCGATGTCGTCGGCCTGCGCCGGGTCGACCGTGCCGAGCAACGCCCGGGCGAACTCGCGGGTCGGCGCCAGGTCGATCTTGTCGGAGCTGAACTTGGTGCCGGGCAGGTCGTAGATCCGGGACTTGATCTGCAGGTACGCCTCCTCGCGGAGCGACACCACCTCGACGAAGGCGCCCGGCTCGGCCTCGGCGATCCGCGCGGGCAGGTCGGCCAGGTCGACGGCGGGGACCAGCGCCGGGCGGATCGCCTTGAACGCCGCGTCGAGGTCCTTGACCAGCTTCTTCACGTCAGCGACCCCGTTTGGCTGCACACCCACCCGGACCACCGGGCGGGGGGTCACGAGCGGCTGGCCGGCGGCGTCCAGCACCCCGGCCCGGGTGCCGGCGTCGCGGCGCAGCGCCATCCGGTCACCCTTGGTGAGCTGCTCGTGCATCACCCGGGGCTCCCAGATCACCTGCCACTGGTCGTCGTCGCCCTGGGCGAGCCGCACCTCCCGGTCGTACGCCCAGCGGGTCTCACCGGGCAGTTTCCACTCGACCCGGATGGGCGCGGTCGCGATGTCCGCGGTGATCTTCGGCTCGCCGCGACTCGTCAGCGTGGGCGGGGTGGCCGCCAGCTCACCGGAGAGTTCCTTGATCTCGCGGGACACGTCGGCCGACGGCAGCTTGGCGCCGGTCGGGTCGATCAGGCCGACCGCCTGGAGATCGCCGCTGCGCCAACCGGCGAGGAAGGCGTCGACGGTGCGCTGCGGCCCGTCGTCACCCGAGCAACCAGCCAGAACGCCGGCCGTGAGCAGTGCCGCGGTGAAGGCGGCGGCCACACGGCGGACGGGGTTCGGCCGGTGGGGCCGGGGGTACGACAAAGGCATGCAGCTGGTCCTTCCGATCTCGGAGCGCTCTCGCACGGTAGTACGCCAACGCCGTCCTCAACGTCCCCCAGGGAGCGGGCGCGCCTAAAGACGGGCCGGGCCAGTGTGATGAACATCGCGTGGCGGGGTATCCCGCAGCCGGCCAACCTCGTACCCACAACGGGTGAAAGGACAAAGTCCCGATCCGGACGTTTGGTCAGTGGTCCGCCGACGCAGGCGCAGAACGGCAGGGCCTAGGCTGAGCGGCAGAGTGACCCACAACGCGGTGGGTCGAGGGGAGTGGCACCGATGGACCGGCGTCCGGCGATCAAACCGGAACCCGACCTCCGGCAGGATGACTCCGGCCGGGACGACGACAGCTTCGATTCGGCGACCGACGGGGACGGCTACGGCCGACTCGACACGGGAGTCACCGGGCTGACCGGGTCGAGTATCGACACAATCTACGATCTGGGTCTGCCCACCGAGGCGTTGGCCGACGACGTGGAGGACGCCGAGCTCGACGAACCCGTTCCCAACGCGGAGCGCCTGGTGGCCCAGGCTGTCGCGCTCGCCGGGGACGACCACGACGCGGCGACACTTGTCGGCCGTTTCTGGCGGTTCGCCCCGGACGAGGAGCTGGTCGGCTTCACGGCAGAGGAGATGCTCGACGCGGCCCGGGCGCACCGGGATCTCGCCCAGCAGCGGGTGCCTGGCGAATTGAAGCTGCGGATCCACGAGCCGCACGCCGACCAGCACCACACGGTCGTCGAAATCGTCACCGACGACATGCCGTTCCTGGTCGACTCGGTGACCGCGCTGCTCAACTCGTACCACCTGGATGTGCACCTGCTGGTGCACCCGCTGGTGGTGGTGCGGCGTGAGCCGTTGGGCCGGCTCACCGAGGTCTCCGCGGACGTGGAGCCGGACGACGCGATCGCCGGCGACATCATCGAGAGCTGGATGCGGATCGAGATCGATCCGGTCCGGGACGCGGCCGAGCGGGACCGCCTGCGGCGTGAGTTGCAGCGGGTGCTCACCGATGTGCGGGAGGCGGTGGAGGACTGGCCGAAGATGCGTCAGCGTTCCCTCGCCCTCGCCGACGAGCTGGCCTCGGCCCGCACCTCCGACAATCGCCCACCGGTGCCGGAAAAGGACATCACCGACTCGGTGGAGCTGCTGCGGTGGCTCGCCCACGACCACTTCACCTTCCTCGGCTACCGCGAGTACCGGTTGGTGGACGCTCCGGGTGACGACGCCACCGGGGCGGTCGGCGGCAAGGCGTTGGAGGCGGTGCTCGGCACCGGTCTGGGCATTCTTCGGTCTGATGCGCCGGACGCCCGGCCGTTGGCGTCGATGACCCCCGAGGCGCACGAGAAGGTGCTGGAGAAGCGCCTGCTCATCATCACCAAGGCCAACTCGCGTGCCACCGTGCACCGCTCGGCGTACCTGGACTACATCGGGTTCAAGATCTTCAACGAGCTCGGCGAGGTGATCGGCGAGCGGCGCTTCCTGGGCCTGTTCTCCACGGCCGCCTACCGGACCAGTGTTCGCGAGTTGCCGGTGGTGCGCCGCAAGGTGGCCGAGGTGCTGGACCGCTCCGGCCTCAGCCGGCGCAGCCACTCCGGCAAGGATCTGATCCAGATCCTGGAGACCTACCCGCGCGACGAACTGTTCCAGATCAAGACCGACGACCTCTACCACGCGGTGATCGGCGTGCTGCGGATGGCCGGCCGCCGGCAACTGCGGGTCTTCCTGCGCCGGGACGCGTACGGCCGGTTCATCTCCTGCCTGATCTACCTCCCCCGGGACCGGTTCACCACTCAGAACCGGCTCCGAATGCAGGACATCCTGCTGCGTGAGCTGAACGGTGTCGGGGTGGACTACACCACCCGCGTGACCGAGTCGATGCTGGCGCGGGTGCACTTCATCGTCCGCACCGACCCGACCCGGCCGCCCGGCGAGATCGACGCCGACCTGTTGGCCGAGGAATTGGCCGACGCGACGCGACTGTGGGACGACGACTACCGGCTGGTGCTGGAGCGCAAGCTCGGCGACGAGCAGGCCAAGCACCTGTTCACCCGGTACGCCGACGCGTTCCCGGAGGGCTACAAGGACGGGCACACGCCGTACGAGGCGATGAAGGACCTGGCGAAGCTGGAGCTGCTGGAGGAGCCCGGCCAGCTGGAGATGCACCTGTTCCGCAAGCAGCTCGCACCCCGGCCGGGCACCCGGGTGCCCGGTGCTGACCTGGCCGAGGCGATGGACGTCCGGTTCAAGGTCTACCGGTACGGCGAACCGATGATGCTCTCCGCCGTGCTGCCGGTGCTGCACTCGCTCGGCGTCCGGGTGGTCGACGAGCACCCGTACGAGGTGGACCGGATCGACGGTCGGGTCTACCTGTACGACTTCGGCCTCATGCTGCCCGAGGGCCACCACGAGTTGGCCGAGGTGCGCCCGCACGTGGAGAACGCCTTCGCGGCGGCCTGGCGCGGCGAGGCCGAGGTGGACCGGTTCAACGAGCTGGTGCTGCGCGGCGGGTTGACCTGGCGGCAGGTGGTGGTGCTGCGGGCGTACGCGAAGTACCTGCGGCAGGCCGGCACGGTCTTCTCGCAGGACTACATGGAGCAGACCTTCATCGCGTACCCGAAGCTCGCGGCGTTGCTGGTGGAGCTGTTCGAGACCCGGTTCGCGCCGGGCGAGCTCAGCACCGAGCAGCGGCAGCAGCGCAGCGGTGAGCTGGTGGAGACGATCCGGGGTGCGCTGGACGACGTGGCCAGCCTCGACCAGGACCGCATCCTGCGCTCGTACCTGACGCTGATCGAGGCGACCCTGCGGACCAGCTTCTACCAGAAGCGCTCCGACGGGCGGCCGAAGGCGTACGTGGCGTTCAAGCTCGACCCGCAGGCGATTCCGGACCTGCCGGCGCCCCGGCCGAAGTTCGAGATCTTCGTCTACTCGCCCCGTTTCGAGGGTGTGCACCTGCGGTTCGGGCCGGTGGCCCGGGGCGGGTTGCGCTGGTCCGACCGTCGGGAGGACTTCCGTACCGAGGTGCTCGGCCTGGTCAAGGCGCAGATGGTGAAGAACACCGTGATCGTGCCGGTGGGTGCCAAGGGTGGCTTCGTGCTGAAGCAGAAGCCGGGCGACCGGGACGAGGCGGTCGCCTGCTACCAGGAGTTCGTCGGCGCGATGCTGGACGTCACCGACAACATCGTCAGTGGGCAGATCGTGCCGCCCGTGGACGTGGTCCGGCACGACGGCGACGACCCGTACCTGGTGGTGGCGGCCGACAAGGGCACCGCGACGTTCTCCGACATCGCCAACGAGATCTCCACGGCGCACAACTTCTGGCTGGGCGACGCGTTCGCCTCCGGCGGTTCCGCCGGCTACGACCACAAGAAGATGGGCATCACCGCGCGGGGCGCCTGGGAGTCGGTCAAGCGGCACTTCCGGGAGTTGGGTCTGGACACCCAGACCCAGGACTTCACGGTGGTCGGCGTCGGCGACATGTCCGGCGACGTGTTCGGCAACGGGATGCTGCTGTCCGAGCACATCCGGCTGGTGGCCGCCTTCGACCACCGGCACATCTTCCTCGACCCGGAGCCGGACGCGGCCACCTCGTACGCGGAGCGTCGGCGGCTGTTCGACCTGCCCCGGTCCTCCTGGGAGGACTACAACCCGGAGCTGATCTCGGCCGGCGGTGGCATCTTCCCGCGTACCGCGAAGTCCATCCCGATCACGCCGCAGGTCCGGGCGGCGATCGGCCTGGACGACGACGTCGCGCACCTGTCGCCGCAGGAGCTGATGAAGGCGATCGTCACCGCCCCGGTGGACCTGTTCTGGAACGGCGGCATCGGCACCTACGTCAAGGCGTCCACGCAGACCAACGCCGAGGTGGGCGACAAGTCCAACGACGCGATCCGGGTGGACGGACGCAACCTGCGGTGCCGGGTGGCGGGCGAGGGCGGCAACCTGGGCTGGACCCAGCTCGGCCGGATCGAGTACGCGTTGACCGGCGGTCGGATCTTCTCCGACTTCATCGACAACGCGGCCGGGGTGGACACCTCCGACCACGAGGTGAACATCAAGATCCTGCTGAACACCGCGGTGGCCGACGGGGAGTTGACCACGGCCGACCGGGACGAGCTGCTGGCCGGGATGACCGACGAGGTCGCCGAGTTGGTGCTGCGGGACAACTACGACCAGGCTCGGGCGATCAACAACGCCCAGGCCCAGGCCGCCTCGCTGCTCCCGGTGCACCGCCGGATGATCAACGAGTTGGAGCGCTCAGGTGCGCTGGACCGGGCCCTGGAGGCGCTGCCGCCGGACGAGGAGCTGGCGGTCCGCAGCGAGTCCGGACTGACCGCGCCGGAGTTCGCGGTGCTGCTCGCGTACGTGAAGATCGTCCTGGAACGGGAGATCCTCACCGAGGGGTTGGCCGACGAGGAGTGGACCACCGACGTCCTGGTCAACTACTTCCCGACGCCGATGCGTGAGCGGTTCGCCGATCGGATGGGCCGGCACCGTCTGCGCCGGGACATCGTCACCACCGTGCTGGTCAACGAGGCGATCAACCGGGGCGGCATCTCGTTCATCTTCCGGGTGGTCGAGGAGACGGCGGCCAGCGCGGCAGACGTGATCCGGGCCTACGTGGTGGTCAGCGAGGTGTTCGGCCTCCGCGACCTGTGGGACGCGGTCGAGGCGCTGGACAACAAGGTCGCGCCGGAGTTGCAGACAAGTGTCTACCTGGACACCCGTCGGCTGCTCGACCGGGCCGTGCGGTGGCTGGTGTCCAACCGGCGCTCGCCGATCGACGTGCCGGCCGAGATCGCCCGGCTGCGCGACGGCGTCACCCGGCTGCTGCCGGGGCTGGAGGACCTGTTCTACGGCAACGAGCGGCAGGGCATCGCCGCGCACATGGACTCGATGACCGAGCGTGGGCTGCCCCGCGAGCTGGCGGAACGCGCGACCCGGCTGATGTACAGCTTCGGTCTGATGGACGTGGTGGAGACGGCGAACGCCAGCGGGCGGGACGTCAGCGAGGTGGCCTCGGTCTACTTCGTGCTGTCCGACCTGTTCCGGGTGGACTCGCTGCTGTCGAAGATCTCCCTGCTGCCTCGCGAGGACCGCTGGCAGACGTTGGCTCGGATGGCGCTGCGCTACGACCTGTACGCCGCGCTGGCCGCGCTCACCGCGGAGGTGCTCGACTCCACCCCGGAGGACCTGCCGCCACACGAGCGGGTGCAGCAGTGGGAGCAGTCGAACGCGACTTCGATCCACCGCGCCCGGCGGGCGATGGGGGAGTTCGACGAGTCGCGGGCGGATCTCGCCGCCCTGTCGGTGCTGCTCCGCCAGATCCGCACCCTGGTGCGGACCTCCGCGGCTGCCGCCTGAGTCAGGTACGCCGGAAGCGGTCCGGCCGGTCGGGTCACCCCGACCGGCCGGACGCGTTTTCGTTCGTCGCGGGTCACCCCACCAGGCTGGCGAAGACGACCACGTTGTCCTGGTAGCTCTTGGCGGCCTCGTCGAACTGGCCACCGCAGGTGACCACCCGCAGGCTGGGTCGGTCGCTGGGCCCGTACACCAACTCGGTGGGGAAGGCCGTCTTCGGGTACGACTTCACCGAGTCGACCTTGAAGGTGGCTGCCCGGCCGTCGGCCCGCCGCACGGTGACGGTGTCGCCGGGGGTGAGCGCGCCGAGGTCGAAGAAGACGGCCGGGCCGAGCTTCGCCGAGTCCACGTGCCCGACGATTACCGCGTTGCCGGTTTCGCCGGGACTCGCGCCCGGCTCGTACCAACCGGCCTGGTCGGCCTGATCCAGCGGGGGGACCTGGACGGTGCCGTCCGGATTGGTGCCCAACGACATGATCGTCGCGTCGACGCCGATCCGGGGGATCTCGATGCTGGTCGGTGCGGAACGCACCAGTGCGGCCGGCGCATCTCCCTGACCGACCGGCTGCCCGTCGAGCGGCGGAACGGCGGTGGCGGTGCCCGCAGGCCCGGTGACCTCGGGACCGGCCTGGGCCAGCGGCTGCGGCGGGCGGGGAGGGGGCGTGGTCTTCAGGCCGGCGCCGATCATGCCGGCACCGATCATGGCCATGGTGACGACGACGGCCGCGCCGGCGGCACGCCACGGTTTCCCGTGACGGCCGCCGGCCCGTGTCGTCGTCACGTCAGACGAGCGAACCATCGGTCCGCCGACGACGCATCAGCACGATCCCGCCCAGCGCGGCAGCGCCGAGCAGGCCCGCCCCGCCGGTGGCAAGGCCACGGTCGGTGCCGGTGCTGGTGCCACCGTCACCACCGTCGACACCGCCGTGCGGCAGCACGACGAGCTCGCCCTCGCCGCACGAGCCCTTGAGCTCGTAGCGACCCGGCTTGGCGTCCTTGTCGACCTTGGCCTCGCCGTAGTAGACGAACTCCCGCTCCTTCTCCCAGCGGTCCTCGTCCGAGCCGTACTTGTCCTCGTCCTTCGAGTCGCGGCCCTCGGAGCCGTACTCGTCGGAGTCGTGGCCCTTGGACTCCCAGCTCTTGTCCGAGCCGTACTCGT
>NZ_PYBV01000001.1:4863-78927 GCF_003205615.1 Micromonospora arborensis | reverse complement strand
TCGGACTCCCGGCCCTTGTCGGAGCCGTACTTGTCCTCGTCCTTGGACTCCCAGTCCTTCTTGTCCTCGTCCTTGGACTCCCAGTCCTTCTTGTCCTCGTCCTTGGACTCCCAGTCCTTCTTGTCCTCGTCCTTGGACTCCCAGTCCTTCTTGCCTTCGTCCTTGGACTCCAAGTCCTTCTTGTCGCGGTTGTCCTCCGCGTCCTGGGCGTGCTCCTCGCCCTTCCAGTCCTTGCTGCCCTCGTCTTCGGAGACGTCGGCGGCGGCGCCGCCACCCTGACCGCCTTCGGCGTAGGGCTGCGAGTCGTCCTTGCCCTCTTCGTCCTTGCCTTCTTCGTCCTTGCCGTGCTCGTCCTTGCCCTTGTCGTCCTTGCCCTCTTCGCTCTTGCCTTCTTCGTCCTTGCCGTGCTCGTCCTTGCCCTTGTCGTCCTTGCCCTCTTCGCTCTTGCCTTCTTCGCCCTTGCCGTGCTCGTCCTTGCCCTCTTCGTCCTTGCCGTTCTCGTCCTTGCCCTTGTCGTGGTCGTAGGAGTCCTCCTCCTCGCCCCACTCGCGGTCCTCGCCCTGGTCCTCGTGGGCCGGATCGAGCTTGACCTTGCCGGTGACCTTGGACCACACGTACGCGTGCTCCTGCCGATCCGGGCAGATCTCGAGGAGCTTGACCTCGTCGCCGGCCTTGACCACGTGGGGCTTGGCGTAGACCTTGCCGTCGCGGTCCGTGCCGTCGTCGTGGCCGTTGGCGTATGCGATCCCCGGTGCGAACACCAGGAGCGACGCGCCGCCGAGCGCGGCGCCCGCAACGACCTTCCCGAGCATCTTCTTAGCCATGACCTGCGTCACTCCATCCCTGTTGTCCTGAGCCCGGCGACAACCGAGCTAAGACCGACGTTAGACGGTTTCATGACTTATGAAGGGAAAGATTCGTGTTTTGACCTTTGGTCCGGTAAGCGATGAAGGGGTGCTACGCGGCTTTCAGCGGGCCGAGCGTCGTCTCTGGTGGCGGAGGCCCTTGCGGGTGCCGCGCGGCCTTCTGCGCGGGTCGCGCCTGCCGGCCTCGCCATCCGGTACCGCCGGCGGCGGCCCCGTAGCGGGCGCTCCGACGTGCTCGGGGGGTATCGTCCGAAACGGGGACACGGGTGACCCCTGCCGCAACACATCGAGCCATTGCCATGGAAGCGCTCCCATGCAAGAATCGGCGCACGCGGTTCGCAGAGCCACACCGCGCAGGCAGGCAGTCGAGGGCACCCGGTTTCACCGGGGCGACATCCCGCCGCCGATCGACCGGCCGTTGCGTCGGTCGTGCACCGCCACCACCACCGCCCGTCCGGGTCGGGCGCCCCCAAAAGATTCCCGTGGCGCCGGAGGCCGTCCGTGCAGGACGCCCACCGGGCCGTCTCGCCGGGCCGTACGCGAGCCCGGTCTCGCCCAAGGAGATCAGTGGCATGAATATGTGGAGAAGGCTTTCCGGCCCACGCCGGGGCCTAGCGCTCGCCGGCGCGGGCGTCCTGGTCGCCGGCGGGTTGGTGACGATCCCGGTTACCGCGGCGCAGGCCGCGACGCAGTGCGACGTCGCCTACTCGAGCAACGACTGGCAGGGCGGTTTCACCGCGAACGTCACCATCAAGAACCTCGGCGACCCGGTCAACGGTTGGACGTTGGGCTGGACCTTCCCCAACTCCAGCCAGCGGGTGCAGCAGGGCTGGTCGGCCGAGTTCACCCAGTCCGGCAGCCAGGTGACCGCCCGCAGCCTGTCCTACAACGGCAACCTCGCCACCGGCGCGTCGACGAGCATCGGCTTCAACGGTGCGTGGAGCGGCAGCAACCCGAAGCCGACCTCGTTCACCCTCAACGGCGTGGTCTGCAACGGCGGCACCACCAACCCGCCGACCACGGTGCCCCCGACCACGGTGCCTCCGACCACGGTGCCTCCGACCACGGTGCCTCCGACCACCGTGCCCCCGACCACCACGCCGCCGGGACAGAAGGTCGACAACCCGTACGCCGGGGTGCCGGGTTACGTGAACCCGGAGTGGAAGGCCAAGGCGAACGCCGAGCCGGGTGGAAGCCGGGTGTCCAACAACCCCACCGCCGTCTGGCTGGACCGGATCGCCGCCATCAACGGCACTCCGAACAGCAGCTCGAACGGCGCGTTCGGGGTGCGGGAGCACCTGGACGAGGCGCTGCGCCAGGGCGCCGGCTACATCCAGTTCGTGATCTACAACCTGCCCGGCCGGGACTGCTCCGCGCTCTCCTCCAACGGTGAGCTGGGCCCGGACGAGCTGCCCAAGTACAAGGCCGAGTACATCGACCCGATCGCAGCGATCCAGGCCGACTCGAAGTACCGGAACCTGCGGATCATCAACGTCATCGAGATCGACTCGCTGCCGAACATCGTGACCAACACCTCGGGTCAGCCGGGCGGCACGGTCATGTGCGACACGGTCAAGGCCAACGGCGCGTACGTCAACGGTGTCGGCTACGCCCTGGCCAAGCTGGGCGCGATCGGCAACGTCTACAACTACATCGACGCCGGCCACCACGGCTGGCTCGGCTGGGACTCGAACTTCGGCCCGACCGCCGACATCCTGAAGACCGCCGCGGTGGCCTCCGGCAGCACGGTCAACAACGTGCACGGCTTCATCACGAACACCGCGAACTACTCGGCGCTCACGGAGCCGTACTTCAAGGTCACCGACAACGTGAACGGCCAGACGGTGCGGCAGTCCAAGTGGATCGACTGGAACTTCTACGTCGACGAGCTGTCCTTCGCCCAGGCGTTCCGTACCAAGCTGATCTCGGTCGGCTTCAACTCCAACATCGGCATGCTGATCGACACGTCCCGCAACGGCTGGGGCGGCTCCGCCCGGCCCACCGGCCCGGGTGCGACCACCAGCGTGGACACGTACGTCAACGGTGGTCGGATCGACCGCCGGGCCCACGCCGGCAACTGGTGCAACCAGGCCGGTGCCGGTCTCGGTGAGCGGCCGCGGGCGAACCCGGCGACGGGCATCGACGCGTACGTCTGGGTGAAGCCTCCGGGTGAGTCGGACGGCTCCAGCAAGGAGATCCCGAACAACGAGGGCAAGGGCTTCGACCGGATGTGTGACCCGACGTACGGCGGTAACGCCCGCAACGGCAACAACCCGTCGGGTGCGCTGCCGGACGCGCCGATCTCCGGTGCGTGGTTCTCCGCCCAGTTCCAGGAGCTCATGCGTAACGCGTACCCGGCGCTCTGACCGGATCGCCTCCGCACCCACCCGCCGCCGGCAGTAGGTGAGGCACTGCCGGCGGCAGGTTCCCCCCGGGTCCCCGGCCCGACCGTCAACGGTCGGGCCGGGGACCCCCCTCATGGCCCGGTCAGGGCACAGTGCGCTCGATCGCCGCCCGGCCCTGCTCGGCCAGGTCACGGCGGGCCTTGTCCAGATTCTCCGGGGTGAGGTCCTGCCCGCGGGCCATCACCAGGTCCTCCGGCTCCCAGGGTTGCTCCGCTCCGGTGCGGATGTTGTCCCCGCCCGCGCCGGTGCCCGTCCCGGTCGCCCCGGTGCCGGCGGCGTACGGGTCGCCGATCAGGTCGTCGGTGTCCGGCGCGAGGTCGTCCGGTCGGGTGCGGGGCTCGGAGAAGGCCGGGGTGTCCTGGTCGGGGCCACCGCCGGTCCGTAGCTGCGTCACGGTGATGTCATCATCCACCGCCGAGGCCACCTCCGGGCTGTCCTCCAGCGGCGGTTGGCGATCGCGATCGGTCATGGTGTTGCCTCCTGCGTCCGACACGGTGCCTGATGCCCCTCGCGTACCCCCTCGGGCCGTGCTCATGCAGCAGGGGTCACCGGTCAGGTGCCGGGTTGCTGCTCATTGGGGGACGGCGGTTCCGCCGGGCGTCGCCACTGCCAGAGCAGCATGAGCAGGCCGAAGACGAGCATCACCAGCCCGGCCCACAGGTTGATCCGGACACCCTGGGCCTTGTCGATCTCGGCCGCGCTGTCGAAGATGCCGATCAACGTCACGATGATCCCGTACGCCACGAAAAGGCCACCGATCACCCGACGGATGTCGAACAACCGGGCGGCGGCGGAGCGGCGCTGCTCCGCCTGCGTCTCGTCGATCAGCGGGTCCTGTGCCGGCTGGTCGTCGTTGCTCATCTGCCGAACCCCTTTCCTAGAAGACCGGGATGTAGAAGAGGGCGGCGAGCGCGACCGCGATCACGCCGAGCAGCACGGGGGAGCGGTACCAGACGGCGTCCCCGGCGAGCACGTCGCCCTTCAGGTCGACGCCGCCCATGCCGTAGACCAGCCCGCGCAGCTCCTCGTCGCGCTTGGGTGCGGTGAGCGGGGTGATGGTCGCGGTGACCACTACCGCCGTGACGAATGCGAGACCGGCGCCCCAGAAGCTCTCCTCCAGGTCGGAGTTGAAGTCGATGACGCCGCCCTTGTAGAGCAGGTAGAGACTGAGCGACACCAGGGTGCCCAGCAGCAGTGACCAGAAGCCGGCCAGCGCGCTCATCCGCTTCCAGAACATGCCGATGATGAAGGTGGCGAAGAGCGGCGCGTTGAAGACGGAGAAGAGCGCCTGGATGTAGTTCATGATGTTGCTGAACCCGGCCGCGATGAACGCCGTACCGATGCCGACCACCACGGCGGCGACCGTGGCCCACCGACCGACCCGCACGTAGTAGTCGTCCGGCCGGTCGCGGCGGATGTACGCCTGCCAGATGTCGTAGGTGAAGACGGTGTTGAAACCGCTCACGTTGGCCGCCATGCCGGCCATGAACGAGGCGAGCAGTCCGGTGACGGCCACCCCGAGCACGCCGTTGGGGAGCAGGTCGCGCATGAGCAGCGGGATCGCGTTGTTGTACTGCAGGTCGCCGCTCTCCGCGCCGAGGCCCTTCACCGTGACCAGGGCCACCAGGCCGGGGATCACCGTGACCAGGGGGATGAACAACTTCGGGTACGCGGCGATGATCGGCGTACGCCGGGCGGCGCTCATGTTCTTCGCGGACAGCGCCCGCTGCACCTCGGCGAAGTTCGTCGTCCAGTAGCCGAACGACAGGACGAAACCCAGGCCGAAGACGATGCCCAGCCACTGTGCGCCGAGCGGGTTGGCGGTGCTGCCGGTGTCCTGCCAGGCGTGCAGGCCGGCCTCGCCGAGCTTGGAGTCGCGTACCGCGTCCATCAGACCGTTCACCCCGCCGACCTTGACCAGGCCGATCACGGTGACCGGGATGAGGCCGGCCAGGATGACGAAGAACTGGAGCACCTCGTTGTAGATCGCGCCGGACAGGCCACCGATGGTGATGTACGCCAGCACGATCGCCGCGCCGACCACGATCGCGGTCCAGAGCGGCCAGCCGAGCAGCGCCTGCATCACCAGGGCCAGCGCGTAGAGGTTCACCCCGGCGATCAGCACCTGGGCGACGGCGAAGCTGAGCGCGTTCAGCAGGTGGGTGGGTCGGTTGAACCGGAGCCGCAGGTACTCCGGCACGCTGCGGACCTTTGACCCGTAGTAGAAGGGCATCATCACGATGCCCAGGAAGACCATCGCCGGCACCGCGCCGATCCAGTAGTAGTGGACCGTCATGACGCCGTACTGCGCGCCGTTCGCGGCCATACCGATGATCTCCAGCGCGCCCAGGTTCGCCGAGACGAAGGCGAGACCGGTCACCCAGGCCGGCAGGGATCGGCCGGAGAGGAAGAAGTCGACGCTGGTCCGGATCGCCCGGCGCGCGGCGAAGCCGACCCCGAGGACCGTGACGAAGTACAGCGCGAGAATCAGATAGTCCAGGCCGTTCATGTTGAGCCGAAGACCGCCGCCGTCCATCTCCGTCACCCCTCGTCCCGACGTCCGTGCTGGTTTGGTGCGCGCGCGCCCTACTACCCCTGCGCGGACGGTTTCACGCCTCAACGCGGATTGGGCTGTTTTCTGTCGGATTGAGGTGGTTTAGTGGGGTCGGTCGATCGCGACAGCGCGTCGCCCGGCGGCCGTGTCGCTCAGCTGCCACCGATCTCCCAGACCAGGAACGCCCCGGCCAGTCGGCCGGGGCGTTCTGGGGTTACGTCGTTCAGCGACCCAGCACGCGGTCCAGGAAGTCCCGGTAGCGGCGTACCGCCACCCGCAGTTGCTCGGTGTCCGCCGAGCCGGCGTCCTGCCAACCGCCCAGCGTGTTCTTCTGCGCGGCCAACGCCGAGGCGAGCGCCTGGATCGCCTCCTCCACCAGCGACTGCGCCTCGCCCGCGGCGGCGTGCGGATCATCGACGAAGCGCAACTGCACGTCCCGCCAGCGGTCCCGGAAGCCCTGCGCGGTGTCGGTGTCCAGAAGTGTGGCCGGCTCGGCCGCGACCGTCGACCCGGTGGGACGCGACGTTCCGGCGGCCCCCAGCGACGTGTCGTCGCCGTCGGGGGTGACCGGCTCACCGTCCGCGTCCGGGTCGACCATCTCCGGTGTCGCGCTGCCGTAACCGGCCGCGCCGGCGGCCACCGCGTCCGGGTCGGTCCCCGGGGCGGCATCCCGACGATGCAACTCGGCCGTGGGGTCGGCCCGCAGACCCTCGCGCTCGCCGTCCTCGGCACCGTCGCCCGGCTGGGCCGTCCGCTCGGCCCGGGGGTCCGGCTGATCCTGCGGGCGTGGGCTGGCCAGCGCGGAGGCGGCCACGGCGTCGGCCACCGTGGTGGCGCCGAACGTCGTCGGCAGCGGCCCTGGCTCGTTGAAGCCACCCTCGTCGGCGGACCGGTCGTCGCGCCGATGGCGCGGGTCGGAGTCGCCGGCCGGCTCGTCGTCGGCCGGGTCGTACGCGGCATCCCGTTCGGTGCCGGTGGTCTGTTCTCCGGCGACGGCCTGGTCGTCGAAGGTGTCCCGGTCGTCCAGGGTGTCCTCGGGAACGTCCGAGTGGCTGGTCCGGTCGCCGGCTGGCGGTACCGGAACGGGCGCGGACCGGACGGCCTCCGGATGGTCGTTGCTCACCTGCTGCTCTTCCTGGCGCATCGGTGGCCTCCTCAGCGGCTCGTGGCGTCGTGGTCCGGGCGGTGGCGCTGTTCGGGCGTATGGCGGCCGGTCGGCTCCTCGCCGAGCAGATCGGCGAAGAGTGCCCGGTAGTGCACGACCGCCTGCCGCAGCTCCTCGGTGCTGGCCTCGCCCTGGGAGTTGCGCAGGTGGATGTCGTGCGCGTCGCGGTAGTTGGTCAGCGTGCGGGCGTGTTCGACGGAGAGGTGGGCGATCTGGTCGGAGAAGTCCCCGGTCGGGTAGCCCTGCTCCTCGATGAGCCGGGTGACCAGAGCGTCGGCGTCGCCCACCGTCTCGCCGGGCGAGTCGATGAAGCGGACCTGGAGTTCCTCCCAGGCGGCGCTGTAACGGGCCCGGGACTCCGGGCTGAGTGGGGTGAGCGTGAGCTCGGCGTGCCGGCGTTCCCGGTCGCGCAGTTCGCGCTCCGCGGCGGACCGGCTGTCCTGCTCCGCCACCACCCGGTCGTACTCCGGCCCGAATCGGCTGCGCAGCGCCCGACGGCGGCTGAGCAACCGGGCGGCCACGGCCAGCACCGCGACGAGCACGAGCACGAGCACGATGACGATTACCTGCGTGGGCGACATGGCTCCTCCTTCGTCACCTGGTATTCCCTCCGCGCACTGATCGCCAATCCCGATCCGGGACACTTTCCTCGCCAGTCGCCTAACTTGACTCAGTCCAGAAAGTGCGCCCGAGGGGTGCTGCGCTTCCCGTCAGCGGGGCGCTCGCCGTTGCCCCTCCGGCTTGTCTCGCAGCGTCGATGTTGGCGCGACAGGCGGTAGTGCAACGGCCCTCGATTACGTATCCTGCCCAAGGCGCCCGCGCCGGTGCCCGGCGTCCGGCCGGGCGCGCAGCCGGCCGGCGCGTTGCCCGGCGGTGCCGGCACCCCCTGCCACCCCTGTACGGGCGAGGTCTGATGAAAACCCGCGACTGGCCGATCCGTTCGAAGCTGACCGCGTTGGTCGTCGCGCCGGTGACCGCGCTCCTGGCGCTGTGGATCTTCGCGACCACGTTGACCTTCGGTCCCGCCCTGGACCTGCTCTCCGCCCGCACCCTGCTGTACGACCTGGGCCGTCCCGGCGAGGCCGTGGTCACCGAGTTGCAACGGGAACGCCGGCTCTCGGTGGTGCAGCTCGCGGGCACCACCGAACTGCCCGCTCTCGCCGAGCAGCGCGAGCGCACCGATCGGGCGATCGCCGAGCTGCGCCGCCGGGTCGACGGGGAGGCCCTGCGCGACGCAGCGGACGACCTGCTGGAGACCCGCGTCGACCAGCTGGTCACCGCCCTGGCGGCACTGCCGGCGGGGCGGGACTTCATCGACGACCGCAAGGTGGACCGGGCCGGCGCGATCGGCCTCTACAGCGGCATGGTCTCCGCGGCCTTCCAGGCGTTCGCCGGCATGGCGACCCTGACCGACCCCGACCTCAACCGGCAGGCACTGGCGCTCACCGCGTTGGGTCGCTCCCGGGAGCTGCTCGGCCAGAGCGACGCGCTGCTGGCCGGCGCGCTGACCGCCGGGCGGTTCGCCGAGGGCGAGCACACCCAGCTCGTGCAGGCCATCGGCAACCAGCGGTGGCTCACCGAGAGCGCCGTGGCCGACCTGCCGGCGGCCGGCCGGATCGCGTACCAACGGTTGACCGAGGGTGAAGCGTTCACCCGGCTGCGCACGATGCAGGACGCGCTGGTCGCGGCCAACCGGTCCGGCCGGCCGCCGGTCGACGCGGCGGCCTGGCAGGCCAGCCATGACGCGGTGCAGCAGCAGTTGCGCGACTTCGAGTTGGCCGAGGCCGACGGACTCACCGACCGCTCGGTGCCGATGGCGGTCCGCATCCTGGCACGGCTCGCCGCCGCCGGTGTGCTCGGGCTCGTCGCCGTGGTGGTCTCGGTGCTGGTGGCGCTGCGGGTCGGCCGCACCCTGGTCCGGCGGCTCAGCGGCGTCCGCAGCGCCGCGCTGGAGCTGGCCGAGCACCGTCTGCCGGACGTGGTGACCCGGCTGCGGCGTGGCGAGCAGGTCGACGTCGCCCGGGAGGCGCCACCCTTGGAATACGGCCACGACGAGATCGGCGAGGTCGGGCGTGCCTTCACCGAGGTGCAGCGCACCGCTGTCCAGGCCGCGGTGGACGAGGTCACCCTGCGTCGTGGGCTCAACGAGGTCTTCCTCAACATCGCCCGACGGAGCCAGAGCCTGGTGCACCGTCAACTGCACCTGCTGGACCGGATGGAGCGCCGCGCCGAGGACCCGGACGAGTTGGCCGAGCTCTTCCAGGTCGACCACCTGGCAACCCGACTCCGCCGGCACGCCGAGGACCTGGTCATCCTCGCCGGCTCCGCGCCCGGCCGCGGTTGGCGCAACCCGGTCGCGATGGTCGACCTGATCCGCGGCGCGATCTCTGAAGTCGAGGCGTACGACCGGGTGGACATCACCGCCGCGCAGCCGGCCGGCGTGCTGGGCCGGGCAGTCGGCGACGTCATCCACCTGCTCGCCGAGCTGGTCGAGAACGCCACCGCCTTCTCCCCGCCGGACAGCCGGGTCACCGTCACCGGGGAACAGGTGGCCAACGGGTACGCGCTGGAGATCACCGACCAGGGGCTGGGCATGTCCGCCGCGGCGCTGGAGAACGCCAACGCCCGGCTGGCCAGCTCGCCCGAGTTCGACCCGGCGCAGAGCGCCCGACTCGGCCTGTTCGTGGTGGCCCGGCTGGCGGCCCGGCACAACGTGCGGGTGCGGTTGCGCCCCTCCGGGGAGGGTGGGGTGACCGCCGTGGTGCTGGTCCCCAGCGACCTGGTCACCGCCGAGCCGCCGGCCGGGCCCGACCCTGCCACGCTGGCTGCCGCGTCGGCCAACCCGGGCCGGCGGCTGGCCCACACGGCTCGCCGGGGCGCCGTGTCCCGGCCCCGCCCGCGTCCGCCCACGGTCCCGCCCGCCAGCGCGGCACCGCCCGCACCGTTCAACGGCGCCGCGACCTCGGACACGTCGCCAGTCATCGGGCTCGGCGACACGGCGTCCCCCGAGGAGCCGGCCGACGAGCTGGAGGGCCTGCCCCGCCGGGTGCGACGGCACACCCCGGCAGCGCAGCGCCGGTCGATCAGCACCGACACCCCGACGCCCCGATCCCCCGAGGAGGTGCGTCGGGTGATGGCCGCCCTGCAGGCCGGCACGGCTCGCGGACGCGCCACCGTCAGCACGCCCCCGGCGGCGGCGAAACCAGCCGCACCGGCGGGGCGAACCGACCCGGCAGTCCCGGCGGCCCCTTCCAAGCCGGCGACGAACCCCGAAACCACCGACCGCAACTGAGAGGACGCCTAGTGCGGCATTCGACGAAGCAGAGCGCCGGCCTCGACTGGTTGCTCGACGAGCTGGTGCAACGGGTGCCGGCCGCCCGGGAGGCGGTGGTGCTGTCCGCTGACGGCCTGCTGCTCGGCTGTTCGGCCGAGTTGGAGCGCTCCGACGCAGAGCACCTCTGTGCGCTCGCCGCCGGCTTCTCCAGCCTGGCGCGGGGCGCCAGCCGGCACGTGGACGGCGGCCCGGTCCGGCAGACCGTGGTGGAGATGGAGTCGGCGTACCTCTTCGTCACCGCCGCCGGTCAGGGTGCCTGCCTGGCGGTGGTGAGCGACGCGGACGCGGACATCGGGTTGGTCGCGTACGAGATGGCGATGCTGGTCATCCGGGTGGGGGAGAGCCTGGCCGCGCCGGCCCGATCGTCGGTGGGAACCGGTGATGCGGGCTGAGCCCCCCGGGCCGCAGCACGAGTGGCTGGACGGTGACGCCGGCCCGGTAATGCGCCCGTACACCCTCACCGGAGGCCGGGTACGCTCCGCCGTCGACGGGTTCAACCTGGTCGCGTTCGTGCTTGCCGAATCGGACGTCGACGCGAGTCATCCGCACCTGCTTCCGGAGCATCGACGGCTTGTCGCGTTGGCCCTCCGGCCGGTGTCGGTGGCCGACTTGGCAGCCGAGCTTGACCTCGCGGTCGGTGTGGTCCGGGTGCTGCTCGGTGATCTCCTGGCTGAGGGCCTGATCGCGGTGCACGAGCCGCCGGCCGCCGGCATTCTTCCCGACGACGACATCCTCAAGGCGGTGGTCAGTGGACTCCGTGCGCTATGACCGGGTGGGCACCAGCACCAGCACCACCATTCCGCTGGCACTGAAAATCCTCATCGCGGGAGGCTTCGGAGCTGGCAAGACGACGCTGGTGAGTGCCCTGAGCGAGGTCCGTCCGCTGCAGACCGAGGAGGTGTTGACCGGTGCTGGGATCGACACCGACGACATCTCCGGGGTGGAGGGGAAGTCGACCACCACGGTGGCGATGGACTTCGGTCGGATCACCATCAACGACGACCTGCAGGTCTACCTGTTCGGCACCCCGGGCCAGGATCGGTTCTGGTTCCTCTGGGACGAGTTGGCCTTCGGCGCGCTCGGCGCGGTGGTGCTCGCCGACACCCGTCGACTGGCCGACTGTTTCCCGTCCATCGACTATTTCGAGCAGCGTGGCATTCCCTTCGTGGTGGGGGTGAACTGCTTCGACGACTCCCGCCGTTTCAACCTGGAGACCGTACGCCGGGCGCTCGACCTGGACCCGGACGTGCCGATGGTGCTGTGTGACGCCCGGGACCGGCAGTCCGGAAAGATGGTGTTGATCTCTCTGGTCGAGCACGTCGCCCGGCAGCGCGGGGAGCCGGTGCCGGCAGCCTGAGATCCGGGCTGCAAAGCCGGTTAACGGGCGGGCAATGCGGGCAGCCTCTGGTTGGATCAGCGGAGGATGCCGGCGGAGGAGTAGGACGTGAGTGGTCAGGGTGAGGTCGTCCACATCGGGGGTTACACCGCGCAGAGTGGCGGGCGGGGCAGCGGCATCATCGCGGCCCGCCGTGACCCGACGACCGGGGCGCTGACCCCACTCGGCACGGTGGCGGCCACGCCGTCGCCCTCCTTCCTGGCGCGGCACCCCACCCGGCCGGTGCTCTACGCGGTCAACGAGCTGACGGACGGGGAGATCAGCGCCTGGCGGGTCGGGCCGGACGGCGAGTTGGATCCGCTGGGCAGCCGGTCCACCGGTGGCGCCGAGCCGTGCCACCTGGCGGTGCTGCCCGACGGCGGGCACCTGGTGGCCGCCAACTACGGCAGCGGCAGTGTCGCGGTCTTCCCGCTCGACCCGCAGGGGGTGCCCGGGGAGCGCACCGACCTGGTGGTGCACGAGGGGCACGGCCCCGACCCGCAGCGGCAGGACCACGCGCACGCCCACATGGTCAACCCGGGAGCGGGCTCCGGGCCGCTCTTCGCGGTGGACCTCGGCACCGACTCCGTCTACCGGTACGACCTGGACGACGCGACCGGGCGACTGGTGCCCCGTGCGCCGCGGATCCGCACGACGCCCGGAACCGGTCCCCGGCACCTGGCCCGGCACCCGGACGGACGGCGCTGCTACCTCGTCGGTGAGCTGGACGCCTCGGTCACCGCGTACGAGCTGACCGACGACGGCGCGTTGCACCAGCGTGGTCGGGTCGAGGCGAGCGAGCGAACCGGTCATGTCCAGCCTTCGGAGGTCGCGGTCGGCCCGGACGGCCGGTTCCTCTATGTCGCCAACCGGGGGGTGGGGACCCTGGCGGTCTTCACCCTGGTCGGGGAGCTGCCCCAGCTGGTGGCCGAAGTGGACACCGGTGGTGAGTGGCCCCGGCACTTCGCGTTGGTCGGGGAGCACATCTATGTCGCCGATGAGCGGGCGGACATGGTGCGGGTCTTCCGGCGCGACGCGGACACCGGTGTCCCCGAGGCGATCGGTGAGCCGGTGCCGGTGCCGAGCCCGACGTGTGTGCTGCCGTAGACCGCGGCGTCGAGACGCGAGGGCGGCACTGATTCGACAACGCCACGGGGCCGCTGTATCACTCTGCGTCGCCAAAAAGTGGCCAACTGTTTCTCCTCCGTAACTTTAGTCCGAACGGATGTGGCATAGACCGCACCTAGTACGCAAGATGGTCCCCGTGTCAGCAGGCCGCCATCGAATGCGTTCGAAACTCCATCTAGCAGCCGCCGCCGGGACAGCGGCGGTGCTTGTCGTCACGACCGGCGTGTGGTTCGGCTATCGGGAGTTGATCCAGCCCAGCTGCTCGGGGGAGATTCGCCTCGCTGTCGCGGTCGCCTCGGAGCTCGCGCCCGCAGTCGACGCGGCGGCGTCCCAGTGGGTCAAGGACGGCGCTGCGGTAGGCCCCACCTGCATCCGGGTTGACGTGTCCGCGTCCGACCCGGTCGACGTGGCTGCCGTGGTGGCGGCCAAGCACGGCGCGGTACTGGCCGGCGTGGGGCAGGCCAGCGGCACCGCCGTCAGCCCGGACGTCTGGGTACCCGACTCCTCGACCTGGCTGCTCCGGTTGAAGAAGGACGCCACCGCGTTCGCTCCGACCAACGGCGCGTCCATCGCACGCAGCCCCATCGTCGTCGCGATGCCCGAGCCGATCGCCGCCCGACTGGGCTGGCCGGACAAGAAGTTCAACTGGACGGACCTGCTCAAGCAGGTCAACAACACCAGCGCGCCCCTGCGCACCGGGATCGTCGAGCCGACCCGTGACGCCGCTGGCCTGTCCGGTCTGCTCTCGCTGACCGCGGCGGCCAGCGCTGCCGGCGCCGACGCCCAGCGCAGCACCGTCGGCGCTCTTCGGGCACTGGCCACCGGGCGCTCGTCGCTCCGCAACGATCTGCTGGCCCGCTTCCCGACCGCCAAGGACGCGACGTCCATCGCCAGCGGTCTCGGCGCGGCGGCGCTGTCCGAAGAAGACGTGATCGCCTACAACAGCAAGGAGCCGCCGGTCCCGCTTGCCGCTCTCTACATGGAGCCGGCGCCGATGCCGTTGGACTACCCGTTCGCGGTGCTGCCCGGCATCGAGCCGAGCAAGGCGTCGGCGGCCCGGGTGCTGTTCGAGCTGCTCACCAGCCCGAGCTTCCGCAATCGGCTCGCGGCGCAGTCGCTACGCGCGCCGGACGGCAACTGGGGCGATGGCTTCAAGGCGCCGCAGGGTGCCCCGAGTCCGTCGGGCGGGGCGCCGACCGCGTCGGCGAATGGCGGCACCGCCGCAGGGGGCCTCGACCCGGCCGCCATCCAGCGGGTCGTCTCCAGCTGGTCGATCGCCACCCAGTCCGGTCGGATGCTGGCTGTCGTCGACGTCTCCGGCTCGATGAAGGAGAAGGTGCCCAGCGCCGGCAACCGCAGCCGGGAGGAGGTCACCGTGGACGCGGCCCGCCGGGGTCTCGGCCTCTTCGACGACTCCTGGTCGATCGGCCTGTGGACCTTCTCCACGAAACTGGTCGGCGCCCGCGACTACAAAGAGTTGGTGCCCATCGGGCCGCTCTCCGGCCAGCGAGCCCAGTTGGAGGCGGCGCTCGCCACCGTCACGCCGTCCAGCGGTGACACCGGCCTCTACGACACCACGTTGGCCGCGTACCAGGCGGTCCAGGAGAACTGGCAACCTGGCCGGGTCAACTCCATCGTGCTGTTCACCGATGGCGAGAACGAGGACGACAACGGCCTCAGCCAGCAGCAGTTGCTCGCCAAGCTCAAGCAGATCGCCGACCCGGAGCGACCGGTGCAGGTCATCATGATCGGCATCGGCGAGGGTGTCAGCAAGGCCGAGCTGGAGTCGATCACGAAGGTGACCGGTGGCGATGTCTTCGTCACCAAGGACCCGAGCGAGATCGGCAGCATCTTCCTCAGCGCCATCGCGCGACGTCCGCCGGCGCCGCGCTGAGTCAACGCTCACCGAAGAAGGGGCCCGCCCTGCCGGATCGACGGTAGGGCGGGCTCCTTTTTTGGCTCCCACGCTGAGAAAAAAGTGACGGCAATACGTCCGAAGCAATCGGCCGTCATGGTTATCGGGGCAGGATGTCGACTGTTCCGGCATTGTCGGTCCGCCTCCGGTCCGACCCGTCGGCCGGGGCCATCCTGTACAGAGTGGGAGGGCCGGTGACCGCGGCGACACTGTTGACCCCCGCCACGTCCGTTGAGCCGAACGGCCATCGTGTCGGGCTGGTGGCGCGCTCCGACGAACGGTCCTACGTGCGGGTCCTGGTGGTGCTGGACACCACAGTTCTCATCATCGCGTTGCTCATCGGCTACGTCACCCGTTTCGGTGACGGCGATGCGGGCGGCTCGGAGATCCCGTACGTGCTGGTTGCCCCCGGGTTGGTGCTGGCCTGGCTGATCTCGCTCAAGGCGCTCGGCTGCTACGACGACCGGGTGGTCGGCTACGGGGCGGACGAGTATCGGCGGGTCAGCTCCGCCAGCCTGCGACTCGCGGGTGCGACCGCCATCATCGGCTACATCGCCGATCTTGGCGTGTCCCGGGTCTTCCTGGGCATCTCCTTCGCGGTGGGCACCGTCGGGCTCGAGGTGGCGCGGTTCGTCGTCCGCAAGCGCCTGCACCGGGCCCGCCGGGTGGGTGCCGGCTGGTCCCGCCGGGTGCTGGTGGTCGGCGACACCGCACACGTCCTGGAGCTGGTGCACACGCTGCGCCGCGAGCCGTACGCCGGCTACCAGGTGGTTGGCGCGTGCATCCCGGACGCGCTGCTCGCACCGGTGGCGCAGCGACTGGGCGACGTACCGGTGGTGGGGTCGTTCCGAGGTATCCCGGAGGCGGCCACCGCGATCGGCGCGGACACGGTCGCCGTGACCGCCTCCGGCGAGCTGACCGCGGCCCGGCTGCGCCGTCTCGGCTGGCAGTTGGAGGGAACCGGCGTCGACCTGGTCGTGGCACCCGCGCTGACCGACGTCGCCGGTCCACGGATCCACACCCGCCCGGTTGCCGGCCTGCCGCTGATCCACGTCGAGGCACCGGAGTTCCGCGGTGCGCGCAAGCTGGTGAAGGGCCTCGTCGACCGGTCCGCCTCGTCACTGGCGCTGGCGTTGCTGCTGCCGCTGATCGCGTTGATCGCCCTGGCCATCAAACTGGACAGCCGGGGCCCGGTGCTGTTCCGACAGGTCCGCGTCGGACGGGGCGGGCACGAGTTCGGCGTGTTCAAGTTCCGCACGATGGTGGTGAACGCCGACGCGCTGCTCGCCGAGTTGACCGCGCGCAACGAGACCGACGGCCTGATGTTCAAGATGCGCCGGGACCCCCGGGTCACTCGCGTCGGCCGGCTGCTGCGCAAGTGGTCGCTGGACGAGTTGCCGCAGTTGGCAAACGTGCTGTTGGGGCAGATGAGCATGGTCGGGCCCCGCCCGCCGCTGCCCTCGGAGGTGGCCCGCTACGACGGTGACGTGGCCCGGCGGCTGCTGGTGAAGCCCGGCATGACCGGCCTGTGGCAGGTCAGCGGCCGCTCCGACCTGAGCTGGGAGGACGGCATCCGGCTCGATCTCTACTACGTGGAGAACTGGTCCCTCGCCGCCGACCTCACCATCCTGTGGAAGACCTTCGGTGCGGTCCTGAACGGGCGCGGAGCGTACTGACCAGCGCCGGTCACGGTTGCGGGCCGGTCCAGTCCAGGCAGACGACCACCGCGTCGTTGACCAGGTCACCGGCCACGAACGCACGGAGGTCACCGATCAGGGACCGGACGGCGTCCAGTGGCTCCATCGGGCCGGTGCGCCGCAGGAACCGGTCCAGTGCCGTCTCGCCGTAGCGCACGTTCTGCCCGGTGGCGTCCAGCACCCCGTCGCTGACGACGAAGATCCGATCGCCGCGCTCCAGCGGGAACTTCTGCTCGTGGTAGTCGGTCGCCTCGAACATGCCGAGCGGGAACTGCGCCTCCAGGGGCTGCTCGGAGACCTCGCCGTCGCGCAGCAGGACCAGTCGGGGTGAGCCGGCGTCGACCACGGTCATCATCCCGGAACGCAGGTCCAGTTCCATCAGCAACGCGGAGAGGTGCCGCTCGCCCCGGTACAGGTCGTAGAGGGCCTGGTCGGCGAGGGCGGTCTGGTCGGCCAGGCCCAGCCCGGCCCGGCGCGCGTTACGCAGCGCGTGGGTGGCCAACGAGGTGAGCAGGGAGGCGGCGACCCCCTCACCGGTGCCGTTGATCGTGGACAACCAGAGCCGCTGCCCGTCGTCGGACCAGTCGAAGCTGCCGCCGCGCACCGCGTACGCCGGCTCCAACTGGCCGGCCAGACTGAACGAGGGTCGGATCCGGCTGCGGCCGGGGAGCAGGTCCCACTGCATCTCGGCGGCCAGGGTGAGGCGCTGGGCGCGCCGCGCCGCCCGGTAGACGTCCGTGCCGGCGGAGACCGCCGCCAACTCGTGGGCGAGCGCGGTGGAGATGTCGGCCAGCGCGGCGAGGACCTCCCGGTCGTCCGGCACGGGCGACAGGCACAACACACCCCGACGCTCGCCACGCATGGTGACCGGGAACCAGGCGGTGCCGTCGGTGAGTATCGGCGACTGGTGGTCGAAGGCACGCCAGGCGGGGTGACCGGGGCTCGTGATCGGATCACCCTCGGTGAGCGGCAGGAGTTCGGCAAGCCGGTAGTCGACCTGGTACAGCTCGACGTCAGTGATCCCGTACGACCGGACGAGCACATCCCCGACACCACCGACGAGCCGGTCGGCTGGTGTCTCGTTCAGCGCACGTCGTGCCTGATTGACCGGTTCGCTCATCGTCCCCCCTTGCTGAAAGCTCGACGACCAGTGGGCTCGGAGTAGTCTCGGGCCACCATGACCGAAGTGAACGGTCCGAGGGACCCCGAGAAGAGTATGGCTGCCGCGTTGGACGAGGCGGCCGCTGCCCTGTTGGGCATCTGGGAATCCGCCCGGGAGGGGACCGCCAACCGCGTCTCCGGTGCCCAGTTACGGGCGGTGATGGTGGTGGAGCAGCACGACGGGATCAACCTGCGGCGGCTCGCCACCCGGCTCGACATGCTGCTCAGCTCCGCCAGTCGCCTCTGCGACCGGTTGGTCGCCGCCGGGATGCTGGAGCGCGAGCCGGGCCGATTCGACCGGCGGGAGATCTCACTGCACCTCACCCCGGAGGCCCGCCGACTCCTCGCCGAGCTGCGGGCCGACCGTCAGTCGCAGCTCGCCGCCGTGCTGGCCGGGATGAGCCCAGGGGGCCGCGACGCGCTGCTGAGCGGAATGCGGGAATTCGACGAGAGCGCTCACCGGCAGCAGGCGCGGAGCGCTTCGGCGGCGGGCGAGTCCACGGGGCAGGAGGCCTGGCCGGACGACCGGGACCGCCCCACGATGCGGTCGAGGGACTGGTCGGTCGATCCGGACCGGCAGGCCCGCACGGTGTGGGCGGGCCCGTCGGGTGGCTCGGAACTGTCGATCGGCGCCAGTCGGGACCGGCCGGCTGGCGACCCGCCGGTGGCACGTACCGCCTGATCAACCATTCGGACCGACACACCGGCCCGGTCGTGGCCGCGGCCAACCCCGCCGGCAACCAGGGGGTACGCGCCGAGCCCGTCGATCACCCCGGCGCCGACGCACGCACGGCCAGCACCGCGATGTCGTCGTGGGCCTGCCCGTCCAGCCAGCCGTCGACCGCCTGAAGCACTCGGTCGATCAGCGCCGCCGGCGGCTGCCCGGCCGCCGACGCGAGCGCGGCGCGTCGATCAGGCCGAGCGGGCCAGCCAGCCGGCGGGCTGGGCCACGATTCGGCGGGCCACCGAGCCGGCGGCACCCACCGCGGCGGCCTCCGCGCCGAGCGTCGATGGCCGGACCGTGACCGGCGACCACGCCGCGGTGAGCACCCGGCCGGCGATCTCGGCGAGCAGCGGCGGGCACAGCCAGGGCGCCAGCGCCGCGTAACCACCACCGAGCACCACAGTGTCCAGGTCGAGCAGGTTGACGACGCTGGCGACCGCGACACCGAGTGCCGTCCCGGCGTCGTGCAGCGCCCGCAGCGCGTCCGCGTCGCCGGCCTCGGCCAGCTCGGCGAGCCGCGCCGTCGCGGTGTCCGCGGGGAGTTCCGCCTGGGCCAGCCCGGCGGCGGCCACGATCGCCTCCTGGCCGGCGTACTGCTCGAGGCAGCCCTGCCCGCCGCAGCGACACGGACGGCCTTCGGGGTGGACCGGCAGGTGCCCGATCTCGCCGCTCCAACCGCGGACGCCGCGGAACAGTGCCCCGTCCAGCACGATGCCGGCGCCGATGCCCACCTCTCCGGATATGTGCAGGAAGCTGGACGGGCCGGGTGGCCGGGAGTGCAGCTCGCCGAGTGCGGCGAAGTTGGCCTCGTTGTCCACCACCAGTGCCGGGATGCCGGGCACCTGCTCGATGAGCGGAGGATGCTCGGCGAGCAGCGCGGGCACCGGCACGTCGCGCCAGCCGAGGTTCGGTGCGAGCCGGACCACCCCGGTGTCGTCCACCAGGCCGGGCACCGCGAGCGCGGCCCCGACCAGGGTGAGGCCCTGCCCGGCAGCGTCGTCGCGGGCCGCGCCGGCCATCTCGACCAGCTTGGCCAGAGCATCGGCGGGGGCCACCGGGCGCAGGTCGGCCCGGTGCACGGTGCGATGCCGGACCTGGCCGGTGAGGTCCACCACGCAGACCGTCAGGTAGTCGACGTTGACCTCCAGGCCGAGCCCGGCCGGCCCCTGGTCGGCGAGGACCAGCCCACGTGCGGGACGGCCGGCGCCGGAGCGGGGTGCCGGGTCGGACTCGCTGACCAACCGGCCGGCGAGCAGGTCCTCGACCACCGCGGAGACGGTGGCTCTGGTCAGGCCGGTGGCGGTCGCGAGGTCGGCCCGGGACGGGGGCCGGTGGGCTGCGGCGATCCGGCCGAGCACCAGGGCGAGGTTGAGCTCGCGCAGACTGCCCTGACGGACAGCGCCGGCCGGGGCGTGGGTGAGGCTCACCCCTTGACAGTGCCATACGGCGGGCAAATAATTCAATGGCTGAACAAATAGCCGACAACACCACCCCGGAGGTCGCTCATGGCACCCCGTCCCACTCCCGCCGACAAGTTCTCCTTCGGGCTCTGGACCGTCGGCTGGCAGGCCCGCGACCCGTTCGGTGACGCGACCCGCCCCGAGCTCGACGCGGTCGAGGCGGTGCACCGACTCGCCGAGCTGGGCGCGTACGGCATCACCTTCCACGACGACGACCTGATCCCGTTCGGGGCCGACGCGGCCACCCGCGACCAGCACATCGCCCGGTTCCGCAAGGCCCTCGACGAGACCGGCCTGGTGGTGCCGATGGTCACCACCAACCTCTTCACCCACCCGATCTTCAAGGACGGCGGCTTCACCAGCAACGACCGCGACGTCCGTCGGTACGCGCTGCGCAAGGTGCTGCGTCAGGTCGACCTGGCCGCCGAGCTGGGCGCGAGCACCTTCGTGATGTGGGGCGGCCGCGAGGGCTCCGAGTACGACCTCGCCAAGGACGTCCGCGCCGCCCTGGACCGCTACCGCGAGGCGGTGGACCTGCTCACCCAGTACTCCATCGACAAGGGCTACGGCCTGCGGTTCGCCCTGGAGCCCAAGCCCAACGAGCCGCGCGGCGACATCCTGCTGCCGACCATCGGGCACGCGCTCGGTTTCATCTCCCAGCTGGCCCACCCGGAGCTGGTCGGTCTCAACCCGGAGGTCGGCCACGAGCAGATGGCCGGGCTCAACTACGCCCACGGCATCGCCCAGGCGCTCTGGCAGGGCAAGCTGTTCCACCTGGACCTCAACGGCCAGCGCGGCATCAAGTACGACCAGGACCTGGTCTTCGGTCACGGTGACCTGATGAACGCGTTCGCCCTGGTGGACCTCCTGGAGAACGGCGGCCCGAACGGCGGCCCGGCCTACGACGGCCCCCGGCACTTCGACTACAAGCCCTCCCGCACCGAGGACATGGACGGCGTCTGGGCTTCCGCGGCGGCCAACATGAGCACGTACCTGCTGCTCAAGGAGCGGGCGGCGGCGTTCCGCGCCGACCCCGAGGTGGTCGAGGCGCTCGCCGCCAGCAAGGTCGGCGACCTGAACACGCCGACGCTCAACGAGGGCGAGGGCTACGAGGAGTTCCTGGCCGACCGGTCCGCGTTCGAGGATGTGGACGTGGACGCGGTGGCCGAGCGGGGCTTCGCCTTCGTCCGGCTCAACCAGCTCGCCGTCGAGCACCTGCTCGGCGCCCGCTGAGGCCGCGCCATGCCGTTGGTCGCAGGCGTTGACTCGTCCACCCAGTCCTGCAAGGTGGTCATCCGGGACGCGGAGACCGGTGCCCTGCTCCGGCAGGGCCGGGCACCACACCCGGACGGCACCGAGGTCGACCCGGAAGCCTGGTGGCAGGCGCTGCGTAGCGCCGTCGACCAGGCCGGCGGGTTGGCCGACGTGGCGGCGATCTCCGTCGCCGGCCAGCAGCACGGCATGGTGTGTCTCGACGAGGACGGCCGGGTGGTCCGCCCGGCACTGCTGTGGAACGACACCCGATCCGCCGACGCCGCCGCCGATCTCGTCGAGGAGGCCGGCGGCGGCGCGGCCGGGCGTCGGTTCTGGGCCGAGGCCGCCGGCAGTGTCCCGGTGGCCAGCTTCACCATCACCAAACTGCGGTGGCTGGCCACCCACGAGCCGGAGCTGGCAGCCCGGGTGGCCGCCGTCTGTCTGCCGCACGACTGGTTGACGTGGCGGCTGGCCGGCGCACCGGGCTTGGACGCGCTGCGCACCGACCGTGGTGACGCCAGTGGCACCGGTTACTGGTCGCCAGCCACCGGCGACTACCGACTGGACCTGCTGGAGCGGGGCTTCGGCCGGCAGTTGGTGGTGCCCGAGGTGCTCGGTCCGGGTGATTCGGCGGGAAAGCTGGCCGACGAGCTGGGTGGGTCGGGCGGCGCGCTGCTCGGCGCGGGCACCGGGGACAACGCCGCCGCCGCGCTCGGCGTCGGTGCCGGCCCGGGCGACGTGGTCGTCTCGATCGGCACCTCCGGCACCGTGTTCAGCGTCGCCGACGTACCGGCCGCCGACGAGAGCGGAGCCGTGGCGGGCTTCGCCGACGCGTCCGGTCGCTTCCTGCCGCTGGTCTGCACGCTCAACGCGGCCCGTGTGCTGGACGCCGCCGCCGCGATGCTCGGCGTCAGCCTGGACGAGCTGGCCGAGCTGGCCCTCTCCGCGCCAGCCGGAGCGGACGGGCTGGTCATGGTGCCGTACCTGGAGGGTGAGCGGACGCCGAACCGGCCGCTCGCCACCGGCGCGGTGCACGGGCTGACCCTGCGCACGTCGACCCCCGCGCACCTGGCGCGGGCCGCCGTGGAGGGCATGCTCTGCGCGCTCGCCGACGGCCTGGACGCACTGACCGCGCAGGGTGCCACCGTCCGCCGGGTCATCCTGGTCGGCGGCGGAGCCCGGTCGGCCGCGGTGCGTCGGATCGCGCCGCAGGTCTTCGGCTGCCCGGTCGTCGTGCCGCCGGCCGGGGAGTACGTCGCCGACGGCGCCGCCCGGCAGGCCGCCTGGGTCGCCCTGGGCGGTCCCACGCCGCCCACCTGGGCGGTCGAGGGCACCGAGGAGTACGCGGCGGAGCCCGTCCCCGCCGTGCGCGACCAGTACGCCGCGGCCCGCGGGTTGGTCCTCGACCGACGCTGAGGCTCGGGATCGACGCGGGTGGGTGCCGGCGGAAGCCGACCGGCACCCACCCGCGTGACGACCTCCGCGACGGAGTCTGGTTGGCTGCCCGTCATGACGGTGACCAGTGGCGGGCACGGCCGGGGCGGTGGCCCGGGGCACCGGTTGTACAGCGTCGTGGTGTTCGTGCTGCTCGCCTCGCTGGACAATGTGGCGATCGGGCTGGTCCCGCCGCTGTACGGCCCGATCTCCGACGCGTTCGACGTGTCGGGGCGGCTGCTCGGTCTGGTCACCGCGATCAGCTTCCTGGTCAGCGCGGTCGCCGCAGTCGGCTGGGCGTACGTCGGTGACCGGACCAACCGCAAGCCGCTGCTCATGGTGGGCACGCTGGTCTGGGCGGCGGGCACCGGCGGCAGTGCACTCGCGGGCGGTTACCTGACGTTCCTGGCCGCACAGTTGGTCGCGGCGGTCGGTCTCGGCGCGGTCGGCTCGGTGGGCTTCTCGGTGGTCACCGACCTGATCTCACCGACCCGGCGAGGGCTGGTGATGAGCTTCTGGGGCCTCTCCCAGGGGGTTGGCACCCTGGCGGGCACGCTCGTCGGCGGGCTGCTCGGGGCAACCGACTGGCGGCGGCCGTTCCTGACCCTGACCGGCGTCGGCCTGGTCGCCGCCCTGGCCTACCTGTTCACGTACGACATCCGGCGGGGCCAGAGCGAGCCGGAGCTGGCCGACAGGTTGGACGCCGGCGCCGAGTACGACTATCGGATCAGCCGCGCCGACCTGCCGCGCATCCTCGCCCGCCGGACCAACCGGTGGCTGATCCTGCAGGGTCTGACCGCGCAGGCCGCGTTCGGCTCGCTGGTGTGGCTGCCGGTGCTCTTCGCCGAACGGGCCGAGGCCCAGGGCTACTCGACGTCGACCGCGGTGGTGGTGGGCAGCGTCTTCGCCACGTTGTTCCAGCTCGGCGGGGTGCTCTCCATCGTGGGTGGGCTGATCGGCGACGCGGTGCAACGGCGTACCCCTCGGGGTCGGGCGTTGGTCGCCGCGGTCGGCATCCTCGCCGCGCTGCCGTTCTACCTGGTGCTGTTCTTCGTTCCGGTGACCATCGACGTGCCGGACGGCGCCAGCGGCGGCGCGGTGGTCGGCGCGGTACTGGCCAGTGTGTTCACCGAGCCGTCGGTGGGGCTGAGCCTGCTCACCGCGGTCGTCGCGCTCGCGCTGACCTCGGCCAACTCGCCGAACTGGTTCGCGCTGATCGCCGACGTGAACCCACCGGAGCACCGGGGGACGGTCTACAGCCTGGGCAACCTGGTCAACGGGATCGGTCGGGCGGCCGGCAACGGGTTGGTCGGGGTGGCGTTCCAGGGGTTGCGAGCGGCATTTCCTCCGCCGCTGAACTTCGCGGTCGGGCTGGCCGCGTTCCAGCTCTTCTTCATACCCACCGGCGTCATGTACTGGCTCGCCTCGCGGACCTCACCAGCGGACATCGAGAACGTGCACGACCTGCTGCAATCCCGCGCCGACCACCTCTGACAGCCCGCGCCCCCTGCGCGGCGGGAGCCGGCCCATCCCGTCGGCCCACTCGGGAGCATGGGTCGACGGAATGGGCCGGTCGGGGTTGGGGTCAGCCGCGCAGCCAGACGGTCACGTCGGTCGGGACCGCGCCGTCGTCGTCCAGTGGTGCGCTGCTGACGAGCACCTCGGCGCCGGCCGGTACCGGCACCGGGGCAGCACCGAAGTTGGTCAGCACGGTCAGCCCCGCGTTGCGGAAGGTCAGCACCTCGTCGCCGGAGGACACCCACTCCAGGGTGCCCCGACCCAGCCCGTGGGCGCGGCGCAGCCGTAGCGCGGCACGGTACAGCTCGTACGTCGAGCCGGGCACGTCGCGCTGGCGGTCCAGCGCGTACTCCGCCCAGAGCGATGGCTGCGGCAGCCAGCTCGCGTCGGTCGGCCCGAAGCCGTAGGACGGGGCGTCGGCCTCCCACGGGATCGGCACCCGGCAGCCGTCCCGGCCGCGCTGGGTGTGCCCGCTCCGGGCCCAGGTCGGGTCCTGCCGGGCCTCGTCGGGCAGTGTGGTGTGCTCGGGCAGCCCCAGCTCCTCACCCTGGTAGAGGTAGGCGGAGCCGGGCAGGGCGAGCATCAGCAGGGTGGCCGCCCGGGCCCGGCGCAGGCCGAGCGCGGCGTCCGGCTGCGGGTCGCCGATGCCGATGCCGTTGGGCCGTACGGTGCCGATCGGCAGGCCGAGCCGGGAGGCGTGCCGCACCACGTCGTGGTTGGACAGCACCCAGGTGGTCGGCGCGCCGACCGAGTCGGTCGCTTCCAGTGAACGGGTGATCACCGCGTACTGGGCCGGTGCGGTCCACGAGGCGAGCAGGTACTCGAAGTTGAAGGCCTGGTGCATCTCGTCCGGGCGGACGTAGCGTGCCAGCCGCTCGGCCGGCTCCACCCATGCCTCGGCGACCAGCACCCGCTCGCCGGGGTAGCTGTTCAAAACCTGCCGCCACTGCCGGTAGATCTCGTGCACGCCGTCCTGGTCCCACATCGGCGGGCGCGGTTTGTCGACCTCGTTGCCGGAGAGGATCTCCTGTGGCTCCTGCCAGTCGGCCAGGTCGGCCTGCTTGATCAGGCCGTGCGCCACGTCGACCCGGAAGCCGTCCACCCCGCGGTCCAGCCAGAACCGCAGCACGTCCAGGAACTCGGCGTGCACCTCAGGGTTGTCCCAGTTGAGGTCCGGCTGCGCCGTGTCGAACAGGTGCAGGTACCACTGGCCGGGTTGCCCGTCCGGGCCCACCGTCCGGGTCCAGGCGGGGCCGCCGAAGACGCTCTGCCAGTCGTTCGGCGGCTGGTCGCCGGCCAGGCCGAGGCCGTCGCGGAAGATGTACCGCGACCGTTCCGGGCTGCCCGGTGCGGCCGAAAGGGCCGCCTGGAACCAGCGGTGCGCCGAGGAGGTGTGGTTCGGAACCAGGTCGACGATCACCCGCAGGTTGCGGGAGTGCGCGTCGGCGATCAGCTTGTCCGCGTCGGCGAGGGTGCCGAACAGCGGCTCGATGTCGCGGTAGTCGGCCACGTCGTAGCCGGCGTCGGCCTGCGGTGACGGGTAGAACGGCGACAGCCACACCGCGTCCACGCCCAACTCGACCAGGTGGTCGAGGCGGGCGGTGATGCCGGGCAGGTCACCGATCCCGTCACCGTCCGAGTCGGCGAACGAGCGGGGGTAGATCTGGTAGATGGTCGCCTCGGTCCACCAGCCGGTGACCGGGTGACCGGCGGGGGTCTGCTGCGTCGGATCGGTGTTCAGGGTCGTCTCCCGTGTCGAGCTGTGGGTGGTGGAGTTCAGTGTGCCCGGGGTGGTGCGGTCGAGTCCCGGACCACCAGCCGAGTGGGCAGGATCACCGGCGTGTCGCAGCCGGCTCTCCGCTGCCGCACGGTGGCTCCCAGCGGGCGGGCGCCGAGCAGGTCGAGCAGCATCCGAGCGGCCATCCGGCCCTGCTCGGCGGCGGGCTGGGCGATGGTGCTGAGCCCGAGCACGCCAGCCAGGTCGTGGTCGTCGATGCCGATCACACTGACATCCTGCGGCACCCGCAGCCCGGCGTCGCGCACCGCGGTCATCGCGCCCATCGCCATCTCGTCGCAGGCGGCGACGATCGCGGTCGGTGGTTCGCCGCGGGCCAGCAACTCGACGGCGGCCCGGTTGCCGCCGTCGATCGTGAAGGTGGACTCGACGTCCAGGCTCGGGTCGGGCCGCAGGCCGGCGGAGCGCAGCTCCTCCTGGTATCCGCGGCGACGGTCGAGGTGGGTGGTGAAGGCCAACTCGTCGTCCGGGTCACCGCAGATGTGCGCGATCCGGTGGTGGCCGAGGTCGATCAGGTGCCGGGTGGCGGTTCGGGCGGCCGCCACGTCGTCGATCCGTACGCACGGCCAGTTGGGCACCCTGCTCCCCGAGCTGATGGTCACTCCGGGCAGGTCCAGGGTGGCCAGTGCGGTCAGGTCGGCCGGCCGCAGTGGTGTGGCGACGAGCATGATGGCGTCCACCCGCTTGTGCAGGTTGGCCGTGCGCAGGACCCGCTGGCGGACCTGCTCCCGGCCGCCCAGGTTGTAGAGCAGCAGGTCGTAGCCGGACTGGTGGAGGTACTCCTCGACCGCCTCGACGACGGTGCTGAAGAACCAGCGGGTGATCCGGGGGACCACCACCGCGACGGTGCCGGTCCGGCCACCGGCGAGCCGGGACGCGCTCGGTGAGACCTCGTAGTCGAGCTGCTCGGCGGCGGCGAGCACCCGGCGTCGGGTGGCGGCCGAGACCGTCGGCAACCCGCGTAGGGCCCGCGAGACGGTGGCCGTGGACACCCCGGCCAACCGGGCGACATCATCGATCTTCGTCACGGTTCCCCCCGCTCGGTGCCCGGCTCGTCCACCGCCGCCCGAGGGGCCGGGCGACGGTGGACGAGCGGGTCAGCCCTTGACGCTGCCGGCGAGCAGGCCGCGCACGAAGAAGCGCTGCAGGGACAGGAAGACAATGAGCGGTACGACGATGGAGACGAACGCGCCGGCGGTCAACCGCTGCCACTCGTTGCCCCGGGTGCCGGCCATCTCGGCGAGCCGGACGGTGAGCGGGGCGGTCTCGTTGCCGCCGCCGGCGAAGATCAGCGCCACCAGCAGGTCGTTCCAGACCCAGAGGAACTGGAAGATGCCGAAGGCGGCCAGCGCCGGGGCGATCAGCGGCAGCACGATGGTACGGAAGATCTTCGGGTGGGTGGCCCCGTCGACCCGGGCCGCCTCCATCAGGTCCCCGGGTAGCTGCGAGATGAAGTTGTGCAGCAGGAAGACGGCGAACGGGAGTGCGAAGCAGGTGTGCGCGAACCACACCTGGGCGAACTTCTGCTCGTCGACCAGGTCCCAGGCCGGCATCAGGGTGACGCCGCCGACGGTGACGCCGGTGGAGAAGAACTTCAGCAGCGGCACCAGGGCCATCTGCAACGGGACGATCTGCAACGCGAAGATCGCGATGTAGAGCCAGTCCCGGCCACGGAACTTGATCCAGGCCAGCGCGTACGCGGCGAGGGACGCGAAGGCGAGCGGGAAGAGCACCGACGGGACGGTGATCGCCAGCGAGTTGATGAAGTAGCTGGCGAGCTGCCCGGAGGACGACGAGCGTCCGAAGAGGACCTGCTGGTAGTTCTCCAGCGTGAACTGTGGGTTGGTGAACGCCGTCCACCAACCGGTCGTCTTGATCTCGTCCTCGGGTCGGAGGGAGGAGATGAGCAGACCGAAGGTCGGGATGGTCCAGAACACGGCGATGATGATGGAGATCAGCGTCGCGGTACGGCTGTTCAACCGTTTACGGACCCGGCCGGCGGTGGTGGACGGGGTGCCGTCGGTCTTCTGGGTGCCGACGGCGACGGTCGGCGTTGCGGTCGTCATCTCAGCCCTCCCGCTGTTGACGGAGGTTGCGGATCTGGTAAATCACGACCGGGATGACCAGGAGGAAGAGGAAGACCGCGAGTGCGGAGCCCTGCCCGTTCTGGCCGTACCGGAAGGCTTGGTTGTACATCTCGCTGGCGATCACGCTGGTGTCGTAGTTGCCGTTGGTCGCGGTCCGGACGATGTCGAAGACCTTGAGCGTGGCGATCGTGAGTGTCACCACCACGACGATCAGCGCCGGCCGGATGCTCGGCATGGTGATCTGCCAGAACATCTGCCACGGGCTGACGCCGTCGAGTCGGGCGGCTTCGACGATGTCGCCGGGGATCGCCTTGATCGCGGCGGAGAGCACCACCATGGCGAAACCGGCCTGGATCCAGACCATGATGACGATCAGCAGCAGCGTGTTCAGGGGCGATTCGAGCAGCCACTGCTTCGGCTCACCGCCGAGGCTGACCACGATCTGGTTGAGCAGACCGATCTGGTCACCGTCACCACGGTAGGCGTAGACGAACTTCCAGATGATGCTGGCGCCGACGAAGGAGATGGCCATCGGCAGGAAGATCAGTGACTTGGCCACGGCCTCGAACCGGGCCTTGTCCACCAGCACGGCGTAGATGAGGCCGAACCCGGTCGCGATCAGCGGGACCAGAACGACCCAGATCAGGGTGTTGATCAGGACCCGGACGATCGAGTCGTCGGAGAACATCCAGCCGTAGTTGCGCAGCCCCACCCAGTTGGTGCTGCCCGCGTCCATGAAGGAGAGCAGCGTGGTGCGGATGGCCGGAACGACCAATCCGACCGTGAGCAGTAGCAGCGTCGGCAGCAGGAAGAAGAGCGCGAAGAGTCCCTCCCCCTGCCTGCGTCGGCGGGGGAGCGGGGCGCCGCTGGCGGACGCGGCGACCAGCTGCGCCTCCCGGCGCCGAGCGAACCAGGCCGGCACCACGTCGAGCAGCAGGAGCAGACCGCCCACCACCACGACGAAAGCGATCAGCCCGTACATCAGCATGAGGAACTTCGGCTGTTCCTCAGCGAAGTCGAACTCCATCGACCCTCCCAGGTCCAGATCCGCCGGTGGGCCGGTCCGCGGGTGCGGACCGGCCCACCGCTCAGATCACTTCCAGCTGCTCTCGATGCCCTGGAGCACCGACGCGGTGTCCTTGCCGTTGATCCACTCGACCATGCCCTTCCAGAACGTCCCCGCGCCGACCGCGGCCGGCATCAGGTCGGATCCGTCGAAGCGGAAGACGCCGCTCTTGTCCTGAAGAATCTGGACGGAGAGCTTGTCGATCGGGCTGGCGACGTTGGCGATGTCCAGCTTGTTGTTCGCCGTGACCCAGTTGCCGAGCTTCGCGCGGCTGTTGACGTACTCGCTGGAGGCGAGGTACGTCTGCACCGCCTGCACCTCGGGGCGGTCGGCGTACCCGACGACGAACTCGCCCGCGCCGAGCACCGGCTTGCCCTTGGCCGTGTCGATGGCCGGGAAGTAGAACGCGAACGCGTCGCCGTCCTCGGACACCTTGGTGCCCTCGGGGAACTGGTTGGCGTAGAAGGACGCCTGCCGGTGCATGGCGCACTTGCCGGTGGTGACGGGCAGGCCGGCCTCACCGAACGCGGTGGTGCCGATGCTCTTCACGCCGCCGAAGCCGCCGTTCATGTACTTCTCGTTCTTCAGGATCGTGCCGGCCCGGTTGACCGCGTCGACGATCCGCGGGTCGTTGAACGGGATGGCGTGGGTGGTCCACTGGTCGTAGACCTCGGGGCCCTGCGTACGCAGGATCACGTCCTCGACCCAGTCGGTGGCCGGCCAGCCGGTGGCGTCACCGGACTCGATGCCGGCGCACCACGGCTTGATGCCGCTCGCGGCGATGGTGTCGCTGAGCTTGATCATGTCGTCCCAGCTGGTCGGGACCGTCCAGCCCTTCTCCTTGAAGAGCTTCGGCGAGTACCAGACGAAGGACTTCACGTTGGCGCCGAGCGGCACACCGTAGAGGGTGCCGTTGACGGTGCCGTACTTCAGCCAGTCGGCCGGCAGGTTCTGCTCGGCCATCGTCTTGGTGTCGGCACCGAGGGACTTCAGCTTGCCGGCGTCGGCGAACCGCTTGACCAGACCCGGCTGGGGTACGAAGGCCAGGTCGGGCGCGTTGCCGCCGTCGACCCGGACCGGGAGCTGCGCCTCGAACTCGGCGTTGCCCTCGTAGTCGATCTCGATGCCGGTGCAGTCCTCGAACGTCTTCCACGAGCGCTCGAGCAGGTCGGCCTCGGCGTCGCGGATGGACGCGTAGATGGAAACCTTCTTGCCGTCGTGGCCCTCGTACTTGTCGTACGCGGCGCACTCGGCCGAGCCCGCGTTGTTGCTCTTCTTGTCGTCGCCGGTACCGCAAGCGGTGGCGCTGAGCGCCAGCCCGAGTACACCGGCGATCACGAAGGCCTGGCGTGGTCTGGTAAAGACCGCCATGCCGTCCTCCTTCCTAGCCGGCGCGGTCTCTGCTGGTGACCCGTCGCCGGTCCGATTGGGCGTGCACACATGTAAGCGCTTGCATCCGGCCTGGTCCACCCCCAGTCAGACACGAGCGAGTAACAATCCGGAAACCTCAGCGCCGCTTCCCGGGCGCGCTCCCGGGCCGGATCTCGGACCCTTTCGAAGGCTGACGATATCTGTCAGGCTAGGGGCGCCTCATCGAAGGTTTTCGACATAGGAGGAGCTGCATGCGTAAGCGGTGGATCAGCCTGTTGGTGACGGGTCTGCTCGTCGGGGGAGTGCTGACGCCGGCGAGCCCGGCCCTGGCCGCGCCGACGTTCAAGGTGCCGTTCCCGTGCGGCCAGTCCTGGTCCGGGCAGACCAGGTCGGACCACAGCCCGGCGTACGCCGTCGACTTCAACCGCACCGACGACCTCGGCGACCCGGTGGTGGCCAGCGCCCCCGGCACCGTCGACCGGGTGACCGATCTCGGCGGCACCAGCTACGGCAAGTACGTCCGGATCAACCACGGGGGCGGTTACAGCACCTACTACGCCCACCTCAACGGCTTCAACGTCTCGGTCGGGCAGACGGTCGGCTACGGCAAGGTGCTCGGCTGGGTCGGCAGCACCGGCGGCTCGACCGGCCCACACCTGCACTACGAGCAGCGCCTCGACGGCAACGACGTCCAGGTCCGGTTCAACGGCAGCCTCGCCCTGTACTGGGGCTCCAAGACCTACACCAGCGACAACGGGTGCTCCTCGGGCAGCGGCAACGGCACGGTCGACACCAGCGGCACCCCGTTGACCGTGCGCTCCGGCCCCGGCACCGGGTACGCCTCGGTGGGCACCGTCGCCGACGGCACCCGAGTGACCATCGCCTGCCAGACCAGTGGCACCACGGTCACCGGCACGTACGGGACCAGTTCGATCTGGGACCGGATCGGCTCCGGTAGGTACATCGCCGACGCGTACGTGTACACCGGGCACGACGGCTACATCCCGAACGTCCCCCGCTGCTGAGGGCGGAATGACGATGGTCTCCGGTGGGCGGGCGACCGCTCGCCGGAGACTCTCCGGTCAGGAGTTGAGCCGCCAGATCGACAGGTTCAGCGCGGCGGCGAAGGTGACCCAGGCCCAGTAGGGCAGGAGCAGCGCAGCCGCGACTCGGGACACCCGGGCGAAGAGCGCCACGGTGAGCCCGATCGCCAACCACATCAGCACGATCTCGGCGAACGCCAGACCGTACTGCCCCGCGCCGAAGAACAGCGGGGTCCAGATCGCGTTGAGCACGAGCTGGGCGGTCCACGCCCAGAGGGCGGAGGAGAAGCCGACCCGGCGCCACACCAGCCAGCCGGCCACCGCGATCAGCGCGTAGAGCAGCGTCCAGACCGGGCCGAAGAGCCACGAGGGCGGTGCCCAACCGGGCTGCCGCAGGCTCGCGTACTCGTGGGTGGTGCCCTGCACCCCCAGCCCTCCGATCGCGGCCGCGACGAAGACCGCCGCCGCAAAGCCCGCGAGGGCCCACCACCGCCGTCGGCCGGAGGTCTTGGGCGCCCCCTGAGCTATCTCCATGGTCGAGATAATTTCCATCCAGCGTCGGCTCAAACCGTCGACGGCGGGGGTGTCGGGCACCCGCACCGGCCCCACCGCCACCAGCGTGGCCCTGTAGAGCTGCCCCATCAACGGACCGCGGGCCGTCGCACCCGTCGCGCCCGTCGCGCCTGGTGCGCCTGGTGCGGCCGTCGCGGCCGTTGCGGCCGTCGCGGCCGTTGCGGCCGTCGCGGCCGTTGCGCCCGTCGCGGCCGTCGCGCCCGTCGCGGCCGTTGCGCCCGTCGCGCCTGGTGCGGCCGTCGCGGCCGTCGCGGCCGTCCCGGCCGTGCCCCTGACCCGCCGCCCCAGATCTGGGGCAGCTCTACAGGGGCTCAGCGGGGCATCTGCGGTCGGACCGAGGCCGGGGTCAGGGGGCGGGAGCGCCCGCGAAAAAGCGCCGGGGCCGCTGCGACCGGTGCTTCTGTCGGGAGGACGAAGCTCTGGCCGCGGCGACCCCGGCGGGTCCCGGTGTTAAAAAGTGTGAACGCTAATTGAAGATGCTGACACCACCCGGGCCGACCAACAGCCCGACGACGATGAGGACGATGCCCCACAGGATCTGCCGGCGGAACAGCGCGAGGATGCCGGCGACCACGAGTACGACTGCGAGAATCCAAAGAATCAGCTCCATGACCTCTGGATACCCGACTGGCCGAGCGGGGAAACCTGGTCGGTATCAAGTTGATCGCCAACGTGGAAGACGCTGTACGCCTGCTTGATCACCGGGTGCGCGACGTTGCGGACGCGTACCCCGCCGGGGGTCGTGCCGCGCTCGGTGCCGGCATGTGCGTGCCCGTGCAGGGCAAGCGCCGTGGGGGCGGAGTCGATCGCCTGCCCCAACTGGTACGAACCGAGGAACGGGTAGATCTCCAACGGTTCGCCGGCCAGCGTGTCCGGCACCGGCGCGTAGTGGGTGAGCGCGACCAGCATGTCGCAGTCCAGTGAGCGCAGCGCAGCGCCGAGGCGGTCCGCGCTGTCGGTGGTGGTCCGCACGAACGCCTTCATCTCCGGCTCGCCGAAGTCGCTCGCGCACCGCCCGGCGAACCCGCCGCCGAAGCCCTTGACGCCGGCGATGCCGAGTCGGCCGCCCGCGCAGTCCAACACCACGCCGTTACCCTCCAGCACGGTGATGCCCGCTTCTTCGAGCACCTTGACCACCTGCGGCACCTGGTCACACTGGTGGTCGTGGTTGCCCAGCACGGTCACGACCGGCACGGCCAACCCGCCGAACTCCTCTGCCACGCAGCGCGCCTCGGCCTCGGTGCCGTGCCGGGTCAGGTCCCCGGCCAGCAGCAGCACGTCGGCGCACTCCGGCAACTCCTCCAACGCGGGTCGGAACCGGCCGACCACGTCCTCGTCCAGATGCACGTCACCCACAGCGGCGATCCGGATCACCATGGAACCTCCCTCAGGGCAGTTGCTCGATCTCCGTGGGCGCCTGGGCGCGGATCACCCCGATGTCGCTGGCGATCGGCACGTCAGGGAAGCGCTCGGACACCCGGCGCAGGATCTCCGCACGCCGGTGCGGGCTCTCCACCTCGCCGTAGAGCACGAGGGCGCGTTCTCGTCGGACCACGGTGATCCCTTGTTCGGCGACGGCGGGGTCCTCGGCGAGCAGCCGCTGGATCTCCGCCTCGACGTACTCGTCCGGTGGCCCGGCGCCGATGTCGCGATGATGGGTCACGATGTCCCCTCTCCTGGCTGGGTGCCGACAGCCGGCACCACCTCCAGCCGGTCCAGCAGCACCAGGAACGCCTCCGCGTACGGCGAGTGCTGCGTCTCCTTGCGTACCCGTTCCCAGTCGATCTGCTCCCGCAGCGAGCGGGCCAGCGGCAGGCCGCGGGCGAAGTCGCAGTAGTGCTGGGAGAAGCTGAGCAGTTTGTGCACCATCAGCTGGGTGGCGGACAGGACCGGCATGTGGATGGCGTCCACCGGCCGGATGACCGTGTCGGCGAACGTCTCCTCGGTGACCGGTGTCTCGATCGGCCGATGGATGAGGTCCACCATCCGGTCGTCGTCGAAGACCTTGACCAGCCAGTCCTCCGGTGGGCGCTGAGCGACGAAGCCGGCGGCCACCAGGGCCTCCAGCGCCTGTTCCACGTCGGCCTCCCGGATCAGGAAGTCGACGTCGTGCTCGCTGGAGTGGCCCCCGTGGGCGTACACGGCGAAGCTGCCGCCCAGGGCGAACGGGATCTCGGACTGCTTGAGCACGGCGGCGACCTTCTTGAGGGTGTGCACCAGACTCTCGTCCCCGCGCTCAGCCATCTGGTTCTCCCGTCGTCATGTCGGTTGGACCGGCGGTTGGATTTCAGACTCCGGTACCCGGCATTACGGTCGGCCACACCTGGTTGTGTCGCGGTCGGGTGTCAACAGGGATGAAGCACCGCAAACCTCGCGGACCAGGTGCATGGGTCGGATAACCTGTGGAGGGTGGCCAGATCATCGGGGATGCGACGCGGCAGGGCCCGATTGCGCACCGTCGCCCTGATCGGCATCGACGGTTCGGGCAAGACCACTCAGGCACACCGGCTGGCCGACGCGTTGACCGCCGCCGGCCGCCCCGCGAAATACCGCCGCAACGCCAGCGGGCGGCGCTGGCTCGGTCGCCTCGCCCACCGGCTCGGGCGGCCCGACGCGCAACGGCTCGTCGGGCGCGACGGCGTCCTGGCGGTGGAGTCCGTGCTGCGCTGGCTCGCCATCGCGGCAGCCCTGCTCAGTTGCCTGCTCACCGGCCGGACGGCAGTGATGGACCGCTACTCGGCCTGCCAGTACGCGAGCATCCGGGCGAACGGCGGGCAGCGCTGGGAGCGGCTCGCGCGGGCCGGCTACCGGCTGTTCCCGACACCGGAGGTGACCTTCCTGCTCGCCGTCGACCCGGCGGAGGCGTACCGGCGCATCGAGGAGCGCGGCACCGACCACGAGACGATGGGTTGGTTGACAGCGGCGGACACCGCCTACCGGGCCCTGCCCGAATACCCGAGCTTCGTGCTGGTGGACGCGGGCCGCCCGGCCCAGGAGGTGACCGAGCAGATCCAGGCGTACCTGGGGACCTGGCTGCCGCCGTCGCCCGGGACGCCGCGCGGTGACGGTGACCCGTTGACGGCTCAGGCCCGCCCGTAGACCGGGACGGTGGCGCCGCTGGTCGGGGCCGACTCGGCCGACGCGAGGAATCGGATCACCGTCGCGATCTCCGCCGGGGGCACCCAGCGGGAGTGGTCGGCGTCCGGCTGGGCGGCCCGGTTCGCCGGGCTGTCGATGACGCTGGGCAGCACGGTGTTGCAGCGCACGTTGCGGGACCGGTACTCCACCGCGACCGCGTTGGCGAAGGCCAGCACCGCCGCCTTGGCCGTCACGTAGCCGGCCGCGCCGGGGAAGGGGGCGAGGGCCGCGCGGGCCGAGACGCAGACCACCGCGCCGCCACCGGCCGCCACCAGGTGGGGCAGCGCGGCCTGGGTGACCAGGTAGGTCGGCCGCAGGTTGAGGGTGAGCATCCGTTCGAACTCCTCGACCGGCGTCTCGTGCACGAGGCCGCCGCTGGCGTACCCGCCGACCAGGTTGACCACCGCCCGCAGCGGCGCGGCCGGCGTGTCGGCGGCGACCTCGACCGCCCGCGCGGCCCCCTCCGGTTCGGTCAGGCCCGCGACCAGCCGGACCAGCTCGTCCGCCGCCGGGCCCGAGCCGGGCCGGGCGGTCCGCTCGGGTACGACCACCCGCCAACCCGCCTCGACGAACGCGGCCACCACCGCCCTGCCCAGCCCACCAGAACCCCCGGTAACCAAAACACTGCCCACAACCATGCACCCCACGCTAACCCCCACCCCCACCCCCACCCCCCTCCGTCGATCATGAGGTTATTGCTGCGACACGCCGAGGGGGGTGGCAACCACTCCATGATCGCGGTCTGCCCTGGGCAGAGTGGGTCGTTCAAACGGACCTCGGTGGCGCAGGATCGGTCGATGCGAATTCTCATCCTGGGTGGCACTCGATTCCTTGGCCGGGCGACGGCCCAGCTCGCCGTCGAGCAGGGTCACGAGGTGACCTGCGCGGCCCGGGGCGTGTCCGGGGTCGCGCCGGCCGGGGTCCGGTTCGTGCCGGTGGACCGGGACGATCCCCAGGCTTTGGCGCAGCTCGCCGGCGAGAGCTTCGACGCCGTCATCGATGTGACCCGCCAGATCAGTCACGCCAGGCACGCGCTCGCCGCGCTCGCCGACCACGTCGGACACTGGTCCTTCGTGTCGACGATCTCGGTGTACGCGGACAACACCACCCCGGGTCAGACCGCGACCGACGCGCCGGTGCTGCCACCGGCCCCAGCGGACGTGGACGGTCCGGTGGGACCGGACCACCGCTGGTACGGCGAGTGCAAGGTGAGCATCGAGCGGCTGGTCCGGGAGTGGATGGGCGTGGATCGTTCGTTCATCTGCCGGGCGGGGCTGATCGTCGGCGCCGAGGACCCGAGCGACCGCTTCCCGTACTGGGTGCGTCGGCTGTCGGCCGGTGGGGAGGTGCTCGCACCCGGCACGCCCAGCGACCGGGTGCAGTTCGTGGACGTGGCAGATCTGGCCGGCTGGTTGCTGCACGCCGCCGACACCCGCCTCGGCGGCACGTACGACGGTGTCGGGCCGGCGATGTCCCGGGCCGATCTGCTGAACGGGGTCGCCGCCGGGCTGGGTGTCGCCGATCCGGTCCTCACCTGGGTCGACCAGGAGTTCCTGCTGGCCCACGACGTACGCGAGTGGTCGGGGGAGCGGGCCCTGCCGCTCTGGGTGCGGCTGCCGGAGTCCGCCGGCCTGCTGGACCGGGACGCCGGGCCGGCGCGGGACGCCGGGTTGGCGGTCCGTCCGCTCCCCGACACCGTTCGGGCGACCGCGTCCTGGATGAGAGCGCACCCGGCCGACGTACGGCAGGGTGGACTCGACCCGGCGGATGAGGCGGCGATACTGCGGGAGTGGAAGGCTGTGCGGGATCGGTGATTCCGGCCAACGACTGCGTTCCTACCCGGCCTGTCATAGTTGACGCTCACGCTTGGTGAAAGTAAGTTTCACCCGTGGCGAAGAGTCCGAAGATTTCTGCGAGTCAGGAGCCCGGTGGGCTGATCGTCCACATCAGCGGGCTGTTGCCGTCGCTGTCTCCCGCCGAGCAGCGGGTTGCCCGGCTGGTCGTCTCCGACCCGGCCGCCGCCGCCCGGCGGACCATCACCGACCTCGCCACCGCCGCGGAGACATCCGAGGCGACAGTCATCCGGTTCTGCCGTTCGGTGGGCATGGACGGCTACCCCCAGCTGCGCATCCGGCTCGCCGCCGAGGCCGCCCGCCGGATCGAGCCGCCGGACGCCCGGGTGGTCGGCGGAGACATCCCGCCCGGCGCCGACCTCGCCCAGATCATCGCCACCATCGCCTTCAACGACGCCCGCGCGGTCGAGGAGACCGCCGAACAGCTCGACCCGGCCGCCTGCGAGCAGGTCGTCGAGGCGATCAGCGGCGCCGGTCGGATCGACATCTACGGCGCCGGCGCCAGTGGTTTCGTCGCGTCCGACTTCCAGCAGAAGCTGCACCGCATCGGCCGGATCGCCTTCTACTTCCCGGACGTGCACACCGCGCTGACCTCGGCCGCGCTCCTCGGCCGGGGAGACGTGGCGTTCGGCATCTCGCACACCGGCACCACCTCCGACGTGATCGAGGTGCTGGAGCAGGCCCGTACCCGGGGTGCCGTCACCGTGGCGCTGACGAACTTCCCACGCTCGCCGATCACCGAGGTGGCGGACTTCGTGTTGACCACGGCCGCGCGGGAGACCACCTACCGCTCCGGCGCGACGGCCAGCCGGCTGGCCCAGCTCACCGTGGTCGACTGTCTCTTCGTCGGGGTGGCCGCCCGCAACCGGGCCCGGGCCCGCAAGGCCCTCGAGGCGACAGCCGAGGCGGTCCAGTCGCACCGGGTGGGTGCCAACCGGAGGCGGGCATGACGGCCGGCGCAGTGGAGCCGGACGAGGACACGCCAGCACCGCCCGCCCGCCCGACGGTCCGGGTGGGCGCACCCACCGAGCGGCGCAACCCGCTCAGCGTCGACCTTGACCTGATGTCGACCCGGGACGTCCTCACCGTCATCAACGAGGCGGACCGGCGGGTGCCGGCGGCGGTCGCCGCGGTGCTCGACGAGATCGCCACCACCGTCGACCTGGCGGTCGCGGCGCTGCTCGGCGGCCACCGGGTGCACTACTTCGGGGCGGGCACCTCCGGCCGGCTGGGTGTGCTCGACGCGGCCGAGCTCGCCCCCACCTTCAACTCGCCCCGGCACTGGTTCTGCGCCCACCTCGCCGGAGGTCCGGACGCCATGCTGCGGGCCGTGGAGGACGCCGAGGACGACGACCGGGGCGGCGCGGTCGAGGCGGCCAGTTGTGTGCGCGCCGGTGACCTGGTGGTTGGTCTGGCGGCCAGCGGACGCACCCCGTACGTCCTCGGGGCGCTCGGCGCGGCCCGCGCCAAGGGCGCTTCGACGGTGCTGCTCTGCGCCAATCCGGAGGCGGAGGCCGCCCGGTCGGTGGACGTGTTCATCGGGGTGGACACCGGACCCGAGGTGGTCACCGGGTCGACCCGGATGAAGGCGGGCACGGCGCAGAAGTTGGTGCTCAACGCGTTCTCGACCGCCGTCATGGTGCGACTGGGGCGGGTCTACTCGAACCTCATGATCGATATGGTGGCCACCAACGCGAAACTCCGTGGCCGAATGATCTCGATTCTGGTCGAGGCGACCGGCTGCTCGGAGGAGATCTCCCGGCAGGCTCTCACCGAGGCTGACGGTGACCTGAAGACGGCGCTCGTCTCCCTGGTCTCCGGTGCCGAGGTGGAGGCCGCCCGGGCCGCGCTGGCCCGCTCCGCCGACCAGGTACGCGGGGCGCTCGCGCTGCTCGCCACCTAGCCCGCGGACGCCCCGGGAAGCGAACGGGGCTTCGGATTGTTCATCTGGCCGGGGGGTAATAACACCCTCGTGGATGAACCGACCCGTCCCCTGGTGCGTATCTGCCAGTGACCAGGATCGCAGCGTGGTGGTGACCCGGGTCGCTGTGCCCCCGCGGCGGGCGGTGTTGCCATGGTGCGGTAAACCCGTACGTGGTGCCCAGCGGCGAGCCACCCGACGGGATGCTGACAGCAAACATGGACCGTGCTCTCAGCTACTACTCAGGCATTCGTGACACTTTCGACTCACGACATGGAATCCCCGGCACGTCTCATCTGTTGTGTAGGTGTCAGCACCGGTGGGCACAGCAGAAGTTACCAGGGGTTGACGGACGTGGGGAATGGCAAGGAACCGGGCAACCGGCGCGAGCGAGGGGACCGTGGGCAACGTGGACAAGAACATCGGCATGCGCACCGATCAGGTGGCCGAGGAGCGCGACCTGGTCGGCGTCTACCTGCACGAGATCTCCCGGACGCCACTGCTGGACGCCGCCCGGGAGGTCGAACTCTCCAAGGCGATCGAGGCCGGCCTCTACGCCGAGCACCTGCTCGGTGAGGACGCCGTCGCCGGCGGTATGGACCGGGACCGGGCCGACCTGGAGTGGCTCGTCGTCGAGGGGGAGCGCGCGAAGGACCTCTTCATCCGCGCCAACCTCCGACTGGTCGTGTCGATCGCCCGCCGCTACGTGCGGTCGGGCATGCCCATGCTGGATCTGATCCAGGAGGGCAACACCGGCCTGGTCCGGGCGGTCGAGAAGTTCGACTACGAGCGTGGTTACAAGTTCTCCACCTACGCCACCTGGTGGATCCGCCAGGCGATCAGCCGGGCGATCGCCCAGCAGGAGCGCACCGTGCGTCTGCCGGTGCACCTCGTGGAGGACGTCAACCGGATGCGCAACGTGGCCCGGCAGCTGACTCGTGAGCTGGGCTCCGACCCGGAGCCGGAGCAGATCGCGGCCTCCCTCGGCGTCACCGTCGAGCGGGTCAACGAGCTGCGCCGCTGGTCGCAGGACACCGTGTCGCTGGACACGCCCGTCGGCGACGACGGCGACACCAGCCTCGGCGACCTGGTCGCCGACAGTGACGCGCCGTCGCCGGAGGACATCGTCCTCAGCGGCCTGGAGCGGCAGCGCATCGAAGGGCTGCTCAACCACCTCGACGACCGGTCCGCCGGCATCATGCGGGCCCGCTACGGGCTGGAGGACGGCCGGGAGCACTCGCTCACCGAGGTCGCGTCCCGGTTCTCGCTGTCCCGCGAGCGGATCCGGCAACTGGAGATCCAGGCCCTCGGCCGGCTGCGTGAGCTGGCCCGGGCGGAGGGGCTGCAGGCAGCCTGACCTGGTAGTAATGACGGCGAACGGCCGGCGTCCGATAGGGGGACGCCGGCCGTTCGCCGTAGCCGGTCGTTGTTAGCGAACCCGGCCGTAGCCCTGGATGGACATCATGTTCATGCCCCGCTTGAGCACGTTGCGACCGGCGCTCGGCGCGTCGATCACCTGACCGTCGCCCACGTAGAGGGCGACGTGCCCGAGCCCGCTGTAGAAGACCAGGTCGCCCGGGCGCAGGTCACCCCGGCCGATGTGGGCGACCGCGCTCCACTGCATGCGGGTGTTGTGCGGCAGGGACTTTCCGGCCGCCCGCCAGGCCGCCGAGGTCAGCCCGGAGCAGTCGTAGCCGTTCGGCCCGTCGGCTGCCCAGACGTACGGCTTGCCCACCGCGCCGAACGCGTAGCGCACGGCGGCGCCGGCATCACCGGCCACCGCGGGCACGTTCTTGGCCTCGGCCGCCGCGGCCCTGGGTTCGGGTCGCTCGGTGGCCGCCCCGTACGCCTGCCGGCGCAGCTCGTACAGCTTGGCCAGATCCTGTTCGATCTGCTTCTTGCCCGCCGCGAGCTGACGCGCCTGCGCGGCCTGCCGGGTCAGTGTGGCGTCCAGACCGGCCTTCTCGTCGAGCAGCCGCCGCTGGTCGGCGGTGAAACCGGAGATGCGGTCCTGCCGCTGGCGGGTCAGCTGGTCGATCGTGCCGAGCCGGTCCAGCAGCCCGGAGGCGCCCCCGGGACCTAGCAGGGCGTCCGCGGTACGCAGAGCGCCGCTCTTGTACGCGGTGTTGGCCAGCTCGGCCACGTCGGCCCGGCTCTGCTGGGCCTGCTGTTCCAGTGGACCGATGCGGGCTTGTAATCGCGCCACCGCGGCCTCGTTTGTCTTGATCTCCTCACGCAGCTTGTTGTACGACTCGACGACCCGCTCCAACTCGGCCGAGGACGTCTCGATCCGGCGGGTCAGGTCGGCCGGTGACGGCTCGGCGTGGGCCACCGCCGTCGGGGCGATCAGCGCGGCCGACATGCCGACCAGCGCCACGGTGCGCAGCAGGTTTCTCAGGGATGACAAGAGCGAAAGGCCCCCCTCCCACGGCCGCCGGAGCTGCTGAAGCCCTCGGCGACACCGGCCGGGGCCATCCGGGCGGACGGCACTGGGCCGGACCGGCTCGCCCAACCTAACCCGGGACGGATGTCGCTCGCAGTTGAAGCAGGGGCGAAAGTTGGCGGAGAGGCGGGTCGTGTCCCTGCGGTGGGTGGCGTTGATGACACCTGCTGCGACAAATCCGGACGCCCTCTTCGTGGATATATGACGGATATGCGGCCTTTGTCGTTCCGGGCGCATGCCGCCGGATTCCTGCCGCCCATAACCGATAAAAGTAGAAATGGATGCTGTTTCTCGGCGATGTCCCCGGTTCGGGGGAGCTGTCGAGAGTTCGTAAATGCGCAGGCCGGCTGGCGGGGCCACAACACAATGAGGGCCGGAGCCGGGAATCCCGTCGGCGGGTAGGACGTCTGTCCCCAGCGGGTCGACCCGGCCAACCGTCCCCCGCGGGAGGAACCGTGGATCGTGAAGGCGCAAGAGTGCGACCGCCGCGAACGGTGCCGGGCGCACGGTCGACCCTGCTGTACGCACGGCCCGGCATCATCGTCACCGTCGACCGGTTCACCGTCGGCCGAACCAGTTACCGGATCGCCGACCTGACCCACCTGCGCACCACCCGAGGCCCGCACGACCGGATCGCCGTCCGGGCCGTTGTCCTCACCGCCAGCATGCTCGGCGGTGTCGCGATGCTGCTCGGCTTCACCGGCGGGTTGCAACGCCTGACCGCCGGGGCGTACCTCATCCTCGGCGCGGTGCTCTTGCTCCCCGCCGCGCTGGCCCTGGTCGGCGACCGCTGGCGCCCACCGCCGCACGAGCTGTGGGGGTGGCACCGGGGAGCGGAGGTGCTGCTGTTCAGTGCCGACGACGAGCGGCAGTTCGGCCAGGTCACCCGGGCGCTGTTACGGGCCCGGGAGGTCAACCGGTACGGCGGCTGGGTCGACCCGCTCGCGTCGGCCGACCCGTGGCGGCCCAGTCGCTGACTCGACGACGGTGGGCCGGCGCCGAGGTGGCGTCGGCCCACCGGCCGCTCAGCGGGCGACCGGCTCCGGAGCCCGTGCCACCTGCGGCGCGGCCAGCCAAGCGGTGACCCGGCGCTCGGCGAAGAACGAGACGAACGGCACGGTGCCGGCCAACATCACCAGCAGCATCCGCTTCAGCGGCCAGTCGGCTCGGCGACTGAGGTCGAACGCGGCCACCAGATAGATCATGTAGAGGAAGCCGTGCGCCGGCCCCACCGTCTCCACCACGACCGCGTTGTCGAACACGTACTTCAACGGCATGCCGATCACGACCAGCACGATCAGCACCACGCCCACGATCCAGGCGATCACGCGGTACCGGGTAAGGGCAGCGCCCACCTTCGTCCGTCCTTCCGAGCCCGGCTCAGCCGGGATAGTCACCGGGCCGGGCGCCCGGATTGGCGCTCAACCATGACAGGTAGTGGTTGTAGGCGGCCAGGTCCGTGTCCTCGACGGCGTCGCCGTCGACCGGCACCCGGGACACCCGCACCGGTCGGCGTACCGCCGGTCGGGACCCTGCGGTGACAGCCGGTGCCGGCGCGTCGGCCGGATCCGCCGGCGGCGCGTCGGCCTCGTCCGCGCCGCGGCGGGCCAGCTTCACCTCGCGCCACCAGACGTAGACCACGAAGCCGGCGAAGATCGGCCACTCGACCGCGTACCCCCAGCTCAGGCTGTTGCCCGCGGCGGCCCGGCTGACCTGCCACCAGCCCAGCCCGAGGAAGCCCAGGGCCAGCACGACCATGGCCACGTGACGTGCGATCCACGTCGGGGTCCAGAGCCGCCTCATGGCATCGAGGGTACCGGGCACGGTGCCGGTCTCCGACACCGTGTCGTAGCTGTCGCACCGCCGAGAGGGTTTGGCGTCACCGCGCCTGGGCATTCGTCTAGACGCCAGCCCAAACGAGATCAAGGGGGGCGACGATGACCGGATCGGTACGTGAGGACGGCTTTGCGTCCAGCGGCAGCACGGACATGAGCCCGGAGCAGCGGGTGCCCGAGTGGGGCGGCGATCACCTGGCCGACCCGGCGGGCGCCACGGATCTCGACGGCGACCTGCTCGGCATCGACCCGACGGAGTTGACCGACGAGGATCTGATCCGCGAGATGCACAGCCTGCACCGCACCCGCCTCGACACCCTGCGGCACGCGGCGGACTCCGCGCTCGCCAACCACCTGCGGCGCACCGCGGAGCTGGAGACCGAGTACCTGGCCCGCCACCCGGGCCGGGAGGTTGACCCCGGCCGCCTGCGGGACTCCTGATGGCGGCGCGCGCGGTGCGCGGCATGTCCGCGCCACCCGAGGTGGTCTTCAACACGGCCACCGACCCCGAGCGAGCCTCAGCCTGGCTGCCGGAGCCGCTGCGCGGCGACGGCAGCCCGGCCGCGGAGATCAACGGCGAGGAGCTGCGGGCTCGATGGGGTGACGGTGACACCGCTGACTGGTCCGCCGAGATCCGGGTCGAGCCGGCCGATTCCGGCGGCGCCCGGATCCAGCTCGACCTGGCCGACCCCTCGGGCGGGCCGGGCCCGGACCAGTTGGCCGACGAAGCGCTCACCAACCTGGCCCGCGAGGTCGCCGACAACCTCCAGGCCGGCTGAGTCGGCCACGGGACGCCGCCGCTCCCGCACCCCCACAAGACACGAGGAGACCAGGTGAGCGACACTGGCCTGCGACAGAAGGCGGCGCGGCTGCGTCGGGCGTACGCGCCGCACGAACACCGGCCGCTCGGCGGCTACCTGGTGGCGATGGGTGCCTACGCCGGGGTGACCGGGGCACTCGCCGGCCTGGTCAAGGTGACCGGCCAGCCGGTGCCGGAGCGTCCCGCCCCATCCGACGTGGTGCTGCTCTCCATCGCCACGCACAAGCTGAGCCGGCTGCTGTCCAAGGACGCGGTGACCAGCCCGCTGCGGGCGCCGTTCACCCGCTACGACCGCCCGATCGGCAGCGGTGAGGTGATGGAGCAGGTCCGCGACTCGGGCAGCCCCACCCGGCACGCCATCGGCGAGCTGTTGAGCTGCCCGTTCTGCCTGGCGGTCTGGGTGGCCACCGGGCTGACCGGTGGCCTGGTGCTCGCACCCCGGTTGACCCGGCTGGTGGCCACCGCGCTGACGGCGGTCGCCGCGTCCGACTTCCTGCAGATGGCGTACGCGACGGCGCAGCAGGCCGCCGAGGGTGGGCACGACGACTGACCCAGGCAACGGCAGCGGGGGCCGGCGGATGCCGGCCCCCGCTGCGGGTACGCCTCAGCGCTGCATGCCGGACCAGCCGTGCGGCGACTCCGGTTCCCGCTCGTCCTCGTCCGCCCCGGTGACGATGTCCCGATCCACGGCGGTGCGGTCGTGTTCGTTGGCGAAGTCCGGCTCGGGCGTGGTGTCCCTGCCCTTCGGCGGTTGACCCAGCGCCGCCACCTTCTCGTCGTGGTCCTCGTGGTGCGTCATGTCGGTGTCCCTTCTGCGTGGCTCAGGCGGTGGAACCGCCCAGGCCGCTCACGCGATGGAGCCGCCCAGCAGATCGCTCGCCTCGTCCACCGCGTACTCGCCCTCGGGCAGCGCGTCGATGCGGGCGAGCAGGTCCGGCGGGAGCTCGGCGGCCACCGCCTGGCGGTAGATCTCTGCCTGGGTGACCCGCTCCTGCGCCCGGTAGATGTCGTCGAGCAGGTCGTCGAGGGCCCGGGTGTCCGGCTCGCCGGCCACGGATGCGTCGTCGGTCACGCCGATCAGCTACCCGGGCCGGAATCGGTCAAACGTCACGCGAGCGGGTCCGCGCGCCTGCGCGCCTGCGGCTTCCGGGCCGGGTGACCCTGCTGCCTGCCTTTGCTCTGCTTCCACCGAGGCAACAGTTTTCGGCCGTTCCTGTTGCCTCGGTTGAAGCAGAGCAAAGGGGGTCGCGACAGTGGCCTGGCCAGCTGCCTCGGCGCGCCGGCCGGGTCAGGCTGGGTTCGCGTCTGCGAACGACAGCGCCGCCCCCGGCCTTGTGGGCCGGGGGCGGCGCTGGTGTCGGTGTGCAGGTCGCCTCTCGGCGAGTGGCACTACGCGGCTCCAGCCGGACGGTATTCCGCGAAGGCTATTTAGGTGAGGCCCGGGGACACTGGACACACCGACACCCCAGTCAACCAGTCGACCCCCACCCGTGTTCCGTGCACCGTGGTGTCGGCCGTCACACTGTCGTTGGCAGGGTGGCCCGGCGGGCCCGCACCGCGGACGCCAGGTGGTCGAGCACCTCGGCGGTGTCGTCCCAGCCGAGGCAGGCGTCGGTGACCGAGCGGCCGTACTCCAGCTCCCGGGTCGGGTCGAGGTCCTGCCGACCGGGCAGCAGGAACGACTCGAGCATCACGCCGGTGATCCCGCGCTGACCGGCAGCCAGTTGGGCGGCCACGTCGGCGGCGACCAGCGGCTGGTTACGGTGGTCCTTGCCGCTGTTGGCGTGACTGGCGTCGATCACCAGCCGCTCCGGCAACCCGGCCGCGCGGAGCAGGTCGAGTGCGCCGCCAACCGACTGCGCGTCGTAATTGGGCCGACCGCCCCCACCGCGCAGCACCAGGTGACCATCCGTGTTGCCCCGGGTGTGCATGATCGCCGGGGTGCCGGAGAAGTCGATGCCGGGGAAGACGTGCGGCACTCCGGCGGCGCGGATCGCGTCCACCGCCGTGCCGATGCTGCCGTCCGGGCGGTTCTTCATGCCGATCGGCATGGACAGGCCGGAGGCGAGCTGGCGGTGCACCTGGCTCTCCACGGTCCGGGCACCGATTGCGCCCCAGGCCACCGTGTCCGCGATGTACTGCGGCGTGATCGGGTCGAGGAACTCACAGCCCACCGGCAGGCCGACGCGCAGCACGTCGAGCAGCAACGCCCGGGCCAGCCGCAGGCCGGTGTTGACGTCTCCGCTGCCGTCCAGGCCCGGGTCGTTGATCAGACCCTTCCAGCCGACGGTGGAGCGGGGCTTCTCGAAGTAGACCCGCATGACGATCAGCAGGTCATCGGCGAGCCGGTCGGCGGCGGTGCGCAGCCGCTGCGCGTAGTCGAGTGCGGCAGCCGGATCGTGGACCGAGCAGGGGCCGACAACCACCAGCAGGCGGTCGTCCTCGCGGTCCAGCACGCGACCCACCGCGCGACGGCCGTCGAGTACGGCCGCGGCGAGCGGGGCGTCCAGGGGCAACTCGTGGTGCAGGAGGGCGGGCGTGGTCAGCGGCACGACACGGTCGATCCGCTGATCGCTGACCCGATCGGTCTCCGGGGTCGTCACGGTGGGCATCCTTTCGCCGACCGTGCCCGGGGCCGGTGCCCGGGACGAGCCGGCTGCTCGTACGCAAAAGGGCAGGAACGACAGCTCCTGCCCAGCCGGCTCGGTCCGTGGTGACGTCAGTTCATGGTGAAGTCACCGGCTTGCGAGCCGGCTGTCTAAACCATCGATAGGAACGCGTCACCGGGCCAGCGTACCCGACCGGACGGGCTACTTCGTAGTCGTCCCAGGATGCGCGCGACGAACACGTGCCGAAGGCCGCGCGACGAACACCGCGTGCCGAAGGTGGGGTCGGGGTAACAGGGGAGCCATGACTGACGAGCAGAGCGATCAGAACCGGGTGGAGTCGAGGGCGCACCTCCTACCCGAGGAAGCCGCGGTGGGCAGCGACGACCCGGAGGCGCAGGCGGCGGCCATCCTCACCGAATCGGACATCCGTACGGCGGACCAGAACGCGGCCCCGGACACGGTGCTGGAACGCCGTACCTCCGATCAGACGGTGGCCGCGGTCGAGCCGCCGGACTGAGCGGTCGCCCGGCGTCCCCGGCGGCTGCTGCCAAGATCGATCGAGTCGGGGTCGGCGGTGGGTGGTCCGGGCGTACCCCAGATCACCGTCTCGCCGACGAACGAGCGACCGGCCGGGTGCAGCAACCGGCCGCGGCGCCGCCGGCTGAGCGCGGCGCTGGCACGTTCGACGGCGGTGGCGGCCCGGGACGGAGGCGGAGTGACGGTCATCTCCCTGCGGTACCCCGGCCGACGGCCTCGATGCCTTGCGACCGGCTCGCCGGCCGACCACACGTCACCTTTCCGCCCCCGAGATCAGATAGCGTCGGGGGATGCCCGAGAGCGGTTACCCCTGGCCCATCGAGACGTCCCGACTGGACAACGGCCTGCGCGTGGTGGTGAGTGAAGACCGCACCGCGCCGGCCGTCGCCGTCAACCTCTGGTACGACGTTGGCTCCCGGCACGAACCGGCCGGGCAGACCGGCTTCGCCCACCTCTTCGAACACCTGATGTTCGAGGGCTCGGTGAACGTGGCGAAGACCGAGCACATGAAACTGATCCAGGGCTCCGGCGGCTCGCTGAACGCCACGACCAACCCGGACCGGACCAACTACTTCGAGACGGTCCCGGCCGAGCACCTGGAGTTGGCGCTCTGGTTGGAGGCCGACCGGATGGGCGGCCTGGTCCCCGCGCTCACACAGGAGACGCTGGACAACCAACGGGACGTGGTCAAGAACGAGCGCCGGCAGCGTTACGAGAACGTCCCGTACGGGGATGCGTGGCTGCGCCTGTTGCCGCTGCTCTACCCGCAGGGGCACCCGTACCATCACGCCACGATCGGCTCGATGGCTGACCTGAACGCCGCCGACCTCGCCACCTTCCAGGCGTTCCACCAGACCTACTACGCGCCCAACAACGCGGTGCTCACCGTTGTCGGCGACACCACCGCCTCCGACGTGTTCGCGCTGGCCGACAAGTACTTCGGCGCGCTGCCCGCGCGCGACGACATCCCGTCGGCCCCGGACGGCCGCAGCGTTCCGACGACCGGGCAGACGGCCGTCGAGTCGGTAAGCGCCGACGTGCCGGCGCCGCGGGTGTACATCGCCCACCGCACCTACCCGTTCGGCAGCCCCGGCTACCACGTGATCAACGTTCTCGCCACCGTCCTCGGCAGCGGCCGGGGCAGCCGGCTCTACCAGCGGCTCGCCGACGGTGAACGGCTCGCCCAGCCGGACCTGGTCGGGGCGTACGGGGTGGACCTCGCGCACGCCCCGGCACCGCTCATCGCCACCGCCACCGCCCGCGCCGGAGTGAGCGCCGAGCGGCTGGCCGAAGGGCTGGCCGAGGTCGTCGACGAACTGGCCACCGTGCCGGTCACCGCCGCGGAGCTGGATCGGGCCAAGGCCATGCTCAGCACCGGGTGGTGGCGTCAGTTGTCCACGGTGGACGGCCGTGCCGACCTGCTCGGCCGGTACGCCACGCAGTTCGGCGACCCGGCCCGCATCGTGGACCAGTTGCCGGCCCTGCTCGCGGTCACCGCCGAGCAGATCGCCGAGGCCGCCGCCGATGTGCTCGCCACCGACCGGGTGATCCTGACCTACCTGCCCGAGGAGACCTCATGACGTTGATCGCCGACCGTCCCGGCCCGGGTGCCGCCCGCCCGTACCGGTTCCCGCCGGTGGTTCGCCGCGCCGTGGCCGGCGGTCAGGTTGTCGCCGCGCACCTGCCCGGGCAGAACCTCGCCGTCGCTCTGCTGCTGCTCGACGTGGGCGCGGGCCAGGAGCCGCTCGGCAAGGAGGGCCTGTCCGGGGTGCTGGCCAAGGCGTTGGAGGAGGGGACCGCACAGCGGGACGCCGCCGCGTACGCGCTCGCCGTCGAGGGGCTCGGCACCGCGTTGTCGACCGGGTTGGACTGGGACTCGTTCCAGGCCAGCGTGGTGATCCCGGTGGACCGGCTCAGCGCGGCCGTGGAACTGCTCGCCGAGGCGGTCCGGACGCCCAGGCTGGACCCGGCCGACGTGCGCCGGGTCCGCGACGACGAGGCGACCGCGCTGCGGATGGACTGGGCCAACCCGGGTCCACGTGCCGACGCCGCGTTGCGCGCGGACCTGTTCGGTGCCGAGAACCGCTGGGGGCGCCCGATGTACGGCGACCCGGAGTCGGTCGCCGGGTTGGACGTGGAGGACGTGACGGTCTTCCACTCCGAGTGGTTCCTGCGCCCCGGCACCCTGATCGTCGCCGGCGACCTGGACCGGATCGACCTGGACGCGCTGGCCGCCGCGGCGTTCGCCGGCACCGGTGGCGGCCCGGCCGAGCGCGGCGGCCCGCTCGAGGTGCCGCTGCACGCCGGCCGACGGATCATTCTGGTGGACCGGCCCGGCTCGGTGCAGTCCACGCTGCGGCTGGGCCACCCGTCGCCGCACCGGGCGCACCCCGACCACGTGCCGATGACGCTCGCCGGCACCGTGCTCGGCGGGGCGTTCACCTCCCGGCTCAATCACCTGCTCCGTGAGGTGCACGGCTACACCTATGGGGTTCGGGGTGATTTCGCCTCGTCCCGGCGGTTCGGTCGGTTCGCGGTCAGCTCCGGTGTGCAGACCGCAGTCACCGTGCCAGCCCTGGTCGAGGCGGTGGGCGAGATCAACCGTACCCAGGCCAGCGGGGTGACCGAGGACGAGCTGGCGGTGGCCCGCTCCTGGCGGGCCGGGCAGCTCTCGGTCGAGTTGCAGAGCCCTAGGGCCATCGCCTCCGCGCTGACCACGCTGGTGGTGCACGACCTACCGGACGACTACCACGCCCGGTTGCGTGAGTCGCTGCTCGCCGCCGACGTGGATCAGGTCTCCGCGGCAGCGGCCACCCACCTGCACCCGGACGCGTTGACCCTGGTCATCGAGGGCGACGCCGCCATCATCCGCGACGAACTAACCGCAGCAGCCCTAGGCGACCTGCTCCCCTAACAGCCGCGCCCCTGCGCCCCTGCGCCCCTGCGGTTGATCAAGAGGTTCGCGTCAAGCCGAGCGCGATTTCTGACGCAAACCTCTTGATCAACGCGTGTGTTGGGGGTGGGGGCGGGAGCGGGGGAGCGGGAGTGGGTGGGGGAGCGGGAGTGGGTGGGTGTGATGCGGGACGCGGGCGGTGGGTGGGAAAGGGGTCCCGTTCGTGGGGGTGGGCTGGGTAGCCTCGCGGGCATGAGGATCGGCATTGTGGGGGCCACCGGCCAGGTCGGTGGCGTGATGCGGCGGGTGCTGGCGGAACGGGAGTTCCCGGCGGAGCAGGTGCGGTTGTTCGCCTCGGCGCGGTCCGCCGGGCGTACGCTGCCGTGGCGCGACGGCGAGGTGACCGTCGAGGACGCCGCGACCGCGGACTATTCCGAGCTGGACATCGTGCTCTTCTCGGCCGGTAAGGGCACCGCCCGCGAGTTGGCCCCCCGGGTAGCCGAGGCCGGCGCCGTGGTGATCGACAACTCCTCCGCGTTCCGGATGGACCCGCTGGTGCCGCTGGTGGTCGCCGAGGTCAACCCGCATGCCGCCCTCGACCGCCCGAAGGGCATCATCGCCAACCCCAACTGCACCACGATGGCCGCGATGCCGGTGCTGCGCCCGCTGCACGCCGAGGCGGGCCTGGTCGGCCTGGTCGTGTCCACGTACCAGGCGGTTTCCGGTGCCGGGCTGGCCGGCGTCGCCGAGCTGGACGAGCAGGTCCGCAAGGTTGCCGAGCACGCCGCCGGGCTGGCCTTCGACGGGTCGGCCGTGGAGTTCCCCGCGCCGCGCTCGTTCGCCGAGCCGATCGCCTTCAACGTCCTCCCGCTGGCGGGTTCGATCGTCGACGACGGCTCCTTCGAGACCGACGAGGAACAGAAGCTGCGCAACGAGAGCCGCAAGATCCTGGAGATCCCCGACCTGTTGGTCTCCGGCACCTGCGTCCGGGTGCCGGTCTTCACCGGCCACTCGCTGCAGATCAACGCCCGGTTCGCCCGGCCGCTCACCCCGCAGCGCGCCCACGAGCTGCTGGCCGACGCGCCCGGCGTGGCACTGACCGACGTGCCGACGCCGTTGCAGGCCGCCGGGCAGGACCCGACCTACGTGGGACGGATCCGCGCCGACGAAACCGCCGAGTACGGGCTGGCGCTGTTCTGCTCCAACGACAACCTGCGCAAGGGCGCCGCGCTGAACGCGGTGCAGATCGCCGAGCTGGTCGCCGCCGAGCGCCGCTGACCGTCGCCGTCCCCGGGTCTTCGTCGTCCCCGGGTCTTCGCCATCACCCGGGCCATCGCCGACGTCGGCGATGGCCCGGGTGCCGTTCGAGGGGCCGCTGATGGTCCACCGGTCGTGCTTGGATGGGACGAAGTCGACCGTCCCACCTGGAGGAAACGTGCCGGATGACCGTACTCAGCAGGCGTTGACGGATCTGGTGGCCAAGCGTTCGATGGGCGTTCTCGCGACCATCAAGCGTGACGGGCGGCCACAGCTCTCCACCGTGGTCTACTCCTTCGATCGGGACGCGGGCCTGATCCGCGTCTCGGTCACCGACGGCCGGGCCAAGACGGCCAACCTGCGCCGCGACCCGCGAGCCAGCTTCCACGTCGCCACCGATGACGGCTGGGCGTACGCGGTGGTCGAGGGTCGCGCCGAGCTGACCACACCGGCCGCCGAACCCGGCGACGAGACCGTCGAGGAGCTCGTGGCGCTGTACCGGGCAGTGAGCGGCGAACACCCCGACTGGGACGAATACCGCCAGGCCATGGTCGACGAGGGGCGGCTGGTGCTGCGCCTGCACGTGGAGCGGATCTACGGCATGCCGCCCCGGGGCTGACGCGCTCGCCCTCGCCATCCGCCCGCGGTAGGCAGCGCAGCCGGGGCGCGCTGCCCGTAGGCGGGTGTCTCGCCCGCCGACGGGTATACCGCCCTCCCGTGCCGTCACGGAACGTCGGGGGAGGGATGGATGGGCGTCGACAGGACCAGCGACGAGACCCCACCCGGCGGCCCGACGCTGCGCCGGGAAACCTCCCGCCTGCTGTCGTTCAGCGACGGTGTCTTCGCCATCATCATCACGCTGCTGGTGCTCGACCTGCAGCCACCTCGGGTCGAACGCGGTCAGCTGCGGCACGCACTTGTCGAGCAGTGGCCGGCGTACCTCGCCTACGTCACGTCGTACGTCTTCGTGGCGGTCAGTTGGCTGAACCACCGGTCCGCCTTCAACCGGGTCACCAGCAGTGGCAAGGGCCTTCAGTGGTACAACCTCGCGGTGCTGTTCAGCACCGCGCTGTTGCCGTTCGCCACCTCGGTCCTGTCGCAGGCCTTACGGGAGGGTGACCAGGCGGACCAGCGGGCCGGCGTGGTCCTCTACGGCCTGGTCGGCGGGCTGCTCTCGGTGACCTGGCTGGGGCTGTACCACTATCTGGCCCGACATCACGATCTGCTGGACGAGGCCGTGTCGGGCGGGTTCTTCCCCACGGAACGGGCGCGGGCCGCGGCCGGTGTCCTGGGGTACGCGCTGGCGATTCTCGTCGGATACCTGGTCAACTCGCTGTTCGCCCTGGCGATCTTCCTGGTGCTGCCGATCTTCTACTCCCTGACCAGCAGTGGCCTGTACGAGCTGCGGCGCCTGCGGCACCCCCACGGATAGTCACCGGCGATCGGCGTTACCCCCTCCTGGGCGGCGGGTAGACGGGCCGTGCCGACACCGAGAGGGGAGCACCATGACAACGGTCGGAGAGTTCATGACGACCCGGTTGGTGACGATGGACGGCAACGAGACGCTCATCGCAGCCGCGCAGGAGATGCGGGACAGCGCGATTGGTGATGTGGTGGTGACCGACGGCGACAGCGTGGTCGGCATCGTCACGGACCGGGACATCACGGTCCGAGGTGTCGCGGAGAACATGGAGCCGGGCTCGACCCGGCTGAGCCAGATCACCACCCGCGACGTGATCACGGTGAGTCAGTACGACGACGTGGTGGCCGCCGCGGACCTGATGCGTACGTATGCCGTACGCCGGCTCCCGGTGATCGACGACGGGCGCCTTGTCGGCCTGGTGTCGATGGGTGACCTCGCCGTCGAGCGCGAACCGCAGTCGGTGCTCGCGGACATCAGCGCCGACGACCCGAACAACTGACCGTCCGCCGCCGGGCGCCGGCTCTCCCGATGCGGGAGGGCCGGCGCTCCGCTGTCCCCTCCACCCCCTTGGTGATCAAGAGGTTTCCGTCACGACACGCCGAAAGTGGTGACGCGAACCTCTTGATCACCGGCGCAGGGCGGTGCAGGGCGGCGCAGGCCGGCGCGGGCGGGGCAGGGGGCAGGGGGCGGGGGAGCGTGGGGGCGGCTGTTCACCCGATCTGGGCGAGGTTGACCGGGGTGGCGGCGGGGACCCGTGCGGGGACGTGCAACGCCGGCCGCCCGCGCGACTTGAGCGCGGAAGTGGGATCCCGGGCCCGGCAACTGGGAGGAGTGGACCCGATGGTGGACGCGACCACGAGGTTCTTCGAGGATCTGGACCGGCGGGGGTACGAGCCCCTGCTGGCGAAGGCCTCCGGGACACTGCGTATCGACCTGCACGAGGGGGCGCAGACCCGGCACTGGCTGCTGAGGATCGACCGCGGCCAGATGGACGTGAGTCAGGAGAACCAGGAGGCCGACACGGTGATCGGCGCGAGCCCGGTCCTCTTCGACGACATCGCCGCGGGCCGTGAACACGGCCTGGCCGCGTTGTTGCGCGGGGACATGACGGTGACCGGCGACGCGCGGCTGGTGGTGCAGGTGGAGCGGATCTTCCCGAGTTCCCCGGACTCCCGTGGGCCTCGTCGGCGCTTCGCGGGGGAGGTGTACTGATGGGGCAGAGCAACACGGTCCGGATCCTGGACGGCAACACGTTCGTCGTCTGCGAGGACACCGGTGACATCGAGGCGACTCCGAGCGAGCCGACCGGGCTGTTCTCCATCGACACCCGATTCCTGTCCACCTGGGTGCTGACGGTCAACGGTGAGCGGCTGAACTCGCTCTCCTACGACGACCTGCAGTACTTCGAGTCGCGGTTCTTCCTCGTCCCGGGGATGGCCACGCACTACGTGGACGCGAAGTTGTCGATCATCCGGGAACGCGCGGTGGGCGGCAGCTTCCGAGAGCAGCTCACCATCCTCAACCATGACGAGAAGCCGGTCGATCTGGAAGTCCGGATGGACGCGGCGTCGGATTTCGCCGACCTGTTCCAGGTCAAGGACGAGATCCTCAACAAGAAGGGCGAGATCTACACCGAGGTCGAGCCGGACCGACTGCGGTTGGGCTATCGCCGGGGCAACTTCCAGCGGGAGACGGTCATCTCCTCGTCGATGGCGGCCCGTTACGACAACAGGGGTTTCGCGTACACCGTCCACCTGGAACCGAACGAGCAGTGGGAAGCCGCGATCGACGTCCAGACGCAGGCGGTCGGGCCCGGCGGTCGGGATCTGCGTTTCGGACTGCGCACGCATGGCACCGAGCGGCTTGCCCTGCAGCACGACCTGGAGCGGTGGATCGCGGACGCGCCCAAGGTCAACAGTCAGCACGGCCGGGTGGCCAGCACCTACCGGCGCAGCCTGATCGACCTGGCGGCGCTGCGCTTCTCGCCCCTGTCGCTGGGCGGGGCCACCCTGCCAGCCGCCGGCCTGCCCTGGTTCATGACGATGTTCGGTCGGGACAGCATCCTCACCTGCCTGCAGACGCTGCCGTTCACCCCGCAGTTGTCGAAGACGACGCTGCGTATCCTCGCCTCCCTGCAGGGCAGCCGGTTCGACGACTTCCGGGACGAGGACCCGGGGCGCATCCTGCACGAGATGCGTTACGGCGAAACCGCGGCCTTCGAGGAGCAGCCGCACTCGCCGTACTACGGCTCGGTGGACGCGACGCCGTTGTTCGTCGTGCTACTCGACGAGTACGAGCGGTGGACCGGGGACGTGGCGCTGGTCAAGGAGTTGGAGCAGGAGTCCCGGGCGGCGCTGAGGTGGATCGACAACTACGCCGACCTGGTCGGCAACGGCTACATCTGGTACGAGCGGCGGAACACCGACACCGGCCTGGAAAACCAGTGCTGGAAGGACTCCTGGGACTCGATCTCCTACTCCGACGGCACGCTGCCGCCGTTCCCGCGGGCCACCTGCGAGGTGCAGGGGTACGCGTACGACGCGAAGGTCCGCGCAGCCCGGATGGCTCGGGAGTTCTGGGACGACCCGGAGTTCGCCGACCGGTTGGAGCGGGAGGCGGCAGAGCTGAGGGAGCGGTTCAACCGGGACTGGTGGGTGGAGGACGGCGAGTACTACGCCCTGGCCCTGGACCCGGACGGCCGCCAGTGCGACATCCTCAGCTCAAACATCGGCCACCTGCTGTGGAGCGGGATCGTCGAGCCCGAGCGAGCGGAGAAGATCGCTCAGCACCTGGTGGGGCCGCGGCTCTTCTCCGGCTGGGGTGTGCGGACGCTCGCCGAGGGGGAGGCCCGGTACAACCCGATCGGTTACCACAACGGCACGATCTGGCCGTTCGACAACTCGTTCATCGCCTGGGGCCTGCGCCGTTACGGCTTCGCCGAGGAGGCCGCGACCATCGCCAACGGCATCCTGGACGCGGCCACCTACTTCGACGGCCGGTTGCCGGAGGCGTTCGGCGGCTATCCGCGGGAGCTCACCAAGTTCCCGGTGGAGTACCCGACGGCGTGCAGCCCGCAGGCCTGGTCGACCGGTGCGCCACTGCTGCTGCTGCGCACCATGCTCGGTCTGGAGCCGCACGAGGGTCACCTGGCGGTCGAGCCACGGCTGCCGGTGGGGATGGGTCGCATCGAGGTGCTGGACATCCCGGGTCGCTGGGGTCGGGTGGACGCTTTCGCCCGGGGTCGACTGGACCTGGACAACCTCGCCGACTGACCGAATCGGCCGCCGACCCGGCGGTGGCGTGCCGCCCGCGCCACCGCCGGTCGCCACCCAACCGAACTCCAGGCGGGCAGGGTAGATTCTGCGGATGCCGGAGCTCGTGTACCCGCCCGTTATCGCCACCGCCAAGACGTTGTTCCGTCTTCTCGACCTGAAGATCACTATCGAGGGCGCGCACCACGTACCCCGCACCGGCGGGGCGGTGCTGGCCAGCAACCACGTCAGCTACCTCGACTTCATCTTCGCCGGTCTGGGTGCGAACGCGTCGGGTCGGCTGGTGCGGTTCATGGCCAAGCAGTCGGTCTTCACGCACAAGATCTCCGGACCGTTGATGCGGGGGATGCGGCACATCCCGGTCGACCGGCAGGCGGGCGCGGCCTCGTTCCGCGCCGCCGTGGCCGCGCTCAAGCGCGGTGAGGTCGTCGGCGTCTTCCCCGAGGCGACGATCAGCCAGTCGTTCACCGTCAAGGAGCTCAAGAGCGGCACCATCCGGATGGCCCGCTCGGCGAAGGTGCCGGTGTTGCCGGTCGCGCTGTGGGGCACCCAGCGGCTCTGGACGAAGGGCCACCCGCGCACGCTCACCCGCCGGCACACGCCGATCACCGTTCTGATCGGCGAGCCGATCAACCCGGCGGATTTCTCGGATCCGAACATGCTCGACGCCGAGCTGAAGACCCGGCTCAACGCGCTCGTCGATCGGGCCCAGCGGGAGTACCCGGACGCGCCGGCCGGCCCGGACGACACCTGGTGGCTCCCCGCACACCTGGGCGGCAGCGCGCCCACGCCGGAGGAGGCCGCCGCCCTGGACGACGCCGACGAACGTCGTACGACCAGCGCCTGACGACGAGTTGGCCGGGTCGTTGCGCACCCGGTCAGATGGTGTCTGCCGGCGCCGCGCGAACCGTCGGTTTCACCGATGCCCGGATGCTGCGCCGCCTGCGAGCCCGCTGCACGGGGTCGGCTCCGGCCCCGAACGGTAGTAGTCGTCGCGGGAGTGGAACTCCACCGGCAGCGAGCCGGGCAGCGTGACCCGGGTGTCCCCGGCGAGTAGGCCGGGGCCGGCCCGCAGCAGCAGCACGTCGCGCTCCTGCGCCGACAGGTCGACCAGTTGGGGGCGGGTGAGCCGGAACATGGCCACCGCCCGGCGGACCTGCCGGGCCAGTGCGGCGACCTCACCGGCCGGCCCGCCCAGGGCCAGGGCCGGCTGCTGGATGGTGCGTAGCGCGTCGCAGACGATCAGCAACTGCGCCGCGTCGTGCTCGGCTGCCGGCAGCTCCAACCGGGACGGCCACTGCCAACGGATCTGCCCGCTCATCAGGCCGTTGAGGCGGGCGGGCGGCCGGGACCGTGGCGTTTCGTCGACGACCAGCGACAGTTGCGAGCCGCTGCCCACCCAACAGATCCGCTGGTCGGTGACGGTCACCGAGACCGGCTCGGGGAGCTGCCAGCCGCGCCGTGTCTCCGTCGGCCCGAGCAGGTAACCCGCGACCAGCAGCCGGTGCCGTCCGAGCACCCGCTCGCCGGGGACCGGGCGCAGGTGGTAGCGGTAGTCCAGGGTCGGCCCGACATCGTCGTCCGGGGCGTCGAACCGGTGGGGAGCGATGAAAAAGGGGGACGCGTCGGCGTGCATCGTCACGACCTCCCGGTCAGATGGCTGTGCTGTGAAGCCTGGCGGATCGGGAGACGGCTGTCATGACGCCCGTTAGGGGGTCGGCCGGTCGTGCGTCGCCTGTGACCGGTAGATGCCGATCTCCTCCGGGCGGACGAGGCCGTCCTCGATCGCGCGGGCGAGTAATGCCGCCTTCGTGGCGGCTGGCCGCCCCGCCCGGGTGTACTTGATCCGCGCACGGTCCACGTACTGCTTCACCGTGTGCTCGCTGATCTGCATCCGACGGGCCACCGACGCCTTGGACATCGACTGGAACCAGAGCAGCAGCGCCTCCCGCTCCTTGTCGGACAGCGTCGGCCGGTCCGGCCGTGGATCGCCGACCATCGCCCCGGCCAGTGCCGGCGGCACGTACGGCCGATCGCTCGCGGCGGCCAGCACGGTGGCGACGCAGTGCTCCCGACCTTCGTGCTTGGCCAGGAACGCCACCGCCCCGGCGTCCAGTGCGGCGAGCATGGTCGCCGGGTCGGTGTGCTCCGAGTAGACCACCACCCGCCGCCCGGTGGCGCTCAGCTCGGCCAACTTGTCCAGCGCCATCCGCCCGTGCAGCCGCAGGTCGAGCAGGACGACGTCGGCGTTCGGCGCCGCCCGCAGCACAGCGTCCGGGTCGTCCCCGGTGGCCAGTACCGTCAGTCGTGGTTCGGTGGCGAGCCAGGCGCGTACACCCTCGACCACCACCGGGTGGTCGTCGACGATCGCCACTCCGATCGGCCGGTCGCCGGTCACCGCCGCCACTGGGTCTGCGCCCATCTGATGCTTCCGTCCCGTTCGTAGAGGTGCTCCACCTGCCCGTCGTCGTGCTCCCCGGGGGGTGGGCCGGTGGCCTCCGGCCCCTCCCGGTCCGGAGTCACCAGGCTGACCACCACCTCGTTCGGACCGGACACCACGGTCAGTCGGGCCCAGCCTCGGGCGTCCGCGAGGATGCCGTTGAGCGGGTCGGCCAGCCGACGGCGGATCTCCACCGGCAGTGGCGGCGGGGTGCCGATGGTGACCAGGTCGATCGGCAGACCGTTGCGTTCGGCCAGGTCGGCGGCGGCCCGCAACTCGTGCAGCAGCGGGTCGGGAACGTCGTCGGACTCCGCGATCAGTCGGCGTAGCCGGGCGGCGGCGAGCATGCACCGGCGCTGCACCTCCGGGTCGCCCGGGTCGACCTGTCCGGCTGCCAACTCCCCGAGCACCCGCCCGGCTGCCGAGCTGGCCAGGGCGAGCCGGTCCCGGCGTTCCCGGAGGGCATGCTCGGCGGCATCCCGCTCCGCGGCCAGCCCATGACCGGCAGCGGAGACCGCGGCTCGCTCCCGAGCCAGGCTGACGATCACCGCGCTGCCCACGAACACCGCCACCGGCAGCGAGAACGTGCCGTAGACGTACATCACGTAACGGGCCACGTCGGCCGGGTCGGGGCCGTGCCCGAGCACGGCGACCAGCGCGATCACCGCGTGCGTGGTCAGCAGCGCGATCAGCCCCACCACCCGGCGACCCCACAGCGCCAGCACGAAGAACCAACCGAGCGTGCCCCACACCCAGTTGGCGGCGGTGAACAGCTGCCGCTCGCCGACGGCGACGAAGACGGCCACGTCGACGGCCAGCAGCACCCCGGCCAGCGGCCACGGCGGCAGCGGCGAGCCGCGCAGCAGCCGCACCCCGGCCACCGCGCCGACCACCGCGACCAGCGCCCAGCCGCCGAGCACCACCGCCGGCACGGCGAACTCCGCGCGGGCGGCCAGCACCGCCGGCAACCCGATCGCGACGTGCCAGGCCAGTGCGATGGCGACGGCGACGATCCGGGCGCCCCGGTCGGAGGCGTGCGCCACGGCAGCCGGTGCGGCGAGCCCCGCCGAGGACGTGGGCTCCGGGGGCGCGGACCCGCTGGTCCGCTCCGGCACCTCCAGGCCGCGGATGGGGTGCGCCGGGGCGCCGAGGTCAGCCGACACCGGGCCACTCCAGTCGGATCCGGGTGCCCGCGCCGGCTGCCGATCGCACGTCGGCCCGCCCGCCGACCGCCGCCATCCGGCCGCGGATCGACTCGCGCAACCCGTACCGGTGGGGTGGGACGGTGGTCGGGTCGAAGCCGGGGCCGTCGTCGGCGACCTCGACCACGACGCCGATCGCGTCCCGGCTCAGCCGCAGCGTGACCTGCGCGCCCGGTGCGTGGCGGACCACGTTGGACAGCGCCGCGTAGGTGCTCTCGCTGATCGCCTCGGCCACACCGGCCGGGACCGCGCACGAGGCCAGGTCCAGGTGCGCCGGCAGCTCGGGCAGCCGGCCCGCCACCGCCCGCAACCGCCCGTCCAGCGGCACCGGGCCGTCGCCGGCCACCGGGCCGGCGTTGGTGAGCGCGACGAGGGTACGCAGGTCGGCGGCACAACGCTCGCGAAAGGCGGCCGTCGGGCCGGCAACCGCGCCGAGCCCCACCATGGTGAGGGTGCCGAGCACCGTGTCGTGCAGGTCGCGATTCTGCTGGCGTTCGGCGTCGCGGGCGGCCCGTGCGACAAGCGTCTCCCGGGTCAGCCGCTGATGCTCGACGAACACGCGGTCCGCGCGGCCGATCCGTCGGCGCATCACCGTCGCCATCATGGCCGTGCAGGCGGTCTGCACCAGCAGAGTGGCCGCGTGCGCCCGAGCCTCGGTGGCATTGCCGGCCACCTGCGCGCCCGTCGCGTACGCGGCGACGACGAGCAACCCGGCCGGGATCGACCAGCGCGCCGGGGCGGTGGCCTGCGCGTTGATCACCGTGGTGCTGGCCAGCACGGCGATCCAACTGCCCTCACCGGGCAGCACCCCGGGCGCCACCAGCGCGGGGATGAGCAGGCAGGTCACCGCGGTTGTCGCGACGTCACCGGCGACCAGGGTCGGGGTGATGCCGTGCCGCCACGCGCGGTACGCGTACCAGAGCGACCAGCCGGTCGACGCGGCGACAACGGGCAGTAGCACGGCTGACTCGACCGGCGGGGCGTGCACCGACAGGGCCACCGCCGCGCCGATCACACCGCAGGTCAGCCGCAGCAACGCTGGCATCGTGGTGAAGATGAGGCCGAGCGCGCCACCAGCCGGATTGTCCAGGGTGGGCGGCGGCGGCACGGTTTGGGCGGCAACGGTCGGCATCGGGAAGTGTCCTTCCGACAACGACCCGGTCCGGGTCCGCACGGCAGAGATCGACGAGGGAGAATAACACGATTGAATGCCGTTGATCACCCAATGTGCGCGATGTGTCGCAGATTCGTCATATTAGGCCGCGGGTTGGAGCAGGTCCCACCGATTGCCGTAGAGATCGACGAATACCGCTACCGAGCCGTACGCCTCGTGCCGTGGTTCCTCCAGGAAACGCACCCCGGCGGCCACCATCCGGGCGTGGTCCCGGGCGAAGTCCTCGGTGTAGAGGAACAGCCCGACCCGGCCGCCGGTCTGGTCGCCGACCCGGGCCCGCTGCTCGGCGGTGCTCGGCCGGGCCAGCAGCAACGCCGTCTCCCGGGCGCCCGCTGGGCGGACCACCACCCAGCGCGAACCGTCCGGTCGGGCGGTGTCCTCCACCAGCTCGAACCCGAGGCCGCCGACGTAGAAGTCGATCGCCTCGTCGTACTCCCTGACCAGCAGCGCGACAAGCCCCAGATGTGCCATTCGGCCATTCTGCCGGCGGGCGCTCGGCACCTGGCCGGCGGCGTCCCCGCTGGTCACCCGTTCCGTCTGTCTCGTCGGAACCGGGGGTGCGCGCCGTCCGTCCCATCTTCGGGTGGAGAGGTGGTGAGCCGGATGCGGGCGGGCCGATCGGCACTGGTGGTGGCTCTGTTCGGTGTGGCGCTGAGCGGCTGCGGTGGCACGAACATCGGGTCGGGCGGGGCGGACGAGCCCGGCCCGGCCGAGATCGCCGAGACGTGGACCTCCTGCGCCACAGCGGCACCACACGTCGGCGGCATCTTGTCGCTGCCGCACACGCAGACGCCGACACCCGTCGTACCTGAGCCGAAGATCGGGCGCATCGACCCCGCGTTCACCCCCGTCGCCGCCGTGATCTGCGGTCGACAGATCCGGCCGGCCCCGAACGGAGGCCGCGAGCAGGTCGCCACCGAGCAACGCGCCGAGGAGATCGCACCACTGCTCGCCGCGCTGCGCCTGCCCAACCAGCGGGCACACGGCGAGAACATCTGCACCGCCAACATGATCGTCCCGCCCTGGCTGGCCCTGCTCGACGACCGGGGGCGCTGGCTGCGCCCGTACCTGCCGACAACCTCCTGCGGCAAACCGCGCCCGGAGGTCCTCGCCGCCCTGGACGGGTCGCAGTGGACCACGGTGGACACCCGTACCGTCGGGCAGGTCGGCTCCCCGGCGGCCGAGGCCGCCGGATGCGCGCAACAGTGGACGGACATGGTGTGGGTGGAGACCACCAACGGCCGCGCCGCGACGCCCGGAGCGGCCACGTCGCCGGCCGCCGGGCCGATGCGCCTCTGCGTCTACCAGGTGCCCGAGTCCCAGCGGGGCGGCGGCAAACCGGCGGGTGACTTCGTGTACGGCGGGCCGCTCCCAGCCGAGCGCCAGGCGGGCGTGCTCCGGGCGTTGGCCAACCGCCGAGCGGTGGCCGACTGTGCCACCCCGGCGTCCCGCTTCGCGGTGCTGCGCCCGCTGGACGGCAGCGGTTCCGACAGGTACGTCGAACTCGACGGCTGTCGACGTTTCCTGATCGTGGCACCGACCGGCGGGACTCAGCTCGGCCAGGGCGACGACACTCTGGCCACCCTGCTGCGGCCTCTCTGAGCCGGCTGACCCGCTGCCAGCTCGACCGCACTCCCGCAGGCGGAGTCCAACATCACCTTCGCGGCAGGCTGTCCCGCCCTGGTGGGTGGATGTCGGCCCCGGTCCACGCGGTGCTCAACGGACCGCCATCCGCGCGTCATCTGGCTCCCACTTAATGATCAACGACTGCAGGACAAATCGTGTCCCTTCGAGAGGAACCCTGCGCGTGATCCCAGTGGAAGACCCCAGACCGGCCGCCCGTCTGGCGCGGCGGCGGTTCCTGACCGTGACCGGTGCCGCGACGGCGCTCGCCTTCGCCACCAACCTGCCCGGCGGGTCGAGCGCCTCCGCCGCCACCGACCGGCTGCCCGACGACCCGTTCACCCTCGGCATCGCCTCCGGTGACCCGCTGCCCGAAGCGGTGGTGATCTGGACCCGGCTGGCGCCGCGACCGTACGAGCCGTTGGGCGGTATGCCGTACCACGCGGTCGAGGTGGAGTGGCAGGTCGCCAGCGACGAGCGGTTCCGGCGGATCGTCCGCTCCGGACGCGCGACCGCGCGACCCGAGTACAGCTACAGCGTGCACGTGGACGTGCGCGGCCTGCAGCCGAGCCGGCAGTACTGGTACCGCTTCAAGGTCGGTACGTACCTCAGCCCAGTCGGTCGTACCCGCACCACCCCGGCACCCGGGCAGCGGGTAGACCACCTCACCTTCGCCGTCGCCTCCTGCCAGTCCTTCCCGGACGGCTTCTACACGGCGCACCAGCACATCGCCGCCGAGGACGTCGACGCGGTGGTGTTCCTCGGCGACTACATCTACGAGTACGGCGTCTCCGCCTCCGGTGGGCTGCGCAATCTCACCGACCCGGTGCCGAACCAGTTCCGCACCGAGGCCGACACGCTCGACCGGTACCGCCTCCAGTACGCGCTCTACAAGTCCGACCCCGACCTGCGCGCCGCGCACCAGGCGGCACCGTGGATCCCCACCTGGGACGACCACGAGGTGCAGGACAACTACGCGGGCCTGACCTCCAAGAGCAACGCCCCGGTCGAGGACTTCCTGGTCCGCAGGGCCAGCGCGTACCGGGCCTACTGGGAGCACATGCCGCTGCGCTCGCCCGCCCCGCAGGGACCCAACTACATGCTCTACCGCCGCTTCACCTTCGGGCGGCTGGCCGAGCTGAACGTGCTCGACACCCGCCAGTACCGCGCCGACCAGGCGTCGGCCGACGGCTGGAAGGTCGACTCGGAGGAGCGACGGGACCCGGCCCGTGCCCTCGCCGGCGCCCAGCAGCAACGCTGGCTGCTGGACGGTGTTCGCACCTCCCACGCGACCTGGAACCTGCTCGCCAACCAGGTGATCATGAGCCGGATGGACCAGGACCCGACGGCCGGCGACCTGTACAACATGGATGCCTGGGACGGCTACGCCGCCGAGCAGAAGGTCACCCTCGACGGCCTCGCCGCGCTGCGGGGACGCAACCCGGTCGTACTCACCGGTGACGTGCACGCCGCGTACGCGCTGGACATGAAGCGCGACTTCACCGACCCGGCCTCCCAGACGTACGGCGTGGAGCTGGTGGCGACGTCGATCAGCAGCGGCGGCAACGGCAGCGAGATCTCCGCGACCGGGCAGAAGTTCCTGGACAGCAACCCGCACCTGAAGCTCGTCAACGAGCGGCGCGGCTACCTCAGGGTCCGGCTCACCGAGCGTGAGCTGCGGGCCGACTACCGGGCGGTGCCGTACGTCGACCGCAACGACGCCCCCGTCCAGACTGTCAGTTCGTTCACCGTCGAGGCCGGCAACCCCGGCCTGCACGCGGCATGAGGGGTAAAGCCATGACACGTACTCTCTGGCGCCGGCTCGTCGGCCTGTCCCGTGGCCGAAAGGCCGCGGTCGCCGGTGCCGTCATCGCCCTGGTGGCGATCGGTGGCACCGCCCCCGCGGTCGCCGGCCGACCCGCCCCGACCCGGTTGAGCCTCGCCTCGGACGTCAGCCTGGTGCAGGTCAACCCGATTCCCTGCGCGAACCAGGGTTTCCAGCTCCAGTTCGGCAACACCGGACGCGCGGACGTCTACGCCGACGCGTTCCTTGAGGTGAAGGCGCCGCTGACGCTGTCCAGGAACCTGGTCTCCAGCTACCTGCCCGCCGGTTACACACTGAAGGTGCCGATCACGGTCACCGCACCCCGGGGCACCGCCCCCGGCCAGTACACGATCACCGTCCGGTCCGGTGAGAGCCGGCTGTCGGTGCCGGTGGAGGTCGCACCGGGACCGGTCGACACCACCGGCAACCTCGCCAGGTACGTGCCGGTGACGGCATCGTCGGAGAACCTGCCCAGCTACCCGGCCTGCGGTGCGGTGGACGGCGACCGCGACTCGAACCACTGGGCGACCACCACCGGCTGGAACGACGCCAACAAGGGCGCCTTCCCCGACTGGCTGCAGGTGACGTTCGACAAGCCCGAGACGATCGGCCGGGTCGACGTCTACACGCTCGACTCCACCAAGTACCCGGCCGCGAAGTACGGCCTGCGCGACTGGGACGTCCAGGTGCGGGTCGGTGCGGACTGGCAGACCGTCGCCCAGGTGCGCGGCAACGTCGCCGGTCAGGTCAGCTCCAGTTTCACGCCGCTGACCGCGACCGCGTTCCGGATCGTCACGCTGACCAGCAACGAGACCGCCGGCTACTCGCGGGTGGTGGAACTCGAGGCGTACGCCTCCTGACGGAGGCTTCCGTCGTACACCGCGTCCGGGCCGAGGTTTCTCGGTCCGGACGCGCGCGTGCAGACGGGGTCGTCAGAGCTTCTGGACGATCTGGATCGGGTTGCCGTCCGGGTCGGCCGTCCAGGCGATCAGCAGGCGATCGAGCCACCGGTGAGGCGCGGCCAGGGCAGGAGCGCCGTTCGCCGTGAGTGCGGCGTACGCGCCGGCGGTGTCGTCGGTCCACAGGATCACCGCCGCCCGCTGGCCCTCGGGTACGGGGTCGAGCCCGTGATCATCCCGGGTGGAGGCCACCGAGGCGATGCCGATCTTGTAGCCGTCGAGCACGAGATCGATGTGGATCGGCTCGCCCTCGACCGGCACCCGGAAGGTCTCGGTGAAGCCGAGACCGACGTAGAACACGGCCGCGCGGGAGACGTCCTCGCTGAACAGGATCACCTGAGGACTGCGGAACATCGACACCACCCGACGCTATCAACGCAGTGGATCCACACTGTGCCCGCTGGTGGGCTCGGCTGGCCCTGCCCGTCTCGCCAGTGGCACGCCGAGTCAGCAAAGCTGTCCTGATGATCTCTCTGACCGCCCAGAAGGACCACGTGTCTCCTCGGAGAAAATCTATGTGCGAAGCGCTAGATATCCTTGTCGTCTTCGGCTAACGTTCCTGAGGTCGAAGATGGAGCAAACAAAGACGCTGACGTAGCCGCCCCGCACGAGGGCGAAGGAGTAGGGCCAGGGAAACTGTGGGCCCACTCGGTTTGGCGGCAGAAACTTGCCGTAGTGACAGCGGGTGGGGCCAAGGCTGGTTCAGGGCTGCACCCGAGGCAAGGAGAGTTCGTCGTACGTGTCAGGGCCATGAAGTCGCGTGGGGCTCGGACACCGACGGGCAGCACGAAAGTACGGCAGAGGAAATCAGAGGCAAGGGAGGGCACTACACCGTTGGATCGCCCGCTGTCAGCCGCATTGGTGGGCTAGACGCGGACACCGCAGTTTCCATCGAACGAGAGGTGGTCTCCGGTCACGCATATGCGATCCTCGCACCCGATGCCGTCAATGACGGCCGGTGCGGACAAGAGAAGCCGACGTTCTGTCGGTAGATGGTGTTCCTGACCCACAACCCTTGGGCCCCGGTGCTTTCGAGCACCGGGGCCCTCGTGATGGAGGTTCGATGACCCAATCCGGCGACATGCTCGACGACGAGGACTACCCCGCCTACACGATGGGCCGCGCCGCCGAGATCCTCGGCTGCTCGCAGGACTTTCTGCGCCGGCTCGGCGACGCGAAGCTGATCGACCCGCAGCGCTCCGGTGGCGGGCACCGCCGCTACTCCCGCTATCAGCTACGCCTTGCCGCGCGAGCCCGGGAGATGTGCGACCAGGGCACCGACATGGCAGCGGCCTGCCGGATCATCATTCTTGAGGACCAACTCGCAGAGGCCCTCCGACGCAACGAGAGCCACCAACAGGGCTGAGTACACCCTCCGGGCCTCGCCGTGAAGCATTGGACAGCGGCCACCATGTCGATGCAGGGCGAGGCCTTCTCGTCGAGCAGTCGCCGGAGCGTCCACCCTGAGGCGCATCGTTAGCTGCCTTTATGCAAACGACCCCTTGCGGTAACAAGGGGTCGTTCCTGCCCGAGGCGGCGACCAGGCTGTCGAGCGTCGCTCCTCTATGCACGTTCAACGACGTGGAAGTTGCAGAAGCAACGGGTTCGGGCTGAAGGTCGGTTAAGGGCCGGCTTAGCCGAACTGTGATCAAAAAATCCGCTACGCATCCAGAGATGCCCTCGTTTTCACATTGAGATCCCGCCTGGGTCCTCACTGCGGCGGTAACCGCGGAGGGCTGCAGCAGGCGGGGTCTTCCTGTCCGAGGCAGATCAGCGCGTCATCTGGAGCAACCGTGTCCGATACTTCCATTACACCCCCCGGCGACGATGAGGGTCGAGCGGCCCTTCTCACCGTTCGCGACCTGGTAATTCTTGCGATATCGCTGGTTGTCGGCCTGCTGTCTGGTTGCGTCAGCTTCCTGACCGTAGCCGCCCAGGCTGGCGTTGCTGCGGGTGCTGCTGCGGGTGTCGTCGCCCTCGTGCTGACGGGGCTTGTGGTCGCAACCAGCCTGCACAGGCTGCTGAGGTAACGCCAAGGCAAGGTGGGCGGCTTCGAATGCCGTGTAGGTAGGGGCTACGACCACCGTTGTTGCGGGCCGGCATGGCCGCGTCGAGCAGGTTGGCCAGCCGGTACCGCAACACCCTCGTCTGTCTGAGCGACAGGACCAGGCAGGTCGCGGCGTTACCCTCCATGCTGGTCAGATTCACCATCGGCCCAGCGGCAGGGTGTAGGGCTTGCACCAAGCTCACGTCAACGACGTACGCCTCCGGCCTGTTGGTGTCTAGGTGGCTAGCTTGGGAGCGGTGCTGACCCCTGCGCTGGCAGTCGTCCCGGTCGCACCAGCGCGGGTGAGTCGGGTCGGCAAGGTTGCCAGTCAGGAAGACGTGCACGTAGCCGCAGGGGCGTCCGGACTGCACGCGGACCTTGACCGGCGGCACCCTCATCGGAATCCGGTGCCGTCAGCCCGGCCCAGCCCAGCCAGGCGGCGACGAGCCCGCACTACGCCCACGTTCTGCCAGAGGTCGAGCGGGCCGCCGTGGACGAGGCTGCGAAGCAGCTCTGTGGCTGACTTGGCGGTACGAATGGCCTCCGGGCAGAGGGCGGCGGCCTGCACCGGTCCTGGCATCGCAGTGCGATCAAGAAGCACTTACCCCACGTCACGGAGGGCCACGAGGAGACCTCATACTGCGTACATGAACGCGATCGCACAGGTATTTGCTGTACTGGCCGGACTCATCCACGTCTTCATCTTCGGAATGGAGTCGGTACTGTTTCGCCGACCCAAGGTCCACCAGCGGTTCCTGACACGAACTGCCGATGTGGACGCCGTACGGCTGTGGGCGTTCAACCAGGGTTGGTACAACCTGTTCCTCGCTGTCGGCGCCATTGGCGGCGTGGTCTCCGTCAATGCTGGCAATCAGGTCGTCGGCCGCACGCTGGTGCTGTTCAGCTGCGCATGCATGCTTGCCGCCGCCGGTGTACTGCTGCTGGCCGACCGTCGGATGGCGCGCGGCGCCCTGATCCAAGGCACCGCACCGCTGATTGCGCTGATCGCAGCGCTGGCGTAATTACGATCACCCAGCTGCCCGGTCACGCCCATCCACCTGCCGCCTAGCACGGATCCCTGCGCCACCGGGGCTCCGACGACCGCTGTAGCAGGGTCCGGGAGACATTGAGGAAGTACCTGTGTGCCCGGCAGGATTCGAACCTGCGGCCTTGGGATTAGAAGTTGAATCCCGATCGTGTTTCTGAGTAACCAGCAGTCCCTAGGGGTGTCTATCTGGCCAGGTAGACACCCCTAGGCGTGCCGGTCAGTGTTGGTCTGTGGCGGTTGATCTGTGGCCGTCCGGGCTCACGGCGGGCTCACCCTTCCCCATGGGTCGCGTGAGGCTCCGGAGGGCTCAGCGGCTTCGAAGTTCGGAGGTGCACAAGGGGCGGCCTCCGTCGGCCAGACGACTTCGAGATGGAGTTGACCCAGGGCTACGGTTGGCGGGTTCTTAAGTGAGCATGGCCGTGCCGCGACGGATCTGTTCGCCAGTCACTGCCCGGATCGATTCGCCGGAACGAGGTGGCGTACGACCGCCCTGCGACAGCTTCCGTTCCTGGTGGACGCCGCCCACGCGGTCAGCGAGTGCCGGGTGGTGCGGATGGATATGGTCGGTGATCACACCATCGTTGTCGGCGCGGTGGAGGCCGTGACGACGGAAGATGCGGATCCGACACCGCTATTACACGGTTTGGGTCGGTATAAAGTGTGGCCGAAATCGGTGACGTGAACTTTCCAGGAGGAGCCAGTGCAGACCGTCGTCCCTCCCGCTCTGGCCGGAGCCGCTATGCGCAAACGATTCGGTGCCGGCGAGTCTGCGATAGATGCCTTGAAGGGAGTAAATGTCACCGTCCCTTCCGGCGCCGACCGGGTGCTCTTCCTGGTCGACGGCACCGTCGTCAGCGAACTCATGGAACCCACCGCCGACCTGGTCCTGGACGGTTTGAAGAAGCTGGAGCAGGGCCGATGATGAAGCTGGCCTGGGCTAATGTCGTGCATCGGGCATCGCGGCTGTTGCTTCCCGGGCTCGCCGTCGCGCTCGGCGTCGCCTTCGTGGCCGGCACGCTCATGGTGACCGACACCATGCGCGCGGCACTGTTGGACCAACTCACCCGGACCTCAGCCACACTCGACGTGGTGGTGGAACGTCAGCCGCAGGACGTGGCGGGTAGTGCCCGGACCGTGCCGGCGGCGCTGCTCGACGAGGTGGCCACGGTAGACGGAGTGGCCGCGGCGCACGGTCAGGTCTGGGGGCCGGTGAAGGCCGCCCGACCGGACGGCCGGACGCTGGCAGCCGCGCCCAGCCGTACCCAACTGATCGGGATCGCCGACGAGTCCCAACTGTGGGACGTCAGGTTCGTGCGGGGGCAGGCCCCGGCCGGTCCCACCGACATCGCAATCGATCGCGACACCGCCAGTGAGCAGCGGATCGGAATCGGTGATCAATTGCTGCTCACGGCCGGCTCCGACGCCCGGCCGCAGCCGTACACCGTGACCGGTCTGATGGACGTGGACACCCGCCGGGACGACCTCGGTGACGGCGTGGTGGTCGGCACCACGGACGCGGTGGCCGTCCAACTGTTGAGGGCGACCGCGTTCGGCCGGATCGAGACCGTGGCAGCCTCAGGGCTGTCGCAGGAGGCGCTGCGAGACCGCCTGGTCGCTCAACTGGGTGACCGGTACGCCGTCCGTACCGGCGCGGCTGTTCGGGCACAGGAAGCCCGCGACGCTGCCCGTGACCTCGACGGGTTCAGCAACGCCCTGCTGGTGTTCGCTGGCATCACGACGATCGTCGCTGGGGTCGTGGCCTACAACACCTTCTCCGTCCTGCTCGCGCAACGTCTGCGGGAGACGGCGTTGCTGCGGTGCGTCGGGGCGACCCGGCGGCAGGTCCGCGTGGGGGCACTGGGAGAGTCCGCGCTACTCGGGTTCCTCGCCTCGGTGGTCGGCCTGGTGCTCGGCCTGGGCGCGGCGCGGGTGCTGTTGCGGGTCTTCGGCTCGGGCGAGGGCATCGACGTCGGAGGTGCCACGCCGCTCCTTGAGCCTCGTACGGCGCTGGTCGCGTTCGTTCTGGGTCCGGTGGTCGCGATGCTGGCGGCCGTGGGCCCGACCCTGAAGGCCTCGCGCATCCGACCGGTGGAGGCCCTGCGGGACGCGGCGCCGCCGCCGGTGCGCTCTGCCGGTCGCCGCCTCCGCACGGCGACCGTGCTGGCGGCGCTCGCCGCCGTGCTGGTCGTCGGCGGGGTCGTCGCCGCCCGCACCCTCGCCCAGCCCGGTCGTCTCCCGATCGCCGCGGTGGTGGTCGGCGCGCTGGCGCTGATCACGGCGGTGCTGATCTTTGCGCCGCTGGCCATCCCGCGACTGGGGTCCGCGGCCGGCCGCATCCTCGGGCGGATCCTCGGGCACCCGGGACGGCTCGCCGGGGAGAACGCCCGCCGCAATCCGGAGCGGACCGCCACGACAGCGGCGGCGCTCTGCATCGGCCTGACCCTTGTCACCGTGGTCAGCACGATCGCGGCGGCCGCGACACGCTCCATCGAGGAGGATTTTGCTCAGAACTTCCCGTTCGCCTACACGCTGCGGGTGGACTCCGCGACCCCCATGGCCAGCACGGACGTGATGGCTGCCCTGCAGGGCCGGCCGGAGGTCGGCGCCGTGGTGGGCGCTCGCGGCCCCAGCTCGGCGACCGAGGTCATCGTGAACGGGCGGGCGATCCGGATGAAGGGTGTGGACGACACGGTCGCTCGTGCGGCCCCGACCGCTGTGGCAGAGGGTTCGTTGCGCGGCTTTGGTCCCGGCAAGGTGGCTCTCGAAGCGAAGCTGGCGCGTCAGCTGCGGGTCGAGGTGGGCGATCGGCTCACCGCCAGATCTGCGAACGGCACCGAACTCACTCTCAGCGTGGCGGCACTCCTGGACGCCATGTCGCCACTCGGTCCGTTCGCCGTCTCGGGTAACGACCTGACCCGCGTCGCACCGGGGCTACCGGTATCGGCGGTCTACGTGACCCAGGCATCGGGTGCCACCGACGCGGCGCTTCGTCGTGCCGTCACCGACGTGGTCGCCGGGCAACCCGCGATCACTCCGGTGAGCAGTGCCCAGAGCATCAAGCAGTGGACTGAGGCGATGTCGACGTTGCGCGGCCTGCTGCTCTCGCTACTGGGGCTGTCGGTGCTGATCGCCTTCTTCAGCGTGGCCAACACGCTGTCGCTGTCGATCGTCGAGCGGACACGGGAGTCCGGCTTGTTGCGGGCTCTCGGGCTGACCAGGCGGCAGCTGAGCCGTACCTTGATGGCGGAGGGCTTCTTCGTGGTGACACTCGGCGCGGCCGCCGGTATCGTGCTCGGGGTCGGCCTCGGCTGGGCGGTGGCTGCGGCGATGAATTGGAGTCTCACGGCTGTCCTGTCGTTCCCCGCGGCGCAGATCGCCTTGTTCGCCGTCATGGCGCTGGTTGTCGGCCTGCTCGCCACGGCGCTGCCGGCCCGGCGGGTGGGACGTTCGCCGATCACCCTGATGCTGGCTCGGGAGTAGCCCACGCTGCCATGGTCGTAGCGCGTCGTGTCCCGCTGGCGGGACACGACGCGCTCCCTGGTGACATGTCCGCGATGGGGTGTCGAATTCCTCTCCCAAGCCATCTCTGGCGCAGCGCTCCCAGCGCAAATCCGATGAATGCTCCTTGCCCGCCCGGTGATCGGCGGCGTCGTGGACCGCTCCGCCGATCGCGGCTGTGATCTCTTCCAGGGTCATCGGAGCACGGGATGAACCTATCGCGTCGAGCTGATGCCGCGTCCGATCCATTGGTCGGTGTCGCTGACGTCAAGTAGGTCTCTTGAGGCGCGCCCGGCAGGATTCGAACCTGCGGCCTTGGGATTAGAAGTCCCCTGCTCTATCCGCTGAGCTACGGGCGCGTGTGGCGTGCATGTTGCGCCCAGAGGGTACCGCCGTCCTACTGCCCGGCGGCGAAAAGGGTGCCCGCGTCCACGTTGCCGAGCAGGGTCTCACGGCGACCGCGCGATGAGCATCTGGGTTCCCACGGACCGGCCCGACCACGGACCGTACCTTTGGCTGGTGCTGCTGGATCCCGACGCCGAGAACGACGTCGCCTACGAGCTGTGCCAGATCGTCGGTCGCGCCATCCTGCCGTACCGGTCATCGGACGACGTCGGTACCGCGTTCTTCTTCCAGGGCGGGGACGACCCGGTGGGGGAGTCGCTGCTGACGGCGGCCGACCTGGTCGGCGCGGCGGGTGGTGAGCTGAGTCTGCGGGCGAGCGTCACCGAGCCGGCCGGGGTCGCGCCGGCCGTCGTCTCCGCAGCCGAGATCGTGCCCGGGTGGGCCCGCTTCCCGGGCGACGGGGTCGCGGTGCTGCCGACCGCCGGCCTACACCGGTATGCCGGCGACGGCGGCTGGCGCTGGCGCGTCCAGCCGGTGCCCGCGAAGATCGCCGCCGGGCCCGAGGTGGTCGCCCGCCTCGGCGCCGACGCCGGTTCCGCCTTCGTGCTGGCCCATGGGGTACGCGACGACGGGTCGCGCCCGTTGGAGGTGGCGATCGAGCGGGTGGTCCGGGACGGGGACGACGTGCGGATCACGACGGAGCTGCCACCGGGGTACGTCGGCGCCCCGGTCTTCGTCGTCCAGGCGGACACCACCGGGGAAGTGTCGCTGTACTGCCTGGGCCTGGTGCTACCCGGCGTCGGCGGTCACCCGGTGGCGACTTTCGACCGGATCCGAGCCGTCCTTCCGGCGACGCCCGGCGACGTCTGAGCCGCGACCCGGAACGCCTGCCGACCCGGAACGCCTGCCGGCCTGGTCGGCGGTCAGCCGCCGGGCGTCGTCGCGCCTGCCGTGTCGGCCGGGGCGGTGGGACCTGCGGCGAGGAACGCCTCGGCCCAGCGGCCGACCTCGTCGAAGACCTTCTTCCGTACGGCGGGACCGGAGAGTGTGAGGTCGTGCAGCCCACCGTCGAAGCGGGCCAGGGTGACGTGGCGGCCGAGGCGGGGCGCGTATCGGACCATGTGCTCGACGTCCAGCACAGCGTCCGCCAGAGTCGCGTTGTCGTGCCACTTGGTGCCCCGAAAGGAACGGGTCGAGCAGGCCAGCAGCACCGGCACCCGGATGTCCAGACCAGCGCGTAGCCGGCGTTGACCGGTGCGGATCGCGTTCAGCCAGCCGGCCCGGACCGGGAACCCGGCCAGCGGCTTCCACGCCAGGTCATAGGTCCACTCGCCGCGGTGGTCGGTGTGCAGGCTCTCGCCGTACACCGTGCCCAGCCCGATCGGCAGGATGCGGTGCGGCGCCCTGCGGCCCAGCCGGGACACGGCGGCCGCGAGGGGCCGGCGCACCGCCCAGGGTGCGTTGAGGTCGAAGAATGGGCTGTTGAGCACCAAGCCGTCGATGGTGCCGGGGTCGCGGGCGTCCGCCCAGAGCGAGAGGATCAGGCCGCCGGTGGAGTGGCCCATCGCCAGCAGGGTGTCGTGCCCGTCGTCGGAGCGAATGATCTCGGCGGCGGCGTCCAGCTCGGGGAAGTAGTCACTGATGTCGCGGCAGAAGTTCGGCGTCTGGCCCGGGAGCAGGCTGCGGCCATATTTGCGCAGGTCGAGTGCGTAGAAATCCCAGCCCCGCTCGACGTAGAAGTCGGCCAGGTGGGTCTGGAAGAAGTAGTCGACGAAGCCGTGGACGTAGAGGACGGCCCGTCCGGTGGGGCGCTCGGCCCGGCGTCGGACGAGGGTCGCGACGACCGGCCCTTCGTCGTCGGTGCCCAGGTCGATCGTCTGCCGCTCGTACGGCGGTCCCAACACGTCCGGTTCCACGACCGCGACGCTACGCCGCCAACCTACCCAGCGGTAGCCCGCGCCCCCACCCCCCCCACCC
>NZ_PYBV01000001.1:0-4757 GCF_003205615.1 Micromonospora arborensis | reverse complement strand
CGATCTTGCACTTTCTGTCCCGACAAAAGGGGCGATAGCCGCTGTTCGGGAGCCGAAAGTGCAAGATCGCGGGGGTGTGGCGTGGGTCAGGCAGTTTCCGCGTCGGCGCGGGGGGCCGGGTCGTCGGCCTCCAACTGCGGCTCGGGGAGGTCGCGCAGGTGCTTGTTGTGGCGCGGCTCCTGGCGGGTCTTGGCGTCGTTGAGTCGGCGGCGCAGGTCGTCGCGGACGTCGTTGAGCGCGGCGTGCAGGTCCTCCTCCGCGGAGGTCGTGACGATCTTCTGCCGGCCGGCGATCCAGCACTCCAGGGTGACCTTCTGGCCGCGGGCCTCCCGGTCCTTCACCGACACCTCCAGCTCGGTGGCGTCAGCGTGGAAGCTGGCCAGCCGGGCGTCGAGGGTGACGAACTGCTCGGCGATCCAGTTGCGGTCGCCCTGCGAGAACCCGGCGCCCACCCGCAGGCACTCAGCGACGGTGGCCGGGTTCGCGACGGCGCTCATCGCCGCGCCTCGGAAACGACCGCGGAGCCGATTTTGGTGATCATCATGGCGCTGACCTCTCGTCGACGTGGAGCTGTCGGTGGTGCGTTGATCAAATCCATACCCAGATTGGCCGGCCCCGGAAACCGCCGACGCCCAGTCGGGGTGGTTCGCCGTACCACATTCGGGAGTGATCAGGGCGTTGTCCACAGGTGGGTTCGTCGTCCACAGGTCGGGGCTGGGCGCTGGCGATGGCCGTGCTCAACGCACAGGCTCGGTGTCGAGTCGACTCGCGCTGGCAGGCCCCGATCCCCCTGGAGGGACGATGTTCGACACTTACGTAACAATTGTCGGCAATGTGCTGACTACGCCCGAGTGGCGACGTACCACCCAGAGCAACACCCTGGTGGCCAACTTCAAGGTCGCCTCGACCGCCCGCCGGCTCGACCGGGACAGCGGCCGGTGGGTCGACGGCAATTCGCTCCGCGTCCGCGTCAACTGCTGGCGCAAGCTCGCCGAAGGCGTGGCGGCCTCGGTGATGGTCGGCGATCCGGTGGTCGTCTGCGGTCGGCTCTACACCCGCGACTGGACCGACGACGCCGGCAACCACCGCACCCTCTACGAGCTGGAGGCGGTCGCCGTCGGCCACGACCTGTCCCGGGGCCGGGCCCGGTTCCTGCGCAACCGGCCGAGCATGACGACCAGCACCGTGGAGGACGCGGAAGCCGAGAGTCGGGTGCACGGGGAGCCCACCGAGCCGGTTCCGGCCGGGCACGCGCCCGTACTGCCCGACGACCGTCCGCTGGACGACGACTTCGAGCTGCCCGACTACGCGGCGCTGCGAACCAGCCCGTTCGTCGAGGGCCCGCCAGACGACGATGGCACCCTGACCGGCGGGCCGGGCACCCTCCCGTCGGGCCTCGACGACGAGCTGGCCCTTCCCACCGAGGAAGCCGACGAGCTGGCCCTCCCGGCTGAGGACGACCTCGACGACAACACCGACGAGGACCTGGACGACGAGTTGGGGCCCGCGCCGGACGAGAGCCAGCCGGAGCCCGTGCCGTCCGGTCGGGGGCGGCGGGGCCGGGGCAGGGTCCCGCAGCCGGCGTGACCGATCGGTTCGACCATCGCGGGTCGGGCGGCGACCGAACTGTCTGAGGTCCCGCGCACGTCGCGGGCTTCGGTGGCACGACCCACACGGCACGACGGGGGTGGGGTGGCGACGCGACCAGCGCCGTCACCCCACGTGACGGCGGGGTGGGCTGGCGCCGTCACCTACGTGAGGGCGGGTGGGCTGGCGCCGTCACCCCAAGCGGCGACCGGACTGGGGGCGGCGGTCGCGGCCTCTCCCGAGGCGTTGATCGCTGGAGCACCGTGGGTCGGGCTGGCTCACCGGGCGCTCGTCTAGGCTGGCCGGCCGGAGGTGGTGCGGGTGCGACGGACAGGGCCGGTGGCGAATGCGGTGGGGTTGCTTGCCGGGTACGCGCTGGACAGGCTGCTCGGTGATCCACGCCGGTTGCACCCGGTGGCCGGCTTCGGGCAGGCCGCGAGTGCGCTGGAGCGCCGCCTCTACCGGCCGGACCGGACGGCGGGCGCGGCATTCACCGCGCTGGCCGTGGGCGGGCCGGTGCTGCTCGGGGTGGTCGCCGCGACGGCTACCCGGCACCGGCCGGTGACCCGGGCGGCGCTCGTCGCCGTCGGCACCTGGACCGTGCTGGGCGGCCGGACACTGCGGCACGAAGCCACCGTCATGGGGCGGGCGCTGCGTGACGGTGACCTGCCCGCTGCCCGGCGACGCCTCGGCCACCTCTGCGGACGGGACCCGTCGACGCTGGGCGAGTCGGAGCTGGCCCGCGCCACCGTCGAGTCGGTCGCGGAGAACACCTCCGACGCCGTCGTGGCCCCGCTGGTCTGGGGCGCGGTCGCCGGTCTGCCCGGGCTGCTGGGCTACCGCGCGGCGAACACCCTCGACGCGATGGTCGGGCACCGGTCGGCGCGCTACGCGCGGTTCGGCACCCCGGCCGCGCGCCTGGACGACGTGCTCAACCTGGTGCCGTCCCGGCTGACCGGGCTGCTCACCATCGCCGTGGCGCCGGTCGCCAACGGGGATCGGCAGCGGGCCTGGCAGGTGTGGCGGCGCGACCGCAACGACCACCCGAGCCCCAACGCCGGCCAGTGCGAGGCGGCGATGGCCGGCGCGCTCGGCGTCCGCCTCGGTGGCCGCAACGTCTACTTCGGGCGCTCCGAGGTGCGGCCGTTCCTCGGCGACGGCCCCCGTCCGGAGGCACGCCACCTGAAGCGGGCGGCCCGGATCTCCGGCGCGGTCGGGCTGGCCGCCGTTGGGCTCGCCGCCGCGTACCCGGTGACCCTCGGCCGCCTGGTCGGAGCCGTGGGCCGCCGCTGCCTCGGCGCCCTCGCGGGCCCCGGTGGGCTGGGCAGGACGCACAGGGCCGTCCGAGCGGGCGGGGCTGCCAGAGCGGGTAGGGCTGCCAGAGCGGCCGGGGCCGTCCGAGCGGGCGGGGCCGTCGGGACAGGCGGGGCGGTCGGGACAGGCGGGGCCCTCGGAGCGGGGCGGGGGAGCGGGCGGTGAGCGGCGGGCTGCTGGTCGCCGGCACAACCTCCGACGCCGGCAAGAGCGTGCTCACCGCCGGCATCTGCCGCTGGCTGCACCGCCAAGGTGTGCACGTGGCCCCGTACAAGGCGCAGAACATGTCGAACAACTCGGCGGTGGTCGTCGGGTCGGACGGGCGCGGCGGCGAGATCGGGCGGGCCCAGGCGATGCAGGCCGCAGCCTGTGGGCTGGCACCCGACCTGCGATTCAACCCGGTGCTGCTCAAGCCGGGCAGCGACCTGGCCAGTCAGGTGGTGCTGCTCGGCGAGGCGGTCGACACCATCACCGCCGGCACCTTCCGGCACCTGCGTCCCCGACTTGCCGAGACCGCGTACGCGGCGCTCGCCGAGCTGCGTGACGCGTACGACGTGGTGATCTGCGAGGGCGCCGGCAGCCCAGCGGAAATCAACCTACGGGCCGGTGACTACGTCAACATGGGGCTGGCCCGGCACGCCAACCTGCCCACCATCGTGGTCGGCGACATCGACCGGGGTGGCGTCTTCGCCTCGATGTTCGGCACCGTGGCCCTGCTGGACCCGGCCGACCAGGCGCTGATCGCCGGCTTCGTGATCAACAAGTTTCGGGGCGACCTCGGGCTGCTCCAGCCAGGGCTGGACATGCTGCGTCACGTCACCGGCCGCCCCACGTACGGGGTGCTGCCCTGGGCACTGGACCTGTGGCTCGACGCGGAGGATTCACTCGCCTACGGCCGCGTGCTCGGCCGCCCCGCAGCCCCGCACGGCACCGAGTGGTTGGACGTGGCCGTCGTCCGCCTACCCCGGATCAGCAACGCCACCGACGTGGAGGCGCTCGCCACCGAGCCGGGCGTCCGCGTACGCCTCACCATCGAACCGGCCGAACTGGCCGCCGCCGACCTGGTCGTCCTGCCCGGCTCCAAGTCCACCGTCGCCGACCTCGCCTGGCTGCGCGAAACCGGTCTCGCCGACGCGGTGGCCGCACACGTCGCGGCCGGCAAACCGTTGCTCGGCCTCTGCGGCGGCTTCCAGATGCTCGGCCGCGCCATCCACGACACGGTGGAGAGCCGCCGGGGCAGCGTGCCCGGGCTCGGCCTGCTGCCCATCGAGATCACCTTCGATCCCCGCAAGACCGTCCGGCAGTCGGTGGGCACCGCCCACGGCAGCCTTCCGGTGCGCGGCTACGAGATCCACCACGGGTACGTCTCGCAGGCCGACCCGACCCTGACCCCGCTGCTCACCAGCGACGACGGTGCCGGCGAGGGAGCCGTGCTCGGCGCGGTACACGGCACGCACTGGCACGGGGCATTCGAGTCCGACGAGTTCCGCCGGTGGTTCCTCACCGAAGCGGCTCGCCTGGCCGGCCGTACCGGTTTCCGGGTCGCACCGGCCACCAGCTTCGCCGCCGCCCGGGAACGCTCGCTCGACCTGCTCGGCGACCTGGTCGAGGAACACCTGGACACCGACGCCCTCTGGCGACTCATCGAAACCGGCCCACCGCCTGGCCTCCCGTTCATCCCACCCGGGCCCCCACCGTCCCGGTAACCCCACCGACCCACCAACCAGACCCGATCCAGCCCACCGCCACCGTCGGCGATTCGGGGGCGGGATGTCGGCGGGCGGTTGGGCCGGGCGGCGGGCGGTCGGGCCGGGCGGTCGGGCGGCGGGCGGTCGTGCCGGGCGGTTGGGCGGCGG